>JAJFLA010000032.1 GCA_021772935.1 Gammaproteobacteria bacterium
GCAGTTTTACTTCCGTACGACGGATGTAACGGGTGCGGTGACGTTGCCTGATGGTGTAGAGATGGTGATGCCTGGGGACAATGTACAGATGAAAGTAGAGTTAATCGCACCGATTGCGATGGAAGAAGGTCTACGATTCGCAATCCGCGAAGGTGGCCGTACAGTTGGTGCTGGCGTTGTTGCCAAGATCTTTGAATAAGACGAGTAGAGCGAGCTAAAGAAATGGCTGATCAAAGAATTCGTATCCGGTTGAAAGCATTCGATCATCGTTTGATCGATCGCTCAGCCAGTGAAATTGTGGAAACCGCTAAGCGGACTGGCGCTCAGGTGCGTGGTCCGATCCCGTTGCCCACCCGTATTGAGCGTTTTACTGTGTTGACTTCTCCACATGTCAATAAGGATGCCCGGGATCAGTATGAAACACGAACACATAAACGCCTGATGGACATTATAGATCCAAATGACAAGACCGTGGATGCGCTAATGAAGCTGGATCTTGCAGCTGGCGTAGATGTACAGATCAAATTGTACTGATCGGTTTGAAGAGAACAGGACGATAGGCAGAACAATGACGATTGGATTAATAGGCCGCAAACGCGGCATGACCCGAGTGTTTACCGAGCAGGGTGACAGTATTCCTGTGACGGTCATCGAGGTTAGCCCTAACCGTGTTACACAAGTAAAAACTGTGGAGACGGACGGATACAGCGCATTGCAGGTAACCCTGGGTGACAGACGCAGTAGTTTGGTGAGCAAACCACAAGCAGGGCACTACAGTAAAGCTGAAGTAGAAGCGGGTGAAGGCCTGTGGGAGCTGAGACTGAACAGCGAAGAGGGCAAAGACCTGGAAGCAGGTGCTGTGCTTAATGTGGAACAATTTGAAACCGGCCAGATAGTAGATGTCACCGGTACGAGCAAGGGTAAAGGTTTTGCCGGGGCCGTAAAACGTCATAATTTTGCAATGCAGGATGCCACCCACGGTAATTCACTATCGCATCGTGCACCAGGCTCCATAGGCCAGTGCCAGACTCCTGGACGAGTATTCAAGGGGAAGAAGATGGCGGGCCACATGGGTGACGTACGTGTTACCACACAGAATCTTGAAGTGGTGCAGATCGATGTCGAGCGTAACCTGTTGTTGATCAAGGGCGCGATTCCCGGTGCCAATGGTGGCCAGGTTTCGGTTCGCCCCGCCGTGAAGATGCACTGAGGAGAATGATGATGAAACTCGCAGTTGCAGGTGGAAAGGCCATTAAGGTTTCGGAAGCTACTTTTGGACGTGACTTTTCTGAAGCACTGGTTCATCAGGTCGTGACAGCCTATTTGGCAGGCGGACGTGCAGGAACCAAGGCACAAAAAACCCGTTCAGATGTACGCGGTGGTGGACGTAAACCCTGGCGTCAGAAAGGTACTGGTCGCGCACGGGCCGGTACCATTCGTAGCCCATTATGGCGTGGTGGTGGCAGGACCTTTGCGGCCCGGCCTCAGGACCATTCACAAAAGGTGAACCGAAAGATGTACCGTGGTGCATTGCAGGCCATCCTTTCAGAGTTGGTTCGTCAAGAACGCTTGGTTGTGCTGGATTCATTCGAGCTCAGCACACCGAAAACCAGTGACTTGCTGACGAAGTTGGCAGAACAGGGTTTTGAGAAGGGTTTGATTGTTACATCAGAAGTTGATGGGAATTTGTTCCTGGCAGCGCGTAATGTACCCAATGTTTATGTGTTGGATGTTGCAGGCCTGGATCCTGTCAGTCTGGTGGCCGCAGACAAAGTAATTATGACTGTTGAAGCAGTTAAGAAGATTGAGGAGTGGTTGGGATGAGCAATGAACGCTTATTTAAGGTTTTGCTTTCTCCTCGGATGACTGAAAAGTCAACCAGGGTTGCTGAAACTAGTAATCAGTACGTTTTTAAAGTGACCACCGATTCCAATAAGAAAGAGATCAAGGACGCCGTTGAAAAGCTGTTCGAGGTCAATGTAGAGTCAGTTCGCATTGTTAATGTTAAAGGTAAGAGCAAGTCATTCAAGCTCCGTACCGGCAAGCGTAACGACTGGAAAAAAGCATATGTTCGCGTACAGGAAGGACAAGTAATTGACTTCCTGGGCGGGGAAACAGTTTAAGGATATTTGGTTATGGCAATTGTTAAGGCAAAACCAACTTCACCAGGACGTCGTGGTGTTGTGCAGGTCAAACATGATCACCTGCACAAAGGTGCACCACATGCGGCGCTACTGGAGAAAAAATCACGCACTGGTGGTCGCAATAATGCCGGTCGCATAACGACGCGTCATCGTGGTGGTGGTCATAAAAAGCATTATCGTGTTATTGACTTTAAGCGTGATAAGGATGGTATCGATGCTCGTGTTGAGCGGATTGAGCATGATCCGAATCGCACAGCGCATATTGCCCTGGTTCTGTACGCAGACGGTGAACGTCGTTATATCATTGCACCTAAGGGTTTGCGTTCCGGTGATCCGGTCAAGAGCGGTCGTGATGCAGCTATCAAACCGGGTAACTGCTTACCATTGCGTAACATACCTGTGGGTACAGTGGTACATTGCGTGGAAATGAAGCCGGGCAAAGGCGCGCAACTGGCACGAAGTGCCGGTGCAGCTGTTCAGGTGGTCGCGCGCGAGGGTCAGTATGCAACTTTAAGGTTACGTTCAGGTGAAATGCGGAAAATCCCAACGCGCTGTCGTGCAACGATTGGTGAGGTTTCGAATTCCGAGCATAATCTGGAAAAACTCGGTAAGGCCGGTGCTAAACGTTGGCGCGGGGTTCGTCCAACCGTTCGTGGTGTAGCCATGAACCCGGTGGATCACCCGCACGGTGGTGGTGAAGGCCGTACTTCGGGTGGCCGTCACCCGGTTTCACCCTGGGGTGTTCCGACCAAGGGATACAAGACTCGCAGTAACAAGCGTACGGACAAGTATATAGTCCGTCGGTCTGGAAAATAACGGATAGCGAACATGGCAAGATCGATTAAAAAAGGACCTTTCATTGACCATCATCTGGCAAAGAAAGTAGCAGATTCAGTTGAGACTAATAATAAACGTCCGATCAAGACTTGGTCTCGGCGTTCGATGATTCTGCCGGAGATGGTTGGTTTAACCATTGCTGTACATAACGGACGGCAACACGTACCGATCTTGATCAATGATCAGATGATTGGGCACAAGCTGGGTGAATTTGCGCAAACCCGGACCTTTAGAGGTCATTCTGGCGATCGCAAGACCAAGTAGGTAATGACCATGAATGCAACAGCAAAATTGAGAGGCGCAAGAATTTCGGCGCAAAAAGTTCGTCTGGTAGCGGATCAGGTTCGTGGTATGCCGGTTGAGAAAGCCGAGCAACTGCTGGCTTTCAGCACCAAAAAAGCAGCCCGCATTATGAAGAAGGTATTGCTTTCTGCAATTGCGAACGCTGAGCACAATGATGGTGCAGATATCGATGAATTGAGTATCTCTACTGTCATGGTTGACGAGGGCCCGACATTGAAACGGGGTAGAGCACGTGCCAAAGGGCGCGGTACAAAGATTTTGAAACGGACCAGTCATATTACGTTGACTGTGGCCGACAGCGAATAGACCAGGACAAATATTATGGGTCAAAAGGTACATCCAATCGGTATCCGTCTGGGCATATCCAAGGACTGGAATTCAACTTGGTATGCCGAGCATGGCGAATATGCAGAAATGCTGAATTCTGATCTTGCGGTCAGAGCCTATCTGCAACAGCGTCTGAAACAGGCAGCGGTAAGCCGTATACAGATCGAGCGGCCAGCGAAAACAGCCCGTATCACTATACATACGGCAAGACCGGGTATTGTGATTGGTAAGAAGGGTGAGGATATTGAACGTCTTCGCCGTGAAGTAACTGCACGGATGGGCGTTCCAACCCACATCTCGGTAGCTGAAATTCGCAAGCCGGAGCTGGACGCACAGCTGGTAGCTGAAGGTATTGCACAGCAACTTGAACGCCGCATTATGTTCCGTCGTGCAATGAAGCGTGCGGTTGGTAATTCGATGCGTCTTGGTGCCCTGGGCATCAAAGTGAAGCTGTCAGGTCGTTTGAATGGTGCTGATATTGCGCGCAGCGAATGGTATCGCGAAGGTCAGGTGCCTTTACATACACTACGCGCGGATGTGGATTACGGCGTTGTTGAGGCTGCTACAACCTATGGCATCCTCGGTGTCAAAGTTTGGATTTACAAGGGCGAAGTATTCGACCTGTATGCAGCCAAACCTGAAAAGTCTGGCAACAAGACCGGCACCAACTAGGAGACTGAGTGATGTTGCAGCCAAAACGAACAAAATTCAGAAAGCAGATGAAGGGGCGTAACCGTGGCATGGCCCAGGTGGGTAACCGTGTCAGCTTCGGTGAGTATGGACTTAAAGCTACGACGCGAGGGTTTATAACTGCGCGCCAGATCGAAGCTGCTAGACGTGCCATTACCCGTTATGTAAAACGCGGCGGAAAATTGTGGATCCGTGTGTTTCCTGATAAACCGATCACCAAGAAACCGGTTGAAGTCCGCATGGGTAAAGGTAAAGGCAACGTGGAATACTGGGTTGCCCCAATTCAGCCTGGTCGTGTGCTCTATGAAATTCAAGGTGTTTCTGAGGAAGCTGCTCGTGAAGCATTCCGCCTGGCTTCGGCCAAACTGGCGGTGAAGACCACCTTTGTATCGAGATCGGTGATGTAATGGACGTAAATGAAATGAAAAGCAAGACGGTAGTTGAATTGCGTGATGAGCTTAAAGGCTTATTACAGGAACAGTTCAGCCTAAGAATGCAAAAAGGAATGGGTCAAATGACCAATGTTCATGAACTGCGTCGTGTACGTCGTGATATAGCACGAATCAAGACCGTCATGAGTGATAAATCAACTGAAGGTAATGCGGCATGAGTACGACACAAGAAATCAAGCGCACGCAGACTGGGCGAGTTGTCAGCAATAAAATGGATAAGAGTGTGACAGTACTGCTTGAGCGTCAGGTCAAGCATGCGTTGTATGGGAAATACATTAAGCGCTCCACCAAGGTTAGTGCACACGACGAAGAAAACAATTGTGGAGAAGGCGATAAAGTTTTAATCGCTGAGTGCCGTCCTCTTTCTAAATCAAAGAGCTGGCGGGTAATTGAGATTCTGGAGCGGGCACAATAGCCCGACCATCGGTTCGAGCCGGAGAATACTAAAATGATTCAAATGCAGTCCATGTTGACAGCTGCCGACAACAGCGGTGCACGTCGGGTGATGTGTATTAAGGTGCTGGGTGGTTCCAAGCGGCGTTATGCGCGTATTGGCGACATCATCAAGGTGTCCGTCAAGGATGCGATTCCACGCGGTAAAGTCAAGAAGGGTGAGGTATATGATGCGGTTGTCGTGCGTACCAGAAGTGGTGTGCGTCGCAGTGATGGTTCGCTGATCCGGTTTGATACCAATGCAGCAGTGCTGTTGAGTCCGAAACTGGAGCCAATCGGTACGCGTATTTTTGGACCGGTTACACGTGAATTGCGTTCAGAGCGGTTTATGAAGATTGTCTCGCTTGCACCTGAAGTGCTTTGAGCGGGAGGAGTAAGAGATGAAACGTATACATAAAGGCGATGAGGTAATCGTTACAACGGGTCGCAGCAAAGGCACGCGGGGCCACGTACTCCAGATTTTGGATAGCGAACGCTTGCTGGTCGAAAATGTGAATATGATAAAGCGCCACACAAAACCTGATCCGGGTCGAAATAAGCCAGGCGGCATTGTTGAAAAGGAAGCATCGATTCACATTTCCAACGTGGCAATGTTTAATCCGGCGACCGGAAAAGCAGATCGTATCGGCTTTAAATCGCTGGAAGATGGCAAAAAGGTGCGTATTTTTAAATCCACCGGCGAAGCCGTCGAAATCTAGAGATCAGTAAAATGTCCAGATTACAAACACACTACAAAGAAACACTCACTCCACAATTGATGGATAAGCTTGCGCTTAAGAACATCATGGAAGTGCCAAAAATCACCAAGATTACGTTAAATATGGGTGTGGGCGAAGCTGTGACCGATAAAAAGGTTATGGCTCACGCAACCGCAGATATGATGGTAATTGCCGGCCAGAAACCGATTGTCATCAACGCACGAAAATCGGTGGCTTCATTCAAGATTCGTGATGGTTGGCCGGTAGGTTGCAAGGTTACGTTACGACGTGAGCGCATGTACGAATTTTTGGATCGCCTGGTTAATATTTCCATTCCACGTATTCGTGATTTTCGTGGATTAAACCGAAAATCGTTTGATGGTCGGGGTAATTACAGTTTTGGTATCGCGGAGCAGATCATGTTCCCTGAAATCGACTTTGACAAAATTGACACTATTCGCGGTATGGATATCATCATTACCACGAATGCAAGAAACGATGCGGAAGGATTGGCCCTGTTACAGGCTTTCAACTTTCCGTTCAAAGATAAATAGGTAAGGACCTTAGCATGGCAAAAGTATCTATGATCAATCGCGAGAAGCGGCGCACCAAGCTAGTCGGCAAATATGTCAATAAGCGCACCGAGCTCAAGGCGATCATTGCGGACCCGGAAGTTGGGTTTGAAGAGAAACAGCAGGCAATGTTTTCGTTGCAAAAGTTACCGCGGGATTCCAGCCCGGTACGTCAACGTAATCGTTGTCAAATTACCGGTCGTCCACGTGGGTTCTATCGCAAATTCGGACTGTCCCGTAATAAGCTGCGCGAAGCTACCATGCGGGGCGACGTTCCAGGGCTAAGAAAGGCCAGCTGGTAACAGACAACAAGCTGGTCTCAGACCAGTTCTAAAATGAAACAAGGTATTTAATCATGAGTATGAGTGATCCGATTGCCGACATGCTGACACGTATCAGAAATGGACAGTCAGCCAGTAAAGTACTGGTAAGTATGCCGAACTCAAAAGTCAAAGTGGGTATAGCCTCCGTATTGAAAGATGAAGGTTACATCACAGACTTTCGCGTCGATGAAAACAACGGTAAGCCAAATCTGGAAGTTACACTTAAGTACTTTGAAGGACGTGGCGTTATAGATAGCATAAAACGGGCGAGCCGCCCCGGTCTGCGCGTGTATCGTCGTAAAGACGAGCTACCGCGTGTTCTTGATGGCCTGGGTATTGCAATTGTAAGTACTTCACGCGGCTTTATGACTGACGTGGCAGCTCGGTCTGCTGGTCACGGCGGCGAAATCATTTGTTTCGTGGCCTAGTGCCTGTTAATTATTAGGAGACTACTATGTCACGCGTAGCCAAAAATCCAATAAAACTGCCCTCTGGTGTGGATATTAACATCAGTGGTTCGCAGGTAAACGTAAAAGGTCCCAAGGGTAATCTCGCATTGGTTTTGCATCCTGACGTCTGCCTGAATGAAACCGATGGCGAGTACATAGTAAAGCCGAGCGATGGTAAGAGTTTTGCGATGGCTGGCAC
Source organism: Gammaproteobacteria bacterium (assembly GCA_021772935.1). Taxonomy (GTDB): domain Bacteria; phylum Pseudomonadota; class Gammaproteobacteria; order Xanthomonadales; family SZUA-36; genus SZUA-36. The sequence continues at coordinate 7,448 of JAJFLA010000032.1, forward strand.
ATTTAGGGCGCTGGTTAATAATATGGTCACTGGTGTAACCGCTGGTTTTCAGAAGAAACTGCAACTGGTCGGTGTGGGTTATCGCGCACAACTTCAGGGTAGCAAACTGAATCTTGCGTTGGGTTTTTCCCACCCGGTTGAATATAGCGCACCTGAAGGCGTTACGATTGAAACTCCTTCGCAGACGGAAATCATTGTGAGTGGATGTGACAAGCAAAAAGTTGGTCAAGTTGCAGCCGAGATACGATCATACCGACCACCTGAGCCTTACAAGGGTAAAGGTGTGCGTTATGCCGATGAACGTGTTGTCAGGAAGGAAGCTAAAAAGGCTTAATTTTGGTCTTTAATGGCGCGGTCTGAAATTAGACCTTGCTTGCTTAAGAGGAATGAGTAATGGATAAGAAAACAGCACGATTGCGCAGGGCTAAAAAGGCCCGTGCACACATTCGCCGCATGGGCGTGGCCCGTCTGACGGTGCACCGCAGTGGACGTCATATTTATGCGCAGGTCATTTCGGCACAAGGTGGAAGCGTTATCGCTGCTGCCTCGACATTGCAAAAAGATTTGCGTACTAGCTTGACCAGCACCAGCAATAAGGATGCTGCCAAGGCTGTTGGCAAAGCAGTAGCTGAAAGAGCGGTGGCTGCTGGTGTATTGGATGTTGCATTTGATCGCTCTGGCTACCGTTACCACGGTAGGGTAGCCGAATTGGCCGATGCCGCACGTGAAAGCGGACTTAAATTTTAGTTCGCCCCACTGACTGAATCAGGAAAGCAGGTATAAAAATGTCAAGAATGGACAGAGATAATGGCGACGGGATGCTGGAAAAGCTGGTAGCCGTCAACCGTGTTGCCAAGGTTGTTAAAGGTGGACGTGTGTTCGGTTTTACAGCACTGAGTGTTGTTGGTGATGGTAACGGCAAGGTCGGATTTGGCTATGGAAAGGCTAAGGAAGTTCCTGTTGCGATCCAAAAATCCATGGAGAAAGCACGTCGTGACATGGTCACAATTTCACTCAAAGATGGCACATTGTGGCATCCGGTGAAAGCCAGTCACAGTGGCTCAAAAATCTATATGCAACCTGCTTCAGAAGGTACTGGCGTTATTGCTGGTGGCGCTATGCGAGCTGTATTGGAAACGGTTGGTGTTCACAACGTACTTGCAAAAAGCGTTGGTTCCAATACGCCGATTAACCTGGTCCGTGCGACCATCAAGGGTCTCATAGCCATGCATAACCCGGAATCAATTGCAGCCAAACGAGGCAAACCGGTTGATGAGATCCTGGCGAACCATAACTGAGCAGAATAATGGCTAAGAAACAACAAATAAATGTAACGCTGGTCCGTTCACCGATCGGAACCCAGCCCAAACACAGAGAATGCATTCGTGGTCTCGGCCTAAAGCGTATGCACCAGACCGTGACACTGGAAGATACACCTTCTGTGCGTGGTATGGTTAATAAAGTTTATTACATGGTACGAGTGGAAGCGGTCTAAGGCGCTTTTGCGAGCCTGTTTAAAAGGAAAGTACAGTCATGAAATTGAATACAATCAGCCCCGCCGAGGGTAGCAAAAGGAACCGTAAACGGGTTGGCCGAGGTATTGGCTCAACCGATGGCAAGACCGCTGGTCGTGGACATAAAGGCCAGAAATCACGTTCTGGCGGTTTTCATAAGGTCGGTTTTGAGGGTGGTCAAATGCCTTTACAACGTCGTTTGCCAAAACGTGGATTTGCCTCGCTGACTGCGCGCTACAAAGCAGAAGTTCGTCTGTACCACATCGCAGCCATGGAAGCCGATGTTATTGATATGGAAACATTGAAAAAAGCAGGCATTGTCAAACACGATGCAAAAAAAGTAAAAGTCATTAACACTGGTGAAGTTGGTCGTGCGGTTACGTTGAAAGGCCTGGCTGTTACCAAGGGTGCACAAGCCGCGATTGAAGCAGCGGGCGGAAAGGTCGAATAATGGCGAAGACGCCTTCACAAGTTGCAGAGACACTTGGTGGTCTTGGTCGGTTGACCGAGTTACGGCAGCGCTTGTTGTTCGTGCTTGCAGCACTGATTGTGTATCGTGTCGGTACCTTTATTCCGGTTCCAGGTATCAATCCACAGCAACTGCTCCAGTTTATGGATACCCAGCAGGGCACCATCATTGATGTATTTAATATGTTCACGGGTGGGGCGTTAGAACGTATGTCGTTGTTTGCATTAGGTGTAATGCCATACATTTCTGCCTCGATTATTATGCAGTTAATGAGTAGTGCGATACCACAACTACAACAGTTGAAGAAAGAGGGTTCCAGTGGTCGCCAGAAGATCACTCAGTACACACGTATTTTTACCGTGCTGCTGGCAGCGATACAAGCTGGAAGTATTGCATTGGCTTTGCAGAGTCAAGGCACCATGGTTTTTTCACCAGGTTTTGGATTTGTTTTCACTGCGATGATTTCCTTTACCGCAGGTACATTATTCCTAATGTGGCTGGGTGAACAGATTACCGAAAGAGGTGTGGGTAACGGCATTTCGTTGATCATTTTTGCAGGTATTGTTGCCGGTTTACCACGTGCTATCGCGGGTACGCTTGAGCTTGTTAATACTGGCCAATTGAGCATACCAGCGACCTTGTTTATCTTGCTTCTTGTTCTTGGAGTGGTTTATTTTATTGTTCGGGTAGAACGTGGTCAGCGGCGCATTACAGTTAATTACGCCCAGCGTCAGGGTAGGGTTGCTTACCAGAACCAGGCAACGCATTTACCGTTGAAGCTGAATATGTCGGGTGTGATTCCGGCGATCTTTGCATCCAGTCTGGTGATTTTCCCGTCTACACTGGCGACCTGGTTTTCCAGCTCGGAAAACATGGGTTGGTTGACGGATGTATCGGCTGCACTAACACCGGGCAATTTGCCGTACACACTTTTGTATTCGTCCCTGATTATATTTTTCTGTTTCTTCTACACGGCGTTGGTTTTTAATTCCAAAGAAACAGCAGACAACCTGAAGAAGTCCGGTGCATTTATACCCGGAATACGTCCCGGTCGGCACACAGCCGATTATATTGACAATGTGCTCACCCGGTTAACGATGGTTGGTTCCTTGTATCTGGTCGCAGTTTGTCTGTTACCAGACATTCTCCGAGTTATTTGGGCAGTGCCGTTCTATTTTGGTGGTACGTCGGTGCTAATTGTTGTGGTTGTCATCATGGACTTCATTGCCCAGGTGCAGGCACATTTGATATCACACAAGTACGATAACCTGATGAAAAAGGCAAACCTGAAGTCATACGGACGTTCGGGTGTAGTACGCAAATAAACAGTTTTTGAGAGCATGGCTTCGGTCATGTAGTTGTTGGCGGGATGCGCCAGACCGGTATACCGGAACAGCGTCACCGCCTTTGTTATCTAAGGAGAGCTGCAATGAAGGTGCAAGCTTCAGTAAAAAAGATTTGCCGGAATTGCAAGATTGTCCGTCGCAGGGGCGTTGTTTACGTCATTTGCACAGACAAGAAACATAAGCAAAGACAAGGCTGAGCAATTCGTTTTTAAGTGAATTGCAGCTTTTACCGGTTAAGTCATTTCGATATAATGTGCTGTTTACGTTAAGCCGCACCAACAGTAGCAGGAGAATATAGTATGGCTCGCATCGCTGGAGTCAACATACCAGATCAAAAGCACGCTTGGGTTGCTTTGACCACCATTTATGGGGTTGGACGCACACGCGCGTTGCAAATATGCGAAGCGGCCAAGGTGGCGCCTGACACGAAAATAAGAGATCTCACAGAACCTGAGGTCGAAGGCATTCGTGCGGAAGTGGCAAAAATTGCCGTAGAAGGTGATTTGCGTCGCGACGTAGCAATGAACATCAAGCGTTTGATGGATCTCGGTTGCTACCGAGGTCTTCGCCATCGCCGAGGTTTACCGGTGCGTGGTCAGCGTACAAAAACAAATGCCCGTACCCGTAAGGGTCCACGGCGTCCGATCAAGCGTTAAGCGGTTGCAGGTGGATTAAAATGGCAAAGCCAAACACAAAAGCTAAAAAGAAGGTCAAAAAGGTCGTGGTCGATGGTATCGCCCATGTGCATGCTTCTTTTAACAACACAATTATTACGCTCAGTGACAGACAGGGTAATGTTCTTTCCTGGGCAACATCCGGTGGTGCCGGTTTCCGAGGCTCACGTAAGAGTACGCCATTTGCTGCCCAGGTGGCCGCAGAGGCTGCAGGCAGGACCGCACTTGATTTTGGTCTGAAAAACCTGGAAGTTCGCGTAAAGGGCCCCGGTCCGGGTCGTGAATCATCGGTTCGCGCGCTTAACGCGTTGGGTTATAAAATTACAAACATCGTTGACGTTACGCCGATTCCACATAATGGCTGTCGTCCGCCTAAGAAACGTCGCGTTTAGGAGCTTTAGAAATGGCTAGATATATTGGACCAACCTGCAAACTCGCGCGCCGCGAAGGTGTAGATCTGGGCCTGAAAAGTCCAGCACGTGGACTGGAGTCCAAGTGTAAACTGAATCAGGTTCCTGGACAGCATGGTGCTTCAAGGCGCCAGCGCCTGTCGGACTATGCTATGCAGTTACGTGAAAAACAAAAGGTTCGCCGGACCTATGGCGTATTGGAAAAGCAATTCCGTAACTATTACAAAAAGGCTGCTGGTCAGAAAGGCGCTACCGGTGAAAACTTGCTGTTACTGCTTGAAAGTCGTCTTGATAATGTGGTTTATCGCATGGGTTTTGCTGTTACTCGTGCCCAGGCGCGTCAATTGGTTTCTCATAAGTCAATTCAGGTGAATGGTAGTCAGGTAAATATTCCGTCATATCAGGTGAAACCGGGTGATGTCGTCAGCATTGCAGATAAGGCTAAAATTCAGCTGCGTGTTAAAGAATCGGTCACGCTGAGCCAGGAAATGGATCTGGTTGCAGTATGGATGGAAGTCAACAATGAGAAAATGGAAGGCACTTATAAGACCTTTCCGGACCGGAATGACTTACCGGCTGACATTAATGAGAGTTTGATTGTTGAGCTTTATTCCAAATAAATTCGTGATTATTTTGTACGTTTAAGCAGAAAAATTACATCAAATTAACTAACGAGCGAGGTACATCCCATGATGGATGTCATTGAAAGTATGTTAAGGCCAAGAGCGGTCGGTGTTGACGAGATCAACCCCAACCGTGCTCGTATTACCCTTGAACCATTAGAGCGTGGCTTTGGACATACACTAGGTAACGCTTTGCGTCGCGTATTGTTGTCTTCAATTCCCGGCAATGCCATTGTGGAAGTTGAAATTGAGGGTGTGTTACATGAATACACCGCGGTTGAGGGCTTACAGGAAGATATCATTGAAGTCCTGTTGAATCTCAAGGGTGTCGCCTTACGCATGTTTGAACGTGAAGAGGCTATTTTGACCTTAAGCAAAGACGGTCAGGGGCCGGTTACTGCTGGTGATATCCAGCTTGACCATACTATTGAAGTGGTGAACCCGGATCATTTAATTTGTACATTGTCCAAAAGTGGCAGTATCAACATGCAGTTGAAAGTCCGTCGTGGTGTTGGTTACCAGGCTGCTAACCAATTGTTTGTCAGCGAAGAAGAAAGCCGTCCAATCGGTCGATTGATGCTTGACGCTTCATATTGTCCGGTTCGCCGTGTTTCATACAGTGTGGAGACAGCACGTGTTGAACAACGTACAGATTTGGACAAGTTGATCCTGGATGTTGAGACAAACGGCACCATGGATTGTGAGGCTGCTGTAAAAATGGCGGCAAATATCCTGGCAGACCAGTTGGCCGTGTTTGTTGATTTCAAGGCTCGTACCGAGATTGTCGAAGAAGAAAAGTCACAGGAAATAGACCCTGTGTTACTGCGTCCTATTGATGATCTTGAACTGACGGTCCGTTCTGCCAACTGCTTGAAAGCAGAAAGTATTTTATATATTGGCGACCTGGTTCAGAGAACTGAAGTGGAATTATTGAAGACACCTAACCTTGGTAAAAAGTCACTGACTGAAATCAAGGATGTGCTCGCTCAACATGAGCTTTCACTAGGTACAAAACTTGAAAACTGGCCACCGGCCGCGCTGTCAGACGCTTAATTGTTACAAAATACTGGTGTTACAAAATACTGGTGTTACAAGAACAGGTATCTTTACTGTAAAAGTCAGGCACTGTTATCAGCACACGGAAATAGGAATAAGATATGCGTCATTTAAAATCAGGACGTAAACTGAATCGCAACAGCAGTCATAGAAAAGCCATGTTTCGTAATATGGCCAACTCACTGTTCGAGCATGAAATTATCAAGACAACTGTACCCAAGGCTAAAGAGTTGCGCCGTGTGGCAGAGCCGCTTATAACACTCGCTAAGAGTGATAGCGTCGCACACCGGCGCCTTGCATTCGATCGCTTACGTGATAAGGCATCGGTGGGTAAGTTGTTTAGTGAAATTGGACCACGCTATGTGGAGCGTCCAGGTGGCTATTTACGTATCATGAAATGTGGTTACCGCACCGGTGACAAAGCACCGATGGCTTATGTTGAACTGATTGGCCGTCCGCGTGAAGATGAGCAATCTGACGTAGAATAAGCCAGTCTGATAATCTATAAAGAGAAGCCCGGTACCGCCGGGCTTTTTTTGTGCGTTCCTAAAATAAGCTACCGACCTGATAGACGATCAGGGCACCGACGTAACCGATAGTTGTCATATAGGTCCAGGCAAAAAGGGGCCAACGCAAGCTATTGGTTTCTCTACGAATGGTTGCAAGGGTTGCAGCACACTGTAGGCACCAGGCGTAAAAAACCAACAGACCGAGAACCATTGGCAAGGTAAAAATAAGCTTCCCGTCGGGCCACTTTGCCGCCCTGAGTTTTTCGGAAAGACGCTGGTCATCGGCATCTGATCCAACCGCGTAAATCGTACCCATAACAGCAACGACTACTTCTCGCGCAGGGAAGCCTGCTACAACTGCAGATGAGACCCGCCAATCCCAACCCAACGGTTTAAATACAGGTTCAATGGTCCGGCCGATGCGTCCCAGCCAGCTTTGCTCCATTTGTGCAGCGGATCTCGCATTGTTGGTGACAGACTGGTCAATAGAATCAGTGGCGACAGTAACAGGAACGTAGTGTGTTGTGTCCATACGTGGGAAGTAGGCCAGAGTCCAAACCAGGATCGCGACAACAAAAATAACTGTTCCTGCCCGTTTAAGAAAAATCCGGCCACGATCGAAAAGCTTGAACGCAACCGTTTGAATATTGGGTACACGAAATTCTGGTAGAGCCAGCATGAAATGAGGTTTTGGCCCTTTTAACGCCGAGGATTTGAGTAACAAGGCAGTACCCAAACCACCTAATATGCCCATCAGATAAAGTCCGAATAACACCAGCCCTTGTAAATTAAACCAACCTACGTATTGGTTAGGTACAAATGCAGCAATCAACAATGCATAAATGGGAAGCCGGGCAGAACAGGTCATGAATGGCGCGGCCAGGATAGTAGCGATACGGTCTCTACGATCCGGGATGACCCGGGTCGCCATAATCGATGGCACGGCGCACGCGAAACTGGATAGCATGGGTATTACGGATTGCCCGGACAGGCCGACGGTACGCATAACGCGGTCCATCAGAAAAGAAGTTCGTGCAAGATATCCGGTGTCCTCAAGAATAATAATAAACAGAAATAAGATCAGTATCTGAGGTAAAAATATGATGACGCTACCTACCCCAGCGATAACACCGTCAGCCAGGAAACTGCTGAAGGCACTATCACCTATATGGGTTACTATCCAACTCGCCAGCCCTGAGCTGATCCGGTCTATGGCATCCATCATCGGTGTCGCCCAGGTGAAAACTGCCTGGAATACCAGTAACAGAACGGCAAAAAAGAGAGCCGTTGCCGGCCATGGCTGGTTTGTCCAGCGGAGTATCCGCGCGCCGATTTTTGTATATAAGGGGGCCTGCTCCTGCACATTGCCAATAACACCTTTTACCCATTGGTAACGATGGCGTGCCTCTACCGCAGGTGGAGGGGCATCACCGAATAGCCGCAAACGTAAGCTGGCAACGGTATCGGAACCAAGTAGCTGCCCCAGTTTACCTTCAAAGCCCGGGTGGGTTTGTAGTAAAGCCTGGATAACGTCGATTCGTTGCCAGTCTGCGCCCAACTGTTCTGATAGTTGTTGAGCTGTTTCGCTCAGTTCTGGCCATGAAGCAGGAATTGCAGGGGTGGATATGGCCGTGATGTTTTCCAATCCGGCTTTTAATTCCTCCAGGCCATGTCCTGTAATACTGCTGACTGGATAAATAGGAATGCCACCGAGCGCAATTTGTAGTGCGGTTGTGTCAATACTGATGCCGTTGGCTGTAGCTGCATCAATCATTGTCAGTGCAACCATGGTGGGTAGTTGTAGTTCCAATAATTGTTCTAACAGGTAAAGACCCTGATATATATGTGTGGCATCAATGACGACAAGAAGGCCAGAAGGGCGTTGTGTACCAGTCACACGCCCGAGTGTTACGTCAACAGCAATGCGCTCATCTACTGAGTTGCCATCCAGGCTGTAAATTCCAGGCAGATCGATCAAAGAGAGTGCATTATTAGTAAGTTGCACCGTACCCTGGTGTTTCTCAACCGTGACCCCTGGGAAGTTTGCGGTAGTCTGACGCAGACCGGTCAAACGGTTGAATAAGGTACTCTTTCCGGCATTTGGGTTGCCGACGAGTGCTATGGAAGCCCTTGCTTTGTGCCTGATGCCAATACCGCTTAGGGGGATTTTTACCTCTTTAGCTTCAATCACCTGTCGTTATCCGCGTGACCTTGAAGCGACGGGCCTGTTCTTTACGCAAGGAAACAGAACTACCAAAGAAGCCAACTTCCAAGGGGTCACCGCCGATGGCAATATTTTCCATGCGAACGGTAATGTCTTCAACCATACCCAGTATCATCAAGCGGATGACGCCCGGGTCCCGGGTATCGATTTCGGCCAGTTTGGCGGTATCGCCAGGTGCCAGATCTGCAAGTGTCATATGTATCCTCAAAAATGCAAATGAGAGTTATTCGCATTAACAAACCATATTGTAATTCATCTTTATGTGCGAGTTACATAATCTAGATCAACTAAATGTGAATCGTTTCGATCAAAAAAATAAAATCTGACCTCAATTTTGCTGCTGCTTAGCTTAATTCCCGTACCCATTGTCCCGATTTGACCACTCCGCAACATACATTAGCCTGAAAGTGATAAAGCCAGTGGTTAACAGTCGGTGCGTCAATAATAGCGATATCGGCATCAAACCCAGGTAACAACGAGCCAATTCGTTGCTCGGCCGATATTGCCTGGGCGGCAACCGTTGTCGCTCCCATCAGAACCTCCTGTGGCGTCATTTGCTGATTAACACAGGCCAGTGTCATGGCCAGTGGTAGATGGTAGCTAGGTGCGGATCCAGGATTGAAATCTGTCGCCACCGCCACCCTGACACCAGACTCCAACATCTGCCGAGCAGGTAAATAACGTTCACGTAGAAATAACGATGCCAACGGTAGACTGACAGCTACAGTACCAGCTTCCGCCAGTGCCTTGATACCATTTTCATCTGCATATTCGAGGTGTTCTGCTGATACTGCAGCCAATTCAGCCGCCAATTGTGCACCCCCACCGGAGCTCAATTGATCTGCATGAACCTTCAGGCCAAGACCCGCTTTGGCAGCTGCGCACAGTATTTCCCGCGCCTCGTTGATACTGAATGCGCCTTCTTCCACAAAGACGTCGCAAAACTTTGCCAGCTTTTCTTTACCCACAAGAGGTATCAAGCTGTCACATAATAAGCGGATGTAATCCTCGCGCTGTTGTTGATATTCATCCGGCACCATATGTGCACCCAGAAAGGTTGGTATAAGGTCAACGGGTTGCTGTTGAGACAGCTGACGGTAAACCTGCAGCTGTTTCAATTCAGCAGTGGTCTCAAGACCGTAGCCTGACTTACATTCAATTGTGGTAACGCCCAGATCCAGGATACCTTTGAGTGAGCGAAGTGATTTCTCCAGTAACTGTTTGGCGGAGTCTGAACGAGTCGCCTCTACAGTGCTGCGGATACCCCCACCGGCGGCTGCGATATCCTGATAACTACGCCCTTGCAGACGCATCTCAAATTCGTCACTGCGCCAGCCACCAAAACAAAGGTGGGTGTGGCAATCTATCAAGCCGGGAATGACCAGTCGCCCGCCACAGTCTATGGGCCTTTGAGTGACGAAATGTTCGGGCACCAGTTGTTCACGGCCCACCCAAATGATTTTGTCGTCTTCAAATACCAACGCAGCGTCATTGATCAGACCCGCATCCTGTTGTACCGCTCCGGGAGGGCAGGTGGCGAGTTGGCCAATATTAGTGAGTATGGTCACTGCTGTGGGTCTCTGGTGTGTTCATGCTATTTATTACCCGCATTAACCGAGCGGACCCAGATCGTTCTCTACAGCTTTCAATAAAGCGCCACTGCGTAATATTTCAGCACACTGAGCCAAATCATTTCTTACTTCATAATCTTTAACCGCGTGTTTGATTTCTTTCCGCAAAGCCTGATGGGAGAGCGCAACCCCATGACCGGGTGAGAATGAGCTACGGAAATCCAGCGCCTGTGCAGATGTCAGTAATTCGACTGCCAGCACCCATTCAACATTTCTCAACACGCCAAGTAATTTGAATGCGCTGATTGAGCCCATGCTGACGTGGTCCTCCTGTCCCAGGCTGGTCGGGATAGAATCCACACTGGCGGGGTGACAAAGAATCTTATTTTCAGAAACCAGGGCAGCTGCAGTATATTGCGGAATCATGAATCCGGAGTTGACGCCAGTATCATGCATCAGCAGCTTGGGCAGCCCGTCATGTCCCTCCAGTAACAGATACGTTCGTCGTTCGGATATGCTGGCCAGCTCTGCAAGCGCAATGGCAGCAAAATCCATCGCCAGTGCCAATGGTTGGCCATGAAAATTCCCACCGGAGAGAATATCACCCTGTTCGAACACCAGGGGGTTGTCGGTGACCGAATTCAGTTCAGTTTCGAGGCAGTTGCGAGCATAGTCCAACGCATCCCTGCTGGCGCCATGTACCTGCGGCACGCAGCGCAGTGAGTAGGGGTCCTGGACCTTGCCACAGTCGCGGTGTGAAGCGAGGATTTCGCTACCTTCCAGTAATTTCCTGATATTGGATGCGACCACCTGCTGGCCATGATGGGGCCTTATCAGGTGAATTCGTTCGTCAAATGGTGCTGCACTACCTTGCAGGGCTTCAAGACTCATGGCGGCAAGTAAATCAGCTTCACGTTGCAAAACGAGCGTGCGTTCAAGTACAAATGCGCCATATGCCGCCATCATTTGGGTGCCATTGATCAGCGCCAGACCATCTTTTGCCTTCAAGCTGATCGGTTCAATACCCTTTGCCGTTAATACCGCCTTCGCCGGGACCTTGCTCGACAAAGTATCATCCCACACCTCGCCTCGGCCAATGAGAGGCAAGCACATGTGAGCCAGCGGTGCGAGATCGCCCGATGCGCCGACACTGCCACGGCTGGGTACCCATGGCAGTACACCTTGTTCTTCCAGTGCAAGCAGTTGCATAAATGTTTTTTCAGAAACTCCGGAATAACCCAGACTAAGTGAATGAATTTTGAGTTGTAACATCAAGCGGGTAATTTCCGGCGGTACCGGGTCACCCACGCCACAGGCATGACTCAAAAGTATGTTTTTCTGTAAAGTGGCCAATTCATCATTTGAAATACGTTGGTTGGCCAACACACCAAAACCGGTATTGATACCGTAGTGCGCATCTCCGTCAAGCAGGGCATTGTCAACGATTTTTCGTGACTGTCTGACCGGTTCGTGTTGTTGGCGTAGCCGCTGCATGCTGTTGTTGAGATCAGCATACAGATGATCCAGGCGTATATTTGCAGGATTCATTGGTATCACTCGCCGTTGATCATGGGCAGGTCAACCCCTCTTTCATTGGCGATCTCTACGGCATCGGTGTAACCGGCGTCTGCGTGGCGCATGACGCCGGTGCCTGGGTCAGCGGTTAACACACGACGCAAACGCTGATCTGCCATCTCTGTGCCGTCGGCGACACAAACCATGCCAGCGTGCTGGGAGTATCCAATACCCACACCACCACCGTGATGAATAGAGACCCAACTGGCACCACAGGCAGTGTTCAGCATGGCATTGAGCAGTGGCCAGTCGGCAATGGCATCAGAACCATCCCGCATGGCTTCGGTCTCTCGATTGGGTGAGGCAACCGAACCGGTGTCCAAATGATCACGGCCGATCACGATGGGTGCTTTAAGTTTGCCTTCACGTACCAGTTGATTAAATTTCAGCGCAGCTTTTGCACGTTCTCCATACTCAAGCCAACAAATTCTGGCTGGCAAGCCCTGGAAACTGATATGTTTCTGCGCCTTTTCAATCCAGCGCCTCAGGGAAATTTTTTCAGGAAACAAGGCCAGGATTGCATCGTCAGTTACGCGGATATCCTCAGGATCGCCAGACAAGGCTGCCCAACGGAAAGGGCCTGCCCCACGGCAGAATAATGGACGTATGTATGCAGGTACAAAACCTGGAAAATCAAACGCTTCTGGCATGTCACGGTGATCGGCAACCTGACCCCTCAGGTTGTTGCCATAGTCAAAGCAGATGGCGCCACGTGATTTCATTTCAAGGATAGCGCGAACGTGCACCACCATCGAATCAAGTACTTTGTTGTCATAGGTTTCCGGCGCTGACTTGCGCAGACGCGCTGCGTCTTCAAGCGAGTAACCAATGGGAATATAACCTTCACGCAAATCATGGGCAGAGGTCTGATCGGTAATGATGTCCGGCACAACGTTGCGGCGTACGAGTTCAGGTAAAACCTCGGCAATATTTCCGAGCAGTGCCACCGAGACTGGTGTATCGGAACGCTCAATGATCTCAAGTGCTTCATCAAGGCTTTCTGTCATACGATCACAGTATCCTGTCTCAACACGACGCTGGATACGCCACGGGTCCACCTCCACCGCAAGACAGTTACTTTCATTCATGGTACAGGCCAGAGGTTGTGCACCACCCATCCCGCCAAGACCTGCAGTGACCGTCAGACGGCCACGTAGACTGCCACTAAAATGTTGATTTGCACATTCGGCAAACGTTTCATAGGTTCCCTGCACTATGCCCTGAGAACCAATATAAATCCATGAGCCTGCAGTCATCTGGCCATACATGGTCAGGCCCTTTTCCTCAAGATCCCGGAACACATCCCAGTTACCCCAGCGTGGGACCAGATTGGAATTTGCGATCAAGACCCGCGGGGCTTCTTCATGGGTGCGAAAAACACCCACTGGTTTGCCACTTTGTATCAGTAGTGTTTCATCATTCTCAAGACGTTTGAGCGTGGAGATAATTCTTTCCAGACAAGCATGGTTGCGGGCCGCTTTGCCAGTACCACCATAAACAATCAACTCTTCCGGTTTTTCGGCAACATCCGGATCCAGATTGTTCATCAACATGCGCATGGCGGCTTCCTGGTGCCAGCCTTTACAGCTAATCTGCGAGCCCCGCGGCGCCCTTATTTGTGCCTTTAATGGTGCATTTTTTGTGTTCATTACTGTACAGTCACTGTCCTGAAACGAATTGTTGAATTATAACAGTGAAAACAACATTAACTGTCACCTCTCTGGCAACTGTATGGAAGATAAATGTTGAGTAAAATAAGACCAAGAATATGGTATATATGGGTGGCTTTATGTTGTATGTCGCTGCTTGGTTTTGCGCTGTATAATCAGTATGTTAACTATCTTGATCCCTGTCCGTTGTGTGTTTTTCAACGGCTGGCTTTCTTCTGGATGGGGGCTTTTGCATTGTTGGCCTCAGGGCATAATCCGGGCCAGATCGGGCAGCGAATATACGCCTGGCTGATTGTGATTGGTGCGATCTTCGGTGCCTTCATAGCCGGTCGCCATACCTGGTTACAGCATTTACCTGCTGGGGACGTACCAGAGTGCGGTCCAGGATTAAATTACATGCTGGAAAATTTTCCGTTGATGGAGGTGCTTTCAACGGTGCTTCACGGATCGGGAAGTTGCGCTGAAGTAAAGTGGTCTTTTATGGGTCTGAGTATGCCGATGTGGACTTTTGTTTGGTATACCGGATTGGGTTTGGTTACTTTATGGGTCGTTTACCGCCCAGCAAAGTTGTGAGGCAAGAAACATGAGATACAAAAAGGTGAGATTGAATTGATGAGCAAGGCGACGGAGTATGTGGACACTTTGCCAGAGAATATTGGCTGGCAGCCAGATTCGTGGCAATCACGGCAGGCACAGCAACAGGCGACTTATCCTGATGCGGCGGCGTTGCAAGCAACACTTGCTGAATTATCAAGTTTGCCGCCGCTGGTGACGTCATGGGAGATACTATCCTTAAAAAAGCAGATCGCCGAGGCACAAGCTGGTAACCGATTCTTTTTGCAGGGTGGTGACTGTGCAGAAAGCTTTGCCGAATGTAATTCGGAAGTCATCACTAACCGTCTGAAAGTACTTTTGCAAATGAGTCTCGCTTTGACCCATGGACTGCAGAAGCCGGTTGTCCGGGTTGGGCGCTTTGCCGGTCAGTACGCCAAACCACGCTCATCGGATGTTGAGACACGCGCTGGTCTGACCTTGCCCAGTTATCGTGGTGACCTGGTGAATTCAGTTGAATTCACACCTGAGGCAAGGCAACCGGATCCGCGGCGTCTGATCCAGGGTCATGCCTGTTCATCAATGACAATGAATTTTGTCCGCGCACTGGTTGATGGAGGCTTTGCCGATTTGCATCACCCCGAGTATTGGAATTTGAGCTGGGTTGAGCATTCACCACTTGCCGACGAGTTCCAACGTCTGGCAGACAGCCTTGGTCGTGCAGTCAATTTCATGGAAACTATTTCAGGCCGTCGTGCAGGAAGTCTTAAGCGGGTAGACTTTTATACCTCACACGAAGCACTGCACTTGCATTACGAGCAGGCACTGACCCGTACTGTGCCACGACAGCAGGGCTGGTTTAATTTAACCACTCATTTCCCCTGGATTGGTATGCGTACCGCTGATGTAGATGGTGCGCATGTTGAGTACTTCAGAGGTATCCGTAACCCGATTGGTATTAAAGTGGGTCCCGGTGCTGATGCTACTCATCTTCGACGCTTGCTGGAAACACTCAACCCTGAATCTGAGGCAGGCCGCATGGTGCTGATCCACAGAATGGGTGCATCTCATATCGAAACCACGTTACCGCCATTGATCAGAGCAGCTCAAGACTCAGACTCTCCGGTTTTGTGGGTGTGTGATCCGATGCACGGCAATACAGAGACCACGACATCAGGTATCAAGACACGCAGATTCCGCAATATTATGAGTGAAATGGAAATGGCCATCGAGCTTCATCACCAGCATGGTTCGCAGCTTGGTGGTGCGCATCTGGAGCTGACTGGCGAAGATGTCACGGAATGTACCGGTGGCGCAAGAAACCTGGGAGAGGCTGATTTAAAACGGGCTTATAAATCGATTGTGGATCCCCGTCTTAATTACGAGCAGGCCTTAGAATTGGCCATGCTGATCGTCAGCAAGTTTGAAAAGCTGGATTAGTACGCGTTGTTGTTGAAAGTAGCATTGGGTTGGAGCCGCAAGTGGGGGTACTTGATGCCTTTCCTTTTTCTTGTGGTTTTGTTTTTGATGCCGCAGGCGGTCTCAGCAGCTGGTGAAGTACGTCATTCGCTAAGTTACCCAAAGCACAAAGAGCAACTCATTTTGGTGCGCTCTGAATTTCCGGTCACTACTGCAGTAACAGAGTTGATCATGCCTAACTGGACCCCCGGATCATACTCGATACAGAATTATGCTGCCAACGTGGATCGCATTTCGGCCGTTTCCGGGGATGGCACTGCACTACAAGTACAGAAAATCAGCAAAGACCGTTGGCAGGTCAATACAAGTCAAGTTGGAAAACTGGTCGTTCATTACGAAGTGTTCACACCAAAGATCAATGTCAATGCCAGTTGGGCGAGCAGGGCGTTTTCTCTCATCAATGGCGCATCGGTTTTTCTTTACACGGCCCAGAGTCGCAATCTGCCTCAGTTGTTAAGCATTGTTGCTGACAAGGATAGAGGTGAGGTGTTCACGGCCATGCCGCTTGCCCAGGATGGCAGTAGTTATCAGGCGGATAACTATGATGAATTAGTCGATAACCCAGTGGCTGTGGCCAAAGCACCCTCCTACCACTTCAGCTACAAAAAACAGGACTATGTGCTGTTAAATGTGGGTGATAATGAGTTCTGGGATGGTGAACAGGCTGCACAGGATGTTAAAAAGATTGTCGCTGAAACACAATCATTTTGGCGAACCAATCCACTTAAAAGACCCTATTGGTTCTTGAATTTTGCCGTTGAAGGCAGTGGGGGGCTTGAACATGATCATAGTACGGTGATGATGACGGGTCGTCGACAAATGCGTGACCGTGACAACTACATTAAATGGTTGGGTATTGTCGCACATGAGTTCTTCCATGTATGGAATGTCCGCCGCATGCGCCCGCTTGAACTGGCCCGCTATGATTATCAGCATGAGCAATATACCAGCCAGCTGTGGCTTGCTGAAGGGCTGACCAGTTTTTATGACAACTTGTTGATGTCGCGTGCCGCTTTGATAGAGCCAGAAGAGTACATGGCACTACTAGCCCAAGACATATACCGTCTTGAGACGACGCCAGGCAGATTGTTACGTCCGGTTACAGAAGCGTCTATGGACACATGGATTCGTCACTACCAGCCCAATGCCAACTCGATCAACAGCACCATCAGCTACTATACAAAAGGCGCTGTCATCGGCTTTGTGCTTGATACCTATCTCAGGAAGGAAAGCAAAGGCCGCCACAATCTGGATCAGGTGATGCGAAAAATGTATAGCTTACACGCCAATAAGCCATACAACAGTGGTGCCTTTAAAAAAGTGCTTGTTGATGTGGGTGGCTCGGAAGCAGGGGCCTTTCTTCAGTCTTTGTTAACAACAACCATCGAGCTCGATGTTGATGTTGCGCTTGACTGGTATGGACTCAGGCTTGAACGTGGCGTGACTACAACATCGGATGGACAGAACGGGCAACAGCAGGAGATCGGCTTTGGTGTGATCTGGGATGAGGATAGACCGGGACTGGTAGTTAAAGCGGTACGCGCTGGTAGTGGTGGCTCCATCGCAGGCTTAATGCCCCAGGATGAAATATTGGCCATTGGCGATGAGAGGCTTACGCCTGATACACTGAAAAGCTTGATGACTAGTTTTTACCCAGGCGAAGAAACCACTCTTTTGATATCACGCCGTGGCAGGATTATCAGTCTCGATATCAAGTTGGACACAGCCATTCCGGAACGGTTTGATATTGTGCTGCAGGCCGGTTTTAGAAAACGCCATATCAAGCGTTTGCAAAGTCTATTGGGTCAAGCCCTGCAATAGCTCAAGTCCTCTCAGGTGGTTTTCGAGGTGGTTCAGGCTTCCAGTTTTTTGGCAGTCCGTCCGGCCGCTTTGCGTTCGTGTTCCTTCAGGTGAAGCTTGCGGATTCGTATGGATTTGGGTGTTACTTCGACCAGTTCATCGTCCTGGATAAATTCGAGTGACTGTTCCAGGGTCATGATATGTGGTGTTGCCAGCAGTACGTTGTCGTCTTTGATGACTGTTCGGATATTGGTTAACTGCTTGGCTTTCAGCGGATTGACCGTGAGATCATTGCCCCGATTATGGATACCAATGAGCTGGCCTTCATAGATATCAACGCCGCTTTCAATAATCATACGGCCACGCTCCTGCAGGTTGAACAGCGCATAGGCCACAGCCTTGCCGGTACTGTTGGAAATCAGGACACCGTTGTTACGAGTTGATATTGGAGTTGGATTATAAGGTCCATAGTTCTCAAAAGTATGAAACAACAGCCCGGTTCCTGCTGTGACAGTGCGGAACTCTGACTGAAACCCGATCAATCCGCGTGCCGGAATGATGTAATCCATACGAATACGGCCTTTGCCGTCGGGTTGCATATCCTGTAACACACCACGTCGTTGCCCAAGCCGTTCCATGACCGCACCCTGGTAGTCGGCTTCCAGATCGACGACCAGTAGCTCATAGGGTTCCTGGGTCTCACCATTTTCAGTATGAAGGATAACTTCCGGTCTGGAAATCGCCATTTCATAGCCTTCCCGCCGCATGGTTTCAATCAGGATGGAAAGATGCAGTTCGCCACGTCCGGATACACGAAATTTTTCCGCATCTGTGGTTTCTTCAATTCTCAAAGCGACGTTGTGGCTGGCTTCACGCAGCAGTCGTTCGCGTAGCTGTCGGCTGGTCAGGTATTTGCCCTCTTTTCCTGAAAATGGCGAACTATTTACGCGAAAGGTCATACTGATGGTGGGTTCGTCCACCGTCAATGGTGGTAGGGCATGTACTGCTTCGCGGTCACACAAAGTGTCCGATATACGCAAGTTTTCCACACCGGTTACCGCAATAATGTCACCCGCATTGGCTTCAGCTGTTTCCACGCGCTTAAGACCGCGAAAACCTAACACCTGCAGGATACGTGCATTGTGTTGTTCGCCGTAACGATCAATGACAGTTATTCTCTGGTTGGGTTTGACACTGCCACGTTGTATCCGGCCAATCCCTATTACGCCGACATAGGTGTTGTAATCCAGCGTGGTAACACGCATCTGGAACGGTCCGTCCAGATCCACTTCGGGTGGATTGACTTCATTTACAATAGTCTCAAATAAGGGTGTCATATCGCCTTCGCGAACGTTGTCTTCAAGACCGGCATAGCCTTCCAGAGCTGAGGCGTAGACGACCGGAAAGTCCAATTGTTCTTCGCTCGCTCCCAACTTGTCAAACAGCTCAAAAGTTTGATCCAGTACCCAGTGAGGCCGTGCTCCATCGCGGTCAACCTTGTTAATGACTACGATCGGGCGGAAACCCATCTCGAAAGCCTTCTGGGTTACAAATCGGGTTTGAGGCATGGGGCCGTCAACGGCGTCCACCAATAGCAGGACAGAATCCACCATGCTCAGGATACGTTCAACTTCGCCTCCAAAATCTGCATGGCCTGGTGTATCGACGATGTTAATACGGTATTGATCTTCGCCCTTGCTCCAGTTGATGGCGGTATTTTTTGACAGGATAGTGATGCCACGTTCTTTTTCCAGCTCATTGGAATCCATAGCGCGGTCTAGTGTGGCCGCGTGCTCACCCAGCGTTCCGGATTGCTGTAGCAACTGGTCGACCAGTGTGGTTTTGCCATGATCAACGTGGGCGATAATGGCGATATTTCTGAGAGTTTTTATCACGGTGGATTCCAATTAGCTAAGCGCGCGCAAGTTACACCCTTTCCTTGTTTTAAGCAATGTTTTTAATGAAAAAACAGTAAGATAAATAGAGTTGCGAAGCCTTACCCCAGCGACTGTACCCGTCGTATTCAGGCGAATCGCTTTACAACTGAGTGGTTGTGGTAATTTAATGCTGTGCTTTCAAATTGATAAAGTGCGGTTTGACTCTGGTGTCTCTGGTTTTAAGCGGTCTTGAAACCCAGTTGCCTGAGTTGACAGGTCTCTGTTTCCGATCTGGTCTGGATAAGATGAGATTTGAATTCTCTTCGTGATGGATAGCTAGCCCTGATTCTGTCGATTTGTATTTCTCCCTCTGCGGGCTGTGACCGCGTCGCCGCCCTTAGTGCAGTGTCATCCCTGAGAACCGGACAGCTCGATTGAATGGCTTGCTGTAAGACCTGGTCGGCAGGTAATGATTGTGGAAAATTTAGTGCTACAGCATGAGTATTTGCTGGCGGCAGGTCACCAGTCTCGAATGAGAATATTTTACAAAATGCCTGGTAAATCATTTCCGTGCCTGCCTGTTTGCCTTCAAGGCTGTACCCGGCAACATGTGGGGTCGCAACGCATACCGCCTCCAACCATTCTTGTTTGATGGTTGGCTCATCTGGCCAGACATCCAGTGCTGCGTGCAATCGTCCTGACAAGAGCTGTGAGTACAGACCTGATTTTTCGATCACAGAACCCCGTGATGTGTTGATCAACAATGTGCCGGGGTATAGTGTTTGCAACAGCTTCTGGTCAAAAAGGTTTTCAGTGGGATGATTGCCGGTCCGGGTCAACGGCACGTGCAGACTGATGATGCTGTTTGCACAGACTTCAGGCATCGAAACCAATTGTTCAACGCCTGCCTCCTGCAAAGGTGGATCACAGGCCCTGACTGGGATTTCAAGGGCCTTCAACAGATGTTCAAGACGCCGTCCGACATTGCCGCGACCAATAATACCAACGCGTTGTTGTCTGAACGGTTTCTGCAATCGCTCACAGGCCAACCACATCATCGCCAGCGTATACTGGGCGGCCGAATCAGCATTGCACCCTGGTGCATGCGCCCAACTAATGTTGTTCTTCTCCAACCATGTCGTGTCGAGATGGTCAATTCCTATTGTTGCACTGCCAACAAAGCGTATGCCGGTCCCTTCCAGCAGATCCTGATCAACTCGTGTAACAGATCTAACCAACAGAACGTCTGCTTCTGCCAGGTCGGCATTACAGAGCTCTCTGCCAGCGAGAAACCGTACATCACCGTGCTGGCCAAAAGTTTCGGCAACAAGGGGTATATTACTGTCAGCAATTATTTTCATTTTTAACATAACTCTCAAAGCAATAAATCTATATGAATTGACATGCACTTTTTTTCGATTGTACAGAGTATATTCCAATCGATAAGTGAGTCTGAAAAGAAAAGCATGAGTGGCTGGAGTGTCAACTTGTCCCGGACAAGAATCGGGCTTGCTTTCGTGGATGCTGCTGGCTATTCTAGCTAGCCCTCAATACTCCAGGTGCGAGAGCTGTGCTTGTTTGCGAACAAAAAGTGCTTTATGTCTTCCCTGGACAAGGGTCACAGTACGTAGGTATGGGTAGTGATCTCTATCACCAATATGCCAGCGCCAAAAAAATCTACGAAGAAGCTAGTGATGTTCTTGGTTACGATGTTGCCGAGCTTGCCTTTAATGACCCTCAACAACAGCTTAATCTAACGCGATTTACGCAACCGGTCTTGTTGACTCACTCCATTGCTTGCCTGGAAGTTTTCAGAGACCTGACCGATGATCGCCTGACCCCGGTTATGACAGCAGGACACAGCCTTGGTGAGTACTCAGCACTGGTTGCTGCGGAGGCCCTCAGTTTCCAAAGTGCTTTAAAACTGGTGCAAAAGCGTGGCGAGTTGATGGGCACATATGGTGAAGGTGAGATGACGGCTTTTCCACTCGATATCGATACCATTCGCCCTATCGCCGAGCGCTACCATTGTGCGATTGCGGGTTGTAATTTGCCTCAACAGACGGTCGTTGGCGGTCGGGGTGAAGATCTGGCATTGCTTGAGCGTGAGGTTCAAGAACAATTTGCGCGAAAGCGTCCAGTAAGGTTGAAGACTGAGGGCGCCTTTCACACCTACTATATGGTTGAGGCCGCGTTGCATTACAGGTCTGTATTGGAAGCGGTCGAGTTTGATCTATCTAAAGTGAATGTATTGTCGAATTTCACAGGTGTTTGTCACAAACCTGATCCAGTAGACATTCGGGCGAGTCTTTTTTTTCAGTTGTTCCATCCGGTGTTATGGCATTCAAATCTTCAAACGGCGTTTGCTGATGGTATCAACCTGATCATTGAGTTGGGTGGGGGAATCGGTGGCGCCACCGAACCTGAAGGCAAGCGTCCGAACCTGGAAGGCATGATCAAAAAGACCCTGCGCGCAGCCGATCATGAAGCACTTTATCTGGCAGGTATCAATGAGCAGACCCTTGGCAATATGGCGACTGTCGTAGGTGCTATCCAATAATTGTTTCAAGCACTACCAGTCGATTGAACTCAGAACAAAAGATCGGGTAAAACCATCATAAAATGATCATACGAATTGTAAAAATGGAATTTGAAGAAGGGCGAACTCCAGAGTTTTTAAATATATTCGCCGCGAGCAGAGATGAAATCAGGTCATTTCCTGGCTGTAGGCATCTTCAACTGTTACAAGCTGAAACAGATTCATGTGTTTTCTTTACCTATTCTCATTGGGAGAGAGAAGATGATTTAAACACCTACCGCAGCTCTGATCTTTTTAAGGCGGTTTGGAGTGATACCAAAAAACTGTTTCGTACAGCACCAAAGGCATGGAGCCTTAGCGACCAGACAGAAGTGATCATTAACAATATTAAAAGATGAATATATGAGCTGACTCGTTGCGGCTCTCTCAGTGCTCATGTAGGGTGGTTTAAGTGATGAATAAGTTTCCGAATAAAACACTTGAAGACTGGCACCTGCTTGCAAATAAAGAGTGCAAGGGCGGTTCGGCCGATGCGTTGATTTGGGACACCCCCGAGGGTATAAAGGTTAAACCTTTATACACTGCCGAGGATCTCAAAAACCTGGACCATCTGGATTCGCTACCCGGTATGGCGCCTTTTGTCCGCGGACCCAAAGCAACCATGTATGCGGGTCGCCCCTGGACGGTACGTCAATACGCCGGGTTTTCCACCGCTGAGGAATCCAACGCCTTTTACCGCAAGAACCTGGAGGCGGGACAGACTGGCCTCTCGGTGGCCTTCGATCTGGCCACCCATCGTGGCTATGATTCGGATCACGAGCGTGTGATGGGTGATGTGGGCAAGGCGGGTGTGGCAATCGATAGTGTCGCCGACATGAAAATCCTGTTCGACGGTATCCCGCTGGATAAAATGTCGGTATCAATGACCATGAATGGTGCCGTACTGCCGGTTATGGCCATGTTCATCATAGCTGCCGAAGAGCAGGGCGTGCCGCCGGAGAAACTGGCCGGGACCCTGCAAAACGATATTTTGAAAGAGTTCATGGTTCGCAATACCTATATTTATCCACCTGCACCATCCATGCGGATCGTGTCCGATATTATCGCCTACACCTCTGCCAGAATGCCCAGATACAATTCCATTTCGGTCTCGGGTTATCACATGCAGGAAGCCGGAGCCACTTGTGCGCAGGAATTGGCGTACACCATTGCCGACGGTATCGAGTATGTACGCACTGCAATCGCCAGCGGCCTTGATGTGGATACCTTCGCGCCGCGAATGTCGTTCTTTTTTGGTATTGGCATGAATTTTTTTATGGAGGTGGCCAAGCTGCGGGCAGCACGCTTGCTCTGGTCCACGCTCATGAGGGAGAAATTCGCACCGAAAGATAACCGTTCGCTGATGTTGCGGACCCATTGCCAGACTTCCGGTGTCAGCCTTACCGCCAAAGATCCGTACAACAATATCATGCGTACCACCATAGAGGCGATGGCGGCTACCCTTGGCGGAACTCAGTCGCTGCATACCAATTCCTTCGATGAGGCACTGGCCCTGCCCACCGAGTTTTCTGCCCGCATTGCCCGAAATACCCAATTGGTGCTCCAGGAGGAAACTGGAATTACCCAGGTTGTGGATCCGCTCGCAGGTTCTTACTATGTGGAAAGCTTGACCAATGAACTGGTTATCGAAGCGCGCAAGTTGATTGATGAAGTTGAGGGTATGGGTGGAATGACCCGGGCAGTGGAATCCGGTATGCCCAAGATGCGGATCGAGGAGGCTTCGGCACTGCAGCAGGCACGTATCGACCGTGGCGAAGAGATCATCGTCGGGGTCAACAAATACCAACTGGCGGAAGAACCGCCTATCGATATTCTGGATATCAACAACACGGCCGTACGAGAGGCCCAGATCCGACGACTCAAGAAAGTACGTGAAAATCGAAGCGAGTCGATCTGTAGCAATGCTCTGCAAGTGTTAACCCGGGCTGCGGAAGAAGGCTCAGGTAATTTGCTGGCACTGGCTGTCGATGCAGCACGTGCACGTGCTACCGTCGGTGAAATTTCAGGTGCTTTGGAGCGGGTTTACAGTCGTCACCGGGCTGTGACACGCGCTATTGCCGGCGTATACAGGACTGCATACGAAGGTGACGGAGGTTTCACCGGCATTGTGCAGGAAGTGGAAAAGTTTGCCCAAACCGAAGGGCGTAGGCCACGTATGCTGGTTTGTAAGCTCGGTCAGGACGGGCATGATCGGGGCGCCAAGGTGATTGCCACGGCTTTCGCCGATATGGGCTTCGATGTTGATATTGGACCATTGTTTCAAACTCCGGAGGAGGCGGTGCAAGAGGCCATCGAGAACGATGTCCATATCATCGGCATATCTTCACAGGCTGCAGGACACAAAACACTGGTTCCACAGGTTATTGAAGGTCTGAGACAGCAGGGTGCCGATGACATCATCGTTATCTGTGGTGGTGTTATTCCTCCACAGGATTACGAAGAAATGCTGGGTTTTGGTGTTTCGGCCATTTTTGGGCCAGGCACCAATATTCTACTTGCGGCCCATGAAGTTCTCGGAATAATCCAGGGTCGAGGGCAGGATTAATGTAGAGCGTGAATTTGATCAGCGTGCAGATACCGTGGCGCGATGGGGGTTTATATATGCAACAGATTATTGAGCAGTTAGAAGAGAAACGTAAGGCCGCTATCCTTGGTGGTGGTCAGCATCGGATTGATATCCAGCATGGTCGTGGCAAACTCACTGCCCGCGAACGTATCGACCTACTGCTGGACGAAGGCAGTTTCGAAGAATGGGATGCGTTTGTCGAGCACCGCTGCACCGATTTCGGCATGGCAGATAAGAAGATACCTGGTGATGGTGTAGTTACGGGGTATGGCACCGTCAACGGCCGGGTTGTGTTTGTATTTAGCCAGGATTTTACAGTGTTTGGTGGTTCTCTGTCCGAGGCGCATGCGGAAAAAATTTGCAAGGTCATGAATCAGGCTATGAAGGTGGGTGCCCCCATCATCGGCCTCAACGACTCGGGCGGTGCCCGCATTCAGGAAGGCGTAGCTTCCCTGGGTGGTTACGCTGACGTATTTCAGCTCAATGTGCTGGCCTCTGGTGTGGTGCCGCAAATCTCGGTCATTATGGGTCCGTGTGCTGGCGGTGCGGTCTACTCTCCTGCTATGACGGATTTTATCTTTATGGTTAAAGATAGTTCCTACATGTTTGTCACGGGTCCCGATGTGGTCAAAACCGTGACCCACGAAGAGGTAACAGCGGAAGAACTGGGCGGGGCCATGACTCATTCAACCGTCTCGGGCGTCTGCGATCGTGCCTACGAAAATGATGTGGAGACCTTGTTGATGGTGCGGCGATTCATCAACTACCTGCCGGCCAACAATCGCGAGAAACCCCCGTACCGGCCAACACCTGACCGTGCCAACCGCATGGAAATGTCGCTAGACACGCTGATTCCTGATAACCCCAACATGCCTTACGATATGAAGGAATTGATCTATAAGGTGGCGGATGACAATGAATTTTGGGAGTTGCAGCCCGAGCATGCGCAGAACATCATTATTGGTTTCGCCCGCATGGATGGTTATTCAGTAGGCGTTGTGGCTAACCAACCCAAGGTGCTGGCGGGATGTCTGGACATCAAATCATCCATAAAGGCCGGACGTTTTGTGCGTTTCTGCGATGCTTTCAACATTCCTATACTCACATTTGTTGACGTACCGGGCTTCATGCCGGGAACGGCGCAGGAGTATGGTGGCATCATCAAGCACGGCGCCAAGTTGTTATTTGCCTATGCCGAAGCCACGGTTCCCAAAATTACCGTCATCACCCGTAAGGCCTATGGCGGCGCCTATGATGTGATGAGTTCCAAGCATTTGCGCGGTGACGTCAACCTGGCCTGGCCCAGTGCTGAAATCGCAGTAATGGGACCCAAGGGTGCGGTAGAGATCATTTTCCGCAGCGACATTGGTGATGAGGTGAAAATTGCAGATCGTACCGAGCAGTATCGACTCAAATTTGCAAACCCATTTATTGCTGGCAGCCGTGGTTATATTGATGACGTCATTGCTCCCCACGCGACCCGCAAGCGTGTGTGTCGTTCATTGGCCATGTTACGGGAAAAACAGCTCGACAATCCGTGGCGTAAGCACGACAACATTCCCCTATAAATGACAACAACCGGAGGCGTTACACGTGTTTGATAAAATCCTGATTGCAAATCGTGGCGAGATCGCGTGTCGGGTTATCAAGTCTGCACACAGTATGGGCATTAAAACCGTTGCTGTTTATTCCGATGTTGATCGCAATGCGTTACATGTGCAAATGGCAGATGAGGCGGTCCGCATTGGGCCCGCGCCTTCGGCACAAAGTTACCTGTTAAAGGATAAGATTCTCCAGGCTTGCCTTGATACGGGTGCCCAGGCGGTACATCCGGGCTATGGGTTTCTCTCCGAAAATTCTGATTTTTGTGAGTTGTTGGCGAAAGCGGGCATCGCTTTTATCGGTCCCTTGACCCCTGCCATCAGAGCCATGGGTGACAAGATTACTTCGAAAAAACTTGCCGATAAGGCAGGGGTTAACACCATCCCCGGGTTTTCCGATGTACTTCGAGATAGTGAACATGCAGTAGAAATCGCCAAGCAACTTGGCTACCCGGTGATGCTTAAGGCGACTGCCGGTGGTGGCGGCAAAGGCATGCGTGTTGCACGTAATGATGCAGAGTGCAGGGATGGTTTCGAACGGGCCGCTAACGAAGCACGTTCCAGCTTTGGTGACGATCGTATGTTTGTCGAAAAATTCATCGAAGAGCCTCGTCACATTGAAATCCAAATCATTGCTGACAGCCATGGCAATGTGGTCTATCTGAATGAGCGTGAATGTTCTCTGCAGCGTCGTCACCAAAAGGTGATTGAAGAAGCGCCGTCACCGTTTCTCGACGAAGTTACCCGCAAACAGATGGGTGAACAGGCGGTGGCTCTGGCCAAAGCGGTGGAATACCAGTCTGCCGGCACGGTGGAGTTTATCGTTGATAGCCAGAGTAATTTCTATTTTCTGGAAATGAACACCCGCTTGCAAGTGGAACATCCGGTTACCGAGTTGATCACTGGCGTTGACCTGGTCGAGCTCATGATTCGTGTTGCTGACGGAGAAGAGTTGCCCATCACTCAGGAGCAAGTCGTGATCAACGGCTGGGCAATTGAATCCCGGGTCTATGCCGAGGATCCATCTCGTAATTTTCTGCCCTCCATTGGCCGTTTAGTGTACTACCGTCCACCCCAGGATGATGATCACGTACGTGTCGACACCGGTGTTTTTGAAGGCGGTGAAGTATCCATGTATTACGATCCAATGATCGCGAAGCTCATCACCTGGGGCAGCAACCGCGAAGAAGCTACTACGCATATGCGTGCGGCTTTGGATCGTTTCCTAATAAGTGGTGTTTCCAACAATCTTCGTTTTTTGTCCGCACTGATGATTCACCCACGGTTTATAGAAGGGAACATGAGCACCAATATGATTGGTGAAGAGTATCCAGATGGTTTTCAGGCGACGGACTTGGTTCATCAACACCCTTATGTCTTCATCTGCGTAGCGGCCTCCATGATGCGTGCTTATCGCGATCGTGCCGCTCAGACCAGCGGCCAGTTAAATGGACATGAACGATGCGTACCGAATGACTGGGTGGTGGTGATGAACAATGACTATCATCCGATCTCCGTTGTGCCCGCGAAGGGCGGCCATGAAGTGATTTATAACGGCGATACTTATGCGGTCCGCAGTCATTGGGAGCTTGGTCAGCAAATTTTTAGCGGTACGATCAACGATGAGCAGGTATTCGTTCAAGCGAAGCGTGAGAGCCAGACCTACAGCTTATTTCACCAAGGTTCGCAAGTTGATGTGACCATCGTCACCCCACGTGTGGCTAAACTGTTGAAACACATGCCGATAAAAACCCCACTGGATTTGACCGGGTATCTGCTTTCACCCATGCCGGGTCTTTTGGTTTCGCTGGCTGTTAACGAAGGTGATGTTATCAATGCAGGTCAGGAGTTGGCTGTACTCGAGGCCATGAAAATGGAAAACACCCTACTTGCCGAACGTGATGGAGTAGTGGCCAAGATACATTACCAGCCGGGTGCAAACCTTGCTGTGGACGACATTATAATGGAACTAGAGTAGAGGCAAAGGTCGTGGCGTCTTCGAAACCCAAGCCAGGATCAGTGCAGGAAAGCGAGGTACTTGCCAGCTGTGTACTCGAGGGTAATCGGCGCGCGCTGGCACAAGCCATCACCCTGGTCGAGTCCACCCGAAGTGATCACCGCGCTGCCGCAAGTGATCTGCTCCAGCGATTGATGCCGTACGCTGGTAATTCAATCCGGTTAGGCATCTCGGGTGTGCCCGGGGTCGGCAAATCAACTTTTGTCGAAGCCTTGGGTAATCACGTAATTGACGCCGGTCACCGGGTAGCCGTACTCACTGTAGATCCTTCATCGGCCATCAGCGGTGGCTCCATTCTGGGTGACAAAACCCGGATGGAATTGCTTTCACGGCGCCCCGAGGCTTACATCCGACCGTCGCCTGCCGGTAAAACCCTTGGTGGTGTCACCCGGCGCAGCCGTGAGGCCTTGATTCTGTGTGAAGCAGCCGGCTTTGATGTTGTCATCGTTGAGACAGTCGGTGTCGGGCAGTCTGAAACCAAGGTAGCGGATATGACCGATATGTTTGTGTTGCTGCTGTTGCCCGGTGGTGGTGATGAACTCCAGGGTATAAAACGCGGGATCATGGAGTTGGCAGATCTGGTGCTCATCAACAAGGCTGATGACGAACTAGAGGTTCTTGCTGAACGTTCAGCATCGGAGTATCGCAATGCGCTGCGCCTGCTCCAGCCGCGTTCGGTGGACTGGAAGGTCAAGGTTCGGACCTGTTCCGCACGGGATGGTAAAGGGGTCACTGAGGCTTGGCAGCTTGCATTGCAGCACCGCGATGCTCTTGAATCCAGTGGTGAGTTAACACTACGCCGTGCCACCCAGGCGCGAGATTGGATGTGGTCTGAAGTGAGTGATAGTCTAATCGCAGAGTTGCAAAGTGATATGGAGGTGCGCAGGCAAACTCCCATACTGGAGGCGGCCGCCAGCGACGGCAGAATTCCACCGACCGTCGCTGCCAGGCAACTGTTGGATATCTTTCTCAAACGCCAAAATAATTGAGGTTGAAAAATCAGACCTGGAGGTATCGATGAGCGACCGGCCTTTCAAAGTGCTTGGTATACAGCAGATTGCAGTGAGTGGTCTTGACAAGAGCCTGTTGCGCAACTTGTGGGTGGACACCCTCGGTCTAAAGCCGAGTGGTCATTACCAGAGTGTGTCAGAAAATGTTGACGAAGATATTGCCGTCGTTGGTAGCGGTCCTGTCAAGGTAGAGGTGGATCTGATGCAACCGCTGGACCC
The DNA here is from genome assembly GCA_021772935.1 of Gammaproteobacteria bacterium. Classification (GTDB taxonomy): domain Bacteria; phylum Pseudomonadota; class Gammaproteobacteria; order Xanthomonadales; family SZUA-36; genus SZUA-36. The sequence continues at coordinate 36,809 of JAJFLA010000032.1, forward strand.
GGATAAAAAACCCAGCGTGCAAAATCCACCGCTCAATCACGTGGGGCTGTGGATTGATAAGCTTCCGGCGGCGGTGGTTTGGTTACAGGCGCGTGGAGTGCGTTTCGCGCCCGGTGGTATCCGAAAGGGAGCATCCGGCCATGACATCTGTTTTATCCACCCAAAAGCTAACGAAGAGTTCCCCATTGGTGGAGAAGGTGTACTGATTGAACTGGTACAGGCGCCGTTGGAAGTCACTGAGTTCTTTCAGCAATTGACCTAGGTCAGGTTTAGCTCTAAGCAACGGTGTCTCGATCCTTGATTTAGTCCTACCGGTATGGATTTCAGGTACAATAATACTGATCAATCGAGGTGTCGTTAGCCAGTCTTTTTGATGGGTTGGGCGACACCCAAAATCATCTTCGAGGAGCGTTCGATGAAACAAGCTGTGCGAGTAGCAATCACCGGTGCGGCCGGTCAGATCGGTTATCAATTGTGCTTCAGAATAGCAGCTGGTGACATGCTAGGAAAAGATCAGCCTGTCATCCTGCAGTTATTGGAAATAACACCAGCGTTGGGTGCCCTGGAAGGCGTAGTGATGGAGTTAAAAGACGCTGCCTTCCCCTTGTTACACGATGTCGTGTTCAGCGATGATGCAAATGTTGCATTTAAAGACACCGACTATGCACTGCTGGTAGGTGCCAGGCCACGCGGCCCGGGTATGGAACGCGCTGACCTGTTGACGGCGAATGGGCAAATATTCGGACCACAAGGCGCGGCGATGAATGCTCATTCCAATCGTGATATTAAAGTTTTGGTTGTCGGTAACCCGGCGAATACCAATGCTCTAATTGCCCAGTCCAGCGCGCCGGATCTGAACCCGCGTAATTTTACAGCCATGACCCGTCTGGACCATAACCGTGCGATGGCCCAACTGGCCGAGAAAACCGGCGTTCATCACAGTCTGGTCCACAAAATGGTAATTTGGGGTAATCATTCTTCAACCCAATACCCAGATATCAGCTTTGCGGATGTGAATGGACCAAAAGCAACCGATCTGACCGCGCAGGAGTGGTACCGCGAGGTATTTATCCCGACAGTCCAACAGCGGGGTGCAGCGATCATCAAGGCACGTGGCGCCTCCAGTGCCGCCTCTGCTGCAGCGGCGGCGATCGACCATATGCGTAGCTGGGCTTTGGGTACGACTGAAGGTGATTGGGTTTCAATGGCCGTTCCATCTGATGGCAGTTATGGGATTGATGCTGGTATCATTTATTCTTTCCCCTGTGTTTGTCGTGATGGTGACTACCAGATCGTACAGGGGCTGGAAATCGATGACTTCAGTCGAGAACGCATGAAAGCCTCTGAAGCTGAATTACGTGAAGAGAGAACAGCAGTAGAACATTTGTTGGCTTGACAATAGGCTGGTTGACAGTTGGAACTGAGCTATTTATTGCTGCGGTCTGAATGACGGAACTTTTACCTCGCAGTGGCTGGAGATCAGCCGCTGCAGGTAGTTGGAGCCGTCAATGCCTTTATCGTTGGTATGTCGGCAGTTCTTTTATATAGGACACTAGACTAGCGTTTCATGAAATTGAAAAACTCTTCGTTACTCTTGGTGGCTTTCAATTTGTCCAACATGAATTCGATGGCCTGAATTTCATCCATGGGGTGCAGTAGTTTGCGTAGAATCCAGACTTTTTGCAGCAAACCCTGGTTAATCATCAGTTCCTCACGGCGAGTACCAGATTTATTGATATCGATAGCCGGGTAAACACGTTTTTCCGCAATTCTTCGAGCCAGGTGAATTTCCATATTACCGGTTCCCTTAAACTCCTCGTAGATGACCTCATCCATTTTGGAACCGGTGTCCACCAAGGCTGTGGCAATAATGGTCAAAGACCCACCCTCGGTGACGTTCCGGGCTGCACCGAAGAACCGTTTCGGGCGTTGCAAAGCGTTGGCGTCTACACCACCGGTTAAAACTTTACCTGAAGAAGGTGCCACGGTGTTGTAAGCACGAGCAAGGCGTGTGATTGAATCCAGCAGAATGACTACATCGTGTTTATGTTCGACCAGCCGCTTTGCCCTTTCTATGACCATTTCCGCAACCTGTACGTGGCGGGAAGCAGGTTCATCAAAGGTACTGGAAACAACTTCTGCATCAACAGAACGTTTCATTTCAGTCACTTCCTCTGGACGTTCGTCGACCAGCAGGATGATCATTTTGCAGTCTCTATGATTGGCTCGGATACTGCTTGCGATGTTTTGTAACATGATGGTTTTACCGGCCTTCGGCGGTGATACGACCAGTCCCCTTTGGCCGAAGCCGATGGGTGAAATGAGGTCAATGATACGTGAAGTAATGTCCTCGGTACTGCCCGTGCCGCGTTCCAGGGTAGCTTGTCTTGTTGGAAATTCAGCTGTGAGGTTTTCAAACAGAATTTTGCTTTTAGCCGCATCTGGTGACTCGTAGTTGATTTCCTCAACCTTCAATAAAGCAAAATAACGTTCACTTTCTTTCGGTGGCCGGATTTTACCAGCCAGCATATCGCCAGTGCGCAGTGCGAACCGTCTAATCTGGCTCGGCGAGACATAGATATCGTCTGGGCCAGCCAGATAGGAACAATCGGCGGATCGTAAAAACCCAAAACCATCCTGCAGGATTTCCAAAACGCCAACACCATAAATGCTTTCCCCGGTTTTTGCATGGGCTTTGAGGATCGAAAATATGACATCCTGTTTACGTGACCGGGCAACGCCTTCGAGCCCCATTTCGTTGGCTATAGATTGCAGTTCCGCAATGGGTTTTTGCTTTAATTCTGATAGATTCATGTAGTTATGCTTTATGGTTGGCGGGCGCGTGCCCTTGGGATGGACTAAATGTTTGAGTCGATCAATATGACCAGTTTGTTGTCAGGGCTATGCAGTTTTCCACAGGATTGAACGCGTGTTGTTTTTTCACCTGGCTCCGGTTTAGGTGTACCGTTGCTGGAGTCAGAGTGAGATCGGCATTACAGACCGGGTGGATACCCGCTTCAGATGAGGCAAAATTATCATGTTCGCTGTTCCGCGTCCAGCAATTAATCAAAAACTGAAAACACCCGGCTATTGTTCATGATAGCCAGGTGAATCAAATTCAGATGTTTTCTTCCACAAATGCAGTCAACATACCTTTAGAGACGGCTCCTACCTTGGTCGCCTGCACCTGGCCATCTTTGAAAATCATCATGGTTGGTATGCCACGGATATTGTAGTTCACTGGGGTTTGGCGGTTTGAATCAATATCCATTTTCGCAACCGTCAACTTGCCTTCATATTCATCGGCCAGTTCGTGAATCAATGGTGCAATCATTTTGCACGGCCCACACCATTCTGCCCAGTAGTCGATCAGCACCGGGCCGTCGGCATTCAGGACTTTTTGTTCAAAGTCACTATCGGTGACGTGAATAATGTTTTCGCTCAATGTCATTCTCCAATGGTTTGCCTAATATCCGTGCTGGTTTAAGGTTGTCAGCACGGTTAAAATATCGTATTCGGATTGCTGCTGTCTGAACACTTGAAATGCGGGCAGTGCAGAAACCGGAATCTGGGACTATCAATATAATTACCTGATTGACAATTTCAAGGTAGTTGTGCTGAATTTCAAGTCTATCTGCAAAATATAAATGCGCCCGCCTGGAAATGTGATCCAATTAATGACCGAAAACAAATCAACCAACCCGCTGACCGATGTTACATTTTCGAGCCTTGACCTGCATCCGAAAATCCATACCGGTCTTGAAGGGGCACAATTCACTCATTGCACACCCATCCAGGCATTGACATTGCCGCCTGCGCTGAAAGGGAACGACGTTGCTGGACAAGCACAAACCGGAACCGGAAAAACGGCTGCATTTTTGTTGGTTATATTCAATCAGCTGTTGAAACAGGTGTCTGACGGAGATGGTCATAGCCCACGTTCATTGATCGTTGCTCCTACACGTGAGCTGGCAATTCAAATCCATCGCGATGCCCTGTTACTGGGGGCAGCTACCGGGCTCAAGACCGGTCTGGCCTATGGTGGTGTTGATTATGAAAAACAACGTAAGACGATTCAGGATGGAGTCGATATCCTGGTTGGCACGCCCGGCAGATTGATCGATTATTTAAAACAAAAAGTATATAGCCTGAGGTTTATCGAAGTTGTGGTTCTGGATGAAGCGGACCGCATGTTTGACCTTGGTTTTATCGATGATATTCGTTTCCTTTTGCGTAGGATGCCAGAACCAGCAGTGCGTCAGTCCCTGTTGTTTTCTGCAACCTTGTCACACCGGGTTATGGAGCTTGCGTATGAACACATGAATAGCCCGGAGAGCTTGAAAGTTGAGGCTGAAAGTGTCACAGCTGACCATGTTGTACAAAAAGTCTTTTACCCCGCCAACAACGAAAAACTACCGCTGCTGATTGGCTTAATGAGAAATTTTGGTGAGTACCACAGCATGGTGTTTACCAATACACGGGCGGCAGCGGACCGAGTGGGACGCACTTTGAATGCTAACGGAATTGCCGCTGCAGTCATTTCCGGGCGTGTCCGTCAGGAGCAAAGGCAAAAGCTGTTGAAGCGCTTCCATGATGGTGATATCCCAGTATTGGTAGCTACCGATGTTGCGGCAAGAGGCTTGCATATCCCGGATGTGACCCATGTGTTTAATTTCGATCTGCCGCAGGATGCGCCCGATTATGTGCATCGGATTGGACGGACGGCTCGCCTGGGTGCGAAAGGTGACGCCATCAGCTTTGCCTGTGAAGATTATGCTTTTCATTTGCCGGAAATTGAGGAATATATTGGTTATTCAATAGAGACCGAATCAGCGGGTGCCGAATTGATGCCGGAGATTATCACCCCACCTCCACCGAAGCGGGATAAGCAGCACAGACACACTGGTAAGCGGAACGTCTCAAGACGGAATAATGCAAGAAATGGCGGCAGGCGTTAAACATCCAGGTGACAATCGGTTTTATATAGATTTCTACGGAACCCCCATCGAGTTGTGGAGACATGACCAGCGTTGAGTTCAGCAATGATTAAATTTGAAAGGGTTAGCAAGCTCTATCCTGGTGGCTGTCGAGCGCTCACTGATGTTAGTTTTACAATTGAGCGTGGCAGCATGGTCTTCCTGACCGGTCACTCGGGTGCTGGGAAAAGCACATTGCTACGTCTGGTCATGATGTTGGAGCGGGCGAGTCGCGGGCAGGTGGTTGTTAACGACCGCAATCTGAGTAAGTCCCCAGACCGGCTGGCGCCACTTGTGCGACAAAGCACTGGCATGATCTTTCAGGACCATAAACTACTCAATGACAAGACCGTGGCAGATAATGTAGCACTGCCATTAATGATTGCGGGATTAAAATATTCCGATATCCGTAAACGGGTGCGCGCGGCACTGGATAAGGTGGGCTTGCTGGACAAGGAAAAAGCTTGGCCATTGACACTCTCCGGTGGTGAACAGCAACGTGTCGGTATCGCCCGGGCGATCGTTTCCATGCCGCCTTTATTACTGGCTGATGAACCAACTGGCAACCTGGATCCGAACTTATCCCGAGAACTGTTCACACTGTTTGAGCAAGTCAGCGAACGTGGCGTTACCGTTTTGATCGCAAGCCACGATCTTAACCTGGTTCGCCTGATGCGTAAAAGAGTCCTGGTGCTGTCGGCTGGTCGGCTGGCTGATGACATTCCAGCGAGTGATGGCTTGTGAGTCTTACTATGCGGCTTAGACAGATACGCCGCAAAAACCGCGCATGGTCACGTCGGCATAGTTATAGTTTCTTTTCCAGTCTGGGTGTTTTGTTTCAGCACAGGGTCGGTACCCTGATGACGGTTCTTGTACTTGGTATAGCCATGTTTTTGCCTCTGGGTTTATACATTACCCTGGTTAATCTTGAAGGTATGGATTTACGCCAGGACGAGTGGAGCGCTGTCACAGTTTTTTTTAAAACTGGCACAACCGAAGCTGAAGTCAGGCGAGTCGCAGATGAGCTTGATCGGCGCTTGAACCCGCAAGCTGTGGTTATAATCAGTCCGGCAGAAGGTATGGTGGATTTTCGTGAAGCTTCGGGTTTTGGTGATTCGCTGGATATGCTGGAAGAAAACCCATTGCCCTGGGTGATGCAGATCAGCCCACGGCCAGGCTCGACTGAGCAGGTTGAGTATCGTGTTAATCAATTGACTGGTTTTCTACAAGCTCTTGATAGTGTTAAAGTAACCCAGTTTGATTACAAGTGGCTGCAAAGACTGGGTCGTATGATGGAGCTAGGGAAGGCCGCGGTAACTGTTCTTATTCTTCTTTTTGGTCTTGCCGTAGTGGTTGTTGTTGCCAATACGATTCGTTTAGACGTTGCATCCCGTGCCGAGGAGATTGAGATACTGGCCCTGGTTGGCGCTGGCAAAGCCTTTATTCGGCAGCCATTTCTTTATACCGGCTTATGGTATGGGTTGATGGGAGGAGTGCTCGCGGTAGCGCTATTGGGTTTGGCAATGTTGTACCTTGACCGACCGCTGGGATTGCTATTGGAGACTTATGGCACCGTCTTTAGTTTGCGTGGCCTGGATGGTTACAATTCGCTTTGGGTGTTCTTAAGCGGTGGTTTTTTAGGCTGGTTGGGCGCATTGATTTCTGTCCAGCGTTATTTGCGACTGTTAAAAGTGGGTGGGCGACTTGGGCGGCACTAACGCAGCATTAGAGAAATATACGTGTTGCAGCTGGAACAATTCCTACAAACAATGGTCTGACTTAACAGCCTAAGTACTGCAACACAATACAATTGACGGTTTATCCGAAGGGGCATGCCGGGTTTTGTTTTGTCTTTAGTTGCTGCTTATATGCTGAAAGACTAAATTGACAGTGTTATACTGGTTCGCTTGCCTATAGGAGTTTACATGAGTACAACAACACTTGTTCCCAGCCATTTAATGGTCCCTGCCGGTACCGGTAGTCTGGATGCGTATATCCAGGAAGTGAATAAAGTTCCAATGCTGACGCTGGAAGAAGAGAAGGATCTGGCGCGCCGGTATCTGGAAGAGGGTGATCTGGATGCTGCACGGCGTCTGGTTCTTGCGCACCTGCGTTTTGTTGTTCATGTGGCTAAGGGTTATGGGGGCTATGGTCTGCAATTGGGCGATCTAATACAGGAAGGCAATATTGGTCTGATGAAAGCCGTGAAGCGCTTTGATCCTACGCGTGAAGTTCGACTGGTATCTTTTGCAGTGCACTGGATACGCGCAGAAATGCATGAGTTTATATTGCGTAACTGGCGTATTGTTAAAGTAGCCACGACGAAAGCCCAACGCAAATTGTTTTTTAACCTGCGCAAATCCAAAAAACGGCTCGGTTGGCTCAATATGAAAGAGGTCAACACAGTTGCTGAGAACCTGGGTGTCAAACCCGAAGTTGTGCTGGAGATGGAATCTCGTCTTTCAGGTCAGGATATAGGTTTTGATTTATCAGCCGGTTCTGACGATGATGATAAGCCCCATGTGTCACCTTCGGCATTTTTGGTCAGCAAGTCTGAAAGCCCAGAGTACGAGCTCGAAGTCTCTGACATGCAGGATCATCAAAATAATCTGCTATACCAGGGTTTGAGTGAACTGGATGAACGCAGCCAAGATATTATTCGCAGCCGTTGGCTGTCAGATAGCAAAGCTACTTTGCAAACACTGGCTGACCGTTACGGCGTATCAGCAGAACGTATCCGGCAATTGGAAGTTAATGCCATGAACAAGATAAGGGCTAGTTTTAGCGCTTGATCTAGTTTTAGCGCTTGATCTAATCATCGAAAAAGCCTCCGTTACGGAGGCTTTTTTATATACGGTCGTTTTATAAGCTGTGGCAATTACACGGATTCAAGATTCCCGGTGTTCATCGTGCCTTTGCTACCATTCGTCCGGTAGCGGGCAGCCGCAAATAAGATTTCTGTCACCATAAACGTTATCAATACGGTTAACCGCCGGCCAGAACTTACTCTGCCATTGTTCCTTGGCGGGAAAAGCTGCCATTTCCCTGCTGTATGGGTGGTTCCAGTTGGCAACCAGATCACGTTGTGTGTGTGGCGCGTTGATCAGTGGATTATCCTGTTTATCCAGCTTGCCGCTTTCAACACTCAATATCTCAGCGTGGATGGCAAGCATGGCATCACAGAATCGATCTATCTCGTAAAGTGATTCACTTTCTGTCGGCTCAATCATCAATGTGCCGGGAACAGGAAAAGACATGGTTGGGGCATGAAAGCCATAATCTATCAAACGTTTGGCAACGTCCTCTTCAGAGATTCCACTTGATTGTTTGAATGGGCGTAAGTCGATGATGCACTCATGTGCTATCCGACCGTTTTTTCCGGTATAAAGAATGGGAAAAGCGGCTGACAATCTGTGAGCGATGTAATTCGCATTGAGGATGGCTACCTGGGTGGCCTTTTTCATGCCTTCTCGTCCCATCATTACAATGTAGGCCCAGGTGATGGGTAAAATGCCGGCACTGCCCCATGGCGCAGCAGCCACTGCGCCATTGGCGGAATGCGACCCCGGAATTTGGACCACTGCATGACCCGGCAGGAAAGGTGCAAGGTGAGCACCGGTACAAATAGGACCGATACCCGGGCCACCGCCACCGTGTGGGATACAAAATGTCTTGTGCAGGTTCAGATGAGAAACATCGGCACCAAATTTACCCGGTGAAGCACAACCAACCAGCGCATTCAGATTGGCACCGTCCAGATAGACCTGCCCGCCATATTGATGGGTGATGTCACATATTTCTGTGATTCTTTGCTCAAATACACCATGCGTAGAAGGGTAGGTGATCATCAGGGCAGAAAGTGCCGTTGTATGTATTTTTGCCTTCTCGCGCAGGTCTTCAACATCCACGTTACCGTTGTCGTCACATTTCACAATAACGATTTTCATACCCGCCATGGCAGCACTGGCTGGATTTGTACCATGTGCAGAAGATGGGATCAGGCAAATATTTCGGTGTGCCTCATTTCTTGATTCATGCCAGGCCTTAATGGCAAGCAAACCGGCATATTCACCCTGCGAGCCAGCATTGGGCTGCAGTGATACGGCATCATAACCGGTGCAGGCAATCAGCATATCTTCAAGTTCGTGAAATAACTGGTGATAGCCCACAGCTTGTTCAGCGGGTGCAAAAGGATGCAGGTCAGAGAATTCAGGCCAGCTAATAGGTATCATCTCGGTGGTCGCATTCAGCTTCATGGTGCACGAACCAAGCGATATCATGGCATGGGTTAATGAAAGGTCCTTGTTTTCAAGTCGCTTTATATAACGAAGCATTTCGGTTTCTGATTGGTAGCGATTGAAAACCGGATGTTGCAAAAAGTTACTTTGTCGCTGCAAATGATCGGGTATGGCTGTAAAACTGGACTCAATCGACTGGTCTATGTGGATGATGTCTTCGTTGTCACTCGCATCAGTAAATGCCTTCCAGAGTTGACTGATATGGCCACGCGTAGTCTTTTCATTGATGCTGATACTCAGCCCACCATTTCCTTTGTAAAGGTTGATATCAGCATCCTGTGCCCTCGCATAAATAGGTTCAACCTGCCCATCTGGCAAATGAAAGGTGACAGTATCAAACCATGCTTGATTAGCTGTCTCATACCCCAGTGAATTAAGACCGGCAACCAGCAGGTTTGTCAGTCTGTGAATACGTTGCGCGATGCGTTTCAGTCCATCGGCACCATGATAGACGGCGTACATACTTGCCATCACGGCCAATAAGGCCTGGGCTGTACAGATGTTGCTGGTCGCTTGGTCGCGGCGTATGTGCTGCTCCCTGGTCTGTAATGCCATTCTCATGGCAGCTTGGCCCTGGCGGTCTTTGGAAACGCCGATAATTCGGCCGGGTACTGAACGCTTAAAACTATCCCTTGTGGCAAAAAATGCTGCGTGAGGGCCTCCATAACCCATCGGTACGCCAAAGCGCTGGGCCGAGCCCACAACAACATCTGCATCCATTTCACCGGGTGACTTCAATAAAACCAAACTCATCAGATCCGCTGCCACTGCAATTAACGTCCCATTTTCATGCGCTGATTTGATTTGGGCTGCAATATCGTTAACTTCACCGTCAGAGGCGGTGTATTGCACAAGGGCACCAAAATAATCACCATTGCCAATTTCATTGACCGGGTTACCGACAACTATCTCAAAACCAAAATGACTGGCGCGTGTTCGCAATACATCCAGTGTTTGTGGCAGCGTGCTCTGGTCAACGAAAAACCTGATACTTTTGTTTTTGCGGTTGATCCGTTTAAGCATTGTCATGGCTTCTGCCACCGCTGTGGCTTCGTCCAATAAAGAGGCATTTCCCAATTCCATACCGGTCAGATCACAGGTCATTTGTTGAAAATTCAACATGGCTTCCAAGCGACCCTGTGATATTTCGGCCTGATAGGGTGTATAGGCGGTGTACCAGCCAGGGTTTTCCAGAATGTTTCGCAAAATTACCGGTGGCGTGATCGTGTCGTGATAACCCATACCAATCATGCTGTGTTTTAAAACATTGAGATTAGCCATCTCACGCAGCCTGCTTAGGGTTGCGGCCTCACTTCTTGCCTTTGGAAGTGCCAAGGGGGTGTCTGATTGAATGGAAGGCGGCAGGGTGCTTTTGACCAGCGTATTGAGTGAGTCAAAGCCCAGAGTAGTCAGCATATGGTTGATTTGTACGTCGTCCGGTCCGATATGCCTACGGACAAACTCGTCGTGGTTTTCCAGCTCGGTCAACGGTGACTGGTTAGTAAGCTCAGCTTGGTTGAATTCAATCGGCATCTCAAGACCCGCAAGAAGTTGTAGTAAAGAAGCGCATCTTACGCTTAATCAAATTCTTTGAAAACTGACTTAGCTTGTTAGTACCATGACGTAGTGGTCGGCTAACAGAAAAATAAATAAAACCATCAGGTAGGTGATGGAAAATGCGAATGTGTGCATGGGTAACAGGATGTCTTTGCTAGTCATCATTCGTAGGGCATACCACATAAAACCGGCATTAAGTACACTGACTCCAGCAAGGTAGACCATGCCGCTCATACCGGTTAGATACGGTAGCGTTGTGACAATGACTAAAAGAATGGTGTAAAGCAGAATTTGCAATCGGGTAAAAGCTGCACCATGGGTTACTGGCAGCATGGGTATATCCACCAACGCGTATTCTTCTTTACGGTAGATTGCCAGTGACCAGAAGTGTGGGGGTGTCCAGATAAAAATAATTAAAAACAGCAACAAAGCTTGAGGATCAAGGCCGCCGGTGACAGCGGTCCAACCCAGAATCGGTGGGGCAGCGCCCGCAGCGCCGCCGATAACGATGTTCTGTGGGGTGGCGCGTTTTAACCATGCGGTATAAACGATTGCATAGCCGATCAAAGACAGAAACGTCAATATGGCCGTCAATGCATTAACCCACAGTAGCAGTATCGCCATGGCGAGTGTTCCCAGCACAAGGGCGAATGTCAGCACATGCCCTTGTGTCAGGTGTCCGCTCGCCAGTGGACGGTGTCGGGTGCGCTTCATCTTCGCATCGATGCGCCAGTCCAGCAGGTGATTGATTGCCGCCGCAGAAGAAGCTGCCAGGCCTATCCCCAGCGTACCTGCCAGCATCGCGATGAGAGGTGGCCAACCGGGTACGGCCAGGAACATACCCACAACTGCCGTAAAAACTATCAACACCACAACCCGGGGCTTGCACAACTCCAGGTATTGGTAAAATGTCTTAGACACGGTTTTCAATAGCCTCTGGTAGTGGTCTTGTAGAGTAAGCTCAATAATGTTGCCAGCAGTAACGCTGCCCCGGCATTGTGGGAGACAGCGATTGTTATCGGTAGATATAACGCGACATTAAGAATGCCAAGTGTGAATTGGGCCAGTACCAGGCCCATTAACAGCTGGCCACCCGTTCGTAAACGGTGGACCTTGAAAAGTCGCAAAGCCAGCATGATCATTACAAACAGCGTCACGATAGCGCCAATTCGGTGTGTCAGGTGAATGGCGACTCGTGAGGACTGATCCAGCAATCCACCTTCATAATCTACGCCAATTTCACGCCACAAAACAAAACCTTCCCTGAAATTGGTATCAGGCCACCATTGTCCGGTGCACATTGGCACGTCAGGACAAGCAAGTGCTGCGTAATTAGCACTGGTCCATCCACCCAATGCGATTTGCGTGGCCAGTATTACCACGGCGGTAATGATGGGTCCGCGCATTCTACGAATTTTTATGTTTGGCTTATCCGCAACTTGCCAGCGGCTGGAAAACATCAACCACAATATAAGAGAAAAGCTTGTAAGCCCACCGAGCAAGTGCGCCATGACAATAATAGGCTTCAATTTTAGTGTTACTGTCCACATTCCGAGCAGTGCTTGGAAAACAATCAGTAAGACCAGTGCAGTGAGAAGTAATCGGAATTTATGGGCAGGTTTTGGGCCACGCCAGGATATCCAGCTCATCGTGAAAATAAGTAGCATGAGGCTGCCCGCCAGATAACGGTGCACCATTTCCCGCCAAGCCTTATTGGATTCGAAAGGGCGCTCAGGAAATGCCTGGTTAGCTGTTTCAATTTCCTGAACAGCTTCGGGCCAGGTTAGCTGACCATAACAGCCTGGCCAGTCGGGGCAACCAAGCCCTGCGTGCGACAGGCGAACCCATGCACCCAGCACAATGACGCAGAAAGCGATAATCGCGGCAATCATCGCCAGTCTGTGGATAGTCTGGTTCACTGTGTGTTCTCCTGGTCGGACCATTTCAGTAGTCGTTTTAAATCTTTGTGCATATCGCTCGGATTGACACTGTCAGGGTAGGCAAGTATTACATTGAGCATCGGATCAAGTAAATAGGTACGAGTATCGTTTGAATCTACTTTATTGGTCGCCACCATTGTGTTGATGGTTGCCAGGGTTTCTGATGTTGTGTCAGCAGACTCTGCAATAAAATTATATTCTGGATATATCGATTCGATTCTGGTCTGAAGCCCTGGTTCTGTTGGTGTTTCACTGAGTAATACGATAGCAAGGTGTTCACCATGTCTTCCTACAGCACGGTGGATTTGTCGTAGGGCAGTGACGTTTTCAATGCACTTCTGATCACATGGCTGATCAAGGACATGAAGAATTACCCATTTGCCATCGATGCCCTGAGTCATATTTAGAGTCAGGTGTACCGGTGGTTGTACAAGGTAACCATGGTTTTTTAAGCCGGCGGGCTGATATTGCCACCAGGATGACCGCATCATTATGACTAACAACACAGGGCCCAAAAAGAGGGCAAATATGCCAAGAAGTGTAAATTGTTGACGTGACAGACTCATTTGCGGATTCCTGATGACCTTCCGAAGCCAATCACTATCCACATCACGATACTGACTGTTGCCAGCGCGAACCACTGGAAAGCATAGGCTTTATGTCGCTTGGAGCTTAAAAATACGGGTTTCCAATCACGTCCGTCAAATCCGGACCATTCTGAGCTGGACAATTGTATGACCCAGTTTTCCAATCGAATTCCGAGTGACTGGGAAATGTCTACGTGATTCAAATAGGTGACCAACTGCGGCCACCGGTCTTCTTCGAGTTGGTCGGCAGATCCTAGAATTCGACCGGGCACAGGTAGTATGTTGAGTGTCCCTTTTAAGACAATCTCCTGTTGTGGAGTTGATATTTCAGGCATGGTTTTCCGGTCGAGAGCCAAGGGTAACCAACCCCTGTTGATCAGTATCGCTGTACCACTGGTGGTATAAAAAGGTGTAAACACATAAACCCCCACACGACCGTGCCAAATTTGGTTGTCGAGCAGGATATGCCGGCTTGTATCGTAATGGCCACTCACGTTAATGTGGGAAAACCTCTGCTTCAGTGTTATTGCGTTTTCAAGCGATAAGGTTGTGGCCTGCTGATGTTGTTGCTCGGTTATTTTTTTTTCCGTAGCACGCTTCTCTTGCCATGCGCCGAGGGCAGTAAAAAGAAATGCTAGCAGAAATAATGTGACCGTAGCCGATTTTGCTGGCTGGAAGGACTTGAATAGTTTGAAAGCTCTATTTATTCTGGGCTTTTCCACACTGGAATCCATGCATGTTAGTCAAAGCTGTCATCATTATATTTCTACTTGTAATTCTGTATTCGTTGGTGTCGTCATTTATATTCATGGTCAAGGATAAAGGAGAGGGTGACCGAGCGCTACATCGACTGATGTGGCGAATAGGTCTTTCTATTTTCCTGCTCATACTGCTCTATGTCATGTTTCGGGTGGGCTGGATTGAACCTGCTGGCGGTCCTGTCATATACGGTATTGGAGATTAGGAAGCTATTTTATGGTCTTGGATTAGAGCGCAACAGAATTAAAAAAGCCCACAGACTTGCGGGCTTTTCCAATCATTAAATCTTAAAGCGCGTAGACGAAAATAAACAGGCCTAGCCAGACAACGTCAACAAAATGCCAGTACCAAGCAACGGCTTCGAACGCAAAGTGGTTGCGGGGTTTGAAGTGTCCTTTAATGCTACGAAACATGATGACGGTCAACATGATGGCACCGAGTGTGACATGCATACCATGGAAACCGGTCAGCATGAAAAAAGTTGCACCATAGATACCTGAGCCAAGGGTCAGGCCCAATTCGGTGTAGGCCTCATGGTATTCGCCTATCTGAAACCAAACAAAGGTAAATCCCAGCACAACCGTGGCGGCCAACCACATGACCAGCAGGCCGCGATTTTCATGTTTCAGTGCATGGTGGGCCAGGGTAACGGTCAAACCGGAGGTCAGCAGAATCAATGTATTTATAAAGGGTATGCCAAACGCCGGGATGGTTTCGAATTCACCACCGATATTGGCTGGACCATTGGTCGGCCATACCGACAAATAACCTTGCCAGAGATGTTCATTTGTTATGGCACCTGTACCCTCACCACCCAGCCACGGAACTACCAGTGCGCGAGCGTAAAATAAGGCGCCAAAAAATACTGCAAAAAACATCACCTCAGAATAAATAAACCACGACATACCGAGGCGGAATGATCCATCAACCTGGGCGTTGTACATGCCTGACTCGCTTTCGCGAATGACCGTGCCAAACCATCCAAACATCATGAAAATGATGATTGCCAAGCCCAGCCAGAAAGTCCATTGTGCGGTTGATGAACCATTCATCCAGTTGGCCGCGCTGGCCAGCATGGTGATCATCCCCAATGAACCAACGATCGGCCATTTCGTGCCGTGGGGGATGTAGTAAGAACCTTCAGCGTGTTGTGACATGGTGAATTCTCGTTTTCCTAAAGAAATTAGTGATGTGCTGGATTACCCGATGGCGAATAGCCTTGGCGGTAAAAAGTATAGGATAAAGTGATGTCCTTGATATGTTCTGGCAATTCAGGTTTTACATAAAAATAAACAGGCATTTCCCGGCTCTCGCCAGCCTGTAGGGTTTGCTCCGTAAAGCAGAAACACTCAGTTTTAACAAAATACAGGCTGGCTTCTGGCGGAGTGACGTTGTACGTCGCCTGGCCCGTGATCGTATTACTGTCTGGGTTCGTCGCCAGGTATAGTGCTTTGCTGGGTACGCCCAGGTTATATTGGTTAAGCTTTTCTTTTGCCTCGAATACCCAGGGCAAAGATGAATTAACACTGGCATCAAAACGAATATTAACGATTCGATCTGAAGCGATAGCCAGTTCGTTGTTATCGGATACCTGGATAGCACGTCCACCAAGACCGGTAACCTCACACAAGACGTCATACAACGGCCACAACGCAAAGCCAAAACCAAACATGGCCACGGCCACCAATACCAGGCGCCTGGCAGTCTTGCGGTTTTGTTGTTTCTGGTCCATATCAGCGCCCGATGATGGCTGAGCCAATGAAAGTGGCAAAAATCACCACGGCAATGATGGCAAATACCCAGGCAGTCTTTACTGCCCGGGCCTGCTTGAGTCGAAAATCGCTTGACTGACGGTCTTCATTCATCGTTCTGTATCAGCTTATTCTGCGTGCCTGAGCATGTTGTGAGTCACTTCAGGCGGTGTAGTAAAGCTATGGTAAGCAGGTGGTGACTGGAGGGTCCATTCCAGGCCCCGGGAGCTTTCCCATACCCCAGCTGTTGCTTTGACCTTGCTTCTGAAAACACAGTGAAGGACGACGCCGACAAAAATCAACTGGGTTGCACCAAAGGCAAACCCCCCAATCGAAGAAATCATGTTGAAATCGGCGAACTGTGGTGAATAATCGGGGATTCTGCGTGGCATACCGGCCAACCCGAGATAATGCTGCGGGAAGAACAATACATTGACAAAAATTGCAGACAACCAGAAATGGATCTTGCCCCACTTTTCCGAGTACATATTGCCACTGAACTTGGGCAGCCAATAATAGGTTGCCGCCATCAACGCAAATACAGCCCCTGGAACCAGCACGTAATGAAAATGTGCGACCACGAAATAAGTGTCGTGATACTGGAAATCAGCTGCAGTAATAGCCAGCATCAGACCGGACAAACCACCAATGGTGAACAACACCACAAAACCAATAGCAAATAGCATCGGGGTTTCAAAGGTCATCGAGCCTTGCCACATGGTGCTGACCCAGTTAAATACCTTCACCCCGGTTGGAACCGAGATCAGCATGGTTGCATACATGAAGAATAGCTCGCCTTGCAATGGCATGCCCACGGTAAACATATGGTGCGCCCAAACGATAAATGACAGGAATGCGATGGTGGCTGTTGCATAAACCATTGAGGCGTAACCAAATAGTGGTTTACGTGAAAACGTTGGCAGAATTTCCGAGATAACACCAAAAGCAGGCAAAATCATAATGTAGACTTCAGGGTGTCCAAAGAACCAGAAAATATGCTGGAACATGACCGGATCACCACCGCCGGCAGCATTGAAGAAGTTGGTGCCGAAAAAGTGGTCGGTCAACAGCATAGTGACCGCACCGGCAAGAACGGGCATCACCGCTATCAACAGGAATGCAGTGATCAACCAGGTCCAAACAAACATAGGCATACGCAACAATGTCATACCGGGTGCGCGCATATTGAAGATCGTCGCAATAATATTGATCGATCCCATGATAGAAGAGATGCCCATCATGTGAACTGCAAAGACGACAAACGCGAAACTGGTTCCGGTTTGTAGAACCAGTGGTGGATATAATGTCCAGCCGGCTGCTGGCCCACCGGAATCCATAAACAGCGTGGATAACAGCATGGTGAATGCAAACGGTAGAATCCAGAAGCTCCAGTTATTCATCCGTGGCAAAGCCATATCCGGTGCTCCAATCATCATTGGGATCAGCCAGTTTGCAAACCCTACCCAAGCCGGCATGACAGCACCAAATACCATCACCAGCGCGTGCATTGTGGTCATTTGGTTGAAAAAGTCGGGTTCAACCAACTGCAGGCCGGGCATGAATAATTCGGCTCGGATGACCATTGCCATGGCACCGCCGATCAGAAACATCAGTAGTGAAAAACCCAGGTAGAGCGTACCGATATCCTTATGATTGGTGGTGAATAACCAACGGTTCAGAAACCCGGTAGGTTTGTGATCGTGATCTTCATGGTCGTCATGGACATCATCGATGTCTGTGTAGCTGATTTCAGTGCTCATTGTGCTGTCCCCTGTACATCGCTTTGACGTGTTTCAGCCAGTTGGTCACTCACCCAAGTTTCGAATTCATCTTCGGCTAGAGCAATGACTACGATGGGCATAAAGCCATGGTCTTTTCCGCACAATTCGGCACACTGACCACGGTAGGTGCCGGGCTCTTTAATATTCGTCCAGGCTTCATTGATAAAGCCGGGGATAGCGTCCCGTTTCCAGCCCAGGTCGGGGACCCACCATGAATGGATTACATCATCGGCAGTAATCAGAAACTTGATTTTCTTACCGATCGGCAGGACCAGTGGGTGATCGACGTCAAGCAAATAATTGTCAACGCTTTCAGGGGCAACGCCCGAGTTTAGTTGGCGCGCCGCATTAGATGCTGGCTCCAGACTGGAAATAAAACTGATGTCCTGATCCAGGTATTCATATTTCCATCGCCACTGAAAGCCTGTGATTTTCACGGTCATCTCGGCTCCAGATGAATCTTCCATTCGCACCAATGCGGTGGTAGCGGGAACCGCCATCGCAATCAGGATCAGAATCGGAATGATGGTCCAGATAATTTCTGCCTTGGTTGAATGGCTGAATTTTGCTGGCTCGTGACCACGGGATTTTCGGTGTAACACGATCGATGTAAACATCATAGTGAATACACCGATGCCAATGATTACGCAAACCCACAAAACATACATGTGCAGGTCGAAGTGATCCGCACTCTGTTGCGTCACGCCCCGTGGCATATTGATTTCGTTGCCGGTTAATGCCGGGGCTACCAGGATTAACCAAGTGGCAGCTATAACAGCCGCCAATACGGCAAGGGCTACGATGACTGTATTTTCTTTCTTCATGAAAACTCAGGCCTCAAGATAATGATCATTGTGTTTGGGGAGAGCACGACGGTGGTGTGTTTCTCCACAATGTAAAAATCCGAATATTTACATAAATACAAGCACTTGCTTACATATCTGAACTATGCGACATTCAGGTTGCAATCAGAAATCGTAGGGCTTTAATATTGTAATAGGCAAACATTAACCGACCATTGTAGCTTCCCTGTCGTTGTACGAGCAAGGCTTAGAAGTTATTTTCTTGCATCTTGTTACGCTTTTTCTAAGATATGATTCATACCGATGTGAATGAACGATGACGACAGTGCTTGGCCTTGGCTCGTCAGGTGACTAAACTTGAGCTTCTGGTCAGAAACCTTCACCCAGGCGGGTAATTTAATGAATAAAGTGCAGAAATATGATTTTCTGTTTGGTGGCAACTTGGTTAGCAGGCCACGGCGGGGTGAGAGTGACCATTTTTTTCAAGCTGAAGTGGGTGAACAGCTAAGGCAATTTCTTCAGTGGTTGGGGTTGGACCACGAGACCAGAGAACGGGCAAATAGGGCTGCACGTGACCTGGGCGACGGGCATTTTTTGCCGAGGACTTGAGACATGTATTTACGTTATTTTGGGCTCAATGAGGCACCGTTTTCCATAACACCTGATCCAGCTTTTGTTTTTCTTAGTCCTCGTCATCGTGATGCTCTTGCGCACCTGTTGTACGGGATTGGCAAAGGTGGTAGTGGTGGCTTTGTCCAACTCACTGGTGAGGTCGGAACCGGTAAGACGACACTGTGCAGGTGTTTGTTGGAACAAATACCCGAAGGCACACGTATCGCATTATTGCTAAACCCACTGGTCACACCCCGTGAATTACTAGCTGCCATTAGCGAAGAGCTGGGAATCGATATCAGTGAGTCAATTCACAGTACACGTTTGCTGGTTGATGACTTGAATCGATACTTGCTCAATGCGCATATGCGTGGCGAACGTGTAGTTGTTGTGATAGATGAAGCACAAAACCTGAGTCCTGAAGCCTTGGAACAGGTCAGATTGCTAACCAACCTTGAAACCAGTAAGGAAAAGCTGCTGCAAATTGTACTGCTGGGTCAACCGGAGTTAAGGGAGTTGTTGCAACGTCGTAACCTGCGCCAATTGGCCCAGCGTATCACTGCACGTTATCACCTGAGCCCGCTGGGACCGAAGGATACACATTTGTATATTCGCCACCGCATGCAGGTTGCAGGCTCACCGCGGAATCCGTTTCGACGCAACGCGATGAATGCACTTTATCAACGATCGCAAGGCATACCGCGGTTAATCAATATCATTGCTGACAGGTCACTGGTTGCGGCTTTTGCCAAAGAGCGTGTCGATGTAACTGCAAGCATGGTGCATGAAGCTGCCAATGAGGTGCAGCTGGGTGAGCGGCAGGTTAGTCGTTTTCGTTGGCCACGGTTGGTGGCAGCGATGGCGCTGGTGGCCATCGTCGTGTTGGCTGTAGCCATATTCAGTGATATACGCTTGCCGACAGGCGAAGCCAATGCGGAGACGGAAAAAATATCATCGCAGGCTCTGGTTCGGGACCACCCCCAGCAACCCGGTGCCGTGCAGTCGACCGCAACGAAGTTGGCCGCTAATGCCCCGGTTCCAGATATTACGGCGACATTGGATACCGCTTGGCTCAATGAACACCAACGTGAAGTTTGGCGGGGTCTTGCTAAAATGTGGCAGGACGCCGGTTCAGGCATGGTCATCCAGGCTGCCTGTGACGGTGATAACAGCCAAGGATATGCCTGTCTTCGTGATCAGGGAAGCTGGTCTAAAATCAAACGTCTCGGACTACCGGTGGTTCTCGTGCTTCAAGGTGAAACCCCGTCCTATCTTCTGCTCCGGGGTGTAGACGATGAACGGCTGCTGGTCGGATCACCAGAGCGATCGCAGACGGTGTTGAAGGATAGTATTGATGCCCGTTGGTTGGGGGCCTACTTTGTGGCATGGCCACAAGCCTCTGGCTGGCCAGTATTAGTCGGTCGAGGCGATGTTGGACCTGCAGTAGTAACGATAATGGAAATGGCGGCCCGTGTTGATGTACCGTACCATGGTGGTCACGTGTTTGATGCAGCTTTTGAACTTTGGTTGAAAGGGTTTCAGGTACGCAGGGGCCTGGAAGCAGATGGCATTGTAGGGCGAAAAACATTGCTTTACTTGATGACGGCATCAATAAAAGAGCCAACACTTTTGCAAACCTGGAAATAATTAGGGCCAAATCATGTCGATACTTCTTGAAGCACTTCGAAAGACCGAAAAGGATCAGCGCAAGGTTGAAGCCCCTAACATTCATTCAGAAGAAAATCGAGGCCCGGTTTCTGATTCACTTGGGATGGGTCCATTGGCGGCGTTGCTGGTCGTAGCATTGTTTACGAGTGGTTGGTTTGTGTGGCACCAATACCAGAAACCGGCCGGTGGGTACCAGCCCCCCGTTACTTTAGCGCCCGATCGAACCAAGGTGGCTAGTACTCCAGTGGTAAAACTGGAAGCCGGAAAGGTCACGCACTCAAACTCAACGCTAACAAGCACGACCGACAGCGGTGATGTGGGCTCACAGCGAACCCCGGTAGAGTCTTTTCAACTAGCGGCCAAAAGTGATTCGCGCTTACAAACGGATGCTGGGGGTAAGGTCGAACGACCTGACATGAATACCGCTAAACCTGCGGATAAAACGCAACCGGTTGCAAAAACCACGGCCCCGGATAACAACAAGCTGCCAGTTCCAGAGTCTCAAACACTGTCGCAGCCAACAGCAGCTGCCAAGAAAGAATTCCATCCTCAGGAACCGGAACCCATCAATTATTGGGAATTACCAGATGCGATTCGCACTAAAGTGCCGGAAACCAGGTTCAGCGTACTGGTTTACGCTAGCAAACCTGCTGACCGGTTTGTATTGGTAAATGGTCAGCGCCTGCGAGAAGGAGACTGGGCAGCACCCGGGCTTCAGGTGAAAGAAATTCGGCGTGAAGGTGTTGTATTCAAGTTTCGTCTTTATCAGTTTCTGGTAGATAAATAAGCTGCAAACTGGAATTGTCACAAACTGGTCGAAGTCATCACCTCGTTTCCCGTGGGTGACACTGACCATATTTCTTTTTTGTACGGGTGCTAAAATACTGCATTCCGTTATCTTGCCACTGGCCCAGAATGCGATGTTGCAACTGGGGGGCGCACTACCGAGCCAGCTGGCGCTGATATTGAACCAGCCACTCGCAGGGTGGGCAGACTATCAACTTTTGACCCTGCTCAGCGCGTTGTTTATTCACGCAAACTGGTTACATTTGCTGGGGAATATGGTTTATCTGTGGGTATTTGGTCTGCCGCTGGAACGTCGTCTGGGTGGCGCGGGTATGTTGTTCGTGTTTATGTTCGGTGGCGCGATGGCTAACCTGTTTGTGGTTTTGCGTTTGCCGGAATTGACGTCACCCATAGTCGGGGCCAGTGGTGCGGTTTCAGCGGTGGTGGGCGCTTACCTGGGTCTGTTTCCTTCCCGCCGTATTGGCATGTTGCTGCCATTGGGTCTTTATCTTCAGTTTGTACGTGTGTCGGCCGTGCTTGTGATTGGTTCTTGGTTTACGCTGCAGTTGGTTTATTCCGTTTTAGGCCCCATAACGGGAATAGTGGCTTGGTGGACGCATATAGCGGGTTTTGCACTGGGATTAATATTTGCTTTGTTGGTACGCGCAACAGCACAGATCAAATTGGGATAAGACATGGCTAAGCCGGATAAAGAAAAACTGTTTCGGGTTGCATTCCTTAACCATGGCAAGGTGTATGAGCTATTTTGTACCGACGTGTGTACAAGCGCGCTGCTTGGTTTTGTTGAAGTTTCGGGGCTGGTGTTCGGCGAAAAGGATTCCCTGGTGATTGATCCGACCGAGGAAAAAATGCTTGATGAATTTGATGGGGTAGAGGTCTTGCACCTGCCCTTGCACAGTGTGTTACGGGTCGAGCAGGTAAAGAAAAAAGGTCAGGCAGTCATCCGTGATCGCGAAAGTGGTGAGAAAGTTACACCATTCCCAATACAACCAGGTAGTCGTACCCGTCTTTAAATGGGGTGCTTAATCGTCACGATATATAGGACACTACACTAGCATTCGGACTAGCGCTGGTCGCTTGTTGGCGAGAGTATGGCGGCACCTTTTAACAGGATCAGTGCCTGATACATCATGTAATCGTCACCGGCACTTACTTCTGAATCAAAAACCACAGGTCTCTCGCCGGGTTCCCCATTCAGGTGTCGATCAAGGTCGGCTTCCCGTTTGCGTTGGTCTTCGTTTTCAATGACCCTGATTGGTGTAATCTCCACATCCGGATGAATACCTTCAGCCTGGATTGAACGACCGGTTGGGGTGTAATAGCGAGAGGTTGTTAGCCGAATACCGGACCCGTTACGTAGATTCAGGACAGATTGCACCGAGCCCTTACCGAATGTTTTTTCACCGATGATCAGGGCGCGGCCATGGTCTTGCAAAGCACCTGCCAGCACTTCTGATGCTGATGCTGAGCTGCCATTCACCAGCACTACCAAGGGAACATCTTTCAGCCACTGACCTGATTTTGCAGTATATTCCACCTGGTCTGCGGCACGCCCTTTGGTATAAACAATCAGCCCGGCATCCAAAAAACCATCGGCTATGGTCACGGCAGGCTTGAGCACACCGCCGGGGTTGTTGCGTAGATCCAAAATGACACCTTTAAGCGGTCCCTCGTGAAGACTTTGCATGGTTTCAATTTGTTCACGCAGTTCAAGCGCGCTTTTACGTGTGAACTGGCTGATTCGGAAGTAGCCGAAATCTCGGTCCACCGGTTTGCTGAAGACACTTGTGACTTCGACAAAATCACGTACCAGTGTAAGATCTGACACTTCTCCATTTTTGTGTTCAATGGTGATACCCACTTCAGTCCCCACCTTACCACGCATGCTGTCTATAGCAGCTCGCTGATCTTGACCACGTAAATCATTTTTGTTGATTGAAGTTATGATGTCCCCGGCCACGACTCCTGCTTTATCCGCAGCGCCATCGGGCATGACAACCACCACCTTGATACGCTGGTTTTCAATCGCTACTTCAACGCCGATTCCGCTATAACGACCTTGAGAGTCGTTATTTAGCCGCTGAAATTCATCTGCTTCCATGTAGGACGAGTGAGGATCCAGCTCAGATAACATTCCGCTAATAGCGGCATTCAATAGCATGTGATCGTCCGTTTCCTCCACAAAATTATTGCGAACCTGGTTAAACACGTCGGTAAATGTACGTAAGTCATCCAGTGAGAGTTGTGCCCGGGTGGGTGGTGTTTCAGTCTCAGTTGCTGCCACTGCTGTGGATGCCAGTAACAGCACCAATGCCAATCTTGTGCTGGTTTGTATCATGATTTTATTGATAATGTTCCATATTAGCGTTAGCGTTTTAGCCATGAGACAGGATCCAAGGCCTTACCGTTTTTTCGGATCTCAAAATAAAGCCCATTTCCATTCACAGGGCTGGTGCCAACTGTACTGATCGCAGCACCGGGTTCGACCCAGTCCCCAACCTCGTGCAAAAGGCTTTCATTATTAGCATACAGGCTCATAAAGCCATCGCCGTGGTCTATGATCATAAGTAGACCGTAGCCCCTGAGCCAGTCCGAATAAGCCACGCGCCCATATGCGATGGCCTTGACCTCGCTTCCACTGCCCGCTGCAATTAACCATCCCTGCCAGCGTAAACCGGCTGTTCTTGCTTGTCCGTAAGCATGCTTGATACGGCCCGCTACCGGTATTGGCATTTTTCCTTTCAAGTCCAAAGGGCCAAGTCTCTTGCCCAGGTTGGCGGGTATGTCAGCCAGCACATTCGACAGCTTTTCCAGCAGCGCCTCAAGATCCTTTCTGTTGTTTTGCAATTCTTCGAGTCGTGTTTCATCTGTACTGACCTGGCTGGAAAGAGCCTCAATAATGGTCTGGCGCTCATTGCGCTGACGTATTATTTCATCCAGCACAAGCTGTTGGCTTTTTTGAACCACATCGAGTGCGGACAGTTCCACATTGATTTTTGTCTGCATCTCATTAAGTGTTTGCAATACCTGTCTCAGTTCACTGATCTGTGAAGCTTGTGAACGACTGAAATAGTCATAATATGCCAAGGTTCTTGACACAAGTGCAGGACTATCCTGGTTAAGAACCAGTTTCAATCTGGACTCCTTGCCAAGCCGGTAGGCTGCCATGATCTGAATTGCGAGTACCTCTCGGCGCTTGTCGAGACTGCGCAAATAGTCCTGCCGTTCAACCTGAAGGCTCGATAGTTCGAGATGATGTGTTTGCCTGATTGATTCCAGCTTACGCAAGTCCAATGCGTTGGTTTGGATATTAAGATCAGCCGTCTTAAGTGCCTTCTGTTCATCAGAAAGCGTTGTTCGGTTTCGTTCGAGCTCTTTCTTTAAACTGCTGATTTCTGTTTTAAGTTGCTTGAGTCGTGATTTGGCTTCCGCTTGGGTGAGATCGTCACTGGCCTGGCTTGTCATCCAGCCGAGTGTCGACCAGATAATTATGCAAGAAAATATGAGTTTGCGGTATTTCACCGACCTTTCAGCGTTCTGCCGATGGTGTGTCGATTAACTCCAGCAACGAGCTTCCTGTCATTTCGGCTGGGGGTGTGATTCCAAGCAGGTGCAGCATGGTGGGTGCAATATCCCTGAGAGCACCACCTGAAACCGCTTCAGCCTTGCGGCCATAATAAGCCAGGGGAACGGGGTTGGTGGTGTGTGCCGTATGGTTCTGGCCAGTCCGATGGTCTGTCATCTGTTCAATATTGCCATGGTCGGCAGTGACAAGTAAGTCACTATTCGTCGACTGGATTGCTTTTAGTACAACTCCAAGACACTGATCAACCGCTTCAACTGCAACAATGGCGGCCGTCATGTTGCCGGTATGTCCGACCATATCAGGATTGGCTACGTTACAGATAATGACGTCAAATTTTCCACTACGGATAGCCTTATCGAGTTCAGCTGACAGTTTTTCGATACTCATTTCTGGCTGTTGGTCATAGGTTGCTACGTCGGGTGATGGTACCAATAAGCGTTGTTCACCGGCGTAGGGTTTTTCTTCGCCGCCATTGAAGAAAAAAGTCACATGGGCGTACTTTTCTGTCTCCGCGATTCGCAGCTGAGATAAGTGCTGTTTAGAGAGGCACTCTCCGAGTAGGCCCTTAAGCTGTTCAGGGGGATAGGCGACATCGGCAGGCAAACCCTCCAGATATTGTGTCATGCTAGCGAAAGCAGAGAGTTTTGGCGCTCGCCGCTCAAAGGCTTGAAAATCCGGTTGGATGAATGCCTGACTGATTTCGCGAGCGCGGTCAGCCCTGAAGTTGACAAAAATAACAGCATCATCGTCCTGCATGCCGGTATATGGGCCAATGGTCGTTGGGCTGACAAACTCATCACTTTCATCACGTTCATAGGCAGACTGAAGCGCAGTCGCCGCGTCGTTGAAATTGAACAATGCCTTAGCGTTTACG
Organism: Gammaproteobacteria bacterium; assembly: GCA_021772935.1. GTDB lineage: Bacteria > Pseudomonadota > Gammaproteobacteria > Xanthomonadales > SZUA-36 > SZUA-36. The sequence continues at coordinate 62,808 of JAJFLA010000032.1, forward strand.
AGAGTCTGCCAGGCTGATTCAACCCGACTCCATCGTTGATCTCGGTCCATCGCATAATAACGTCCACACAGACTGGCAAAGGAAGCGTTAGGGAGGCCATCCAGGCAGTTCTGCATTTTTTGGATCGACGCCTTGGCGCTACGAGGAGCAGTATCCCGTCCGTCAAGAAAGGCGTGCACCCTGATTCTACGGGCCCCTTGCACAGCAGCCATACGTATTGTCGCCAGGAAATGATCTTCATGACTGTGTACCCCACCCGGTGACAACAAACCCATGATGTGCAGTGTAGATGCATGTGTGAGACAGGCCTTAGCCGCTTTGTTAAGCGCCGGGTTATTGATGAAACTACCGTCTTGTATGGCATCACTGATACGGGTGAAATCCTGAAAAACAATACGTCCGGCGCCGATGTTCATATGCCCAACCTCGGAATTCCCCATCTGACCTCTCGGCAGACCAACGAATTCACCGGAGGTTTCTATGGTTGTGTGACAGCCAATCTGCTGTATCTGATCCCAATAAGGTGTTGAGGCTTCGCTGATGGCGTTGTCAATAGCATCTTTCCGATAACCCCAGCCATCCAGTATCATTAATACCAGCGGACTGGCTGCTGATTGAGGAACTGGTTTATGTCTTTTATTGGCTGTCATTTAGATTCCATAAAATGGGTAAGATTTGCCTTTCCGCCCCGGTCACTTCAATCAATCGTGGTACCGGTGCCCGGACGTGGTTTTTAGTCTCCAACTGTCATTGTACGACTGACTCTTGCAAAAATGGCCCATTGCCACCACATGACACAGGCGCACGACGATGTAATGACCACTGCGAATATGTAAATCGAAAACAGGGGTTGTTGTGGGTATATTATTTCACAACAACCGATCAACCGCAGTTCCATTACGGTTGGTGAATAGTTTGGAACGAAACTTCCGATGGATACTACCGGATAATTGTCAGGAGATCGAAACGTGGAACAATTAATAGAATTTGCAGGCAACCATGGAATGTTGGTCGCTGGTTTTGCCGGTATAATACTGTTACTTGTCTGGACAGAAATCAGCCGACATACTCGTGGATATATAGAATTGACCCCGATCCAGGCTGTGCAAAAAATCAATCAGGGACAAACCTCCATAGTGGATATATCATCGTCCGCGGACTTTTCAAAAGGTCATTTGGCTGGCGCAGCACATATCGCCCTGTCTCGGTTCACTCAAGCAGATCCAGACATTGAAAAAATAAAGACCGGTCCGGTACTTCTTGTATGTAAAAACGGTCAAACGGCGCACCAGGCGGCTGCAAAACTGGTTAAATTGGGCGCAGTTGACGTGGCGGTCCTTAAAGGCGGCACAACACAGTGGATGGCGGATCAGTACCCACTCGCACGTAAGTAAGTTATTGCTCGTCTGGTCATTCAGGCGGCGCAATGAGATAATTTCCCATTATCATTTCATCGTTAGATGTATGAAATTAACTAATTAGAGCAAAGAGAAATACGATCATGGCAGAAGAACAGAATCAGGAAACAGCAACAGAAGAACAGCAGCAAGCACAATTTCAGTTGCAGAAGCTATACGTAAAAGATGTTTCTTTTGAGCTACCTAACGCACCTCAGATATTCCAGGACGATGGGCAGGTTGAAATTAAAATGAACCTTGCACAAAGAGTTGAAAACCTCGCTGAAAATGTTCATGAGGTCATTTTAACTGTTACTGTAACGGCAAGTCTTGGTGAAAAAACTGCTTATCTCGCTGAGGTTCAACAGGCCGGTATTTTTTCCATCGTAGGTCTGGACGAACAGGCCAGACATGTCGCGTTGAACACGCTTTGTCCTCACACTTTGTTCCCTTATGCCCGGCGGTCAATCACTGACCTGGTGGCTGATGGTGGCTTCCCACCGCTAGTATTACAGCCGATCAATTTTGATCAGGTTTATGCGCAGCGCATGCAGGAAGCGCAAGCACAAGCGAAGGCAAAGGCTAACGTTTCCGAAGACATGGAAGTTCAGGGTAACGCCTGACCCGGTTGCTTATGAACCCGTATATTGCACCTGTATCCGGGGGACTAAAATAATATGAGGGCCAAGGCACCTGTTATTGCTGTTCTGGGAGCGGGGTCGTGGGGGACTGCATTGGCCTTGCAACTGGATCGCAGCGGCTCCAGCAGTATCCTGTGGGGCCGTGATGCCGAGCATATATCGCAGATACGTTTAACTTGTCGCAATCACCGTTACTTACCGGACATTGAGATACCGGGCTCCATAGAGCTTGAAAGCGATATCCTCGCAGCGGTGAAAGCAGCGGATCATGTGTTGATCGTCACACCGAGTTACGCCTTTGCTGCAACCATCAAGCAGTTCCGCAAGGAACTTACACCAGGGCAGGGCGTTGCCTGGGCTTGTAAAGGTTTTGAGCCGGGTAGCGGTCGTTTATTGCATCAAGTTGCGGCAGAACTGTTACCACCTGAAACACCACTGGCCATCGTCACCGGACCTTCATTTGCAAAAGAAGTGGCCATGGAACTGCCGACCGCAGTGACAGTGGCTGGCTCTGACAGTAGTTTCACCAATACCATTGCCGCTGCTTTGCACGGGAGTCGCTTTCGGGCCTATACCAGTGATGACATGGTCGGGGCTGAACTCGGTGGTGCGGTCAAGAACGTCATGGCGGTGGCTACTGGTATCTGTGATGGTATGAAACTGGGTGATAATGCCCGCGCTGCCCTGATCACCCGTGGTCTGGCTGAAATGATGCGTCTCGGTATAGCCATGCATGCAAAACCGGAAACATTGATGGGTCTGGCGGGTGCCGGTGATTTGATATTGACCTGTACTGGTGATTTGTCACGAAACCGGCAACTGGGCCTGTTGCTTGGAGAGGGAGATACACTCTCACAGGCGCTGGATAAAATCGGTCAGGTGGTTGAGGGTGTTAACAGCGCAGCCGAGGTTCAGCGTCTGGCTGAGCAACACAATATAAAAATGCCTATCTCAAAGCAGGTCAACGGTATTATTCACACGGGTTGGAACCCGGTGGAAGGGGTCGCGCGATTGCTCGCCAGAGAGCAGAAAGCGGAGTACGGCGACTAGCTCGCATATTTCACCACCAAGAGTAGGCGCCCTCAGGCGAGAGCGGTCAATGAAATGACTTTATCATTTTGATTCAAGGCTTTACTGGGTACACGCGATGCTATTCGCCTCAAAAGAGTGAAAATACTGTCCTCACTATGCCGTTTTCTCGCGACGGATATTTCTACGACGCAGGCTCTTGGACCCCTTTAGCGAACCCCATTTGTCGCCACGCTTCGTATACACCTACAGCCACCGTGTTGGACAGATTCAAGCTGCGGGAAGTTAAGGCCATGGGCAGGTGCAAACAGTATTCGGAACCTGTTTCAGCCAGTACCGATTCTGGCAGGCCACGTGTTTCGGGCCCAAACAGGAGTCCATCATCGGCTTGAAACTCAGCCTCAGTGTATGGTCTTTCTCCACGGGTGCTAAAGGCCCAGATTCTCATTTCAGGATGTTCGGTCCGGAAACTGTTCCAGTTCACGTATTGATATACACAGGTCATTTCTGCATAGTCCAGACCGGCCCGTTTGACGCGAGTATTATCAAGCTGAAATCCCAGCGGCCCCACAAGGTGCAAGTTAGCACCGGTATTGGCACACAGTCGGATAATATTGCCGGTATTGGGCGGAATCTCGGGTTGATAAAGAATGACATGCAGCATAAAGAAACTCTTAAACAGTAAAAAGCCCTGCCCGATAAAAAACCAGGCTGGGCTCTGAGTATAACGTTAAGGAGCCTCTGATCTATCCATGAAATCGTATCTTGCGTCCAAAATATCCAGTTTCTGCGTTGCAAATCTTCGCAATAGCTAGCTATTACGTGCGATTTGCGTCTTGAACCTGAACATTTTGAATCTCAATCTACTTCGTTCAGAATAAATCAGAGGTTCCTTAAAATAAAAAATCAGTCTTCTGTGACGATTTCCTTCTTGATCACGATAACTTTGTGGCCACCTTGGCCTGCATGCATTTCGTGAAGCTCTTCAAGGTCGATGTTTCCAGTATCAGAAACCCAAACCAATTTATCACTACAACTGGTACCTTCATCTTCATCGGTGCAGGTGAGTTCTATTTCCTCATGAATAATGACGTTGTCGCCATCTTCACCCACCCAGTTTAGAACGGCATTATCGTCACTGTTAAGGACAAATACAGTTTTGTTGCACTCGTCACCATCAGCACAAACGACTTCAACGTGTTTTCTAATCTTATGTTGTTCATGCAGATTTTCATTGTCAAAGTTCATTTCCAGCAATTCACCATCCACATAAATTTCGGCACCATCAGCAGTACGCAGGATATCGATGACCTTGCCGCTTTCGGTTTCAATGGTTTGTGCTTCACCGATGGCCAAGGTGCTGATATCGGTTTCTGTCAGTTCAAAATCATCTGTTTTAAGCGCAATAACCATTTTCAGGTCGGTTTCCGCCTGGACAGAAGTTGTAGCAAGAAGTGCAATTGCTGTCAGAGCGAAAATGGGTTCTAAATAGTGTTTCATTAGAGAATCTCCAGGTTTTTAAAAATTTGCGACGAAACGAAAGCCTGATTTACCAAGGTTTCCATGACTCCCTAACTGGACGCTGTCTGCGTAAAAAACGTCACAAACCCTGTAACATTATGAATCGAAAATGATATTTTAGTATGGTGACTGATTTGGCCATACGCCGAGGTACGTTTGACAGACTTGATTTTCGCCGGTATTGTTCACTACCTCAGACACAATATCTTGTGTTTTTCGAGAGGGGAAGGCACAATAACTTGTGTCCATAGTCAAATAAAACCAAGTAATTAAGCGGGATAATTCATGAACAGTGTTCGGGTTGAGGCCATAGGCACTGAAATACAAGCAGTTCCTTTCCAGGAAGCGTCCCTTGATATCTGGGATAAAAAATACCGTTTGAAGTCCAAGATAGGTGTAAGCATCGATACCAACATCGATGATACCTATAAAAGGGTTGCGCAAGCGATATCCAACGTTGAAAAAACCAGGGAATTACGCGAGCAATGGAACGATTCATTTTTATGGGCCTTGCGACGTGGTGCAATACCAGCAGGAAGGATCACGTCCAATGCCGGAGCACGCGAACACAAGCCGGCAACCTCTACGATTAACTGTACCGTGTCAGGAACCATCAAGGATTCCATGAATGGCATACTCGATAAGGTACACGAAGCAGGATTGACGCTCAAAGCAGGCTGCGGCATAGGTTATGAGTTTTCTACGCTGCGTCCTAAAGGTGCTTATGTATCTGGTGCTGGTGCTTATACCTCCGGCCCGCTGAGCTTCATGGACATCTATGACAAGATGTGCTTTACCGTTTCTTCAGCCGGTGGCAGAAGAGGCGCCCAGATGGCTACATTTGATATTGGACACCCGGATGCCATGGAGTTTATCCGGGCAAAGCGTGAGGATGGCAGACTACGTCAGTTCAACTGCTCTTTGCTGATCACCGATGAGTTTATGCAAGCCGTTGCCGATGATGACGATTGGGCATTAGCGTTTCCCATTACACCGCAGGAAGCCACCGAGTTGGATATTGATGATTCGCAACAGGTGCTGTGGAGGGAGTGGCCGCTGGTCGACGACTATGTGACTCGTGAAGATGGTCTGGTAGCCTGTAAGGTATACAAGAAATTTCCTGCACGCCGTATGTGGGACATGATCATGTCATCTACCTATGACTTTGCTGAGCCGGGTTTTATCCTGATTGATCGTATCAATGAAATGAACAATAACTGGTTTTGCGAGAATATCCGTGCAACCAACCCCTGTGGTGAACAACCATTGCCGCCGTACGGTGCCTGTTTACTTGGCTCAATCAACCTGACGCGGTTTGTTGAAAAACCCTTCACCGATGTCGCCGAGTTTAATTGGGACGAATATCGTAAGGTTGTAAAAATCTTTACCCGTATGTTAGATAATGTTGTAGAAATCAATGGATTACCTCTCGGTAAGCAACGAGATGAAATAGAGCGAAAGCGTCGGCACGGTATGGGCTTTTTAGGGCTGGGGTCAACATTGGTCCTGTTGGGTATGAAGTATGGTTCTGAGGATTCTCTGGAGTTTACCGAGAAAGTTGCCCGAGACATGGCCATTGCCGGATGGAAAGAGTCGTTAGAGCTGGCTCGCGAGAAGGGTCCGGCACCGGTGATGACTGAGGATTTCAGAGTGAGTGCTGAGATGTTGCGCAAACGGCCGGAAATGGCAACAGATGGTTACGGTATAGGGGATTCCGTTTGTGGTTCGGTGTTGCATGCGAAATATAGTCGTTATATGCAACAGGTAGCAGAGTTAGAACCGGAATTGGTAGAAGCGCTGGCGAAGGAAGGTGGTCGTTTCACACACCACACATCAATTGCACCAACCGGTACAATATCCCTGTCATTGGCAAATAATGCTTCAAATGGGATTGAGCCCAGCTTTGCCCACCATTACAGCCGCAATGTAATCCGTGAAGGCAAAAAGAGTAAAGAAAAGGTAGAGGTGTTCAGTTATGAGTTACTGGCTTATCGTGCATACGTGAATCCGGCAGCTATACCGGACTCACAAGACGAGAAAACAAAGTTGCCGGAACAATTCATTTCTGCGGATGACATCATGCCGACCGAACACGTTGATGTGCAGGCGGCGGCACAGAAGTGGATTGATTCTTCTATTTCCAAGACAGCCAATGTACCGACTGATTACCCTTACGAAGATTTTAAAAATATTTATACCTATGCACACAGCAACGGCCTGAAGGGTTGCACTACTTTCCGGTTCAATCCAGAGGTTTTCCAGGGTGTGCTGGTCAAGGAAAACGACCTCTCAAATACCACTTATCGTTTTGTGCTGGATGACGGTGAGGTACTTGAGGTAAAGGGTAATGAAGAGATTGAGTACGATGGTGAAGTGCATACTGCAGCCAATCTGTTTGATGCCTTGAAAGAGGGTTATTACGGAAAGTTTTAGATGGGCCATGGAAAATGATAGTTGAGAAAAATGACGATAAAAATTAACAAAAACATTGCTGGCTACGAAGTAGTCAAGCCGGAAGAAGAGTTAGCGGCACTAAAGATTGCCGCTGAAGAAAAGGAAGCCCGTAGTTCAGCTAAGATCATTCGCATGACAGAGAAAGTCATGCGTCCCGAAGGTATGGAGTCACTGGAGGGTTCCACCTACAAAATTAGAACACCGCTGGATGATCATGCGATGTATGTGACCATCAACGATATCATTCTCAATCCGGGTACTGAGTATGAACAGCGTAGGCCGTTTGAGATTTTTATTAACTCAAAGAACATGAATCACTTCCAGTGGATCGTGGCTTTGACACGCTTGATGTCAGCTGTTTTTCGCAAGGGTGGGGATGTGACTTTCCTGGCGGAAGAACTACAGGCGGTGTTCGATCCCAAGGGTGGTTATTTTAAGCCTGGTGGCAGATTCATGCCTTCCATCATAGCCGAGATCGGTGATGTGATAGCACATCATATGCGCAAAATCGGTTTGATGGAAAAAGAAGAATTGTCAGAGCAGCAGAAGCTGATTCTTGATCAGAAACGCGCAGAAGTGGAGGGCGCGCAAAAAGAAACGATAGCTGATTCAGCCGAAGCGGATACTGGATACCCCGCTTCGGCCACCTTGTGCAACAAGTGTTTTACCAAGGCTGTGGTGGTGATGGATAATTGCGCGACTTGCCTGTCGTGTGGTTATTCCAAGTGTGGGTAGAAGTTGGGGCCAACATTTTGTTGGCAGCCATCCTTTTCGCTAGCCTGCTTTCGACCCAAAATACAAAATCACTGTTATTATGACTATATGTTGTTGCCCGCAGAAACCATAAGAGCCAAGAGAGATGGCCAAGAGCTGACACAGGATGCTATAAGAGGCTTTGTGGATGGTATCACTAAGGGGCGGGTAAGTGATGCCCAGATTGGCGCCTTCGCGATGGCTGTGCATTTCCAAAATATGAGTATGGCAGAGCAATCGGCGCTCACCCTCGCCATGCGCGATTCTGGACGCTGCCTTCACTGGTCTGGTCTTGATGGCCCGGTTCTCGATAAACACTCCACTGGTGGTGTCGGTGACCTGGTGAGCCTGGTCATGGCACCCATGTTGGCAGCCTGTGGCGCCTATATCCCAATGATCTCAGGACGCGGTCTTGGCCATACCGGAGGTACGTTGGATAAGCTTGAAAGCATTCCAGGCTTTAACGTTAATCTCTCACAACAGTTATTTGAACAAACAGTGCGGGAAACCGGACTGGCAATGATCGGTCAAGGCAATGATTTAGCCCCAGCAGACGGCAGGATTTATGCAGTCCGTGATGTAACCGCTACAGTGGATTCAATACCATTGATTGTGGCTTCAATTCTTTCCAAGAAACTGGCCGAAGGGCTGGATGGTCTGGTATTGGATATCAAGACCGGCAATGGCGCATTCATGTGTGACCGTGACCGTGCCCGGGACCTGGCAGCCAATCTTATTGAAGTGGCCGCATTGGCCGGTTTGCCTTGCCGTGCATTGTTAACCGATATGAATCAACCCTTGGCTCGCACTGCAGGTAATGCGCTGGAAATGAGTGAGGCCATTGAGTTTCTGTCAGGTGGAGACCGTCAGCCAAGGCTGGAAGATGTCGTTTTGTCACTGAGTAGTGAGCTATTGTTGTTGGGTGGTTTGGCTGAAACACCGAACACTGCCAGGCTTAAGCTAAATAAAGTGCTTGAGTCGGGTTTGGCGGCAGAGCATTTTGCACGCATGGTGAGCAAGCAGGGTGGGCCGGCCGACCTGATGGATCGGCCAGCGAAGTATCTGCATGCGGCTCCTGTGGTTCGTGCTTTGCCTGCGCCAGGTGAAGGCTGTATAGAGTTCATGGATACGCGGGCGATCGGCCTGTCTGTAGTCAGTCTGGGCGGTGGGCGCAGACGTGTTGAAGATATCATTGATCATCGTGTGGGCTTATCAGGTTTTTGTCTGGTTGGAGAGACTGTAAACAAAGGTGACCCACTGGTTACTATTCATGCAGCAGATGAAGTGACCTGGCAGGTAGCTGCTGAGGCACTCGTAGATGCTATTATTATTGGTCGTCCGACGGATGCCTTGCCTGCCGTCTACGAACAATTTGCATAAGCTGGGCGAGACAATAGTCTGAAAAAGGGATAACAATGACTGGAACACCACATATCGAGGCCTGTAGGGGAGATTTTGCAGAAACAGTGCTGATGCCAGGTGACCCTCTAAGGGCACAGGCACTTGCAAAAAACCACCTGGATGATGTCAGGCTGGTTAACAGTGTACGTAACATGTTTGGGTTTACCGGTACCTTTAAAGGCAGGCCAGTCTCTATCATGGGCTCAGGTATGGGCATGCCGTCGATCAGTATTTATGCGCATGAATTGTTTGATTATTACGACGTAAAACAGATCATACGTGTAGGTACCTGTGGCGGACTGCTTCCTGACATGCACGTAGGCGATCTGGTATTAGCCAGTACCGCAAGCACTGACTCTGCCATGAATCGGCAGCGCTTCAGTGGCTGGGACTTTGCTGCCAATGCAGATTTTGAACTGTTGCGCCGGGTCCATGAAAAAGCAGTGCAAAGTGGCTTGAAGATCAGGACGGGCAACGTGTTTGCATCTGACTGGTTTTATAATCCCGATGAGACATTTATAGCCAAAGTGCAAAAAATGGGTGTTCTTGCACTGGATATGGAATCAGCAGCTTTGTATGCATTGGCACACCAGCACGGTAGAAAAGCCTTGACCATTCTGTCTGTGAGCGATGTGATCCCAACCGGCGAGCAAGCATCTCATGAAGTCCGGCAGAATGCTTTTGGTGCCGTGATTGAAGTGGTACTCGAAGCTGCACTTGAAGTAGAAACCCAGGTATGAGTGCAACGGAGAAAGCCATTGAAAAACTCTATATCCCCGCACGAACGGCTAGTGACAATGCCTACTCACCGTATAGTGGTGCCAGGGTAGGCGCCAGCTTGCTGGATGAAAAGGGCAACGTATATACCGGTTGTAATGTGGAAAACGCCTCATACGGCTTGACACAATGTGCAGAACGTAATGCCCTGTCCGCGGCAATCAGCGCAGGTATGAAGCCGGGCACCGCTCACGTTTTATTGATTTATGCCACCGGGTTTGAAGTTTTAGCACCCTGTGGCGCCTGCCGTCAGGTGATGAGTGAATTGTTAGCGGATGATGCTGTGATCATTTCCTGTCATAGCGAAAAAGATTTTCACAGCTGGTTAGTAGGAGAATTGTTGCCAGATTCATTCGTTTTGAGCTAGTGCTCCTTCAACATGATAATTACGGATGCAGTTGGCTTGTCAGTGTTCATGGCAAGGCGCATCTCGCAGGTAATGGCCTTAGTCCTTGGCAAGAGGTGCAACGACGTCCATGGGCACTGACAAGTCAACCCACAGGGCGCTCCTGTGGGATTCAGCCGTCGCGTTGCAGCGCTTGTAAAGGACCAGCCATTCACTGCACACTGCGCCTTACGGCAAAACCCCACAGGAGCGCTGAATCCACAATTATCATGTTGAAGGAGCATTAGAGGAGAGTAATCAATGCACCACCTGGTCTGCGGCGAGGACCCAAAGAATTACAACTTAAGGTCCAAACAAGCTATCCAACAAATAGCTGCTTTAGTGGACTATCGTTTGAACACCAAACAGATATGCCCAGTTCCGTCGAAACCCCCCATTTTTTCAAGCGCTGACGTTCAGGGCAGCGGAGCAAGTAAGCGGTTTTGCACGATGCGGAGAGACTTAACACCAGAGTATCAACCAATGAAGAGTATCAACCAATGAAATTAATTCTGAATGTCATAGTGTTCACGACTATTTTATTCACCCAGGCTGCCGTCGCCGGCAAGCCTGATGTAGAGCATTATGCAGTTACCGGGAATATACAATTGCCTTTTTCCGAAGCGGTCCGTGTTGGACATATGCTTTACCTTTCCGGTCAGATTGGGCTCGATTACAGCACATCTAAACTGGCCGACGGTGGGATCACCGGACAAACCCGACAAACGCTGGAAAACATCAAAAAAACACTTGAAAAACATGGCTCGTCGATGGCGCAGGTTGTGAAATGCACCGTATACCTGGCTGATATCAACGAGTGGGCTGCCATGAACACGGTCTATACGACTTATTTTCCGAGCAAGCTACCGGCCCGTAGTGCTCTGGGTGCCAGCGGTCTGGCACTGGGTGCGCGCACCGAGATTGAATGTATGGCTACTGTTCAATAAAACATTAACTCTAAGTCTGTACAGTGGGCTGATTTCTTCAGCAGGTAACCTAAACAACCCTTGGGAACATCTTATGCGCATTGGTTCATTAGTAACTTTCTGTTTTTTCGTAATTGGGTTCTCTTTTCAATCAGTTCAGGCTGAGAATGGACCGGCGATCAACCGTTTTGCAGCACTGGCGTTGGAGTGTGTACATCAGGAATACCCCAACAAGATTTCACACGTCCTGTCCGGCGATCAGGACGTTGCACCACCACATGCACTGACACCGGTATTCTATGGTTGTTTTGACTGGCATTCATCAGTACACGGGCACTGGCTTCTGACGCGTTTAATCCATCTTTATCCGCAAGCAGATTTTGTTTCAGCGGCCGAAGCTGCATTGAACGCCAGCTTTACTGCTGAAAATGTCGCTGTAGAAGTGCGCTACGTCAACCATGAGCAACGTGATTCTTTCGAAAGACCTTACGGTGTCGCCTGGCTATTGCAGTTGTCGGCTGAATTTCGCGAGTGGGACGATCCACGCGCTAAACGCTGGTTAAAAGTACTTGAACCGCTTGAAGCCGTTTTGGTGGAGAAAATGGAGGTTTGGCTGGGGAAACTGGCCTATCCAATCCGCATTGGCGAGCACGCTCAAACGGCGTTTGCTTTTGGTCTTTTCCTGGATTGGGCGAAGGCAGCAGGCCGTGATGATTTCTTTGATTTGGTGTCACGACGGTCCATGGTTTTTTATGCGGGTGACCGTGATTGCCCGTTGGCCTATGAGCCGGGTGGGCAGGATTTTTTGTCACCTTGTCTTGCAGAGGCTGATTTGATGCGGCGCATCATGAGCCAGGAGGATTTTGCTGTGTGGCTGACGGACTTCATGCCCGCCATACCGATGGATGGTGCGAGTGACTGGTTGCCGTTAGCAGTGGTCACTGACCCGAGCGACGGTAAGCTGGCTCACCTCGATGGCTTGAATATCAGTCGTGCATGGATGCTGGAAGGTATAGCCTTTGCTTTGCCATCTGGAGATCCCCGTAAAGCAGCATTAAGCAATGCCGCTGTTGATCATAAAAGTTCTGGATTGGCTGCTGTCACAGGCGAACATTATGAGGGTGGTCATTGGCTCGGTAGTTTTGCGACTTACCTGCAGACGTCACGGGGCCTGAGTCTCGATAAAGAAGAAGCTCTGCCGCCAGCAGAACTGACAGCGGTGTCCCGGTTACGGCTGACAGAGTCTAGAATGGCGCGCTGGGAAAATCAGCTTAATGCAGTCATAGGCATGAACCCGGAAGCGGACGCTATCGCAAACAGGCTGGATAGCGAATACGCCAAGGGGCAGGCCAGAGGCCCATTACATGGTTACCCGGTCATGCTCAAAGACAATATCGAAACACTGGATATGCCGACCACGGCCGGCTCACTTGCACTTAATGATAACCACACCAAACGCGATGCCGAAGTGGTCCGGCGATTGCGTGACGCCGGCCTGCTAATTGTGGGTAAAACCAACCTGTCTGAGTGGGCGAATTTCCGTGACAACGCGTCCACCAGTGGCTGGAGCGGGGTGGGTGGCCTGACGGTGAATGCCTGGGATGCCAAACGTACGGCATGTGGATCCAGCTCAGGATCTGCCGCTGCAGTTGCAGCAGGCTTTGTGCCTTTTGCTTTGGGTACCGAAACCAACGGTTCTGTTATCTGCCCTGCTTCCTTCAATGGTGTGGTTGGAATCAAACCAACACTCGGCTTGGTAAGCCGGCGGGGTATCGTGCCGATTGCGCACAGTCAGGATACTGCGGGACCCATTGCTTCCAGTGTCGCGGCGGCGGCCATGTTGCTGTCAGCCATGGAAGGTGAAGATGCAGAAGACCTGCTGACCCTGCGTAGTGCTAAACATCATGGCCGTGATTACAGCAAAGCACTGCAAGCAGATGGTTTGCGTGGTTTGCGGGTCGGTGTCATTCGTTCGCAAACGTTTCATATGGATAGCGTCAGTGTTTTTGAGCAGGCAATTGCAGACATAATTAAGGCTGGTGCTGTGGTGGTTGATGAGCTGGAGTTTCCAGAATGGCCTGATGACTTTTGGGATGATGCTATCAACGTCCTACATTATGAGTTTAAACACGATCTGAATAGATACTTTGCCTCATTGCCGGGCGAATTGAATGGCTTCACACTGGAAAAGCTGATCAGGTTTAACCAGGAGAACGCCGACAGAGAAATGCCCTGGTTTGCTCAGGATTTACTGGAAACAGCACAGGCCAAAGCGGGACTGGATACCGATGAATACAAACGGGCTTTGCAGGCCGTACAGTCTTTTACACGTTCATCCATTGATGCTTTGTTAAGCGCTTATAACGTTGATGTACTGATATTGCGTAGTAATGCGCCAGCATTTGCGATTGATCTGGTATATGGCGACAATTATCAGGGTGGCAGTAGTTCCATGGCGGCCATCGCGGGCTACCCGCATATTACTGTTCCCATGGGGCGCTGGAAGGGGCTTCCGGTAGGACTGTCATTTGTAGGTACCGCTTTTGCCGAGCCAATATTGATACGTGCTGCTTACGCCTATGAACAAGCCACCCGACATGGCACCAGTCTGGCTGGTAAGAACCCATGGGGGTTTGCCAGCGTAATTAAGCGTGACGAACAACAGCGATAACCAGTATAAACAACACGGACTTATCTGATCTCGGTCAACAAGCATTTTTTTTAATACGCTATCATGTAGTTATTGTTGCTGGAGAACGATATGGCTACCTATCAAAACATCCTGGTTGCGGTTGATCTGAGCAGTGAATCTGAAGTGGTGCTGCAAAAGGCGCAACTTATTGCTGATTCAAATGCCGATATACACCTTGTCTATGTACAGGAGCCTATGGATAACGTTTACGTCGGCATTGTTCCGCAGAGTGCAGCGTTTAGTGGTTTAGGTGATCTTGAAGCACAGCTTGGTGAGGAGCTGAAACAAAAACTGGCGGTCCTGGGTGATGATTTCAGCGTTCCTTCCGACCACCTTCATATCCTTAATGGTTCACCAGCCCACGAAATCCACCGTTTCGCTAAAGAAAACGACATTCAGTTAATCATTATCGGCACGCATGGTCAAAAAGGTCTTCAGCTGTTGTTGGGTTCTACGGCCAACGCGGTACTACACGGTGCGGGTTGTGATGTGCTATCTGTCAGAATTGGTGTTGCCAGGTAAGGTATCAGCTACTGGGTTGTGTATGGATTCTCGGATCTATTCTTTGCGGATCACAACTTACTCTTCTCAGAACAGATCAGAGGCTCTTTAAGTTCTTTGAGCCGGTTAGTTACCTGTTCAAATATACCATTTGCATCCAGACCAGCCATGCTCAGGCAGTCATCCCGTGAGCCATGTTCAATATAACGGTCTGGTATTCCGATATTCAGGGTGTTAACGACCACTCCGGCTGCGCAGAGCAGTTCATTCACACTACTACCTGCACCACCAGAGACTGCATTTTCTTCCACTGTAACCAGTAAATTATGACCGTCAGCCATTTCGTGAATGAGGTCAGCATCAAGCGGTTTGACAAATCGCATATTGACCAGACTTGCACCAATACGTATAGCTACCTCACGAGATGGTTCGAGGCTGCTTCCGAATGCCAGGATCGCAACACTGTTACCCCTTTTAACCACTTCCGCCGTGCCAATAGGTATTTGTCGCATGGCTTTTTCTACAGCTTTACCGGTTCCGATGCCACGGGGGTATCTCACGGCTGCGGGTCCCTGATGTTGAAAACCAGTATAAAGCATTTGTCGACATTCATTTTCATCGGCTGGCGCCATGATCAACATATTCGGGATACAGCGTAAAAAACTCAGGTCAAAACTGCCAGCATGGGTCGGACCGTCGGATCCAACCAGACCTGCTCGGTCAATAGCAAACAGAACCGGCAGGTTTTGAAGGCAGACATCGTGAATAAGTTGATCATACGCACGTTGCAGGAAGGTGCTGTAGATTGCCACCACCGGGTGAGTTGCTTCGCAGGCCATGCCGGCAGCCAGTGTTACGGCATGCTGTTCAGCGATACTGACATCAAAATAACGATCTGGATAACGTTGTGCAAACTCAACCATTCCAGAGCCTTCACACATCGCTGGCGTGATCGCCAGCAGGCGTTCATCCTGTTCTGCCATATCGCACAACCACTGGCCGAACACCTGAGTGTAGGTCGGCGATGGTTTGACTACTGGAGTGGTTTGAACGATTCCCTTGTCTGGATCAAAAGGCCCCACGGCATGATATTTTACCGGGTCTTCCTCTGCCGGTGCATAACCTTTACCTTTGGTGGTTATGATATGAAGCAGATTTGGCCCTTCAACTGTTTGTATGGTCCGTAGTGTGCGTATTAACACCGGCAGATCATGGCCGTCGATCGGACCGAGGTAGTTAAAACCAAATTCTTCGAACAGTGTGCTTGGCACGATCATACCTTTGACATGTTCTTCCCAGCGGCTCATAAAACGCCACACACGGGAGTCCCTGTGCATCAGCTGCTTACCGCGTTCGCGGATATTGGTCACCGTTGGCCCGCTCATCATTCGTGCCAGTATCTTGGTTATCCCACCGACATTGGGCGAAATCGACATCTGGTTTTCATTTAATATAACCAGCATGTTCGGGTTGAGTGACCCCCCGTGATTGAGGGCCTCGAAAGCCATACCGGCGGTCATTGCACCATCACCAATGATAGATACCACTCGCCTGTCTATATCCTTATGGGTCGATGCCAGTGCCATGCCAAGGCCCGCACTGATCGAAGTCGATGAGTGACCAACGCCAAAGGTGTCGAATTCACTTTCATCGCGTTTTGGGAACGGTGCCAGACCGCCAGTCTTTTTTATCGTACCGATGCGGTCACGTCTGCCGGTTAGTATCTTATGTGGGTATGCCTGGTGACCAACATCCCAGATAATTCGATCATGGGGTGTTTCAAAGCAGTAGTGCAAAGCTATTGTGAGTTCTACGCAACCCAGACCAGCACTAAAATGTCCGCCACTTTTTGAGACAGCTTGCAGCAAATATTCGCGTAATTCATCAGCCACCTGAGGTAACTGATCTTCATTCAATTCACGTAAATCAGCCGGTGTAATTACCTGGTCAAGTAGTGTGTGTGTTTCTGGATTCATAGGGGTGTTTTATCGGTCACGGTCCACAGCGTAAGCTGCCAGCCACTCTAGTGTGTCAATTTCACCTGGCAAATGTTTTAGTTCAGCCAGTGCCTGGTCCCTGAGCTCATGCGCTCTTTGAATAGATTTTTCCACACCAATGATGGCAGGAAAAGCGGGTTTTGACCTGGCAGCATCAGCTTGACTCGGTTTTCCGGTTATCGCACTGGTGCCTGTCACATCAAGCAGATCATCAAAAACCTGGAAGGCCAGCCCCGTTAGTTTACCAAAACGGGAAAGAGCATCGGTTTGTCTGCCGTTCGCCACTGCCAGCAATGCTGGCGCCACGGTACTTATCTGAATTAATGCACCGGTCTTGAAGGCGTGAATTTCTTCGAGTTCCAGTTGGGAAATTTGTCTGCCAAGGCTGGCAAGATCCAGCACTTGACCACCTGCCATACCACTGGCACCACAGGCCTGGGCGAGGCTCAAAATAATTGCAATTTGTTGCTGATGGTTGCCACCAAGGGTTGCATCGGCTGCCAGAATTTCGAATGCCAGTGCTTGTAATGCGTCACCGGCCAATATAGCGGTCGCCTCATCAAACTGACGATGACAGCTAGGCTGCCCACGTCTGAGGTCATCGTCGTCCATACTTGGTAAATCATCGTGTATCAGCGAATAGGTATGGATGAGTTCAATTGCAACAGCGATGCCGTCAAGTTTGTCTTCATCTAAATTCAATGCACGGCCTGACGCATACACGAATAATGGCCGGATACGCTTGCCACCAGCAGTGGCGGAATACTGCATCGCCTGAAGAAGCAGTCGCGGTGTTTGCGAGGCCTCTGGCAGATAACCGGGAAGGATGTTTTCAAACCGTGTCTGCCATGCCTTGATGATGGCAGAAGTTTCAGGCATCCGATTTAAATGGCTTCAGTGATTCTTCGTCTTCAACATTGATCAGTTCTTCGACGGTTTGCTGCGCATTATCCAGTGTTTCCTGACATTGGCGGGTCAATTCCATGCCGTGTTTGAAGCCAGACAGAGATGCGTCCAGCGATAAATTACCTTCTTCGAGGCCCACGACCAGTTTTTCGAGTTCGGCCAACGTCTTTTCAAAGTCGGGACCAGCCTCAGTTTTTTTGCTCATAATCTGTGTTCCGGGTTCAGCGGAGCGACACTAACGTACCGCACCGGCAGGGTCAACTAATGTTGTTGCGTGTGGATGTACTGTAATAATGGGTGCTGCGGGCGCCAACTCAACTTGATGTTGTTTTCAGACATCCAGAATGCAAACTGCTCGTCAAAACACCAATCTCCCATGGCAACCAACTCATCCTCCAGTTTGCAAAGTGGGATGCTGTCTCTAAGCCAGGGCGGAATGCCAGCCGTCTGGAAAAGGTTTTTTAGACTTTTATGATGGCTACCCTGGCTAATTACTGTTTCTACCATGCTGTTGCGATTGCCGACAAAAAATCCGGTCTCAGGTCGAGGCCAATCACACGAGCTGACCCCGTGCTTGCCGCTTGTCTTCAATACGAGTTGGCCAGCGTCGCGACCCAAATCAATTTTGCTGTGCCCCACTGGCCATTTAACAGTAGGGCAAGGTGAAATCCCGATGTCCGTATGTAGCCATAAATGTTGTTTATACAGGCGCAAATTCCACCCATTCCAATGTACATTTATTTTGTGTCTGCTATCTGATTGTTGAACTTGCTTATAAAAGGACTCCAGTCTGTAGGCAGGGATGGAAGACGCGCCTGACTGTTGCATCCAGCGACGGATTACTAGCTTGAACAATTCCGGATCATCAAAAAGTCGCGGAGTTATTTGTAATGCAAAAACGTGAACAAGATTTTGTCCAAGATAATCATCTGCAAGTCTTTCCAATAACTGCCGTGCGTCAGTCATAGCCCGGCGTGTTAACAAAAGTCTTTTGCTTACTTCAGGCCAGCGGGTTTCCAGTAAGGGAATGAGTTCGTGCCGTACAAAGTTACGGTCATGTTTCAGGTGTCGGTTGGAAGGGTCTTCTGCCCATTCGACATGGTTCTCTTGTAAGTAGCTAATTAAGGCACTGTTTTGAAACCCCAGCAATGGTCTTTGCAAAACACCCTCACCGAGAGGTCTGCTTTCCGGCATGGCCGACAAACCGTCAACACCGCTGCCTCGCATTAAATTCAACAATAGTGTTTCAGCCTGGTCATCCGCGTGGTGGGCAGTTAACAGGCAGGTCCCGGGTTTGAGCAGTTTCGACATGGCTTTGTAACGCAAATGGCGGGCTTCTGCCTCCAGACCTTTGCCTGAGCATTTACTGGGTTCAATTTTGAGACAAGTCAATTCAATTTTATTTTGATGACAAAAGCTCTCACAATGTAGCTGCCACTGGTCGGCGTCTTCATGCAGACCATGGTTAATGTGTACAGCTGTAATGGAAGCATTTACCTGGCTTTGAATTACACTGAGTGCATGCAGCAATGCAGTGGAATCGGCTCCGCCACTGAAACCCACAAGATACGACTTTACCGCAGGAAAAGACCGGAGAATGTGCAACAGACGTTCTGCAGTAAAAGCTAAGGCACGATTACTCATTAGCCAGGCACAGGTTTAGTCTTTGAATTCGCCGTAAGAGAGCAAACGCTGGTAACGTTCTTCCAGTAGATCCTCTGTTGTCAGCTTGTCGAGTTCCTCAAGTTGGGTGGCCAGACAGTCGCCAACCCGTGTTGCGACTTTCTCTGGATCTTTGTGGGCACCACCTAATGGTTCAGGGATCACTTCGTCAACCAAGCCCAATTGTAAAAGCCTGTCAGAGGTGATGCCGAGGGCAGAAGCGGCATCTTTCGCCAAGGCTGCATCTTTCCATAGAATGGATGCGCAGCCTTCTGGCGAGATTACAGAATAAGTACTGTATTGCAAAATATTGACGCGATCACCCAGACCGATGGCAAGGGCCCCGCCTGAACCCCCTTCACCGATCACTGTACAAATGACAGGCACCGGCAATCCTGACATGTATTTGAGGTTGGTGGCGATAGCTTCGGATTGGCCACGTTCTTCTGCACCAACGCCTGGGTAGGCGCCCGGCGTGTCAATGAAGGTAAACACCGGTAGTCGAAAACGTTCTGCCATTTTCATTAAACGTAGCGTTTTGCGATAGCCTTCGGGTCGAGGCATACCAAAGTTCCTGAATACTTTGGCTTTGGTATCGCGTCCTTTTTGTTGTCCAATTACCATCACAGCGCGACCGCGGAACCGGGCCAGGCCCCCGACGATGGCGTGATCATCAGCAAAAGCACGGTCGCCGTGAAGTTCGTGAAACTCATCAAACAAGTAGTCCACATAGTCCAGTGTATAGGGTCTAAGTGGGTGGCGGCTGAGTTGCGATATTTGCCATGGCGTCAGGTCTTTGAAAATACTGGTTAGTTTTTGCCGCATTTTAGTTTGCAAGCGCTGAATTTCTTCGTCCAGGTTTAGCGCATTGTCAGAACCTACATTACGCAGTTCGTCAATTTTTGCCTGTAGCTCCGCAATGGGCTGTTCGAAATCCAGGTAGTTTGAGTTCATGACAATCTGATTCCAGGAAAGAATGCGAATTATAAACGCAACTGAAGGTTTAGTTTAGGGTCCGTTTGGCATAATCGTTTTTCGGCGGGGTATCAAGTCGCTGTTCCAATGTGCTAATGCCCAGTCCCACAAAACCTCCAGCGAATAGCCAGTTGGAGGGTTTTGGCCCAGAAAATATAGAACTTGCTCAATAGCACGGGCCGGGTCTTGGTGCTTAATCGGGTCTGTTCGGGTCCGTTTGCTCAGTTTTTTGCCATCAATGGATATGGCGACCGGCAGATGCATATAAACCGGGGAAGTGATCCCCAGCGCTTTTTGCAAACAAATTTGCTGACTGGTGGATTTAAGCAGGTCAGCGCCTCGCACTATTTGGGTGATGCCCTGGAAGTCATCATCTACAACCACGGCCAGCTGATAGGCAAACAGTCCATCTGCACGGCGAATGATGAAATCACCACTGGTGCTTGCAGCTGGGTCTGAAACAAGGCCCTGTAGGTTATCAGTAAAAGCGCAGATATCGCTGTTAACACAGAATCGGATAGAACGCGCGTGTTTGCCGTCAGGTATACCGTTTTTACACGTGCCCGGATATATACCCGATGCTGGCATATCTTTGCGTGAACATGCGCAAGGATATGCTAGTCCTTTTCCCAGTAAACGGTTTAACGCATGCTGATAGGCATCAAGCCTGCTACTTTGATACAAAATAGGGCCATCCGGTACCATGCCGAATCTGTGCAGGTCATTGATGATGCGCGTAGCGCTACCGGCAACCTCTCTGGGTGGATCGATGTCTTCGATCCTGAGTAGCCAATGACCGCCCGCACATTTGGCTTCAAGAAAGCTGCCTACCGCCGATACCAGGGATCCAAAGTGCAAGTCGCCGGTAGGTGAAGGAGCGAATCGACCAATAACAGGAGCCCAATTCTTGATCATTCTGCACTACGCTCGGTGGTCATTGCTCAATAACTTGGGGTGCCTCATTGAGGAAATCACCTGTAACCAGTTTGACACCGCATTGCCAGAGCACGGCCAGATCGGAAGCATCCTGGACCTCATCTGCAATAAGGGTAATGTCATAAGGTTCAACGGCCCTGACGACGGCCCGGATGGCTTCCTGGTTCGTCATGTTGGTCGATAAACCCTGTCCCAGAGCGGGGCGAAGCTTGATCATGTTTACGGGTAAATGTTCAAGTAATTGGATGCTTCGATGGTCGTTGTCAAATTCCGACAGCACAAAACCACAGCCTAGATTCTGCAGTTCGTCGATAATGCGACGGGTTGCTTTAAGGTTAGATTCCGCAGTCATTGCAGAGATCTGAAGAATCAATTGTGAACCCTCAACAGCGGATTCTTTCAGCGAGCGTTGAAACCAGTTGGGGAAGCTAAAATCAAGTATCGAGTTGCTGCTCAGGGCTATGATGTGCCTGTCACCGGTGCCGGCAATAGCGACCATCAGTTGAGGAATAACATGGCGGTCAATGGTGCTACCAAGATCGTTGCGTTCTGCAGCCAGCATAAATTCGCTGGCGCGAGTATCCCTATCTTCTTCGCGCATAAAAGTGCGATTCTCGAAAAGACCTTCGTTTTCACCCTCCAAATCGACGATCGATTGCTGAACACTATAAAAGTCACGATTGTTCAGTGCATAACGAATACGCTCCACCCAATCCCGGTCAGCTTCGCCGGAATTGACCGTGGTCAGCGCGGGTTTGAACCTGACCAGCTTATTGCCTGCTTTTGATGCTTGCTTAAAGGCAGCTCTGGCATGAGCAATGACCTCCTTGGCATCACGGGTCAAGGAGCCTAGGGTTGCCATGCCTATGCTACATGAAGCGGTCATGGATTTATCGCCGTGGTCTATAATGTGATCCGTATAACTTTCCAATATACGATCGCCCGTCTGTTGTAGAGCTGATTTTTCATTGCGCCGGATGAGTATGGCAAAACCGTGATCACTATAGCGTGCAGGAGTATCTGTTTCCGCTATACAGTCATTGATAATATTGGCCAGATCTGTGATGTAGGCATCAATGCTCTCCACCCCGAGATCTTGTTGCAAGTCCCCGATGCCGTCGGTTTCGATATACAAAACGGCACTTCTATAGTCATCGTAACTTTCAGTTTCGATCAACTCAGATAGCCTGGTGATGAATGTTTGCCGGTTAATCATCTGTGTCAATTGATCGGTTTTGCGTAAATGTTCCAGTTCTTCATGAAGAACCAGGTTGGCATCCTGTTTACGCACCATCATCTGGATACATTGTTCACCATTGAACCTGGCAGGTGAAAATGTCAACTCTGCCTTTAAGTTCCTGTTCCCATGAGTGCTGATTGTGACGGTCAGCGTATCTTCCGGGAAATTGGCCTGGTTCATGTCACGCAGTAGCTTTTTCAAGTCAGTCCCATCGTTAGCAGTCATCAAGTCCAACAGAGAGAGGCCTTTTATATCATCCAGGGTTTTTAGCTGTAATAACTCGAGATAGGCCCGGTTGGCATAGATATGCAGACCTTCATGAATGTAAGCAATGGAGTCTCTGGCGCTATCGAGCAGGAGGTCATAACGATGTTGCAACTCTCCCAGTTTCAGCGATAAGATTTGGTATTCGCCAGCAGTTTTACCGCCAGAAAGGTGTTGTTTCACAACCTGCATTAATTGGCTGTTTTCTTTGGCGTTGATGACCAGCAAAGGATGTGTTCTTATCGCGGCCTCAATGTTTGGCGTGTTTCCTGGCATAAACTGTAGTGCTACTGGTGTTGAATATTGCTCCGCTATTTGCACAATCTGATTGATTTTTACAGCACCTGGTAGCTGTGTGCCAATGAGTATCATAAAGGGTGACTTGTCTATTAATGCAGCTTCTAATTCGTTGAGATTTGAAGCGTTTACGACCCTTACGGCTATTCCTGCATTGCGCAAAAAGCTGTTGATGACCTGAGCATGGTCTGGAGAGTGGTCAAAGACCAGCAAGTAGGCGCTATCCATAGCAAAAATCCTTCGATCCTCGATCCTTGAGGGTTTTAAAAGTCATTAGCAGCCATGATGATATCAAAAAACACGGTGTTCCATGCAAATTCAACTAAGAATCAGCATCCTTTGGATTTCCAGATCATACCTTTATGACCGTATTTAGTCTAAGGAACCTCTGATTTATTCTGAACGAAGTAGATTGTGATTCAAAATGTTCAGGTTCACCAACAGTAGGCGCTTGAAGCGACGCAGAAACTGGATATTTTGGACGCACCAAGAGAAGGCGCCCTTAGGCGAGATACAATTTCATGAATATATCAGAGGTTCCCTAGCATGACCTATGTTTGACACGATGATGTAGAAACAACCCAGGGTTAAGAAATCTTCGATAATCTGCCAATTGTTTATAGGCTCAGTTTGAAGCAAGAATCCGGTCAAATTCTATCGTGGATACCGTGTTCGCGTTATCATTAGGCAGATTTTCAAATATTTTTAAAGAATCTCTGGTCTGTTCGTTTTGCATAGAATAAATCAGTGCTTCCTTAATTTAACAAAATGAACCTATGCGGGTTTTGTCCGTAGTGGTTTTCGTGAAATTATTTCGGAGAAAGCAATGGCGTTCTACAGCACCAATGAATTCAAAAGTGGTCTGAAAATAATGATCAACGGTGACCCTCACAACATCGTAGAAAATGAATTTGTAAAGCCCGGTAAGGGCCAGGCATTTAGCCGGGTTAGGGTACGCAACCTCAAGACTGGACGGGTGGTTGAGAAAACATTCAAATCAGGTGAGACGGTCGAAGCCGCTGATGTATTTGAAACCGATGTGCAGTATCTGTACAACGATGGTGAATTTTGGCACTTCATGCACCAGGAGTCCTACGAGCAATATGCTATAGACAAGGAGGCGATTGGTGATGCCGTATGGTGGATGCAAGAGGAGAGTATTTGCAACTTGACGCTGTTTAATAACGCACCCTTAAGTGTGTTGCCTCCAAATTTTGTTGAAATGCAGATCGTTGAAACCGACCCTGGCGTGCGAGGTGATACCTCGGGTGGCGGTGGTAAGCCCGCTAAACTTGACTCCGGTGCGGTGGTGCGAGTGCCTTTGTTCATTCAAGAAGGTGAGGTGATAAAGATCGATACTCGAACCGGAGAGTATGTGTCTCGCGTGAAAAGCTAAGCGATGCGACAGACTACATTACTACTACCGCGCTTTCTGGTGCCGGTACGGCCTCGTCAACAGGTGTTGGAGCAGATGGCGGTAGTCATCGAGGGAGAGCTTATAACCGCTGTATTACCACGAGCCGAGGCGATCCTTGCATACGAAGGCGCTTCGCGAGTCGAATTGCCTGAACATGTCCTGGTACCAGGGTTTATCAATATGCATACCCATTCAGCCATGTCTTTGCTGAGGGGGTATGCGGATGATCTTAACCTGCAGGTGTGGCTTAACGACCACATCTGGCCTGTTGAAAAAGCCTTTCTTGGTCCAGGGTTTGTGCATGATGGAGCCAAACTGGCTATTGCGGAAATGCTGCGTGGCGGTACAACATTTTTCAATGACCTCTATTTTTTCCCTGAAGTGACAGCGGCAGCAGCAGTTGAAGCAGGTATGCGTGCCTGTATCGGCTTACCTGTGATTGACGTGCCAACTGTTTGGGCAGCCAATGAACAAGAATGTATCGATAAAGGTCTGGATGTCAGTGCCAGTTGGCAAGGTGAGCCACTTATCTCTACTTCATTTGCTCCCCATGCACCGTACTCAGTGGGTGATGCTGCCTTGAAACGAATTGTAGAATTGTCAGCGGTACATGATCTACGTGTTCATATGCATGTGCTGGAGTCAAACTGGGAGATTGGTGAGTCTTTGCGACAGTTTGGTAAGTCGACGCTGGAAAGGTTAGGTGACCTGGGTTTGTTGAACGAGCGTCTGCTCGCCGTCCATATGACACAGCTAAATGGGACCGATTTGCGAGCACTTTCCAATGCAGCAGTGAATGTTATCCATTGTCCAGAGTCCAATCTCAAACTTGGTAACGGTATTTGTCCAGTAGCACGCCTGCAAGAGCACGGTATTAATATGGCTTTGGGTACCGATGGTGCGGCGAGCAACAACGACCTTGATTTACTTGCAGAATCCAGAACGGCCGCTTTGTTAGCCAAGGGGTATTCAGCTGATCCATGTGTGTTGAATGCTTTCCAGGCTTTGGAAATGTTGACTATTAACGCTGCAAAAGCACTCGGAAAGTCACATCAGCTGGGAAGTGTCGAAGTTGGGAAACTGGCTGACTTGTGTGCTGTTCGCATGGACTCGCTGCAGACCACACCTATGTATGATGTGGTTTCTCATTTAATTTATGCCGCATCCAGTCAGCAGGTGTCTCATGTTTGGGTGGGCGGGAGAATGTTGCTGCAAAACGCCCAGTTCCTACAGATGGACGTAAACGATACCATTGATCGTGCAACATACTGGGCGGAGCGAATCGCAACTGAAACCGGAGCGGTAGGAGCACAAGTTACATGAACGACATTAAGGCGAACGTTGATCCTGCAGAACAACAGAAGTTTGATGCCATAGCGGCCTCATGGTGGGACCCAGATGGTGAGTCACGACCATTACACGACCTGAATCCGGCACGATTGGCCTATGTCACCGAACGAGTTGCTCTCAAGGGTAAAAATGTTATTGATGTGGGTTGTGGTGGCGGAATTTTGTCAGAATCCATGGCCCGGCAAGGGGCGCTTGTGACCGGGATCGATGTTGCTGCCAAAGCGTTATCGGTCGCAAAACTGCACTTACATGAATCAGGTTGTAAGGTTGATTATCAGCAGACTACGGCAGAATCATGGGCACAACAACACCCGTCCACTGCCGATATTGTGACCTGTATGGAAATGCTCGAGCATGTACCGGATCCGACATCGGTGGTTGCAGCGTGCGCAGGTATGCTGCTGACGGGTGGCCACCTGTTTTTGAGCACTCTGAACAGGAATGCTGCATCTTTTGCCGTTGCCATCCTTGGTGGTGAGCACATAACCCGAATCATTCCAAAGGGAACACATCAATATGATCGTTTTATCAAACCTTCGGAATTGTGCCGGTGGTTGCGGGTGTCTGGTATGAAAGTTGAAGAAATTACCGGGATTCACTATAACCCTTTGGAGCGAACAGCACGTACGGGTGGCCACGTAAAGGTGAATTATCTCATTCACGCGATTAAAACAGACCAATCATGTGATTAAGGCAGTTTTGTTTGATCTCGATGGTACTTTGCTGGATTCAGCCTCGGATCTTGTTGCAAGCTTAAATCACCTTCGTGCTGGTCTGGGGCTCGCCGCCATACCGGTCGCTGACTTGCGATCTTTTGTATCGCGGGGTGCAATAGGCTTGATCAAGGCAGGTATGCCGCCGTGTGATGATGAAACATTAGCATCATGGCGGGAGGCTTTTTTAGGTCACTACCAGGAAAACAGTTTTGTTCATTCCCGGCCGTTTGATGGCGTTGAATTACTGTTGGCTGAGTTGGCAGGCAGAGGTGTTCCCTGGGGTATTGTGACTAACAAAATGGAGCTTTTGAGCTTTCCGATACTTAAAAAAACTGAATGGCTATCATCTGCTTCTGCCGTGATATGCGGGGATACTGTTGCATATTGTAAGCCGCATCCTGAGCCTGTTTTGGCTGCTTGCAGAAAAATTGGGGTCGACCCCAGGAAGACACTGATGGTAGGTGATGACCTGCGGGATATGGAGGCGGGGAAACGGGCCGGTTGTCAAACTGCGTTTGCGCTTTATGGGTATGCTGACGAGAAAAGCAAAACCAATATTGGAGGTAACACAACACTGGTCAATACACCGGCAGAAGTGCTGGACATATTAGAAACTCCGGGCGACGCCTGATGGCAGGTGCTTCATCGCTTGAACTCAATCATTGTACCGAGTTGGCAATGACGCCCGGTAGCCTGTTCGAGTTTACCAGTCGCTTTCTGCCGACCAATCATTTGGAACCGTTATTGAGCGTGTACGCACTCAAGCAGGCCATCAGCACGATTCCACAAAGACAGCTAGATGATTCGGTAAAATGGGCCAAGCTGAAGTGGTGGAGTGAGGAATTGATCGCTGATCCTGCTTCACCTAACCGTCATCCAGTTTTGCGAGCGTTGAGGCAATCGGGCGCAAGAAAGCACTTGAGCAATGCTCTCTTGCAACAACTAATCAATAACGCAGTCATGCAGATTGATGCCACCCCGGATAGTGATAGTCATGCCATGTTTGAGCGATTTGCGGCATTGGGCACAACAGATATTCAGCTGGAACTTGCACTGGATGGTGCTGAAATCAGTACTCAAAACCTAAATTTCCTTGCTGCGGCTTCCAGGTTATTTCACATGATCTCAAGTTTTGCTGCGAATCATCGATCTGACTCGGAACGATTACCACTCAGTATATTGGCAAAATACAACATTAATGCAGAGCAACTGGAACAAACACCATACCCGGCTGAGCTCACAGGTATTATTGTGCAACTCACCGAGGATGGTCTGGATTGGTTCTCAAAAGGTATGACAGACTTAGAGATTTCACCAAAACCTGGGCTATGTACGCATTTACAATTATGCTGGGCGATGGAAAAAAGATGTCTGGCAGTAATCAGAAAAGATGTGGGTAGGTTTCTTGATGCAGGCAAGCACTTTGGGCCAGCGGATGCCTGGTTTGCCTGGCGGTTTCTCCGGCGGGTGAAACATCAACCTGGATATATTTGAGGATTGTTCGTATGCACACATGTTCGGGTGGATGTCATTGTGGTCGCGTGAAATTTGAGATCGAGATCCAAACTAAAATCGTTGTACATCGATGCAGTTGTTCAATTTGTAAAAAATCCGGCTATCTTCATTTGATCGTAACTGCAAGCCAATTCAATCTGTTATGCGGTGAAGAAAGTCTTGTGGACTACCGTTTTCATACTGGTGTTGCCCGTCACCTGTTTTGTGGTCATTGCGGAGTCAAATCATTTTATGTGCCACGTTCTCATCCCGAATCATTCAGTGTAAATGTAAACTGTATTGATTTACCTGATGAGATTGATGTCAATATCCATGAGTTTGATGGTCGTAATTGGAGTAAGAATCGCGAGGGCTTTTTGAAATAACATGACTTGGTTTTGGAAAGGCGTTCTTAAGGGGTTTTGTCGCCAGTTATATAGTCTGGACCTTTACCGGCAGTTTTTTCATATACGCCTTTTTCAACCTTTTTAAACTGTGTTAGCCCATGTTTTTCAATATTACTCTGTGATAACGAAGGTGTAGGACTGACCACGTTGGGAGGCGAAATCTTTCTGCGTACCGGGTTGTGACACTTAGGGCAAAATTTGGGTGGATCATCGGATAGCTTTTGCAGGACATCATATGCGGTTACGCAATAGTCACAACAGTCATGGCCGGCAGCCTGATATTCATAAATGGGCATTCATAGCACCAGAGAGATTGTCCGTTACAAGGTTCGTCTGATTTAGCGATAGAGTCAACCGGTAATCTGATATGTTGCTTATTCTCTTTTTACCGTAGTAATACTCAAATAGTTTAAATAAATTAAAAATATAGGATTTCATCATGGATCTTTCTGGTAAAACAATACTGATTACAGGTGCTGCAGGCGGGCTTGGCGCTGCACTTGCACTACAGTGTGTCGGCGATGGTGCTGACTTGATTCTGCTTGATAAAAATCGTCGGGGTCTCAGTGATTTGAGTGATACGATTACCGATCGGGGGCTAACACCGCCGGGGCTCTATCCTATGGATCTGGCGGGCGCGGGCGTTGACGATTTTACTGATCTGGTTGACACCATACAGGCAGAATATGGTGGCTTGCATGCTCTGATCCATTGCGCGGTTGATTTTGATGGTTTGCAACCCTTTGAACAGGTTCAGCCACAAGAATGGTTGAAATCAATGCAAGTGAATGTCAACGCGCCGTGGTTGTTGAGTTGCGCAGTCTTGCCGCTGTTGAAGAAATCGGAAAGTGGGCACTTGTTTTTTATTCTGGATGACCTTGACACAGTCACTGGTGCTTATTGGGGTGCCTATGGTACCGGTAAAGCAGCGCTTGCCGGGATGGTGAGACAGTTTGATGCGTCATTAAATAATGCGACGGTCAATGTGCGGGGTATATTCCCTGGTGCAATGCGTACCGGCTTCCGGGCAAAAGTCTATCATGCTGAAAATCCGTTAGATCAACCTGAGCCAGCGATTGCTGCAGAAAAAATTGCCGCTATGTTGGCAGTGGGTCTTTCGGGTGATGACCCGATGGTAAATCTTTCAGATTATTAGTTTTAATGTCAGGCTTTCTGGCCCGTACCTGTTGCTGCCTCGTAAGCAATCATTGCTTGCTTGGTGTTGATGCCCCATCGATATCCTCCCACCGTGCCGAGACTATTAATGACACGATGGCAGGGGATGAGCCAGGATACCGGGTTGCGCCCAATAGCTGAGCCGGTTGCACGACTGGCTCCGGCATGACCAGAGAATGAAGCCAGTTGTCCGTAGGTGCAATGTGTTCCGGCCGGCAAGCTAAGCAGAGCCTCCCAGACCTGAAGCTGGAATGGGCTGCCTCTGAGCCAGACTTTTAATTTTTTTTGTTCTTTTTCGTTAAAAATCTCTGCCAGTTTTTTGCTTGCCCGCAAATTGTCCTCAGACAGACTTGCATCTGGCCATTGCTGCTTGAATTGCTTCCAGACATGTTGCTTGCTCTCTTCGTGACAGAAACCAAGAAAACAGATCCCCTTATCGGTCCACCCAAGAAGTGCTTCACCAAAAGGTGTTATTCCATAGCCACACCCCATTTCTACATCAAACCCTTTGCGCTTCGCTTCACCAGGGGTCATTGCCTGTGTTGTAATCAGCAAATCATGTAACCTGCCGGGCCCAGACAGCCCACTGGAAAGGGCAGAGTCAAGCACGGTCTGGCCTTGTCTGAGACGTTCCATCGCCTGAGCTTTGGTTAGATACTTTAAAAATTGTTTGGGTGATACACCTGCCCATTCCTGGAAAAGACGTTGTAGATAATGAGGGCTAAGGCCAACATGGTGCGCCAGTTCTTCGAGACCGGGTTGTTTTTGCTGGTTCTGGCATAGCCAATGTAAGGCTTTGGCTATTATTTGATAATGACGTTGATTATCCATGTGGCTATTGTAAAAGGTTCACAAATCATAACCACCCGATTCTTGTTGTCGTTGCTTGAGACGCCTGGATCAATTCGTTGATACAAATCAGAAGCGCTCAAAAGAAAAGTCAGTTACTATTTTAAATCAACTGATGGTGAGTAAATAATATGTCAGACGACCTTTTCCTTAAAATCATTTCCCGGGAGATTCCGGCGGATATAGTATTTGAAAATGATGATGTTTTGGCGTTCAGGGATGTTAATCCTCAAGCGCCGTTACATGTGTTAATAATCCCAAAGATTCATATACGAACCATCAATGATATGCAGCAACAAGACGCTGAATTGTTTGGAAAGCTATTTTTTGCTGCGCGAGAAATCGCGCTAGAGCAGGGCATTGCTAAAGATGGTTATCGAGTTGTGATGAATTGTAATGCAGCAGCCGGACAAACGGTTTTTCATGTTCATTTGCATTTGCTTGGCGGAAGGAAGTTTGACTGGCCTCCAGGCTGATATCAGCCTCAGGTGGTCGTGTCTTAAGAGATCATGGATATTCTAGTGGTTTAAGTCGCTTGGGTTTGAGGTCGTGCTCAGCTCAGGTTTTTGGGTGGGTTGTTTGGCAAGTAGCTGGATAATGAACTAACACGAATGGTCAGGTATACATCCAGGCTTAAAGGAGAAAGTGCCCCTGCATTAGATGCAGGGGCAAATAGACTCGTTGGTAAAACATAGAGCCAATAGAAATCGCAACAACTTTCAAATTTATTGCAAAATCCATTGTTAGTAATTCCTATCTAATTCCTATTGTTCCGATAAAGACCTTCTCCAAATCTAGGTTCGGTCCCACCAAAACTGGACTCACATAAACCAGTGTCGCCCACGACTTTGATGTTGTTGAAGGAAACAATCTCAGTAAAGTTAGAATCAAGAACTGAGACCGAAGCGGTGTCACAACCTAGTGTGATTTCCATTTCAAGGCCAGTATATGATGGCAATGTGATAGCAATGCTTTCATTCCCAGTACCGCCACCGGTAACTTCTATACCAGTACCGCCGCCAGTGACTTGTACGCCAGTGCCGCCGCCAGTGACTTGTAAACCAGTACCGCCGCCAGTGACTTGTACGCCAGTGCCGCCACCAGTAACTTCTGTGAACGGATCTGGACTGGCTAATCTAATTTCGGTTAATGATAGGTTTGTCGCTGAGCCATTCAGGGCTGATACTCCGGAGAATATGCTGCCATCAATAATCCAAGATACTAATAACGTATCATTTTGTACTACAAGATTGAGAGAGCCTTCAGGTTGTAGTTGGTTCGCGTTTACCTGAGAAGCAAATGCAATTGACACCATTGATAATGCCAATAGACTTTTCCGGATTCCCGTACCTGATTTTTCGATGCCGGTCCCAGATTTTTCAATTCCTGTACCTGACTTTTCAATTCCAGTTCCATCTTTTTCAATCATCCAACGAGTCATAATTATTCTCCTATATCTTTTGTGTCAGGATCACCCCATTGGTACCAACCGATACCGACTGTGAGCTGACCTGGTTGCTTTTGTGTATCCTCAAACTTCTCGAGTAACGCATCCCCTTCCTTAATTTGGTTTTCTAGAAGTTGGCGAACTTCCGTTCTGAATTGCTTGTAGTTTTTTGGGTTAAGTCGATAAGTCCATCGTCCTTGTTGTGGCACTCTTTGTTCTATGTCGCATTGTGTATTGTATAAAACCGCCTCGAGTACTCTTGAAGACTCAAGGAGACCGACTTCTGTAGATTTTGCGTAATCCGAAGAGATTGGATTATAAAATCTAGAAACTAATTCAACCCTTGGTATATCACCTTGAACAATTTGAACAGTTCCGCCTTTTAACAATCTGTCCAAAACTGTTTTTACAGTAATATTTCTTCCGATTGCTCTTAGTACCAACGACTGAAAAGTTCTGCCTCTTCCCTCTATCGGTAGAATTGCAGGTTCTCCAGTCTCTTTGTCTTGAAACGTATCGTCACTGCTCCAGATGTCTATCAATGTATTTTCAGGGTTAGCGGTGACAGGCATGGAATCGGGATTCTGGTTTTCCTTTAAAAGAGCACTTACAACCCTAGTGTCAAGACCTGTAATTAACGCGAGCGCGCTCTTGGTGGGTTTTGAACCACTTTTATTAAGTTTTCTTTTTGCCTCTTCTACATATATTGATTTAAGTAAATCAGCCAGGACTGGAAAAGATATTGTTCCAATCAAAAGCCGAACTATTTTTCTGAATAGAAGTGGCAACACTTGATAGACAGCACTGTTCTCAGTCATCGTCTCATGTCTTATGTGATGTAGGTTGCTCGACATTATATAGTCTTCCCCAAAACTCCTTGGCACTACTCAACGACTTCCTTTTCAAGACAAGTCAAACATTAGTATCCGCATCATTGCAAACACCCCTGTAACTTAAAGCCCACCCTTTAGGATAGTATTTTATTCAATGACTTGCACTGCCTAATTAAACTGTTTCCTATAATGTTCATACTTCTTACAGCAAGGATTCTGTATATATATAACTAAAATCCTTGCATCAAAAATTAAAACAGGTACCCACATTCCTTGTGGGTACCGGCTGTAGAGCGAAAAGGACGAACTTTTTCTTAATTTGAGCGCTCCGTGTTCATTAATTCCGAACCTTTCCGTTCGTACACTAATATCCGTGTACTTGTAGGAGATGTGAGTCCTTACGCATCCCGTCTTCACTGGCCGACCCATCGGGGTCAACAATTCGTTTCACTTACCAGGCCCCAAAAACATGTTGTGTGCTACAAGAATATTGTCTCTTGAAGCACGGCAATCTGAATCCCCACGGCTAAGATAACAAATATAGCCATGGGTGTCTATAGACATATCTGTATTTAGCCTAAAAAGAATTTAGACGAAATTGTAAATAGACACTTGTGTATTTAGCCAAAGTTGGCTATAGTGTATTCATCAAGGGGCGAAGTGGGCAAGGAAAACACTATTTCGTTAGCAGAAGGATCTGCTCAGCTTTGAGGTGCAAGGAAGCGATTGGCGGGTGGCGACACGTCCGCATGGCGGCACGGGGTATCACGGATGATACCTCGGTCGCTTTTTTTTGCCTGTAACTAAAAGATGTCAGAATCAATTCAGGATAGGGTCTTATCCATCGAGTCAGTAGTTCGGTTCACCGAGGTTCGATAAGGCCAATGATTTGTAGCTAGTATTGTCAATACAAATTGTGAGCGGGATTTCCAATGTATATCAGTACTCAGACATCCCATTCATATGGGATCGATCAGAGCTTACATAAAAGGATAGCGCATTCAGAAATCTGCCCTGCCAGGAACACGAGGGTAGGGAATAACATCACGGATATTAGACATTCCGGTTATATATGTAATCAAACGCTCAAAACCCAGCCCAAAGCCAGCATGGGGTACGGTTCCATAACGTCGTAAATCAACATACCAACTATAGGTTTCTGCATCCATCCCTTGTTCAGCCATTCGTTGCTGCAAAGTATCCAATCGCTCTTCGCGTTGCGCCCCACCAATAATTTCCCCAATACCCGGTGCTAATACATCCATGGCAGCCACGGTTTTACCATCATCATTCAAGCGCATATAAAATGCCTTGATTTCCACGGGGTAATTTTTTACAACTACTGGGGCGTCAAAATGTTTCTCAGTAAGAAAGCGTTCGTGTTCTGTTTGCAGGTCAAGACCCCATTCCGGCTTAAACTCAAACTTCTGTCCGGAGTTTCTGAGAATATCAATAGCGTCGGCATAGTCAACGCGGACAAAAGGAGCACCGATTAGTGTTTCTAATCGTTCCACTGCCTTTGGTTCTATTCTCTGAGCAAAAAAAGCCATGTCATCCGGGCATTCATCCAACACTGCTTGGAAGACATATTTCAGAAAATCTTCTGCAAGATCTGCAAGATCATCCAGATCAGCGAATGCGATTTCGGGTTCGATCATCCAGAACTCGGCTAGATGACGCGTGGTGTTGGAATTTTCTGCCCGGAATGTGGGACCAAAAGTATATACCTTTGATAAGGCCTGACAGTAGCCCTCAACATTCAATTGCCCGGAAACTGTTAAAAAGGTTTCACGGCCGAAAAAATCCTGTTCGTAATCGATTTCGCCATCTTCATTGTGTGGGAGGTTGGTCATATTCAGCGTGCTTACCCGAAACATATCTCCGGCACCTTCAGCATCTGATGCAGTAATAATCGGGGTGTTAATCCAGAAAAAACCATTTTCATGAAAATAACGGTGAATTGCTTGTGCCGCTACATGGCGAACGCGTGTTATTGCACCAAAAGTATTGGTACGTGGGCGCAGGTGAGCAACATCCCTAAGGAACTCAAAACTGTGACGCTTTGGTTGGATAGGGTAGGTGTCGGGGTCATCGATCCAACCTGTCACTTTCACGGCTGAAGCCTGGATCTCGAATTTTTGACCACGCCCTTGTGATTCAACCAGTTCGCCGGTGCAGATCACGGCACAGCCACTGGTGAGTTTTTGTATTTCTTCGCTGTAGTTGGCAAGGTCCGAAGGGGCGACAACCTGAATTGGATCAAAACAGGACCCGTCATGGACGGAAACAAAAGAAAATCCGGCTTTGGAGTCTCTGCGGGTACGCACCCAGCCTTGTATCTTGACGATGGATCCAATTGAGATATCTCCGCTGAGGGCTTTTTTTATGCTGTCCGCTGACATGATGTTATGGTTGATCTCTGGTTAAGTGGCCCAAGATAATAGATCACCCGGGGCGATGCGCACAGTCTTTTAGAGTGCTAAGCTGAAATTGACCACGACGGTATCATGATTATGAGTATTCAGTTAACTGACAATGCGGCACAACGTGTGAAACATTTTCTTGAAAAAGAAAGTGGTCTTGCGCTACGGCTCGGGGTCAGGAAAACCGGTTGTTCAGGTTGGGCGTATGAAGTCAGTATCGCTTCGGAGCTTGGCAAGGATGATCAGGTTTTCGAAGACAAGGGTGTTAAAATCGTAATTGATCGCGAAAGTTTACCGTTTTTACTCGGCTCCAAAATTGATTTTACCGTCAACGGACTGAACCGAACCTTCCAATTCAATAATCCCAATGCTACGGATGAATGTGGCTGTGGAGAGAGTTTCACGATTTCCTGATCGTTCATCTGAATCGGCGGCAGGTGCGACAGACCTTGCCAGCCGGAATAGCTCACTGATATAATCCGCCGGCTCTGTCTTTGGCAGGGCAAACAATCCTTGCTTCACGCACCCAATGGTTGGGTTGTCGGAGGCTTTGCAGGTCCTGGATAGCCACTTTTCAAGGTTGGCAGGGCTCGAAAACCCATAGGGAGTTAACTATGCGTCATTATGAAATCTGTTTTCTGGTCCACCCGGATCAAAGTGAGCAGGTCCCAGCCATGCTGGAGCGTTACCGCGGCATGATTGAAGAAAAGAGCGGTAGCATTCACCGTCTCGAAGATTGGGGCCGTCGGCAGCTCGCCTACCCCGTTGCCAAGCTGCATAAAGCACATTACGTACTTATGAATATCGAGTGCGATGGTGAAACATTGAATGAACTGGAAGGTTTGTTCCGTTTTAATGATGCGGTCTTGCGTCATCTAACGGTTCGCAGGCAAAACGCTGTGATTGAGCAGTCTGAAATGCTCAAAGCCAAAGAAGAAAAAGACCGTTCCAGCCGTGATCATTCGGATCGCCGTCGCTCAACTTCTTCAGGGACTGCATCAAGCGAACCTGAAAAAAAGGCTGATGCAATAGTTGAAGTTGAGGCTGTTGCCAAGACGGACGCAGTTGAATCAGCACCCGAAGAAACAACCATTGCTACACCGGTTGAATCCACATTAGCTGAAAACAAAGAAACGAATACGGAAACGGGAGAATAATCATGGCACGTCAACAATTTCGTCGTAGAAAATTTTGCCGTTTTACGGCTGATGGAGTTACCGAAATCGACTACAAAGATCTCAGTATACTGAAAGAGTATGTTGGTGAGTCCGGTAAGATTGTACCCAGTCGCATAACGGGTACAAAAGCCAGGTATCAACGTCAGTTGGCAACGGCTGTGAAGCGGGCGCGTTTCCTGGCTTTGCTGCCTTACACTGATAACCACTGAGTATCCAGGAGAATTATCATGGATCTTATCCTGCTTGAAAAAGTACAGAATCTGGGTGACCTGGGTGACCTGGTAAAAGTAAAAGCCGGTTTTGGCCGTAACTACCTGGTACCGCAGGGCAAAGCTGCACCTGCAACCAAAGATAATCTTGCCCAGTTCGAAGTTCGTAGAGTTGAATTGGAAGCAGCTGCCAAGGGTAGACTTGGTCAGGCCGAAGCACGCAAGTCCAGCTTGACTGGAGTGTCGGTTGAAATAACTGCTAACGCGAGTGAAGAAGGCAATCTATATGGCTCTATTGGCCCGCGAGAAATTGCAACTGCAGTTTCAGCTCTCGGTCATGAAATCACCAAGAGTGAAGTTAACATGGGCGAAGGCCCAATTAGAACGGTCGGTGAGTTTGAAGTTGTAGTGCAACTACACGCAGACATCGAGACCCTTGTGAAGGTCATTGTCAATCCGGAATAAGCCATGCTAAGTCCAATAGCGTGTTATCCCGAATAGTCATAGCAGCTGCGCTCTGATATGCTGAACTGCGAACTGTCATTGGATGGTTCGCAGTTTTTTTTGATTCAATAAACGATAAGACCCACCCATGGCTACACCCAAATTAGCGATTGTTGAAACGACAAAAGTACCGCCACACTCACTGGAAGCCGAGCAATCGGTGTTGGGTGGACTCATGCTGAGTACGGTGGCGTGGGACCAGATTGCTGACAAAATTACTGAATCAGACTTTTACCGTGAAGATCATCGGTTGATTTTTCAGGCAATTCATGACCTGCATGAAACCAGTCGGCCATGTGATGCGGTTACAGTCAGCGAGTGGTTTGAATCGCACGGCAAAGCAGACCATGTCGACGGCGGGAATTACATCTCTCAACTCGCCAACAATACGCCTAGCGCGGCCAATGTTGGAGCATACGCAGACATTGTGCGTGAAAAGAGCATACTTCGTAGTCTCATTGATGCTGGTGCCCAGATAACTTCCAATGCATTTTCCTCTGATGGTAGAGAGAGCAAAACGCTTTTGGAAGAAGCCGAACGCTTGGTGTTTGCAATTGCGGACAAAGGTGCACACGGGGGGGCAGGTTTTGTCTCTGTTCAAGATACTCTCAAGGAGGCAATGTCCAAAATTGAGGAGCTCAATGCATTTGAGGGTGATATCACTGGTATTCCAACAGGTTACCAGGATTTTGACCGCCTGACTGCGGGCTTGCAGCCTTCTGATTTGATCGTTGTTGCGGGACGACCAGCCATGGGCAAAACTACTTTTGCGATGAATATTGCCGAGCATGCTGCCATTAAGCACGGCAAATCAGTGGCGGTTTTCAGTATGGAAATGGCGTCTTTGCAATTGGTCATGCGAATGTTTTCCTCAGTAGGGCAGATTGAACAGAATCGTATTCGTACCGGTACCTTGGATGATCTGGATTGGCCGAAACTGACATCGGCTATGAATTTGCTTCACAAAAGTAAAATATTTATTGATGACACACCGGCATTATCACCTGCGGAGCTACGTGCCCGGGCGCGTCGGTTGAAGCGGGAACATGACATAGACATGATTGTTGTCGACTATCTCCAATTGATGTCCGTACCAGATACGCGGGAAAATCGAGCGACAGAAATCGCTGAAATTTCGCGTTCCTTAAAAACAATCGCCAAGGAACTGAATGTCCCGGTGGTTGCATTGTCCCAGCTAAATCGAGCGCTGGAACAACGCCCCAATAAACGACCATTGATGGCTGACCTCAGGGAGTCCGGTGCTATTGAGCAGGATGCTGATCTGATCGTATTCATCTACCGGGATGAGGTTTATAACCCGGAAACCAGTGAGAAAGGGAAAGCTGAAATTATCATTGGTAAACATCGCAATGGCTCAACCGGAACGATCCACCTGGCCTTTCAGGGGCCATGGTTACGGTTTGTTAACCTGGCGCCTGAAAGTGCCTATCAATATGACCATCATTGATAATCGGTAATTACCCGACAAATTAAAAATTCTACCAATCAAGTGAAGCGTCACAATACCATCGCCGGTATCAGTCCAGAGGCCATCTGAGACGCCTGGGTAAAGGGGTTCCAGTGTTGGTTTACGGTAAAGGGCGCAACTTGCCAGTCGCGTATCCATGGATTTGATTACGCTGGAATTAGGTGGTCATGACGATGACGTCATTGGCGACCCTGTTGTGTTATGGGGTGAAGGGTTTGTGGTGGAAACAGTAGTGTCGTGGGCGGACGCCGTGCCATATGCGCTGAATTGTGGCGTTAGCGGGCGAATACCACGCATTTCGCGTTTGATTATTCGTCGTTTTCAGTAAGTTCATATTTACGCAGGTAGCCACGTAACTGGTGGTATGTCATGCCAAGAAATTCGGCGGTTTTTTTCTGATTAAACCGACACTGCTCCATGGCACTCTTTATCCGGCGTACCTCTTCGTCCTGTAT
Organism: Gammaproteobacteria bacterium; assembly: GCA_021772935.1. Lineage (GTDB taxonomy): Bacteria > Pseudomonadota > Gammaproteobacteria > Xanthomonadales > SZUA-36 > SZUA-36. The sequence continues at coordinate 101,509 of JAJFLA010000032.1, forward strand.
GCTTTGCTTGAAATCATAGGGCTCGTCGGGCAAAAGTATTGATCCTTGGTTTTCTTTGACAGGATGTGTACCTGGACGCCAGGGAGAATCAAAGGGGTCGAAAATAATGTCAACAATTGGTTGGTCATAATCCCTGCAGGTATAAACAGCCCGTTCAACAACATTTTTTAGTTCGCGCACATTGCCTGGCCAGGCATACTGCAAAAGCTCTTTTCGAGCCAGTTCACTGAAGCCATTAAACAGGTCTTTGCCCAGCTCGCCAGCCATTTTGACGGCAAAATGATTCGCCAGAGTCAGAATGTCGCCCGGGCGTTCCCGCAAAGGTGGCAAAGTAATCACATCAAAAGCCAGTCGATCAAGCAGGTCTGCGCGAAACTTTCCCTTTTCAGCGAGACCCGGTAAATCTTCATTGGTTGCACCGATGATGCGTACATTGGTGTGAATGGTTTCACTGCCTCCGACGCGTTCAAATTCACCGTATTCAATCACACGCAGGATCTTCTCCTGCACACCGGAAGATGTGCTGGAGAGTTCGTCCAGAAACAAGCTACCTTTATTAGCCAACTCAAAGCGACCGAGGCGGCGTTTGGCCGCACCAGTAAATGACCCGGCTTCGTGCCCAAAAAGCTCTGTTTCTAACAAGGTTTCTGCCAGTGCAGCACAATTCATTTTAATAAAGGGGTAATCCCACCGTCCGGAAAGAAAATGAATTCGGGCTGCAATCAATTCTTTGCCTGTGCCGCGCTCTCCGATCACTAACACCGGTCGGTTCAGCGGCGCTACGCGGGAGACGTGTTCAAGTACTTCCAGAAATACTGGGGATTCCCCGATTAATTGCTGGTCTTCCGGTTTACGCATATTTTTTATCTCAACCTGATTAAGCACTGACCAATGTTTATTGTAAGTAATCTGCTTATTATTGTCTTAGGCTGGAGGTAATGGGTCCGATCTGCTACAACAGTACTATCAATCAGGAAACTATTGTGGCAAAAATAAAAACGTCTTTTTATTGTACCGCTTGTGGTAGCGAACTATCCAAGTGGGCTGGGCAATGCCCCGACTGCAAGGCCTGGAATACGGTTGAGGAATTCCGTCCGGCAGCGATCGCCGGTGTAGCGCGCATGAGTGGGTATACCGGAACTACTAAGCAGCAAGTGACTGAGTTAGCAGCAGTTTCCGATCAGAAAGTTGCAAGAATCGGTATTGGTATTAATGAACTGGACCGTGTCCTCGGTGGAGGAATCGTGCCAGGGTCGGTGATCCTGATTGGTGGTGATCCAGGTATTGGAAAATCAACCCTGCTGCTACAGGTACTCGCGGGCCTGATGGGGCAATTGAAATGTCTGTATGTCAGCGGCGAGGAATCCCTGCAGCAAATAAATATGCGCGCAAAACGGTTGGGTCTTGATGTGGGCGCGTTGCGCTGCTTGACTGAAACCAACGTTGAACAGATTTTAAAGGTAACAGGTGAAGAGAAACCAGACTTGGTAGTGGTAGATTCCATTCAGACGCTGCACTCGGAGCAGGTACAGTCAGCACCGGGTTCTGTCGCTCAAGTCAGGGAATCAGCAGCAGCATTGGTGCGTTATGCCAAGCAAATGAACTGCGCAGTGGTATTGGTTGGGCACGTCACCAAGGATGGGTCTCTCGCCGGGCCACGTATCCTGGAGCATATGGTGGATGCGGTACTGTACTTTCAAAGTGATGAAGGTAGTCGTTACCGTGTTATTCGGGCTTTCAAAAATCGTTTCGGTGCGGTCAATGAATTGGGTGTATTCGCCATGACTGGGCTTGGTCTTAAAGAGGTCAGCAATCCATCAGCAATTTTTCTGTCCGGCCACACGCAACCGGCCGCAGGTAGTGTTATCACCGTGATCAGGGAAGGCACCCGCCCGATGCTGTTGGAATTACAAGCGCTGGTCGATGAAAGTCACCTGGCTAATCCGAGAAGGGTCACAATTGGTCTGGAACACAGTCGTCTCTCAATGTTGTTGGCGGTTCTGCACCGCCATGGTGGCATCAATCTTGGTGATCAGGATGTATTTGCCAACGTGGTCGGTGGTATGCGTATAACAGAAACCGGTTCAGATCTGCCGCTGTTATTAGCCATCATTTCCAGTTTCCGTGACCGTATTCTGCCGGAAAAAACAATTGTTTTTGGTGAGGTGGGTCTGTCCGGTGAAGTGCGGCCAGTCTACAACGGTGACGCGCGGTTGAAAGAGGCAGCCGGTCTCGGTTTTAACCGTGCAATTATTCCTAAGGCCAATCAGCCAAGACAGGCAATTGAAGGTGTGACGATCAATGCCGTAAATAGCCTGGGTGAGGCCATTGCTGCAGTGTTTTGATCAAAATGTGGCTAAGGTAAATGGCAGAGGAGGCACCAATAAAAAATGGCCAGTATCCGGAAAATATTTTTGCCAGTCTGCATTTGGCAAAATCAAGGCTGTCTGTGCTGTGGGGGTGGTCTTAGGTGGTATACAACATATATCAGGTGTTTCTGACCCGATTGGGCTTGATCAGTACTTTGTGGATGACGTTTTCCCGAATATCCACAATGGTCATAATGTGTGAATCGATTTTAATGCTGCATTTTCCTTCCGGAATGAGCTCCATCTCTTCGATCAACAACCCGCCCAGCGTGTGTGCCTCGTCAAAAGGCAGGTTCCAGTCGAGTTGCCGGTTTAGGGTGCGTACGCTGGTAGAGCCGTCGACAAGGTAGTTGCCGTCATCCAATCGGCGCATGGTACGCGGACGGCCCCGGCCTTCGGGGGTGAATTCGCCGACGATTTCTTCCAGTATGTCATCCAGTGTAACCAGCCCCTGGATATCCCCATACTCATCAACTACCAGCGCCATACGTCGTTCTTTTTCCTGGAACTCGAGTAGTTGGCGGGTCAGTGATGTGCCTTCCGGAACAAAATACGGGCGCCGGACCGAACGTTGTAAATCATCAAATCGCAGACCTCCCAGTGAAAGCTTTGAAATGACAGTGCGGATGTGAAGTAAGCCTACGACATTATCGATACTTTCCCGGTAGACCGGTAAACGTGTGTACATGGTTTGTGTCAATTGACTCAGTATGTCAGCCCAGTCATCATCCAGGTCGATGCCAATGATTTCCCCTCGCGGGACCATCACGTCTTCAACTGAAGCTTGTTCAAGATCAAGAATGTTGACCAACATACGCTGATGGTCGTTGGATATTTGTCCGCCCTCTGTTACCAGTGTGCGTAACTCCTCCCGGTTCAGGCGTTCGAGAGCGACGACATCAGTTTTTACGCCGAAAGGCCGGAGCAGTAAATTTGCAAAGGAATTAACCAACCAAACAATGGGATTAAGCAGTTTGAGCAGCACGACCAGTACGTAAGATGCTGGAAAAGCGACTTTCTCCGGGTAAAGAGCAGCCACCGTTTTGGGAGCGACCTCGGCAAAAATCAACACAATGACTGTCATCACCAACGTTGATAACCAGATACCGTTATCACCAAACATACGCATGGCAATCACGGTGGCAATGGATGCTGCAAGGATATTGACCATGTTATTGCCCAGCAATATCAGCCCAATCAGTCGGTCAGGCCGGGTCAGTAATTTTTGTGCCAGACGGGCGCCGCGATGTCCGTTGTTGGCCAAATGCTTCAGACGATAACGGTTGATGGCCATCAGACCTGTTTCCGAACTCGAAAAAAAGCCTGATAGTATGATCAGTATGAACAGTGCAGCGTAAAGACTGCCTAGCGGGATATCGTCCAAATCGGTACTTTGTTCCTGTGTAAGCCTTTAAATGTGCCAACTACGTTGCAGGATAACTTCCAGAATCAGCTTGCTACCGAAATAGGCTAACAGCAAAAGTGCGATGCCTGAGAGAGTCAAGCGCACGGCAACTCGTCCGCGCCAGCCTCTTTTCCATCGGCCCCACAGAACCAATGCGAATATCAACCAGGCAAAAATTGATAAAAAGGTCTTGTGAGCCAAATGCTGACCGAACAGGTCATTGACAAAGATCAGTCCCGTGACCAACGAAATTGTCAAGACGGCAAAACCGGCTTTGACCAGGTGGAACAACAACGCTTCCAGGGTGTCCAGAGCTGGTAGGGTTTGCACCAGTTTGTTGAGGCTGTGTCGGCGTAACAGCTGGTCTATCAAGTTGACAAAGACGGCGTAAACACCCGCGATACTGAGCACGCCGAAGGCAATAATGGAAGTAATAATATGTACCGTAATCCCGGTTGTATTCTTGGTGATTTCCATGGTGGGCGCACTGATTATCCCTTCAGCAACAAGGATTACAACCGAAAGCGGTAAAGCCACAAGGCTGGCATCGAAAAGACTGTTACGTAAGGGGAATGTGCTGAGCGGTATGACGACCGTTACCAGCGCACACAAGGATAAAACATTCAGCAAGCTGACTTGCGGTGACACTGGCATCAACCAATGCTGGGTCTCTGCCCAGGTGTGCAACAGCACGCCCAGCAGGGTGATGCTGGCTGCCAATATACGTTTGCTGCTGGAACGCTCCGCAACTGCCAGATAAAGCAAAACTACGGCTGCCAGGTAGCAGCCTGCGGTGATTAATAAAATCTTGTCATGCATGGCAAATTCAGTGCCGTTTGGAAGTGGTCAACCGCTATAATACCTGACTGCTGAATCATGGAGTAAATAATGTTTGATAACTTGAGCCAGGGTCTGACTCGGGCCATGCAAAAACTGCGTGGCAAAGGACGTTTGACCGAAGACAGCATTCGAGAAACTTTGCGCGAAGTTCGTGTTGCGTTGCTGGAAGCTGATGTAGCACTACCGGTTGTACAGTCCTTTATAAGCCAGGTTAAAGAGCGTGCGCTCGGACAAGATGTCATCAGCAGTCTCCAGCCAGGGCAGGCATTGGTTAAAATCGTTCATGACGAGCTGGTTCGGGTTATGGGTGAGGAGAATGAAGCGCTTGATCTTAAAGCCACACCTCCCGTGGTAGTGTTGCTGGCCGGTCTGCAAGGCTCTGGTAAAACCACAACCACCGCAAAGCTCGCGATGCATCTCAAGGAACATGCCAAAAAGAAGGTCATGGTAGTTAGTTGTGATGTCTACCGGCCTGCCGCTATCGATCAGTTGGAAACACTCGCTGCGCAAGTAGATGTGCTTTTTCATCCTTCAACCACGGCCGACCAACCAGTCACTATTGCGAAACAGGCAATGGATGCTGCGCGAAAACAGTTTGTCGATGTGTTACTGGTAGATACTGCTGGTCGCTTGCATATAGATGCTGAGATGATGGATGAGATTCGTCAGTTGCATGGGGCCGTCAATCCACATGAAACTTTATTTGTGGTCGATAGTATGACCGGTCAGGATGCGGCAAATACGGCGCAGGCTTTTAATGAGGCCTTGGCGCTGACGGGTGTGATTTTGACCAAGACAGATGGTGATGCCCGTGGTGGTGCCGCTTTGTCGGTCAGACAAATAACCGGCAAGCCGATCAAGTTCATGGGCAGTGGGGAGAAAATTGATGCGCTGCAACCGTTTCATCCTGAACGCGTGGCTTCACGGATACTGGGTATGGGTGATGTATTGTCGCTGGTTGAGGACGTACAGCGGCATGTCGACCAGGACAAAGCAGAAAAACTTGCACGCAAGATCAAAAAGGGGAAAGGTTTTGATCTGGAGGATTTTCGCAGTCAATTAGAGCAGATGCAAAGTATGGGTGGCCTCGGCAGCATGGTCGATAAGATGCCAGGTATGGGTGAGTTGCCTGATCAGGTCAAAAACCGTGTAAACGATAAACAAACTGTCAGCATGATAGCTATTATTAACTCCATGACACCCCAGGAAAGACGTTTTCCTGATGTTATCCGCGGTTCACGAAAGAAACGGATTGCTGCTGGTTCCGGTACCAAAATTCAGGATATAAACCGGATGGTCAAGCAGTTTTCCCAGATGCAGCGCATGATGAAAAAGTTTGGTAAAGGTGGCATGAAAGGCATGATGCGAAAGATGGCTAGTTTAAAGAACCAATTGCCGCCAGGTGGGTTTTCCTGATAAGGGGATATATGAGTGAGACCTGAAAATCGACGTAGTTTTCTGAAACATGGCCTGGTTGCCGCAGGTGGATTGGGTTTGGGCTTGGCCGCCTGGTCGCGATTCGCACCACAAAGCACGGCCCCGGAGTTTCATCATGCATTGGGACCATTGCGGCCGGTCCAGGATCAGACCAGTGGCTTGCCTATCCTAAGCTTGCCGAAAGGCTTTCGGTACCATAGTTTTGCATGGGCGGGTGACACGCTTGGTGATGGCTATCGCAGCCCAGGTGCCTGTGATGGTATGGGGGTGGTAAGTGATGATAATGGTATCGTCACATTGATCCGGAACCATGAGTTGCGTGGCTCAACCGGACCCATAGGGGACCCGCTAAAGGCTTGGGATATCACCGGTGGAGGAACAACAACACTGAAATTTGATACAGCCACAGAGCGTTTGCTGGATTCCAGGGTCAGTCTGAGCGGCACGGTCAATAATTGCGCGGGTGGAGTTACCCCGTGGGGTACATGGCTTTCTTGCGAAGAGGGGCCGTTGACACCGGAGTTAATGCATCATGGTGGTGAGCTACGGCAAAAGTTCTGGCATGTTGAGAATGCCACAAAGCCTCATGGCTATGTGTTCGAAGTGCACCCTGAAGGTGAATCAAACCCGCAGCCCATTATCCCCATGGGGCAGTTTTATCATGAGGCTGCTGCGGTTGACCCGAAAAGCGGTGCCGTTTATATGACTGAGGACCGTTCCCCCCATGCGGGTCTTTACCGCTATGTACCGAAAACTCCAGGGAAATTGCAGGCAGGTGGTAAGTTGCAAATGCTCAAGGCCGAGGGTCATAAGGAGTTGATTGGCTCGATGCCTTTGAACAAACCTATGGTGGTTGCATGGGTGAATATCCCTGAACCTGGCCAGGGTCATACGCCAGGCACCCACGATGGCGCCGGCGTTGTTGCCCAGGGTTTGGCTGCTGGTGGAACGGCGTTTGTGTCACTCGAAGGCTGCGTTTGTTTTGATGACTCGATTTATTTCACTTCGAAAGCCGGCGGTGGGGCAGGTGCCGGGCAAGTCTTCCGTTTGGATATCGTTCAAAACACATTGGAATTGATCTTTGAAGCCAGTGGGCACGACAGTTTTTCAGGACCAGACAATATTATCGTCAGTCCGCGTGGCAGCTTGATGATTTGTGAAGACCGCCTGGGTATAATGAAAAAAGGCCAGCATATCGTAGGACTGAATGCGAATGATGGCTTATTTACATTTTGTCAGGTCAATTCGAAATTGCAAGCTGACTATCGTGGTCATGATCTGGCAAATACCGCGGTCAGTAGCGAGTGGGCGGGTGTCTGTTTTTCCACCGATGGTCAGTGGATGTTTGCCAACCTTTACAATCCGGGCATGACGTTAGCAATCACCGGGCCGTGGCTTAAAGGCCCTGTTTGAATAAAAAGTACAAGCGGTTGTTTTCTTTTGTTACAAACACGGTTAAAATGTGCGGTTTCGTGGAGCCGGCTCAGCGGAAGCGCTTTTGTGTGGCTGGTATCAACCATGGTTTTGCTTGATTTGACATGTTTTCAACAGGGAAAGCCCGGCCAATTAATTGGTTTTAAGAAAAGGTTTTAAGGAATGGTAAAGATTCGACTGGCGCGCGGTGGCGCTAAAAAGCGGCCCTTCTATCACATAGTTGTAGCGGATTCTCGTAACAAACGTGATGGACGTCGTATTGAAAGAATTGGTTTTTTTAACCCGCTAGCCCGTGGTCAGGAAGAGCGTCTTCGGCTTAATCTGGAGCGTGTCGACTATTGGACTGGTGTTGGTGCGCAGCTCAGTGAACGGGTGCAGAACCTGGTTTCACAAGCCCGGAGCAGTGCTGCGGCCTGAACGGTTTATGACTGATGTCGTAGACTTGGCAGGATGAGCGAACACCAACAGGTAGCGCTTGGGTATATATCTGCGGTTCATGGCATTAAAGGTTGGGTCAAGGTGCATTCCTGGACCCGACCCATGGAAGCAATCCTTGAATACCAGCCATGGTTGCTGGGAGAGGACAAAAGTCCTGTCAACATTGTTGATGGACGTAAACAAGGTAAAGGGCTGGTGGCTTTATTGCCGGCTGTTGAAGATCGGGAGCAGGCGATCAGCTTGGTGGGGCAGCAGATTTTTGTCGGACGTGATCAGTTACCGGCAACCGCTGAGGATGAATATTATTGGTCTGATCTGGAAGGACTGGATGTTCATACTACCAAAGGTGAGGTGTTAGGTCGGGTAGAGAAGTTAATGGAAACCGGCGCTAATGATGTTTTGGTTATCCGTGGTCAACGGCAACACCTGGTACCGTTTGTGCAGGGCCAATATGTAATTCGTGTTGATCTTGATGCTGGATTGATTGAAGTCGACTGGGACCCTGAATTTTAGACGGGAGCGGGAAAGTATCATGCGTATAGACGTGATTACGCTGTTTCCGGAGTCGTTGCAGGAATTGGTAGGTTTGGGTGTTACCGGCCGTGCAATCCGGGATGGACGGGTTAACTTGCAAACCTGGAACCCTCGGGATTTGGCGACTGACCGGCACCGAACAGTGGATGACCGGTCATATGGTGGCGGACCGGGTATGGTGATGGCTGTAGAGCCTTTAAGCTCAACTATACAGGCGGCACGTAAAGAACATGCTGGTGAGACTTGCGTCAGTTTGATGAGCCCGCAGGGCCGCAAGTTGGATCAGGCGGGTATTTTTGAGTTAGCAAGCAGACCTGGATTAATCCTTGTTTGTGGACGTTACGAAGGCATCGATGAACGGATAATTGAGTCTGAAGTTGATGAAGAATGGTCGATTGGTGACTATGTTATAAGCGGTGGAGAATTGGCTGCTGCCGTTATCATTGACGCGGTCACCCGGCTATTGCCAGGTGTGCTGGGAGATGAGCAATCGGCAATACAGGATTCGTTTGTGGATGGTCTGTTGGATCACCCGCATTACACCCGACCTGAAGTGGTGGGTGGTAAATCGGTACCGGAGGTACTGTTGTCAGGCGACCACGAGGCGATCCGTCGCTGGCGCAGGAAACAGTCACTGGGCCGAACCTGGCAACGACGGCCAGATCTGTTGGAAGACAGGGAACTGGATGAAGAGGCGAAATTGCTTTTAGAGGAATTTCGTCATGAATTGGAACACACAGTTAATTAATGCCTGAAAGTGGCTTATATTGAAAGGACAGAACGATGAATATCATTGAGCAAATCAACGCAGAGCAAGCAACCCGGGAGTTACCGGAATTCAATCCCGGTGATACCGTCATCGTTAGCGTTAAAGTGAAAGAAGGCAACCGTGAACGTTTGCAGGCTTTTGAAGGCGTTGTTATTGCGGTTAAAAATCGAGGCCTGAATTCTGCCTTCACCGTTCGCAAAATTTCACATGGCACCGGTGTTGAACGTGTTTTCCAGACCCACAGTCCACTGATTGATTCAATCAAGGTCAAACGTCGTGGTGATGTTCGGCGCGCCAAGTTGTACTACCTCCGTGGTCTGGAAGGCAAAGCTGCCCGGATCAAAGAAAAGCTGGGTTGATCAAGCTGTTATTTTATGAAAAGCCCGCATTGCGGGCTTTTTTTTGCCTCGTAAAACAGCCAGTAGATCAGGTACCTTGTTACCCACCATTTCATGTAACCACTCCTCAACACCATAATGGCTTTGATAAAAAGTTGGTTAATGAACTACCCACTCTTTAGATTTATTCTGCGCTTGAAAGTTAGGTAGCAGACCCAACTTAGGGCAGTAGTATTCAATTTTGCGGAAACCACCATGACTGAAACCACCAATACTAAAACCAGCAAAGCTAAAATCAATAAGGCTAAAACCAGTAAGGCTAAAACCACCAAAGCTGAAAATATTGTCACCGAAAAACATGAATTTCAGGCCGAGGTACGCGAAGTACTGAACCTGATGGTTCATTCCCTGTACTCCAATCGCGAAATTTTTCTGCGTGAGTTGGTATCAAATGCATCGGATGCCTGTGACAAGCTGCGATTTGAAGCGTTGCAAAATGAAAAACTTCTGGGCGGTGATGCCGAGTTAAAAATTGAAATCGAAGTCGACGAAGAAGCGGGACTGGTTACTGTCCGGGATAACGGTATCGGTATGTCCAGGCAGGACGTCGTAGAAAATATTGGTACGATAGCCCGCTCTGGTACACGGAAATTTCTTGAGAACGTATCCGAAAGCAAAGAGTTTGATTCAAACCTGATCGGCCAGTTCGGTGTCGGTTTTTACTCATCATTTATTGTCGCAGACAAAGTCACCCTGTTGACAAGGGCTGCTGGTAGTGAAACATCTGAAGGCGTGCGTTGGGAATCAGATGGCGCGGGTGAATACACCCTTTCACAAGTGGATCTACCCAAGCAGGGTACCGAAGTGACCTTGCATTTGCGTGAAGATGCAAAAGAATACAAGGCTTCCTGGACAGTTCGCTCGTTGATCCAGAAGTACTCAGACCATATCGGATTTCCGATCTACATGAAGACCCAGCCAGTTCCGGCCGATGGCGAAGATGAGAAAGCAGAACCGCAACCGGAATGGGAGGCCATCAACCAGTCTTCCGCCTTGTGGACATTAAAGAAATCCGAAATTAGCAGTGATGAGTACCAGTCTTTCTACAAGCACATAAGTCATGATTTTGAAGACGCATTGAGCTGGACTCATAACCATGTTGAAGGCAGTCAGAACTACACTTCATTGTTGTACCTGCCATCCAAAGCGCCGATGGACATGATGATGCAACGTGATGAGCGTCACGGGCTACGTTTGTATGTCAAACGGGTATTCATCATGGATGCCGCCGAACAATTACTGCCGCATTATCTTCGTTATGTACGTGGTGTGATTGATTCTGATGACTTGCCACTAAACGTTTCCCGCGAATTGTTACAGGAAAATGCACTGGTCGCTAAAATTCGCTCAGCAGTGGTCCGGCGTAGCCTGGATTTACTGCAGAGATTGGCAGACAAAGATGTTGAAAAATTCAATAGCTTCTGGGATGAATTCGGTAATGTTCTCAAGGAAGGTCTGGTTGAAGACATGGCCAACAAGGATAAGATTGCCAAATTACTGAGATTTTCCTCAACCGGCGATACTGCCAGCGAACAACGTGTCAGCCTGGAAGATTATGTTTCCCGTATGCAGGAAGGCCAGGATGTCATCTGGTATGTCACTGCAGAGAACCGCAAAGCTGCTGAAAACTCCCCGCACCTGGAAATATTCCGTAAGGAAGGTGTTGAAGTGCTGTTGATGTCTGATCGCATTGATGAGTGGGCGATGGGTTACTTCACAGAATTTGACGGCAAGAAAATGCGTTCAATCGCCAAGGGTGATGTTGACCTGGGGTCCGATGATGCCAAGGCGGATGCCGAAGAGAAGGATGATGCCGATAAAGATCCGTTGTTGGTGCGTCTGTCTGAAGCCCTGGCGGACGATGTCACTGAAGTCCGTGCCAGTCAGCGCCTGACTGAATCTGCCTCCTGTCTGGTGTTGAATGAACAGGAACTCGCAATGCACATGCGTCGCATGTTGGAACAGGCCGGACAGGCCATGCCTGATAGCAAGCCGGTGCTGGAGGTCAACCTCGATCATCAACTGCTCAAGCAAGTGTCAGCGATAGAATCCGATGAAGCATTCAAGGATTGGGCAACTTTACTGTTCGAGCAAGCAGTACTGGCAGAAGGCGGGCAACTGGAAGACCCAGCCAGCTTTGTACAACTGGTTAACCGCTTAATGCTCAACGCTGGCTGAGTGTTGTGTAAATGACTGCGGTGATGGTGGACAATGATGTCTACCATCACGTTCTCAGTTTAAACTCTGAATATGGATGCATCTACCCGATTAGATAAATGGCTTTGGGCCGCACGCTTTTTCAAAACCCGCTCTGTTGCCCGTGAAGCCGTATCTGGCGGCAAGGTACATCTCAACGGTAAGCGCGCCAAACCTGGGCGGGCGCTCAATGTTGGTGACGAGTTGCGGGTTCAGCGTGGTGAGGAAGAGTACTCGATTACGGTTGTCGAGCTCTCGGTACGCCGCGGTCCGGCGCTTGTCGCAGAAACACTTTATGCTGAGTCCGAAGACAGCCGCAGCAAGCGCACGAAGCTTGCAGAAACACGTAAGCTGGAACGGCAACAAAAGACCACACGTGAAGGTCGTCCAGATAAGCGCCAACGCCGCCGTTTGGTTCGTTTTAAGCAAGATATTGATTAGTGGTTGGTGTTCAGCACCACCCTATCTGCAGCAACATGGGTATTGCCTTGTGAGACTCGCCGTGAATATAGTCATAGTGTGTTTTCACCTGACCGAAGTTTCACAAGGCCTTACCCATACCTGCACTTATATTGGCTGCTGACAGGCCTTATGGTTTCAGTAGGGTTTTTAGCTGATATACCAGCTCTAACGCCGCCCGTGGTGTCAGTTCATCCGGGTTGGTTTCATCCAGTTTGTCCAATACCGGGTTATCCGGTTCAAGCTCTGGTTCCGGTTCTTCATAGGTCATGAACAGACCCATTTGAGGCTGGTCGTTGTCGGCTTTTTCCAGTTTTGACAGCTGAAAACGGGCCCGGCGCAACACATTTTTCGGGATGCCGGCCAGCGCGGCTACCTGCAAGCCGTAACTCTGGCTGGCCGGACCTTCGTTGACGGAGTGCAAAAATACGATGCTGTCACCATGCTCTACCGCTTTGAGGTGTACGTTATGTACGCCTTCAAGCTGTTCAGGCAGGTGGGTTAACTCAAAATAATGGGTTGCAAACAGGGTATAGGCTTTTACCTGGCGTGCCAGGTGTTCGGCCACCGCCCAGGCCAGTGCCAGGCCGTCGTAGGTGCTGGTGCCACGTCCAATCTCATCCATCAAAACCAGTGAATGCTGGCTGGCGCTATGCAGGATAGCGGCTGTTTCGGTCATCTCCACCATAAAAGTGGAGCGTCCACGACTTAGATCGTCCCCGGCACCGATACGGGTGAATATTCTGTCCAGGGGTCCGATAACCGCACTGGAGGCGGGTACCCAGCTGCCCGAATAGGCCAGAAGGCAGATCAATGCTGTCTGGCGCATGTAGGTGGATTTGCCACCCATGTTAGGGCCAGTAATAATCAGCATCCGGCGTTGCGGGTTCATGTTGGTATTGTTGGCTGTGAAAGCCTCGGTTTGAACCTGTTCAATCACCGGGTGGCGGCCGTCGCGTATATCGATTCCTGTCTGGTCGCTAAGTTCCGGGCAGCAGAAATCCAGTGTTATAGCTCGTTCGGTCAAGGCAGATAAAACATCCAGCCGGGCGATGACGGCAGCCATTGCCTGTAAGGGCTCCAGCTCCGATTGCAGACTGCTTACCAACTGTTCATAACAGTGCAGCTCCCGGCTTTGTGCCCGTTCGCGGCTGGACAGCACCTGGTCCTCAAATGCTTTCAGTTCTTCGGTGATATAGCGTTCTGCTGCTTTCAGGGTTTGACGGCGTTTGTAATGTAACGGAACTTTGTCTGTGTGTGCATGGGTGACTTCAATAAAATAACCATGTACGCGGTTGTAACCCACTTTCAGACTTGAGATGCCGGATTCCTGCTTTTGCCGATTCTCGTATGCCAGCAGAAAATCATTGGCGTTTTCCGACAAGCTGCGTAATTCATCAAGTTGCGTGTCGTAACCCGGCGCGATGACACCGCCATTGCGAATCAGAACCGGTGGTTCATCCACCAGCGCGCTACACAGCAGTTCATACAGGTGTGGTAAACACTTAATGTTCTCACCAGATTGCTGCAGAGGTTCGCGTTGGGCGGAGATGAGACTGGATTTGATTTGCGGCAAAACACCCAGAGCTTGTCGCAGAGTTGTCAGGTCGCGGGGCCGTGCTGATCCCAATGCTACCCTGGCAAGAATGCGCTCTACATCGCCGACGGAACGGAAAAGCGTGCGCAATGTTTCATATAAAGCGGTCTGTCGCAATGCACCGATGGTGTTGTGGCGTAACTGCAGGCGTTGCCGGTCACGAATGGGTTCGGCTATCCAGCGCCGTAACAACCGCCCACCCATGGGTGTCACGGTCGAATCCATGATGCCAGCCAGGGTATGTTCGTTACGACCTTCCGGGTGGTGTAATAACTCAAGATTGCGGCGCGTTGCTGCATCCATGTGGAGGTGGTTGTGTGGATTCTCCATTTGCACGCCACGCAAATGGGGCAGGGCGGTACGTTGTGTTTCCTGTGCGTATTGAAGCAAGGCTCCGGCGGCTGCGATGACGGCTGGTTCGTCTTCAATGCCAAAACCAGCCAGATCCCTGGTTCCAAATTGCTCGGTCAATAAGTGGTAGGCAGACTCTCGATCAAAATGCCAGGGTGCACGTTTCCTCACACCCTTCTGGCCAGATAGATGTTCGGTCCAATCGGCATCTTCACTGATCAATAGCTCTGTTGGTAACAGACGTTCCAATTGGGTTTCAAGCTCGGCCTGTGTGGGCAGCAGACGGGCCAGGAAGCGACCGCAAGACAGATCCATCCATGACAATGCCCAAGATTTGCCAACACAGGCTGCTGCTGCCAGCAGATTATCCTGGCGTCCGGATAACAATGCGTCGTCGGTGACAGTTCCGGGCGTGACGATACGCACGACCTTACGTTCCACAATACCTTTGCCTGCGGTTGCTTCACTTACCTGCTCACAGATCGCGGCTGACTCACCTTTGCGTATTAACTTGACCAGATAGCCATCCAATGCGTGGTACGGGATGCCGGCCATTGGGATTGGTGTGCCCGCTGATGTGCCGCGGCTTGTCAAGGTGATATCCAGCAATTTGGACGCGCGCCGCGCGTCGTCGTAAAATACCTCGTAAAAGTCCCCCATTCTGTACAGCAAAATAGTATCCGGGTGCTCGGCCTTGATACGCAGGTACTGTTGCATTAACGGTGTATGCGAAGCTTGTTTTGAAACGTCTGGAGATGACATCGTGGAAAGTGTAACGTAGGAAGTTGTGGGTGACTATAATCGTGTCCGTAAAAAGTTGAAGATCATTTGAATATCAATAGCCGGGACCAATCACCGGGTGGAATCTCATCAATGTCTGAATTCGAAACAAAAGTTGATAGCTTGCTGATAAAAGTTGCCACCTTATTGACTCAACGCAACTGGCGTATGGTAACGGCAGAATCTTGTACTGGTGGCTGGATTGCGAAGTGTTGCACCGACGTGGTGGGTAGTTCCGCCTGGTTTGACCGGGCCTATATTGCCTATAGCTACAGGGCAAAAGAACAGATGTTGGGTATATCACATGATGACCTGTTGAAATATGGTGCGGTCAGCGATGAAATTGCCTGCCAGATGGCAACGGGAGCAAAACAGCACTCGAATGCTGCTGTCACTGTTTCTGCTACCGGTATCGCCGGTCCAGATGGCGGCATGCCCGGCAAACCGGTCGGGCTTGTGCACTTTGGCTGGTGTATTGAGGGTCAGGCAACAAGTTGTGGTGCAGAAGTTTTTGCAGGTGACCGTCAATCAGTGCGTCAGCAGACGGTATTGCATGCGCTGGAAGGCATCATTTTACGAATGAGAGATCAAACCTGAATTTTTGGTTGATCATGATCAAATTATCGTGATTTGAGAATGGCGTGTTGCAAACTACAGGCAATGTTATAGCTGGACCGTAGCTTAATGATGATTTATGACAGGTTTTGGGTGGATTTCAGATAATATTTGTAGGAATTTACGGTGCTGCCGGATGAGAGTATTAAGACGCAGACAGGCCTGTGTCATAATGCCGCCTAGTGGTGGAAACCAACACAACATACAGGAGAGGATCAAGTGGACGACAACAAAAAGAAGGCGCTGTCAGCGGCGCTATCGCAAATTGAAAAGCAGTTTGGCAAGGGCGCTATCATGCGCATGGGTGACGGGTCTTCAGTGCGGAATGTTGATGTTGTACCTTCTGGGTCTCTGGCACTGGATGTAGCCCTGGGGATCGGTGGCTTGCCACGCGGGCGGGTCGTTGAAATTTATGGACCTGAATCCAGTGGCAAAACCACCTTGACCTTGCAGGTGATTGCAGAAGCACAAAAGTTGGGTGGTACAGCTGCATTCGTTGATGCAGAACACGCACTTGATCCCCAATACGCGGAAAACCTGGGTGTTGATGTGGAAGATCTGTTGGTATCGCAACCCGATACCGGTGAACAGGCTCTGGAAATCACCGATATGCTGGTGCGGTCCGGCGCGATCTCCATCGTGGTTATCGATTCTGTCGCCGCTTTAACACCCAAAGCCGAAATTGAAGGTGAAATGGGCGACCGTCACGTTGGTTTACAAGCCCGCTTGATGTCACAGGCCTTACGCAAGCTAACTGCCAATATACAGCGCTCCAATTGCATGGTGGTATTCATTAACCAGATCCGAATGAAAATTGGTGTGATGTTTGGAAGCCCTGAAACCACAACCGGTGGCAATGCACTTAAATTCTATTCCTCGGTACGCTTGGATATTCGCCGGATCGGTGCAATCAAAAAGGGCGATGAAGTGATCGGTAACCAAACCCGTGTCAAAGTCGTCAAGAACAAGATGGCGCCGCCATTCAGGCAGGCCGAGTTTGAAATA
Organism: Gammaproteobacteria bacterium; assembly: GCA_021772935.1. Classification (GTDB taxonomy): domain Bacteria; phylum Pseudomonadota; class Gammaproteobacteria; order Xanthomonadales; family SZUA-36; genus SZUA-36. The sequence continues at coordinate 118,136 of JAJFLA010000032.1, forward strand.
CTCTATGGCAAAGGCATCTCCAAGCTGGGTGAACTGATTGATCTTGGTGTCGCTAACGGCCTGGTGGAAAAATCGGGGTCCTGGTACAGCTATGAGAAAGATCGAATCGGCCAGGGTAAAGAAAACGTACGTAGTTTCCTGCAAGAACACCCAGAAATTGTAGAGCAGCTTGAAAGCCGCTTACGTACCATGTTGTTGCCGACGAAAGTGTCTGCTGAGGCAGCGGTAGAAGCTTAAATATCATGCGTGGCAAGACTGCGCGTGATCTGACTGAAGCAGAAGTCCGAGACATCGCGGTAGGCTATCTCAGCCGCCGCGAATACGGTATTAAGGAGCTCAGGCGTAAACTTTTACAGCGGGGTGCAGATTCTGATATTTCTGATAAAGTTGTCAGCGATCTTGCTGATGCTGACCTGGTGTCCGACCAGCGTTTCACAGAAATGTATGTTCGTACACGCATACGCCACCTGTTCGGGCCGTTAAAAATTCGGGGTGAATTGCGCAGCCGGGGTATTGCTGACTACCTGATAGCTGAGGTCATACCGAGTGAAGAGGAAACCTGGTTTGATGCGGCAACCCAATGGGCCAGTAAACGATGTCAGGGTGAACTGGATTATACGGCTCGGGCAAAGCTTCACCGTAGCTTGATGAACCGGGGCTTTACCCACGAGCAGGCGAATGTTGCTTTAAACTCCATAATTTCCAGCGATTGATTCCTTCCGCAGCTATGTTTCGGTAAACTTGCAGGCTTGTTGCGCGCAGAGCGCAACCTCAAGCTTACAGGCACGGAAATATTGAAAACAACAATTGAAATTCGCCAGGCTTTTCTGGATTTTTTTGCCAGCCAAAAACACGAGGTTATTGCTTCCAGCTCGTTGGTTCCGGCGGGTGACCCGACCTTGCTTTTTACCAACGCAGGTATGGTTCAATTCAAAGACGTATTCCTGGGCGCCGAGCAACGTGAATGCTTACGTGCAACCACCTCGCAAAAATGTGTTCGTGCTGGTGGCAAGCACAACGACCTGGACCAGGTGGGATATACGGCCCGCCATCACACGTTCTTCGAAATGCTGGGCAATTTCAGCTTTGGTGACTATTTTAAAAAGGATGCCATACACTTTGCCTGGAACCTCTTAACTGAAGAATACGGCCTGGATATAGATCGTTTGTGGGTAACGGTCTATCACACCGATGATGAGGCTTCTGATATTTGGATAAACGACATCGGTCTGACCCAAAACCGGGTAATCCGTATCGGCGACAAGCCCGGTGGGGCCGCGTTCGAGAGCGATAATTTTTGGGCTATGGGTGATACGGGTCCCTGTGGTCCCTGTAGCGAAATATTTTATGATCATGGTGCCGAATTTGACGGTGGATTGCCCGGCTCTGAAAATGAGGATGGTGATCGTTACGTTGAAATATGGAACCTGGTTTTCATGCAGTTTGACCGTGCTGCAGATGGTACTTTGAAGTCCTTGCCCAAGCCATGTGTTGATACCGGTATGGGTCTTGAGCGGGTTGCAGCGGTATTGCAGGGTGTTCACAGCAATTACGATATTGACCTGTTCCAGGCCTTGATTGCAACGGCGGCACGACTGACCCATTGCAGTGATACGGGCAACAAGTCCCTGAATGTTATTGCTGACCACATTCGTGCCTGTGCTTTTTTGATTTCAGACGGTGTGTTGCCATCTAATGAAGGCCGCGGATATGTTTTGCGGCGCATTATCCGGCGTGCAATACGGCATGGTTTCAAGTTGGGTCAGAAGGGTCCGTTTTTTGCCGCCATGACGCCTTGCCTGGTTGAACAGATGGGCGCAGCGTATCCCACCCTGATAAAACAGGAAGCACACATCAGTGCAACACTGGCAGAAGAAGAACGACGCTTTGCGCATACTCTGGATAAAGGCCTGGGGTTGTTGCAAACCGTGATGGATAAGGCCATTGCTGGCAATCACAGGATTGATGGGGAGACTGCATTTACGCTTTACGATACCTATGGTTTTCCGTTAGATTTAACCCAAGATATTGCGCGTGAAAATGAACTTGAGGTCGATATCAAAGGCTTTGACACCGAAATGGAAAAACAGCGGTCACGTGGCCGTACAGGGGGTCAGTTCCAGCACAAGGATCAGGTATCAGTAGACATCTTCAAAGCACTACCCGCAACGCGTTTTATCGGCTATGAGAAGCTTTCAACAGACCAGGCCAACATTGTCGGAATCCTTGTGGATGGCCAGTTGGTTGAAGGATTGCAGGATAGTGAAACCGCGATGCTGGTATTAGACCAGACGCCATTTTATGCAGAGTCAGGTGGTCAGGTTGGTGACACAGGTGTAATCAACTCTGAAAATGCAAGATTTAAAGTGGAAGACACGATCAAGCTCGGCGGTACTTTCTTTGCTCATGTTGGTCGACTGAGCAAGGGAGTACTCGAATCAGGCCAGCAGGTTACCGCGCATGTGGATGAAGACAGACGCCAGGCAATTGTCATTCACCATTCTGCGACTCATCTGATGCACCGGGCCTTGCGCGATATTCTGGGTCAACACGTTGAGCAAAAGGGCTCATTGGTTGCACCTGATTATACGCGTTTCGATTTTTCTCACCCGAAACAACTCAGCATGGATGAATTACAACAGATAGAGCGCCATGTTAACGATGCGATCCGGGTTAACCCCTCGACGGTCGCTGAAGTGATGAGTTTTGATGACGCTTTGAAAACCGGTGCAATGGCACTGTTTGGTGAAAAGTATGGTGACAAGGTGCGTGTGTTGCGCTTTGGTGATTTGTCTACCGAGCTTTGTGGTGGTACACATGTGAGCAGGGTAGGAGATATTGGGCAGTTCAAAATAATCTCCGAATCTGCAATTGGCTCTGGCGTGCGCCGTGTCATGGCAGTTGTGGGTGAAGCCGCGATTGAGTATATTCAGAGTATGGAAAGGCAGCTTCAGGCGGTTGCCCATACACTTAAAGTGAGCCCGGAGGCGGCTCCACCACGACTGAAACAAGTGCTGGAGCGTAATCGTCAGCTTGAAAAAGAATTATCAGCAATGAAATCCAGTCTGGCTAGTTCAGATAGTGATAGCTTGCTAAGTAATGTCAATGAGATCAATGGAATAAAGGTGTTGTCAGCGCGAATGGATGACGTCGACGCGAGTGACCTCAGAGATAGTATTGATCATTTGAAAAACAAGTTGGGTAGTGCAGTGGTGGTACTATCCAGTGTCGATGGTAATAAGGTTAGAATAGCCGCTGGCGTCAGTAAAGATTTGACTGCTCGGATAAAGGCAGGAAATCTGGTAAACTTTATCGCAAGTCAGGTTGGTGGCAAGGGCGGTGGACGCCCTGACTTTGCTCAGGCAGGTGGTAATCGTCCGGATTTAGTGGATGAGGCGCTTTCCTCCGTGTCGGCTTGGGTGGCCGATCAGACTTGAACTCACGAAGGCAGATAATGTCCTTTAGAGTTAGGATTTAAAATAAAAACAGGGATAAGGTGGACTGTTAAGCCGGACACCAAGGGAAGGTACTCATGCTAATACTTACAAGACGAGTTGGAGAAAAACTCGTGATTGGAGAAAATGTGACCGTCACCGTACTCGGTGTCAAAGGTAACCAGATACGCATTGGTATCGATGCGCCACCTGAAGTACAGGTGCATCGGGAAGAGATTTTTCAGCGGATTCTGAAAGAGCGGGACGAGTTGGAAAGTAGTCACGGTAACAAGTAACTCACTTTATAACTCACTTTACATCTTTACCCAGAATCAATGAACCGGTATGCTTCCGCATCCCGGTTTTTTGCACTTTAAAATCCGGGTAAAATATGATTTATGGAGAGGTGGCCGAGTGGCTGAAGGCGCTCCCCTGCTAAGGGAGTAAGGGTTTAAAATGCCCTTCGAGGGTTCGAATCCCTCCCTCTCCGCCAAATACCAAAAAGGCTCCGCCCAAAAGGCGGGGCCTTTTTGGTTTTTGACAAAGAGGTTGGTTTGTTAAAGAACACCATGCGAAGCATCCAGGGTTCGATTACTGGGCACGAAAGCCCAGGAAGACATCGACGCAGGAGACGCCCACAGGGCGAAGGTCATGGATGGCCTGAATCAATCCCCCCTCTCCGCCACACAGTCTTGTCTTTGACGAGAGTTTCCGTCAGAGCCTGAGAATATATCGATAAATCAATCAAATACAGAACTAAGCCTCGTTAAAATTCGAAACAATTTCTCTTAAATTCACCCAAATTTTCCCGATATAGCACTCCAGTCTCTTTTGTCGAAATCAGAGGTTCGGTTTTTTAAAAAGGAAACGGGATCGCAGTTAGGCTCAACCGCTCGTGTTGTCTAGGACAGATGGCCTTTTGAAATTCTTGACTGGCATTTCTGGAGGTATGATTCGGTGCAGTATGAAAATTAGACTGGGTACTCATAAAAAACCTCGAAATATCAAGACCAAACACAATATATAGGTTGAATTCCTTGAGCTTGACCCCATATGTTGTGTTTATACCTCTGGTGCTTATTTCTGCTACCTGCACGGACCACTTGCAGTCATCCGGCCGATATTAGAACCAAAACTCCAGGCGTGATTTGTTCTGATGTGCTGGATGTGATTGTTGCTTGCAACGAGCGGTGTAGCAATCTCGCCAATCTTAAGTGACTCCTCACCAGCCCAGAACCCGTAGCGGATGATGTATGAAAGCTTTGTCCGCTTTTATCCGGCAAGGAGTTGGACATGAGCAGAAAAGATTTAAAACGTGACATTCATGTTGTACAGCACAAAGACGGTGGCTGGGCTACAAAGAAAGAAGGTGCAAGTAAGGCTGGTTATCGAACAAGAACCCAAAAGCAAGGGATTGCCCGCGCCCGCAACCAGGCGAAACGTGAAAGTGTGGAAGTGGTCATTCATCGACCTGATGGAAGAATCCGGGACAGCGATAGTTATGGTCGGGACCCATTTCCGCCACGGGACAAGAAGCACTAAAAATTTATTCTCATGATTTGAGAAGCACCTTGTGTACGCTCAAATTTGGAGAATTGATTCAGGTAGTTTAACCAATGAACGTGATAGTCCAAAGAATACTGCTACGGCCGGCGGTGTTTTGGCTGTTTTCTATCGCAATATTCGTATATCTGATTGGCCATATAGCGGACTCGTTTTTCGGGAGTCAGATTTTGGTCGGTAAGGCACTAGTAAACCAATCCGAAATGGTATGACATTGGTGAGATTATTGCTGCCAATACGTGGCTGGTAGTCAGACCAAACAGACAACTTAAGGAGAGACATGATATGGCATTTCAAGTTCCCCTTCGGGGTTTTGTATTTTGGAACGTTGGCACAGGGGATTCCAGTAGTGTCATCATTAACGATGAACGCTGGCTCCAAGTGGATCTTAATCACAAGGCTGAGGCCGACGAAGACGACAGTGTGTATTCTGGCGTAGTTGATGAACTAATCGATCGACTGCCACTACGAAACAGACGGCCGTATCTAGCGGTCTTCGCATTAACCCATCCTGATCGGGATCACTGCCTTGGGTTTCAACGCTTGCTGGATGAGGTTGACATTGGCGAGCTCTGGTTTACGCCGCGGATTTTTGATGAATACAAAAAGGACCTCTGCGATGACGCCATCGCATTTAAGGAGGAGGCAGAGCGCAGGGTCAAAGCGACCATCAAAGATCCAGCTGCTGAGTCTGGTGATCGGATTCGTTTGATCGGCTATTCGGATCGGCTGGACGAAGAGCCATACAAGGCATTTCCGGAAGAGCGGCTAACCGTGCCAGGCAACGCCATTGTTGAGGTGGACGGAGAGGATTTGACTGACGATTTTCGCGCGTTTATTCATGCACCGTTTAAAGATGATGTCGCTGATGATGATCGCAATGCCACCAGCCTTGCGTTACAGGTACGAATCGTTGAGGAAGGTACTGAATCGAACGTGCTGATGTTCGGCGATCACGCTTATCCAGTGTTGCGAAAAATCTTTGATCATAGTGAAGCGGCTGATCTCGCGTGGGGCGCGTTCTTGACTGCCCATCATTGCTCAAAGTCCGCTATGTACTGGGCGGATACCGCAAACGATGAAGAAACACTTCGACAAGATATTTTAGATGATCTCAGTGTGAACGGGGTCGAACCTGGCTACTGTGTTTCGAGTTGTGAGCCCATTCCGGGCAGCAATAAGAAAGGAGAAAATCCTCCGCACGCAAAAGCGAAACGACGCTATGAAGAGATTGTTGACAAAGGCCGTTTTCTGGTTACCCAGGAACATCCAGACGAAGGCAAGCCCGAACCCATTACGTTCGAAGCAACTGCCGACGGGTTGACGTTCACGGGCTCAACGTCCGCGTCAATGCCAAAGAGTAAGGCGAAAGTGGCAGCTGCTGCAGTTATTGCTCCGCCAGCTGCACCGCGGGAGCCTCAGCGGTACGGAAGACCGTAACGGTATGGTTAGTTCCGAGCAGCTCACCGACGCGCTAACGGATCTCAAGGCTCTCGAAGCTGATTCCGAATTCGGTATTGAGGTCGTGCGGATCTGCAAGCCGAAAAAGCAAAGTGAGCCACTGCTTGTGGATGTGTCCATAGATTGCAGCAGTCTTGTGCACACTAGTAAAGGCCTCAAGTTGCGCTCTCGCGAGCGGTTCTGGTTATGCTTTTCGCCTGATTTCCCTTTAGATCCGCCGACAGTTTTTGCGCCAGACAGACGCTTTGCTTTTCATGATCACGTTTACTGGATGGATGCACTCGGCGTTAATCTTTGCGTGTATTACAGTACTGAACAACAATGGCAACCGGCTCTTGGTGTCACGGGCTTTGTACACAGATTTATGCAATGGCTGGAAGATGCCGTGGGTGGGACTCTCGATCGCCAGGATCAACCATTCCACCCACCACAGGTTCTTGGTGATCTGGCGAAACAATTCTTTGTAGTACGTGCGGATTGTCCAGATTTCAATGCTGCATGGTTAGGCTATGCCGTGTTGGAACCAAAACTGGAAAATCGAATTGACCTTGTAGATTGGACACAAGATTGGAGTGTCCACAGGAATAGGACATTGGCACCGACAATACTGGTTGATACACCTTTCGTCTCCGAATTTCCCAAGCATGTCAGTTCTCTTTTGATATTGCTGGAGCGCGTAGGCGTTGACACGGGAGCTCTAGCGAACCTTTTATTGGTGCATGCGCAACACTCGAAGGGGCGTCCACCTATGTTTTTGGTGCTCGGGGTGGCAATGCGTGGAACGATTGGCCAGCAAGCCAACCAACATCTGGTAGTTTGGCGGATTGGCGATCGTGACGCGAACGATTTACGAAACTTGGTACGACGGCGTAAAAAGTATTCGGAGAAAAGTGCCAAGGCGACATTCAATCGGGGCACGACATTGATTGAGCAATGGAAAGAATCTCCGCGCCGGTTGACCTTTTGTACAGTTTATGAAGACCGCCCTGAAATTGTCACGCGTCGGGATAACAAGTCCAAGGTAGCCTGGTTCAATGGTAAAACAGTCACGCTATGGGGTGTCGGTGCGTTGGGCTCTCCGATTGCAGAGCACTTGGTGCGCGCTGGGCTGACTGAGCTACGACTCGTTGATTCGCAAAGGGTAACACCCGGGCTTTTAGTTCGACAAAATTATCGTGACACCGATATTGGTAAATCCAAAGTGGAAGCGCTGAAACAACATCTGATGGCCATAAATCCCAAGCTCAGAGTTGTTTCATTTCCAAATAATTTGTTGAGTGCAGGGGAATGGTTCGATCAGTCATTGGTTGATACAGATGCGCTGATTGATGCAACAGCATCACGGCGAGTGGCGATGGTGATTGACAGGTTGTTGCGTGACAAAGGGCCACTTCGGCACCCGGTTGTCACCGTGGCCAACGATTTACATGCGGAAATGGGGATATTCACCGTAACACCTGCAGACAACTCTCTCGGACCGACTGACTTACTGCATCGTGCATTCCTTGCTCTGAACAACGCGGAAGCGAACGATTACTTGGACGCGTTCTGGCCAATTGCAGATGAAAGTATTTGGTTTGAGCCTGAACCGGGTTGTTCGTCACCTACCTTCCGAGGCAGCAATGCCGATGCGGGCGCCTTGGCCGGTAGTATGCTAGCGCACGTTGGTCAAGAACTGAGCACAACATCCTCCTCGCTCGTCATATGTGGAAGGACAACAGCCATCGATGATGTGCCAGGATACCGGTTTGAATTCGCCACGGGTAGCCAACATACGTGCCCTGATACCGGCTATCAGGTGCGTTTCTTCCCCGAGGCAGAGGCATCCATGTTGGATATCATTGGGGCCGAGCAGCAAGGTGGGCAAGATCCACGGGAGACCGGCGGCGTGTTGTATGGTTATAAAGACGATTTTCTGCGTGTGATGTGGGTGGTGGCCGCCTCACCACCACCGCTGGATAGTCGTCGTGCTCAGTACGAGTTCGTTTGTGGTGTAGAAGGCGTCGCAGAAGAAACTGCTGACTGGCAACAACGTTCGTCGAAATTGGTGGGTTTTCTCGGAACCTGGCATAGCCACCCTGTCAGTTCGGCAGTACCGAGCGTTGTCGACCTTGGCGCCATGGAACACCTATTGCGACAATCGGGTTCACCTCGACATCGACTGTTGTTGGTTGTCGTTGGCCACAGCGCATCGAAACCGTTAGTGGGTAGCTATGTGTTCGGCGGACAAAGCGAGGATTCGATTACACATAATGGGAATCCTCTATAACGGAGTCAATACTATGAAGTTTGATGAGTACACGTTACATGCACGAATTTATCCGGGGCTCATTTGCGCAATCCCTGCCATTCTTTTGGTTGCTACGTTTGAGAACGAAGCGTTAACACAACTCATCCACGAAGTTGCAGGCATCGAGATTGCAGGTAAGGCATCGGTCGGTGTTGCTTTGTTCTTTCTTCTGATGCAATTATCTCGATGGATCGGCAAGGACCTGTTCGAGCGCAAACTATTCGCTGAGGAGCTAAATTTCCCAACTACCGATTTCTTGTTGGCTTCCAACACAAAGCTATCGACCCCGTTCAAAGCTACACTCGCAGACAAAGTATCCACTGATTTTGGTCTCGCTCTACCGAGCGCGGCTGATGAGCAAGGCGACGAGACAGATGCACGAAGACGAATCAAAGATATCATCGCGAGGATTCGTTCAGTGGCTGGTCAAGCTCCTTTGGTTTTGCAGCATAATTGGGAGTATGGATTTGCCCGCAATCTTGTCGGTGGCAGTACCATCGCGGTGTTATTGTCCATAATTGGCGCTATTGTGCACTTTGACAGCGCTCTTGGTTATATTTTTGGGTCCTGCTCGATAGTTTTTGCCGCGATTCTCTTGATGAGCCCGACACTCATGCGGCGATACGCAGGGCATTACGCACAGCAGCTGCTATATGCATTCGCCGGTGATCCCCGGTGACAAACGCTTACTTTGTCAATGTTGGCCAACGCAACATGCATGGCCGTAGTCGTATTTTCTGACGGTTTCGTCATCGTCTATGACAGTATTAACAAATTAATTGCCGATATTGGTTAATCGTCAGATGAATAAATCAAATATATTCAAGCGTTACCGTTTCTCATCTGAAATTATCCAATATGCTTTATGGCCTTATAATCGGTTCAGTCTCAGTCACTGGGATATTGAAGATTTGCTTGCGCAGCGGGGAATATTTGTCACCTATGAATTTATCCGATTGTGGTGCAACAAATTTTGATCAAAATATGCCGCTAGATTGCGGAGAAGGCACCAAGGCTATGGCGACAACTTTTTCATCGATGAGGTCTTAATAAAAAATAGATGGTAAGCAGCATTTTCTTTGGCGTGCAGTAGATCAGGATGGTGAATTCGTTGACCTGTTTCTTCAGAAGAGGCGTAATGGTAAGGCAGAAAAACGGTTTTTCAGACGAGTACTCAAGAAGCACAAAGGTGGGCCAAGGAAGATAGTGACGGATAAATTGCGAAGCTATGGGGTGGTTCATCGAGAGTTAATTTGTCAGTACCACCAGGGACGCAAAACCACGCCTACGAGGCCCCGGGTAACTTTACCCTCAAATCAAATTTTACCGGTTTGTACAGTTACGACGGCAACCCAAAGACCTATTGTGCCTGGACCGTTGCAGCTGGGACCAATGCATATGAATGGGTGGGTTTATGACTACAATGCACTAAGACCTGAGTTTTATGTACTTTATGTAATTGACTGCCACTTAATTCGAATAAGAAACACCCAGCATTTTCTTCCGAACAACACGTATGGCTTTCACGCTTATTACGATCAGGCTCGCGATGTTATTCACGGGTGCCAATAACCAGGCCAGCCAGCTATCACCCATATCTACTAATGTAATCGTGAGAGCCTGGGTGATGAGGAATGCGAATTCCTGCAGGGGTAGGGTAAAGAACCATGCACAGGTCACTAATATCAAGGTAATAAAGGCAGCAATTGCAACCACCTGATATTTCCAGCGGCCAGTTTGAGCCACTACCCGGGCGGTAAATTCTTTGCCGCCCAGATCATGTGTAACTTCAGCGAACAGGGTTTGCAGAAATTGATCCCGATCGTCAGCCATTATGATTTCTCCATGTCAGGTTGCTTACCGTATGCAGACAACAGTTGCTGTAATCGCTGTGTGCCACGACGGATATGAGACTTCACGGTGCCTAAAGGCAGCTTCGTAAGTTCTGCTATTTCCACGTGAGTCATACCGTCGTGATAGGAAAGCACAACACACAATCGTACTGACGTTGGTAATGTTGCCAGGGCGCTATCCAGATCCAGGCCGACGCCACTCAAATCACATTGCGCCTGTTCGAGTTCGGTAAGCTCACTGGCATTGTGCAGCGCGTCATTTTTACGCTGGTGCTGGAGCCAGGTGTTGATTGCCAGCCGTTTTAGCCAGGCACCGAATGCCTGGGGCTTTTTCAGACTACGGATGTTTAGCCATAGCTTCACAAATACCTGTTGTGCCAGATCGTCAGCTAAGGTTGTATCGTTGCAACAACGTCTCATCAGGTTACGTATCTGTGACTGTCGTCGTTGCACCAACTCAGCAAATGCGCTGCGGTCGCCGGTGCGTGCCAGACTGACTATGAATGCCTCGGGGCATTCCGGGTAATAGTCATGCGGCTTTCGCATGATTATTAGCCCCGCAGATTATCGAGTGAGGAATCACTGTCCTCCCGGTACCATCGCCCGGCGATTTTTGATGCCACCCAAAACCCAACGCCGAGACAGGCGAGGAATGCTGCGACCCCAAGTAGAGGGGCTGATGTTTGAGGATATTGGTTACCCATAATTAATCCAAATATGGCCATACCAACAGCGATAGGCAATATCCATAGTGCGGCCACATTGAAATCCCGGTCAAGACGTTCCCGGCCGCTAGCGTTCAGTAATAGCAGTTTATCCATCACTTTTTCATCAATGGGTTGACCGCTTTCGGCGAGACGGCGCAGGGTTTCGTGTTTGGCCTCGCGTTTGCGTACGCCATCCCAGATACCCGCAACAGATACGGCTGCAATAAACCCCCAAAACGCCAAGGCTGCCAAGCCAGCACCTAATCCTAAATCTGCCATGTTTTACTCCTTTAATATGAGTTGCCCTTATACCTAAAGATACAATAGGGATCGGTTTGGATGCAGCTGGAAAAAATAAATTTGCTTTAGCCAGGTTACCTTTGCCGAAAGAAAATATGGGTTCTTGCCAATTCATTTTTATGTAAATTACGGTAACAGGAGATATCCAGCCAGCTTATGAACACAGACTTTGATGCCTATAACTTTAAATTCTTAGGTTTTCTTAAAATTATTCTTATCTGAATTGCCGGAACTCATTATAATCCGCAGGTGCCTGCATTTTTAACTCTCATTATGATTTTTTTCCGTCGCGGCGCTTGGGTGCTGACGATACTGTTAGGCGCTGAATTATCAAAGGTTTATGAATGTTCCGGATAGCACATATTTCTGATCTTCACATCCCACCGTTACCACCTGTTCCCCTGAAGCAACTAGTAGGTAAGCGGCTTATTGGACAGTTTTCCTGGTTCCACAAGTGGAAATCCGAACACAGACAGGTCGTACTCGATGCCTTGCTTGCACATCTTCAGGAGATTAAACCTGATCATATATGCATAACGGGCGATATTACCTTCACCACGCTCCCCGCCGAGGTCGACAAGGCCGCAGACTGGTTTTCCAGACTGGGTGAGGCACAGCGGATCAGTCTTATTCCGGGTAATCACGATGCTTATGTTGCGGGCGCGTTGGATTATGCAGAGCAGAAATGGTCTCGTTGGATGCGCGACGATGAGGGTCAGACTGGTTTCCCATATTTACATCGACGTGGTCCGGTGGATATCATCGGGTTGTCGAGTGCGGTAGCAACACCACCTGGTATATCGCTAGGTCGTATTGGTCAACCGCAACTGGAAAAGACTGAGACACTACTCAACAGGCTCAGCGCAGATTCCCGCCCCAGCCTGCTGCTGGTTCACCACGCACCACAAGATGGTGCAGCGAAACCACGCAGGGCGTTGGCTGATCGAAAAGAATTGCAAGCGGTACTCAAGCGCACACCGGTAGACCTTGTGCTGCATGGGCATTTACACTACCCCGTCCAGGCTGAGCTCGAAGGCCCTGATGACACGATTCCAGTGCTGGGTGCCGCTTCGGCCTCAGCCATCGGAGGTCGTAAGTCGGTCGCGCATTACCACTTGCTTGAGGTTGAAACTCAAGGCGGGCAAACCCAAATTACAGTCCAGCATTATCACTTTGATCCAATAGCTGGCATTTTTTCTCTTACGCGGACCCAAACACTATGACCCGTATTGGCTTTTTGTTAAACCACGACGCTGCACACCAGGTGAATCACTGCATCCCGACGGCCTATGAAATTGCACGCCGCAACCCTGATGTTTCGGTTGTTATCATCAGCACCACCGAGGAAGAAACTGAAGCTGTTGCCGGGATTGCTGCAGATTATCCCGACGCGACTTGCGAAATCATTGTGGCAAAACCACCTGGCTATGCCAGTCTGTTCGACAAACTGACCGGTCATGCTTTGTTGGCCAAACGGTTCGGTGTTTTATGGAGTTACCGGGCCCTGTTCGGTTCATTCGATGCGCTGGTGGCCCCGGATAAAACCAGTCTCTTGCTCAAGCGTTGGTTAGGCGCCGACTGCCCATTGATGATCAATACTTTTCATGGTGCTGGCGATCGCGCAGGTGGCTACCAGGGTGTCAAGGGCTTCGATTTTCACCTGTTGCCGGGTCGAAAGTACAAAGAGCGCATGCTAAGCGAAGGCATGGTCGATTCTGATCGTTACGCCGTCGCAGGCTATGTAAAGTTCGATTGTATCCGTAATACACCTCGGCCAAAGTTGTTCGACAATGACAACCCAACGGCGCTCTATGCTCCTCATTTCAACTCCAAGCTGTCATCGTGGTACGGCTGGGGCGAGGCTATTCTGGACTATTTTGTGCAGCACCCGGAATACAATCTTATTTTTGCACCACACGTGCTCCTGTATCAGCGTGGCTGGCACATTTCTACAGAAGGTGGTCTGCCACGACGCACACCGCCCATCCCTGATTTTGCCCGCAATGCACCCAATATCCTGGTTGACCCCGGCAGCATTGCCTCGATCGACATGACCTATACACGTGCAGCTGATATCTATCTCGGTGATGTCAGTAGCCTGGTTTATGAGTTTCTGATTGAGCCGAGGCCTTGCCTGTTCTTTAATCGCAGTCAGGCCGAATGGCGGGACAATGAAAACTATGCCTTCTGGTCGACAGGGGAAGTTCTGGATTCAGTCAGTGATTTACCCGCTGCCTTGGCCAGAACTCAAACAGACCCAACGCACTACCGTGCAGAACAGGAACGTGCCTTCGGTGAAGCATTTGATCTCAATGACACGCCTTCATCAGTTCGGGCGGCCGATGCGATCACCGGTTTTCTTAGCCGGCAAGGACGCCTGCAAACATCTACTTAAGCATCATCATTAAGGTGGAGCCGTCTCACCCTGGTTCAGTTGTTGGCTTAAGAGGTGTTCCTGAACCAGTGTTTAGGTACAGCGGCGTTACGCGTGCTACCATGCGCGCTTTTTTACAATAGCAAATTGCTACAAATGACAGGATTATTACGATGCTATATGCCTTAGCCGATCACGAAGTGATGGAGAACCTGCTACCCGGTATCCGGGATCAGTATGTTTCAGTCGAGACGGCGGTCGAGCGACTGCAGCGTGTGCCAGGGGTGGTGCCTGTGGCGATCAATCCAGCCGGCAATGGCCTGGTATATTTCGCTGATATTGGAGATACGCCGTTATTGGAATGGAAATACATTTACACCGTCGAACGTCTTTCCAAGGAAAATGCGATTGGAGAAATATTCTCTACCGATCTTGAAATATTGGCACGTCATGACCTGAATATCGATGGTATTTCACCTAATGGCCTGGTTTTTCATGTCTCACGTTGCGGTTCAACACTATTTACCAAGGCATTATCACGATCACCCAAAAATCTGATCATTAACCAGGGCGGACCGCTGCAAGAAGGTTTCTGGGCTGCAATTACAGACCACTGGCAACATCCACCAGAGATCAATGAACGAAATATTCTTATGCTGCAAAACCTGGTAAAGCTGATGGCGCGCAGACGCCGACCCGAGTACCAGCGTAGTTTTATCAAATTTATCAGCTGGAATATCATTTATATGGATCTGATTTGTGCTGCCTTTCCGGAAGCGCCTGCACTTTACCTGTACCGTGACCCGGTTGAAGTTATTGCCACTGTGTTACAAGAAACCACGGCCGTGCTACGTGCCAAGGGAAATCTTCAGGCATATTCACTCACTGCCCTGTCACCTTCTGAAACCGCAACGATGAGTGACGTTGAGTATCTGGCCCATTGTTATGCAAACTATTTCAAGGTCGTGGCTGACAGCACCGATCCCAATGGCTTACAACTGGTTAACTATAAGCAGCTCAGACATGTTGAGTCCTTTGCCGATATTATTGCCCGTGGTTTCAATTTAGAGGTGGATGAGGTGGAATTGGCGCAGATGCAAGAACAGTATCGTTACTACTCAAAAGACGATTCGGACACAACGATCTTTACCGGTGATGCGGAAACAATATTTGATATATTGCCCACGGATGGTAAGCAGGTGATTTCAGGAATTTGCAATCGAGGATTGGCCCAACTGGATGCTTCCGAACAAAACCTTTTCCCGTCTGTGCTGACTTAGATGCCCTCGACAGGTTACTTTGAGGTTACTTTGTGTTTTTTATTCTATATAATGCCGCAGTTTACATAAAGTCTTACGTTCAACCACGATTGGAATTACAACATCATTATGCCTAACGCGTTCAGTGATCACCTCCTTACAGTTCTAATACCAAATTACAACTATGGGGAATACATTGGGAAGGCCATTGACAGTGTCATGGCTCAAGATTATCCGGCTATTGAACTCGTCGTCGTTGATGATGGCAGTACGGACAATTCTGTCGCTGAAATTCAAAAAAAATTCGCGGAAGATCATAATCTTCAACGAACTGAGCTCATTGTACTTGAACAAAACCGGGGTAAATTGGGGGCGATCAATGCAGCATTAGGCCACCTGAACGGTGAATACCTGATAACCCTGGACTCTGATGATTCACTGAGTGTGAATTATGTCAGTCGTTGTATCAGCGAGCTTCGGCAAAGACGATTGGGTGATCCCAACCTGGGCTTTATTTATAGTGATTGCAACCTGGTCGATAAATCCGGGATTGTGATTGATCGTGGTCGTTCGACTGCATTTGACCGTGATTTGGTGGAGACCTTGAGTTTTCTTCCCGAGCCCGCGGTGATGTTGACCCGTGCATTCACAGAAGTCGCGCCTTTCGATGAAACCATTCGTGTCGGTACCAAGCACCACAAATGGCGTCGGGTGGTCGCAAATGGTTGGACCGGTTATCACATTGCTGAGCCATTGTTCAACTATCGCATGCACACCAACAATATTTCGGGCATTGGTCAACGGATCATTGCCGAAGCTGAAAAAGGTGGTCGTGGTGATCGCATCCTTTCCGGTTACTGGAAAGCAGTCCGCGGCTAAGTTTTGGAATAGACGCCGTGGTTGGTCTGACGAGGCTCATTGGATGCTCTGAGGACACGACGTGCCATCAATATGTCTGTTTTACTAACGATGTCTCTTTTACTAGCAAGAAGTCACCGGGTTTTACCTCATTTCGAGGCGTAAAAGCTGGCAGACTCGTAGAGGTTTCTGATGCCTGTTAACCCCCTGAAGGCCTATGGTGACTGGATTGCCAGCGTTGATAATGTCTGGCCAGAGCCAGCACTGGAGTCAGCCCATCGAGAGTTGATAGATACCATCGCAGTGATGGTACCCGGTGCAGTGACACCGGTTGCACATAAAGTGTTGGCACGAATACGTCAGTGGGGCGAGGGTGACTGTACTGTTGTAGGTTCAAGCCAAAGACTGGCCCTGCCATGGGCGGCACTGCACAACGGTACCGCCGGTCATGCGCTGGATTTCGATGACAACTTTGATCCGGCAAAGGGTCACATTTCAACCGTATTGTGGCCGGCAATTCTCGCCTTAGCGGAAGAGCTGAACAGTTCGCCGCAGGATTGTCTGGATGCCTATCTCGTTGGTCTTCAAATTCAGGGTCGCATTGGTCAGGGTATCAACCCAACACATCGCAAGCGTGGTTGGCATGCTACCTCGACGACTGGGGCGTTGGGTGCTGCTGCCGCGACTGCAAGACTACTTCGTCTTGACGGAGAAAAATCTGCCATGGCGTTATCGCTCGCCACCAGCACAGCGGGCGGTTTCATGTCACAGTTCGGCACCATGGCTAAACCCATGCATGCAGGTCAGGCAGCACAAGGTGGCATCCAGTCAGCATATTTTGCCCAGGATGGTATGACGGCTGGATGGCACACGCTGGATGGCCCAATCGGTATGAATACATTGATGGTGGGACCTGATCGGGAAGAATTGCGTGCTGCGATCGGTGAACCTGAGCATGGACAGACGCTGACATTTGAAACTGAATCCATCGGTGAACCCTTGCTGATTATTGAGCATAAGTTTCGGGTCAAACGGTTTCCCACTTGTGGCAGCGCAATTCGCTCCCTGGACGCGGTGCTTGCTCTTCGTGAAGAGTATGGTTTCAGGGCCGCGGATATCGAGCGTGTTGATGTATACGCCCCGGCTATGCATCTTAAAAACCTCATGTATGAACGTCCACAAGATGGCCTGCAAGGAAAGTTTTCGATTGAGTACCCGCTATCCTGTGCAATTATTCAGGGTCAGTGCACACTTGCTGATTTCACCGATGCAGCACTCGCCCGTAGCGAGCACCGTGCACTTTTTGAACGTATCCATCGCCACCCCGTCGACGTACCAGAAACAGAGATGGACACAAAAGTAGAGATTACACTTCGCGATGGTCGGCAGCTTGAGAAATCTGTTTTCATGGCGTTTGGCAGTAAAATCAGACCCTTTCCGACAGAAATGTACTGGCAAAAATTTGAGCAGTGTACTAGCGGAGTGATGTTGCAAGCTGATCAGCATCGCCTGAAACAGGCATTGCAGGAATTTACCTCCTTATCCAGTGCCAGTGAACTGACCCGATGTCTGGGCGTAGAGCTGAAGACTTTGGGACCCTCCGGCCCGGCATGACCGTTAACGAATCTTTTGGCGGACCTCTTACCGCGTTGGTTTTAGCTGCCAGTCGGCAAGGTGTTGATGATTCTGTTGCAAAACTTCAAAACAAATCTCATAAATGCCTGGTGACCGTCGACGGTATCGCGATGATCGAGCGGGTCGTGCAGACCCTTATTGATAGCGGGTGCTTCAATCGTATTCTGATTTCGATCGAGAGTAGAGAGGTGTTGGAAAGCTTGAGCTTAGCCCGGCGTTGGCTCGAAGAGGGTGTGATCGAGATTGTACCAAGTTCTGGAAACCTTGCAGACAGCGTGGTCAGTGTTGCAGAGTTGGTGAACCAACCCTTACCGCTGGTCATAACCACCGCGGATAATGTATTACATACGCCTGAACTGGTTCGGTATTTTGTAGCCGCGTTTGCCCGATCTAAAGGTGACGCCGCGGTGGCGGTGACGACACAGAGTACTGTCATGACTGAATTCCCTGAAGGGGAATTTGGTTTTTTCCAATTCAGGGATGGTGGTTATTCGTTTTGCAATCTGTTTGGTATTCGTTCATCCAGTGGGCTTGAAGCAGCGAAAGTGTTTCGCACCGGTGGTCAGTTCAGAAAACATCCCTGGCGTGTCCTTAAGATATTTGGTTTGTTACCGCTGATTCTACTCAAGTTTCGGCTGGTTAAGCTTGACACTTTTGTGCGCCGAGTCACACCTAAGCTTGGCGTTTCAGCAGTCACAGTGCGCTTGCCTTACGCTTTTGCGCCTATTGATGTCGACAACCCAAAAACCTTTGCATTCAGTGAGCGATTAATAAGAGAACGCCGAGTGGCCAGCTAAACATCCAATACTACGTAATCTTTTGGGTTTTGAGCATTGTGGTTTTTAATTCCCTTTTTCAGTTAGGTAGCAGTGTGACAATGTCCTGGCCAGCCATTAAACTTCACCATTCAATCATAAGCGTAATAAAAACCAATGGATAAACCTGAGAACAGACAAGAATCCTACACCCGCGCCGATTTGGATCTTTGCGGGACTGGAGGGTTATTTGGTGCTGATACCGGCAAGTTGCCGAGCGGAAACATGCTAATGTTCGACCGTATTGTTGAGATCAATGATACAGGTGGGCTTCACTCAAAGGGTTGTGTCAAAGCGGAACTGGATATTAATCCGGATTTGTGGTTTTTTGGCTGCCATTTTGTTGATGACCCTGTTATGCCCGGCTGCCTGGGTCTGGATGCCTTATGGCAGCTGAGTGGTTTTTTCCTGTCATGGATCGGTTGCAAGGGTAAAGGCAGGGCACTGGGCTCCGGCCAGGTGAAGTTTACGGGTGAGATTCTGCCAACAGCTAAAATAGTGACCTATACTTTGCATATGAAACGAGTGATTAACCGCAGATTAAGTATGGCTATTGCCAACGGAACCGTTGCGGTTGACGGACGTATAATTTATACAGCCGATGATTTGCGAGTCGGCATGTTCCTTTCCACCGATAACTTTTGAGAGAATTTACATGCGTCGGGTAGTCGTTACAGGTATGGGTGTGGTTTCCTGTTTGGGAAACGATCAAAAAACTGTTGCTGCATCATTACGTGACGGACGCTCGGGCATCAGTTTTAATGAACAGTTTAAAGAAATCGGCCTACGCAGCCATGTCTGTGGTTCTGTCGATATTGATTTTGGCGCACACATTGATCGTAAACATCTTCGTTTTATGGGAGATGCTGCAGCTTACGCCTACATCTCGATGCAAACAGCGATTGATGATGCTGGCCTGACCCAGGACCAGGTTTCGAGTGCACGTACAGGGTTGATCGCCGGTTCAGGTGGTGCATCAAGTGCTAATATTGTCCAGGGTGCCGATAAACTACGGAATCAAGGCGTGCGACGGGTCGGGCCTTACCTGGTTCCAAAGACCATGAGTAGTACTGTCTCTGCCTGTTTGGCAACACACTTTGGTATTCATGGCCTCAATTATTCAATTACCTCAGCCTGTGCAACCAGCACGCATTGTATTGGTGCTGCAATGGAGCAGATTCAGTGGGGAAAACAAGACGTCATATTTGCCGGCGGTGGTGAAGAGGAACACTGGTCACTCGCCATGATGTTTGATGGCATGGGTGCACTGTCGTCGAAATATAACGACAATCCCACGCAGGCATCACGTGCCTATGATACGGAGCGTGATGGCTTTGTGATTGCGGCTGGTGGTGGCATGCTGGTACTTGAGGAACTGGAACACGCCAGGGCTCGTGGCGCAAAGATTTACGCCGAAATTGTGGGCTACGGTGCGACATCTGATGGTATCAACATGGTTGCGCCTTCTGGTGAAGGTGCGGTGCGTTGCATGCAGCAGGCCATTGCCAGCGTCAATACACCGATAGACTACATCAATACCCACGGTACCAGTACACCCGTGGGTGATATAGCTGAACTTGATGCCATGCGCAAAGTGTTTGGTGAGGCGATGCCGCCATTCAGTTCAAGCAAATCGCTGTGTGGGCACTCATTGGGTGCCGCAGGCGTACAGGAAGCGATTCATTGTCTGTTGATGCTGGAAAACGACTTCATGGCGGGCTCGATAAACATTTCTGAACTGGACCCCCAGGCTAAAGAACTACCTGTTTTACTAAAGAGCAAAGAAAATGCCGGTCTGAAAACAGTGATGAGCAATAATTTTGGCTTTGGCGGCACCAATGCCTGCATTATATTCCAGCGTTATTGAATGCTCAGGAGCCGGTTAGTATTGGCTGCCAGTTCAGTCATTGAGTACCGTCGCCAATGCCTCGACAAAGTAGTCCATGTTGCCCTGGTTAAACGAAGCCACATTAACTCGTGATGAGTTAACGACGTAAATCGAGTACTCATCCCGCAAGCGGTGAACTTGCTCTACCGACAAACCCAGGAAGGAAAACATACCAGATTGACGCGCAAGAAATGAGAAATCACGCTGAATTTGACTTGCAGCTATCTTCGCAGACAGGGTCTTACGAAGACTGTTGATTCGGTTTCTCATGACCGCAACCTCTTCAACCCATTGCGCTGCAAGCTCTTTTGAGTGCAGGATAATGTCGACCACGGCAGGCCCGTGAGTGGGTGGCATGGAATAGTTTGGGCGCGTGACATTGTGGATCACACTTTCTACTGCTGCGGCCTTTTCTGCATCACGCGTGATGATGGAAATGGCACCGACGCGTTCCCGGTACATGGCAAAGTTCTTTGAACAGGAACTGGCTACGATAAGCTCGTGACATTGTTCGGCAAACAGACGTACTGACAGGCAGTCTTCATCGACGCCACGTTCAAAACCCATATAAGCAATATCGACCATGGGTGTGAAACCACGCTCAGCGGCTATATCTGCGATTATCTGCCATTGCTCAGGATCAGGGCTGACACCGCAAGGGTTATGGCAGCAGGCGTGGAATAACACCACGTCTCCAACACCACGCTGTTGCAGGCCTTCGATCATGGCATCGAAACGCAAACTGCTGCTTTCCACATCGAAATAGGGGTAGCTGTGCATGTTCACACCCGCAGCCGGGAACAGGGCATGATGGTTGGCCCAGGTCGGATCGCTGGCCCAAAGCTCAGCTTCCGGCATGGCAACTTTCATCAGGTCTGCGGCCACTCTCAGAGCGCCGGTGCCACCAGGTGTTTGTACCGTACGTATACGGCCCTGTTGCAAAGCGTTGCTGTCAGCACCAAAGATCAGTTGACTCATCGCCGTGTTAAAACCGACCACGCCCGGTGGCCCCAGATAGGACTTGGTGGTCTGGGTGGAGAGCAGGGTTTTCTCGGCTTCAACCACACAATCCAACATGGGTGTGTTGCCGTGTTCGTCGCGATAAACCCCAATGCCGAGATCTATTTTTTTGGGGTTCGAATCGGCGGCGTAAGCAGCAATAATGCCCAGGATCGGGTCGGGTGGTATGGCTTTTAGATGTTCAAACACTGACTCAGTTCCTTTTGCTTACTGTCCTGATAGAATCTAACAGTATCTTCAACTTAACTAAAGAGAAGTTGATAATAATTATCCCCATAAACGTGGGCTGAATACATCCACGGCACCCTTGTGGTAGTTGAGTCCAAGCGGTTGGTCGTATTTCAAAAGCAACGGCCCATCGATATCTACGAAGTCACACAGCTGGGCGACCACGAACGAGGGCGCCATGCTGAGCGATGTTCCCATCATGTTGCCCACCATTAATTTACAACCTTTTGCCTTTGCGGCTCTTGCCAGACGCAGTCCTTCAGTCAGCCCCCCTGTTTTGTCCAGCTTGATATTGATCATGCTGTAGCGTCGGATTGCGGTTTCCAGTTCGCCAGTATGCAGGCAAGACTCATCTGCTGCCAGGGTGATAGGGGATTCAAAACCCTCCAGCATTTCATCAACACCCCGGGCAAGCGGTTGCTCGAGCATGGCCAGGTTTAAGTCGACACATTTAGGTAATACTTCCTTCATTAGTTCGAAGCTCCAACCCTGGTTGGCATCCACTACCAGTTCGGCATCTGGGCGTGCTGCGCGAATGGCGGCCAGCTTTTCATACGGCATCTGAGCATCGAGTTTGATTTTGAGTATCGGTGCATCGGCAGCCTTGGCAGCCATGGCCTCAGGTGTATCTTCCAGCCCGATAGTGAAAACTGTTGTGACCGGCTTTGGCTCAATACCGGTGAGTTGCCATATAGTCTTATTGGTGCGCTTGCACTCCAGATCCCACATAGCGCAATCAATGGCATTGCGCGCACCGCCTGGGGGCATGAGGTTTTGCAGCTCTTCGCGGGATATGCCCTTACGTATCACATCGGCAACTGCGTGAGCTTGTTCGAAAATACTTTCCGCAGTTTCATCCAGGTAAAAAACACCCTGGGCCTCACCGCGTCCGATAAACCCATCCTGGCCGAGTTGTACCACCAGACAACGAGAGTTGGTCCATTCGTTACCAGAGATACGGAACGGTTGGGTCAGTACCCAGTCTGTGATGTGTGTGCTGAAATCCATGCCCTTATCCCTCCGGGTATTGTTGTTTGATAAACTCGACAATCTCCCCGCAACCGTCGATCAGCGGATCAACGCAGGGTAAGCCGGTTTCTTTATTTAATTTTGCCAGGTAGCCCTTGCGTTTGTCTGTGAGTAACTTTGATGTGTTTACACTGATACCGACACAACGGATGTCTGGGTTGGTACGGCGTCCCATTATGACATGCTGGTCGATACAGCTCTGGATGGTGGGTAGGGTGTAGTGCTCCCAACCAGAAATGACGCTACGGGTGGCATCGTGGCAAAGTACAAAAGCATCCGGCTGTGATCCATGAAGGAGCCCCAGACTGACACCAGAATAAGCCGGGTGAAATAGAGAACCCTGACCTTCGATGACATCCCAGTGATTATCGTCGTTATCGGGTGAGATCAACTCTGCAGCCCCGGAAATAAAATCCGCCACGACCGCATCGATGGGAAGACCTTCGCCGGCCAGCATGATGCCGGTTTGACCGGTGGCACGGAAAGTGGAATTCATGCCCGCCGCCTGCATGGAGCGGTCCAGTGCAAGCGCGGTGTATTTCTTACCAATGGCGCAATCGGTGCCCACCATTAATACACGCTTCCCAGAGCGCTTTAAACCGGTGCCTATCGGCAGCTTGTCAGGTGGATTACGCACGTCGATCAAACGTGCACCTGAAGTCTTGGCTGCCGCCACCACTTTGGGGAAGCTCGATAGTTTAAAGTGCAAGCCGCAAACTATATCCAAACCAGCACGGGCGGCTTCCTCAATGGTTGCCCACCAGCTGTCAGGAACCACCCCACCGATCGGTGCAACACCAATAACAAGACTTCTGGCGCCCGCACCTACAGCCTCGGCGACAGTCATGTCAGGTACACCCATATCTACTTCGCCGCCAGCAAAACGTAATTGCCCGACAACCAAGTCAGGACGCCAATCAACAATGCCCAATCCGGTCTTGGCGTAGGTTGGATCGGCCAAATCACCGATCAGGATCAGGTATGGTGCTTTAAGGTGCACTGTGGTCAATTTTGTCATGTAGGTAGATTCCGAATACCGAGCTAACAATTCTAATAGGATCGCACCTGATTGGGGTTTTGATGTTGGTTAAAAAAACCATTACTACTGGCTTGAGACTTTCCAACCAGGGATTGCCTGATTTCCCAACAAAACCTTAAAACGATACTCCTTGTATTGGAGAGCAAGCAAAAGTACTTTGACTCAAATTCTCAACGGGAGCGGTGCTGTTCCAATAAGGTGAAAATTTGCATATGTCCGGTTTCCTTTGCCAGATCTTTCGCAGTTTTGTGGTTCTTATCGACAAGCCGCGTATTCACACCTGCCTCTAGCAATAAAATAACCACGTCACGTTGGTCTGCAATTACTGCTCGCATAAGTGCACTTTGACCTTGAAGATTCTGAAGATTTGGCTTAGCACCTGCCTGCAACAAAAGATGCATGATCTGGGTGTTGCCAACAGCTGCCGCGATACTCAGTGTCGAATTGCCTGAGGTCGAAAGCACATCCGGATGAATGCCATATTGAAACAATACCTGCACGCTAGCGGAGTCTCCCTTACTTATCGCCTGGATAAGTGGGTGCTGGGTTGAATTGCCCCTGATATCGGTGCTGGCGCCACTATCCAGCAGTAATGTCAAGTTTTGGGGGCGCCCTGAGTTTATGCTGTACCAAACGGCGCTACGGCCCCGCTTATCCATCAGGTCCAGGTCCGCTCCATCAATCAGCAACTGCTGGAGCAGCTCACTCGATTCACCTGCTGCAGCTATCATTAATGCAGTCAGGTTGGTTGGTGAACGCCAGTTGATATCCGCGCCTAAGGCCAACAACAGGTCTGCAGCCTTTTTATCCTGTTGGAAACAGGCCAGTAACAAGGCTGAATAACCGGTAGTGGGTTGCGCGTCGCTTAGTGACGCATGTGCAATTACAAGGCTGCGGATAACTTCAAGGTGACCATACTGCGTTGCCCATAATAAGGGTGTAAAGCCATTGTTATGACGACTATTTGGATCAGCTCCTGCGTCTAGCAATATACGCACGATTTCCACATGGCCGCGCCAGGCCGCACGGCTTAGTGCGGTGTGTCCATCCTTATCAGTTGCATTGACATCCGGTCGGGATTCCAGAACCTGTCTTACAACATCAACTTCACCACGCCACGCCGCATACATCAAGGCCGTCCAACCTGCCTGCCCCTCTGCGGTATGGGTCAGGTCAACCTCACCAATGCGTCGCGAATCATCTGCCTTCATAGGATCAACCGCACCGTGTTCAAGCAGGATTTGTTCGATACGCTGGTAATTATGCTGCCGGGCAGCTATCAAGGCCGTCCATTCTCTGTTATCGACAGACTCAATACTGGCGCCACCTGCCAATAACGCCAGAACCATGTCATCATTGCCAATTGACGCCGCAATGATCAAGGCCGTATTTCCAGCCCTGTCCCTGCCGTCCACATCTGCCCCAGCGGTCAGTAACATGGATACAATGGCTGGTTTTTCTGAACGTACCGCACAATGTAGCGGAATCAAACGATCCGAAACAACATCCTCATGACTGATACCATTGGGGTTCGCACCACTTTGCAGCAATATTTCAATAATTTCTGTATGCCCGGCAGTGATGGCCTCAAGCAGGGGGGGTCTTTGCCCGCTGTCGACGGGGCTTTCATCTTGAATGACCGCCAGTAGTGAGCGGACGATTTCAGCATCTCCCTGACGGATGGCCTGGTTCAGTGTTTTTTGGCGTTGCTGCATGGTCATACCGGTCAAAACCGGTTGGCTTGGCTGTTCCATGGCCTGTAAAGCTTCTGTTGCCATGGCGTGATTCTGCAAGGCTGCCTTTTCAAACCATGCCCGTGCGCTGGCCCGGTTTTCCTGATTTTCACTTTCACTCAACAAAAGTTGCCCCATACCGTATTGCGCATGGACATCACCTGCTGTTGCCGCCGCCGACATCCATTCGTTGGCGAGTTCGGGGTCCTTTTCCACACCGCGCCCTACCCGGTACATAGTGGCCAACTGACAAGCAGCTTCCGCATCACCTGATCGGGCCAGGCTCTCATAGATATTGACAGCTGATGCATAGTCGCGAACTCGAATGGCGGCACGTGCATCATCGAACGTTTGGCCATCTACCGCGACTGGCAGCAGGATCAGGCTAATCAGGGTGACGGTGAAAAGCTTGCGCCAAATCATCAGGCTATTCCAAACTTGGTTTCGACATCGATACCAATCGAGCGTAGAAACGCTGTGGGCAATATACCGCCCGCACTGATGATGACAGCATCATTGGGCAATTTAAAATGTCTGTCGTGCTGTTCCAGTTCTACCGCCTCCTCGGAGATGGCCCTGACATTTGATTCCAGCATAACTTTGAGCCTCCCGGTTGAGACCGCGTCTTCAACAGCCTGCCGGTTTTTGGGTTTCGCCCTTGTAAACGCAGCTGACCGATAGGAAATCGTGACCTCGGTTCCGTCGACCCCGGCAATCGCACAGGCTGCCTCCAGAGCGCTGTCACCACCACCGACGACCAACACCCGATGATTCTGGTGCTGCACAGGATCCTCCAGGCTATAAGTGACTTTAGGCAAGTTTTCTCCGGGGACATCCAGCGTTCGCGGTGTCCCTCGCCGACCGATGGCAAGCAGAACCGAATGAGTTCTGTAAGTATTCTTGCTGGTTTGAACCTCAAACCCCTGCTCGATGACCGTCATGCTTTCCATCCGTTCATTGTAATTGATGCAAACACCGGTGTCTTTTTCAGCCTGCTGCCAAAACGTTAAGAGTTTTTCCTTGGTCGTATTTTTGAAAGGAAATTCCCCGACCATGGGCAAAATTGCAGGCTGTGTCATGACCATTTTTCCTCGAGGGTAGTGCGCAACCGTGCCACCCAGTACTTCCTGCTCTATCGTCGCAAAACGCAAACCCTTCTCCATGGCTGCCAGTGAGGCCGTAAACCCGGCCGGCCCGGCACCCACAATCAACAGGTCCAACTCGTTGTTATGTTGTTTGCTCATGTCAGTACAAATGGATTCAACGGACTGTCTGCCCTGTTCAATGGCATTACGAATCAGCCCCATGCCGCCCAGCTCTCCCGCGATAAAAATACCACCAACATTGGTTTCAAAATTTGGTTTCAGATGGGGGATGTCTACGCCACGTTTTTTAGTTCCAAACACCAGTTGAAGGGCGTCATGCGGACAGGCGATGAAACATGCTCCATGACCGATGCACTCGGTGGGGCTAATCAATTCAGCCTTGCTGTGTATCAGCCCCAGCACCTTGTGACCAGGTTGTTCAGGACAAGCGGCTATACAGGCCCCGCAGCCGGTGCACTTCAAGGGGTCGATTAACGGATGGAGTGAAGGTGGTTCGGTCAGGCCAGACTGAATGATTTTGGATTTTAGGAGGATATTCTCCCGCTGTTGCCGCGTCATCCTGTAGATATATAACAACAGGATCAGAGCCAGTGGAAACACATATATCGCAAGCGACAGAGGGTCCAGAGAACCGATATTCAAAGGTGAATTCCATGCGATGTAGCTGTCGTTGCTACGCCTATCATTACTTGCATATTGATTACCCGGATAGTGTTTGATTCCACGTTGCGGTCAAGATGATATATGTTTTATGTGTCTTTAGACAATATATTCAAGCAACGTTCTCCGCTAAGGAACTGGATGATTTTAAATAATTAATCCACTGTTTAGTGTGCTTTTTTCATTATTCACCAAAATTAAATATTTAATTTAATAATTCTTTAAGAAAACTCACGTATCCTTTTTATCGAGTCACCATGGCGTCTGATTTTGCTTTGAGTAAATAGCAAGTTGTGGTTGTTTGGTCAAGGGGCAAAGAGGACTGGATCTTAATGAATTACTTTATGGAAGAGTATCCGCATGGCCAGTATTGAGGAAACAGTTGTAATCAATAGTGTGAACGAGGGTTCAGCGTCGTTCCCATTGCAATTCAAAAGTATATTCCGAGTGATTCGGTCCCGTCTCACATGGCTGAGTTTTGTGGCAACGACGCTGGCTGTTTACGCTGGCTGGATTGGACGCTATGAGCGAAACATAACAGCAGAAAATGGCATGGGTTATGCCCTGGGTATCGTGGGCGCCTCAATGATGGCCGCTTTACTCATTTATCCATTGCGTAAACGGATATCTTCCTTGCGCGTTTTGGGACCGACCCGGGTCTGGTTTAAACTTCACATGCTTCTGGGCATCATTGGTCCAGTCCTGATCTTGTACCACTCCAATTTTACCGTGAGTTCACTCAATTCCCGTGTCGCACTTTTCTGTACTTTACTGGTGGCCGTTAGCGGCCTGATCGGTCGGTATCTTTACGCGCAAGTTCACCACGGATTGTATGGTGGCAAGAGCAGTTTGCGTTCCCTGGTTGGACAGATGCATGGTTCCATGACTGCGGTCACTGCATCAGGGCCGGTTATGGCAGAGTTTCTTGAACAAATCACTGCCATTGATAATTCGGTGCTCGAACCGCCTAGAAATGTTTTCCACAGTGCCATTCGACCTTTTTTATTCGCTTTCAGGACGCGTTTGGTCTACTTGCAAATGAGCTTGAGGTTGCGACGCAATATGGCCTTTCAGGCACTGCCAGCAACCACGCTTGCCCAACGGGAAAGAGAAAATGTTCGGGCAACCCGGCTCAATTTGCGTCGACATCTTAAGCAGGTCCGCAAAGTTGCCCACCTGGGCTTTTTTGAAAGGCTGTTTTCTCTCTGGCACATATTGCACCTGCCCTTCTTTCTCATGTTGCTAATATCTGTAATAGTGCATATCGTCGCCGTACACATGTACTGATCTTGAATCAACCCTGATGATATCGTACAGAAAAGTGTCATTGATAGCAGGACTATCCCTGCTGGTTTTTAGTTCTCAGGTATTTGTATACGCAGCACCAATCGAAACACTGGTCATGCCTGGTCCAGTCAGCGCAGCCCATGCTGATATTGAGGTCGAGTGCTCAGGATGCCATGCAGCATTTTCCAAGACATTGCAACGCGATTTGTGTCTTTCCTGCCATGATCACATTAGCGTAAAAGAAGACCTTGAAGCGGGGACGGGATTTCATGGCCGTTCTGAAACTGTCGGCAAAGCAGAATGTGCCACCTGCCATGCGGAACATGAAGGACGTACAGCTAACATCGTCGGTCTGGATATTGAAACGTTCGACCATGACATAACCGACTTTGTACTTGAAGGGTCCCACGCTGAGCGTGTTTGTGAGGATTGTCATGCAGCAGACAAATTGCCTCGAGAAGCGCCGTCCGCATGTTTTGACTGTCACGAGGCCAAAGACAGCCACAAGGGTAAGTTGGGCAAGGAATGTGGCAATTGTCATCGGGAAACCGACTGGCAAACAACCAAATTCGACCACACAAAAGATACGGAATATATCCTGACCGGAGCACATCAGGTGGTTGAATGTGTGTTATGCCACACCAATCAGACCTACAAAGGAATTTCAACAGATTGCCATTCATGCCATCAAATCGATGACCGGCATCAGGGAAATTTCGGCAAGGACTGCAAACAATGCCATAAAACAGAAGACTGGAAAAAGAATACTTTTGATCACAAAAAGAGCAGCGATTTCGCTTTGCAAGACCGCCACACTGAAATTGAATGCAGCAGTTGCCATCTGGCAAACCAGTTCAAGGAAGAACTGGCGCATGAATGTGTTTCTTGCCACTTGGCAGACGATATCCACCAAGGTGCCAATAAAGTCGACTGTGGTGCCTGCCATAACAGCCGCGAGTGGAAAAGCGTCAAATTCGATCACCAGAAAGACACAGACTTTCCGTTGAACGGTGCGCATTTCGAACTGGAGTGCCGTATGTGTCACTCTGGCGGCACTATAGATATGGAGCTAGACACAGCCTGCATCAATTGCCACCAGGTGAACGATGTTCATCAACAAAGCCTGGGTGAAAATTGCGTGCGCTGTCACGGGGAATCCGGTTGGACATCGGACGTTCTTTTCGATCATGATCTCACCCGCTTTCCGCTCATCGGTATGCATTCAGTTGTATTGTGTGAGGCCTGTCACCTATCTCCGCGATTTGCAGATACCCCCGGACAATGCCTGGACTGTCACAGTCAGAGTGATACCCAACATGATACATTCGGAACAGACTGTGGTAGCTGTCACAACCCAAACGACTGGCTCCTGTGGGAATTTGACCATCAAAGTACGGGCTTTGTGCTGGATGGGGCACATGCAGATCTAAACTGCCAAAACTGTCACAAAAAAGGCTGGGATTACCAGGCCAAAAAACAGTTCACCTGTGTTGATTGTCATCGCAACGATGATATTCACTCCGGGGAATTCGGACGGCACTGCTCACGTTGCCATAACAGTCACTCATTTGAATACTCTGGAACAATTCAATGAACAGAATCCCTATGTTGGTTTTGAGTTTCATACTGCTCGGTTTGCCTATACAGGTATTGGGCCAGTCGACATTCCAGTCAGATTTTGATCACTTTTCAACCAGCTTCACCTTGGAAGGTGCCCACCGGGCCGTGGAGTGTGCGTCTTGTCACGTCGGTGGTGTGTTTGAAGGCACCCCACGGGAGTGCTCCAATTGCCACAGCCGTGGAGGTCTGGTTTTTGCGACACCATTGCCACTGCAACACATACAGACCACCAACCAGTGCCAGGATTGTCATCTGGAAACCTGGTGGACGCCGGTGGCGAATCTGGACCATAATCAGGTTCTTGGCAGTTGTAAGAATTGCCATGACGGCATTATCGCCACAGGCAAGGGCCCCGGCCATATTTTTACCACCGATGTCTGTGAGGATTGTCATACCTCCGAGCTTTGGGAACCGGTGGCACGGGTCGACCACTTCCAGGTGCAGGGCAGTTGCGGCAGTTGTCACGATGGTGTGATCAGCGTAAGCAAACCTCTCAATCATGTACCGACACTGGCAGAATGTGATGTCTGCCACACCACCATTGCCTGGGTTCCGGCCAACTTTGATCATCAGGAAGTCACCGAGACCTGTATCACCTGTCACGACGGCATCATTGCCACTGCCAAGGGCCTTGGTCATATATCCACTACCAATGTCTGCGAGGATTGTCATTCCACCAACCTGTGGGAACCGGCGATCCAGGTCGACCACTTCCAGGTACTGGGTAGCTGTGACAGTTGTCACGATGGTGTCATCAGCGAAGGTAAATCCGTCAATCATTTACCGACACTGGGGCAGTGTGATGTCTGTCACACCACCACTGCATGGATCCCCGCTAGCTTCGATCATCAAGATACAATCGAGACCTGCACCACTTGTCACAATGGTGTCATCAGCGAGGGCAAATCCGTTAATCACCTGCCGACATTGGCAGAATGTGATGTCTGTCACAGCAACACCGCCTGGCTTCCTGCCACCTTCGATCACCAGGATACGACCGAGACCTGTATCACCTGTCACGAGGGTGTTATCGCCACTGGCAAGGGTCTGGATCATATATCCACTACCAATGTTTGCGAGGATTGTCATTCCACCGAGCTATGGGAACCGGCGACCCAGGTCGACCATTTCCAGGTGCTGGGTAGCTGTAACAGCTGTCACGATGGTGTGATTGCCGAAGGTAAATCCTTGGATCATCTGCCAACGATCGCAGAATGTGGTGATTGCCATTCCACCACCGCTTGGCTTCCGGCCAACTTCGATCACGAGAATCTCATCGAGACCTGCGTCACCTGCCACGACGGCACCATCGCCACTGGCAAGGGTTTGGAGCATGTATCCACCACCAATGTCTGCGAGGATTGTCATTCCACCAACCTGTGGGAACCGGTGACGTTGGTTGATCACTTGCAGGTTCTCGGAACCTGTGTTTCCTGCCATGATGGCATCACTGCGATTGGTAAGGGTCTGGAACACATCAGCACCACCAACGTGTGTGAGGACTGTCATACCACTGATATTTGGGAACCTGTGACACTGGTTGATCACTTACAGGTAATAGGTAGCTGTGACAGTTGTCACGATGGTGTCATCAGCGAAGGTAAATCCGTCAATCATTTACCGACACTGGGGCAGTGTGATGTCTGCCACAGCACCACCGCATGGATCCCCGCTAACTTTGATCACCAAGATACAATCGAGACCTGCACCACCTGTCACGATGGTATCATCAGCGAGGGCAAAGCCGTCAATCACGTGCCGACATTGGCAGAATGTGATGTCTGTCATAGCAACACCGCCTGGCTTCCTGCCACCTTTGATCACCAGGACGTGACCGAGACCTGTATTACCTGCCACGACGGTATCACTGCCACTGGCAAGGGTTTGGATCATATATCCACTACCAATGTCTGCGAGGACTGTCATTCCACCGAGCTGTGGGAACCGGCGACCCAGGTCGACCACTTCCAGGTGCTGGGTAGCTGTAACAGTTGTCACGATGGTGTGATTGCCGAAGGCAAAGCCATCAATCACCTGCCGACATTGGCAGAATGTGATGTCTGTCATAGCAGCACCGCCTGGCTTCCGGCTACCTTTGATCACCAGGATGTGACCGAGACCTGTATCACCTGTCACGACAGTATCATCGCCACTGGCAAGGGTCTGGATCATATATCCACTACCAATGTCTGCGAGGATTGTCATTCCACCGAGCTATGGGAACCGGCGACCCAGATCGACCACTTCCAGGTGCTGGGCAGCTGTAACACTTGTCACGACGGTGTGATTGCCGAAGGCAAATCGCTGGATCATCTGCCAACGACCGCAGAGTGTGATGATTGTCACACTACCAATGCATGGTTACCGGCAAATTTTGACCACGCAGCAGTGACTCCGGGCACCTGTATAAGTTGCCATGATGGCATCATCGCGGAAGGAAAAGACCAGAATCATGTAGCAACATCTTCCGAGTGTGACTTGTGTCATTCCACCGTTGCCTGGACTCCGGCGAATTTCGATCATGATAGCGCTACAGGATCATGCTCGAGTTGCCATGATGGCATCATTGCGGAAGGAAAAGATTCCTCGCACTTCATCACCAACAGGGAATGTGACCACTGCCACGACAATAATTTCTGGGAACCACTGATATTCAGTCATCTTTCTGCAACTTATCCGGGGGATCACTCGGAGCCACTTGGTTGTTCTGACTGTCATGAGCGTAATTCAGAGGTTGTGAGCTGGTCGTCACCACAGTTCCAGCCAGACTGTGCATCCTGTCATGCAAGCGACTATGAAACAGACGAACATACAAAGTTCAACAACCCGGAAACTTTCTACGGCGTCAGTGAGCTCCGAGATTGCACCGGAGCCTGTCATGAGTATACCGATTCCACCCTCTCGAACATTAGCAAGAGTCGACCGGGACCAGAACACAGGGTGAACGATCGTGACTTTGATTAGACAAACCATATATCGGCTGGTATTGGTGCTGTTGCTGGTCACTGCCAGCAGCACCAATGCCATGGCTGCCAGGAGTTCGGCAGTTGACAGTGTGCGCTTGACCGAGGTTGGTGACAGTGCCCGGATCGAGATCGTGCTCAGTTGTCCGAACCGATTCCTGGACTACTACCCTCAGGTAGAAACTGAGGTTTTGAAGATCAATCTGCTGCGTATGGAGCAATGCCTTTCTCTGAATTTACCCTCAGGCCGCCAGGAAGTTGATATATCTGGCCACAGCACAATTGTGGAGCTGGCGTCGGTGGAATATGAGGCGCGGCCTGGAGATGATGCCGTTTTGCACATCAGGTTTGATCAATCTGTTGGCGCCGTGGTCAGTCAATCCGATGACCTTCGCCGGATTACCGTCATAGTCGAGACGGGTCACCGACTCACCAGCACTTTGCCTGTTGCAACATCATCCCCGACCACAAAAGGTATCAACCAGAATATAAGTGAGCCTGGAACAGGTGCAGCGCTGGGTGACCAGCCGCTGTCCGAGGCGCGGCTTGTGGCCTTAATGGGAGAGGCTGAAGCTGCCGTCTTGCAGGAAGACTACAACCGCTCCATTCAGGTTTACACACGCGTGCTGCGGGCTGCAGAAAATATCCATACACCCCAGGCGTTGGAATTGCTGGGGTTGTCACGTGAGCGAAATGGTCAGAAAGCCCATGCGGTCGCAGAATATCAGCGCTATCTCGAATATTACCCGGAAAATGAAGGCGCTGATCGCGTAAACCAACGCCTGGCAGGTCTGGTAACTGCACACAAGATTCCGAAGCCAGGCGAAAAGAGCCGCGCAGTTACAAAAAGCCCCAGCGACTGGGACGCGTACGGTGGCATTTCGCAACACTATCGGCACGATACTTTCAAACTGAACGGTCAGGAATCTATCAATGCACAATCCTCCATATTAACCAACGCCGACCTGATGTTACGGCACCGTGGTACACGGATTGATCTATCCAGCCGCGTTTCACTAGGTAACATGTTGGATTTACTGGGTAGTGACAAGGGTCCGGGATCACAGAGCCGTCTTTATCAGGGTTATGTCGAAATCAGTGATCAGCCGACGAACCTCAGTGCTCGATTGGGCCGGCAAACCATGCGCAACAACGGCGTTCTCGGCCGCTTTGACGGCTTGCATCTGGACTGGGAGTTCATGCCCGGAAAACGATTTAACCTTATGGCTGGATACCCGGTGGACACCACCGCCGATGGTATTCAGACCAGCCGCCATTTCTTTGGCGCTGCAATAGATTTTGAACAAATTGCAGATATCGTCGATGTCAGTTTTTATTACAACACGCAAGAAATTGATGGTTTGAAAAACCGCGAAGCCATCGGTACTGAAGTCCGATATTTCGATAGTTCGAAATCACTCGTCGCCCTGATCGACTACGACATTGGCTTCAATACATTAAACAATCTCATAGTAACGGGAAATTGGAACATCGGGGGTGGTCTCACTCTCAGCGCTTCAATCGACCACAGGTCCAGCCCCTTCCTGACGACCAGGAGCGCACTGATTGGTCAGCCTGTTGGCAGCATCGAGGAGCTATTGCAAATTTATACTTCCGATGTCATACGGCAACTGGCTAAAGACCGGACTGGGTCTGTCGACTCTTTACGTCTGGGTGTATCGAAAAAACTTTCGGAGCGTTTTCAACTCAATGCAGATATGACCATGACTGGATTTGACGGCACAATCGCATCAGAAGGTGTTTTGGCGACCCCGGACCAGGATACCCAGTATTACTTCTCGCTCAATCTTGTGGGTTCCAAATTGTTCATGGATGGGGATACTTCCATTTTGGGCCTGCGTCATATCACTGGAATGACAAGTTCGACATCAACTTTGTCCTTGGATAGTCGTTTTCCACTGAGCAGAAAGTTTCGCATTAATCCGAGATTCAGGGTATCGCGTCGCAACAGCAAGATGGATGACTCTGATTCGTGGACCGTGTCCCCGTCGCTACGCCTTTTATACCGTATCGGTCGCCGCTATCGGTTGGATTTCGAGATAGGTAGTCAGTGGGTCAATCGGAATTCACCCAATGGTATAGGTGACCGAACATCCTGGTTCCTGTATGTAGGCTATCGTGCGGATTTCTGATGTGGTGTTATTGCATGGCAAGCGTATTGATTACCTATTACATCCCCCAGTTGCCATGATGTATGGCTTATGCAGGAATTGACGCTGCGCTGGTAGCGTCAATCCTCCATAAATATCATTGCGGGCTGCTCCAGCATGGTCTTCAACGACTGGATCATCATAGCTGCATCGTAACCGTCCACGAAGCGGTGGTCGAATGAAGAAGACAGGTTCATCATCCGCCGGATTACCACCTGACCATCTATCACAACCGGTCGTTCCACGGCCTTATTCACGCCGATAATGGCGACCTCAGGCAGGTTGATCACCGGTGTGGTGACGATGCCGCCGTGTTTTCCCAAGCTGGTGATGCTGATGGTGGAGCCCATGAGTTCGTCACGTTTTGCAGTGTTGTCCCGTGCGGCTTCAGATACACGGCGTATTTCATGGGCAAGATCGTCCAGCGACCGTAATTCGCTGTGTTTTACGACAGGTACTTTCAGGCCATCCGGGGTTTGGGTGGCGATACCCAAATGAACCGCATGATGGCGGCTGATGACATTTCGTTCACGGTCATATAATGCGTTGCATTGTGGAAATTGCCGCAAAGTCCGGGCCAGTGCAAGACCGATAAATGGCAATAACGTCAGTTTGTTACCAGCCTCTGTTTTTTGATTGTTCAAGTGCTGGCGCAGTGACTCCAGCGCCGTGATGTCGATCTCTTCAACGTAGGCGAAGTGAGGAATTTCCCGGTTTGCCTCTGACATACGTTCGGCGATGATGCGGCGTAGCCCAAGCACTTTGATTTCAGTGATTTTTGTAGAGCCTGTTTTCTGTTTACCCAGGCTGTTTGCTGCTGAAGTACTATCGGCCAGGTGAGCATCCAGGTCGGACCTCACGATGCGCCCACGTGGGCCGGTACCACTCACCAGGGCGAGGTCGATACCTGCTTCCAGCGCTCGCCGGCGGATGGTAGGTGATGTCAGCACTTTGCCTGACGGGGTTTCGGTTGATGTGTCTTCTTTCGCAGTTGAGTTTGCCACTACCGTTGAGTCTGTCACTACTGTCGCGGCTGCGACATCGTCAGTGTCGGGTAGATCTTCTTGTGGTTCAGTGCTGTCCTGGGTTTCAAATATAATCAACGGTGCACCTACCGCAATGATGTCACCGAGTTCGCCAGCCAGGCTGACGACGCGACCGGATACGGGTGCTGATAGTTCGACCGCCGCCTTGTCAGTCAGCATGGCGCCGATGGCGTCTTCTTCCTGCACGGTGTCTCCCACTTTTACCATCCACTCGGCAATTTCTGCTTCGACCAGACCTTCGCCCAGATCGGGTAACTTGAATATGTACTCGCTCATACCGCCTCCATGATATTGCGGATACCAGCCACGACACGTTCCTGGCCGGGGAAATAGTCCCATTCAAAAGCATGCGGGTAGGGTGTTTCCCAGCCGGCAACGCGCTCGATCGGCGCTTGCAGGTGCCAGAAACATTCCTCCTGAATCGTTGCCACCAACTCCGCACCATAACCACCGAATTTTGAGGCTTCGTGTGCGATCAGGCAACGGCCTGTTTTTTCAACTGATTGCGTGAGTGTTTCAACATCCAGTGGTACCAGTGTACGCACGTCGATGATGTCGGCGCTGACGCCAGCGATGCGCACTGCTGCCTGCGCGACATGTACCATCGTTCCGTAAGTGATGATACTCAGTTCATCACCTTCCTCTACCACCGCAGCCTTGCCCAGCGGGATCGCATAGTACTCTTCCGGTACTTTGCCGCCGGGGTGTGTTGACCAGGGTACTGCTGGTTTGTTTGGGTCACCGTCGAAAGGCCCGTTATAGATACGTTTGGGCTCGAAAAACA
Organism: Gammaproteobacteria bacterium; assembly: GCA_021772935.1. Lineage (GTDB taxonomy): Bacteria > Pseudomonadota > Gammaproteobacteria > Xanthomonadales > SZUA-36 > SZUA-36. Next base: position 155,259 of record JAJFLA010000032.1, read on the forward strand.
CCACTGGATCATCGGATTCGATGGCACTGATCAACAAGCCTTTTGCATCGTAGGGGTTTGAGGGCATGACCGTCTTGATACCGGACAGATGCGTGAACAGTGCTTCCGGGCTTTGCGAATGTGTTTGTCCACCACGGATACCTCCGCCGCAGGGCGTTCGTATCGTGACCGGTGAGAAAAATTCACCACCGCTGCGGTAGCGAAGCCGCGCCAATTCGCTGATGATCTGATCCAGTCCTGGATAGATATAGTCTGCGAACTGGATTTCTGCTACCGGTCGCAGACCATTCACGCCGATGCCGATGGCGGAACCGACAATGCCGCCTTCGGAAATAGGGGCGTCAATGACCCGGTGTTCACCATATTTGGCTTGCAGGCCATCGGTGCAGCGGAATACGCCACCGAAATAACCGACGTCCTCGCCGAGGATAATAACGGTAGGATCCTTCTCCATCATCGTATCCAGGGCAGAATTAATGGCCTGGATCATGTTCATCTGGCTCATTGAGCCCCCCTTTTTAAAGCCAATAGTTGTTCACGTTGCTGCTTTAGGTGCTGTGGGGTTTCTGCATAGACATCATCGAACATTTCACGTACATCCAGACGCGGTCCTTCGCTCATGGTGCCGAAACTGATGGCCTCTTTCCAGGCGGCGATAACGGTCTTTTTTAGTTCATCATTCAATGCTGTGTGTTGTTCATCCGACCAGTGCCCGGTATTCACCATGTGTTGTTTCAAGCGTTCGATGGGGTCGCCGAGCGGGAAGGCGGCCCACTCATCCTTCGGCCGGTAACGGCTTGGGTCGTCACTGGTTGAATGGGCACCCCCGCGGTAGGTCACCAACTCGACCAGGGTGGGGCCACCACCTTGACGAGCGCGTTGAGCCGCCCATTGTGTTACGGCGTAAACCGCCAACAGATCATTGCCATCCACGCGCACCCCCGGTATGCCCAGACCCAATCCGCGAGCAGCGAAAGATCTGCGTAAACCACCAGCGAAACCCTGGAAAGTTGAAATGGCCCACTGATTGTTGACCACGTTCAGGATAACCGGTGCCTGGTACACGGCGGCGAAAGTCAGCGCGTAATGAAAATCCGCCTCGGCAGTGCTGCCATCGCCAACCCAGGAGGCTGAAATGTGGTCTTCACCCTTGATGGCGGAGGCCATTGCCCAGCCTACGGCGTGTGGATATTGCGTCGCGAGATTTCCGGAAACAGAGAATAAATTGGCTTCTTTGTTGTGATACATGATCGGCATTTGCCGACCCTTGCACATGTCACGCGTATTGGAAAGACACTGGCACATCATGTCTACGAGGCTGGTACCACGAAGGATGAAGAGCCCCTGGTTGCGGTATGAGGGAAACAGCATGTCGCCGGCATCGAGCGCCATACCCTGGCCGATAGAGACGGCCTCCTCACCGAGTGACTGCATATAGAATGATATTTTCCCTTGTCGCTGCATGCGCTGCATGCGGTCATCCAATTGTCGAGTCAGCATCATCAAGCGCAGTGCTTCAAGCAGTTGTGCGGGTGTCAGATCCGGTACCCATTCACCCTTTGCCTCACCGTCGTCATCCAGCACACGCACTAATTCTTGTGCCAAGTTTTCGATCTCTCGTGCCGGTGCGTCAGTGTCGGGACGCGCAACACTGCCAGCTTCCGATAAGGACAGGTAACTGAAATCGGGTGGTTGCCCTGGTCTTGCCGAAGGTTGCGGGATATGAAGGCGGGATTTAGGAGTCATTTGTATTCAATTCTGTATTTTGTGATTAAAGAATAGACGCCGGTTGTAGTACACCGGCGGCTACGATGCTTTCTGCCATTGTATCTGCAACACTATTGGTCGGTATGTTTTGTGCGTCTGAATTAACAAAGATATCTGTCAGACGCCCAGGTATCAGTGCAATTTGTGTCTGTACTTCAGATTTACTCTTGTCGCCCATGTATTCCAAAGAGACACTGATTATACCGCCGCCATTAATGACGTAATCGGGTGCATAAAGTATTTGTCTGTCAAACAGACGTTGGCCGTCTGCCTCGGTGGCCAGTTGATTGTTGGCGGCCCCACCGATAACAGATGCCTTGATGTCTGGAATGCTCTTGGCGTCAAGCACAGCACCCATTGCACAGGGGGCCAATACATCTACATCCTGAAAAAGTATTTGTTCTGTTGGAACCACTTGCGCATCGAACTCTGCTTGAGCACGTGCGAGGTTCTTTTCATTGACATCACTGATCAACAGCTTGGCGCCGGCAGCATGTAATTGGCGGCACAAGTCATAACCTACTTTTCCAACACCCTGGACCGCCACACGTAGCTTGTCCAGCCCATCAGAACCAAGTCGATGTTTTACTGCAGCACTGATGCCAAGGAAAACGCCATCTGCGGTCCAGGGTGACGGGTCACCGCCGGCAGCGCCTTGTTGGGGTGGAAGACCGGCCACGAAATCTGTGACCTGTTTAATCTGGCGCATGTTGTTAACAGAAACACCTACATCTTCAGCTGTGATATATCGGCCACCCAGTGAATCGACACAACGGCCAAAGGCCCGGAACAGACCCTGCGAAGGTGGCTGTTCAGGGTCGGCCAGGATAACGGCTTTACCACCACCTAACGGCAGGCCCGCCATTGCGTTTTTATAGGTCATGCCCTGGGACAGGCGCAATGCATCCCGAATGGCCTCAGCTTCGCTGGCGTACTGCCACATCCGACAGCCACCGGCAGCCGGACCCAATGCGGTTGAATGGACAGAAATAATAGCCTTGAGTTTAGTTTCAGGGTCATAAAACTGATGGAAGGATTCGTGTTCCTGGTTGGCCATGTTTTCAAAAAACATCTTTAGAATCCTCAATTGTCCGAAGCATTTTTAACCAATAAATATACCAATATCTTTCGGAATTTGTTTTGCATAATTACTGATAAGTCCAACAACAGCGCATATAATATTCAATAACGTGTAAAAAAAGGAATGAATCATGCAGGCAGTGGAGATTGATAGTTTAGACCGTAAGATTCTACGACTGCTACAGTCGGATGCAAGTCTTTCCGCGACTGCGATTGGAGAGCAGGTAGGTTTGTCACAATCACCCTGCTGGCGGCGAATACAGCGTCTGAAGAGTTCCGGCTTGATCAAGGAGCAGGGATTGGTCATTGACCGCAAAAAACTGGGCTTTGATACGATGGTGTTTGCACACGTTAAGTTGACTGCGCACGGTCGTAGCAAGGTTGCCGAATTTGGCGATACCATCCAACAGTTTCCGGAAGTTATGGAGTGTCATCTGCTACTGGGTCATGTGGATTTTCTGTTACGTATTGTTACCCCGGATCTGGAGGCCTACGAGAGGTTCTTTTTTGAGCGCCTGTCGCAGTTGCCGGATGTACAGGAGGTGACTTCGAGCATCGCGCTTACAGAGATTAAGCATACGACCGAATTACCAATATAAACGGGATAAGAGAGCTCTGTTCCAATCTGCTTGACATTGCAGCTTGAACTATATAACTTGCTTGTTACTAACAAGTTAGTTGCCTGAATGACTCGAGCCCGAACATTTCACCAAGGCGGACCTCAAAATGATGAATCTGATGTTTAATCAAGAAAGTATGGGTGTTTTGGTGTTTTTCTACGGCTTACAGTTTGTCCTATCCGATTTTGCACAGCATCTAGCTTCACATTTCGGCCGATCCTCCTCGAACCATAGCTACCGCTATGCTTCATCGAACGATCAACCAAACTGTTTCGCCAGCTGCAGCGCAAATCCCGAATCCTTGGTGAAATGTCCGGGCTAGCTGTGCAAAAAGCCAACCATCCGGTACTGCGTGCCACACAGGCGGAACGCACTGCTTTGGCAGAAGAGAAAATGGTCAACGCCACCATTGAACTTCTCAATACCGTCGGTTTGGCTGGTACCACCCTAATAGCTATTGGTGAGCGGGCCGGTTATAGCCGGGGACTGGCAAGTCACCATTTCGGTTCCAAAACGGGTCTGTTTCGCAAAGTTTTGAAACAAATCAGTGCCGTCTGGACTCGGGACCTCAATCGCCGGGTCGAAGGCAAGACCGGACTGAGCGCACTATTGGGTGCTTTAGACGCCCATCGTGACCACGTACGGGATTACCCGCAACACGCCCGTGCCATGTACATCCTGTGGACCGGTTCATTCGATCCGGCATCTGAATTCAAACCCAACGTGATCGAATTTCACAGGCTTCAACGTGAAACGGCTGCGGCCTGGGTTGTCAGTGGAAAGGAAACAGGTGAAATCAGGCAGGACATAGACCCTGAAAGTTTTGGTGAACAGTTCTATGCATCGTTACTGGGTCTTAACTACCAATGGTTAGTTAACCCGAATATTGATTTGAATGCGTCTGTCGGCGTACTTAAACAGAACATTGTCGCCTTGCTCAAGGCGGAAAACCCTTTGATAAAGGAAATAAAATGACTGAAGCATATATTTACGACCATGTCAGGTCACCGCGGGGCCGGGGTAAACCCAATGGCTCCCTGCATGCCATTACGCCCATTGATCTGGCCAGCCAGGTACTGGGTGCGCTACGTGACCGTAATGATCTGGATACTTCTGTGGTAGATGACGTGGTATTGGGTTGTGTTGCGCCGGTGGGTGAACAGGGTGCGGACATTGCACGGGTGGCAGTGCTCAATGCGGGTTACGCAGAAAATGTCCCCGGCAAACAACTTAATCGCTTTTGTGCATCGGGTTTGGAGGCCGTCAATACAGCCGCTGCCCAGGTCATGTCGGGCCAATCAGATGTCACCATTGGCGGTGGTGTTGAATCCATGTCGCGGGTACCCATGATGTCTGATGGTGGCGCCTGGGCAACCGACCCGCAAGTAGCCTATAAAACCTATTTCACACCTCAGGGTGTCAGTGCTGATCTGATCGCAACCAAGTACGGTATCTCACGTCAGGACCTGGATGTCTACTCAGCGGAGAGTCAAAAACGGGCAGCGAATGCCTGGGACCAGGGTTGGTTCAATGGCTCAGTGGTGCCCATCCACGATCATATTGGTCGCGTGGTGTTGGATCACGATGAACATATGCGGCCTGAAGCAACCGCAGAGAGTCTTGGCAGCCTGAATCCATCATTTGTGATTGCAGGTGAGCAGGGGGGCTTCAACGCTGTCATCCTGCAACGTTATCCCGAAGTTGAGTCGGTCAAGCACATGCACACCCCTGGCAACTCCAGTGGTATCGTTGATGGTTCCGCTGCGGTGTTGGTCGGTAATGCCAAAGCAGGCGAACGCATGGGGCTGAAACCACGAGCCCGGATTCGTGCCTTTGCATCTATCGGCAGTGAGCCGAGCATCATGTTGACGGGTCCGGCCCCTGCGACTGAGAAAGTACTTCAGCGCGCAGGTATGAGCACATCTGATATTGATCTTTATGAGTTGAATGAAGCTTTTGCAGCGGTCGTGCTGCATTACATGAGTCAGCTCAACATTCCCCATGACAGGATAAATGTGAATGGTGGTGCGATTGCAATGGGCCATCCACTGGGCGCAACCGGGGCGATGATCCTTGGCACCGTGCTGGATGAGTTGGAACGACGAGACCTGCAGACCGCGTTGGTGACTCTGTGTATCGGTGCGGGTATGGGAACGGCGACCATTATTGAGCGAGTCTGATAGACGGGCTGGTTGACAAATAACAGTATTTTGGAAACAAAGACAATGAACAATACGATTCAATACTCCGTCGATGCCGACGGAATTGCTACTTTGATGATTGATTTACCGGGCAAAAGTATGAATGTCCTGTGTGCGGAATTGATTTCAGATTTGTCAGAGTGTATCGACAAGGTGACGACGGATGACCAGGTTAAAGGAGCTGTGCTTGCATCAGGCAAGTCCGCCTTTGTGGCGGGTGCAGACCTGACTGAACTGGTCACTGCCTTTGATCGGGGTGTAACCGCTGAGCAGGGTTATCAGTGGAGTTGGCAGCTGACTGGCGTATTCCGGAAAATGGAGACCTGTGGTAAGCCGTTTGCGGTGGCCATCAACGGGCTGGCACTGGGTGGTGGCTTTGAGCTCTGTCTTGCGTGTCATTACCGGGTCATGTCGGATCATCCAAAGGCGGTTTTGGGGTTGCCGGAAGTCAGTATTGGTTTAATGCCGGGTGCGGGTGGTACCCAACGTTTGCCACGACTGATTGGCGTTGAAAAAGCATTACCGGTAATTTTACAAGGTAAAAAACTGAGTCCGAAAAAGGCGCTGGAGTTGGGCGTGGTGCATGAAATCGCACCCGTTGAAGAATTACTGCATCGTGCCAAGACCTGGTTGAAAGGGACACCTCATGTGCAGGCCCCGTGGGATGTAAAGGGGTTTAAGTTTCCGGGTGGTGCAGGCGCCAACACACCCAGAAATGCACAAACCTTTATGGTCGGCACGTCTTTGCTGGCGGCCAATACACAACACAATTATCCGGCACCAATCGGTGCGATTTCTGCAGTTTACGAGGGTTGCATTACGCCGATTGACACCGGTTTGGATATTGAGTCACAGTATTTTGGTCAGTTGGTATCCGCTGTTACTGCACGCAACATGATGCGCAGCCTGTTTGTGAACAAAGGTGCGGCAGACAAGCTGGCACGTCGTCCAGAGGGGATTGAGAAATCCCGGGTGACGAAGCTGGGTATCCTCGGCGCCGGTATGATGGGTGCGGGTATTGCCTACGTTTCTGCACGTGCAGGCATACAGGTTGTTTTACTTGATACCGATATCGAGAGTGCTGAGCGTGGTAAAGCTTATTCGGAAAACTTGTTTAAAAAAGCGATCAAACGTGGTTATTCGACGCAGGAAAAGGCCCGGGCTTTATTAAACATGATCCACACGACCACCGAATATGCGGATTTGGAAGCTTGTGAGTTGGTGATCGAGGCGGTATTTGAAAGTCGGGAAATCAAGGCCGTTGTAACAGCAAAGACAGAAGCTGTCATTCCCGAGAATGCCATTTTCGCCAGCAATACCTCAACACTGCCAATTACAGGTTTGGCAGAGGCCTCTAAACGGCCGCAGGGCTTTATCGGTCTGCATTTCTTCTCGCCGGTGGACAAGATGCCATTGGTTGAACTGATTGTGGGTAAGAAGAGTTCAGACGAGGCCATTGCTCGCGGTCTGGACTACATCCAGCAGATACGTAAGACGCCGATCGTGGTCAATGACAGTCCGGGTTTTTACACCAGTCGTGTTTTTTCAACCTCGACCAACGAAGGTATGACCATGCTGGCTGAAGGTATCAACCCGGCGTTGATCGAAAACGCAGCGAAAATGGCTGGACTGCCAGTGGGGCCATTGGCCGTGATGGACGAGGTCACGCTTGAGCTTGGTTACAGAATCACGATGCAGACTGCCAGTGACCTGGGCGACGACTACACAATGGCCTCGGGCTTTCCGGTAATACGCAAGTTTGTAGAGGAATTGGATCGAAAAGGAAAACGATATGGCAAGGGCTTTTACGACTACCCCGAAGGTGAAAAGAAACACCTTTGGTCCGGCCTGGTCGAGCTTTATCCGTTACTGGATGAGCAACCCTCGGCGCAGGAAGTCATCGATCGTCTGCTCTATTGTCAAGCTCTGGAGACAGCACGGTGCTTCGAGGAAGGTGTGATGGATTATGCCGCCGATGCGGATGTCGGTTCAATATTCGGCTGGGGATTCCCACCTTGGACGGGGGGTACTTTGTCATTCATTGATACCGTTGGGATCAAGCACTTTGTGGCCGAATGCGACCGTATGGCAGCAGCCTATGGACCACGATTTGCAGTATCGGACTGGTTACGTCAACGGGCGGCGGCGGGTGAGTCTTTTTATCAGGTCGGCACAGCAGAAATTTAGCCATGATGACAGTCTTGTTTGACGGGAAACTAAAATAGTGGGGGCAGGCCCGCTAGCAGGTTTCAAAATCATTGAGATTGTCGGCCTCGGCGCCGGTCCTTATTGCGGTATGTTGTTATCCGATATGGGCGCAGAGGTCATTCGTGTTGACCGCTTGTCAAGTGATAGCAATACGGATCAACCCCAGGATGTGCTTGCGCGTGGTCGACGTTCTATCGCATTGAACCTGAAAACACCGACGGGTGTGAATACGCTGTTAAAGCTTGTCGAAAAGGCTGATGCGTTGTTTGAGGGGTTCCGTCCGGGTGTGGCCGAAAGGTTGGGATTCGGACCGGATGATTGCCTGGTGTCTAACCCAAAGCTTGTTTATGGCCGTCTCACCGGTTGGGGACAACAGGGACCACTGGCCGCTGTCGCGGGTCACGACATCAATTACATCGCCTTGTCGGGCGCCCTGCACGCAATCGGACGTCAGGGTGACAAGCCGGTTCCACCATTGAACCTGGTGGGCGATTTTGGCGGTGGTGGACTGTTACTGGCATTCGGTATGGTTTGTGCCTTACTGGAAGCCGGAAGATCGGGTAAAGGTCAGGTGGTTGATGCTGCTATGATCGATGGTGCGGCCTCACAAATGGCACCATTTTTTGGATTGCAGGCGGCGGGTTTTTTTGAGGAAGCACCAGGAGCCAGTTTTTTAGCCGGGGCTGCACCTTTTTATGATACCTACGAAACAGCAGATGGTCGTTTCATTGCGATTGGTTCGCTGGAACCACAGTTTTATCAACAATTACTTGAGCTTATCGGACTCGATACGGATCATTATTTAGCCGCTGGCTACAAGGGTCCTTTTGAGCGCATAGATAATACGATGTGGCCGCAGTTGCGTCAGGATCTTGAAGTGGCGATACGGCAGAAGACCCGCGATGAGTGGTGTGAATTGATGGAGGGTACGGATGCCTGTTTTTCACCAGTACTGAGTCTTTCCGAGGCACCGCGGCATGTGCACCACCAGGCCCGGGGTACATTTATTGAGATTGACGGCGTGATGCAAAATGCACCGGCACCGAGGTTCAGCCGCAGCCAAACCGATACCCCTCACGCCGCCCATCTGGTGGGTGCCGACAGCGAGTCCATATTGTTGGACTGGGGCTTCACTGCTGCGGAAATCAGTGAACTGCGCAGGATGGATAGTATCGTTTGATCGCTCAAGACCGATTACCTTATAAATAGTGATGCAATTCGGAAGAAATGTTCACTCACTGTAGACAAGACAATACGAACACTGCATAAATGTACGCTTAGCCCGGACATTTCACCAAGGATCCGGGGATTGCGCTGTAGCTGGCGAAACAGTTTGGTCGATCGTTTGAAGAATCATAGCGATAGCTATGGTTTGAGAAGGATCGGCCGAAATGTGAAGCCAGATGCTGTGCAAAACAGGATAGGACAAACTGTCATTGAAAGAAACAAACTACAACACCGTTAATCGCTTGATTACACATTAAATATTTCATTTTGTTGTCCGCCTTGGTGAAAAGTCCGAGTTAGCTTTGGGAAGTGCATCAATGATTCAGAAAATAGATAAAATCCTGGTCGCCAATCGTGGTGAAATTGCCATACGTATCTTACGCGCGGCATCCGAGCTCGGTATACGCACACTTAGTGTATATACCCATGAGGATCGGTTTTCACCGCATCGATACAAGGCGGACGAGGCCTACCAGATTGGTGCAGATGATGATCCGCTCAGGCCCTACCTGGATATCGACGCGATCATTGAAGTTGCCAAACTGAATCGAGTGCATGCGATTCACCCGGGTTATGGGTTTCTGTCAGAGAATGTGGAGTTCGCCAGTCGTTGCCGTGAAGAGGGCATCATCTTTGTCGGGCCGACACCAGAAGCCATGGCCATGCTGGGGGATAAGATTCAGGCCAAGACAAACGCGATCGCTGCTGGTTTACCCGTCATCGAAGACAGCCAGGAAAAACTGGATACGGTTGAGGTCGCCCGGTCTGAGGCGGAGCGTATTGGTTATCCATTGATGTTGAAAGCCGTTGCCGGTGGCGGTGGGCGTGGTATGCGCGTGATTCGTAACGCAGGCGAGCTTGCCAATGCCTATGCAGAAGCACGTGGCGAGGCACGCAAGGCGTTTGGTAATGACACGGTATTTCTAGAGAAATTTATCGAATCACCAAAACACATTGAAGTTCAGGTGTTGGGTGATAACGAAGGTAACCTGGTACACCTGTTTGAGCGTGATTGCTCCGTGCAACGCCGTTTCCAGAAAGTCGTGGAAGTTGCACCGAGTTTCTCCTTACAGGAAGTAACACGGCAGAAACTATATGACTATGCGATGGCCATCACACGTCATGTCGGTTACAGCAACGCGGGAACCGTCGAGTTTTTGATCGATAAACAGGAAAACATCTACTTTATCGAGGTCAACCCACGCATCCAGGTGGAGCACACGGTAACTGAACAGGTGACTGGTATCGATATTGTGCGCAGCCAAATCCAGATTGCGCGCGGTCATTTGCTGAGTGATCCTGAGATTCGCATTAATTGCCAGGATGATGTTCATTGCCGTGGTTATTCGATTCAATGCCGGATCACCACGGAAGACCCCGAGAATGGTTTTCAACCGGATTACGGTACCTTGATCGCGTATCGTAGCGCCGCCGGTTTTGGTATCAGATTGGATGTCGGTGCAGCTTATACCGGAGCACGTGTTTCGCCATTTTTTGATTCAATGCTGGTTAAGGTGACATCCTGGGGGCGAACCATGGAAGGTGCGATAGCACGTGGCCACCGTGCGCTGCGTGAATTCCGTATTCGGGGTGTTAAGACCAATATCGGTTTCCTGCAAAATGTCCTTGATCATCCGGTTTTTGTATCCGGCAAGGCCACGGTGACGTTCATCGACAATCATCCGGAGCTGTTTGAGATCGGACAGGGCTTTGATCGTGCAACCAAAACACTGCGTTACATTGCCAATCTGACCGTTAACGGTAACCCGGATGTCGGCAGGGCTGAAACCCAGCGTACATTCCGCAAACCATCAGTGCCGCAGTTCGATCGCCTGGCGGTGTACCCCCGTGGCAGCAAAGACAGACTCGATGAGATGGGTCCGGAAGCATTTTGCAGCTGGGTTAGGGGACAAAAAAATATATTTTATACGGATACCACTTTGCGTGACGCACATCAGTCATTGCTGGCAACACGTGTACGCACGCTGGATATGCTGGCGGTAACCGAGGGTTTTGCCAAGGCAAATCCACAGGTGTTTTCACTCGAAATGTGGGGTGGCGCGACCTTTGATGTTTCCATGCGTTTCTTGCGTGAGTGTCCATGGCAGCGTTTACAACAAATACGAGAGGCGGTGCCAAACATACTGCTGCAAATGTTATTTCGAGGTTCTAATGCGGTTGGTTACAAGGCTTACCCGGATAACGTGATTGAAAAATTTATCGAAAAGTCCTGGGAAAACGGTATCGATGTATTCCGTATATTTGATTCCTTAAACTGGATTGAGGGCATGAAGCGGTCGATTCAGGTGGTACGCGAAAGAACCGGTGGAATCGCTGAGGCAACGATCTGTTATACCGGTGATGTACTCAATTCCGATCCCGGCAACCGCTACAATTTGCAGTATTACCTGGATATGGCACGTCGTCTTGAAGATGAGGGTGCACACATGCTGGCGTTGAAGGACATGGCCGGATTGCTCAAGCCCTATGCTGCTCAAATGCTGATACCGGCACTGCGGTCGGCGGTTGACATCCCCATTCATCTGCACACCCACGATACTTCATCCATGCAAAGCGCAACCCTGCTCAAGGCGATAGAGGCAGACGTGGATATCGTGGACGTCTGTTTGAGCTCAATGTCGGGTCTGACATCCCAGGTCAACATGAATTCATTGGTGGCGGTTATGCAAGGTCACGAACGGGAGCAGTCACTTGATCTGGCGTCTTTAAACCAATATGCGAACTATTGGGAAGCTGTGCGTGAGTATTATTATCCGTTTGAATCCGGGTTAAAGGCTGGCACAGCAGAAGTCTATGAGCACGAGATTCCGGGTGGCCAGTATTCCAATTTGCGCCCACAAGCGATTGCGCTGGGTCTCGAACATCGTTTTGAACAAATCAAGAAAAATTATACCGCCGTGAACCGTATGTTTGGTGATATCGTCAAGGTAACACCATCCTCCAAGGTGGTGGGTGATATGGCGATGTTCATGACAGCCAATGATCTGGATGAGAAAGATGTGATGGCCCAGGGTGGCACGCTGGCTTTTCCTGATTCGGTGATTGACCTGTTCTCAGGCAAGCTCGGCCAGACTGAGGGCGGTTTTCCGACGCAGCTTGCTGCGATGGTTTTAAAGGGTAAAAAACCATTGACCGGGCCTCCGGGTACAGCCCTTGAGCCAGTAGATTTTGACGTCGAATTTGCCGCTTTCAAGCAGCAGTTCGATGATGATTTGACGGAACTCGATTTCCTGTCCTATCAAATGTATCCAGACGTTTTTCGCGGTTATTACGAACACCAAAAAGAGTTCGGTGAAGTGCATTATCTACCTACCAGCACCTTCTTTTACGGACTGAATCAGGGTGATGAAATCCTGGTTAAGTTACAGCGTGGCAAAACCATTGTGATCCGTTATATCTACCGTTCACAGCCGGATGAAAATGGTTATCGCCGTGTAACCTTTGAGCTCAATGGTCAGGCGCGAAGCGTGCAGGTTCGTGACGAAACCGTGGTACCAAAAACTGCTGCTAATCGTAAAGCTGTGGAGACCAATGAAATCGGCTCACCACTGATGGGGCGTTTGGCGACGGTGTTGGTTTCTGCTGGTGATGTCGTTAAAAAGGACACACCCGTGTTTGTCATAGAGGCGATGAAAATGGAGACCACAATAACGGCTCCTGTCGATAGCAAGATAAGGGCGGTGCACCTGCAAATGGGAGCTTTAGTAGAGCAGGGTGACCTGGTGATTGAACTGGAATAGCTGGCATTAAATACCATCTGGAATTAACTTGCTAATCATTGATCAGTCGATTTGTAATTGACGCAATACTTCATCCGCCAGCTCTTCAGCGGAGCGGTTGCCGGCATCAAGATGGATATCTGCTCTTTCAGGCGGTTCATAGGCTGAACTGATACCGGTAAAATTGGGGATTTCACCTCTACGGGCCTTGGCATACATCCCTTTTGGATCCCGTGCCTCACATATTTCAAGTGATGTATCAACAAACACTTCGATAAAGTCGATATCCCCGACAATTTCCCTCGCCATCCTTCGCTCCCGTCGGAAGGGGGAGATGAAGGCCGTCATCACGATCAGACCGGAATCGGCCATCAGGCGGGCAACTTCTGCAACACGGCGGATGTTCTCAACCCGGTCGGCATCGGTAAAGCCCAGATCTTTATTTAAACCATGGCGAAAATTATCACCATCGAGCAAATAGGTGTGTCGGTTTTGTGCGGCCAGCTTTTGCTCCAGAACATCGGCGATGGTGGATTTGCCTGATGCGGACAAGCCTGTGAACCAGACAACGATTGGTTTTTGATTTTTCATCCGTGAGCGTGAATCACGGTTGATCTCAAAGGATTGCCAGGACAGGTTTTGTCCACGGTGCAGGCCGAAGTCAATCATACCGGCACCAACGGTATTGTTGCTAATGCGGTCAATCAGTATGAACGCCCCGGTTTCCGGATTGTCAGCGTAGGAATCAAACGCAATCGCTTGTGCGGTAGCGAAGTTGCACACGGCAATTCCGTTCAGGTCGATCTTGGTCGCAGGCAGGTGTTCAGAGGTATTGATGTTGATGGTGTACTTCAGATCTGTAATTTGCACCGAAGTCGTCTGTGTACCGATTTTTAACAGGTAACTACGTTCTGGCAGCATCGGGTCTTCGTGCATCCAGATCAAGTGTGCCTGGAACTGATTACTGCGTTCCAGTGGTTCGCCGGGGGAGTGCAGAACGTCACCTTTAGAGATGTCAATTTCATCTTCCAGTGTCAACGTCACGGCATCACCTTTCTGGGCGCTTGGCAAGTTACCGTCCATGGTGACAATCGACTTGATGCGACTGCGTTTCAATGATGCAGCCACCATGATTTCATCACCAACCGTGATTTCGCCGCCAACCAGCGTACCGGCATAACCACGAAAATCCAGATTCGGACGGGTAACGCGTTGTACCGGAAAACGAAACTGCACGGAGTCTTCTTTGTCCGGGTTTAATGATTCCAGGTAGGTCAGCAGTGGTTGACCTTCGTACCAGGGCATACGTTCGCTCCTTGTCGTGATGTTATCGCCTTTGAGTGCTGATATTGGGATCGTATAAATGCTGCTAAAGCCCAGCTTCTCAGCAAAAGATTCGAATTCTGCACAAATGCCCTCAAACAGCTGGCGTGAATAATCTTTCAGGTCGATCTTGTTGATTGCCAATAGAATGTGTTTTACACCTACAAGCGAGAGAATATAGGCGTGACGACGGGTCTGCGTAGATACGCCAAGACGGGCGTCGACCAACAGGATTGCCGCATCCGCGGTAGAGGCGCCGGTTGCCATGTTGCGTGTATATTGCTCGTGGCCGGGTGTGTCAGCGACTATAAATTTTCGTTTAGATGTTGAGAAAAACCGATAAGCCACATCAATCGTAATGCCTTGCTCGCGCTCTGCTGCAAGGCCATCAACCAGTAGTGAAAAATCAATCTCCTCATCGGTTGATGCACGGCCTTTACTATCCTGCTTGAGCTCTTCCAATTGGTCGTCGTAGAGTAATTGGGAGTCATACAGCAAGCGTCCGATCAGTGTGCTTTTACCGTCATCGACGCTACCACAGGTAATGAATTTCAGCATGCTTTTCGAACTTTCCATTTCGATAAACTGCTGCAGGTCCAACTTTGCCTTATTTGCTGCGGACATCAGAAATACCCTTCCTTTTTTTTCTTCTCCATGGAGGCAGCCTGGTCATTGTCAATCAGTCTGCCTGAACGCTCTGAAGTGTGGCTGGAGCGCATTTCAAGGATGACTTCTGCGAGCGTGCTGGCGGTAGATTCGATAGCTGCAGTTAATGGGTAACACCCGAGTGTTCTAAAGCGAATCGAGCGCATCTTTGGTTTTTCCCCTGGGTTTAGTGGGAAACGATCGTCATCCAGCATGAGCAGATCACCATCGCGCTCAACCACTGGTCGTTCAGCTGCAAGGTATAACTGGGACATTGGGATATCCTGCAGGTAAATGTATGCCCAGATATCTGTCTCGGTCCAGTTGGACAAAGGGAAAACACGCATACTCTCATCTGGATTGATCCGTGTGTTATATAGAGACCATAGTTCCGGCCGCTGGTTTTTCGGGTCCCAGACATGATGTTTTGTACGGTGGGAAAAAACCCGCTCCTTGGCCCGGGATTTTTCCTCGTCCCTGCGTGCTCCACCGATGGCTGCGTCGTATTTACCCGCATCCAGTGCTTGCCTGAGAGCCTCGGTTTTCATGATATCGGTATAGCGTGAACTACCATGTGTAAACGGGTTGGTATTGGCAGCCAGCCCTTCAGGATTGGTGTGTACAATTAATTCCAGACCGAGGCGTTTAACAGTGGCATCGCGGAACGCAATCATTTCCCGGAATTTCCAGGTTGTATCAACATGCAGTAGCGGAAAAGGTGGTTTGGCCGGATAAAATGCTTTCATCGCCAAGTGCAACAACACTGAAGAATCTTTGCCAACGGAATAGAGTAAAACCGGGCGTTCAAAATCAGTCGCTACCTGCCGCAGAATACGGATACTCTCTGCTTCAAGCCGCTGTAAATGAACATGGGACGCTGTTGACATGATATTCCAGATTGTAAAAACGTTATTGTCACGTCAGACGACTGGCGAGACAATAGTTAATTAGCCAAACCCCGGCAATAAGCTGTGAGTTTTGATGAACCGGAGAAGGTTTTATTGGTGGAAGCTGATATAGAAGAGATCATACCCGGTGCCAGTATCCATGAATATTTGAAAATTTTGTGAGAAATAGGGATTGAATGATTGAACCCGGTCATGGCTTGCGGCACAATCCCGTTCCCACATGATAGGATTCTGAATGATCATATCTGTGGTTCAGTGGTGGCCCCTGTCGGCCTCCCCGCGACGATACGTTGTGAACCCCGTCAGGCCCGGAAGGGAGCAGCGGCAGCAACAGACTCGGGCGCCGGGGAACGGTGGGCAGGGGTTGCCATCATTCCTTCTGCTATAGTAATAAGCTCAAGGCAATCATGCATGAGTGAAACAGAGGATTCCGCATGAGTTATCAAGTATTGGCGCGCAAATGGCGTCCGCAAACATTTGATGACCTCGTCGGTCAGGAACACGTTGTGCAGGCGCTGGTAAATGGGCTTGATCAGGATCGAGTTCATCATGCTTTCCTGCTTACAGGCACCCGCGGTGTCGGCAAAACCACCATCGCGCGGATACTGGCTAAGTGTCTGAATTGCGAAAAAGGTGTGTCGTCAACACCCTGTGGTGAATGTGGTAGTTGTATCGATCTTGATGATGGTCGCTTTGTAGATATGCTGGAAATTGATGCCGCCTCAAAAACAAAGGTGGACGATACTCGTGAATTGCTGGAAACAGTTCAGTACACACCCTCTCGTGGCCGCTATAAGGTTTACATCATCGATGAAGTGCACATGTTGTCGGGTCACAGTTTTAACGCTTTACTCAAAACGCTTGAAGAGCCACCGCCACATGTAAAATTTGTATTGGCGACAACTGATCCACAGAAACTTCCGATTACCATCTTGTCTCGTTGTTTACGTTTTAGCCTGACCCGACTTTTACCTGACCAGATCAGTGGACTGCTGGACAAAATTCTGCAGGTGGAGTCAATAGAGGCAGATGAATCCGCTGTCATGCGTATTGCCCGCGCTGCTGATGGCAGTATGCGAGACGGCCTGAGTTTGCTCGACCAGGCCATTGCTTTTGGTGGCGGCAGCCTGAAAGATGCTGACGTGGCTAGTATGCTTGGCAGTATTGACCATGTGCACATTGCCGCCATTATTGATGCTCTTTTGTGCTCGGATGCCTCGGCTTTAATGGAAATCGTCAATAAACTGGTCATTCAGTCGAAAAATCTTGAGATGGTGCTGGATGAACTGGCAGCAGCAATGCACCGAATAGCCCTGATTCATGCAGCACCGGATTTTCGCGATCCGGAAAGAGCTGACTGGGATTCGCTGGTGGAGCGTGCTGCGCAGATTTCACCGGAAGATGTCCAGCTTTATTACCAGATTGCCATTGCTGGTCGCCGGGATTTAGGTCTGGCACCTGATCCACGAACAGGTCTTGAAATGACCTTGTTACGCATGTTGGCGTTCAGGCCTGTAGATGCCGGTTCAGTTGATATGGGTCCTGGCGCTACATCGTCTGGCGCCGACACAGGGATAGCTGTAGGAGACTCACAAAAACCTGTTCAGGTTACAACACGCAAAGCCATCAGCGCCGGCAATGAAGCCGCGAAAAAAGCACGCACAACTTTTGATAATATGCATAAAACAGGCCTCGAGAGACCTTCAGAATCACCTGAACTGTCACAGGACTGGACCAGCTTACAAGCCAATCTTGAGTTGAGTGGGGCTACACGGGAATTTGCCAGGAACCTGCAACTTGAATCTACTGATGAAAAGCATTGGAAATTCCTGGTGCCAGATACCTTGCAGCACCTGGGTTCCGAAAGCGTGGTTCAGCGTCTGGAATCAGCATTGTCGACCCATCTCGGTCACTCTGTAACACTGGATTTACACACAGCTTCTGAGCCCGTGAAGTCAGTGGCCGCAGCAACAGAACGTGCGGCAATCAATCGTATGAGCGAAGCAGAGCGATCGATTGATGAAGATCCGACGGTGCAGGAGATCAAAAAGAAATTTGGAGCGAAATTGGTTCCGGATTCTATTCAGCCACTTCAATAATCAGGATGTCGTGCGTCCCTGTAAGATATGACGAGGAAACAAATTGATGAAAGGTAATATTGCGAGCTTGATGCAACAGGCTCAGAAAATGCAGCAGGAAATGCAGAAGGCTCAGGAAGAACTTGCCAAAATGGAAGTCACCGGCCAGGCTGGTGGTGGTATGGTCAGCGTGGTCATGAACGGTCAGCATGCCGTTAAACGTGTCACGATTGACCCTTCATTAACTGATGATGTTGAAATGCTTGAGGATCTTGTTACTGCTGCCACCAATGACGCAGTTAACCGGATCAAAGCATCCTCAGAACAGCAAATGTCTGGTTTAACCGAGGGTATGAAACTACCGCCCGGTTTTAAATTGCCCTTCTAGGGCAGGTATTGTCAGGCGCTTACCTTCAATGGCAGCAGAACCACTATTAAACCAATTGATCGAAGCTTTACGCTGTTTACCCGGCGTAGGGCCAAAGAGTGCTCAACGCATGGCGCTGCATCTGCTCGAACGAAATCGTGAAGGTGGCTTGCGGTTGGCATCTGTACTGGTTGAAGCAATGCAGAAAATTGGTCGTTGTAAGCAGTGTCGTGATCTCACTGAACTGGAAGTTTGTTCTATATGTGCCAGCCCCCGGCGCGATCAGTCCCTGTTGTGTATCGTGGAATCTCCTGTGGACGTTTTGGCCATTGAACAGGCCACCGCATACAAAGGCCGCTATTTTGTGTTGTTGGGGCGATTATCTCCGCTGGATGGCATTGGTCCTGCAGAACTGGGATTGGATCAATTGGCTGAACAGCTCGAACAAAACACACTGGAAGAAATGATTATTGCGACTAACCCGACAGTCGAGGGTGAAGCCACTTCGTATTATCTGCAAAGTATGGCCAAAGCACAGAATATCAAGGTTACCTGTATTGCCCATGGTGTGCCGTTGGGTGGGGAGCTTGAATACACCGATCAGTCAACTCTGGCCCACGCCTTTGGCCGTCGTTTGCTGGTTGATTAAATCAACCCGGGCGACATTGCCGCCCGAATCGTTTATTGCGGTAAAGAGACTTATTTGCTGGCAGCCAGCTTGCTGTTTTCCAGACGTATGTATTCACGGTTAATGTCAACCGTGCGTATGCCAATACCCTTGACGTTGACCAGTTCATCAGCGTGTGTGAACTGACCGTTTTCATTCCGGTAACTCACAATAGCCTTGGCTTTGCTCAGGCCAACACCTTTAAGTGCTTCGGCAATTTCCTCGGCACTGGCTGAGTTTACATTGACGGGCTGTACAGCCCAGGCCCAGATGGAAAACAGCCCTGTTGCCAGAAGGGTGATCAGTGATTTCATACTTATTGATTTCATGTGTACCTCTTTTGTTTGAGAAGACCAAATATTTTTTGCTTGGCCCGCCAGAGCGGGACATCTACAGGCTACGTTTTGGAGTGAGTGAAAAACAGAGGCAGATTCCCTGTTGTTATGTAGGTAATTGTCATTGATATTTTTTTCGTTTCTGTCTCTCATGATTTGAGAATCATTCCTGTTCTAATGTTATCCAACAGATCAGGAGAAACAACGATGAACACAGAATTACAGTTGCTCGGCAAGACGATTACCGGCGTTGTGGCAACACCAGGCGAGGCCAGTGACCCGCATAGAATCTGGATGTTACAGTTTTCGGATGGGACTCATGTTGAGTTTGTTTCACCGACGGCGAGGCGTCGTCTGATTCGGGCAACCGGTGGCCACCAGCGGGCCAACAACAGCTGTGTTGAGCGGGCTGGAATGAGGGTAATTGCGGCCTAGAGGGGTTATCCACAAAAGCTGTGGATAACTCTGTGCGCAAGGTTGCTGGGTTGCAGTCAGTGTGCGCGAGACCCCAAATTGATCAAAAATTGAACAATTAGTAAATATCTATATATTACAATGAGATACATATGTTGCTTTAGAATAATTTGGTAGGATTGCATTGTAATAATCGTGTCACAAGAACAATCAGCAACTTGTGTATAAATTATTCGAATTGAATCGAGAAAGGTCCAATAAGTTGTTGATTTGGGGTTCTGACCTACAGCTTAACCAGCTAGGGAACTAATTGCTTACCCCAGGCTTCCAGCTGATCCAGTATATTTTGGGCGTGCTGATCCGTTTGATGTGATTGCCTGGCGAGCGTTATTTCCATTCTGTATGTTTCAGGTGTTAGCTGACGATCGTCTGCTGGCTGTTTCAATCGCGCCTGAGATTGTATCAACCATTTTCGACTTTCAGTTGAGGTTAGTGTCTGTGGAAAGTTGCGTGCCCGGAAGCGAAATAACATTTCCGTTAACCTCGGATCTTTGAATGGCCAGTCTTGTTGCATCAATTTACCGGGCTCTGTATTGCGAATTTTGTCCATCAATCGCCGATCATATTGGGAGAAAAAACCACCGGAGTAAAGCATGTGATCCGGGTCAGTATCGGTACCAGGTGGGTATGGTTTAAATACATCCATCACCTTATTGCGTGTTTGCAATAAGACCGGCAGTAATTTTTCTGCGTGTTCGAAACAGCGTTGCGGATCAAGACCGATACGTTGGCAATCTACACCTTTCAGAGTCGCCACCGGTGCAAGCATGGGTACATGATTGCTGTGGATGGCTTTAAGTGCGATGCGTTCTACCCCTTCAGGCAGGTCATTAGCCGGTGTAAACAGGCGGTCTGAGATCTCTTCGGCGTTCATGCTCAGCAATGGTTCCGGATCGGTCATCAGGTCAAAAACAATGACGGACTTTTTCCGATCCGGGTAGATTGATAGTGGCAGTACCAGTGTAGTGCAACCACGGGTTGCCGGGATTCGGGAAGATGTATGTAGCAATGGTTTGGGGTCTGCGGGACTCAGCATTTGCATGACCTGATGCTGATCGCGCATTTTCAGCGCCCAGTCAAACAGGCGCGGTTGGCAGCGTTGAATCAACCGGGCCAGGCCTATGGTTGCGGTAACATCAGACAAGGCTTCGTGTGCACCTTCATGTTGAATTTGGTTGGCCGCACTGAGGTGTTCGAGTTTGAAGCTTGGCTTGCCGGGTTCGTGCTCTGGCCACTCGATGCCTTGTGGACGTAGTGCGTAGCACATCCTGGCCAGATCAATCAAATCCCAGCGAGAGTTGTTATTTTTATATTCGCGTTCGTATGGGTCATAGAAGTTCCGGTAAAACAGGTTGCGGCTGAATTCGTCGTCAAAACGGATACTGTTATAGCCAACACTACAGGTGCCAGGTTCCATCATCTCGTTGTGAATTTTTGCAGCAAACTCAGTTTCAACAAGACCATTTTTGAGTGCTTTCTGAGGTGTGATGCCAGTGATCAGGCTGGCAATAGGGTGTGGTAATACATCCCGGGCAGGTTGGCAATACCAGTTGATCGGATCAGCCACCGGTTCAAGACTGGTATTGGTACGGATTGCCGCAAACTGTGCCGGTCGATCCAACTGTGGATAGGCACCGAAAGTTTCGTAGTCGTGCCAAAGAAAAGTCTGCTCGGCTTTCATTTTTGTCCGGGTCACCTGGTTTGAACGGCTTTCACGATATTGTGGCACAGTGTGAAGCATTCAGCGAAATGATCAGATCTGACCAGGTCTCGGCGGTCGCCTGCATGTGTTCGACCAGCCTTTGATAATGAGCTAAAAAATGTGCAACATCGGTTCGGGACTTAAGTGCCTTAAGTGGTAATTCCTGTTCCTGTTGCCAGCGCCAGTCAATGATCGAATCCCAGTCGGGTGCACGTAAATACCAGCGCAAATTCACTCGTTGATTAATCATGTGATCAAATTTCTGTAAATGCAGGTTGACCCATTGACGCCATATTTCCCCGACATCCTGCTCGCTCTCCAATGGGTTAACCGGCTTTGACAACGCTTCCTCAGACTGAGGTGGTGCTCCACACATCCAGCCTTCCAGCACAACGTAATCCAGTGGTGCTGCAAAGCTACAGCTTTTTGTACTTGTTCGGCGATCATCGCTGGCCTTGTCAAATTCAGGCATGGCCAGACCTGAAATATCCCCCTGCAATAAACGTTCTAAATGCTGTGACAACAACGCCAGATCGTGTGTACCCGGAACACCCCGAACACCGCATAAGGGGTGTATGTGCCTGGCGAGTTGCTGACGCTCGGCAAACGGCAGATAGTAGTCATCGAGAGAGACCATCTGGCACCGTTGACCGCTTTTGACCAGCACCGCAGTCAGCATTCGGGCCAGTGTTGATTTGCCGCTACCGGGTGCGCCACCGATGCTGATCAGCAGTGGTAAATTACGCCTGCTCGAGACAGCCAATGTATTGATCAACGTGGGGCACATGGCAGACATTGCTTTTCGCTGGCGGGAACCCAAATTACTATTTTCACGCAGCCATGATTCGGCTGTTGGGATACACTTGTTATTCATTTGGTCATAATAGAACATTTTGGAAAATGGCTTACTCAAATAACACCATAGAAGAATTACTTCAACTGATGGAACTGGAAACACTTGAGGTCAACCTGTTCCGGGGTGAGAGTCGGGATATTGGCACTTCACGGGTGTTCGGTGGCCAGGTCCTGGCGCAGTCAATCATTGCCGCCAGTCGTACCGTGGATGAAGGTTCAATTCATTCACTACATGCCTATTTTCTGCGTGCAGGCGACGCTGAAGCGCCTATTGTTTATAACGTGGACCGAAACCGGGATGGCCGCAGTTTTAAATCACGTAGGGTGGTGGCGATCCAGCATGGACGCCCCATTTTTACCTTGGCCGCATCATTCCAGTTGGAGCAGGAAGGTTTGGAGCATCAGTTTGAAATGCCTGAGGTGCCGATGCCTGAAGATTTATCTTCTGAAAGCCATATTCCTGAGGATAATCTTAATCAGGTTCCACAGCTATTACGCCGCTGGTTTACAAGGACGGGCCCGTTTGATTTTCGTCCGGTAAAAAAAGTGGATGTATTCAATCCGCAACCGCAAGCACCTTATTCAGATATCTGGTTTCGTCTGTGTGAAAAGATCGATGTACCCGACCTGATGCACCGAGCGCTGATGGCTTACGCCTCTGACTTTCACCTGGTGGGTACCGCAACCCTGCCACATGGCATCTCTTTTATACAGGATGACCTGATGATGGCCAGTCTCGACCATGCCATGTGGTTTCATCGCCCGGCACGCGTGGATGACTGGTTGTTATATTCTTGCGATAGTCCCAGTAGTAGTGGTGGCAGGGGGTTGGCGCGAGGTTCAATCTATGATCGTAGCGGCAGGCTGGTTGCCAGCGCTGTCCAGGAAGGTATGATCCGGGTGGGAAAACCAGCCGGCAACAGGAGCAAAACATGAGTGAAAAGATCGAGCTCGCCACCTTTGGCGCGGGTTGTTTTTGGGGTGTCGAAGCACGTTTTCGTGAGCTGAAGGGTGTGCTTGATGCCACCTCTGGTTATATGGGTGGGAAGCCACAACCCAGCTACGAGGCAGTTTGTACAGGCAGCACCGGTCATGCTGAAGTCGTGCAAGTCCAGTTTGATGCGGAACAGCTCGATTATGAAACCCTGTTGGCCTTATTTTTTGACATGCATAACCCGACCACACTGAACCGGCAAGGCCCGGATGTTGGCAGCCAGTACCGTTCGGTGGTCTTTTTTCATTCTGCTGCGCAGGAAAAAGTGGCACGTCAGTCTATTGTGGCGATCAATCAATCCGACCGTTGGTCTGAACCGGTGGTTACCGAAGTACAGACAGCAATGACATTCTGGCCCGCAGAAGAATATCACCAGCGATATCTGGAAAAACACGGTTTGGGTTTATGTTCGCTTTAGCTATCTCAGGTGTCCGCCATGACGGCCTGTATTTCCCCCAGCGCCTTTTCGACACAACTTTCCCCTTCTTCGATTGCTTCAGCGGCTCGGTGAAACTCCAGCATACCGATGTGGGCCAGCTTGGGTAGTATCAGTACGTCTGGTGGATCACCAGCCAGGCGGCTTCGTGTGATTCTGTCCTGAACAATGTTGATGGCGTTGGTGATCGCATAGAAAAGGCTGGGTTCATCGTCTTTTTTGTCATCTTTGGCAAAGATGGAACTGGAATACTCCCTGGCGGTTTGTTTGAGGTTGCTCAAGGTGCCTTCAGTTTCCTGAGCGGCAGGCTCTGTTTTTTTAGGGTTACGTTTGCCGACAATATCTGAATTCAAACTGACTGCAATGACAATATCTGCGCCCAGTGCGTGGCAGGTGGTTATGGGAACGGGATTGACCAGACCACCATCAACCAGCCAGCGATGCTCATTACGAACGGCTGGAAACAGACCCGGTAAGGCCATGGATGCCCTGACCGCATCCGCGAGCCCACCTTCCTGTAACCAGACTTCCCGGCCACTATCAAGATTGGTGGATATGGCTGCAAAAGGCTTGGGGAGATCCTCTATACGAACATCTTCAGCAGCGACATAGTTGTGCAGAAACCAGCTCAGTCTATCCTTATCAACAAAGCCGACTTTAGATAGTTTAATATTGAAAAACCTCAATACATCTGCTCTGCTTGAGCCGAGCACCCAGTCTTCAAGCTTATCGAGGTTTCCAGCCAAATAAGCGGCACCGATCATCGCACCAATAGAGGTACCACATACAATGTCGGGCTCAATGCCTTCCCGTAACAGCGCTTTGATAACACCGATGTGGGACCAGCCACGGGAGGCACCGCTACCCAAAACCAGACCGACCCTTGGTGATACGCTGGGGTTGTTCAAGGCCTTGTTTCCGTCAAACCAGGGTCGTGCTCCGGCCCCAATCGCTTCATCGCTCCGGCAACCATTTTGAGATCGTTGAAAAAAGGTCTTCCAGGTCGATAGGCTTGGCAACGAAGTCATTCATTCCTGCGAGAATACAGGCTTGGCGGTCTTCTGCAAAAACATTGGCTGTCATCGCCAGGATGGGGATGTTCTGCTTGTCGTCTAAAGAGCGGATTATCCGGGTAGCTTCCAGACCATCCATCTCCGGCATTTGCACGTCCATCAGAACGAGGTCATAAGTGGTTGCAGCAACCATTTTCACGGCTTCAATGCCATTTTCCGCTGTTTCTACCACCAGGCCGGCTCCACTCAACAACTGCTGCGCCACTTCACAGTTGATGGCATTATCCTCAACCAGCAGAATACGTGCACCGCGGTGGCAGTGGTGAATCTGCGTCTCGGCACCTGTTGCCATGTCAGGCATTTCGTCTGGCATGCTGCCATGACCACGCGCCAGCCAGGCAGTGAACCAGAAAATACTGCCTTTGTCAGGCTCACTCTCCGCCCCTGCCTCGCCACCCATAAGGTGTGCCAGGTGCTGGGTTATGGACAGACCCAGGCCGGTGCCGCCGTGCTTGCGGGTGGTAGAGGCATCGGCCTGCTCAAAAGCCGTAAACAATCTGGACAGCTTATCTGGCTCGATTCCGATGCCCATATCCTGTACCTCAAATCGTACCAGTATCTGGTCAACCCGCTCTTCCAGTGTTTTGGCGCGCAAGTAGATCGTACCCTGCTTAGTGAATTTAACGGCGTTGCCAACGTAGTTGAGCAAGGCCTGACGAAGACGGGTCAAATCACCCCGAAGCCATTGTGGTACACCGTTTTGGTCTGTTTCAAAGACCAGGTCCCGGACCCCGGCCTGCTCTCTCATGAGTGATTCAACGTGTCCGAAGACGGCATCCAGTTTGAAATCAGCTTGCTCCAGTACGACTTTTCCGGCTTCAATTTTGGACAGGTCCAGGATGTCATTAATGACGGATAACAGGTGTTCGGAGGAGGTAGATATCTTATCAAGCCATTCCACTTGCTCGGCGGCCAATCCAGCACGCCGCAACAAATGGGTGAACCCGGTGATGGCATTCATCGGGGTACGTAATTCGTGGCTCATGCAAGATAAAAAATCAGTTTTGGCCCGGCTGGCGGCCTCGGCTGTATTCTTAGCCTGTCGTAGTTCGTTTGCTGTGCGATTGTGCTCGGTTTCGTCATGTGACACTGCAACCAGCAATTTGGAGCTTTCGCTTTCAATGACATGCAGTCTTGTTTCAACCGGGAATCGTGTGCCATCCTTACGCTGGTGATCTGATCTGATTACAGCACCATCGGGGTCGTTGTTTGTTAGTATTTCATCGAGTCTTTTCGCCAGCTCTGCTTTGCTGAATCCCGGTACGATTGCATCTGGCCCCAGGCTAAGCAACTCGTCTTGCTCATAACCTAAATATTCCCAGCCAGCGCGATTGGCGTCAATGAATTTCATTTTTTCACAATCAATTAGATAAATACCATCAGACGCGCTGTCAAGTGCGGCGCGAAAACGCAATAAGGCCTCATCAGCCTGTTTGCGCAGGGTGATATCCTCCTGAATCCCAAGAAAATGACTTATTTTACCGCTGGCATCGCGAATCGGGGAAATGGAAACAGCTTGCCAAAATAACTCACCATTCTTATTCCTGTTAATGAGTTCACCCTTAAACTCATTACCGTCTTTAATGGTCTTCCAAATCTCCTTATATATATCGGCAGAGGCACGACCCGACTGCAGGATACTGGGGTTCTGTCCGATGACTTCGGTCGGCGAATAACCCGACATCCTGCTAAACGCTGGATTAACATATTCTATGACGCTTTTGTAATCCGTAATAATGATGGCGGCGGGACTTTGCTCTACCGCACGGGTTAAATTGCGCAG
The DNA here is from genome assembly GCA_021772935.1 of Gammaproteobacteria bacterium. Classification (GTDB taxonomy): domain Bacteria; phylum Pseudomonadota; class Gammaproteobacteria; order Xanthomonadales; family SZUA-36; genus SZUA-36. The sequence continues at coordinate 181,742 of JAJFLA010000032.1, forward strand.
TTCCCTATTTTTTTCATTTTGTACAGTCAGATCCTGAATCATAGCGGTAAAGATTTGTCTGTCACCAATGCGACTTTCACTCAAGCCAACGCGTATAGGGATGATTCGGCCGTCTTTGTGCAGACCACTTACTTCGCGTCCACTGCTCATACTCTTGGAATGATTAGTCTCACTATAATTTTTGACATGTTTGGCGTGTGTATTCCGATGAGGTTTTGGTATCAACATGTGTAAATTTCTACCCACTACCTCGCCGGCCAGGTAGCCAAAGATATCTTCTGCTGCCAGGTTGAAAGTCTCAATTACACTCTCTTTATCAATTGTGACAATGCCGTCCATGGCGTGGTCCAGCACGACACGCAAAAAGGTTTCGGACTTCGCAAGTGTCGCGGTTGCTTGCTGTTGTAAACGTCTTGTCAAATAAACAAAGGCAAGACCAAGCAAGAGTGTCATGATGAACATTACCATCACGGTCACCTGTGTGCTTCGGTAAGACGCGAGTGCTTCGTTTTCGTCGATTTCGGTGGCAAAGCCGATGCCAAGTGCTGTGTCCCACAACCAGGCACCAAGCACAGGGACGCCACGATAATCACGATAGGCCTTTGCGCTGCTGCCTGTATTAGCTGCAAGGGCACTTTGAGCCATCAGCGTATAGGGTTGATGCTCAAGCTCAGCCACTTGATACGAATCTTGCAAAGGGGTAATTAGCAAGTTCTGGCCCGGGTCACGCAACTTGACCTTCAGTAAGCTGTTTTCACCCGCTGCAATAAGGCCCACGTGCACCAGTTGTTCATTAAAGCGGCTTTCCGTGATCATCAAGCCCTGCCGATCAAAAAGGTAGGTCTCCCCTGTTGCCCCAATATTCCCTATGCGGGCAATCTTTGAGAAGGTTTCGAAGGGGTCCAGCCGTACGGCTAATGCTGCAATCACCTGTCCCTTGTCCCATATCGGTACCAGGATGAACATCGTCGGGCTATTTTCAATAAGCTGACCAGTATCATTGGGCAGGGGAACATCGGATGGCAGTGGCGGCACCAACTGCGGCACGCCTTGGAATACATTAATAAGATTATTGGTGCGCCAGTTGTCAATCAGGTTCGGCTGGCCGACATTCACATCACGCATTGACGCGAGGTTGGTACAGTCGGGCGCGATGATGAACATACCCAAGGCATCTTGCCGCTTCTGGAGGTTCTTGAAAAAAGTTCGGATACTTTGTTGCGCCTCGCTACCGATAAGCGTAGCGGGTTCCCGGGTTGTTGCGAGCAGTAAGCGGGTATTCTCAATGGTGAATGGGTCAGATGCCCAAACGGACATATCCTTAATCAGGTTTTTCAACCAAACATTCTTGTAGGACTCATGCGTTGTCCTCAGCGTTGTCTGTAGTAAACCCAGGGTTCTCTGTCTGAGTTGTGTTTCGACTTGTATGAGCCCAAATGAGGCAACCAGCAAAGTTAAAACAATAAAGAAGAACGCTATAACCAACGTTTTTGTGCGAGAGCCTTTTTCCTCTTTTTGCAATGTTCCAGCATGCATAAAGATAATTCCGGTTAGCGGACGGTTACATGATAGCGCTTAATCTGATCAATGGGTTAACCTATACCAATGATCAAGCGGATACATCACATAAATTTCATAGTAAAAGACCTCAACAAAGCGGTGCAGCGATATCGTGTGCTATTTGGAGACCCGGTTGGCGGAGTAGAGTCTCTTCCTCAGCGTGGTGTAAAGCTGGCGCGATTTAAGGTGGCTGAGACTTGGTTGATTCTGGTGCAGCCTGTAGGTGATGAAGGCGTGCCAGCGCAATATTTAAAAAAACACGGCGAGGGCTTTTTTCTGATTTCCTGCCAGGTTGATGATGTCAGGAATGCCTCAAAGTTGGTTTCATCGAAGGGTATTCACGTATTGGATCAGCATCCACGCCAAGGGCTCGATGATTGGAGAGTGATGGATTTAAGCCCGGACGACCTGTTTGGTGCTGATTTTCAATTGCTTGAGTCAGATGAGTAGCTTATGTATGTGTTCGTATTGATAAATTAATTTTCTTTATACCTGCTGTGCCCCCTCGTAAACTTCAATTTCATCACGATGTTGGAGCAGGTAATCAAGCGGGTTAATGTCGTTGATCAAGCAATATGAAGTGAATCGATCTAATGGGAATTCTCTGCGTCCATGTCCTGGTATTTCAATTTGCCGTGATTTGATGTCGATATTCAGTGACTGTTTATCCTGTTGAAGTAAAAAAGCCAGGGTCTCGGGATCAACCATTATTAACAACAAACCGTTATTAAGCGCATTGGTATAGAAAATGTCGCCAAAACGCGTGCTGATGACTGCCTTAAAGCCGGCATCAAGCAAGCTCCACACTGCATGCTCCCGTGATGAACCGCAGCCGAAATTATCACCCGTCACCAGTATTTTTTGGCGGCAGCAATCCATGTTCTTGAAAGACTGAAATTGATTGCTTGCAGGGTTTTCGCGCCAATCTCTGAAACAGTACTGCCCTAAGCCCTCCCGCTTGGTCGTTGTCAGGAAGCGGGCAGGGTAAATCTGGTCTGTATCAATGTTGTCCACAGCTAAGTTGAATGTTTGGCTTGTGAAACCGCTATTCTGGTTGCTAGACATGAGTTCCTTCCATGTATGCGCTCGGGTCAGTGACAACCCCGGTAATAGCACATATGGCGGCAGTTAAAGGACTGGCCAATAAGGTGCGAGCTCCTGGTCCTTGTCTACCTTCAAAATTGCGGTTGCTGGTGCTGACCACGAACTCACCAGGCGCAGCTATATCACCATTCATGGCGACGCACATCGAACAACCTGGGTTGCGCCATTGTGCCCCTGCTTCGATAAACACACGATCCAGGCCCTCATCCTCAGCTTGTTTTTTGATAGTTTCAGACCCAGGCACAATCATCACACGAGTGCCAACAGCCACTTTCTTGTTGCGCATGAGATTGGCTGCGGCTCGTAAATCTGTGATTCTGGCGTTGGTGCAACTGCCAATGAATACCACATCTACAATCTGTCCATGGAGTGGCTTACCTGCGGTTAAACCCATATAATTCAGAGCTTTATATAGTGACCCGGAAGAGTCATCATGAGGAATATTGGCTCCGACAGGAATAACCATGCCTGGGTTTGTTCCCCACGAGATGGTTGGCTTGATGCGGTTTGCGTTAATACTAATGCTGGAATCAAAGTGGGCGTCAGGGTCTGAATATAGTTGTTTCCAACTGGCGAGCTTTGTTGTCCAAGCCTCTCCTTCAGGAACAAGTGGGCGGCCTTTCAGGTATTTGAATGTGGTTTCATCTGGGGCGATCATGCCGGCTTTTGCACCGCATTCAATGGACATGTTACACAGTGTCATACGTGACTCCATATCCATGGAGCGGATGGTAGAGCCACAATATTCAATCACATGGCCTGTAGCTCCATCAACACCAATCTGTCCGATAATGTACAGGCTAACATCCTTGGCACTGGTGTAAGGGTTCAGTGCACCATTCACTTCTATCCGCATGCTGCGAGGTTTACGTTGCAACAGGCATTGTGTTGCCAGCACATGAGCAACCTCAGTAGTGCCAATACCAAAAGCCAGCGCGCCAAATGCGCCGTGAGTGCTGGTGTGACTGTCACCACAAACCACGGTCAGTCCAGGTTGAGTTGCTCCCAATTCAGGACCTATCACATGCACAATGCCTCGTTGCGGGCTATCCCAGTCATGTAGGGTGATGTCAAATTTGCGGCAGTTATGGCGCAAGGCTTCAACCTGTTTCTCGGCTTCACGGCTGACATAATTTAGTTGGCCGGAAGCATCTGTTGGCAATGTGGGTACAGCATGATCAAGTGTTGCAAGACAACGATCTGGTCTGTGTACCTTAAGATTCAAGCTGTCAAGTTTTTCAAAGGCCTGTGGTGAACTGACTTCATGTATCAGGTGTAAATCAATATACACAATGGCCGGTGCCTGAGGTTTTTCTTCCCGGACGGTGTGGCTGTGCCAAATTTTGTCAAACAGTGTTTGGCTCATTGACTACTCACACTTTGCAGTGAGCTGTTCAGAGGTTCCCGAGTCCGGACTAGGTGTCGGCATCAAGTTCCATATCTATTCGGTACTCAAACCGTTCCGGGTGATACAGCACTCTCAGATAATCAACCGGGTTCTCTTGAGAATGGTGGTTTTGAAAGGAAAGACGGGTCAGGCTCAATAACGCGGTACCACGTTCAACCCCCAAAGCTTTGGCGGCCTCAGCATTCGCCGCGCAGGCAGTCAGTGATTGCTTGATAAAAGAAACTCTAAAACCCTTGCTGCGAAAATAGGTCATTCGTGGCGTGTGTTCGAACACCGTGGGGTCTTCAGGCAAATCTACAATTCGGGTCCAACTGCTGTAATAGCCAAAACGGATAGCGTCATGCTGCCGGACGCGCCGTAACTGTAGAATTTGTTTTTCGGGGGCTAAACCTAAAAGCTGACGGATTTTCTTTGGAGGCCGCGCCATTCGACATTGCAAGGTGACGGCGGTCGAGCTTTGTCCGATAGATTCAATTTCCTGTAAAAGCCCTACCATGGGGGCGTGCATCGGTGATGTAGTGGATTCATGCGTGACGTGTGTCCCACGCCCACGCTGTCTTTCCACAAAACCCTCGCGTGCCAATTCGTCCATCGCACGTTTGCTTGTGATTCTGGACACTCCAAATTCTTCTGACAACTGGCCTTCTGTTGGCAGTTGTGAGCCATTGATGAATGTGCCATCAAGAATACCGTTCTTCAAAAGCTTGTAGAGTTGGAAATACAGTGGTGTAGGCAGGTCCTTTGACAGAGCCTGACGTTGTTTCTGGCTGAACACAGTGTGTAGTTCAATCATTGTTCATTATTATTTTGATTGCGCATTGCATTTTAATGTTACATTAATATAACATTAAATCCTATGCAACTTCGGAGTCATCATTCTTTTGCGGATTAAAGTCGTGTTAAACATTGAGAACAGTCTGTCCGCAACATGAGTAAGGCGTTGACTGGTATTCGGATTCTCGATCTGACTCATATGCTGTCTGGGCCTTATGGCGCCATGATTCTCGCTGATCTGGGCGCAGAAACGATCAAGGTCGAACCCTTGCAGGGTGAAGGTACTCGCAAGCTGATGGCAAATGATAGCAACAACTCTCTTGATGGGATGGGTGCTTACTATATTACTCTCAACCGTAATAAGAAAAGTGTTGCCATTGACCTTAAAAGTGAAAAAGGCCTGGCGGTTTTTTATGATCTGGTACGTCAATCTGATGTGGTTATCAGCAATTTTGGCGCCACCGTACCCGGGCGATTAAAAATTGACTACGAGAACCTTAGCAAAATCAATCCTGCCATTATCACCTGTACCGTGACCGGTTATGGCTCCGATGGCCCCAGCCCTAACCGGCCAGCCTTTGATCAGGTGGCACAGGCTACTGGTGGCGGTATGTCGATTACTGGTACTGATGTGGACCACCCGGTACGTGCTGGTATTCCGATTGGAGATCTCGGTGGGGGTATGTTTGCAGTCATGGGTATCCAGTCTGCTCTGCTGGAACGTCATCGCAGTGGTAAGGGCCAACATGTCGATATCTCGATGCTCGACTGCCAGATTTCCATGCTGAACTATATGGCAACGATGTTTTTTCTTAACGGAAATGACCCCAAACCGATTGGTAATGCGCATTTTGTGCATGTTCCTTATAACACCTACAAAACCTCCGATGGTTATATTGTGATCGCAGTGATTACCGACAATTTTTGGCACAACTTAAAACAACTTGTACAAATCAAAGAATTTGACAATCCCATCTACGACTTTCAACCAGGCCGCTGGCAAGATCGTGACCTGATTAATGCAAAGCTCAATGAGGCGCTTACTGTAAATACCACAAAATACTGGTTGGGTCAGTTGCAGGAAAAGAAGATTCCGTGCGCGCCTGTTAACCGTTTTAGCGAAGCACTCAGTGACGAACAGGTATTACACCGCAATATGGTGGTTGACCTCAAACATCCAGATGGCAAGTCCACACGAGGGCCGGGCAATCCAATCAAGCTGTCGCGGAATAACGAAGAGTCATTCACTGCGGCCCCCAAGCTTGGCCAGGATACCGATGCTGTGTTGGAGCAGTTATTGGGTTATAACCCAGATCAAATTTCAACGCTCAAACAACAAGGTGCTATTGCCTGATGTCGGGCAAAGTCATCATTAATGATGTAGGGCCACGCGATGGCTTGCAAAACCAGTCAGCCCGGCTTTCGGTTGAACAACGAGTGGCACTCATAAAAGCCTTGCTCAAAGCGGGTATGGGTCACATTGAAGTTGGCAGTTTTGTATCTCCGAAGGCGGTGCCGGCGATGCTTGGAACCGACCGCGTATTGGCGGCACTGAATACTGAACAGAGTGGTTTTTCGGTGCTCGTGCCAAACATGAAAGGCTATGAGCTAGCTCGTGCTGCCGGAGCTGAATGTGTCGCCATGGTTTTATATGGAACTGACGGCATGGCCAGGGCCAACGCCAATATGACCCGAGTTGAAGCCGAGCGGGTTATGGAGCAGATATTGCAACGAGCAAGGACCGACGGCGTGCGTGTCCTGGCTACTATTTCAGTTGCTTGGGAGTGTCCGTTTGACGGCCCGGTGGCGCAAGACACAGTTGCTGACATTGCTCACAGGTTTGTGCAACTGGGTGCTGACCAGGTGGTGTTGGCCGATTCTATTGGCGCAGCAAACCCACAGCAGGTACGCGAGTTAACATCTATGCTGGTTAATGAGCATGGGTCAGAACGTCTGGCCTGTCATTTTCACGATACTCGTGCCATGGGTTTGGCCAATGTGTTTGCAGCACTTGAGTCCGGCATTCGTTCTTTTGACGCTTCTATATCAGGCTTGGGTGGCTGTCCCTTCGCTCCTGGCGCCTCGGGTAATGTAGCAACCGAGGATGTTGTCATGATGTTGGAACAAATGGGTTATGACACGGGTATTGATCTGCGCGAATTAATGAGTGCGTCGCGATTGGCCGCCAGGCTGACGAATAACGTACCTGGCGGACGTGCCAGAGCTTGGTTAGACCGGCATATGGGCAACAACAAAAAGGTGGCATGACAATGCACAGGCATGAAAACCTCAAAACCGACCGTTTATGGAGAACTGAATGAGTTATCGTCTCGGTGTTGATGTCGGAGGGACCTTTACTGATCTGCTGTTAATCAATGAACAGAGTGGTGAAACATACACGGCGAAAGTGCCGTCAACGCCCGAAGACTCATCTATTGGTGTACTCAACGGCATAGGCCGGATTTGTGAGATATCAGGTACGGACCCCGGCTCCATTCGGCGTGTGATGCATGGCACTACAGTCGCGACAAATTCCGTTTTGACCGGTAAAGGCGCCAAGGTTGGCCTGGTCACGACCCGTGGTTTTAAACAGGTGCTCCAGGTAGCACGTTCCTTTTGCCCTGGTGGACTCGGTGGCTGGGTGAGTTACGTTAAAAAACCTTTACTCGCGCCACTGGAATTAACCATTGAGGCAATTGAGCGCGTGGCGGCCGACGGAACGGTTGTGACTGATCTCGATGAAGATAATTTACGGCTTGAACTACAATCACTCAAAGACAAAGGTCAGGTCGAGGCTCTGACCATATGTTTCATTAATGCTTATTTGAACGGTGAGCATGAAGTACAGGCACGTGGCATCGCAGAGGAGATTTTTGGTTCCCTGCCGATATCCATATCCTCAGAAGTAGTGCCGGAAATGCAAGAGTATGAACGCACAGAGACCACCGTGGTTAACTCCTATGTGGCGCCTGAGGTGGCGAGCTATATCCGCAATCTGCAAGCTTCACTCGAAAAACAGATGGGAGACGGTCTGCAACTGTCCATTCTACGCTCAGACGGCGGTCTTGCTTCTGCGCGCGCGGCAGCAGAGTCACCGGTCAACATGTTGATGTCCGGACCGGCGGGCGGAGTGGCTGGAGCGACTTATTTTACTCGCCGTGCAGGATATGACGATGTGTTGACTTTTGATATGGGCGGCACATCGACAGATGTAGCCCTGATCCAGAACTCAAAAGCCCGAATCCGCAGAGAGACTCGCGTTGGCGACGTCATCGTGCGCGCACCTTCGGTGGATGTCCGTACTGTCGGTGCAGGTGGTGGCTCTATTGCATTTGTACCAGAGCTGACCAAAGCTTTGCGGGTTGGGCCGCAGTCAGCCGGTGCAGTGCCTGGCCCGGCAGCTTACATGAAAGGTGGAACAGAGCCGACAGTTTGTGACGCTAACGTCGTACTGGGTTTTCTACCTGCTGATGTACAGCTCGGCGGAGACATGGCAATAGACAAATCGGCTGCTGAGTCAGCGGTTCAGAAAATTGCCGATGCGATTGGCATTGGTCTGATGGAGGCCGCGGAAGGGATTATAAAAATTGTCAACGAATCCATGTTTGGCGCATTGCGGCTGGTTTCTATAGAACAAGGTTTTGACCCACGTGATTTTGCCCTGGTTGCTTTTGGTGGTGCAGGACCCTTGCATGGCAATGCGATGGGCGAACTGACTCAATCGTGGCCGGTGATTATACCGCCTGGTCCGGGTGTGTTGTGTGCCTATGGTGATGCGACAACCCGTGTACAAGATGAAGCATCCCGAACTTACGTGAAACGTGCTGATCAGCTTGGAGCTGAAGAATTACTAAAGGATCTTGATGAATTGCGTGCCCGGGCTTCGATTTCGCTGCTTGCGGATGGTATTTCTGCTGCGCAACAGGACGTCAGCTACCAGGCAGATATTCGATATATCGGCCAGGCCTTTCAGATCAGCATGGAATTTACTGCCCAGGACATCATCGAAAAAGGTCTTGCCTTGTTAACCGAGCGTTTTGACGAACAACACGAACAGTTATTTACCTTCGCATTGGGTAAGGATCACGAGTTAGTCATGATTCGTGCCGTGGTTCGAGCCAGTGCTGCAAAAATAAAAGAAGAAAAAGTCGGTCGGGAAGACGTCAGTCTGAAAGACTGCAAAACACATGCAACACGCTTTTATCACAAGGGGGAGTGGCACGATGCGGCGATTTACGACCGTACACCCCTGCATTCGGGTCTGCAGATTCCGGGACCAGCGATTATCAGTGAAATGGATTCTACCAGCGTCATATTGCCGGGTTACATCGCCACAGTAGACACGGTCGGCAACCTGTTGATCAACCCCTTAAACCAGGGGGAGGAAGAATAATGAGCGCCAGGATCATTGAGCCCAACAAGCAGCCGTTTGAGCGTGTGGAAGTCGATACGGTCAACGTCGATATCATAGAAAATGCATTACGCAATGCCCGCGAGGAAATGGACGCTGTGCTGTTCCGTACCGCGATGAGCCCGGGAATACGTGAGCAGGGTGATTGTTTTCCCATGATCGCCAATCGTGACGGCAAGATGGTGGTAGGCCAGTTTGGTTCGTTTATTCATGGCTTTCTGGAAGCCTATGATGGCGACCTGGAGGAAGGTGACGTCATTCTCACCAACGACCCTTATATGTGCAATGCGGCTGTTTCACACTTGCCGGACTGGATCGTGTTGGTGCCGATCTTTAAAGATGGCAGGCACATGGCCTGGTCAGCGATGTTCGGCCACATGTCAGATAACGGCGGTATGGTACCCGGCTCGATTCCCATCCAGGCAGAAACCATATTTCAGGAAGGCATACGCATCCCACCAACCCGCTTATATAAAAAAGGTGTGCTCCAGTCCGATTTGCTGGAGTTGATTTTGCACAATGTACGCACCTCGACCTGGAATCGTTTTGATCTGAATGCACTGGTTGCAGCCTGCAATACTGCCGCCAAACGTTGTGTTGAGATGGCTCAGCGGTTTGGTGACGACATATTTTATTCCACCATGGAAGTGATGCTGGAACGAAACTACATGGCGATGAAAGCTATCATCGAAATGATTGTTCCGGAGGAGCCACGCGTATTTGAAGACTATGTCTGTGATGACGGTGTCGGCATGGGGCCTTACAAAATCCGCTGCAAGTTGTGGCGGGAAGGCTCGGTAGCTATTTTCGATTTTGAAGGTACCGATCCACAGGCTGCCAGTTCTATCAACTTCTATCTTAATGAAGACATGTTCAAGATGTTCTTCGGCTCATTTACCATCAACCTGATTGACCCACAGATTCTCTTCAACGATGGTTTTTATGAACTGGTGGATGTACGCATTCCGCAAGGTTCATTACTCAAACCCAACTACCCCGCAGCGCTTTCCGGTCGTACCCATGTGTTGGGGCGAATTTTTGATGTGATGGGTGGTTTGCTGGGGCAAAGCGCACCGGACCATATGAATGCAGCCGGTTTTTCTGATTCGCCGCACTTGTTTTTCTCCGGTTATGACAAAACCGGCGAGTGGTTCCAGTTGTTTCAGATCGGCTTTGGTGGCATCCCCGGTCGACCGGTGGGTGATGGGCCGGATGGTCATTCATTGTGGCCAGGCTTTACCAACGTACCCAATGAATTTATAGAAGCCTATTTTCCGTTGCGGGTTGAGAAGTATGAAACCATTGCTGATTCTGGTGGCGCCGGCCTGCACCGTGGTGGCAACGGTCTTTCGGTCGCTTACCGGTTTTTGGTCGATGGCACGATCGCAATCCATGACGAACGCTGGTTGACCTACCCGTGGGGGGTACGTGGTGGTGAGCCAGGTATGCGCTCGACCAAGCGACTGCTGAGTGTGGATGGAACTGAAACCTGGCTGGCTGCCAAATCTGACGGCATCAAGGTTAAAGAAGGTGATTTACTGTATTTCAATACCTGGGGTGGTGGTGGCTGGGGTGACCCCTATGAACGAGATGCTCAGCTGGTGCTAAATGACGTCAAAAGTGGTTTGGTCACGGCGCAAGGAGCAAAACGCTACGGCGTGGTTGTTGGTGACGATGGCCGTGTGGACAACGCAGCAACCGTTGCCTTGCGCATGCAATTGACACAGGAGCGGGGCGAGGAACCTGGCCTGTTTAATTTTGGTGGCAGTATCGAAGAAATAAAATCCCGCTGCAAAGTGGAAACTCACCGCGACCCGCCCCGGTCTCCAACTTTTGGCCACAGGACCGGTTAATGCCTGACCTGCAGCGCCATCTACTGGGTTTGGGCGAGCGCCCGGCACTTGTGCTGGTCGATGTTATAAAAGGTTTTACTGATCCTGCTTGCCCATTGGGATCAGACGCCGATTCGGTAGTAGAAGCGTGCCGTGCCTTGCTTGATGTGTTTCGTCGAAAGCGTCTGGCTGTTTTTTTTACTACCGTGGTCTACCACGACGAGTCCCAGGCGCGGGTTTTCAGACAACGGGTACCGGCGTTGAACGTGTTGAAACCGGCATCAGAGTGGGTGGAGATTGATTCTCGTATAACACCTGTTGATGGTGAGGCAGTGATTGAAAAACAGTGGGCAAGTGGATTTTTTAATACGGATCTGGCAGAACTTTTAAAAGCCGCGGGTGCAGATTCAATTGTTATGGGCGGCTTAACCACCAGTGGTTGTGTACGCGCAACGGCCGTGGATGGTTTACAAAATGACTATCGAGTTGTTATTGCGCGCGAAGCGACGGGCGATCGTAATTTGACCGCACACGAAAGTAATTTGTTTGATTTACAAGCCAAGTATGTCGATGTGATGGCTTTACAGGATGTTCTCGGTTACATCACCCAACTCCCCGAATTGCCCGAGGGCATTTTTGCTATTTAATAGTCCGTAGAGCCTTAGGAGGCGTACCATGAAAGTTATAAAAATCGGATTGAGTTTATTGTCAGTCTTAAGCGTGTTTCTTATCTTCTCCACACCGGTTTATAGCCAAAGTGATGATGGTGATGAAGCATTTGTCATTGAAGAGATCATTGTAACGGCACGTCGAAGAGAGGAGAGCCTTCAAGACGTTCCAGGTACGGTGACCGCTTTTACCGCAGCGACTCTTGAGAGTGCCGGTGTGCAAAGAGCGGCCGATTTTATCAGTCTGACGCCAGGTGTCTCAATGGTGGATGCCGCTGAAGTTGGTGATACTCAGGTGAATATCCGTGGTATCAATGGTACGCGCGACGCAGAAAACAGCTTCGCATATATTCTTGATGGCGTTCTTTACACCAATCCGGCGGCTTTTAACCGTGAGTATACGGATCTTCAGCAAATTGAAATTTTTAAAGGCCCACAGGGTGCTATTTACGGTAGAAATGCTGCTGCTGGTGCCATTATTGTGACCACTTCAATGCCCAACAATGAGCGTCAGACTAGTGGCCTTGTGAGCTTCGCCGAGGATGATACCTTGTTAATCAAAGGTTCCACATCCGGTGCCCTGGTTAAAGATAAATTGTACTTCCGCCTGTCTGGGGACTACCGCGAGTCTGATGGTTTTTACAGGAACAGTTTTCAGGGGGATTCCCCGATCGTCGATGCTTATGAGGGCTATAACATCAATGGACGTCTGGTTTGGGACGTAAGTGATGATCTTAGAGTAGATACAAAATTACGCATTGGTGAAGTCGATGCTTCTTCCATTACCTTCAATTCGACCTTTAATTTGCCGGTATTTGCGCAAGCACTAAATAATCCGCCGGCTTCTCAGGATGTCAATGACTTTGACTTCATTTTTCATCCGAATGTAGTCTCAGACAATGACCAGGAGTCCCTCGAGTTCTCCACCAAAGTTGACTATACAAAAGAAGGTGTAAACCTGACAGCTTGGCTGTTGTATAGCGACATCGAAAACAACCTTATATCCGACGGGACTTCCGCGGCCTTCGGGTTTTTTAACGGTGACCAGGCTTGTCAGGATTCGGTGACAGCGCTAAATGCAGCCGGTCAACAGTTGCTGGCACCGCAATTTATCGGTACTACGCCCGTTGGCGTTATTTTTGACCCGAATGGTTCCTTCCTCGGTGCCTATACACCTACCACCTGTGACGGAATTCAGGAGCAATTACGTAACCAGAAAGACCTCAGTTTTGAGTTCCGCCTTGCCTCCGATGACGATAGCGCTTTGCGCTGGATGGTGGGTGCCTATTACCTTGATATTGAGCGCGAGGTCGGCGTTTCTCTTAACCGTGACAGTGGTAACACACCCATACGTGGCTTGTTTCAGCCCTCACCCGGGCCGAATGCGACAGCGTCCTTAGCCCATGATCGGTTTGACAGTAGAGTATTAGCGATCTTTGGTCAGCTTGAATATGATGTTACCGAGGATTTTGAAGTCTCCCTCGCGGCTCGCTTTGACAGTGAGAAACGTAAGGTCTCCAGCCTGGTACCGTTTGATGCGAGACAGTCAGTCATTGATCTCAATTTTGATGGTGTATTCAATGATCCACTCAATCCTGCTTTAAGTAGCCTGATCAATAGCACAGGTACAATCCCGGACCAACAGGAAACTTTCGAGGAGTTTCAGCCCAAGGTGGCGTTTACCTGGGATGCTACGGACAATTTCACCTTGTTTGGCAGTTGGGGCGTTGGCTTCAAAGCGGGTGGTTTTAATAACTCTGGCAGTGCTGCAACAGTCAATATTTTCAATAACGGCTTTATTAATGGTGGAATTGGCATCAATTTTGCCGATGGACTTGGGGTGCCGCTGCCAGTGATTACCGATGATTTTAAAGAAGAAACATCCAGTGCGTTTGAGCTCGGCTTTAAGGGTGATTTGATGGATGGTCGTTTGCAACTCAATGGTGCGGTCTATCAAACTGACGTCGATGATATGCAGTTCTTCGAGTTTTTTGTTGGAACATTTGGCTTGCTTCGTGTGGTGTCTAACATTGACGAGGTGGATATTGTTGGTTACGAACTGGGTGCAACGTTCCATGCCACTGAGCATGTGCGTTTTTATGCAGGCGGCGACTTGATAGATAGTGAGATTAAGGCCAATAGTTCGCGTGCTGATACGATTGGCAATGACGTGCCTTATACACCTGATTACACCGTCAATGTTAGCGCTGATGTTGATTTCCCAATCTCGAATTCACTTACAGGCTTTGCCCGTGTCGATGTTCAGTTTATTGGAAAAACCTGGTTTCACACTGTCCAGGAAGGTGTCCGGCCGACCATTTTCCAACCGCTTTTTGAACTGGGTTTTGGTGAAGGTGCTGGTGCTTTGGGTATAGCTGATTTCTCCAATGCGCGCCGTGATGCGTATTCAACAGTTGATTTGCGTGCAGGAATTCAGGGGGAACGTTGGGTTTTAACCGGCTTTGTCTCAAACCTGACGGATGAAAATTATCTGGAAGAGGTTATCCCGGCGCCGGAGTTTGGTGGTTCTTTTGACCATCCGGGTCAAAGACGTCGTTATGGTGTGGAGGTTAGCTTCCGGTTCTGAACAGGTCGGCGCCGTAGTTTTGTGGGTTATTCCCCCGGCGTCCCGGGGGGTTAACAAATTAATGAATGAATGATCAAAGTGGGAACAATGATTTTGGGCTGTCTATTATAATAGGGGCAGCCCAAAGGTCACTCGGACGCTGGACCTAACCGTAGTTTTTGGCGTTCAGGTGGTGAGCTTGTTTTGGCCTTCGAAGGGATATCACCAGCGTTAGCTGGACACATATAGCCCAGGATTCGGGTAGAGTTAACATGATCTGTTCGACAAGCGCTCTGGCATCACGGCGAGTGCTGTCTGCAGGGTCAGAACAGTTTATGCCATAATTAGCTCTAATATGGCTCAGGGACTGAGATGAAACACATGCTTTACAGGGCAGGGCAGATAGCTGGGGTACTGATCTTTGTTTGCCTTTCAGGCCTGCAGTTTGTGCATGCTGAAATGTATAAATTTACTGACAAGGATGGCATTGTCCATTACACCAATGTGCGGCCGTCCGGTCAGAAAAATGTTAAGACTTTCTCTTTTCCTTGTTACGCTTCAGACCTCCAATGCCAACAACTGGATTGGGAGAAGATACCCTTGAATCGGTTGGCCTATGAAGAAGAAATCCAGACCGCCGCCAAGGATTATACGGTTGATGACTCATTAATTCGTGCGATTATCCACGCAGAATCCGCTTACCAACCAGAAGCACTGTCACCGCGTGGCGCACAGGGCTTGATGCAATTGATGCCCGCCACCCAACAAGAACTGCAGATTAAAGATGTGTTTGATCCGCTCAGCAATATCGAGGCTGGTACGCTTTACCTTTCCCGTCTGTTGAATCAGTTTGACCAAAGTGTGGAGCTGGTGGCCGCCGCTTACAATGCCGGTCCAGGTGCGGTACGTGAATATGGCGGTATTCCACCTTATCAAGAAACCCGTGAATATGTTCGTCGGGTGAAGATTTTGTACCGACGCTATCGTTCAGCCGAAAGTTAAACAGGTTTTCAGTAACGAAAACCGGCTTGTTTTACCGCGTCCAGTTCGTTCAATGCGGCGATCAACTCCTCACAGGGCTTGACCGTCCAATCACGGCCCAATTCAAAGCTGACCCGCGCGCGCTGGTTGCGATAGTGGAGATAGACGGGTGATGAGCCATTTTGATAAGGACTGAAGGTGGAAGTGAGTTTGTCGCATAAACCCTTGTCAGGTCCTGAAACAGCGATATTGACACCCTTGGCAAAACGCGCCTTGGCATCTGCTAATGACATGATGTGGTTAGCAGTTATTCGATAACTACCGGTGAAACTATCAGCAACGACGTTGCCCTCTATGACGACAATGCAATCTTTTTCCATCAGGTCGGCGTAGGTAGCAAAAGCTTCATTTGACAAAAATGCATCTACGCGACCGCTGTGGTCTTCAATGGCAATGAAATGCCCACGCGGCGTACGGCGTCTGAGCGAGGTCACCAGTGCGCCCAGCGTCATACTGACGCCGCGCCTGTTCTTGCTGTCTTCTGGTATTCGTTTGCGAACGTCCGCAAGTATACAGGTCGTGAAATGCCTGATATCCCTGAAATGAACTTTGACCGGGTGGCCTGTCAGGTACAGACCGAGTGAATCCTTCTCTGCCTGCAATCGTTGTAACTCTGGCCAGGTTTGTACTTCAGATAATTCCGTTTCATTGCTGGTGCTGGTGACTTTCAATGTACCGAACATGTCTTCCTGGCCGGCTTCCTGGTCACGTTGCGTCTGTTCGGCGGCGTGGCTGCACCGGGGCAGGTCGTGTAAAAGGCGCGCCCGATTATGGTCGGGGTCAAGTGCATCCATGGCGCCTGAACGAACCAGTGTCTCCAGGGCGCGTTTGTTGGCCTTTTTAAGGTCCATGCGATTGCAGAAATCATCCAGGCTTGTGTATGACCCTCGTGATGTTCTTTCTTCTTCGATGTAGTCGATGGCTGCATTACCGATGCCTTTGATCGCGCCCAGACCGTAGCGAATGGATTGTGGGTCCGTCATCTTGAAAGCATAGGAAGAGAGGTTGATATCTGGTGGCAGAATATCAATTTGCATTTTCCTGCACTCGCTGATGAAAGCAGCGATTTTATCCGTG
The DNA here is from genome assembly GCA_021772935.1 of Gammaproteobacteria bacterium. Taxonomy (GTDB): domain Bacteria; phylum Pseudomonadota; class Gammaproteobacteria; order Xanthomonadales; family SZUA-36; genus SZUA-36. The sequence goes on from JAJFLA010000032.1 coordinate 198,183, forward strand.
GTGTCCATGTCTGCAGACAATACCGCGGCCATGAAGGCTGCCGGGTAGTGCGCTTTCAACCAGCCTGTCTGGTAGGCGATCAGGGCATAGGCAGCGGAGTGGGATTTGTTGAAACCATAACCAGCAAAGGTCTCCATCTGGTCAAAGATATAATTGGCCAGCTCATCACTCACTCCCCGGTGTGAAGCGCCATCAACAAAAACCAGCCGCTGTTTGGCCATTTCGGAGGCTTTTTTCTTACCCATAGCGCGACGCAAAATATCCGCATCACCCAGTGAAAACCCAGCCAGCACCTGGGCGATTTGCATCACCTGTTCCTGGTACAGGATCACACCATAGGTGGGCTTCAGAATGGATTCGAGGTCATCATGGGGGTAACTGACGACTTCACGACCGTGTTTACGGTCGACATAACTATCGACCATGCCTGATTCCAGCGGGCCAGGTCTGAACAGGGCCACCAAGGCGATGATCTCGTTGAAACTGTCTGGTTGCAGTTTGCGGATCAAATCTTTCATGCCACTCGATTCAAGCTGAAAAACGGCTGTGGTTCTACAGTCTTGTAACAGTTCAAATGTTTGTGTATCAGCCAGCGGCAGGTCTTCGAGTATGATAAGTTCCTTACCTTCTTCAAGGCGCTGATGATTGATGGCTTTTAATGCCCAATCAATAATCGTCAATGTGCGCAGACCCAGGAAGTCGAATTTGACCAGGCCTATGGTTTCAACATCATCCTTATCAAACTGGGTAACAACACTGCCACCACCGGGCTCACTGAACAGCGGTGTGAAATCAGTTAGTGCGGAGGGCGCAATGACCACGCCGCCTGCGTGCTTGCCAGCATTTCTGGTCAGACCCTCCAGTGACATGGCAAGATCCAACAGTGCCTGTGTATCCTCTTCATCGTCATAACGCTTTTTGAGTTCGGGTTCCTGGTCCAGTGCCTTTTTCAGGGTGATTCCCAGTTCAAGAGGTACCAGTTTGGCGATGCTGTCAACGAAGCCATACCCATGGCCTAGCACACGCCCGCAATCACGCACCACAGCTTTGGCTGCCATGGTGCCGTAGGTGATGATCTGGCTGACCTGGTCACGACCATAGGTTTCGGCGACGTAGTCAATGACCAAATCACGCTTTTCCATGCAGAAATCAACGTCAAAATCCGGCATGGAAATTCGTTCAGGGTTGAGAAAACGCTCAAACAGAAGGTCGTATTGAAGCGGGTCTATATCAGTGATATCCAGTGCGAACGCGACCAGTGAACCTGCACCAGATCCGCGCCCGGGGCCAACTGGAATATCATTGTTTTTCGCCCAGCGGATGAAATCGGCAACAATCAGGAAATAGCCTGGAAAACCCATGTCATTAATAACTTTGAGTTCCAGTTCCAGACGCTGACGATAATCATCATCGTTGAAATTGTGTGCCGGGCCACGTGTATTCAATCGTCTGGACAGACCTTTTTGAGAGGCCTTTTTTAAAAATTCTTCGACACTCTCAGCATTGGGTGTTGGAAAATCAGGTAGATAGTATTCACCGAATTTCAGCTCCAGGTTACAGCGCTTGGCTAGTTCTGATGCATTTTCGAGTGCTTCTGGCAAGTCGGCGAACAAACTCGCCATTTCTGCCGGACTCTTGAGATATTGCTGCTCCGAATAACGCACTTCCCGGCGTTTGTCGGAAAGCAAGCGGCCATCATGAATACAAACACGGGCTTCGTGTGCTGAAAAATCGTCACGATCAAGAAACCTGACATCGTTGCTGGCGACTACCGGCAGAGCCAGATCGGCAGCGAGCTGCAAGGCGTGGCGTTCATAGCGTTGCTCCTGTTCACGCCCGGTACGTTGAATCTCAAGATAAAACCGACCGGGGAAATCCTTCATCCAACGCTGGGCATACTGTCGTGCCTTTTTGGGGTGTTGTTTGATCAAAGCCTGGCCCACATCGCCCATACGGCCGCCAGAGAGAGCTATCAGTCCGGCTGAATGTTGGCTTATCCAGTCACGCCGGAGATGCGGCACGCCATGATACTGACCGTCCTGGTAGCCTTTGCTGAGCAGCTGACACAGGTTCAGATAACCTTGTCGGTTTTGGCACAGTAGTACCAGGCTGGTGGATTCATCGGGCTCATCTGGACTGTTAACCAGCACATCCGCACCGGCGATTGGTTTGATCCCGGCCGCCACTGCAGCCTGGTAAAACTTTACCAAAGCAAACATGTTGAATTGGTCGGTCACCGCAATGGCGGGCATACCCAGTTCCTTTGCACGTTCAACCAGTTGTTTTAGTCGTAGTGTGCTGTCTAACAGTGAAAATTCGCTGTGTAGGTGCAGGTGAACAAAAGGCTGGGGCATGGGTTTTAATTTATTGGCGGCAGTTGAATTTCGATTCACATTATGACCTATCGGGGGTCAGAGTAAAGTGCCAGAGTGATGACCCTGGCACTTTACTCTGACCCCTTCTTTCTGGTATCTTGCGCGCCCCTATAGTGTGCTTGTCGGGGAAGAGTCTTTGGGGGCGCGTAGCTCAGCGGTAGAGCACTGCCTTGACATGGCAGGAGTCACTGGTTCGATCCCAGTCGTGCCCACCACTTATATTCCTGGCTTTTACCACCTTTTCGAATCAAAAGAGTGGGATGCGATCGCATTCACGCGTACAATGGCGCGATGAAATTGCAGGAACGAACGACCTGTTGAGGTTAATGAAACACGCAGAGTGCACCTGACGGGACGCTTTGCGTCCTTTGTTCGTTCTGAGATAGAAAAACCGAGAAACAGATATGCCTATAATTACGCTTCCAGATGGCAGCAAGAGACAATTTGAGCGACCTGCCACGGTGATGGATATTGCCACTGACATCGGTCCCGGTCTGGCCAAGGCAACTTTGGCTGGTGTCGTAGATGGTCAGGTGGTGGACGCTTCCTTTGAGATTGCAGATGACGCGGATGTACGCATCATCACTGTAAAAGATGAAGAAGGTTTGGAGGTCATTCGGCATTCGACTGCACATTTACTTGCGCAGGCAGTACAACGAGTGTTCCCAGAGGCGCAGGTCACTATCGGCCCGGTGATTGACAACGGGTTTTATTATGATTTTGCTTATGAGCCCGGTTTCAAACCGGACGATCTTGACAAAATTGACAACGAAATGCGCAGCCTTGTCAAACAAGCCTTGCCGCTAAAACGGATCGTGAAGTCACGGGCTGAAGCTATTGAGTATTTCCGTCAGAAAGGCGAAGAATACAAGGCACAAATTATTGAGTCCATTCCCGAAGCTGATGAACTGTCGTTGTACGAACAGGGCGAGTTCACCGATCTTTGCCGTGGCCCCCATGTGCCCAACACCTCACACCTTGGTCAATTCAAACTGACCAAGTTGGCCGGTGCGTACTGGCGTGGTGACAGTAATAATGAAATGTTACAACGGGTTTACGGTACTGCCTGGACCAGTAAAAAAGAGCTGAACACCTATCTGCACAATCTGGAAGAAGCTGAGAAACGTGACCACCGTCGCATCGGTCGGCAACTGGACCTGTTTCACTTCCAGGAAGAAGCACCGGGGATGGTTTTTTGGCATGACCACGGCTGGATTATTTATACCGAGGTACAGAATTACATTCGGAAACGTCTGCGCAAGGCCCGTTACCAGGAAGTCAATACACCTGAAATTGTGGATCTCAGTCTATGGCAGAAATCTGGCCATGCCGATAAGTTTATGGAGAACATGTTCATTACGGGTTCTGAAGAGCGTACCTTCGCAATCAAACCAATGAACTGCCCCTGTCATGTACAAATTTTCAACCAGGGTTTGCGTAGCTACCGAGACTTGCCTTTGAGAATGGCAGAATTTGGATCCTGCCACCGTAATGAGGCCTCAGGTGCATTGCATGGTTTGATGCGAGTCAGGGGTTTCACCCAGGACGACGCGCATATTTTCTGTACAGCCGAACAAATACAGGGCGAGGCATCCACTTTTCTGGAGTTGCTGTATAGCGTTTATCGTGATTTTGGTTTTGAAGAGGTCGTGGTCGAGTTGTCGACACGTCCCGAAAACCGTATTGGCGGTGATGCATTGTGGGACCAGGCAGAAAATGCACTGGCGACGGCTCTGGAAGGTGCAGGTATAGATTACAAAGAGAACCCTGGTGACGGTGCTTTTTACGGTCCGAAAATCGATTTCTCACTGAAAGATACGATTGGTCGTGTTTGGCAATGTGGTACCCTGCAACTGGATTTCATCATGCCGCAGCGTCTCGGTGCCGAGTATGTAGCGGAAGATGGTTCACGCCAGACACCGGTCATGTTACATCGCGCGATCCTGGGTTCACTCGAGCGTTTTATCGGAATCCTGATCGAAAACTATGCCGGCAAGATGCCTGTTTGGCTGGCACCAGTACAGGCGGTTGTGCTCAATATTACCGACCGGCAGGACAAAAAATGCAAAGAATTTGCCGAATCCCTTGAAAATCAAGGGTTCCGGATCGATTTAGACTTGAGAAATGAGAAGATCGGCTTTAAAATCCGCCATCACACTTTGAGTAGGGTTCCCTATCTGCTCGTGATTGGTGACCGGGAAGTTGAAGAGGGAACCGTAGCAGTGCGCACCCGGGAAGGTGAGAACCTGGGAAGCATGGAAGTTGAGGCCTTTGCCCAGCATCTTCAAAATGAAGTGGCCCGGCGGGGCAAAACTGATAACCAGTAGGAGAATTTAACATCGCATCAAAAAAAGAAACGCGGCGCAACGGGGACATTATCGCGCCGCAGATCAGGTTGATTGATCAGGACGGTGAACAAGCAGGTGTCGTAACGGTAGCGCAAGCTCTCGAATTGGCGGTCGCGCAAGGAATGGATCTGGTAGAAATTGCGCCTAATGCTGAGCCACCCGTTTGTCGGATCATGGATTACGGCAAATACCGGTTTGAACAGGCCAAAAAAGGCCAGGCGTCGAAGAAGAAACAAAAAGTTACGCACGTGAAGGAAGTGAAATTCCGGCCGGGAACCGAAACAGCTGACTACCAGGTCAAGATGCGAAATGTACATCGTTTTCTGGACGCGGGTGATAAGGTTAAAATAACCCTGCGGTTTCGTGGGCGTGAAATGGCCCACCAGGAACTGGGTGCCGACATGTTGAAGCGGGTTCGGGATGATCTGGTGGAAGAAGCCGTTGTTGAGCAGATGCCCAAGATGGAAGGTCGCCAGATGACGATGATGATCAACGGCAAAAAGGCCTGAACAAACAATTTTATCGTGATTGCAAAAGTTGCAGTCACATTTTGAAGAAGCGTTGCTGAGCAAATGGTAAAGCGTCAGAACAAAACTTATCTGACCGCTTAGACGGCGCAACATTAACAGGCCAATAAAGGCCACCAGGAGTAATCCATGCCCAAGATGAAAACCAATCGGGGTGCGGCCAAACGTTTTAAAAAAACTGCCTCAGGCAATTTTAAACGTGGGTTCGCATTTAAGAGCCATATTCTGACCAAGATGAGTACCAAGCGTAAACGTAATTTACGTGGTACGGATGAAATATCATCCGCCGACAAAAAAGCCGTAAAACGCTTACTGCCGTACGCTTAACAGGAGACTCAGAAAATGGCTAGAGTAAAACGTGGTGTTGTCGCACGCGCGCGGCATAAGAAAGTATTAAAGCAAGCTAAAGGTTACTACGGTGCCCGGCGTAAGGTTTTCCGGGTTGCCAAACAGGCGGTTATCAAAGCAGGGCAATATGCCTATCGTGACCGTCGTCAGCGTAAGCGCCAGTTCCGCCGTCTGTGGATCGTGCGTATCAATGCTGCTGCACGGCAATTTGGCTTATCTTACAGTCGCTTTATGGATGGCCTTAACAAGGCGGGTATCGAGGTCGATCGTAAGGTGCTGGCTGATCTCGCGGTTCATGATATTGCTGCATTCGGCGTTCTTGCTGAGAAGGCAAAAGCAAGTCTGAATTGATATCACTAACAGGCAACCCACTGGGTTGCCTGTTTTCGTTGGTGAAATGGATGAGGGAAGAGCAAGGGCTCTTTGGTTTGGGATTGTATCGGTGGAATCGGTTAATCAAATTCTTGAGCAGGCACTGACTGAAATCAATGCCAGTAATGAATTGTCTGTGCTGGATGATTTGCGTGTGCGCTACCTGGGCAAAAAGGGTGAGATTACCGCCTTGCTTAAATCCCTGGGTGCGATGGAGCATGAGCAACGAAAGGCTTTTGGCCAGGCGGTCAATCGTGCAAAGGGAGAACTGGCAGAGGCAGTTTCAGTACGCAAACAAACGCTGGAAGAAGCAGCCTTAAATAATCGTCTCGCCAATGAAATAATTGATGTCAGTTTACCTGGTCGCGGCCAACAACGTGGCGGATTACACCCGGTCACACACAGCCAGCAAAGGATTTCTGATATTTTTTCCAGACTGGGTTATGACATAGCCACTGGTCCGGAAGTCGAAGATGATTATTACAATTTTGAATCGCTGAATTTCCCACCCCATCATCCGGCTCGTGCGATGCACGATACCTTTTACTTCGGTGATGGTCGTTTGTTACGGACCCATACATCACCGGTTCAGATCCGTGAGATGATGAAAAAAGGGGCGCCGATTCGGGTTATTGCACCCGGTAGGGTTTTCCGTAGCGACTCAGATCAAACCCATACACCCATGTTTCACCAGGTAGAAGGACTGCTCGTGGGTGAAACCGTCAGCATGGCTGATCTGAAAGGTGTGTTGCAAACCTTTGTAAATTCATTTTTCGAAACTTCATTGGAAATGCGTTTTCGGCCATCCTATTTTCCATTCACCGAGCCATCGGCAGAAGTAGATATTGCCTGGGACAAAGGTGACGGAAAAGAACCCGGCTGGCTGGAAATTCTTGGCTGTGGCATGGTCCATCCCAATGTTTTGACGGCGTGTGGGGTTGATAGCGAAAAATATGTTGGCTATGCCTTTGGCATGGGTGTGGAACGACTGGCTATGTTGCGCTATGGCGTAACTGATTTGCGTCAGTTCTTTGAAAACGATGTGCGCTTTTTGCGTCAGTTTCACTAGGACCTGCTGATATGTTGTTTAGTGTTAACTGGCTAAAAAAATGGGTGGACATTGATCTGCCGGTTAAGGAGTTGGCTGAAAGGCTCACTGCATCCGGTTTGGAAGTGGATACCGTCGAGCCCGTTGCCGCATCATTTTCAGATGTCGTGGTGGCGGCGATTACTCGTTGTGAGGCACACCCTGATGCCGACAAACTTAAGGTCTGTTGTATTGATTTCGGTGGGTCAGAACCCGTTCAGGTCGTCTGTGGTGCTCCGAACGCGCGTGCTGGTATCAAAATTCCTCTGGCGAGAGTTGGCGCCGTGCTTGGCGCTGATTTCAAAATCCAAAAGGCAAAATTGCGTGGCATGGAGTCATTTGGCATGGCGTGTTCTGCCCGTGAACTGGGTTTGTCGGATGATCATTCCGGCTTGATGGAACTGCCTGTCGACGCACCTTTGGGTATGAATCTTCGCGATTTTCTTGAACTCGACGATCACGCCATCGAGGTTGAGCTAACACCTAACCGCGCTGATTGCCTGAGCATTCGTGGACTGGCTCAAGATGTGTCAGCCAGTTGCAATGCTGCTCTGACAGTTATGGAGCTTGAGTCTGTTGCAGCAAGCATCACAGATTCCATCGAAGTAACGCTTGAAGCGGCTGAAGACTGCCCACGCTACGTTGGACGTGTACTACGTGGAATTGATCCCACGGCTACCACACCGCTATGGATGGTTGAAGCATTGCGACGCAGCGGTATCCGCAGCATCAGCGCGACTGTTGATGCAACCAATTATGTACTGATGGAACTGGGCCAACCCATGCATGCATTCGATCTTGATCGTTTGCAAGGCAATATCAGCGTCCGTCGTGGCCGCGATGGGGAAACGCTTGAATTGCTGGATGGCAAGCAGGTAGCTGTTGGTGACAAACTGCTGGCGATCTGTGACCAGGCAGGTCCGGTTGCCTTGGCTGGCATTATGGGTGGCCTGGATAGTGGTGTCACTGATGCGAGCAACAATATTCTGCTCGAGAGCGCATATTTCAATCCGGCTAGCATTTCAGGTAAAGCACGTGACCTGGGGCTGCATACGGACGCTTCACATCGTTTTGAACGTGGGGTGGACCCACAGGGTCAGGTTCGCGCCATAGAACGCATTACAGGGCTGTTGCTGGACATTGTTGGGGGTGAAGCCGGGCCTTTGATTCACGCAGTCTCTGAACAGCACTTACCCGTACAAAACCAGGTCAGCCTGCGGCATACACGATTAACTCGTGTCCTGGGTATTGAGCTGGGTGAAGCCGAGGTAACACTCATACTCAAGAATTTGCGTATGTCTCCTGAATTTAAAGACGGGGTCTGGACCATTACGGCCCCCTCAGATCGTTTTGATATTGCGATAGAAGAAGACCTGATTGAGGAGGTAGCCCGAATATTTGGTTACAACAATATTCCGGCCACGTTACCTGCTGGAGAACTGAACCCCGGGATTGTGAGCGAAGCTCAATTGTCATTGCAGAGTATTCAGCAGGCTTTATGTGCCGCTGGTTACAGCGAAGCAATCAATTACAGTTTCACCAGTCGCAGTTTGCTCAGTCTGTTTTCCATGGATGAGTATGTGCTGCCGTTGGCTAACGCACTTAATTCGGATCTGGAAGTGATGCGAACCGCCTTGCTGCCGGGCTTGATGGAAACACTTTCGCGTAATTTGCGTCGACAACAGGATCGTGTTCGATTTTTTGAAACCGGAACGGTGTTTGAGCAAAAAGACAGCCTGACAGAGTCTTCACATGTTGCTGCCGTTGCCTGTGGTAGTTTTATGCCAGAGCAATGGGGTATTGCCGGCCGTGCTACGGACTTCTATGATCTTAAAGGTGACCTGGAGTCTGTGTTGTCATTACGTGGTCAGACAGGCGAAGTAGAGTTCCGTAATGTAAAACAGCCCTGGTTACATCCTGGACAGGCAGCTCTGGTTTCAATTGACGGTATTGATATTGGCTGGGCTGGTAGTGTGCACCCATCCATTTTGAAGCATTTGGAAATTAAGGGCCCGGTGTTGGCTTTTGAACTTGATGTTAGTATACTTTCTAAACGCGAAATAGCATACACGAAAAATATTTCTCGTTTCCCGTCAATCAGACGGGACTTAGCGTTACTTGTGCCTGAAAAAATCAATTTTGCGGAAATTCGTCGTAATGTAATTGATTTATCAGGTGATTTACTTACAAATTTGGTATTATTCGACCTGTACTCAGGCCAAAATGTTGAAAAAGGTTACAAAAGTTTGGCTATTGGCTTGATTTTACAGAATGTTTCTTGCACTCTTACAGACGAAGTCGTTGATTCTTTAGTTCAGAACTTAGTTCAGGGATTAGAAAAACGACTGGATGCTCAGCTTAGAGGTTAATGATGTCACTGACTAAGGCAGATATCGCCGACCGCTTGTTCAACGAAGTGGGTTTGAACAAACGTGAAGCAAAGGAATTTGTAGATGCGTATTTCGAAATTATCCGGGAAGCCCTGGAAAGCGGAGAAAACGTAAAGCTATCAGGATTTGGTAACTTTCAGCTGCGTGAAAAAAACCAACGTCCGGGAAGGAACCCGAAAACGGGAGAGGAAATTCCAATTTCCGCTCGACGTGTCGTAACTTTCAGACCTGGACAAAAGCTACGTGCAAGGGTCGAAGCTTATGTTGAACCCGGGGATTGATAAAGACTTACCCCCTATACCAGCCAAACGTTATTTTACGATTGGTGAAGTGAGTGAACTGTGCGCTGTTAAGCCACATGTTCTGCGCTATTGGGAACAAGAGTTTGAACAACTCAAACCTGTAAAACGTCGTGGGAACCGGCGTTATTATCAGCGTGCCGACGTGATTATGATTCGTCAGATTCGAAGTTTGCTGTATGAGCAAGGTTTCACCATTGGTGGTGCCCGACAGCAACTCGAGGGCGATAGTGCCCAGGATGACGTTAACCGCAGCCAGCAGATTGTCCGCCAGCTTCGGATGGAGCTCGAACAGGTGCTGCAGGTACTGAAACGCTAATTCAGCACAAGACAGTGTTTAAAAAAGCGTCTTAGGGCACTGCTGTCCCACAGTTGGGATAAATAAGAAAGCCCGAATCTCTATTGTTACAATAGGTCTGCGAAGAAACTATTGAGCAACAAGGGATTCAGGCTTTGTCACATAATAACACCGCATTTCATCAGTTACTAAAACCTC
>JAJFLA010000033.1 GCA_021772935.1 Gammaproteobacteria bacterium
ATCACAGTTAGCTACGAAACCATCAGACTCTGGTGTATCAAGTTTGGACCCAGATATTCCAGGCGATTGAAGCGAAAGCATCAAGGATTCGGCGATACCTTCTACATTGATGAAGTATTTGTGAAGATCAATGGTAAACAGCACTATCTATGGCGAGCGGTTGATCAGGACGGTGAGGTGGTTGACGTTTTCTTGCAGGCCCGGCGGGATAGCAATGCCGCAAAACGGTTCTTTAGGCGGCTGTTACGAAGTCACGGTGACGAACCCAGAAAAATCGTAACGGATAAGCTGAGAAGCTACGGTGTCGCTCATCGGGAACTTATCCCTGAAGCTATCCATGACACGTCACAATTATGCGAATAATCGAGCTGAGCAATCGCATGAACCAACCAGGGTAAGGGAGCGAGGTATGAGGTGCTTCAAGTCAGTTGCTCAGGCGCAGAGATTTCTGGGTGCCCATGCCGCTGTATACAATCTATTCAACCTGGGAAGGCATTTGATTGGGGCTGAGCACTACAGGAATCTCAGGAAAAGTGCGTTTTCAGAATGGAATAGGGCAGCCGCATGAATGTGGAAGTCAGGTTTTCAGGGTCTGGGCAAGTTAAGTTGTCAGTACCCTGAGTCATCTTCACACAGGGCTGTGTTAAACTCGATAGGCGTCGAGAACCCCTGTGTTAATACGGAATACAGCGGTTTTTGATTTTATGTTTGAATGTAGCTTTTTTAACGCTAACTGTCAGTGATTTAAAACAAGCTGGCTAATACAACTACACCATGATTGGTGGACAAATTCTAAGCACCATGGGCTGAATGTATTCTAAAAGTGGGTTCACCAAAGGCGACTTTTATTCCTCGCTACAACCCAAGTCATGTACGAAGGCAAGTCTTTGAGCTTCAAACGTTCCAGAGCCAAAACTTGGATCAGATGACTGGTACTCCACGGTAATATGAGTACAGTCGTGTACCGTTACTTTGAGTGTGCCCCATTCGGTAACAGTAGCAGTACTTGCACCAGCGCCCGCTTGCAAAATTCCGCCAAGGTTCTGGAAAGCATCAGCTGTCACCACCCTATCCTGATAACTGCCGACACCATAGACCCAGGCTTGTGCGCCTGATTTATCGAAGCTATTCCAGACGACCACGACGTTACCGTCAAACGCACGCTGTAACTGAATATAGTTTCCATCCGTTTCTGGTGTGAAGTAAAAGCCGCTGATACCACCCCGTCCAATCTCACCACCACGGCCGGAAGCCTTCACTTCGTAGGCACCGCTATCGCATTGGCTATCACGTGTAAAACCCCGCCCATCACGTTTCTCACAAAAAACGGGATTGCCCGCATCAACCGCAATCGAGTTGACAGCAAGAGGAAGTACCCAGGAATCATGACCTTTTTCCACAGTTGACGCGAGACTGGTCCGATCAATGACGCCTGAGAATCCACAATCTCCAGCAGACGCGAAGTTGCCACCATTGTCAGTAATGGGGCCAGCACACGGTATTAGTGCTCCTTCTATACTTCCATCGGCCAAAATGATGGAGTTGCTCACAGATATCGAGCCCTCAGAGGCTACGCGTAGAATTACGCCTTGCGACGATCCTGGTCCGAATGGAGGGTCAAGAACGGTTAGATGCGCAATGGTTGTGGACCCGCCTCCTGTCGCCCAAATAAGAGAGCCTTTGTGTGCGGAGATCACTGTACCAACGACGGTCACATTGAGTAACTCCGCAGATCCTTCATTGAGCAATAATTCCTCCGAGGCGCACTGGATGAAACGTTGAGTTGTCTCAATACGAACCCCTGAAAAAGTAACACGTTCCAAAGAGAAACTACCCCGATTATGAATAAAAGGGCAGGTAAGAGGGCCGGTTTGGGCATCAATAAACGTAACGCCAGTGATTGTCACAGCGCCATCCTCAGCAATTGCACCCAATGCGAGGCCACCCCTGAAAATGGCGCCATTGCCCTCGATCTTTAAGTTCCCGGTGAACTCTCCGAACAATGGATTCTCTTCAAATACTTGGCCGGCCTCCAAGTGAATCGTAACTTGTAAACCAGGCGTGTTTGCCGAATTGATTGCTGCCTGCAACGCATCTCCATCCCCACCGGTGATAAACACATCCGAAGCGACAAGATCAAAAGTGAGCAGCATGAAAAAAATCGTGAAGAAGACTCTTGAATTGAACATGGACTCACCTTTTTTTGATCTTGAGATACAATGCATACACTAACCTACCGATGCTGAACGTCAAATGAATGAAAGATTTAGTGATACTTTGAGCGATAATCACACCGGTTACGACTGTATACTTTCATCAGTTATTTGTCTTTAACAAAAACCCTTACGGCATCATGTAGATTGCCAACGAATATATCAGGGTTTTCGGAACGTTTCCGGGGTTTTCCATTCAGATAGCGCCGGTTTTCCTGCCAACATTTCGCGGATTTTTTGCAAGATGCGAGAAAGCGTTCTGCAACGATACTTACTTCATTAGGAGTTTCGTTGGCGAATGCTGCAACTGGCGGAAAAGTACTCTCGGCAGACTTGACCTCCAAACTTTGGAGACAGAGGGGACAGGGGTTAATAGGTGATGGGAGTCTCATTCGCATATTGTGAACTGATGTCCACAACCCAACATTAAGCCCCGTACCTTCGTTAACCCAATGAACGCCGGTGATTGGTACAGGAGCTATTGTTGGCATCGGAGTATCAAAGAGGTTATTGTCGCTTGCGCACCGGTACAAATCATCAAGCTCTATCGAATAGTTGGCGTTATGGCCAACATTTCGTAGCCTAGCCATAGCCATATCGGGATTATTACACAAAGCACCAACGTCCTCAGCGTCCATGAACGCGACATCAGCTCCTGGATGATGAAACGATTCTTGCATTTGCCAGTTCCAGTGGGAATGAGTGCCAGAGGTTGGAGTTGAAAACTCAAGCTCAGTCCCTTGTGCGTTTAATTGGGACTCGTGGGAAATTATGGGGTCAGAGTCAAGTGCCAGAGTCAAAACGTTTTCCTGGGATTTGCAGGGAGTTGAAAGGAAATTGTCGATTTCTAACATCTAGTTGTGCATGGCCGCCACCTGGTTTCTAAACACTTCTGTCCCGAGTACTAGGCCTGTATTGACGCAGTGACGGATTTTGGCGACGACACCGGCGTCCATTGCCTCACTCATTAGATTTCGGTACACGCTTTGCCGGACCTTGGCATTTTTGCCCAAGTCCAGAAAGTTGGCATGAGGTGTCCACATTTTAGAATGAAGACCGAATCCGTGAATTCGATAGCTTGACCACTGATAGTCACCTGGATCGGTGACCATCCCTGCCCGGACGGGATTGAGTTCAATATAACGAAGACAGGTCAAAAAGTACTCACCAGTCTGCACCAGGCTCGATCTGTACCGGCCTTCAAACAGGGTGCCAGTCCTTGCATAGGTGTAGTTAAAGTAACCCACGTATCTTCTGCCCAGAGATTGCATCAGCCGTGACAGTGAATGATCCCGTTTTGGTGTGAGGAGTAAGTGAACGTGGTTGGTCATGAACACCCAACCATTAACGCGTATCCCAAACTTTGCCGATCCTGCGGCCAGCCAATGTGCATAAGCTGCGATGTCCTTATCTGCAGTAAACAACGTTTGTCGATTGTTACCACGTTGAATGACATGGACTGGAATATCCACTGGGCAAAATCTTGGGCGTCTCGGCAATTGACCGACCTCCGGCATTTGATATCAAGGAGCCCTAGTGTCCAATATTCTTTGACTAGTAAACAGTGGATGATTACTGCAGGTCTGGTCAGCCAAATGCGCCCTCAAATGTCAGCCAACTCTGGCACTTGACTCTGACCCCATAATTTTAGGACCTGCTGGCTGAACGCGGCATCACAGTTAGCTACGAAACCATCAGACTCTGGTGTATCAAGTTTGGACCCAAATATTCCAGGCGATTGAAGCGAAAGCATCAAGGATTCGGCGATACCTTCTACATTGATGAAGTATTTGTGAAGATCAATGGTAAACAGCACTATCTAGGGCGAGCGGTTGATCAGGACGGAGAGGTGGTTGATGTTTTCCTGCAGGCACGGCGGGATGGCAATGCTGCAAAACGGTTCTTTAGGCGGTTGTTACGAAGTCACGGTGGCGAACCCAGAAAAATCGTAACAGACAATCTGAGAAGCTACGGTGTCGCTCATCGGGAATTTATCCCTGAAGCTATCCACGACACGTCACAATATGCGAATAATCGAGCCGAGCAATCGCATGAACCAACCAGGGTAAGGGAGCGAGTGATGAGACGCTTCAAGTCAGTTGGTCAGGCGCAGAGATTTCTGGGTACGGATGCCGCTGTATACAATCTAATCAACTTGGGAAGGCATTTGATTGGGGCTGAGCACTACAGTAATCTCAGGATAAGTGCGTTTTCAGAATGGAGCAGGGCAACCGCATGAATGTGTAGCCCGATCTTCGAGGTCTGTGCAAGTTAAGTTGTCAGTACCGTTAGAGAGGAGGCCACCCAATCCGACCTAACTATTTATACTACTTTTGTTATTCAGGTAGTGTTCATTTTCTGCCAGTACACTGCCGGTACACTATCGAAATAACAACAAGGTAGATAATGTAATGAGAACAATTACCTTAATAAGTCTATTGATATTTTCTTGCACCACAATCGCGCAATCTCAGATTGTCGTCAATGTTGCTTCAGGCAATGTGAATGAGTTGCAAAATGCCATTATTGAGGCTGGGGAAAGGGCACCGGATATACGAACGGTGATTCTCAGCACCGGTACTTTTACGTTAACAGAGTCTGGTCTGCCTCACATCAAGGCAACAACCACAATTCAAGGTCATCCGGGTCCGTTAATATTTGAGGGTGCGGGCGAGGGCCCAGAAGAACTAATTGTTGTGGATGAAGGCGGAAAGTTACAACTTCTCAATGTTGAATTGGCTGAATTTTCACTAAGTCAATCCGGAACCGGATTAGTCCAAAACCAAGGTGAATTGCGCCTGACCAAGGTACAGATTAACAATGTCAGTGCAGTTCAGCTTTGTCTCAATTTTGGTGTTTGTAATCAGGTAATGCCGGTAATATGGAACGGTGAAAACGCTGAACTTTTCTTAAACCAAGTGTCGTTTATAAATTCGGGTGTCGAAGCACTTAGTCCAATTTTCAGTGGTGGACTTATCCAAAATCATGGTGAAGCCCTAGTAAAGAATACCCAAGTTTACTTCAAACTAAAGCAGATTCCTCCTTTTGCGAACAGCGGCACCATGAGATTTAGATTCACAAGCTTGTATGCGGATTCACCATCCGGGCAATCATTACTAGTGTCAGGACCAGACGATATAATGGAAATATCCAATTCTATTGTGTCCGGATTTGGTGCCGAATGGTGTACGCAAACTCAAAGTCTTGGATATAACTTTATCGAAAATGCTGAGTGTGGTTTTGCTGCGGAAGGTGACCGGATAGGTGTGTCCGCAGGATTGCTCTGGCGACCGGTAGAAGCAAGTTGGGGTAGAAAACAGCAAATCCTTACTCATGCTTTAGTTCCAGTTGCAGCAAGCCCTGCCATAGACAGTGTCCCTAATCTTCGATGTGGGAATACGGATTTATTAACAAACCACTTCGGACGGGAAATGGACGGTAATGGGGATGGCATTAGATTGTGTGATGCCGGTGCCGTCGAGTTGGTACCGATTACCTTGAAAGAGGGTGGCATCAATGGAATTTACTACGACCCTAACGCAGATGGACACTACCTGTATATCCTTGAAAATGACTACAACACAGTAGTCATGTGGACTACGTTCGATGATGACGGTAAACAGGCTTGGATTTATGGTACTGGTGAACTTGTAGGTGGTCGGTCACTTATGGTAGATGCCTACATCAATTTGGATGGGCGAGTGTCTCTGGATGGCGAAATAGAACAGGCTGAGGCACATCGCTGGGGGACACTTGAAGTGGAAATGTCAAATTGCAACGAGGGTATTATTGCCTTCAACAGCGACCGACCCGGGTTCGGCAGTGGGCAATTCAACATCACGCGTTTGGCCTCTGTGAAGCAGTTGGGGTGTGTTGATTAATTTGTTTGAATCAGTATGATCGTTCACTTCCGATCCAGCAGGTTCTGATGGGACAATAATCTTGACTTTTGAAGGGTGTAATTCAGGTACTGTTGAGTACGACATTATTCCCATCAACCAGTAAGGTACAGTGCGGATACAGCGTGTTGTAGGTGACAACATTGCATTGTGCGAAACGCTAAACACGGAACTACAGGTTGTTCAGTGAATACAGGGGTCGCATAATTCGTTATAAATATTTCTCGATTTGGAAAGCTAGGACGGAAAGCCAGGACAGCCATATCGAGGGAAATATCCTACAGGATTTGATGCAGTTTTACCCTGTTAGTCATTTGTGGTTCCGGCTTAGACTAGACAAAAAAGGAGACCCCCCAGCTCTGCTGGGGAGGCATCAACAGTTTGACAGTAACAGGAGTCTCATAGTAACTCCAAAGCGTGAGCCGACAAGCAACACGCTAAGGAGAAACCATGAGACAAGTAAAAAGTTTAAGCCACACACGATGGGAG
>JAJFLA010000034.1 GCA_021772935.1 Gammaproteobacteria bacterium
TGTGCCTTTACATCGAAAAAGATCTTCAGACCAATCACGATAAGCAGTATTGGTGCCGGATTTCCCAGGATCATCGTCAGCCCACCGCCGAAGATCAATACCATGTGCATGAAGATAATGCGGCCGTAGGGTTCTGACATCTGGCCTTTCAGGTTTCTACTGCGATACTCCTGTCGGCCGAGGAAGTTTTGATAAAAAGAAAAGCTGTGGCTGATAAACAAGGCCACAAGTGCGGGCCACAAATTGATGAACATCTGCGCAACATCTGCCAGTTCGCCAGTTGAAGCCGATCCCGTTTGTGCTTGCTTGATGAAAAATGTATAGATAAACAAAAAGTGGATGGACATAAAGCCACCAAAATGGCCGATAAAAAACGGCCCAGCCAACAACACCATCCAACGGCTGATGATGGCGATCTTGCAAACATTGAAAAAACCGACAACGGCGCTTTCAGCCCAATAAAGCACCATCACATCAGCCAGGTTCCAGTCCAGAAACAGCTTACCTGCTATAGGTATCAGGTTGGCGACAATTAGCACCAGGGTTGAAGGGGAGGTCAGTGAAAGTTTTTCACTATTGAGTTTTTCCGGCTCGGTTGAAGCTTCAAAAGATCCATCCTCATGTGTCTCCCAGCTGGTTTGGATTTCATCAGGCAGTGCGGTGCCATAGCGTATCTTTTCACCGCTAGCAATCTGCAACTGACTTATAAGTTTTGCCACTTCAGCGCTGCTAATGACGGAACCAACCGCAACTGCATTGGCGCCGTAGTCAAAGGTCAAATGGTCACCACGCCAAGATTTACTGGATTTTTTTGGTGCTTGTTCGAAACGCAGGTTTCGTATCTTTGACACTTCGTAGCGCGCGCTAACACCAAAAAATGGTATACCGAGGAAAATGTCTACATGACCGGGACTGGCATTGAGGGTCTCGCGGCCAAACAACATCAGAACCAGGATCGCGGTCATTATCAACGGTGCTATAACCCAGCCCAGTAACCAAGCGCTGAGAAACAAGCTAATGGTCAGATCGAACAGGGTCTCAAACTTACCCCATTCAGTTATTGCCTGGTTAAACGTAAAAACTGCGGGCAGGGTAAAAGCAATGTCCATGACCGCCAGCACAGCGATGGCAAGCCATGATCGTCTGAATGGCAAAACCCTGCGGAATCCAGTACCGACATCGGCCAGATCAAATCCGAGCTTAAGATCGGGTCTGAGCCCTTTTCTGATCATGGTCATCGGCTTTGTCGAGCAGTCAATACGTCTGCAATGATCATCTCAGGCCTCATCGCTTGAAGGCAATCGACATTTACATGGTCCTGCCAGTGATGAGAATACTGCCAATTCCAACGATGATTGGCGATACAAACAGCAGGAAAAAGGCAAATAAAACGATGCCAAGGCTCCAACGCCTGACCGGGGTTTTCAGGTAGCTGCTGCGTTTGGCTAGTTTGATCAAGATCCATGTGGATAGAGCCGCAATAACAACGGCGATGAGCCACAGGAATGGTAAATGCGACATCGAAGCAACGGGCTCAGCCTGGGCGATGATTGGCACCGTCAGTGCGAGCAAAAGCAAATTCAAGCGAGACTCAGATGTCGTCAATTTCTATCTCAAGCTGTTTTTCCCTTAAGACGATACCACAAGCCCACTGCCAGCAATAAAAACACGAGTTGGCCAAGTGCGAAGTACAACCAACGGGCATTCAATAGGGGTATGGCAAAACTCGCCACTGCGGCATTGCTCATCATTTGTAAAAAACCCTGCATTGAAGCGGCGGTGCCGCGATGGGTTGGCAGGCAATCCATCGCCAGTACGGTAATAGCCGGCATCATCAAGGCAAGTCCGGTGACATAAAGCACCAGCGGGCCGATAACGGAAAGAATACTTGCCGCGGTCAATTCGGCCGCGATGAAATTGATTGTTGTTGCCAGCACCATCACCAGCAAACCAACAGAAATAGTCCGCTGTGCCGGCCAGCGGTGAGCCAGACGGCCTGAGATGGAAGCACCCAGCACCAATCCGACCACCATCGGAATAAACAACCAGGCAAAGTCTTTGCTGCCAAGATCGAGAAAATCGTAGATCACCGTAGGTGCACCGGCGATATAGAGGAACAAGCCGGCAAAGGCCAGCGACAGGCTGAGTATCAACGCCGGAAAGCGTTTGTGTAACAATGCGCTGATATAAACCCGGATAACGGCAGCGGGGCGTATGGACTGACGATGTTCATCGGACAGTGTTTCTGAGATGAAAACCCCCATCAGGATGAGCATGCTGCCAAACAGACTAAGAAACCAGAACACGCTGCGCCAACCAAAGTGATCATGCAACCAACTGCCCAGCACCGGTGCTACAGCGGGCGCCAGAGCAAATAACAGCATTACCTGAGACATCGCGCGGTGTGCGGCCTGAGCATCGTGGGCATCACGGATCATGGCGCGACCAGCGATGAAGCCACCACTCGCCGCCAGACCTTGAATGATGCGAAAAAGCATAAAGGTCTCGAAACTGTCTGCCAACGCACATGCAATGGAACCCAGTGTATATAAAGTCATGCTGACCAGAATCACGAGGCGGCGCCCATACCGATCGGCAAGTGGACCCCAAAACAGCGTCGAAATTGCAAAAGCCAACAGGTAAATCGCAAGGCTTTGTGAAAGCATCGCTCGGCCGATGCCGAATTCCACTTCAATATCCGGAAATGAAGGCAGATAGGCATCAATACTAAAGGGACCGATCATCGATAATAACGCCGCAATAATGGTCAGGTGGCGGGTATCAGGTTTGATGAGACTAATGCCTTTTGTTGTCATATGGGCCATTGGGCTCTGTTTATAAGTCTGTATGATTGCTCCGCTAGTGTAGCGGAGAATTGGCTTTACGGGCGCGAATTTTCAAGAGACCAAGCACGATTGTTACTTGACTTACATCAGCAGTGGGCGCATTTTTGCGGGTGATAATAGTTTGCTTCCATTCTGGGACCTCATCGAGCAACTGGGAGTGGCGTTGAACAGAAAGCAATCAAAATGTCGTGCATGCGCTCAACAAGACTGCAACGAGTGCAAGGATGTGTTTTGTTAAAACTTAACCGCTGGTTGCTTGCTTTGAGTTGGGTGGTTTGTCTCGTCGCGCTCTCGCCAGTCACAGTGCATGCTCAGGTTGTACTTGAATTAAACGATGCGCAGGGGGAGTACCCGCTGAGTCAATACATCAGTGTATTGGAAGATGCCAGCGGAAAACTGACCATCAACGACATCACCCAGTTGCAGTATCGTGATCAATATCAATCGTTCAACGAAGGTACACCGAAGTTTGGGCTATCCCGGTCAGTGTTCTGGGGTCGTTTGAGATTAAAGAATGAGTCCAGTCAACACAAGTGGCTGTTGGATCAGGGTTTTACCAATACGCACTACCTGGATTTGTATGTTCCCAGCAAAGACGGCAAGCGTTATCGGGTAACAGAATCAGGTACTCTCAGACCCTTCAGCAACCGCGATATTCCCCATCATCGTGTTATTTTTGAAATCCCCCTGGAAGCAGGCCAGGAACGCACCGTATATCTGCGCTATCAAAGCCAGGCGGCTATTGTTTTTGATATGAAGCTCTGGTCAGCAGGGGGTTTTACTAATTACGATCGTGTTGATTCCTTCTGGATGGGTTTGTTTTACGGAATGCTTGGCTTGATGTTGTCAACCAATCTACTCCTGTACCTAATTTTTCGAAGATTCAACTACTTGTGTCTGTTTATGTTTATAGCCAGTACAGGTCTGGCGTACTTATTTTTCGATGGCTATGCGCAGATGTTTTTTAACGCAGAGCACGCTGGGGCAAGTCAGTATTTCCTGCGTATTTCACTAGTGGTCAGTGTACTTGCATTGCTCTGTCTCGCGTGGATGCAGCTGTCAGGCATAAGACGTGGCAAGGTTGAAAAATACATACACCTTACGCTGGTCATTGCCTGCTTCCTACTGCTTTTTATGACGCCATTTATTGACTACATGACCACGGTAGTGGCATTTGTCCCGCTGATGATTGTTTCCATGTCGTATTTATTGGTGGCGGGGATTAAAAGCTGGAGTTGGCAGAGTGTACCGACCCGATTTTATACTTTAGGTCTGGTTTTTGTCTTTCTGCTTTACCTGGGCTTACTACTTTCTCAGTTCGGTTATGTAAGCAGCGAATTTAATCTGGTCAATGGTTTAAGAGTAGGTCTGATCATATTCGTCATGTTGGTGTCGATGGGTATGGTTGAGCATGTGCAATGGGTACAACACATCGAGAGACAGAGAGAGAAGGCGTTGACCGCCGATGAGGCTAAGTTTCAGGCCATTTTTGATCAGACATTTCAAATAATTGCACTGCTTTCGCCTGATGGTATTGTCTTGGAGGGTAACAAAACTGCGATGGCGTCATTGCATGATCACATCGCAACAGAAAGCCCGAAGCTGTACATCTGGGAGATGCCGTGGTGGGCGCAAGACCCCGTTCAGCAAAATAGCATACGGGAGCGCGTGAAGCGGGTGGCAGCGGGTGAATTGGTTCGATTCGAAACGGCATTGTCGGGACCAGATAGTAAACAAAGCTGGGTTGATTTTTCGATTAAACCCTACAGGGATAAAAAGGGACGAGTCGCAATGCTGATCGCCGAGGGCCGGGACATTACCGAGCAAAAACAGGTGGAGTCGAGATTGGTCGAAAGTGAGCGAAGCCTGTTGCAGGCACAACAAATCGCTCAAATGGGGAGCTGGGAGCTTGACCTTGTTAACAATGAACTTCACTGGTCAGATGAGGTGTATCGGATTTTTGAAATTGACCCTAAGGTGTACGATGCTTCTTATGAAACCTTTATAGATGGTATTCATCCCGATGACCGGGATCTTGTCGACAAGGCGTATACAGATTCAGTAAAAAACAAAGTGCCCTATGACATTGAACACCGCCTGTTGATGAAGGATGGCAGAGTTAAATACATCAATGAACGTTGCGAAACTACTTACGATGATAACGGAACACCATTGCGATCAATTGGAACAGTTTTCGATATCAGTGAACGCAAGCAGATTGAAAAAGAACTGGACGAACATCGCCACAACCTTGAGGAGTTGGTAGATCAACGTACTATGCAGTTGAATGAGGCCCAGCAAAAGGCAGAACACGCCAATCAGGCCAAGAGTATATTCCTTGCTAATATGAGCCACGAAATCCGTACGCCGATGAACGCTATTATCGGTCTTACCCACCTGTTACAACGGGCTGACCCGTTACCCGAACAGACGCATCGCTTGTCAAAAATCGATGCTTCCGCTTCGCACTTGTTGTCTATCATCAATGACATTCTGGACCTCTCCAAGATTGAGGCGGGAAAGTTGACGCTGGAGTGCTCTGACTTCAACTTGAGTGCCGTTCTCAATCAGGTTTGGTCGCTATTGAATGAACAGACCAGCGCCAAAGGCCTGAGCATCGAAGTGGATCAAGCCGAGGTGCCGAATTGGCTCAAGGGTGACCAGACCCGTCTACGTCAAGCTCTACTCAACTATGCTGGCAATGCTGTCAAATTCACTGAGCAGGGCACAATCTCCTTACGTGCTAAAACGCTGGCAGAACAGGGTGATGAAATATTGATTCGGTTCGAAGTACAGGATACGGGTATTGGGATCGATTCCAACAAGCTAAATGGTCTGTTCGAGGCTTTTGAGCAGGCCGATGCCTCCACCACGCGTAATTATGGTGGTACTGGCCTGGGACTGGCAATAACCCGGCGTCTTGTGCAGTTGATGGGTGGCGAAGTGGGGGCTGAAAGTGAACTGGGTAAAGGTAGCACCTTTTGGTTTACCGCCCGGTTTGATCGTGGTCACCCCGCTGTGTCGCTCGAAACAACAGATGAGGTGATGGATATAGAGACACAATTGCGAACCATCCATGCTGGGTCGCGTATCCTGTTGGTCGAAGACAATGCCATTAATCTCGAAGTAGCACTGGCATTGTTGAACGGAAAAAATCTCATTGTCGAGACGGCAGAAGATGGGGTAGAGGCGGTAGAAATGGTTAAGGCCAATATTTATGATTTGGTCTTAATGGATGTACAGATGCCAAGAATGGATGGGCTGGAAGCAACACGTTTGATTCGTTCAGGCAGCGAGACTATGGCCAGTAATCGTGATGTTCCCATCCTGGCGATGACCGCCAACGTTTTTGCTGACGATCGCCAGGCTTGTATGGCGGTGGGTATGAATGACTTTGTTGCCAAGCCGGTCGATCCGGCAAGCCTATTTGTCACAATAGTAAAATGGTTACCTAAAGGTTGCCAGGGGGACACTGAAGACACTTAATGGCACGTCTCTAATTGGAAGTGACATTCAAGTCGATCATGACCCATTTCCCATCTTTGGATTCTACCTCCCTCGGCGCTGCAATCATTATCCGTTCAGCGCTAAGCATTCCATTGGCCAGGAAGGCGCTCTTGATCGCCTGAGCTCTTGTATCGGCCAGCTGTGCAAGTTCCTGATCACTGATAACTTCAGATGCCAGTAATCGATTCCATAATTCTGTGCGATAGGCAAGTTCATCCAGCAGCGGCTTGCTTTCCGGTTCAGCGGCAGGCGGGGCCCTGTGTTTGGTTTTGAGACTTGCCACAAGAACATCCGGGAAACGCTCGGTAAACAGCACTTCCAGAAGAGCCTGCATCTCATCATCCAGCATCATGGGTTTGTCATTGTGTTCTTGCAATTCTTTACCCAGGCGGTTGCTGGTTAAACTGTGTAATTTTGTCAGTTGCAGTGCCGCCACGTCAATGGAACGGTCGGTCACACCGCTGATCTCGACGATCAGTTCTGGACGTTGTTGCAATGCTTGTTCCAGTTGAACGATTTTTTCCAGCTCAGGTGGTGTCAGGTCGGCACGTCCAGCCAAAAACTCAAACTGGCCGAAGTCTTCCGAATCGATACCGATCAGCTTACCGAGCAGACGGAACGGTGACGATACCAGCTTGGTGATCATTCCTGAGACGGCTTGCCAGACAATACCGCCAATCTGGAACTCTGGATCATTGATGTCACCTTCTACCGGCAGATCAATTTTGATGATGCCGTTGGCGTCCTTGAGTAAACCTACCGCCAGCCCGAGTGGCAAGCTGTTCGCGTCAGGGTGATCTACTTTCTTGCCCAGTACCAAGTCGCTTAGAACAACATTATTGTTGCCATGTAAGAGGCCGCCTTCGATCGCGTACTCGAGATCCAGATCCAGTTTTCCTTCGTCAATTTCACGCCCGGCGAACTGCACCGTATAGGGTGACAGGTTGGACATCAGCAGGTTGTGAAATTCGACCGTTATATCTGTATACCGGACCGGGTCGAACATATTCATGCTGCCGTCTATACGTGCCAGACCGTAATCATCTACGCGACCTTCCAGCTTGATATTAGCCGCCGTATTGCTGGCCGTATCGATGGTGGAAATGCTGCCGTCGAGATCGGTGATATGGGTGGCAAATGGTAATGGCAGAGATAAATCCGAAAAATCCATTGAACCATTTTCAACCTGGATACCGCCTATGACGATATCCAAGGGTTTTGCTTCAGATTCAACCTTGTCTGTAGCTTGAGCGCTGACTAGTGCCGACAAATTTGTTGTCTGATCCTTATTTATTATCAACCTGCCAAATGATTGTTCAAGCGTCATCTGAGAAAAATGCAGGCTGTTGGAATTCAGGTCGAAATCAAACCGATCAATATCGAGCATGTCCCAACCGAGCAGTCTTTGCCGGTCGTGTTTGCCTCTTGTTTCCAAACCAGGAATCTGGAAGCTACCACCAACCGTGACATTATTTCCATCCACAACGGCTATTGCGAAGTCACTGTCGAGCACACCGCCTTCAATTTCTATCTGGGCGTATTGCTGGAAATAGGGCTGCCCGAGTGATAGTGACACGCCACGAGTATGCATATTTGCGGACATGGAAAATTCTGGAGACGGGCTCAGTGTACCGTCCAGTCTGAAATTGGCACCTTGTTCCAGGTTTCCTGTCAACTCAAATGGCATTTGTACATTGTCTTGGTTACTGAAACCCGCCAGTGTGATCTGCAGCTCCGTAACATCCACCGCAGCAACCGGTTTGATGCTTGTATCCGAAAACATCAATATACCGTCTTCAAGGCTGATCTCATCAATGCCAAATTGCCAGCCTGAGCTTGAGTCACCGACAGGTTCTGTGGTGGTCGCCTTTTCAGTGGCAGGGATGAGATCAGCCAGGTTGAAAGCGCCATCTTCATTTAACCCTATCGCAAGTTGTGGGCTTCCGACCTTAAGGCTAGAAAATTGAAGCTGCTTTTCCGGGTAGCGGAGGGTGCCGCCGGAAAGTGAGATTCCTGGAACATTTATAAATTCTGTAAGCGCAGTCAGCCCGCTGGCGGAAATCTCCTCTAATTCCATTTGGATGTCGTCCACTTCAATATCGGTTTGACCACCGTCATCCATGTGTAAACGATATTGAAAGCGTGTAGAAAGCGTTGCGCTCAGTAAATCCAACGGCAGGGTGGGAGGCAGGTAAGCAATAGCAGGGTCGAGCTGTAAATTTTCCAATACCAGCTCGCCTTGTGAATCCAGCGGGGCGAGGGTCAGACTGCCGTCCCATTTCAAAGTGGCGTCACCTGGTAACCGGATTGTGACCGATTGCCTGCCGTGTCGATCCGGTAGAGTATTCAATCCCTGGATTGATATATTGATGGGTGAAAGCCGGGTTTCCACTGCTGTTCCGGGTAGATTATCCCTGACATCCATATGCCCTTCAGTCAGGCTCAAGTCATGGATCAATAAGCGTGGCAAGCTGTTCTCAGTATCAATCTCCACTACGGCATCATGCGCAAGCGATCTGGAATTAGCAAAATCTGCCAGCATGCGACTCAGCCGTGAATCGGTCTCATCGAATCGTTCTAACAACATATAAGGTTCTGTCAGTCGGACATCACCAAATGTCCAGGCCCAGCGGAACAAACTGGAAAGCTGAAAATTGACATAAAACTCATCGAAGGCCGCCACTCGCGTATCATCTTTATCATGCAATTCGAAGCCCAGTATCTTCAGGCTCAGAACGTATGGGTTGACTTCCACTTTTTCTATCTGGGTAGTCCGCGCCAAATCTTCCTGTAACAAGCTAATTACACTGTTTTTGATGACTATTGGGGCAACAAAGAAGCCCAGAAGCGTATAAATCAGAAGCGCTGATAATACCCAGAAACGTTTGTGGCGATAGTTGAGCCATCGCGTCATGATGACGTTTTTCAAGGAGGGTCGGGTATCGGGGGCAGGCTGGTTGGTGATATTCATGACCCTTTTGATTCGGTTGGCTTAAAGATTCAGGTTAGCATAAAGTGCTGTGAGCAGGATGCGGAAGCTTTACGTGCAATTCGCGCCTAAAGGCTCCTGCTTTTGGTGAAGCTGAACATTTTGAATCACAATTTACTTCGTTCAGAATAAATCAGAGGTTCCTTAACATCAGCTGTTGCAGTTGTTGACTGGCTTTTTTTGCATTGCTCTCTTTGATATGTCCATAGCCACGAACGGTTGACGCCAGTGCTGCAATTTCAGTGGCCATCCCCAGCTTGTCAATTGAAAGCGAGGTACAAATATCAGTTATCGTTTTTTCGTATTGATCGATGCGTTTGCGTTCATCACGGCGTTCACGAGTGTAGCCAAAGACGTCAAATGCAGTGCCACGAAGTATTTTCAGGTGGGCGAGTACCGTTAAAAATGGTCTGATCCAGGGTCCAAACGCGATTTTACGTATTTTCCCCGTTTTGCTGTCTCGCCGGGTCAAGAACGGTGGTGCAAAGTGGTGGGTGATTTTGAACTTGCCGGAGATAGTAGCCTGTAACTGACGTGTGAAAGCCTTGCTCGTATGCAACCTGGCGACTTCATATTCATCTTTATAAGCCATGGTCTGGAAAAATCCTGCAGCCACCGCGCGGCTGAATGCCTGGCCCGCGTTTTCAATACTTGACTCTGCCTGTCGGGCGATATCAATCAGCGTACGGTAACGCCCGGCATAGGCAGAATTCTGATAAGCCGTCAGGTATTTTTCATGCAAAATAATGATTTCATCCAACGATTTAAGTTTCTGCGTATCCGCTGACTTGCCAATGCCTGTAAGTTCTGCCATTAGTGCCGGGTCATGCGCGGTCAGACGCCCATATGTAAAGCAACGGGCATTAGTTTCAGAACCGGCCCCATTGAGGTTGATAGCCTGGTTGATGGCCTCAGCGCTGATGGGAATCGCGCCTGCCTGCCAGGCATAACCCAACAGCAGCATATTGGCGGTGATGGTATCCCCGGCAAGCTTTTCACTTAGCCTGGTGGCATTGATAAACAGGGGTTCGGTCGTACCAACGGCATCGGAAATATCGTTCTTGAGTTGTTCCACGTTGATCATGCTATTCGGATTCAGTACATTGTTTCCGGTCGGCGAGACATGGGTGTTTACAATGGCACGGGTGATATTTTTACCAATCCTACCAATGGTTTCGGCATCCAATGCGGTCACCATATCACCCGCCAGCAACAGGTCGGCCTGGCCTAATGGAATACGAGATGATTGTACGCTGTCTGCTTCTTCGTTAATCCGGATATAGGACATGACACCACCTCCTTTTTGTGCCAATCCCGGAAAATCGAGAACCGAACTCGCCAGACCTTGCAGGTGTGCAGCCATACCAACGATGCGGCCGATGGTGACGACACCCTGACCGCCAATACCGGTGACGACCATATCAAAGGAGTTGTGCAGGTCAGGCAAATGGGGCTGTGGCAGCTTGGAGATTGCTTTTTCCAGTTGCTTGCTTTCGTTTGCCAGGATAGTCGCTGGCCTGGCACCGGTGATGCTGATAAAACTTGGGCAAAATCCCCGCAGGCAGGACATGTCGATATTGCATGAGGACTGGTCAATTTGCCGCTTCACGCCGAATGCGGTTGGCCTGGGTATGACGGACAGACAATTGGATTCTTTTACGCAATCACCGCAGCCTTCACATACCGCCTCGTTGATAAACAGACGGGTTTCAATACCAGGTGATTTCTTGCGGCGCTTACGGCGACGTTTTTCTGCGGCACAAAGCTGGTCATAGATCAGCACACTTACACCACTGATGTGGCTTAGTTCCTGCTCGACCGATTCCAATTCGTCACGATGATGGGTGCTTACCCCAGGCGCAAAGTTTGCACTGGATGAATACTTGTCCGGCTCATCCGAAAGTACCGCAATGCGGCGCACACCTTCGGCATGTAGTTGTTGGGTGACCTGAGGAACCGTAAAGTTAC
Organism: Gammaproteobacteria bacterium; assembly: GCA_021772935.1. Lineage (GTDB taxonomy): Bacteria > Pseudomonadota > Gammaproteobacteria > Xanthomonadales > SZUA-36 > SZUA-36. The sequence goes on from JAJFLA010000034.1 coordinate 11,311, forward strand.
CATCCACAATTTGTCCACCGGTCATCGCTACGGCATCGTTATGCAGAATCTTGTAAGTGATATTGACCCCGGCCGCCACAGCCTGTCGTATCGCGAGTGAGCCGGAGTGCGTGTAGGTGCCATCGCCCAGATTCTGGAACATGTGTGTGGTTTTACAAAATGGAGCCTGACCGACCCAGTTAGCCCCTTCGGCACCCATATGCAAAAAGCCGGACGTATCGCGGTCCATGAATGCTGCCATTAGGTGACAGCCGGTTCCAGCGAGTACACGGCTGCCTTTGGGTGTGACCGTGGAGCGGTTGTGCGGACAACCCGAGCAGTAAAAGGGCGTACGTGTCGTGCCTGCCAGCGAGACTATATTATTCTGCTGTTCAATACGTGCAAAATAGTCGCTGGCAACTTTTGCCGGTGCAATTTCTGGCCACTTTTGTGAAATGACCTGTGCGATCAGAGCGGGGGCAAGTATTCCGGTCCCCGGCAACAGTGTTTTACCTTTTTCATCGGTTTTTCCGAGTACCCGGGGACGGTCTGATTCGGACAAATCGTAAAGTGCTTCCTTGAGTTGGGTTTCAATAAAACTGCGCTTTTCCTCGATGACCAGCACTTCATCGAGCCCGCTAGCAAAGTGCCTGACACCACTGGTTTCCAGCGGCCATGGCATGCCAACCTTGTAAATGCCCAGACCGGTCTCGATAGCACGTGCTTCGTTTATTCCGAGATCAGTAAGAGCCTGACGAACAGAAACATATGCTTTGCCGCTGGTGATGATGCCAAAACGAGTGTTGGCGTCACCCCATACGACCCGGTCTATAGGATTTGCCCGTGCAAATGCCAGTGCGGCGGGCAGCTTGAAATTCTGTAGTCTGGCCTCTGCTTCAAGTTGTCGGTATGGCCAGCGGTAGTGAAGACCACCCGGTGGGCGATCAAAGTCTGGCAGGGTGATTTTCGGGCGATGACTGTCGATGTGAATCGATGCTGCTGATTCAATGATTTCACTCTCTATTTTCAGGCCAACATAACAGCCTGAAAAACGCGACATGGCCCAACCAAATAAGCCGAAATCAAGTATCTCTGAAATATTGGATGCATGCAGCACCGGCATCATCCAGGAAGCAAACAACTGCTCACTCTGGTGAGCCATCGCGGAAGATATGGCGTTGTGATCATCACCGACCACAACAAGTGCGCCACCATAAGCTGTCGAGCCCATTGAGTTCGCGTGCTTGAGTGCATCGCCTGCACGGTCCAATCCTGGGCCTTTGCCATACCACAAAGAAAAGACACCATCGCAGGTGGTATCGGCCTCCGCCATGACCTGTTGCGTGCCGATGATGGCTGTGGCGGCGAGCTCTTCGTTGATAGCCGGAACAAAGGTAATCTGCCTTGCGTCGAGCAGATGTTTTGCCCGGCCTAGAATCATGTCGTAACCGGCGAGCGGTGAACCGCGATAGCCGGAAATGAAACCACAGGTGTTGAGTTTTGCGTCTATGTCGCGTTGACGTTGCTGCAAGGGCAGACGGGCCAAAGCTTGCGTACCGCTGATGAATACAGAGCCCTTGTCCAGGGTAAAAGTCTGTTCCAGTGTTGTTTGTTTGAAACTCATGCCAGGTTTTCCCAAAGTCGGTGCAGCGATACGTCCAGATTTTTCAGGTCCGCCTTTCCAAACGTCTTGATCAGCTGTGTGTAATGACGTAACTCCAACGGCCGGATATCGTTAAACATGCGGCGACCGACTGGTGTCAGAAAAACCCTGACAATACGGTTGTCCTTGCTGGCGAGGCGTCTCGTGACCAGTTTGTCACGTTCCATCTGGTCAACAATACGGCTTAAAGCTGCTTGCTCAATAACCATGTAGTCAGCCAATTCGCCCATGTTGCGACCATCTGAAGCATTTAAAACTGATAATGTCCGCCATCGTGAGAGTGTCATTTTGGCCGGTCGAAGGTCGTTTTTCAGATTCAGTGTGAGACGGTTCACTATACGGAACAGCTGGTAGGGCAGGTAGTCTTCGAGCGGCGTGCCAGCCACCAGTTCTTGTGGCAGGTTTTCTGACTCGGGCAGTTCAGTAGCATGCGATCGCTGCTTGTTATCACCCTGCGTACCTTTCATAGAAGTCACCATAGATCCTGATCAAAAATGCTGAAGTGAAAGATCATATGTAAATATATATGTAATTACAAATAAAATACCCAACAATCACTCTCTTCAGATCCAAGTTTTTAGACGTATCACCAGTTAGCACTCTCCGACATAATATATCGATGAATACAGCTGATGGTGTCATCAAGTACGAATATGACTTTTGTCCGGAAGTCGGTGAAGCTGCCGATATCCTTCCAGGTTTAAAATGGTTACGTCTGCCTTTACCGTTCCTGTTGGGGCATATCAATGTCTGGCTGCTGCAAGATGCTGGTGGTTGGGCGATTGTCGATACCGGTATTTTTACTCGTACTACGCGGGAGGTTTGGGAAAATATTTTCAGTGGATGTCTGAACCACGAACCGATTTCCAGGGTGTTTGTCACCCACCTTCACCCGGATCACGTTGGTTGTGCAGGCTGGTTGTGCGAGCGTTTTGATATTGAGTTATATATGACCCGTGACGAGTATCTGCTGTGTCGTATCCTGGTATCCGATACGGGTTTGCCAGCGCCTCGGGAAGGTCGACGTTTCTACCAGGGCGCAGGGTTTTCCGAGCAACATATGTTTCGTTACATCGAGATGTTTGGTTCATTTGGTAAAGTTGTCGCTCAACTACCCCAGTCCTACCGTCGTCTTCACGAAGGCCACACAGAGAATATCGGGCAGCACGAATGGCGGGTCATCACTGGTCATGGTCATTCACCCGAGCATGCCTGTTTGTATTGCCCGGAGCTGAACGTATTGATTTCCGGGGACCAGATTTTGCCAACCATCTCGTCGAATGTAAGTGTTTTTCCCACTGAGCCAACAGCCAACCCCCTGGCTGGGTGGTTTGAATCACTGCACCGCTTAAAAGTGCTGTTGCCTGATGATGTGCTGGTCCTGCCGGCACATGGCAAGCCTTTTCGTGGTGTAAAGGGTCGTTTGAATGCACTCATTGAAGAGCATGAGACCGGTCTTGAGAAGCTACGGGTATTATGTCGTGAGCCAAAACGTGCAGTAGACGTCTTTCCTGCATTATTCAAGAGTAAGATTACTGATAACAGCCTGATCATGGCTACGGGCGAAGCCATAGCGCATTTGAATTACCTCTTGTATGGGGGTGAGTTGGAGCTGGCCAGGGTTGAAAACGGAGTCCGTTGGTACCGCACGCGATAGCACAATCTGCGATCAAACGCTGACCCTTAAAATATCCGGGTTAGCGCTTCTTTAAAACATGAATGAGCATATGAGCCAGGCTGATCGCGGTGGCAATCAGCAAAAGCCCGCTTAGTCGAGTCAACCAATCTGCCTGTTTAACAATAGCTGTCACGCCCAGCACCACGGAGCTGAAATGCAGTACAAAACCGGTTTTGATTCTTTCCTGTGGTAGCAGACTTCGCATCGAAGGCACCGGCTCAAAGCCGACCCGTGCGGAGTAGCGATGAAACCAGACCAGGAACGGCACAATACGGCTTAGCATGCCATGCATAATCATTCCCGCCCACCCCCAGATTGCAAGCCAGCCGAACAATATCTGCCAGCGCGGGTCGGGCAATAGCAGTGCTGCCACGGCAACAGGTATCATCAATAGTGCAGTACCGAGACCTGCTTTCCAGAACAACAGTGATGCGTCGCTACGCTTACGTTTACGACGTACAATATTACGCAAAATAAGGCCAGGGTGAAGTAGCCAGATAACAAGCGCTGCTGGCAATGCGCTGATGGCTGCCAGTTGGTTCGGAGGTAAAGAGTTGTTGATTTCCCCACCTGCAAGCACGGAAACCAATGGTAAAACCAGCCCGGTCAATAGCAGGCCAAACAACCAGCGCATAGTATTTTTACTGACACTTGATGCCAGGTAGAACATCGGTATTACCTGCCAGGATACGGCCATGATCAGCCCACCGACCCAGCCGAGAAGCGCCAGTGTCAGGTGAATCTGCATCCACAGTACCCGGTTGGCGGGAAACCCACCATCAACATAACCCCGTGTCATCGCCAGGCCTATCAGTATGATGATTGTCAGGCTCACCACTGCCAGACGCATACCCTGAACGGTTTCATTTTTAATAGTACAGCGCAGCAGGGCCCAGGCCAGTGGTAACAGGAAAGTCAGCAGAGCCAGCGTGAAGCATAGGATGGCAACCGACATTGCTATCGCTGGTCCGCCCAGCAGTTGCCATATAAACCCAGTCAAGCCAGCCAATAACAAAGCGTGGACAATATGTGCCATTCGCGCAACAGGAACCGCCTTGCCAGCAATGACCGGGGTCATTTGGTAAAGTGCCCCGATCATGCCCATTGCGAGTACGGCCAGGGTTCCAACGTGCGTCAGGGCCAGCGTATGTGGCATCCATGGGCTGCTGAGTGTTGCTATACCCATTACCAGCATGATGCAGCCGGCTATCAGAATACCTATTGGTACGGTCAGGAAAAAACTGGCGGGGATGGATAATGGTGGTGCCTGTTCCAGGCTTAAACCACCGGTTTTCAAGGCTTCCTCCGGATCAGTAAGAGGACGCTACCATCGGCTTCTTCAAGCAGCTGCCAGTTGAGTCCACGTGTTTCAAGGTGTGGAAACAACGGTGTTGGAACATGGGGAAGATGCGCCAGGTAATTCTTATCAGGTCCAAGTTGTGCACAGGCCAGCAATATTGTTTCCATCGGTTCGGGTGCTTCGAGATTGCGCAAATCTATGATATCCGGGATCTCATTTTCGGGCACCGAGAAATAATCTGATAGTGATTTGTCCATCGTGCGAATGCCTGTGTGTTCTGGTCTATATGGGTGTTTCGGCTTTTGTCCATCTGAAAACGTCGATAGCAGTAATCCCTGTGCTGCTCAACTTAGGTCACTGGCATTATGCCGCTCTGCTAAACGTTCTTCCTCTGGCCCCCAAATTTTGTTGACCCGCCTGCCACGTTGAACCGCAGGGCGCTGCTGGATTTCCGTTGCCCAGCGCACGACATGTGTGTATGAGTTGACATCGAGGAATTCCTGAGCATCGTAAATGCTGCCTGTCACCAGGGTGCCATACCAGGCAAAGTTGGCGATATCTGCGATATTGTAGTCATCGCCACATAAATATCTCCGGCTGGAAAGGTTCCGGTCCAATACATCAAGTTGGCGTTTGACTTCCATGGTGAAGCGATTGATAGGGTATTCAAGTTTCTCTGGCGCATAGGCATAGAAGTGACCGAAGCCACCGCCAAGATACGGCGCACTACCCATCTGCCAAAATAACCAGGACATGCATTCCGCTCGTGCGGATGGTTGTTTTGGAAGAAATGCATCAAACTTTTCTGCCAGGTAGACAAGAATTGCCCCGGATTCAAAAACCCGGGTTGGTGGCTGGGTGCTTCGGTCGAGCAAGGCGGGAATCTTGGAATTCGGATTGGTTGCGACAAAGCCACTGCCGAACTGATCGCCCTCTTCAATATTGATCAGGAAAGCATCGTACTCGGCTTCTTGTTTACCCAGCGCCAGTAATTCTTCTAGTAGTACTGTGACCTTGACACCGTTTGGCGTCGCCAACGAATACAACTGCAAAGGGTGTTTGCCAACAGGAAGGTCCTGCTCATGCGTGGCGCCTGCAACAGGTCGATTGATATTGGCGAATCTGCCACCACTCTCCGAGTCCCATTTCCAGACTTCGGGTGGTGTGTATTGTGATGTTTTGCTCATGATGGTTTCTTTTAATATTTTATATTTTGGAAGCGATTAGTGTACGAGGTTCTCTAAGCGGCTTGCCAGATATTTATGACTTAAAGCCAAGTATAATGCCGCCACTGTTTACTGTCCTCAAAAATTCAAATCAGGCCAATATGGTCAGTGCTAACACGCTGGGTACTCTGCAAAAACCCGAAAGATTGAGTTGATCTTTCCGGTCCACATTGCTTGAAGAGCTGTTATCAGGCACAAAATGCCACGCTTGCAAAACGCTTTGAAGTCAAGGGTTTTCCGTTTTAATCAAATAACTCGCCGGTGATCGGGTGTCCACCCTTGTTGCTATCCCAGGTGACAGAAATAACACACCAGCGCCGACCGTCATGCAAGAGCTGGAAGGAATTAACACCCTGCGCATATGGCTGGGCAGCAGGTGAGTTCCGTGATGCATAATGACTCAAAATACTGGCCATATGGCCAAACACAAAAGTTTCCCGGGCAACCTCTTTTTCATAAAAACCCTCGTCTTTGAAGATCTTTTTGTTGAGCTCAATAAATGCTTCAACGCTGATAGTTTCCGCAGTCATCGCACCATCTTTATCGTGAAACATGGGTGTCACTGAACCCGTTCTGGCGAACAACGAGCTTAATAATGGCCAGTTTTTTTCACTACCGGCTGGCCCGGACACGGTGCTGTACAGTGCCGGGATGATGTTTTTAATGGATTGAGCCTCTTCGGGGTTCGCTGCACCGCAAAAGAATGTTGACGGCTCTTCAGCCAATACATTGGCGCTGGGCAGACTAAAAAACAATACTGCCAATAATGGGGGTGTCAGGACTCGGCCTGGAGTGAGTATGGACAATATATCATTGAACATTTAAATATTTCCTCGCTTGACGGGTTGGTAAATGAGGGCTCAAACTACCAATGTACTAGCCCAACAACAAACGACATTATTTCAGTCAATATGACAAATATTCATAGTTGAAGTCAAAATGGACCGCTTTCCACTGCTATCCCTAAAGGCGCTGCACACATTTTCCGTGGCCTCCCGATACTTGAATTTCAGTAAGGCAGCCACTGAGCTATTTATTACGCCGAGTGCTGTCAGTCACCAGATAAAGCGGCTGGAAGAGTCATTGGGGTGTCAACTCTTTGAAAAGAAAGGCACGCAGTTGTACTTGACGCCCGACGCGCAGTTGTATTCGATCGTCTTAAACCAGTGTTTCGAACAGATCCACGATGCAACGAGGACGCTCACCGGTTATAAAAAGAATGTTATCCAGATTGGGGTCGATGCCGCTTTTGCCGTACAGCGCCTAACTCCTGAGCTTGGCTTATGGCAAGAAAGTCATCCCGACCTGGATTTGCGGGTACGCATGGTTAGCTGTGAAGATAATTTGGCTGAACTTGATCTGGATGTGATTTTTTCAAGAAAAATAAGCCACGCTTTGTATGACAGCACTCAACTGGCCACAGAGAAGTACTATCCGGTTTGTAGCCGCACACTTGCTATTGGCATTGGGTCGAAAAATCTTGCACAGATCATTTCTTCCCATGCGCTGATTGATCTTAGCGATGTCGATGGCTGGCGACTCTGGCACCAAGTGCGTGGCAGCCAGATGTCAGACACCTCAAGAGTCATCTATTTTAGCCATACCCTATTGATGATTCAGGCCGCTTTAAGCGGTCAGGGTATAGCCCTGTTAGAAAAGACTTTGATCAAAAATGAGTTAGATACCGGTGAACTCGTCCTGCTTGAAAACGAAGGTTTTGTCCCCGTGGAATCCAGATATTACTTTTCCTCACATAAACGTCGGAAAGGGGACAGAAACATCACGACTCTGAAAAACTGGATTGCAGCTTTGTTCCTGTGACCCAATCAATCAAAAAACCAATGTGGCGTTTCACATCTATTATTGGGCTTTGGTTGTTTTATCAGGATTCTTTAAGCGGGAATTCTGCTCTGTCAACAATCGCCAGCTGTCTGCTTCAAGTACCCAGATCATGGTGTAGCTGATGTGATCGGTAAATTTCTGTCCTTCCCAACTCCCTGGCGCATGCAAATGCCCCATGGAAACCACGACATCACCCAGATCGAATGCCGGTCCGGCAACAGCTTCATATCCGTCGTAAAGTAATCTGCCTGAGCGCAGCATATCCATATTCCACTGTTTGTTATGTCGCTCGCCATCCGCGCCAATATAGATGAAACGATCTGACAATATGGCCATAACGCCGGCTTCATTACGGCTGGTCCAGGCGTCCAGGTAGTGTTTTTCCACTGCCCGGGCATCGCCGATATTGTCGGCTAGTACCAACGTTGGGGTCAGTATTAGCGTTAGCAGGAAAATCTTTAGTATTTGATTAACGTTCATTGTCAGGTATCCCATTGATATTGGCCGTAATATACCGGTAGCTTAAAACCTTATGCTCGATGTCAACGATTCCGAAACTTGATTCAGCAAATGCAGCTATCAAGGCTATAAAGAACGAATTAGTCTGTACTTTATTGCAGATTCGATTGCTCTGCTGTCCACCAGTAACACAAATCAGTGAGTCACGCTTCGGACCCAGCCGGACAATCTGATACGGTTTTGTTCATTTTTGCTTCTTTTATTGTAATGTATTGTTAAAATAGACCGTCCGTTATTTATTTATCAGAGCACCTCCGGTCCTATACCGGTTTTGTGCAGGAGACTTTTATGTCAAGTATAGATATCAGTAGCGGCCTGGCCGGATTCTTTACTCAGGATCACCGTGATTGTGACGCGCGCTGGGCAGATGTAGAAGAGTTGCTCGATTCAGCTGACATCGAAACAGCACGTCCGGTCTGGCAGAAGTTTGAGGCCGGTATGCGTCGACACATTGCAATGGAAGAAGAGGTTTTGTTTCCGGCATTTGATTCAAGAAGTGGGATGAGTGGTGGCGGCCCAACTGCAATGATGAGAATGGAGCACCAACAGATGCGTGGGTTGCTTGATCAGATTGGTGTTGCGATTGAAGCCGGTGATGCGCAGGATGCTATGGATATAGGTGATACGCTGCTGATGTTAATCCAACAACATAATGTTAAGGAAGAAGGCATGCTTTACCCGATGGCTGAAAATATGTTGGCCTGGGAATGGGAAGATTTGGCTGCGCGACTCGAGAAGTACTAATATCCCGTTACATGGAATGTTCTGACATCACTGCAAACTATGACAAGGTGCCGGATCGCAAGGTTGCGGTGCGAGATCTGTTTGATATTGATACGGATATGATGGTGCCGATGTTTTCGTCCGGCAACGAATATGTACCGCTTAAAGATGATGCTTACCAGTTTGATCCGGAAACCACGTTGGCTATTCTCGCTGGCTTTGCATATAACTCACGGGTGATGGTGCAGGGCTATCATGGCAGCGGCAAAACCACACATATCGAACAGGTGGCGGCGAGGTTGAACTGGGCATGTGTGCGCATCAATCTTGATAGTTATATCAGCAGAGTGGATCTGATCGGCAGGGACAGCATCGTGCTGAAACAGGGTCAACAGGTGACCGAGTTCAAGCAGGGTCTTTTGCCCTGGTCTTTACAAACACCGACCGCGTTGGTATTCGATGAATACGACGCGGGTCGAGCGGATGTGATGTTTGTGATCCAGCGCGTACTTGAGGCCGAGGGCAGGCTCACATTGCTTGATCAGAATCGCATCATCACACCGCATCCGGCGTTCCGTCTGTTTGCAACCAGCAACACCATTGGGATGGGTGATACCACTGGGCTTTACCACGGCACGCAACAAATCAACCAGGGCCAACTGGATCGTTGGAACATCATCGCCACGCTTAATTACCTGCCTCACGATGCAGAACTTGGTATTGCCCTTGCCAAGGCTCCCAGCTACCAGACTGAAGAGGGTCGGGAACTTTTGAGCCGGATGATCCAGGTTGCCAACCTGACACGGCAGGGTTTTATGCAAGGTGATCTTTCCACTGTCATGTCGTTGCGCACCGTAATCAACTGGTCCCGCAACACCGAAATTTTCGCTGACGCAGCTTACGCGTTCAAATTAACCTTTGTTAACCGCTGTGATGAACTTGAACGGCCCGTAGTCGCCGAGTATTACCAGCGTTGTTTTGGTGAGGACTTGCCTGGATTTTCAACCGGTATGGATCCCGGTCTGGTTGCCAAGTGAATCTTCCACCGGCTTGCAACGCACGTGAATTATTTGAGCATGCGCTTGAAAGCAGCAGTCGCGCCCTTGCGGGTGACCCCGAATTGTTAATCAGCTTTCCCGGACAGACAAAAAGTGGCGAAAGTACACATCCAGTGACCCCGATAATTGATCAAGCCATGACTGGAGAGCAGGTGACTGTCCTGCGTGGTTATTGCGATTCCTTGGCAGTGAAACTTCGTTACCACAACGCTGATTTGCATCAACAGGTGTCACCTGCAGGGCCTTTATCCCGTGCAGTGTTTAATGCGCTTGAGGATTTACGCATTGAGATCGTTGCCTCTCGGGCTTATTCCGGGGTGGCGCTTAATCTTGCTGCAGCGTTTGCACAAAAATCCCGTTTACTCGGTCCGGATATGCTCAAATCAGACACAGCGACGCCGTTGGCCAATGCCGCAGTGCTGATGTTACGGGCCAGTTTGCTAGAGCGGCCGTTAACCGATACTTTGGCCCGCTATGTAAGCCGTTGGCAGGACGACATTGATACACGTGTTGGTGAAGACATCCAGGCCAAACTGGAACAATTTGCCGACACCACTGAGGATCAATTGAGCTTTGCTGAATGCTCGCTGCTTTTTATAAAAAGTCTGGAATTGATGGATGAGCCTGAGAATAATCCACAGACAACAGCGGCAGACCCTGATATGGAGTACGAAGCAGGCACAGCAAGCACTGATCAAAATAGTAGCGAAAGTAGTCCGGCTGATAACGAAGAAAAGGATAGTTCACAAGTAGCTGCATCGCTGTCGGCTGATGAAGAGCAGAAGGAGTCGCTATCAAGCAGGCATACCGAGCCAGGTACAGGTGTTTCCAGTTCGGTTATTTCATTTCCAAAAAACAAAGATCATGATTCAGTTTCAATGGAACTTGATTCCATCCAGGCTGCGTCAGCAGAGCCTGGTAACTCAGATCAAGCTTCAAATGGCGTAACGGCCTACCATGCGTATACAACGCGATTTGACCAGCTGGTACAAGCAAGGGATTTGCTCGATAAACACCAGTTGAAACACCTGCGTGCCGAGCTTGACCAGGAAACTTTTGCACATCGACAGGTCGCTGTCAGACTTGCCAAGCGTTTACAAAATAGCCTTACGACGTTACAAAAAAGGGCGTGGACCTTTGATCTGGATGACGGTTTGCTGGATACCACGCGTTTGTCTCGTTTGGTGACTGACCCATACAGCCCGTTGGTCTACCAACAGGAACGTGACAGCCAGACATGTGACACGGTTGTTTCATTCCTGGTCGATAATTCCGGCTCAATGCGTGGCAGACCGATTGTGTTGGCCGCGATGTTCACCGACATCCTCGCCCAGGCTCTCGAGCGAAGTCACGTCGTGACAGAGATTCTTGGTTTTACCACCAGCCAGTGGCGAGGTGGTCAGACCTGCCAGAGCTGGCGTACTGCTGGCAAGCCGGGTGATCCGGGCCGACTGAGTGATTTACGCCACGTGGTTTACAAGACAGCAGATGAACCCTGGCGCAGGGCAAGACAATCGTTGGGTGTGATGCTGTGGCCGGAACTTTTGAAAGAAAATGTGGATGGTGAGGCCTTGCTATGGGCCCATCGCCGTCTGTGCGCACGTTCGGAACAACGGCGTATCCTGATGGTGATCTCTGATGGTGTAGCGGCTGATGATGCCACCCTGACTGCCAATGCCAGTGACTATCTCGAGTCACATTTACGTCAGGTTATCCAATGGATTGAAACGAAATCATCTGTAGAAATACTCGCAGTAGGTATTGGCCATGATGTCAGTAACGTCTACACACGCAGCGTGACCATTGCTGACAGCGAACAACTGGGTGATGCAATGGCGCATGAACTCATTGAATTACTGGGGAATGTCCCGTCCACGGCGCGTTACCCCTTAGCGGTTAACCGTTAAAAATTTACACATTAATCAACTAACAGGCAGCAGGACCAAACGATGAGCTATCAATTCAAAAATATAGAACTTTCAAAAATCACGATTATCGGTGCAGGGAATATCGGCCCGGATATATGCCTTCATTTTGCCAAGGTTTTTGCTGCAGATGGGGTAAAGATGGTGCTGGTGGATATTGCGGAACAGGCATTGGAGAGTGCGAGGGCACGGATTCAGAAGAAGGTCGCAAGCGGTGTAAAAGTACGTGCTTTCCGGGCTGATCTTGCAGATTTGATGCTTGAGAGCATCAGCTATACCAGTGACTACGAAAACATTACTGGTTCCAGCCTGGTGCTGGAGGCTGCTACCGAGGATGAAGGCATCAAGGATGCTATTTTCAAACAGGTAGATGCCATCTGTGATGAAAAGACGATTTTTCTTTCAAATTCATCACATATGCGTCCAGAGGTTATTTTCCGTAACACCTCCAACCCGGGACGCTGCCTGGTTGCCCATTATTTTTTCCCCGCAGAACGTAATCCGATTGTAGAAATCATTCCGGGTGCTGATACCAACCCGATACTGACGGATAACTTACTTGGCATGTATGAAGCGATCGGTAAAGTGCCGATGGAAGTAGCCAGCTCTTATGGCTACGCGATCGACCCTATTTTTGAAGGCTTGTTTCAGAATGCAATCCTGTGTCTGCAAAAGGGCTATGGAACGGTCAAGGAAATCGACAAGGTATCCATGGATGCGTTGGGTTGTGGTGTCGGTCCTGTGACAGCGGTCACCTTGGCAGGCGGTAACGAGATTACCGATCACGGCTTGGATGAAATGCACGGGCAATTATTGCCCTGGTTTAAATCACCACGCATGTTGAAAGAACTCATCGCGAGCGGTGAACGTTGGGACATCGCCAGCAAAGGTGATCAAATTGAAGTGTCACCGGATAGACAACAGCATTTAAAAAACCAGGTGGTGGGGGCATTCTGTGCCTTGGCCGCGTATATCGCTGACCTCGGTATTTGTGAAATCAGCGACCTGGACAAAGCCTGCGAGACTGCGCTGGTGATCAAACCGCCTTTTTCCATGATGAATGCAATGGGTATTGATAAGGCCTACGACATGGTTGAGGCCTGGTGTGCGGATAATGAAGGTTTTCCCGTGCCGAAGAGTCTGGCTACCGCACGTGATGCTGGTGGCTGGAAGCTTTCCAATGTGACGCGCAAGACACTGGACAATGTTGCCGTGCTGACGATTAAACGACCCAAGGTGCTCAATGCAGTTGACACGACTGTACTGGCTGAATTGATGGAAAAATTCTCTGAAGCAGAAAATGATCCTGCGATTGTAGGTACCGTGCTGACCGGGTTCGGGGTTAAGGCTTTTGTATCGGGCGCAGATATCAACGATCTGGCTGCTTGCAAAACTGCTGAGGCCGGCTATGCCAATTCCCAGAATTTCCAAAAAGTCTGCAATTTTGTCGAGGCGCTGAAAAAACCAGTGGTATGCGCCTGGAATGGCTTTGCTTTTGGCGGTGGTGCAGAACTGGCTATGTCCTGTACGGCACGCGTTTGCAAAGCAGGCATGAAGATTGCTGCTTGCCAACCCGAAGTCAACCTGGGGTTCATACCCGGTGCGGGAGGCACACAGCGTTTGCCAAGATTAGTTGGTATTAGCAAGGCCGCCGAGATATTGCGTACCGCAAGGCCAGTTTCTTCCAGCGAAGCGGTAGAAATCGGCCTGGCACGGGAAGAGGTTGAAGGTAACCTGGTAGATGCAGCTGCCTCACTTGTCAAACAGATTGCAGATGGCAGCGTGGTGGTACCAACCATCGAGTCCGGGCCATTGGATACTGTGGGTGAACCCGAAGATGTGGATATCGGTTATCACAGCAGGGCCATTGACAAGATCCTGACAAATGCAATTTACGCGGGTGCAAAAATGACACTGGCCGAGGGCCTGGAATTGGAATCCCGCTCATTTGGAAAATGCATTGAAACCAAAGACATGTGGATTGGTTTAGAGGTTTTTATGACCCAGGGGGCAGGTAAAAAAGCACCGTTTATTCACAAGTGAAGGGCATTGATACTCGTTTGCAGTTTCTGGTCAAAGAGCTCAAATGAGACCCGGCAAAGCCAAGTTTGTCGTACTACTTGTTAATTCTTTCTGTACATTAGTTTAGACTTAAAGTAATAATAAGTAACAAGCAGCGCAATTTTCACTTGGGAATTAGCACTGTAAATAAATAAATCCGGGACTCAACAGCTAACTACACAGGTAGGTCAATACAATGCATAGACATAAGCAAAATCCGTTTACACAAAAAAAAGCACTGGCCATGGCGATCGCTTTCGCCATGGCATGCACCACTAACGCCGCGTTGGCACAAGATGATCAGGACGATGATTTTGCAGGTCTTGAGGAAGTCATCGTTACTGCCACCAAACGTGCCGAATCAATGCAGGAGGTCGGTATGTCAATTACCGCTCTTGCCGATACAGAACTAGAACGGATGGGTGTCAATGGTCTGCTAGATTTTGCTGTGAGAGTACCTAATCTGGCAATGGCTTATGAGGCGGACGGGCGTTTCGATTCAAGTTCACCGTCAATTCGAGGTATTTTTGGTAAAGATACCACCGGCTTTTATTTTGATGATACACCGGTCAATGCATCCATTTTGCCACGGGTCATGGATGTTGAACGGATTGAAATACTACGTGGTCCTCAAGGTTCACTTTACGGAGCTCGTTCGATGGGTGGCACGATTCGCTTCATCACCAAGCAACCAACCCTGAATGAATCTGAAAGCAAACTCCACGCTACTTTGTCAACTGTAAAAGAAGGTGATCAGAATTACGATTTTGACGCGACCTTCAATATCCCTGTGGTTGAAGATAAGTTTGCCCTGCGTGTTACCGCATATTACGGATCATACTCCGGAATTTTCGACCGGGAATTTCAACCCACATGGGTTGAGGCCGGGTCTGGCGCTATCCGGCAAACAACTGCTCCATCCTTTGATCGTCATGAGAATGTTGATGATGAGGAGTTTTATGGTACGCAGATTATTGGTAATTGGGTGGTTTCAGAGAACGTGACCATCACACCGAGGTTCATGTATCAAAAAATTGAGGCCGATGGACTGCCATTTGCGGATATCGATCCTGAGAGTACCACCGAGTTCCGGTTCTTTGATTCAGACGAACCCGGTACCGATGAGTGGTTCATCGCCAGTGGCACACTTAACTGGGATACCGCAAGAGGTGCGCTGACATCGACCACTTCATTTTATGACCGCAAGACGGATGAATTTGAAGAAGAGGCTTCGTTTCTTCACTTTCTGTTCAATGCTGTGATTGAAATTCCCATCGATCCTATCGAATCAACCATTTCCACGGTTGAAAAATACGAAAGTTTTGTTCATGAAACACGCTTTAGCAGTAATAACGAGGGTAATTTCCAGTACACCGTTGGTTTTTTCTATCAGGATCAGGAATTTGATCACCATTATCCTCGAGCAACACAACCAGGTCTTGCTGATGCAATAGATGGCCTTACTGGAGTGCCTGGTTTGGGTCAAAATTGCGATTTCGGGTTTTGTCTTACCGATGATGATTTGATTTTTACCACCAATACTCTGACCAAAACTGAAGAAATTGCTTTCTTCGGTGAGGTTACCTGGGAAATCAATGAACGCTGGGCTATTACCGCTGGTGGTCGTTTTTATGATACTGAAGTGAGCGCCGTCAATACGGCTGATGGGTTTGCCAATGGTGGCCCCAGTAGTTTTGACGACAATCAAAGTGAGTCCGATTTCAATCCCAAGATATTGGTGCAGGCGAATGTCAATGAAGATGTCAATGTCTACGCCACTGCGTCCAAGGGATTCCGGATTGGTGGTATTAATGGCAACGTACCCATTGGATTATGTGGACCCGAATTGGATGAGCTCGGCATTAACCCGTCAAATGCAACAACCTTTGACTCAGATAGCTTGTGGAGCTACGAGCTGGGGTTCAAAAGCTCCCTCGCCAATAATCGGGTGACCCTCAACGGCGCAGCGTATTTCATTCAATGGAGTAATATCCAACAGCTCAATCGTCTGGCCTGCGGTTTTCAATTTACTCAGAATGCAGGTGAAGCAGAAAGCCAGGGTTTTGAGTTGGAATTGTCAGCCGCACCCAGTGAAGGCTTGACCATCTCCCTGGGCGTCGGTTACACCGATGCTACCATCACCGATGACGGTGGTGTTGCTGGCGTGACCAATGGTGACAAAATCCAGGGCGTACCTGATTGGACCGCTACTGCCAGTGTACAATATATGTGGCCGCTTGCCACCGGTGGTTGGGAAGGCATGGTCAGAGCTGACGGCAATTTTTATGGCGATAGCTTTAGTTCCAATAACGAAGCTTCGGCTGAAACACAACGTTTGCGTGAATCCTGGTCGGCGTTAAATGTACGCGCCGGTGTGGTTAACGAAAAATGGGAAGTGCTCCTGTTTGTTGATAACCTGACTGACGAACGTGCGAATCTTGCTGACAGTCGTTCCATCGCTGCAGAAACACCAGGGCGTCAGAGACTGGTTGTTAACCGTCCCCGTACCATCGGTGTCGAGGGTAGGATTCGTTTCTGACAACAGTCTATTTGATAGACAAAGAAGTGGGCTGGTTTTACCAGCCTATTTTTTTTGGTTATTTACTGAACGAGATCAGGCAATACTCAGGTCTGAAGCTGTTCGTGGCCCTTGCGTGTTGTCCTACTTGGTTTGCGCAGCCACAGCTTCACGACTCAATTCCACGATGTAGGCTTGTATGGCATCAACTTCAGCTTCGCTCAGGTCACCTGCAAAGCTGGACATGCCGAGAGGTTCAAGCAGGCCATCAAGAACAATTTGCCTGAATAACAGGTGTTTGTCAGGTGTCAGGCGCCGCAGATCAGGCAACATGGGTGTGCTGCCGTACATGCCATGACAACCGCCACAATTCATCACGTAGGCCAGACGGCCCTGTTCGATTGTTTCCGGGCTGGCCTGGATGTCCGGTGGCTCAGGAAATGGCCCGCGTTGGGCAATCGGTGATGGCAGACGTACCTTGCTGCCATCCAGCTTAAAAGACAGCACGCGGCCGCTGTTACTGTACTGTAACAAAGCTTCATTTCCGGCCAGCGTATTAAAAGCCGGTCCACCCCAGCCGGCCATGATGGCGACGTATTGTTCACCGTCTACACTATAAGATACCGGTGCTGCGATCATGCCGGTGCCGATCTTAAGGTCAAGCAATACCTCTCCGGTTTGATCATTCATCGCATAAAAGTGACCCATAGCTGTGCCGTGGAACACCAACCCACCGGCCGTGGACAAAGCACCGCCATTCCAGATATTTGGTAGCTCCATTTGCCATACGAGACGCTGTGCGATCGGGTCCCAGGCTTTCAGATATCCAGCAGGATCGGGTAGATTCTGATCAACACTCAGTTCCGCCACATTATCCGCGCCAAAAGTAAACCACTTATCACCTGCCTCGTTAAATACCCAGCCGACATCTCGTGAAGGTATATAGACCAGTCCGGTATTGCGGCTGTAGGACATGGATTGCCAGTTATGCCCACCAGCGGGTGAGGGAAAAACATAGCGGTCTTGTTGACTGTAATCGGCAAGTCCGGTGGTCACCGGTCGGCCACTGCTCTGATCGATATGACTGGCCCAGTTGGTAAAGACGTATTTTTCTGCGGAAATGAGCTTGCCGGTAGCGCGGTCCAGGACGTAAAAGAAGCCATTTTTCGGGGCTTGCATCAACACCTTGCGGTCTTGTCCATCGATTTGCAGCTCAGCCAGGATCATGTGTTGGGTGGCGGTATAATCCCAGGCATCCCCAGGTGTGGTTTGGTAATGCCAGATCATTTCGCCGTTATCAGGGCGCAAGGCCAGTATGGATGCAAGAAAAAGGTTGTCACCCCCGGAAGGGCTGCGCACGTATTGTGACCAGGGTGAACCATTGCCAGTGCCGACATATAACAGGTCCAGTTCCGGATCGTAAGCCATGGAATCCCAGGCGGTACCGCCTGCACCCTTCCAGTTACTGTCTGCATCCCAGGTGGTTGCTGCCATTTTCAATTCTTCATGCTCGAAGGGGCCGTCTGCGTTACCGGGCACAGTAAAGAACCGCCAGGCCAGTTCACCGCTGTCGCTGTCATAGGCACTGATGTAACCCCTTACATCAAATTCTGCACCACCATTGCCGATGATAACCTTGCCTTTAACCACACGTGGTGCACCGGTGATGGAATAGTATTGGTCCCGGTCGACCAGCGTGTCGACACGCCAGATGAGCTCACCGTTGCTGGCATCCAATGCAAGCAGGTAGCCATCAAGTGTGCCAACGTAAACTTTTCCCTGCCAAACAGCGACACCGCGGTTAACAACGTCGCAACAGAGCTTTTTGCCCCATGATCGCTGCACTTTGGGGTCGTGTTGCCACAGTTGTTCACCAGTTTTCGCATCCAGAGCAATGACCCGGGACCAGGTACTGGTGGTATACATGACGCCATCGACAATAATCGGTGTGGCCTCCAGACCACGCACGGAGGCCACGCTGGATTCCCAGGCCAGCCCCAGGCGGCTTACATTTTCACGTTTGATTTTATTTAATGGAGAAAAACGTTGCTCATCGTAAGTGCGGCCATGAGACAACCAGTTACCGGGTTCTTGATCGGCTGCAACAATGCGTTCGGCGGAGACATCTGCCACTCCGCTCAAAGGCTGTGCAGCCTGTCCCATCGGTCCAGATGGCGGTGAGTGTACTCCCTGGTCGCAGCCGGACAATAACAGGGTGAGCGCAAGCAATGTTATCCACAAATAGCCTGAGCGGGTGTCGTCAATGGTGTTTTCTGGTGTTGGTGTCTGGATCATAGCTGAATAGTCCCGTAACTGGATGTTGCTAAATATACCGCATCATTGCAGGTGTCTGCTTACAAACAGGCGTAGCTTCTCTTACACTTGGCCGTAGATTGACTAAAAGGAGTCTGGATATGGGGCTTACAAAAACGTACTTTGTTTTACCTTTATTGTTACTGATGATGGCTGGCTCAGTATTGGCCGCCAACGGTTGCCAGAAAGAAATACCTTATGGCAGCAATCCGCAAGCTGGCGCTTATGCCAGTGTCAACGGTATCAAAATGTACTATGAGATATATGGCAGTGGCACTCCGTTGCTACTGATTCATGGCAACGGGCAAAGCATTGCCGACATGCATTTCCAAATCGCTCATTTTTCGCAAAGCTACCAGGTCATCGTGACCGATAGCCGAGGACATGGTAAATCCGGTCTGGGTGAGGGTCAGCTAAACTACATTCAAATGATGGAAGACTACAACACCTTGATGCAGCAGTTGAACATTACCGCTGCCGATGTCTTTGGTTGGAGCGATGGTGGTATTCAGGCCTTGTTGCTGGCGATCCATCATCCAGACAAGGTCAACAAAATGGCGGTGATGGGCGCCAACCTACGACCGGGTCAAAGCGCTGTTTACGCCTGGGTCCCGGAATTATTGCAACCTTTAAGTGATTTGATTGATGAAATGATTGCTGGCAAAGATACTTCAGATGATTGGCTTCATCATCGCCAGGTGTTGAACTTGTTGATGACACAACCCAACATTCCAGTTGAAAGCCTGCACACGATTAAGGCCCCTGTATTGGTAATCGCCGGTGACAAGGACATCATCCGCAGCAGGCACTCCTTGGACATATTTGAGAACCTTGCCAAAGCACACCTGGCTATTTTGCCTGGTCAGACCCACTGGGCACCGACCACTGAACCGATGGAATTTAACGCTTTGCTGGAGAAATTTTATAGTACGCCATACTCTCGACCTACTAGTCAGGAGATACTGACGACAGAATTGAACCCGCCTGAAAGCTGAGATGACTCACAATGATCCGGACTTGACCGGTTGGGAACAAACTTTGGTTTACTTCGTGAGATAATTATCAGATGCAAATATTACTGGTCGAAGATGATCTGCCCCTGGCCACTGGTCTGCAAAGTATTCTGTGCAAGCACGGTTATGTCGTAAATCACGTGGAAAATGGCAAGGATTGTTTACATGCTATCAATACCCAACCACCGAATTTTGTCATCCTGGATCTCGGGCTTCCGGACATGGATGGTCTTACGGTGCTCAAGCACATCCGCCACAAGATAGCCTCGCTTCCGGTACTGCTGCTCACGGCCAGGGACAGCATTAGCGACAAGGTCGCAGGACTCGATAGCGGTGCCGATGATTACCTTGCCAAGCCCTTTGAAATAAATGAGTTGCTGGCGCGTTTGCGTGTGTTTGAAAGGCGGATTAGTAAAGTCGAATCAACCTTGATCACTGTAGGTGATGTATCACTTGATACTGCGTCTTACGAGGTGAGGTTGAAAGGTGTATTGCAGGAATTGTCTCGCAAGGAATTTCTTCTGTTGAAGAACCTGATGATAAATACCGGTAAGGTTCTCACTCGCAACACCTTACAAAGCCAGCTGTACAGTTGGGGCGAAGAGGTCGCCAGTAATGCCCTGGAAGTGCACATTCATCATTTACGTAAGAAGCTTGGTTCTGATTTTATAAAGACAATACGCGGTGTGGGCTACAAGTTACAGAAGAGCCCATAAAGTGTTAACAGAGGATTAAACGTGGGCTCCATCCGGGTATTTTTAATTGCAACGATGCTGGCCACTATGACCCTTTTTAATTTCGTGGCGACGTTGCAAGGGTATCAATCCAGTCTTGAGGAGGCTGAGAGGTTGTTTGACAATCATCTGTCGCAGATGGTCAAGTTGATTGCCAATCTTCACGTTGAACATATGGCCAGTAATCTCAACCAGTCGAGCGACCTGGCTTATCAGTTATGGCATAAGGATCAACTTGTGGCATCATCGGCGAATTCACCGAAGGGTTTTATTACTGAGCTAACTGCTGGTTTTGATTACGCAAATTTCAACGGTTACCGGTGGCGAACACTGGTCCATTACGCGCCTGATAGTGACTACTGGATCGTGGCGGCAGAAAGAACCGATCAACGCTTTGTTCTGGCTGAAAAGGTCATTATCAAAGCCGTAACACCCATTGTGCTGGGTATACCTCTGGTTGGCTTACTGGTATGGCTTATTATCTCCCGTGGGCTGAAACCTCTAAGAAATTTGTCCTTTCAGCTCAAACACAAACAAATCGATGACCTGACGGCAGTTAAAATACCGGACTTGAAAGATGAACTTGAACAGGTGGTCCAATCGATCAATGACCTGGTAAGACGCCTGGGCTCGGCGTTGGAACGCGAAAAGCGTTTTACGGCTGACGCAGCACACGAACTGCGCACACCGATTAGTGCGCTAAAAGTTCAATTACATAACATTGCGGAGGAAGTATCTGCCGACAGCCAGTCTTTTGCCCAGTTGAAATCAGGTATTGAACGAATGCAGCATCTGGTCGAACAACTACTGTCACTTTACCGCTTTACACCTGAAGAGTTCGCCAACCAATTTGAACGGGTCGATATTTATTTGTTGGCGCAGAATGTGCTTGCCGAGCAGCATGACGCCTTCGAAGCCAGGCAGCAATCTCTGGAGCTAGAGGGTTCAAGCTGTTACATTGAGGGAGATCCTTTCAGCTTGGGTGCTCTGCTGCAAAACCTACTGAGTAATGCCAATAAATACACACCTTTTGGAGGTGAAATTCTGGTTTCGGTAGAATGCTCCGAAGGCAAGGTTTACCTCAAAGTTGAAGACAATGGTCCGGGGATAAAACCAGCGGATATCGATAAGGTTTTCGAGCGTTTTCACCGTCTTCAAAAGAACCTGGACCAGGTATTTGCGCAGGGTTGCGGCTTAGGCTTGACAATCGTTAAGCACGTTACAGAGTTGCACCGTGCCAGCATTGATATTCTACCTTCGCGGTTTGATAGTGGTTGTGCGTTTGTCATTCAATTCAATGAAGTTTGAAATCATCATGATAAATAAATTTACTCGAATGCTGGCACTGAGTTTGATTGCAGTTATGACCTTGTACTGCCCTCATGTGGTGGCAAAAACACCGGTTTTAGAAATTGAGATAAAAGATCATCTGTTTTTTCCAGCGACCATTGAAATACCAGCGAATACAAAGGTTAAACTTCTCATCATTAACCGTGATTCTACTTCGGAAGAATTTGAAAGTTATGATCTTAATCGGGAAAAAGTTATTGCAGGAAATCGCAAAGCCGTCATTTTTGTAGGTCCGCTATCAGTAGGTGAATACGAGTTTTTTGGTGAGTTTTACCCTAAAACTGCGCAAGGAAAAATAGTTGTGATCGCCAATGAATAACTCACATGGTGGAGAACATACCGAATGTTCCTGAACTCAGTTATTTTGATTTTCCAGGAAACCCTTGAGGCAGCCATATTGATGAGTGTACTTCTGGTTTTTGCCAGGATTAACGGGATCAGGCCCACTTGGATTATTTTCGCTATAGCTGCAGGGCTTGTGGGCGCACTTATCTTCGCCTTCAATATGGCAGATATCTCCGACTGGTTTGATTACGTTGGCCAGGAGGTGATGAACGCACTCATCCAGCTAATCATTATCCTGTGCCTGACAGTTTTTATTGCTCTGCAATCCCTGCGGAGTCGGGTTACTGTGAGCCGACATCAAAATTTGATCTATATCACCTGCATGGTGGCGGTGGTTTCGTTGGCCATGACCCGGGAGGGCTCCGAGATTTTTATCTACATCGGTATGGTGCTGCAACAGCCGGAATATATTCGCCCTACATTGACTGGAACGGGTATTGGCGCAGGCATAGGTATTAGTTGTGGCACGCTGCTTTATTATGGATTGCTTGGCTTGCCACCCCGGTGGGCTCCTGTATGTGGGGCGACATTACTGGCACTGGTAAGTGGGAACTTTGCATCTCAGGCGATTCTGAATTTGACCCAGGCAGACTGGCTACCCTATACGAAGATTCTCTGGGACAGTTCTGTCTGGCTCCCGGAGGGGTCGTTGCAAGGGCATTTGCTATTCGCATTCTTCGGCTATGAAGCGACTCCGTCGATACTCCAGGGTATTGCTTATATTGCAGGTATGCTGTTCATTGGCTTGAGTGCTTATGTTGGTTACAGGGCAGCAGTTCATGGTAAGAAACTTCAACCCCGAGGCGAGTTGGTAAAATGAGAAAAACACACCGACTAATGAATAGATGTTCCTGTTTGATAACAATCTGGGCTCCAGGGCTTTTATTTTTATACATTCTACTGTCGCCGGTATTGAGCAGGGCCGATGGCACCGTGGTCGACAAGATTTATCACCCTTACGTCGTCGCATTTGAGAAAGAACTGGAATGGCGGACAATATTTCAGGACCAGCAAGCCGGTGTAGATGATGATTTTCAAAAGCAGCAGCTCGCTTTCGGCATGGCATTGGGAGACCGTTGGCTTGGAGAAATTTACTTGGTAGGGACAAAGTCTGAAAATCAGGGATTTGATATAGAGGCATTTGAACTGGAAGCCAAATGGCAGATGACGGAGCAGGGTGAATTCTGGGCTGATTGGGGTTTGTTGTTTGAGCTGGAGAAAAGTGCAGGGCAGAACAGCTGGGAATTCTCTACTGGTATCCTGGTGGAAAAAGAGTGGGGCGACTGGAGTGGCACGGCAAACCTGAAACTTTCTCATGAATGGGGAGATATTATTAAGGATGAAACAGACACTACTATTGGTTTGCAGGCTCGTTATCGTATGTCAAAACAGTTTGAGCCTGCACTGGAATTTTATGGCGGAGAAGATACCCTCGCATTTGGACCGGCGCTCATGGGCAACGTCAAGATTGGCATAGGCCGGAGTTTGCACTGGGAGACAGGTCTGTTATTCGGTTTGGACAATTCCAGTCCGGATACCACCCTCAGGGCCTTGATTGAATACGAGTTTTAAACAGTAGTTCACCCTTTATAACATTGCAACGGCTCACCGTTGGTATAAGTGCAATACTGTCTTTGTGGGGAATGATTACACGCAGTTACGGAGTCATGGCGTGGGGATTTCCATTAGTTTAACAGTTGGGTTTTACCGGGCTATTAGGTTGAGTTGCTGATGAAAAAGACAAGAATAATTATTATCTTCGTCGTTGCCGTTCTAACAACGTACCTGTTAGCCAGTATCATCGGGACGCAGATCGTACTCACGGACATTCTGAACTTTGGTCTGGAGGTTTCATTGTCTGACAGGGTTTCTGCCACTATTCACGATATTGTCGGCCTGGCTCCGGTCTTGTCAGCTCTAATCAGTGCTGCCTTACTTGTCGGGTTTATCGTTGCGATAATTTGCAAACGGTTCCTGGGTGGCAACCTGACCTACTGGTATCTGGCGGCGGGTTTTACCTCACTGCCGGCGACAATAATGCTGATTAAATCAGTCATGGGTGTCACCTTGTTTGCCGCAGCACGAACGGGCTGGGGTATGTTGCTCATCGCACTTTGCGGCTTGGTTGGTGGCTGGTTATTTGCCCGGTTGACGCAAAAAAGGGATGTCTGAATGAAAACCATATTCAATGTGTGCGTACTACTTTGTCTGGCAAGTTCAGCGAACGCGACGGAATACACAATCGAGACTGTCGCTGATGGTTTGTCCTACCCGTGGGCCATTGCGTTTTTGCCGGATGGTGACATGCTCGTGACGGAGCGTTCAGGTCAGTTGAGGCGTGTTACGAATGGGAAACTTCAGCAACAAGCCATTGGTCCTTTGCCAGCGGTGTACGTTGCTGGACAGGGCGGTTTGCTCGATATCATCCTGGACCCTGAATTTAACACCAATCATAGGCTTTACCTGTCATTTTCCTCTGGAACCAAAGCCGCAAACTACACACGAGTTATCAGTGCACGACTTGATGAAAACAGACTTGAGGACATTAACACCATATTCACTGCATCACCGAGCAAAGATACACCGCATCATTTCGGTGGCCGCCTGGCATTGATGCCGGATCAGACCCTGTTGATCACCGTGGGTGAGGGTTTTAATTTCCGCGAACAAGCGCAATTTCTGGATAATCATTTTGGCAAACTGATACGTATCAACAAAGATGGTAGTGTGCCTTCTGATAACCCGTTTATTGACCGTGGTGATGCGCTACCGGAAATATGGACTTACGGTCACCGCAATCCACAAGGGTTATTGGTTTCTATTGATGGCACTGTCTGGTTACATGAGCACGGTCCACGTGGTGGTGATGAACTGAATCTAATCAAACCCGGCAAAAACTATGGCTGGCCCGCCATTACGCACGGTATGGATTATTCAGGCGCTTACGTTTCACCCTTTACTGAGGCGAGTGGTATGGAACAGCCAGTTGTTTACTGGCTGCCTTCAATTGCCCCTGCCGGATTTTGTGAGTATCTGGGTGATGTGTTTCCGGATTGGCAAGGCAATTTGTTTGTTGCCGCGTTGGCAGAAAAGAGCGTCCGTCGCTTAGTCATGAAAAATGGCAGGGTGCAGTCGCAGGCGATCATGTTCACTGAGATCGAGCAACGTATTCGCGAGATACAGGTGGGCCCCGATGGTTATCTTTATTTGCTGACAGACAGCGATGCAGGGCAAATACTAAAGGTATTACCAGCGAATTAAATACAAGGAATACAAAGCAATGAAAATTGTTGCAGATATGAGTCTTTACCCACTGAAAGACGGACATCTTCCCGACATCATAGAATTTATCGAGGCGTTGCAGGGACAGGCTGGTATCGAGATTGTCACCAATCAGCTTGGCACCCAGCTTCGTGGTGAATTCGAGACCGTAACAGCTGCCATCACCCACTGTATGCGCAAGGCTATGATGGCCCCGGATCCGGTTGTATTAGTGGTGAAATACCTGAATGTTGATGTCGATATCGGAACGGTTCCCAGCCTTACTCCACCCATTACAGTTGGTAAGAATGGTGGCAAATAAACAAGGGCCCCTGATCTGTTAGACATTACTCCCGCTTATTTCTTATAAACTTTACCGCCCTTCATAACAAAATCTACGTCAAGTAACTCGGTGATATCTTCAAGCGGAGAACCGTCTACTGCAATGATATCAGCATACTTGCCAACCTCAATTGTACCGATAGATGCAGACATACCCAGCAAGTCAGCCGCATTGATCGTGGCGGTTTTGATCACTTCCATTTCCGACATGCCAGCTTTGACCATCAGCACGGCTTCACGCGCGTTGGTACCGTGTTTGGACACTCCGCTGTCGGTGCCATAAGCGATTTTGACGCCTGCTTTGTGGGCCAGATAAAAGTTTTTTTGCATTACGGTACCGATGGCGATAGCTTTTTCTTTGATGGCGGCGCTCATAAAATCCGAGTTTTCTGCCATTCGCTTGACTGTCTCACCAGCGAGCAGGGTGGGTACGAGGTAAGCACCGGTTTTTTTGAACAATTTGATCGCCTCGGGTCCGGTATATGAACCGTGTTCAATGCTATCAACACCCGCTTGCAGGGCAGCGATAATGCCGTCTTCCTGGTGTGCATGTGAGGCTACTTTTCTACCCATTCGCTTGGCTGCCAGCACCACTTCCTTGAGTTCATCCATTTCCATCTGCTGGCCAGTACCGGTTGCACGGTCGGTCAGGACACCACCTGTGGAGGTGATTTTAATCCAGTCGGCACCATATTTGATGGCGTTACGGGTGGCGCGCCGGCAGTCATAGGGCCCATTACAGATATTTTCAGAGGTGAATAGCCTTAACAATTCTGGGCTGAGACCACTGATATCGGCATGGCCACCGGTAATACCCACACCACTGGCAGCAATAATGCGTGGACCATCGACCCATCCGTTGTTGATGCCGTCACGCAATGCGTATATTTCCTGAGGTGAAGAACCGGCATCCCGTACCGTGCTAAAACCTGCCAGCAGCGTGCGCATGCCAAACATGACACTTCTCATTTCAACTTGTTGTGCTGACATCTTGAGACGCTCACTATCATTTTTGGGACCCAGTTCAGCCTGCAGATGCACATGTACATCCATTAAACCCGGTAGGACGAATTGGTTTTTCAGGTTGATTACTTTTACTTCACCTTCAAATTCATCTGGGTCCGAATAACCATCTCTGACGTCGATAATGCGTTGATTTTCGATTACGATGGTTTGACCGGTCTTAGTGGCTTTACCCGCTATAGCCAAAAGTTCCCCGGCGTGGATAATTGTCGTAGTGGCAAGCACAACAGGAGTGATGGCGAGTAACAATAAAGTAACGGCTAAGCGAGTCAAGTGGTGGTTCATTAATATTTCCTTGTGGTTATTGTTTAGAATCTATTTGATTAATTTGGTGTGAATAATACATGGAAGTCCGTCACAGCGAGGCAGTGTCCGACTTAACAGATGGGTTCATGGAAGCATATCCAGGCAGGGTTGCTTCAAACCATACCCCTGGCCAGGTCATTTTTCAGGTCTTCAACATCTTCCAGTCCTACAGCCACGCGTATTAAGCCATCGGCAATACCGGCTTGTTCACGTTGTTGCGGTGTTAAACGGTTGTGGGTGGTAGTGGCCGGGTGTGTGATGGTTGATTTGGTATCGCCAAGATTGGCTGTAATTGAAATCAGACGGGTTGCATCAATTAATTTCCATCCGGCTTCGATGCCACCATTGAGCTCGAACGATAATAAACCACCAAAGCCCGACTGTTGACGTTTTGCCAGTTGATGCTGGCTGTGACTTTCAAGCCCAGGATAGAAAACCCGTTTCACGGATGACTGCTGCTCAAGCCACTGAGCCAGCGCCAATGCATTGGCGCTGTGTGCCTTCATGCGTAAACTCAGCGTCTCCAAGCCTTTCAGGAATACCCAGGCATTGAATGGACTCATGGCTGGTCCTGCCGTCCTGAGAAATCCAAATATATGTTCACCGACAATATCTTTAGCTCCTAATACCGCACCACCTATACAACGACCCTGACCATCCAAAAACTTGGTGGCCGAATGGATCACAATATCTGCGCCTAAGCTGATTGGTTGCTGCAATGCGGGTGTGCAAAAACAGTTATCTACTGCCAACAGGCAATCGTGCCGATGGGCCAAGGCCGCCAATTGTCCTATGTCCGCCAATTCGGTTAATGGATTGGATGGGGTTTCCAGGAATAACAAACGGGTTTCGGGACGTATTGCGGCTGTCCAGTCGCTGATATTAGATAAATCTACAAAGCTGGTTTCTATCCCAAACTTTGCCAGATAATGGGTGAACAACATGGTTGTTGAACCAAAAATACTGCGTGATGAAACAATATGATCACCACTCTTAAGCAAGCCAAGACAGGTCGATAAAATGGCCGACATTCCGGAAGCTGTAGCGACGCAGGACGCTGCACCTTCGAGTGCAGCCAGGCGTTGTTCAAAGGTTCTTACCGTAGGATTTGTGAAGCGGGAATAAATGTTCCCTGACTGCTCACCTGAAAAACGGGCGGCAGCTTCCGCAGCCGAAACAAACACATAACTGGAGGTGGCAAAAACAGGCTCACAATGTTCACCCTCAGCAGTACGCACCTGGCCAGCCCTGACGGCGAGCGTGTCAAAATGATAATCGTCTTCAAATTCTGACATGAGCATTCCTTAATTAAACGGTCAAACGGCTCAGAGTGAGCAGTCCGATAATACGGAAACAGGCAGTTAAGCACAATTCAGTCTGGTGCATCGTGATCATTGGCACATTCTGACGTCGTTTTGCCCCGTATTTTTACCAGCTAACACTGTCAAGTCTCACAGCAGACGTATCGTGAATCATTAAGGGATAATTAGGTAACATTATGGCAGGGAAGCCAAATTAATGGACACACATAAAGCAACAGATTTTGTGACAACCGGTGCACAATCACGGGAATCACAATCTGCTTTCCACATGCTCAAACTCGTGCTGGATACCATGCCGCAGCCTGTCTTATGGAAAGACCAGAACTTTGTTTATCAAGGCTGTAATGCTGCGTTTTTAAACGACACTGGCGGCAACGAGCACAGCATCATTGGCAAGACAGATTTTGATATTTCTGATGAGGCCACGGCAAAAAAAAGCCGCGCAGAAGACGAACAGATCATGAAAAGCGGTCGTCCCTTGCTCGATTTTGAAATAGTGCAAAGGACCCATGGTGATGGAAAAAAGTGGGTGTCCGTCAGTAAACTGCCATTACGTGATGATGGTGGCAGTATCATTGGTGTGCTCGGCATATTCCATGACCTCACGGAGCAAAAAATTGCTGAAGATTCGTTGCGGGTCAGTGAGGAACGGTTCACTGCCACCTTTGAACGGTCGGTTTGTGGTATGTCTCTCACAGCTGCTAAGGATGGACGCTTTTTGCAGGTCAACCAGGTGTTTTGCGATATGCTGGGTTTCAGCGAGGAAGAGTTGCGCGGCACAACCTTTCAGGAGTTGAGACATCCTGATGGTTTAGATTTGGACACGGACAGACTGGATTTGTTAATGTCAGGTGAAGTCGATACAGCCCTGGTTGAGAAATGCTATCTTCACAAAGATGGTGATGATGTCTGGGTGCTGGTGAGTGCTGCGATGGTCCGGGATACACAGGGTCGGCCCTTGTATGTCATCTCACAGGTACTGGACATAAGCGAGCGCAAAGCGACAGAAGCAGTGCTTAAGGATTTCAATGAACGCATGCACATACTATTCGACTGCGCACCTGACGCGTATTTCCTATTGGATCATAACGGAGTAGTTATCGACGGAAACCAGGCAGCTGAGGAATTGACTGGGTATCACAGGCTGGAACTCTTTCGTAGAAATTTTTCCGATGTAAATCTTCTGTCAACATCTGATATGAGGACCATGGAGAAATGTCTCGCTGATGTAACTCAGAACAAGGCAAGCAGGCAAGACCAGTTCACTTTGATGCGCAGGGATGGTTCGACAGTGCCGGTAGAAATGCGTAGTCTGCTGATGACGGTCCAGGATTTTCCGATGGTACTGAATATCGCCCGTGACACCAGTGAGCGGAAATATCGTGACTAGCTAGTTCGGCTAAATTAGACGGGGTGATGCTTGAAGGTTCTCGGCCGGGTTCGATTTACCTGTATATCAGCGTTTGTTTTCCGGTTGTGGCCTGTCATTTTCTACAGTGGAAACCGATGTGTTTCAGGCGTATATTGGTTCGGGTAAAGTAATAATTTTAATTGAATGTAGCAAGGGAAGCATGGGCTCGGTACGGATACCGAATGATTTGCAGGTGGCAAATCTTAAAACCCAAATAGGGATCAGTAAGCAAAAGGATTTGATTTCTGATCTTGTTTTATGAAGAGTGAGTGTTTGCGCCAAGTGTAACTTTTTCAAAGCAAGTAGGCAGGGGTGCCTGCCTAGCTTGGTCATATTACCAGAATGGGGAACTTCGTTATGCGGAGTACAAACTCAAGACCGGACCGTTTACCGGATCTTGAAGATTATATGGACAGGGCTTCCGGCCTTGAACTAGCTCGCCGATCTTTACTGGGTGCGCCGGTATATACAGTCATTTCACTGATCATGCTGGCGGGTACGCCAATGCTCATGGATTATGGGCGATGGGCCGCTGCCGAGGCTGTGTTGCTACTCATGTTGGGTGCAGTGCGGGTGTGGTTTGCTCTGGGTTTTGAGCATCGTTACGATGATGTCGGCGAGCAGGCTATCGTTCAGTTCAGTATCCTGACCGCCCTTCAAAGTCTTACCTTGGGTGTTTTGTCGGCCATGGTCATCTGGCAATACTGGGCTGAACAGGAAGTCATCCTGACAATCGTACTGTCAGCCGGTTGTATTGCTGCCGGGACCAGTGCCCTGTCTGTCAGGCGTAGCGCGCATATGATTTTTCTTGCCTGTGTGCTGGCACCATTCGGAATTGCTGTATATCTCGTAGCTGGATTGGCTCAGGCGGCGGTTATCGTTGGATTTTTGACCTTAATGGCTTTCCTGGTACAGGATGGAGGTCAGGCTAAACGTGCGTATTTTGAGCGATTAAAAGAACATTATTCAGAGCAGGTTTCGCGACGTCGTACCGCGCTTGAGATACAGGCAAAACAGGAGTTCATTAAGGATATCGGTCATGAGATTCGTGCACCGATTAACTCGATCATCGGCATGGTTGCATTGTTGCTGGATGAAAATCTCGCCAAGAGACCCCGTGAGATCGCTGAAGTTATTCGTAAAAGTGGCAACTCATTGTTGAAACTGGTTGGCAATATACCGGGTTCTATCAAGACCAGTTATGATGTACCAGAGGTTCAGGTAGGCGCATTGGACCTTAATCAATGTGTTCACAATGTCATTGATCTATATCGGCTGGAAGCCAGTGAAAAAGGGGTCGAAATTACGACCGAACTCGATAATATTCCTGATAATAATGTGATGTCCTGCGATGAAACTCAATTTGAGCAGGTGCTGGCTAATCTGATCGGCAATGCACTGGAGGCTACCGAACAAGGTTCGATTACGCTGAGTTCCTCGTGTAAAGATCTACAAGACGGTGTGGGGCTTATTGAGTTTTCAGTGGCTGACACAGGCAGTGGAATCCCAGCTGAATACCGTGAGTCTTTGTTTAATCCTTTCGGTGTAAAGGGCGCTAAATCCAGTGGAAAATTTGGTGGAGATGGTTTGGGTTTACCGCTGTGTAAAGGCCTGGTTGAATTAATGGGTGGTGACATCTGGATTGAAGACAACGAGGGTGGTAAAGGTACTGTTATCAAGTTCACGGTACGTGCAGAGCTTGATCCTGCGGAAGCGGAGTGGGAGCAGGACGAAGAAGCCGGGGAGCAATCTACAGAAAGTAAACCGCAGAAGACTTCTGAGGCCTTTGGTGACCTAAGCCAAATCCATCCACACAGCATACTGGTTGTTGATGATGACGATATTCACCGACAAATAGTATGTGTTCAGCTGAAGAAAATGGGCTACACGGCCGATCAAGCTGAGGACGGTGAGCAAGCGGTCGCAGCGGTCATGCAGAATAACTATGATCTGATATTCATGGACTTGCGTATGCCAAACATGAGTGGCATTGAATCGACCCACTGGATTCGTAAGCGCTTCAGTGGTGCTGGTACAGTACGTATCATTGCATTGACCGGTGATGCCACAATCGAAGCCCGGGAACAATGCATGCGTGCTGGTATGGATAATTTTGTTACCAAGCCGGTACAGGTCAAAGATCTTGAAGCCATTTTAAGCCACACCAGTCACGAGCAAGACATTCAGAGTGAAACGACGCAGACTGATTCTGTGCATTAGTAAAAGCCCTGGATTCAGAGCGAAGGCGGTCTACTGAATAACATAGTATGGGTGACAGCCAGTGTACGCTGTCGCCACCTTCCAATTTCATCAATATTTTCTATTGCCTGGCCTGTTTGCTGAGGTGAATTGTATGCAGTAATATGCCCAGCTTATCTGTAAGGACAGTGCTTCTACAAAGTTGTCCGGTCCCCCCCAGTGAACAAAAACACCCAGAGCCAGGATCCGACCACAGAATGGGGGGGTGGTGGCCGAAAAGGGATCGGCTCTGGGTGACTTAAACCATAATGTTGTAAGTTATTCATATCATTGAAATGATGTGTTTTCAGCTTCATCAGGGTTACGATGCCCGTTTTGAGCTAATGGGTGTAGCGATCCGCAATTGTTTCTGAGCGGTGATGTCAAACAGGACACCAGCCATGCGAACTGGGTTGCCACTCTCATCGTTGATCAGTTCGCCCACCAATTGCACCCAGTGGATGCTCTTGTCTGGCCACAAGACCCGGTATTCAATGTTGAGGGATTCATCCTTCACCAGACAAGATCTAAATGCCGTTAGTAAGGCCTCACGATCCTCAGGGTGAGCGATTTCGCTGAAGTCATCAAAGTCTGTTGCGAGTTTTTCGCTGAGGCCGAGTTGTTCATTGATGTGTCCGGACCATGTAATTTTCCCGGTACTGACCACCCATTCCCAAGTGGCCAAATTTGCACATTTGAGACTCACTCGGAGACGCTCCTCTTTCAATACCAGGTTGATGGCAGCTTCTTTCTCGTCATTGATATCTGTCCAGCAACCGACCAATAGACTGGGTTTTCCATTTTCGTCGTTAACCATGGTGCGGATGTCAGCAATCCAATGATAACTGCCGTCAGGTAGTTTCAAGCGATATTCGAGTTCCTCACGGCCTTCTTTAAGTAGTGACGTCTGGCTTGATTGAACGCAGTCACGGTCATCCGGGTGAACGTGTCGTGGCCAGAACGCAACGGCACTTGTGATTGCTTCTGGCTTGTAACCAAGCAGTTTTTCTACATTTGGGCTCACATAAGTGATTGGAAAACCATTCTTCACTTTACAGGTGTAAAAAACGACGGGGCTGGATTGGAGCAGGAATTCCATCAGACGCTGGCTCTTCAGGCTGTTGGCTTCAGCTTGTTTGAGTGCACTGATGTCACGGCACATTCCCACAAAAAAGGACTTGCCATTTTCCTGCATGACTGTGACGGTCAAGATTGAGGGGAATGGCGTTCCATCCGCCCTGCAGGCGATGAGTTCATAATTGTGACTGGTCGTATTCGAACTGGCTCCCGACATCAGGTCGTGGTATTTTTGATGTGTTTCCTGGGGTAGCAGGGAGAGAAAATGTTTGCCAATAATACTGTTGCTTGTGTATCCAAATATACGCTCGGCTGTACGATTGAATTTGGTGATTTCACCTGATTCATTGGTGGTAATAATGCCTTCTGATGTTAGATTCAGGATTTCACGGGCAATGGCTGCGCCTGATTCAACTTGATTTGTAATTTTCCGGCGATGATACAAATGTGACAGTACAACCGAAAGGGTTACTATCACCAAAAGCCAAAAGAAGGTGGAGTTAGACAAATGACTGCCCCCCACACGATTGCTGTCCGATGGGGCTGGTTAAGGTGTTTTGACCGAATCCCCCGCGCTGACGGTCGGCATCGTCTACCTGAAGCCTTAAGTTGGTTGCGATTACCGACAACAGATCGGAAAGTGTAACACCAGCTTGTCTTTTCAGTATTTTCATAACAATCCACAATTCCGGATTTTAGTGGTTTTTATATGTCCCAGAAATATTTGGTTTCTACACCATTAAGTCTGCGCCTGTGTCGATTTCGGGTCTACTGTAGAAACTGCCAGAATTAACAAGGAAATAATTGTGTTAACCACAGTCTGACCGAAAAATTTATCGGCTAATGTTCAGTATAACTCTGCACCGGGTCAGCTTACTGATAGAGGTCTATTAGTAGAAATAACCGC
Source organism: Gammaproteobacteria bacterium (assembly GCA_021772935.1). Taxonomy (GTDB): domain Bacteria; phylum Pseudomonadota; class Gammaproteobacteria; order Xanthomonadales; family SZUA-36; genus SZUA-36. The sequence goes on from JAJFLA010000034.1 coordinate 45,445, forward strand.
TGCAGATTGATGTTTTGTAACACGGGGTTGTGATTGGCTTTATTAATGGTAATCATCAATCCAGAAACAAAACCGCCGGGAGTCAAATCCTTATGAGCTCCCGGCATCGGTATATTCGACACTTCTATACCTAAACGCTTTGTAAAAACCACGTTCACATCTTCTGTGAAATTCGTTATAGGCTCTACTGTAAGATATGACAGGCTTGCAAGGTAAAAGTACGAGAGTTATTCAGATCGTCTCGCAGTCATTAAAATGATGTTTATATCAAGACACGAGTCCGTGCTTGATTGCATATTGGATCAGCTCGGAATTGGTTTTGATATCAAGATCTTCCATTATTTGATACTTGTGAAAAGCGACAGTCCTGGGTGTGATACTCAAAGTGACAGCAACTTGCTTCATGGTATGACCTTCTGCAAGTAGTTGCAGAACTTCACGTTGACGGATGGTGAGGTTCCCATGAACTTTTTGACCCCCGGGGTTTTTGATGAACGCACTGATCATGCCCTGGGTGATTTTGGGCGTCACATAGTTTTTTGCATTCAGGACCGCGTCTATGGCCTGGAATAATTCGGATGCTGCTGAACTCTTGAGAAGATAACCATTCGCCCCGATCCTGAAAGCCTCCGTTACCATATCAGGGTCTTCATTCACGGTCAGAAATATGAGCTTGACCTCAGGCAGTAACTTTTTAAGTTTCTCCCCGGCATCAAAGCCGTTCATATTGGGCATGGCGATATCCAATAAGACAATATCAGGATTTAACTTTGGCACCATTTTCAGCATTTGCCGACCGTCAGTCGCGGTGCCTACTACTTCATATTTTGGTTCAAGCAGATTGCTGAATGCATCTAGAAGAAGTGAATGATCATCTGCAAGAAAGATACGAGGACGCAGCATTAAACACTCCTGTTTGCTTCATGGTTGAAACTATGCGCTTTGCCATTTATCAGGCAATAATCACACTCCCAGAACAATTTCAGGTACCGAACGAAGCATGGCCCTGTAAAAACAATACATAAAGTAGTAGTTTAACTCTATCCTGCAACAGATACATAGGAAAAAAGGTATGCCTCTATGACTCAATCGTGTGATGTTCATGCATCCACCAACGTTTATATTCTAGTGGCCGAGGATGATCCCATCGTTCAGATGGTAGTAAAAAATATACTTGAACAGGCTGGTTACAAGGCTGACTTTGTGGCGGATGGTAAAGAGGTGCTCAATGCGCTTGAAGTACAGGACTATGACCTTATCGTCATGGATTGTTTCATGCCGCACATGGATGGTTTTACAACGACCCGGTTTATCCGAAACACTGATTCCACGGGGATTCGGTCAGGGATTCCTATCATCGCAATGACAGGTCTTACAGCAAAAGATGACCAGCGTCGGTGTCTGGATGCCGGAATGGATGATTATGTATGCAAGCCGGTTGATGCACACACACTCATCTCAGTTATTGAACGTAGCCTGGGTAGGGCAAAAGGTGAGACCACTGTTTTGCAGCAGAACGACACGCAGACAGGAGAAATTCTGGAAGATAACTTCCTGAATACTATTATTGACAAGTTCCTGGAGGAAGTGCCGCAAGTGATCATCGACTTACAAGCGGCAGCCGAGTGCGGCGATGCAGCCACACTTCAGCACATCGGTCACCGTTTGCGTGGTGCAACTGATATCCTTGAGGCGTCAACGCTATCTGTGCACGCGCTAGCACTGGAGCAGGCTGGGAAAGATGGGAATACCGCGCTTGCCAGCAAGCTTGCATCGGAATTGATTAAAGAATTGCAGAAACTGCTTGCTGCGTTGACAGAATAATACGGTCAACACTGGTATTAAATGTAGTAATGATGGCTCGTTGGTGCGGTGGTTAAGTCCAGATTAGTCTCTGCTATGACGTCGCACGAGCCCAACTAGACCTCTCGCCAGCAATGGAAAAGAAGCTAACAGACCCAGTGCCAGAATCAGGCCGGGTGAAAAAATGGCAGCCATGCTAAATGTATCGATGTCTCCCAACTGACCGCCGGTATAAACAAGTATTAGTGTTACAGGCACCATTCCGCAAAGGGTCGCAAGCATAAACACTGAAACTCGCATGGAAGTAAGCCCCATCAACAGGTTCAGTAGCCAGAAAGGGATAAGCGGTACCATCCTCAGACCAAACAGATAAAAAGCGCCTTCTTTTTCGATACCCTTGTTGACCACTTCAACTTGACCGGCAAAGCGTCTGTTAATCAAATCATGAAAAAGATATCTGCTGCTATAAAGTGCGACTGTCCCGCCCAGGGTAGAGGCCAGCAAGGATATGAAAAAGCCGGTCACAGTGCCAAAAATAATACCACTAGCCACTATCAAAGCCGCCGTTACAGGTAATGAACAACTGGTGCTGACAACAAAAACGAAAAAAAACACGGTGGCTGTAATGACCGGTGATTGTGCGAACAGGTCCTGATACAAGCGGATACTGAGGTATTTTTCACCACCACCGACAAAGTACAGGGTGACAACAGTGGCAATGAATGCAGCCAGTGCGAGTTTCTTTACTGGCATTGGCTCTTCCAACTTGTTTTAGCAGATGTTGAATCAACAAAATCGGAGACGGTATTGCAGTAATATTCGAGTAGCCTTTTTTGACTTTCCACCAGTCTGAATTGACCGTCACCGGTTGGTTCAATAATTTTTCTCCGCAATAACACGTAAATGCCCTGACTGAGTGCGTAATCGCCGTCGTTGTTGGGTAGAAAAACCGGGACACCGGTAGCAATCAGATTGTCGATCAGCTTTGTGGCCCTGACTTTCAGTTTTAATTCTGAAATTGGCAGATCATCGCTATTAGCAAGCACGCTCGCCAGCAGATAAGTCGGCAATACAGGCAACAGGCTACCAATTCGTGCGGCCAGATCATTGCCCAGAGCGGTAATGCTCTGCCGGCGGTCTACCTTGTCCTGGTCGCTGATAATGACATTATGCTCTTGCTGCCAGGCATTCAGTGAAACCGGCTTGCCAAAATTGACGCAAGCGTAGCCAAAAGGTTTGTGTCTGCGGGGCATTACATAGGTAGCGACGGTTGTAAAGAATTTCAGAAATGAAAATAGGGAGTAGAAGGCCCCTTTCGAGTTGAAGCCTTCTTCCTGATGGGCAATGAGGGTTCTGTCTTCCGGTATCTTGTCGTAGTTAAGCGCACAAGGAATAAAAACAATATCTTTACAGCTACCCTGGTCGAATGCTTTGACCAGGTAATTCAGCAAACCGAGTTTCAATGGTTGAATTCGCCCGTCACGGGACAAACCACCTTCAATAAACACACCCTGTGGCATGCAGTGGGAGGTGGCAAGGAAAACATAACGTTCCAATATTCTGTGATACAGAGGATTGTCAGGCTGGTCGCGACGGACAATAAAAAACCCCAGTGCATGCAGGAATTGCTGGAACGGGAAAACCAGCGCCCACTCTCCGGCAGAATAAGACACAGGTGCAGCTTTTGATGTCAAATAAATGAGCAATAAGGGGTCAAAATTTGAGCGGTGATTGGAGACCATGACTACACAGCTGTCTTTGGGGATGTTTTTGTATTCACTTTCTGCTGAAAAACCAACCTGGATCCAGTAGAACAGCCGCAACCATTTTCTTGCTACCCAGTAGCCAATGCGAAAATAAAGTAGTGCGTTAAACGTAGGTACGATCTCGGTGGCAAACTTTTTTGCCTGGGCCAGTGCTTCTTCCTTCGTACCCAGATGATCAGCCGCCAAGGCAATGGCAGCGTTAACCTGTGGGTCATTGATGATTCTATCGACCCACAATTGACGATTTGCCATCGCATAAGAGGGCAAGCCAAACTTGAGCTCTTCATCGAGAATTCGTTCAGTCGTTTGCGAGCGGTGGTAAATCATGCGTTGTAACAAAGGCAAAAAAAGCATGCGCCAGAGTGCATATGCTGCCAATAGCAACAAAAGAAAAAACTGCCAGTTTGTTAAAGTAACTGTTTCCTGCATATTTGTCCGGGTCTGGGTGGTTGTCGGGTACTATTGATTTGCCGGCTTTTAAAGCGGCAAAGTATCTTCGCGTGCCGCAAATTGCTTGAGCACTTCGGCAAACCTCAGTAAAGGTGCATCATCATTAATCATACCCAGTGGAATAGAGAAGTGCCCACGTTTGTAAGAAAAGCGGTTTTCCTCAGGCACGTTCCAGGCGTCCATTTGTGTTAGTGCTGTTTTGATGGGCGTCACCGTATCTTCGCTACCGTAAACCGTCACTATAAACCGCCCTTCGATGCATATCGCTTGCTCTGGGTCGATTCGTTGCAGCCAGCTCTTTTCAGTATCCTGATGCCAACCCGCAGCACGCATCGCGTCACCAAGGTTCCAGATATCCGACAGCACACCGTCCAATGCGGCTTCGGACATGTGCTGACTGTGGGTGATGGCCAGCAGAGCGTCCGGTTGGAGTCTTTCAGGCCAGGTGGTGGCACTCATGGCGATAGCTTTCGCGCTCTGTGCACCCAGGCTGCTGCCACCAATGGCAACCGGGCCGCTGCTATTGTTTCTGCACCAATTGATGATTGTCGGCCACTCCTTGTGTTGTGCGGCGACAAAGTCGAAGATACTGATCGGAAGTTTTGAAAGAAATTGTTCGCCACCATAGTGACCGGGTAGGACCCGACGCCCGTGCCAGGGTGCCTCCGGGCGAATTACGCGGATACCCAGCCTGGTCAATTGCGTGATCTCGTCCAGTAATTGGTGATAGTGGTCAAACTCCACACTCATGCCGTGGCCGAATATCAGTGTAGGTGGGTTGTCAATACCATTGGGTTCATGCACCCGGGCATAAACCAGATCATGCATTTGCTGGCTGGGAGAAGGGAAGCGTAACCAATAATCCTTTCCGTAGCTCGTTGGGATCGAACGTGAGACTTCCACCTTTGGGAGTTGCTCGGGCAGCGCAAAATACTCCGACAATTTTTCACCATTTTTACCAAAACGACTTGCAACTTCCTCAGGTGTTGGTGGGTTCATGGAGACGGAGGTTTTAACCAGTCGGCGTAAAGAAGAGAATTTCCTTCTGGCCATATTGTAATCACTGCGGAAATCCAGACGCATCTCCTCGACAATGGGCAAACGTTCTTCAGCCACGGACTGATCGCCGAAAAAGTAGTCGTGCCACAACTGTTCTATCGAAAAAGCCTTCAACCGTGCGCGTTCAAACTGGTGCAGCGCACTGGCAATGGTTTTACGTTGGGACTTGCTGGGTGCCTTTAGTGGTACCTGTTGAATAAATCTGTCGACATCACCATCGGCTGCCCGGGCCGCGGCCCAGAGTCTGGAAAGTGGAAAATACCAGTGTTTAAGCAAATACAGGACAACTCTATCAAGCCATGGTCTGGCAATTAGCCGACCGACCGGGGAGGTAATCAATTTCGATGTAAAATCTGAAATTTTGGGCATCGCGGAACCCTAAACTTCCTCGTCCGAGTACAACTGAGCATTCCGTTGAGGGCTGGGTCTCTTGTGCTTCCATCTTCGGTGGGACCATAACCAGATTTCAGGGTGTTTAAGAATGTCTTGCTCCAGGCGTTTCGTATGTATCTCTGTCACTTCATTCTCTGACAGTTGTTGCGGGTGTTCAATTAATAACTCGCTATGAAGCTTGTACTGTCCCCTTTTTTCACGAATGAACGAGAGGTAGATTATCGGGTAGTCATGTTTCTTGGAAATGACTTCGGTGCCTTTGAAAACCGCCGTATCCTGGTTCAGGAAAGTCATCCAATGTGCGCTTGCAGCTGCTGGAGTCTGGTCGCCGACAAAACCGGTGGCGGTTACTTGACTTTTATTTTTTATCATTTCTTTATAAGCACTTTTCATGGGGTAGGTCTTGTTGCCCAGTCGCGTCCTCATTTTGTTAAAGAGCTTGTCAAAGTGTTTATTGCTTAATGGGTGATAAATGATATACAACTGATGTATAGGCAGTTGGCTGAAATACGACCCGCCGAGCTCCCAGTTGCCCAAGTGACCCATAGTGATAATGACACTTTGCTTTTGTTCGAAGTAATGTTCAAAAGCAGAGATGTCACCGCAGCTGAAACGCCTTTTCAATGCTGTAGTAGATATGGAAAGATTTTTGATGGTTTCAAAAATGAGATCACAAAAGTAGCGGTAGAAGTCACTGCGGATTTTATCAATTTCAGTCGTGGATTTTTCAGGAAAAGCGTTATTAAGATTTTCCGTCACTACATCCCGGCGATAAGCGATCAAACGGTAAACCAGTACGTAAAACACATCCGATAACAGGTACAGGATCTTGAAGGGCAGATACGAGATCAGGTACAAGAATGGAAGTGCCAGATAGTAAATTATCGCGCTCATAAACCGCCCGCTGAAGTTATCAATAGTAGATTACTCGAATCTATCTTTGAGTTCCCGGTTTCTTTATTTAGCTGATTTTGTCCTGGATTCCTGTATTCCGGTGTCAAACTTTTGCTCTGTTCATGAGGCGTCAATGACATAGCCCTATGCTGGCAGTGATATAACAGAAAGTTGACATGAAACTGTTAGCATGTGTTTTTCTGCTATTGGCTTCCATCAAACTTCTTTGTGCTTGAGTAAGCCCTGCACGATCAGGTATTGGGCTGAGATATAGGTCGACATCACCAGAATCCGTTCGGCGGGTACTGCAAAGGCAAATTTATTCACTGCGATCAGGCTGTCTGAAACCACAAACAGGATGACACCGGTTGATACCAACACAAAGCTGCTTGCAGATGTGGCACCCCTGCGTTTATGTGCCCATACACCCATGCTCAGCAACACCAGCGCATAAACCAGTACGGGTATCAACATACCGCCAAGCCCGGGGTAAAGCACCCAGACCAATACGGCTCCAACAATTACAAATTTAATCACATCCAGCGGCCTTAGCTCCCCAGTGGCTGCACCGGTCTGGTGGTAGGCGATGATGTAAAAGATGTGGGCACCCAGAAATGATGCCAGACCGGCGATGAACAAGTCGTCGGATATGAGAAAAACATCTCCGGCCCAGGAAAATATCAATGCCAGCACAACATACTTTCGCCACCCGGGATATCCCTGTGATGCAGAAATAAAGTACAAAAGTAAGGTGATCATCAATAACGGTTTGACTGACACGTACAGCAGGTGCAGGTCGAAAAACAAGGCGATTATCACGATTACTGCTGAGAGTACAAACAGAATCTGCCAGATTGATTTGATGGTCATCAGTTTTTATACACTACGAGTGGAAAAGGACATGTTAAACCAAGGGGGGTCAGAGTTTTACTCTGACCCCGGGTTTCCTTTTTTCCCAATACGCTTATTTTCCAACCTTGATCACGGCCGCCATCGAAGTATCACCAGCAGCACACCCCTGGAAAAGACCCCAGCCACCGCCGAGCAATGCGAGCTCTTCGATTAACTCGATGATGGCGCGGCTGCCGGTTGGTCCCTGTGGGTGTCCCCAGATCAACGAGCTGCCATAGTTGTTCATTGACATCAAGTCCGCGCCGGTTTCGCGTGCGAATACGATGTCGTTGACCGCAAACGGATTGTGCGATTTGATTGCAGTAAGATCCTTGATACCAATACCGGCCCGTTGCAGGGCCTGCATGGATGCCGGAATCGTTGCGGCAGGCATATAGCTTTTTTCTACTCTTGCCTGGCCAAACGATACGACTTGAATGCTAATTGAGGCATCAGATGATAGTTCTTTTGCCTTTTCCTCAGTAGTCACGATCAATCCGGCAGTGCCATCGGCAGGGTGGGTTTGTCCGCCAAAGGTGATGGTTCCGCCTTCTTTGACCGTCCTGAGTTTCGTCAATCCTTCTGCGGTGCTTTTAAAGATACCTTCGTCGCCCAACATTGTGGACTTGGTTTTTTTAAAGCGAGCATCGGGAACATCAAAGGGCAAGGTCATAAAGCGTTTCAAGAATGCAGAATCATCGGCCAGTGCATCTTCGTATTGCTCTAGTCGTCGTAACACGACTTCGTGTTGTTCAGCCGTTGAAACATTCCATTTGCTCGCACAGTTTTCTGCTGTTTGCGTCATATCTCCACGTGTATAGGGGTCAAAGCCCATATTGTCTGGCACCCAGTCTTCATGTCCGCCGATGCCGCCAGGTGCGCCGGGTCTCGGATAATAAAGATGTGGTCCATTGGAGAGTCGGTCAGTAGTAACGGCCAGAACGCAGCTTGCAGCGCCGGTTTTGACTTCCTGTGCTGCCAGAGATAAAACCCGGGCACTGGTGGCACAGGCCTGGCTGATGGTTGGGCCGCCAATGTGGTCTGCGCCGACCATTCCGGCTAACCAGGGTAGTCCATAAAAGGAATATTGTTGTGGAACGGTCATGCCGAGTATTCCGGAATCGAAGACGTCCGTTGAGATTCCGCGTGCTTCGAGCGACTCCCTGGCGACATGTGCAGCAAATTCCACGCTTGGAAGGTGCCCGAGACTGCCTTGCCACCTCGCGAAAGGACTACACCAATACGCACCGTATGGAATATAGCTACTAGTCATGATTTCTGCTCCTCAAGCTTGCTTTGACCGCAATAGTGGTATTATAGTACCTAAATACCGTTTAAGATTAAACTATAGTGGTTTATGATGATTATGTAAAATCCCATTCTGCCTGATTGATTCGTGCTTGTGATTGAGTTATGTCAAGAATGCAACAGGTAGTGCGAATGCCACGGAGGCGGTAGCCGGATCGTGGGCTTGAGACAGTGGAGGGTAGATAGTAGATGTTATGGATGTGTCTGACTGGATAAGCCATCGAGCTGAGATGACACCGGGTAAGCCCGCTATCCTTTATGAGGGTGGTGAGTTTAGCTATGCGGCACTGGCCCATCGGATTGATATCTATGCACAGGTTTTGGGTCTCGGTCTTGGTCTTCAGCGTGGAGATCGGGTGGCCTACCTGGGTTTGAACTCTCCTGAATTTATAACCCTTCTATTCGCCTGTGCACGCGTAGGCGCTGTGCTTTTGCCATTGAACTGGCGACTCACCGCACCTGAACATGCGCAGATTTTGCAGCATGCCAGGCCGCTGGTGTTGTTTGCAGAAAATGAATTCACCGACCACATTGACAGCGTGCGGGATCAATTTGAGTCGGTTGCCATGGTTGCTTTTGCTGCGACTTGTGAGAACTGGACTTCGTTTGCCTTACTGGAGTTGGCCAGTAGTGAGCAAGCGACATATATAAGACCTGATAATCTCACTGAGGATGATGGCCTGGTGTTGTGCTATACCTCGGGAACCACCGGCGCTGCAAAGGGTGCCTTACTAAGCAAGAAAGCCCTGTTTTGGAATGCGGCAAATTCGATTCACATGCATGAAATGAGCAGCGAGGATACTGTATTAACACTGTTACCTATGTTTCATGTCGGTGGTCTGAATATCCAGTCGATGCCAGCGTTTTACTGCGGCGCAACGGTCGTTATCCACAGACGTTTTGAGGTGGATTTGTTTTATCAGGCGCTTGAGGAACAAAAGGTCACACTGACACTGCTGGTACCGACGGTCTTGTTGGCACTTATGTCTGATCCACGCTGGGAAACCTGCAGGCCGAATCACCTGCGTTTGATTTCCATCGGCTCGACCATTGTACCCGCACAACTGGTCCTGGCTGTGTGTGACTGGGGCGTTCCGTTAATACAGGTTTACGGCTCAACCGAAACGGGGCCGATTGCTGCCTATACGCCAGCGGCTGATGCCGCGCGCAAACCTGCCTCTACAGGAAAAACTGCGGCACATTGCGAGATTCGCCTGGTAGACGAGCAGGGCGATGAGGTTGCGGTGGATGAGAAGGGTGAGATACTGGTGCGTGGCCCGAATGTCATGACCGAGTACTGGGCTGATGTGGAAGCAACCCGTGAAGCATTTACCGATCACTGGTTTCACAGCGGTGATGTTGGTCATTTCGATGCTGAAGGGTTTTTATATGTGGATGGGCGCATCAAGGACATGATTATTTCTGGCGGGGAAAACATTTATCCGGCACAGATTGAAAATCATCTTACCGCATGTGACGAAATCGATGAGGTTGCTGTTGTTGGTCGTGCAGATGACTACTGGGGAGAGGTCGCCGTTGCCGTGGTCGTAGCAAAAAAGGGCTGTAGCATCAATGCTGAGCAGGTTTTGGCCTATTGCGAGGGCCGGATTTCCAGTTATTCCTGTCCCAAGGAAGTGATCATGGTGGATCATTTGCCGTGTAATGCGATGGGTAAAGTGCTTAAAGAAGAACTGCGGAAGTTGGTCATTGTAAGAATGAAGTCGGCACAAGGCCGGGGTCGGGGTAAAAAAAAAAAATTAATTAAAAAAATGTTTTTTATAACACCCCAAACAGGTAGGAAAAAAAGTTTGGGTTTTTATATATGT
>JAJFLA010000035.1 GCA_021772935.1 Gammaproteobacteria bacterium
TGCGCTTCCGTCCGAAGCAGCACAATGACTGAAAATCCAGGTGCGCAATCAGATCACTACCAGTAGTATAAAATGATGGCTGGCATCAGGGTTGCTTTGTGCCAGTTGACCGGAGACGGCTAATGGGTGACCCCATTTATTCGTGAAGCGGAGTCACTCACAACTTTATGATTTTAGAGTGGTCGATGCCCTCGCTTTTGCCTTTCTTTGAAAATCAATACAAAAATTGTCAACATTATTTAGAATGGACGCCCATTCGGAATAAGCGTGAAGACAGCCATCAACTCGGGTAGATTGCTTATTGTGACTTAGCAAAACAAAATGACTACCGGCTGCCTTCGCCATTTCAAAATCTGTCATTGTGTCACCGATCATGATCAAGTCATTTGGAACTACAGATAATAATTGCGAGATTTTCAGTAAGAGATCTGGAGCTGGTTTTGGTTTTTCCACGTCACTGTCTGTGACAATACAGGTGAAAAACTGAAAGATATTAAACCTCTTCAGGTTTAGATCAACATAATTCCGCTGTGCTGTCGTGGCAATGCACAAGCGCGAAACTTCACTAAGTTTTTGGACTGCCTGCACTGCACCTGGCACAGGGGCAATAGATGTATTTCTCTCTAACCAGAACGCATCTTTGTTCCTACGTAGAGATAATCGCAAGTCATCAGACAAGTCTGTGCCAGAAAATATTCGTCCTCCAGCATTACCTGACCAAAAGTTACTCAATATTCGTGACCTTTGTTCGCTCGTAAGCGATTTACCTACTTTTGCCAGGGCCCTTTGCCAAGCGTTTTCTTGTTCAGGCATTGAGTCAGCTATGACACCATCAAAGTCCAGAACAAAGACTGAACCGCATTTACTGGTCATGTTTCTTTGCTTCTATGGCGACTTCCATACATTTATAGTGTTTCCTGGCGTGGTTTCGATTAGAGCGAATCAGAGCGTAAGCAAACAAAAGTAACAATATGCTGGGCAGAATTGCCTGAGATGAGAACTGCAAACCACTGGAACTCAATGTCCGCACCACTACAATTGAAACAGAAATGAGGATGGCAGTTGCACCATTTCCTGCCGCCTCTTTGATGATTGCGTATCTTTCAGCTTGCTGAGTTTCAGATGAACTGGCAATCCTGTTAAATTCATTTCTCAATTTATACCTTTCCTCGGTATTTGCGAATTGTGGGGGATGGTGTCTGATGGTGTGAAAAAGCTCGCCAAACTCCTGAATAGCGAATCCCATGATCCAAGCCGCACCAGCGCCTACGAGGATCATTGGCCATCCAAGAGTACCTGCTACTTTGACTATTCCAGCAGCGAATGGGCTTTGGTAGGCGGTAGCAATTAGAACTACAGCCCCGGGCACAATTTTGGCAAAAAGATCGCGAAGCAGGAAGTTTTTGTAGAGAGCTTCAATTATGGAAGTCGCATCACTCATTTCTAGGTTCCCTTTGCATTTACATTGGCAAAGCAGTGTAGCCAAATTGCTTTGATGTCCATTTGAGCCGTTTGTTAACAGTCTAAATCAACTTAATACTATTTGTATGTGTTATCAAATTCAGAGGAGCCAAGTTACCCCTAAGAAAAAGTCAAGACACCTAGAATGCTCCCTTTCTTTGGCCACCTGGCTTGTTAGGCTTTCCTCATTCCAGGGAACCCAAAATTTTCAGCGTACGAAAATTTGGGTGACTTCGCTTTTGCCCAATGCTGGGCTTCGGTGGGCTCTGGTTGGTTTATACATTGTCAGCACCCAAGGGCTGTTCAATAAGTCTGGATTTCTGACGATATAGCTTTTATGTTATCTATTCTCTTCGGGCCTTAACAACAAAATAGGAGTTACCCGTGAAAATCATCATGTCCTTTTTTCTAAGCATTGCCTTGAGCCCTGTTTGCCTGGCCCAGCAACCGACAACCAGTGAAGGTTCCAATGGAACGCAGTTTGTCATCTCAGGTAACGCAGGGGCGCGGGCTTTTCATGAGAAATGGCATTATGCCCCGGCTGTTCGGACTGGTGATTATATTTATTTTTCGGGTTTGATTGCGGGCCCCGCACCAAATGATGGCACAGATGCAGGCGCTTATGAACGTGGTTTGCACCGTGCTTTTGAACGTATTGGCGAAAATTTAGCAGTTTTGGGAGCGTCCTTTGACGATGTCATTAAAATTACGACCTACCATGTGTTTAAAAGTGAATATTTTGATGGTGACAAATTGGCCCACCTGGAAACGGTGGCCAAGGTCAAAGATGTGTACATCAAATCAGGCCCCTATCCAGTGTGGACTGCTATTGGTGTCGCGGAGTTGTTCGCCGACAGTGGCTTGGTTGAAATTGAAATTACCGCCTATGCCCCAAGTGACAAAAAATAAACTCTGGCCGTTCAGGTTAGGGGCAACGTGGGAAGCGATCACAAAGGAACGAGACACACACGCCTTTCTCAAACAAAATCAGAGGGACAAGAAAGTTCGACTGCTACCATATGAACAAGAATTGTTCCAAAATGAGAGCAGGAACTCTTTACGGATGCCCGGATGCTAACCATGTTGCTATACGGACTTTAAAACTTAAACCCTGTTCAACTTGCATTCCATAAGTGGTGCGGTGTCGGGGGTTGTTTTCAGTACGGTCAGGACTGGTCCATCTCTTTGATTGATCGGGCCATTTCATCTTTTAATCCAGAGAATTGCGAAGGAGATAGTAGTCATGTCAAAAAATATCGTCGTATTTTCAGATGGAACAAATCAAGAGGGAGGGGAAGGTAGCCCAACCAATATTTACAAGATATTTAGAATGTTGGAAAACCGTACACCTGATCAAATTTCTTTTTATGATCGCGGGCTTGGGACAGGGTGGAGAAAATTTAGTGGCAATGCATTTGGGACAGGTATATCCAAAAACATAAAAGAATGTTATCAATTTATTTTTGATAATTTCGAGTCGGGTGATCAGATTTTTCTTTTTGGTTTTAGCCGTGGGGCGGCTACAGTAAGAAGTCTGTCTGGCTTCATTCATATGTTCGGTATGTTGCCGAAGTCACGACCTGAGTTAATCGATGAGGCTTGGAAAATCTACAAACATAACGATGAGAGCACTCGGAAGAAAAAGGCATCACTCTTATTGTCTCAACATCATAATATGTGGGTGCGTATTAAGTTCATCGGTGTTTTTGATACTGTTGCTGCTCTAGGTGTTCCTAATAAGTTCATGAGTCGTGTGATTGACCATGCACCATGGATGAAACACAAGTTTCACGACTTTAAACTAAGTGAAAGTGTTGAGAATGCGTATCAGGCGCTTGCGATTGATGATGAAAGAAAAACATTCCACCCGGTAATTTGGAATCCTAAAATAAAAGACCACCAGAAAATGGAACAGGTTTGGTTTTCGGGTGTGCACACCGACGTTGGTGGTGGGTATGCGGAACAACAGCTTTCAGATATATCGCTTGAGTGGATGTTAGGGAAAGCTCTGCCTAACGGTCTTAGGATATATTCCAAACACAATGTAAAAATCGATTCAGATGTGAACGGAACCATGCATGACCCTTTTGATGGAGCAATGCCCTGGAGACGACTAAAACGCTCATGGGACAGCAAGATTCATGGTACACCTCAAGTTCATAATTCTGTATTTAACAGATCACTGGATAATCAAAACAAATCAAATAGCAATTATGAACCTTGGATTGTTCATATACCCCATGATGTGGTTTAGATTAAGGGGCCGGATACTGTGTCAAATAGCATTCCAGCCAATTCTTAGCTCGTAAGGTCAACATCACAATGAAGAACCGCCTTAAACCCATTTTTATTCTTTGTTCTTACTTGCTCTTACCACTGAACTGTAATCAAGCTTTTGGTCAGGATATTCAACTTGATGATTTAGATAATCGCATAGAAGAATTAATGAAGTTTTTTAATGCGCCAGGGTTGGCAATTTCAATCGTTCACAACGGAGAAATTCAATACTCCAAAGGCTTCGGTACAAGAACAATTGGAAAAGACGAACCCGTAGATAACAACACACTTTTTTCTATTGGTTCAATAACAAAATCGTTTACGCCTATTGCACTTGGGATGTTGTTGGATGAAGGAAAAGTCAGTTGGGATGACAAAGTTGTTCAATATTTGCCGTATTTTCAGTTATATGATCCTTATGTCACAAATTCTTTCACTATTAGAGATTTATTGGTTCACCGAAGTGGCTTGAAGCCAATAAGCGGAGGAACTTTGTTTTACCACTCTGACTTAAATCGTGATGAGATTATTGAACGATTAAAGTTCTTAGATCCCAGTACTGATTTCAGAACCAGACCAGCCTATCAAAATGTGATGTATTTGGTGGCCGCGAAGATTGTCGAAAAAATATCAGGAATGCCATGGGATGATTTTATCCGTGAACGGATATTCAAGCCTTTGGGGATGAATAATACTGTGATCAGCCAGTCTGAGAGAACACGGAGTTCAAATATCAGTACGGCACATATCTTCAATGAAAAATTTGAGGTAATACCGATTGAGCAGGAAAAACTAGATAACATCGCCCCGGCAGGGTCTATTTATTCTTCGGCTAACGACATGGCTCGTTACATAAATTTTATTTTGAACAATGGCTCAGTGGGTAAAGATGTGCTGGTGAGTAAACATGTATTTGCTGAAACATTAAAACCTCAGATTCATTATTCATTCTTCAAACCGATACATAACGAGTTTACTTCTTATGGATTCGGTTGGTGGTTGACGCCGAAAAATGGGAATAAAATTATTGAACATTCAGGTGGTGTGGATGGTGCGTCAGCGAACACTATTATGGTGCATAATCAGGCTTTTGGCGTAATCGTTCTTACTAATACTGACGCTGCAGTTGACTGGTCATTGTCGTTAGAGGTTATCGGTGAGTTTTTAAATGACCCTGACTTTGAAGAAGCAAGTGCCAACATGAAAAAGGGCTTTGCTAATCGCTCTGGCGAAAGGCTAGAAAGACAGGAAGCTCTCGCGAAGTCGCGAGTGAGTGACACCAAACCGTCATTAGCACTACTTCAATATGAAGGGATTTTTACTGATGAGATGTATGGTGACATCAGCATTACTAACAAAAGCAATGGACTGCGTATCGAGTTCTCACATACGCCTTTATTTTCTGGCGATCTTGTTCACTGGAATTACGATACATTCGAAATCCGCAGAAAAGACCCACGTATTCAAAATGGTTTTATAACATTCGAATTTGATTCAAAAGGTACTATTAAGGGTTTTAGTATCGACCAGCCTAATTTGCTGGATGTTGATTTTACAGAGTTGAGTATTCAAAAAAAATAAAAGGAACGGAAAAGCCGAGACACCCATGAATGGCACTAAGTTAAGCCCAGTTAGAGGGGCCGGATACATTTAAATTGGTCAGTTGAAGGGGCCGGATACATTTAAATTGGTTAACGAGTCTTCTTTGGTCTGCCACTTTTTCCGTCACTGAGTTTGATAGAAAGCGCTTCTTCTATCTGTCGTTTAAACCTAATGTCCCCGGTGGGAAGTCCTTTTTGTACACCATGGCGAATTTCGTCTATTTGGTGTCGTTCAATAGTCAAAAGCCGAGACACCTATCTCTTCTAAAACTGCCTATAAAATTCCGAGCAGTTTCCCACACGAATGGGAAAGTCGTGGGTGTATTAGTCAGCATTTCGGCATGCTAACACACACCCAAATCGGTAAAGGTAGGCTACTTAAGAAATGGCTGAAATATATCTCTGCCAGCACCGGTCAGCTTTAGAACAGGATGAATATCCAGTAAAAAAAGGTATTTTTGTTCCATCTTTTATTCATTGAAATAAATTGGGAATTTTCAAACCATGACTATTGGCTGATGCGGTATGCCAAGCGGCTCGCTAGTCTTGTCTGTCATTGTTAAAAATGTGTTAAGAACGGTTTCGAATTACTACCACACAACCAGAAAAGGAGATCACTAAATGTACAGGTCAAAATGGCCCCGTTATTCACTACTATTTGCTGTGATGTTTATCAGCGCGCCCGTTATGGCGCAAGATGCTGATAGCGATGCAGAAGAAGCCGGTGCACTTGAAGAAGTCATCATTACCGGCTCACGTATTCATAAAAACCCCCTGAACGAACCGGCACCCATTCTGAATATCTCAGAAGATGACCTGGGCGCTACCGGCTTGACCAACCTTGGCTCGATGCTTCAACAGCTACCGATTTCGGGTTCGGCAATCAACACTAAATTCAACGTGCCTGGGAACTCCGGTTTCCCGCAGGACGGCAACGGCATTGGCGCTGGTGCAACCCAGGTCTCATTGCGCAACCTTGGCGCCAAGAGAACCCTGGTACTGGTTGACGGTCGCCGCTGGATTGCCGGTGCCTCGGCTTCCGGTGTACCAAGCGTGGTCGACCTCAATACGATCCCTACCAACGTGATCGATCGCATTGAAATTTTGCAGGATGGTGCCTCCGCTATCTACGGTTCCGATGCCATTGGCGGCGTGATTAACATCTTGACAAAGAAAACCTTCAAGGGCTTCCAGGTAGACGCCCAGGTAGGCGGCTACCTGTCGGAAAACGATGGTGAAGCACGCGACTTTTCCCTGTTGTGGGGCGGTGGTGATGATGCAACCGAGTTCGTAGTCAGCGTCAGCTACACCGAAGAACAAGAAGTCCTGACTTCTGACCGGGCCCAATCAGCCTTCCCAAGGCCCTTTGCCACTGATTGTCTTGGCGGCGGCTGCTCTACGTTTACGCCCCAGGGTCGGATCGTACTGGGTCCCAACTTTGGTTTTTGGGATGGCACACTGAACACCGGTGTTTCGAACGATGGTACGGGAAGCCTGCCAGTATTTGATCCAACTAATCCGGACGCTGGTGATTTTCACAGTTTTTCCAATGCAGACCGGTTCAATTTCAATGGTGAAGGCTTTAACTTTCTGCAAACTCCAAACGAGAGAATCAACCTTTACACCCATATAACGCACAATCTTACCGAGCAGGTACGCCTGGTGTTCAAGGGTACCTACATCCACCGTGAGTCCCAGACCCGCGGTGCACCTGAGCCATTTTGCCTGGGTAACGGTTGTGGCAACCCCATCGCTGACAACATGTTTATCAGCGCCCTGAACCCGTTTAACCCATTTGGGGTAGACCTCTCAACTGCTAACGGCAACTTGGAATTCTATGCTCGCCGTCCGTTGGAATCCGGTCCACGTATCTTTGACCAGGACGTCGACACTTACCAGGCAACACTTAGCCTGGAAGGTGAATTTGGCGGTGATCAAACCTACTATTGGGACCTGTTTGCAACCTATGCAGAGAACCAGGGTAACCAGACCAAGCAAGGTGCGCATAATGGCGCCAACCTTTCACTTGCACTTGGCGACCCGGCAATTTGTGCAACGGTACCGGGTTGTGTTCCTTTCAACCTGTTTGGTGGTCAGGGCTCAAATGGCGAAGGTTCCTTCACACAGGAAATGCTTGATTTCGTGCGTGCTACACAGCTTGATTCCAGTGAGCAGACCCTGCTCAACATCGGTGGTAACATCACCGGCAGTTTCGCTGAGTTACCCGCCGGTAGCATTGGCTTTGCGGCTGGTTTTGAGTACCGCGAACACGAAGGCTCTTATTCACCCGATGCGCTTGCAGCCAGTGGAAACACCCTGGGTATTCCTGCCGGGGGAACGGCCGGTGCGTTCGACGTAACCGAGTTCTATGGTGAAGTAAGCGTTCCTCTGCTGGCAGGTGCCGTTGGCGCCGAATACCTCGAGTTAAATGCGGCCGTTCGCACCTCTGACTACAATACCTTTGGTTCCGAAACGACTTACAAGATCGGCGCCCTGTGGCAGCCCATCAAGAGTATCTCGCTTCGCGGATCGTTCTCTACGGGTATCCGGGCACCGGGTATTGGTGAGCTGTTCGGTGGCTCTGCCAGGGAAGATTTCCAATTTGTTGACCCCTGCTCGGACGTTTTCGGTATTGCAGGTGCAGCCAACAATGGTCATGACGCCCCACAGCCGGCGAATATCATCGCCAACTGCGCCGCATTGGGTATTCCCAGTAATTTTGTACAGAGAAATCCGCAGTTATCAGCCCGTTCCTCGGGTAGTTCAGACCTGGTGGCCGAAACCTCCGATAATATTTCCATTGGTTTCGTCTACAGCGACAACTTCGATGCAAACTGGATAGAAGCACTGA
Source organism: Gammaproteobacteria bacterium (assembly GCA_021772935.1). Classification (GTDB taxonomy): domain Bacteria; phylum Pseudomonadota; class Gammaproteobacteria; order Xanthomonadales; family SZUA-36; genus SZUA-36. Next base: position 8,191 of record JAJFLA010000035.1, read on the forward strand.
CCATCTCTGTTGATTGGTATGACCTGGAAATTGACGATGCGGTGCAGGGACGTGACCCCGGTGACGTGATCACTGATTGTGTCCTCAGCCTGGACCCGGTCGCTTGCGCTAACATTCAACGCAGTTCCACCGGCGTCATTGGTGTCGTCGACAACCGCTTGACCAACATTGGTGGTATCGAAGCCTCTGGTCTTGACTTTGCCTTGAACTACCTTGCACCGACGACCGGTCTGGGACAGTTCGACCTCAAGATAAACGCGACTTACCTTGACGATTACACAGAAATCGCCAACAACCCCGACGGTTCATCAACAGTCAGGGACCTGACCGGCACCATTACTGACCAGACCTTCCAGCGTGCATTCCCGGAATGGCGTGGCAACGCGCGCGTTGGCTGGACACAGAGCCAATGGTCTGGAGGTCTTACCTTCCGTTATGTTGATTCCATGGTACAACCATCGGGTGACATCCTGGACTCGGAGGTTTACACCGACGCTCGCTTGTCCTACAGCTTTGATCCGGATGGCGAGGGCATCTCGATTACGATTGGTGCCAACAATCTCTTCGACAACGACCCTTCGGTCTGTCTTAACACCTGTGGCTCAGTCAATATGAGCCCGGTTGTTCATGATCTGCCGGGAACGGTTGGTTATGTGAGAGTTACTTATCGGCACTAGATCTAGTCGGTAGTATCGATAACGAAAAAGCCCCGGCCATCAGGCCGGGGCTTTTTTAGTTAAAGGGGCCCCTTTTTACACGTTGTAACCGTATTGGGCATCCCTCCGTCAAAAGAAACACAACAAACCGGCAGGATGTAAAATCATGACAATTTTGAACTCAGGAATGGGCTGGGCGATATTCGGATCAGCCTTTATTTTTATCTTCATCCTGTTGGGGATCCTGGCGGAAGGCCAAAGGCAAAAACGCAAATTGGCGCGCCAGGAACTGATCCAGAAGGAACGCTTCATGGCGATGGAAAAAGGCTTGCCGCTGCCAGAATGGGACGCCACCATGCTGGATGATGAAGGAGCTGTTTTAAGCAGTGCAGAAGCACATGCCAGAGGCAAGGAAAAATTCAGACTGGTATCTTTGTGTGTGGGTTTTATCCTCGCGTTTTCCGGAATAGGTATGATTATCGCATTTCATTTCAGTAGCGACCGTGGTTTCCATGAACTCACAACCATTGGCGCAATACCACTGATGGCCGGAATTGGACTATTCTTATTTTATCTACTGACAAGAAACCCATCGAACTGAAACGTTACCTGATCCGATGAATACGCATACAAGTAACATGACCTGCACATCTACAAGTAACATGACCTGCACATCGGCTGTGCAGGTCAACGATGTTGTCGACAAGCTGTTGCAACGGTTTGCTGAAGTTTACGTCTGTGCCAATGTAGCAGAAGAGGCTAATCAGCAGGTCAAAGACGCTTTGTCGGATGCGGCACTGGTCGAATCCATCGTATTACGGGGCAACCAGCAGCATTTTCGTACGCTGCTGGCCCGCTACAAAACCAAGGTACATCACATTGCGCTGTCAGTGCTCGGCCCTTCCCAGCAGGCGCAGGCAGAAGATGTTGCCCAGGAAGTATTCATCAAGCTGTACCAACGTCTTGAGTCATTCCGTGGTGACTGCCTGTTCTCTACCTGGATATACCGGCTTGCAATCAATGCTACCATTGACTATCAGCGTAAGAACCGGAAATTTGAAAGCGTGGATATTGTTGATGTGATCATACCCGGTTCATCGGCCGGCGCAGCCTCGATACTGGTTGAAGGCGAAACATCGGCGCGTGTCAAAGTCGCGGTCAACTCATTGCAGCAGACTCAGCGCATGATGGTGTATCTGTTTTATTGGCTGGGTTTCAAAATCCGCGAAATCGCAGAGGTGATGGACTGTCCTGAGGGTACTGTTAAAGTTTACTTACGGCGCGCAAAGAAGCACCTCGCGGAACAACTTGGAGATCGCCTTGATGAATGATTCCATCAAATTGCAGCCACGATCTGAACAAAAGCTGGAGCACTTGCTCAAGCATTCTTTCCAGCCCAGTCAAAGCCTGACTGACGATTTTGAAATGAGAGTGATGGCTTCCATTCACCAGCAAAAAGAATTATCAAAAAGTGGACGGGCAGTATTCATTGCCATGATGTTTTACTGGGCCTTTGCCAGCCTGATGGGAGCCTGGCTATTATCCAACAGCCCGTTACCACTGCCGGGTGAAAACTCTGGTTCCATGTTAATTGTTTTGGCGATTGTGGGGATGGTTGCTACCGGTTTGCTGCTGCTGGTACGTCAATCCGGTCTAAGTCTGAGCAGCCTGTTCCTGCGCACAATTCATCGGCCGTGATGTTTTTGGGGTTAGTGTAGAAACCATTTTCGCCAAATTGACCAATAGTGTGGGTCTCTCACCAGTCTCACCACGCCCAAAATCCAGAAAGTGAGCCCAAAGTAGCCGAGTTCATAGCATAAGCCACCAGGAAACATGGATTCGGTATGGCCCAAATTTTGCATCTATCCGCTATAATGACTGACCAGTGACAAATGGCCCATGAGCTTGAGTATTCGCTGTGTTAGTGTTGTAGTTATATAAAACACCGGGATTTAATATCATGAAATTTCGAGTGACGGGGAGTTTACATAATTCAGGTCTTTTTTTGTCATTGATCGCTTCGGCGATGCTATTGCAGGGTTGTATGGATCCGGTCAATGGAGACGAAAGTGAAGACGAGACTGAGGGCGCGTTGGCAATTCCTGTTGAGGCCGCAATAGTCTCAAGCGCTGATATGGCGGCGTTCTACACGGGAACAGCAACGCTAGAGGCCGATGAACAGGCGGTCGTGGTATCTCAAATTACCGGTGTTGTGTTAAAACTCAATGCTGAGGAAGGCGATTTTGTAGAAGTCGGACAAGTCCTGGCAAGCGTCGAGACAGACCGATACGCCCTTGAAGTCGAACGGGCCAACGCCACACTGAAACGCCTGCAGACTGATTTTCAGCGCAAAAAAGAACTGTTTGCCAAGAAATTGGTGAGTACCGAGGACTTTGAACGCGTCAATGCCGAATTTGAAGCCCAGAAAGCAGCTTATGACCTGGCCAAACTTGACCTTGCATACACCAGAATCAAGGCGCCGATCTCTGGTTATATTTCAGAACGCATGATTCGAGTGGGTAACCTGGTGACGGTGCATCAGCCGGTGTTTAATATCACCAGTTACGACCCTTTACTGGCAGTGTTGCACGTGCCAGAGCGTGAATTGAGTGTTTTGAGCAAAGGCTTGCAGGTCTCAATGACAGTTGATGCCTGGCCTGGTGAAACATTTAGTGGTGAAGTGATACGCATCAGTCCGGTGATTGATCCGAATACCGGAACTTTCCGTGTAACGGCCCAAATTACAGACCATGGTCAAATGTTGAAACCCGGCTTATTCGGGCGAGCTGAAATCCTCTATGACCTGCACCAGGATGTACCGATCATTCCACGCAGTGCGGTTATCACAGAAGATGAAATGAGCCACGTATTCGTCATCAATGAAGAAGGCAGTGCCAGCCGCCGAACCATTCAATTAGGTTTCGAAGTAAAAGGTCAGATCGAGGTGGTAGACGGGCTTGCGAAAGGTGAAACCGTAGTCACTGCGGGCAAAGGCAGCCTTAGCGAAGGTACACGCGTAGAAGTGGTGGGTAAGGACAAAGATCCGACTCCAGGCGTATGAGTTCTGGCCCCGTGAATCTGGAAGGTTCCATGAAGTTAATCGAAGTGGCCACGCGCAGACGCGTGGCTATTTCGATGGCAGCTGTAACCCTCGTTCTATTCGGTTTGATTGCACTGAAAGACCTGAAGGTAAACTTGTTACCTGATCTTTCTTACCCGACCTTGACAGTACGCACCGAATACCGGGGTGCAGCGCCAGAAGAAATCGAAACATTGCTTACACGCCCGGTCGAGGAAGCCGTTGGTGTGGTCAAAAATGTACTCAGTGTCAAGTCGGTTTCCCGTGCAGGCCAGTCCGACGTCATGCTCGAATTCGCCTGGGGCACCAACATGGACCGCGCGGGTTTGGATGTACGGGAAAAGCTCGAAGTTCTGCAATTACCACTGGAGGCAAGCCGACCTTTATTGCTGCGGTTCAATCCGGCAACTGATCCCATCATGCGTTTCGGCTTGATCTCAATTGCATCAGATGAGGCCTCGCTTAAAGCCTTGCGCCGCTTTGCCGATGAGGAAATCAAGAAACTTCTTGAACCGGTTGAAGGTGTGGCAGCGGTTAAGATCAGCGGTGGTCTCGAGGATGAGATCCAGATAGAAATCGATCAACATAAAATGGCACAGCTCAATCTTTCCCTTGAATCATTGAGTGCGCGATTGGCAGCTGAAAACGTTAATGTTTCAGCCGGTCGACTGGAAGAAGGTGCCCAGCGTTACCTGGTGCGTACTATCAATCAGTTTGCCACTGTCGAAGAATTTGGTGATTTGATTATCGATCCGGGCGAGACGCGCCCGATCTACCTGCGAGACATCGCAAGGGTTCGGGCCGGTTACAGCGAGCGTGAAGCCATCATTCGAATGAACGGCCAGGAAGCTGTGGAAGTGGCAGTTTACAAGGAAGGTGATGCCAACACCGTCAGTGTGGCCAACGGTATCGATAAGCGACTTTTGCAGTTATCAGAAGACTTACCACCGGATATGTCGATAGACACGGTAGATGACCAATCCATTTTCATCGACCGGGCCATCAGTGAAGTAATCAAGGCAGCCATACTGGGTGGTCTACTGGCCGTGCTGGTGATTTTCCTCTTTCTGCGTAATATTTGGTTTACCTTTACCATCGCGCTATCGATTCCAGTTTCAATTATTGCGACTTTTTTCCTGATGGGGCAGGCGGGTATCTCGCTCAATATTATGTCGCTGGGCGGTATTGCACTTGCCACCGGTTTGTTGGTGGACAATGCCATTGTGGTGCTCGAAAACATTTCGCGCTACCGGGCCAATGGCGAAGGGCTGGTGAGCGCAGCGATCAAAGGCGCAAGTGACGTCGGAGGAGCCGTCATTGCTGCTACCTTGACTACAATTGCGGTATTCCTGCCGTTGGCTTTCGTCGATGGCATTGCCGGTCAACTCTTTCGCGACCAGGCCTTAACCGTGACTTTTGCACTGGCGATATCACTGGGAGTCGCGGTTACCCTGATCCCGATGATGGCATCGATTCGTGGGCAAGGTCTGGCTTCAGGTGGTGGCAGCATCAACCGGGTTGGTGATTGGTTCTCCTTCACCTATGCCAAGTTGCTCGATTGGGCCCTGTCTCACCGTCTCCTGACCCTGAGCATAGCAATAATTTTGCTGGCATTCTCAGTAATGCTATTGCGTGGCATTGGCACGGAGCTGGTACCTCAATTGGAGCAGGGCCGGTTCAATGTCATGCTTGAAGCAGCACCAGGTACACCACTTGAAGAAACCGACCGGATCGAAGGTGATCTGCAACGAATGGCGGCGGCTGATACTGCTGTGAGCTACGTTTACGGTGTGGCTGGATCGGGCAACCGGATTGACGCCAACCCAACTGAAAGTGGAGAAAACATCGCGAGGATGCTGGTGGTGATGAGTCCTGGCTCAAGCGTGAGTGAGCAGCAGCGGGTGATACGAAATTTAAGGACCGGGGCACGGGCAATCGCGGGGCTGGATGCAAATTTTTCAACACCCCAGCTGCTTAGTTTTGATAAACCGCTCGAGATTGAAATCCAGGGTTATGACATCGGATCACTGCGCCAGGCCAGTGATGAGGTTTTACGTCGTCTAAGAAAATCCAAACGTTTTGCCGATGTGGAATCCAGTCTCGAACGTGGGCACCCCGAAATTCAAATCTATTTTGATCAGCAGCGAGCGGCTGCATTGGGTCTGACAGTGAAACAGATTTCTGACAAGGTAGTCGGCAAAATCCGTGGCAAAGTTGCTACTCGTTTTAGCTGGCGCGACCGTAAAGTCGATGTTTTGGTGCGCATGTCAGAAGATGAACGTCAATCCATAGCTTCTGTGCGTGAACTCATCGTCAATCCCGAAAGCGAATTCCCTGTGCCCTTGTCATCTGTAGCCGATATTAAAGTTGCAGAAGGCCCGGCAGAAATTCGCCGTGGTAACCAGGAGCGCCTGGCACTGGTTCAGGCAAACCTCGCCTACGGCGACCTCGGCAGCGCCGCTCAGGAGGTCGAAACATTGTTGGCCGATATGTCACTACCTTATGGCTTGAAGATGAGTATCTCCGGTCAAAGCGAAGAAATGGCAGCTTCTTTCAAATCCCTGATGTTTGCATTGGGACTGGCCATCATTCTTGTCTACCTGGTGATGGCTTCACAATTCGAATCACTGCTACATCCTTTTGTTATTCTATTTTCAATACCGCTGGCAGCGGTTGGTGTTGCACTGGCGTTGTGGCTGACCGAAACCCGACTTAGCGTCATTGTTTTTATTGGTCTGATAATGCTGGCAGGGATCGTTGTTAATAATGCGATTGTATTACTTGACCTGATCAACCAGTTACGTGAACGCGGTATGGACCGGATCACGGCCATCAGGGAGGGTGCTCGGCTGCGTTTACGTCCGATCATGATGACCACCCTGACCACTGTTCTGGGTCTGCTGCCAATGGCGCTGGGCCTCGGCCAGGGCTCTGAGATGCGCACACCCATGGCCATTACCGTCATCGGTGGGATGCTGACTTCGACCTTGTTAACGCTTCTCGTTGTGCCCGTGATGTATTCACTGCTGGATCGCCGCAAGGATCTCTCGGGTCAATCCCAAACCGCCGCTGGGGAGGTTTGATCCATGGTACCTGCACGCTTTGCAATGGATCGTCCCGTAACCATCGTCATGATCTTCGTCTCCATGATCGCGGTAGGCTTGATATCCAGTCGTTTGTTACCGCTGGAATATTTCCCCGGTGTAGATATCCCCTTCATCATTCTGGATATGCCCTACCAGGGTTCAACACCGGAAGAAGTGGAACGAGAGATCACCCGTCCCGCTGAGGAAGTCATTGCAACACTGAGCGGTATCAAGCGGCTCCAATCCACTTCATCATCAAATGGCTCCAGGCTTGAGGTCCAATTTGATTGGGGCGCAGATGTAGCGGTTAAGGCGGTTGAGGCCCGCGAAAGGATGGAGGCGATACGCGATCAGTTACCGGCTGACCTGCGTCGTATCAACGTTTTAAAATTTAACTTTACTGATCAACCGGTGCTGACGCTACGTATTTCCAGTGAGCGCGACCTGTCCACGGCTTATGACATGCTGAACAGAAGTCTGGTCAGACCACTGGAGAGAATTCCAGGCGTGGCGCGGGTGGATTTCCAAGGTATTGAGCCACGTGAGATTCGTATTGATTTGATTGCCGACCGGGTGGCTTCTCACGCTGTCGATCTCAATCAGTTACAGCGGCTACTGAGCCAGGTCAATTTCTCAGACTCAGCTGGCTTGATCCGCGATAGTGAAACCCGTTACCGGGTGAATCCCCGCGGTGAATTTCGCTCGATTGATGACATTAAAGACCTGGTCATAGCAGACAATGGCTTACGTCTGAGTGATATTGCCGAGATCACCTACGACAGCAAGCGCCGTGATTATGCCCGCCACCTCGACCGTAAATACGCAATAGGTGTCAGCGTCTACAAAGAAAGCGGTGCCAACCTGGTTGAGGTAGGCAGGCGAGCGTTGGAGGAAGTTGATCGTATTGGTAAGACGCCTGAAATGCAGGGCATTAAAGTGTTTTTTCTTGAAAACCAGTCTGAGGGTGTGACGAAATCACTTTCCGAATTGCTCAAGGCCGGTCTGCTCGGCGCTTTCCTATCGTTGTTTGTATTGTATTTCTTCCTGCGCAGCGTACAGACGACCCTGATGGTCTCTATGGCTATACCGGTAGCGATTACCATTACCCTGGGTGTGATGTATTTTTTGGGTCTGTCCCTGAATATCCTGTCCATGATGGGGCTGATGCTCGCCATCGGCATGCTGGTGGATAACGCAGTGGTGGTCAGTGAAAGCATCCATACCGAACACGAGAAAACACCGGATGACGCCACCGGTTCGGCCTTGCGGGGCGTAAGTGCTGTGGGTTTGGCAGTGGCCGCCGGAACCTTGACCAGTGCAGCGGTTTTCCTACCTATCATTTTTGGTGAAAAAGACCAGATTTCTATCTTTTTAACCCACGTAGCAATCGCCATAGTGGTTTCGCTAAGCGTTTCTCTATTAATTGCACAGACAATCATTCCCCTGCTGGCCTCACGTCTGGACCGGCCAGCAAATAAGAAACAGAATGCCACGGTTGATTTTTTACGTGATCGTTACGTTCGCCTGTTGCAGTGGAATATGCGTCACCGCTGGCTGGCGGCAGCCATGGTTGTTTTGACCCTGCTTTCAGCAGCCATCCCAATGTCGATCGTGGAAACTGACATGTTTCCGCAGGACCAGACCCGCCAGCTATACATGCCTTACCATCTGGATGGAAGTTACCCACTGCCCAAGCTCAAAGAATCAGTGGATAGAATTGAAGAGTATCTTTACTCCAACCAGGAACGCTTTGAGATTCGGGCGGTTTACACCTACTACAGTGAACAGAGTGAAGGTACGGCTTCGGTCATTCTGCTGACGGATGACGAGAATTCAAAGCGCTCGTCGGAGGAGATTTCCAGTGAGATCATGGAGGGCCTGCCCAAGATTGCAATTGGTCGTCCAAGTTTTGATTTTAATCGTGTTGGAGGGGGCGAAAAGCTCAACGTCACCCTGACTGGTACATCCAGTGAAGTTCTGCGGGATCTGGCAGAAGATGCGGTGCGTATCCTGTCTTCGGTGGAAGGATTGACCGGTGTCGTCTCCGAGGTCGCCGCTGGCGACCAGGAAGTCCAGGTGCATGTGAACCGTGAACGAGCCAATCAGCTTGGCTTCTCCACCCAGGAAGTAGCACAGGCTGTTGCCATTGCCATTCGTGGTGTGGATCTGCGGGAATTTAAGGGACCGGAAGGCGAAATTCCAGTGCGTTTACAGTTTCGTGAGCAGGACCGCCAGGAAATAGACGATCTGCGGGATATCAAGTTAAGGAATTCGGAAGGTGTGTCTATTCCGCTGATGGCAATGGTTGATTTTGTAGAAGGTACCGGCCCTACCGAGATCCGCCGTCTTGATCGTAAAACCGGTTTGCGAGTCACCGCCCAGTTGGATGGCATTACATCGGAAAAGGCCAAAGAATTGATCAAGGAAAACATGGAACTGATGACAATACCGAGTGCTTACGAATGGCATTTTGGCGGCGGCTTTGACGAGGACCAGGAAGCCATGCAGAAAATGGCGTTCAATATCCTGCTGGCCGTAGCCATCATCTACATCGTACTGGCTGCGCAGTTTGAATCGTTGATCTACCCGGCGGGTATGATCTGCACGATTTTATTTTCGGTCATTGGTGTTTACTGGTTTTTCCTGATTACTGGAACCACCTTCACGCTGATGGCCATGATCGGTATTCTGATCCTGATAGGGGTTGTGGTGAACAACGGAATTGTGCTGATTGATCATGTCAATCAATTACGTCTATCGGGACTATCGCGTGACGAGGCGTTGATAAAGGCCGGTCGTGAACGTATGCGTCCAATCCTGATGACCGTTGGAACGACGGTTTTGGGTCTGACCCCGTTATGCATCGGCACGACTCAAATAGGTGGCAATGGGCCGCCGTACTTCCCGATGGCGCGGGCCATTGTTGGTGGTCTGCTGTTTTCTACTTTTGTTAGCCTGGTGTTATTGCCGACTATTTATACCTGGCTGGATGTGATTCGGCATTGGCCACGGAAAATGTTCTCTTGGCTCGGTCGGCGCGTGCGTGCCGCCAGTGCAATTTTTGGCCGAAAAATAATAAAGGGGTCACCCATTAGCCGTCTCCGGTCAACTGGCACAAAGCAACCCTGATGCCAGCCATCATTTTATACTACTGGTAGTGATCTGATTGCGCACCTGGATTTTCAGTCATTGTGCTGCTTCGGACGGAAGCGCATCAGT
>JAJFLA010000036.1 GCA_021772935.1 Gammaproteobacteria bacterium
ATTTTTGTTTATATTTTTTCTCCCATTAAAAAAAACGGGGGTGTTTCAAAAAACACCCCCTCCTTTTCTTTTTTTTTTTTTCACCCCGACCCCAAATTCTTTGCCCCCTATTCGGCACAAGTCTGCGACTGTCTGCAAGGATGCTCGTCGTCGCCCCGCTCAAGCTGGAATGTTGCGTGTGAAATTCTAAATTGCTTCTGTAACTGCTGTGCGAGCTCATGTAAAAACTCATCACCAGCCGGAGGCTCCGGCATCAACAAATGTGCGGTTAAAGCAGTCTCGGTAGTGCTCATGGGCCAGATATGCAAATCGTGCATACCTTCAACTCCTGGCTGAGCCATCAACCAGGCTCGGATTTTTTCCGGATCCAGACCGCGCGGTACCGCATCAATGGCAAGGTTGAGCGAATCACGTAACAAACCCCAAGTGGACCAAAAAATGACCACTGCGATCAACAGGCTACTCAATGGATCAAACCACTTCAGCCCAAACTTCCAGATCACAAAACCAGATACAACCACCCCGAGAGAAACCAGCGCATCGGCTGCCATGTGTAAATACGCACCGCGTATATTAAGGTCATGGTCTTTTCCGGAGACAAAAAACCAAGCCGTAATTGAATTGATTAAAACGCCAATGCCAGCCACGACCATGATGGTTTGGCCAACAGGCTCTGATGGTGAGAAGAACCGGTCGACCGCCTCCCAACTGATCACCACAACAGCGGCCAACAATAACAAGCCACTGAACATAGAGGCCAGAATGGTGGCGCGGGAATAACCGTAGGTCCGCCTCAGTGAGGGTTGTTTACCCGCCAGGTAACTCGCCCCCCATGCCAGTATCAACCCCATCACGTCACTCAAGTTGTGACCAGCGTCCGTGATCAGGGCCAGTGAGTTGGCCATCACTCCATAAGACACTTCGATCACCACAAAAGTGACATTGAGTACCACACCCACAGCAAAAGCACGGTTGTAGTCCGGTGTAGGGTGATGATGGTGGTGGTGTGCCTGTCGATTCATGTTAGTTATTCGCCAAACTCATACTGCATTTTGCCAGCCATGATAAAACGTAAAAATGCCAATCACTATAAAACTGGCGCCGGCAATCATGGACAATAGCCTGGCACTGATCAACTGTGACAACAGAGATCCCGCTGCCACACCGATTGCACTGGCCAGCACCAGCGCGAAAGCAGAGCCAAGAAAAACTGTCAGTTTACTGACCTCTTTATCTGCGGCAAAAAGTAGCGTAACCAGCTGGGTCTTATCAGCCATTTCGGCAATAAATATGGCGCCAAATACGGTTACAAACAGTTTCCAATCCACAATAATTTCCTTTTTTAAGCCTATTGGCTTAAATGTACCCCAATCAAGCTACATGGTACTTGAACTTGCCACCGCATGGTTGGATACTGCACGCTTTACAAGCAGGCTATTAAAACGGAATCATCAAGATGAGCGCCAATTACAAAATCTGGTTCAACGGTAAAATGCGTGAATTTGACGACTGCAAGGTACATGTACAAAGCCATGCACTACATTACGGTTCATCGGTGTTTGAAGGTATTCGTGCCTACCAAACCCCTCAGGGTACCGCTTTTTTTCGTCTTGATGCCCATCTGAAGCGCTTGTTTTATTCCGCGTCCATTTACAGAATCCCTATCCGCTATAGTTTTGATGAGCTTCGTGAAGCCTGTTTTGAAGCAGTACGCAGCAGCGGTTTGCGCAGCGCCTACATTCGACCGCTGGTCATGCGAGGTAACTGTGGCCTGGGAGTGATACCCAAAGATCTGGATGCAGTCGATGTGTCCATCATGGTTGATTCCTGGGGTGCATACCTGGGAGAAGAAGGCCTAAAAAATGGTATCCGGGCTTGTATCACCTCATGGCAGCGTCTCGCACCCAATACTGTTCCAACCGGCGCCAAAGCCGGTGGCAATTACCTCTCCAGTCAGTTAATCGGCTTTGAAGCCAAGGACAGGGGTTTTGATGAGGGCATTGCGCTCGGGCACGACGGACTACTCAGCGAAGGTGCGGGTGAAAACCTTTTTCTCATCAAGGATGGAAAAATTCTTACACCACCAAGCTCCGCGTCTATCTTGGGCGGTATCACCCGGGACACGGTTTTCTCTCTGGCGGCCGATCTAGGCATGAGTGTGCTTGAGCAAACCTTATCACGCGAACAACTATACGGTGCCGACGAAGCCTTTTTTACCGGCACCGCAGTAGAAGTAACACCGGTACGCCAGGTCGACCACATCACCATTGGCAACGGTGGCTGTGGCCCACTGACCAAGCGCATTCAAGCGGCATTTTTCGGCTTATTCAACGGAGAAACGCAAGACCAACACAACTGGTTAAGCTATTTGTAAGCTCAACACCGTGTTTGACTGACAATTTTTGTCAGTAGTTCGACACATCACGACAAACCGTCACCCAAGCAGTTACCCTGTTCAGACACCCTGAATTTCGTATCTCGTTGTTGTACATGTATTTTTTGCACCAACACATGATATGGCCCAATAATTGCATTACAAAAGGGCAGATGCTGTTATAAATGATACTTATACGTTGAGCACCCATAGAACATTATGGACAAGGGAGTTGTCGCCACCTGTGACGTAGGCGTAGCAAAGGACAGCCATTAAGACGCCAACCCCAGGATTTTGGGCTCTGGCAGGATAAATATGAACTATGGGGAGCAAGTAAGGGTGGTCAGGGTGTCAATGAAAATTGGCAGAATGATCGACAATAGGGGGGTCGGGGTCAGTTTGGTGTAAACCAATACGTCTCGACTTGTTAAAAGACCCGCCTAATGCGGGTCTTTTTTTGCCTGCAATAACGGAAACCTCAGGAGCCGACGTAATCGCTGATGATATAACCGCCTGACTTTTGGTCGTGCTCCAGTGTGACCATTGCTCGTTCTTCCATCTGCTCCAGCAATTCACTGAACGAACGAAACCCATGGTAACGCTCATTAAAGCCAGGCTTTCGTCTTTTTAGTGCTTGTTTAACCATTGATCCCCAAACTTTTTCCTCGGGATCACGCTCGCTGAACAGGTCATCCAAAGTCTCCAGCACCCATGCAAATGCCTTTTCTTCACGGCCTTGGTGTTTGGGCGTGGTAGCTGGGGTTTCGTCACCGTTTTCTTTCTTGCTGCCGGTCTTTTTTCTCTTGGGCTTGCGCCGCTCAGCCTGACGGATGATATCGTCGTAGTAAATGAACTCATCACAGTTGGCAATCAGCAGGTTGGAGGTTGATTCTTTGACCCCAACGCCGATCACAATTTTGTTATTCTCACGGAGCTTGGACACCAACGGTGAAAAATCTGAATCTCCTGATATCACCACGAACGTATCGACATGTGACTTGGTGTAACACAGGTCAAGCGCATCAACCACCATACGAATATCTGCTGAATTCTTACCCGATTGACGTACATGCGGAATCTCGATCAGCTCAAATGAAGCCTCATGCATGTCGGTCTTGAAATCTTTATAACGCTCCCAGTCACAATAAGCCTTCTTGACTACAATATTCCCTTTTACGAGCAGGCGTTCCAGCACTTCTTTAATATCAAAGCGCGCGTATTGGGCATCTCGTACACCGAGCGCGATATTCTCAAAATCGCAATACAACGCTAGATTTGTAGTCTTATGTGTCATGAAAAGTTAAACCTTGATCTGGACAATCCATTCTACTTCCAAATGAGGATTCTCAAAAGGGTGAATTACGTCGACTGGGGATCAGAGTCTCCTTTGTTACGGTAAAAGACACTCTGAACCCAAAACTCTTGTATCCTAACCATGACAAACCCGATCAAGATACAAACACATAAGATGCAGCAGACAAACGATGTTCTCACTCCCTACTACCGTCTTGATCCGGAAAAACTGATCCAGCTAATCGAGTCTACCGGCTTGCTCTGTGACGGACGCTTACTAGCTTTGAATAGCTACGAAAACCGGGTTTACCAGGTAGGTATAGAGGGTGCCACACCGTTGATTACAAAGGTCTACCGACCGGGTCGCTGGACGGATGATCAAATCCTTGAAGAACATGCTTTTGCGTTAGAAATCGCGGATGCGGAAATACCTCTGATCCCGCCCATGGATATAGACGGAAAAACACTGCTTGAACATGACGGGTTTCGATTTGCATTGTTCGAACGCCGTGGCGGACACGCACCTGAACTGGATCAAAAGGAAACACGTATGTGGCTCGGCCGTTTCCTCGGTCGTATTCATGCGTTGGGTGCCGAGCAACCATTTCACTCGCGACCGGAGCTTTCAATTGAAAGCTTTGGACATCAACCCGTCAAAGCTCTGCTTGAAGGCCAGTGGCTTCCACCGCACCTGGAAACTGCCTTTTCCAGCCTGACCACCGACTTGCTGATCTCGATTCAAGCCTCTTTTGATCGCGTAAGTACATTCGACAAAATCCGCCTGCACGGCGATTGCCATCCCGGTAACATCCTGTGGCGTGACGGTCCATTTTTTGTTGATCTTGATGACTGCCGCAGCGGCCCTGCAGTGCAGGATCTGTGGATGCTGCTATCTGGTGAAAGCTATGAGATGGCTGAGCAGATGAAAGACGTACTGGATGGCTATACCCAGTTTCACCATTTCAACAGACGTGAACTGGGCTTGATTGAGGCCCTGCGAACCTTACGTATGCTGCACCACGCGGCCTGGTTGGCCAAGCGCTGGCAGGACCCGGCTTTCCCAATCGCTTTCCCCTGGTTTGGTGAGCCCCGCTACTGGGAAGACCTGGTCCTGAGCCTGCGTGAACAACTGGGCCGGATGCAGGAAACACCTTTACAGTTACCCGTGTGATGGCACGGTTACCTGGGTGTGGGTTCAAACAGCCAACGGTATCTCAGTAATGGGGAGGGGTTTCATCTTGTGGCTGCGCGCTGAGTGAAGCGTCACCAACTTCCTTTAATCGCTGGGACAACAAGCTGAATTGCCGCTTTAGCGCGAGAACCTCAGCATCCTGTTTTGCAACAATGGTATTCAGGCTTTCAAACAATTCATCCTGAAAAGCAGCCTGGCTTTCCAGTTCCTCTATCCGTTTTTTGAGTGTCTCTATTGAGTCGCTCACTTTTTGGCTTCCGGCATTGTTTCAGGTGGCTCCCACAGTTCAACACGGTTACCGTCCGGATCCACGATCCAACCAAAACGACCGAAATCGTGCTCCTCTTTTTCCGGGATCACATCACCACCGGCGGCGCGGACATTGGCCAGAGCAGCATCCAGGTCATCCACGACCAGGTTGATCATAAAGGACTGGCGAGGATCACCAAAATATTCCGTGTCCGAAGCAAACGTGCTCCAGACCGTGAAGGAATTGGCAGGCATGGCTTCAGGTGAAAAACTGGTTCCGTGGGTGCTTCCCCAGGCCTCGGTGACCAGACCTAATGTTTCCTGATACCACTTTGCAAGCCGTTTGGGATCGTGTGAGCGGAAAAACACACCACCAACACCCACTACCCTGCCTTTCAGTTCACTGCCCATTTTCTGTTGCTCCCACGAAAGCCCTCTCTGCCCCTCCTGAATAATGACGTATGGTACACCACTCCTCAAAATAACCGGTGACTGAAGCGACAGGATCAAACGATTAATGTCCGAAAACGTGCTCTATCATCAATCGAAAATGTGCCCACGAGCTTTCATCTGCCAGTTCGTTATAAGTTCTTTTGTTTGAATGTCCGTCATTTTCAGCACCTTCTGTTTCGTATTGTTTTTTATCATAGATGTTTAACCATTATCGTGTGACCGCAACTTCGACTTGTCCGGTACAAAGCCGGTTGCGTTTTCCAACAACCGACCCCACTTCGCTATACAGCAAACACAGGAAATCATTATGAGCCAAATGGATACCAACCCCGAAACCAGTATGGACGCCACCGCCTTAACACGCGAAGAAGTCTATACCGACAGTCGTGTCGGCACGATCCGCAAAATGACGCCGGTGACGCTTGACGGCGAACTGGATAGCAGTCGACCCATACAATTTGTAGGTTCTACCCAGATTATGACCCCAGGTGGTGCTTTGCCGCTGTCATTTCAAATCGAAACCGAAACACTTGAGGGTGCGGTTGCCGGATTTGGTGAGGCGGCCAAGCTGGCCGTTGAGCGCACCATGGAAGAACTGAAAGAGATGCAGCGTCAGCAGGCGTCTTCCATCGTCGTCCCAGGTAGGGAAAACAACAAGATACAAATGCCCTGATTTCGATCAGCCCGTAATATGCGGGGCGGTTGTATTTCAATTAAACTGTTACCGGTATGCGCTTTGGATACCGGTAACACTATGTTCAACACCTTCACCTTTTTCGGCTTGCGCCAGTTCACCTTTACCCTTTTGCTGGCTGTTTCAGTTTCAACACCCGCCCAGGATGACCTGATCTGGCGGTCACTGGACCCTGACAACACCGTCTACCTGCAGGTAGAGGGCGGTACGGTCGTGATTGAACTTAATCCAACTTTTGCCCCAAAAACAGTCAAACAGTTCAAACAATTGCTAGCGAAACAATTTTACCGGGGCCTGAGTTTTTACCGGGTTATTGACGGTTTCGTGGCACAGGGTGGGGACGAAAGTGACATTGACGGCGACCAGCCCGTGAAAACACTGAAGGCCGAATTTGAAATTAGCTGGCCACTGAAACCAGAAAACAAAAAGAAAGCAAAAGACTGGGTATCGATGTCATGGACCCCGGTTCAAAGCAGTGACCTGTTTGCTCCCTACACCGGGTTTGTCGATGGTTTCCCTGCTGCACGTGACAAGACAAGTGCTGGCAAGGCATGGCTAACCCATTGTCCCGGCAGCGTCGCCATGGCGCGTAATGACGACCCCAACAGTGGTGGCACGGACTTTTATATCGTCATCGGTCAGGCGCCTCGCTACCTGGACCGCAACCTGACCATATTTGGCCGCGTGGTATGGGGTATGGATGTCGTACAACGTATCAAGCGTGGTCCCACACTTAACAATGGCATTATAGAAAAAGATCTTGAGCGTAGCTGGATCAAGCGGATGCGTCTGGCATCCTCACTTAAAAAGAATGAACAACTGGATATTTATGTTGCTGATACCAACTCCAAGGGGTTTAAGGACGGGTTGAAAGAACGCCGCAACCGAACCAATAAGTTTTTCTATCACAAACCACCCAAAGTGCTGGATATCTGCCAGGTACCAATTCCTGCACGATTAGAGAAACGATCCGTAACCCGCCCTCAGTAAGGACGAGATAAACCTCCATGAAAATCACAATGCGCCAGTACCTGTTCGCTGTCTTACTACTATTTCCGCTGGTTGTAACCGCGACAACAAACTATTTCCCAGCACGTGGGAGCTGGGAAAGAACAACACCACAAGCGGCCAGTATGGATGCGGCGAAACTCGCCACGGCCGTTGCACTCGCTAAACAAAAGGCTATCACCGAGCCTAAAGATCTGGCACAAGCCATCACAGATTCGTTTTCACCTCGTGAGCCTGACTTCCGAATCCTCGGCCCGACCAAGGCACGTGAAGGCAGCGCCGGATTGATTATACGCAAGGGTTATATCGTCGCCGAATGGGGTGACCTGGAACGTGTAGATATGACCTTCAGTGCAGTTAAAAGCTATCTTTCCACACTGATGGCGCTGGCCTTGCGTGATGGACTGGTTAACGATATTCATGCACCAGTATCAAACTGGGTGCGTGACGGTAAATTTTCCTCCCAACATAATCGCAACATTAGCTGGCACCACCTGATGAACCAGACCTCCGACTGGCAGGGAAGCTTGTGGGGCGTGCCCGACTGGGCCGATCGACCAGAAGGGACTGACCGGTCTCTTTGGCCCCAACGTGAACTGCATGAGCCCGGCAGTTATTTCAAATACAACGACGTACGTATCAACCTCGCCGCCTTTTCTTTACTGCAAGTTTGGCGACAACCGCTACCCGAAGTTCTGCGACGCGAAGTCATGGACCCTATTGGCGCCTCGACAACATGGCGCTGGCACGGTTATGAAAATTCATGGGTAACGCTGGATGGTCAAAAGATGCAGTCAGTATCCGGTGGCGGGCATTTTGGTGGTGGTCTGTTTATCAGTACACTGGACCATGCCCGCATGGGCCTGTTGTTTCTGCGCAATGGCAACTGGAAGGGCCGGCAAATTGTACCAACAACATGGATCGACGCCATGCGCCAAGCCACACCGGCCCGACCTGATTATGGTTATATGTGGTGGTTAAATACCGACCAGAAACGAATCCCGAAAGCGCCTGCCTCTGCCTTCTGGGCAGCCGGTTTTGGTGGTAACTATATTTATATAGACCAGGAAAATGACTTGCTGGTCATACTGCGATGGGTGCCAGCTTTGGAAGAAGTTGTTGAGGCGGTGATGACTGCCATTGATGATTAAAGCTGCTTTATTTCACCAGCAATATTACCCAGCTCCACCTATACTAGTGTAGTGTCCTGTATTAAATGACTATTAAGCGAGACGAGAAGGCACTAGCTGTAAGGCGCGTCTCGCAGGGAATGGCTGGTCCTTTACAAGGGGCGCAACGTAGCAGATGATGCTTTCTCGTCTCGCCCGCAGGGAACCCCACAAAAGCTTCAAGACAAGGCGCAACCTGCAGTTAATGGCCGTCCCCTTGACAAAGGTTGGAACGCAGGATTGAAGCTTTTGTGGGGTTCTTAATCGCCATTTAATACAGGACACTACAGTAAATATCCCCCGGCAAAGCCGGGGGCTTTTTTTGTGAACCGCTCAAAGCGGTCTGTTAAACGGAGCCTTCGGGCTCCTTGAACCCCTCAAAGGGGCTACTGCATTAGTTCCAATTGCTCGACTCTTCGGTCTTCCG
>JAJFLA010000037.1 GCA_021772935.1 Gammaproteobacteria bacterium
GCTGTAAGGCCCGCCTCGCAGGGAATGGCCCAGTCCTTCTCAAGAGGCGCACCAAGAGTAGGCGCCCTCAGGCGACGCAGCAGATGATGCTTTCTCGTATCGCCCTTCGGGAGCCCCACAAAAGCTCCAATCCTGCGTCGCAGCCTTTGTTAAGGGAGCGGCCATTAACTGCAGGCTGCGCCTTGACCTGAATCTTTTGTGGGGCTCTTAATCGACACTTAATACAGGACACTACACTAGGGTAAAGCTATCCGCTCAATACCACTATGTACCAGACTTGATTCTGAATGGTTCTCTGACCGCGTTTAATCTATGATGTCCACGAATAAACTGAACCGATCCACTAGCCCGAACATTTCACCATGGCGGACGTCAAAATGACAAAATTATTGTTTAATCAAGGGAATAAGGATGTTTTGGTCTATTTCTATTGGTTACAGTTTGTCCTATCCGGTTTTGCACAGCATCTGACTTCACATTTTGGCCGATCCTTCTTGACCCATAGCTACCGCCATGCTTCATCGAACGATCAGCCAAACTGTTGCGCCAGCTACAGCGCAAATCCCGGAGAAGGTGAGACCGTGAAACGGTCGAGAAGCTGGCCTGGGCCATCCTTGATGAAATGTTCGGGCCAGCCGGTTTGACTCTGATAATTTTCACGCTAAAGCGAGCACATGTATGACCGCCCTTTATCTGGCTATACTCGTATTGTCATTGCTTTTATTGGCTTACTATCGTATTCCCCTGTTAATTTCTATAGCGATCCTGGCTGGACTCACTTTTGCCTTCACCGAACTTCGCCATTTTTACCCAATCCCGGGCTGGTTCCGCTGGTCTTACGGTATTTTTACCGTCAGTCTGGCCGGCTTCGCCATTAAGCCTCTGCGTCGCTTATTAGTTAGTAACCGTTTGTTTAGCGTGTATCGCAAAGTGATGCCCAAGCTCTCTTCCACAGAACGTGAAGCGCTGGAAGCAGGCACAGTCTGGTGGGATGCAGAATTATTTAGTGGCAGGCCGCGTTGGCGTCGCTTATTGCGACAACCTGCCCCATTCTTAAGTGAACGCGAGCAAGAGTTCATCAACGGCCCGGTTGAAGAACTGTGTCTAATGCTCGACGATTGGAAAATCCACGACGAGTACCAGGATCTGCCTGAAACTATTTGGCAGTTCATCCGTGAGAATCGGTTTTTTGGCATGATCATTCCAGCGCAGTACGGTGGTCTTGAATTCTCAGCACAGGCCAATTCAGCCGTGGTGATGAAAATTGCAAGTCGCAATGTGGCGGCGGCGGTTACTGTTATGGTGCCCAATTCACTCGGTCCCGGCGAGTTATTGATGCACTACGGCACTGATACGCAAAAAAGCTACTACCTGCCACGTCTCGCCAACGGCGAAGAAATTCCCTGCTTTGCACTTACATCACCACTCGCCGGGTCTGACGCAGGTGCCATGCCAGACACGGGCATTGTCTGCAAAGATGAATTTGAAGGAAAAGAAGTTCTGGGCCTACGGGTCAGTTGGAATAAGCGTTACATTACCCTCGCCCCTGTTGCTACATTGCTTGGCCTGGCATTCAGGGCCTACGACCCGGACGGGCTATTGGGTGATAATGAAGACCTCGGCATCAGTTGCGCACTGATTCCGGCCGACACGACTGGTGTTGAACTTGGTAATCGTCACCTGCCGATTGGTTCAGTATTTATGAATGGCCCCACACGTGGCAAAGATGTTTTCATCCCGATGGATTGGGTGATCGGTGGGCAAGAACGTCTGGGACAGGGTTGGCGCATGCTAATGCAAAGTCTGGCGGCTGGCCGGGCCATTTCATTACCCTCTCTGGGTGTTGCTGGTGGCAAAATGGCCTCACTGCTAACCGGTGCATACGCTAGAATCCGCACCCAATTCGATGTGCCTATTGGTTATTTTGGTGGTATTGAAGAACCTCTGTCGAGGATTGGCGGCAGAACTTATCGTATGGATGCCGCAAGGATACTCACATTGATCGCACTGGATAAGGGCGAAAAACCTGGCGTACTGTCTGCCATCAACAAGTATCAGTTAACCGAAGGCAGTCGCCAATGCATTATTGACGCGATGGATGTTCATGGCGGCAAAGGTATCATCCAGGGACCTAACAATTACCTTGCCAATAGTTATCAGGCACTACCAATATCCATTACCGTTGAAGGTGCCAATATATTAACGCGTTCATTGATAATTTTTGGCCAGGGCGCCATCCGGGCACACCCCTATCTGTTGAAAGAAATGAACGCTGTCACCGGCATTGCCAATAGCCAGGCCAGGCGTGCTTTTGACAACGCCCTTTTTGCACATATTGGCTTCACCCTAAGCAACACCGTACGAAGCCTTTTACTGGGCCTTACAGCTAGCAGAATGACCCCGGCACCCGTGAGTGGGCCCCACGCGAAATATTTCCGACAACTAAGCCGAATGAGTGCTGCATTTGCATTCATAGCAGATTCTGTTTTGCTGTTGCTGGGCGGCAAGTTCAAGTTTAAAGAAAAGCTGTCGGGTAGACTGGCGGATGCATTGATCCATTTATACATGGCCAGCGCCATGCTAAAACGCTTCGAGGATGATAATTGCCCTGCTGGTGACTTACCTTTACTCACGTGGGGTATGGAAGACAGTCTTTACACAATCCAACAAAGCCTGCTTGGGGTCATCCAGAACTTCCCAGTTCCTGTGCTTGCTCGGAGTGTCCGGCTGCTTATATTTCCATTCGGTCTACCATTTTCCAAGCCATCTGACAAAACTGTCAAAGCTGTTGCACAACTGTTACTGAACGAAAATGAAAGCCGGGAACGATTAGTCGATGGTGTTTTCATTTCAGACCGGGATGATGCCACCGGTCGCGTCAATAAAGCATTTCACCTGGTGCTGGAAGCAGAACCGGCTGAACGCGCCATCAAAAATGCCTTGAAGGAATCCGTAAACTTCGAGAATTATGAAGGCTTGGTTAAACGCGCCACCGAAAGTGGTGTTATTACCGAAGAACAAGCAACCATGGTACGTCTGGCACAGCAGGCCAGTGCCAGCGTGATCGCAGTTGATGATTTCCCCCGACGAGTAATGGGGTCAAACTCAAGTACATCAGAAAAGAGTCAATCATCATAAAGAATCATATACATCCGAGCCTGACCCCGATGTCTGCAGACTATGACTTCAGGAAATGCTCAATTTCCTTTTCCGCATTCATTCCGTCAGCGTAACCAAGATCAATCAGTTCGCCGCAATAGGCTGATTCGAACAACAGGTAACTGGCCATACGCCAATCCCGGCCCCAGCCACCCAGCGTACGCAATAAAACCTGAACGCTACGTGGTATTTCATGCACATGTGCCTGAGTGACCTGACGCAGGTCCTGGCTGGGTTTAATTACCAGGCTGTCAATAGGTATCATTCCGGTCTGCTGACGTTTTGCTTCCGGAACCAGCTTCAGGGTTCTGTTGATACGTTTCATTCGTGCCAGATCTGCTTGAAGCGTATCCATGAAAATCGTATCCATCAGGTAACCACCAATTTCACCCGCCGAGGGATATTCTGTGGGGCTTGTCGGCGGCAGATCGGGCTTTTCATCACGCGTACCAATGACCAGTATCCTGTCTGCACCCAGATGTATCGCGGGACTTAGTGGTGCAACCATACGCATACCGCCGTCACCAAAATATTCGTTGCCGATGCGTTCTGCGGGGAAAAGGATCGGTAAAGCCGCCGATGCGAGTAAATGGTTGATTTTTAGCTTGGTGGCCTGGCCAGCTCGGCGTGTGCGCTGCCAGTTATTGATGGCCATATGTGTCTGGAAAAAACTAATTGCGCTGGCACAGGTATAGCCGGATGCGGTTATAGCCACAGCACGCAATGCCTCGAGTTTCAGTGCAGTCTGAATACCATCCAATTGCAGTTCCTTTTGCAGGAACAGTCGTAACGGCGCGTTATCCAGAAAAGCCCTTGGATTAGTCGCAATAAGGCCTCCGGATAACAAGGTGATGGCAAATCGCATCCCGGATTTGAACACGCTCCATGCATCAGTGCGGTAGACACGCTCACAGTGCATGCTGCGCCAGAAGTTCTCCATACGCTCAACACCCGTTAAAAACTCATGCGCATGGCTGGCTAAAACAATGGCATTGATCGCACCAGCAGAAGTACCACAAATGATGGGGAAAGGATTATGATCATCTGCCAGCAATTCAGCGATGGCTTTGAGTACACCTACTTGATAAGCGCCGCGTGCACCACCACCGGGCAAAACCAGTGCGGTGTTTCTTGATGATGTGTTTTGGTTTTGCATGTCGATTTAAATAGATTTCAAGGGGCAAAGCCTCGTTTAGCTTGAATACTTACACAATAGACCCTATTCAAGGCCAAATACTTCCATGAAATGAGTTTAGTTACCAGTGAATGTATACTAGTGTATTGGATCAAACTAGTGCCTACTGGCTATTGGCGGTTTGTCTGAAAATGACTTCATCTGTGCGGCAGAAATCAACGACTTGCTGGAACCCTGAATAATGACTGAAATCCCTTTGCAAAAAACGTCTTCCGGAAGCGACCTTCTTGACCGGTTGAAGGAAGCGGTCAAGCTTGTCAATCAGATCGTCGTAGGCAAAGAACAGCAAGTGAAGCTTGCATTCAGTTGTTTACTGGCGCGCGGTCACTTGTTGATCGAGGATTTACCAGGCGTCGGAAAGACGACCCTGGCACGTGCGCTGGCAACCGTAATTGGTGTACGTTACCAACGTATCCAGTTTACCAGCGACCTGCTACCAGCCGATATTCTCGGTGTTTCCATTTACCGCCGTGACCAGGAAAGGTTTGAATTTCATCCCGGCCCAATTTTTTCAGAACTGGTGCTTGCCGATGAAATCAACCGTGCCACTCCAAAATCCCAAAGTGCCCTGTTGGAAGCGATGGCGGAGGGCCAGGTTACGATTGAAGGAGTAACGCATATTCTGCCCAAGCCGTTTTTTGTGATCGCCACCCAGAATCCACTTGACCTGGCTGGCACATTTCCGCTACCAGACTCCCAACTGGACCGATTCCTTATGAGCATTTCGTTGGGATTTCCTGAGCCGAATTTTGAACGGAATCTGTTGACCTCTGAAGATCGGAATTTAATGTTGCGTGATGCACAAGCGATTATTAGTCCCGACGACGTATTACGACTCAACGAAGCATGTCAAACAATATACGTTAGCGAAGCCCTGCTGGATTATGTACAGGCATTGCTTGCCGAAACTCGTAACAGCCGTTGGTTTGAAACCGGTCTTTCACCACGGGCGGGCATTGCCATGCTGCATTGCTGCAAAGCTTTTGCCTTTCTTGAAGGCAGGGAATTTGCAATTCCCGAAGACGTCAAGGCTATATTCCCAGGGCTTGCACGCCATCGTATGACCGTCCCTCACGGTATGGAAACATCAGTTGAAGAACAGATTTCTGGTTTATTAAACCAGGTCGCGATCCCGTGAATTAATGGCAACAGTCGCCACCAAAAAATTACGTAAACCTGTTACGGACATGATTGTAAGCCGGATCAGGCAGCGTGTGCTCGCCAAGCGTGGGCCAATGACACCGCCATTCGAATTGGAATACCGCCACATTTTTGTACTACCAACAAGTTTTGGCTGGGGCTTCGGCTTCATGCTGGTTTTCATGACACTTGGTGGTCTTAACTTCAATAACAACATGGCCCTGATTCTGGTGTTCTTGCTGGCTACCATTGCTCAACTAACTACACTGATTGCCTACCGAAACCTGTCCGGATTAAAAATTGACAACATTTATTCCGAACCGGTCTTTTGTGGTGAAGCCGCACACTTTTATGTGCTTGTTTCCAATCAGAATGAACGTCAGCGCTTTGCCGTCCAGGCCGGCTTCAAACCACCCCAGGATTGCACTGATTTCAAACTCAATTCCAGCGAATCATTTCACCTGAAACACCCAACGCTTAACCGTGGCTGGCTCGAAATGCCGTCTTTTCGATTGGAAACACGTTTCCCACTGGGACTTTTCAAAGCATGGTCATGGGTTTTTCCGCAAAGCCGCTGCCTGGTTTATCCATCACCTGCCAAAAAAGCCCCGCCTTTGCCAAAAACGGGTCACGGACAAGCGGGTCAGGCTGCAAAAGGTGACGGTGACCAGGTTCATGGATTGCGTAAATACCAGCCTGGTGATTCCATTCGACGTGTTGCCTGGAGAGCCAGCGCACGTCACGATGAACTTTATAGTCTGGAAATGGAAGCGCCACAGGAAGAAGCCTGTGAGCTGGATTGGGATTTGTTACATGGTGTTGATGTTGAAACCCGTCTTTCCATTCTCACTGCATGGGTCGTAGCTGCGGACCACAAACAACTGTCATATAGCCTGAAGCTTCCCGGCGAACAGGTGCCAAGCGACAATGGTATCAATCACCGCTCAAAATGCCTGGAACTACTGGCCTTGTATTTGCTGTGAATCCCGCAAGCACAAGGAGACTGAACCAGCTCGGAATTTTTTGGGTGACAGCAGCTCTTTGCATCAGCATGTTTCCACAACTTGGCAACATGCCGATACATCTGGTATCAATTACGCTATTACCCATCATGTGGCGTCTGCTGGCGGAAGTTCGCGATTGGAAAACCCCGCCAATGTTGTTGCGTTTAATTGCGACAGCCTTTGCGATTGCTGCACTGGTCGTTACCTATGGTGGACTCCTGGGGAGACGTGCCGCCGTCAGTATGCTGGTGTTGATGCTATCGTTGAAATTACTCGAGACCTTTCGCATCCGTGATGCCCGTATCGTCGTTAGTTTGAGTTTGTTCCTGTGTGCAACGCAGTTTCTTTTTTCCCAGGGCGTTTTGATGATTATTTATATCACTGCCTGCCTGCTAAGTGCATTAATTGCACTCATGTACCTGCACAGAAAAGAAGCCTACGAGCATGTGGGTGAAGCACCGGCCAGCGGTCACAATCTTTTTACTCAAGTAGCTTTCGGTGTGCGTCTGATGGCACTCGCCT
The DNA here is from genome assembly GCA_021772935.1 of Gammaproteobacteria bacterium. GTDB lineage: Bacteria > Pseudomonadota > Gammaproteobacteria > Xanthomonadales > SZUA-36 > SZUA-36. The sequence continues at coordinate 7,021 of JAJFLA010000037.1, forward strand.
TGCCGATCGGCTTAGCACTTTTTTTGCTTTTTCCACGCTGGGCCAGTCCGCTGTGGGGCCTTCCCGAAGATGCTCTGGACGCCCGTTCCGGTCTCTCTGACTCCATGACGCCAGGCAGTATTCAGAGCTTGTTCATGGACGATTCACCAGCGTTTCGTGTCACATTCGAAGGCCTTTTACCGAGCCATAGTGAACTATACTGGCGTGGTCCGATATTCTGGGACTTCAATGGCCACAGCTGGCAAGCCAGTTACCTCAACCTCAACCTGATTGCCAACAATAAGCCGGATCCGGAACAAGCACCATTTCGCTATGAAGTCCAGATGGAACCAACCGAACAGCGCTGGCTATTTGCATTGGATTACCCGGCGCTGACTCCAAGTGGCACCCACCTGACCGTGGACTACCAGTTATTCTCTACCCGACCCATCACACGCTTACGCGAATATGTCATGGCCTCTGACCCAGATTTCCTTGACAGTCCTCAATTAGGGCAGACTTTACGCCGAGCAGCACTCGAACTGCCCGCAGGGTTTAACCCAAGAACTGCTGAAATGATGGCGGATTGGCGCAAAGAGGCCATTAGAGATGCCGACATCGTGCAAAGGGCCCTGATGTATTTCAACCAGGAGCAATTTCATTACACCTTGAATCCACCACTACTCAGCAATCACACGGTGGATGAATTCCTGTTCGAGACACGACAAGGGTTTTGTGAGCATTACGCGTCAGCATTCACTGTGATGATGCGGATGGCGGGTATCCCAGCCCGTGTGGTAACCGGGTATCAGGGTGGGTGGTACAACGAAATCGGCGCTTATATGTTGGTCAGACAATCCGATGCCCATGCCTGGTCAGAAGTCTGGGTCAGAGGCTCAGGTTGGACACGTATCGATCCAACTGCTGCGGTCGCTCCGGATCGTGTAGAACAAGGCGCCGTAGACTCACTTGCCCAGCGTCGGCATATGCTTGATTTTGAGTGGCTGAGAAATATGAGGAATTCCTTTGACCTGTTTCAGCATGGGTGGAACAACTGGGTCGTTGCATTCGGCTCCGATAACCAATCACGTCTGTTCACAAATTTTGGCCTGGATTTTCTTGACTCTACCAAACTGGTCACCGCACTGATTGCCATTATCCTGATCATTAGTGCAGTGATGTTCATGCTGGCACCGTTGTTGTTGAGAGTCCGTTCATCGCACAAACAGGATCCATTGCTACGCTTATGGCAGAAATTTATCCGGAAACTTAAAAAAGCCGGATTTATTTCACACCCATCCATGGGCCCGATGGAACTCGCTGCAAATGCAAGCTGTCAACTGGAATACAAAGACGATGGTATCAGCCGGATTGCTGAACTCTACATGTTATGCCGTTATTCAAAAAACACTGGCAATCTGGTAGAACTGGCAGCATTGATAAACGGTTTTCAGCCACAGCCGCAATTACGGGGCACCTAAGGAGCACAAAGATGAAGTATTTGATCCGTAACGCCAGCCTGATCATTTTGAGTAGTTTACTGTCCTCCGCGTGTACCTCCATTCCAGCTCAATTGAGTGGTGAATACAGCTCACTGATACCGGAAAATACCACTGAAAAAGATATGGAAACGCCTGTCCGCTGGGGTGGCGTGGTACTGGAGACCCGCCCTGAGACTGACTATACCTGTTTTGAAATCCTGTCCAGACAATTGCGAAAATCAATGCGTCCGGAAAGTTCAGACCAGGCCAGCGGACGTTTCATCGCTTGCAAGCCGGGTTTTTACGACCCTGAAGTTTTTGAAAAGGGCCGTGAAGTTACACTGACTGGTAAAATTATTCACATAGATACGCGTAAGGTCGGTGAATTCGACTATCACTTTCCGGTCGTAGATATCGAATTCATGAGTCTGTGGCCTGAACGCCGGGAATCAGTTCATTTCGATTATTCTGGTCTGTATGGGCCTTACTACTGGCATTATCCACATCATGGGTATTCTTACCGGTACCGATTTTGAGTAAACTCCGATCCATTCATGAATGCGCATGTTGCACCTGAAATGACGAAGTTTGATGGTTTCCCAAGAGACTTTTTCAGGTTTTTCGACGAACTCAAGAAAAACAATAATCGGGATTGGTTTACTGCCAACAAACCCCGCTATTTCAAATCTGTTGTTGATCCGATGGGTGAATACATTGTCAGCATAGCGCCACTGTTGAAGCGTATTTCACCCTAGTGCCATGTCAAGCCTGTAGTGTAGGGTTCAGAGCTACCCAGATGGTCCAAGACAAGACGCAGTCCGCAGGGAATGGCATGTCCTTTTCAAGGGCTGCAACGCCGTATTGGACCATCTGGGTAGCTCCCTTCGGGCGAACCGTGAGGCGGTCGTTCGCGGTGGTACGCCTCTGGGCAAGGACCAGGCCATTGCCGGCGAGACGTGCCTCGCCTCAAGCGCCTACTCTTGGTGCGCCCAACCACTTCACGGCTCGCTGAACCCCACACTACAGGCTTGACATGACACTACTACATAGCAAACCCTCGGGCGCATGGTGGTTCCATGTTCCGTATTTACCGGGATACACGTTTTTCAAAAGATAAAACACCCTACAAAACCCACGCCGCTTGCCACTTTCGACACGAGGCAGGTCGCGACGCCCATGCACCTGGTTTTTATCTGCATATTAAAACTGACCACATCTCTTTTGGTGGTGGCATATGGCGCCCACCGACGAAACAACTGGGCTTGATACGCGAATTTATCGCTGATAACCCTTCAGCCTGGGGAAAACTGACCCAATCTTCTTCAGTAAAGAGAATGGGTGGTATTCAGGGTGACTCGCTGAAGCGTCCACCCCATGGTTACAACCCTGATGCAAGACACATTGAAGACCTGAAACGTAAAAGTTTTTATCTGATGACCGAAGTCGATGCAGAGCTGGCACTCAGCTCTGCCCTCGTGAGTGAATCTGCCAAGGTCTTCCGTAAAGCTGCCAAACTCAACTTCCTCATCAGCAATGCCCTCGAATTACCTTTTAAATAGTTGAACAAAACCTATATACTGTATATATTAACAGTAGTTCAATAAGGTTGTTAACATGCTTGGAAAATCATTGACTCCGCGTCAAAAGGAAATTCTCACGTTTGTATCTGATCATATTGATTCTATAGGATATCCACCAACGAGAAATGAACTTTCAGAACATTTTGGGTTTCGTTCCCCAAATGCTGCAGAAAGCCATTTGCGCGCACTGGAGCATAAAGGTGTGATCTGGATTGAGGCAGGACGCTCACGTGGCATCACACTTACCGCCCTGTCATACCCTAACTTGCCATCGTCAAACAGCCTGCGTATACCTCTGCCGCTGGTTGGGCGGGTGGCGGCCGGCAGTCCGATCCTGGCGCAAGAAAACATCGAAAACGAGTACAGGGTGGATCCTTCATTGTTTTCATCCCGGCCACATTATCTTTTGCGTGTTGAAGGCTCCAGCATGCGCGATGCTGGCATCATGGACGGTGACCTGCTGGCGGTACAGCGTACACCAGAGGCCCAAAATGGGCAGATCGTAGTTGCACGTCTGGATGACGAAGTTACAGTTAAACGTTTTAAACGTAGCGGGCACCAAGTCAGCCTGTTACCTGAAAACTCGGAATTCCAACCCATTCAGGTCGATCTGCGTCATCAGGAACTGGTCATTGAAGGTCTGGGTGTGGGCATCATACGGTCGCAGCTGGGGTCGCCACACCCGGGGTCCGAGTAAAATTTCAGAATAATTTATTTCGATCTCATTGAAGCCTCGTGAAAATTTACTCTGACCCCATTGATTACCACCCGCTGTTATGGCGTGGCACACAGCTCTCACACAAGCTGGACACACTCAGCACAGGCCACGCTGCTCTGGATGAGGCTCTGCCAGGCAATGGTTGGCCGACAGGCGCAGTTACGGAACTTGTCAATGCCACGACCGGTTGCGGGGAACTCAGTCTGCTATTGCCAGTGCTTGCACAGCTCAGCCAGAAAAATCACTGGGTCACCATGATTGACCCACCGTGGATACCCTACCCGTCAGCCTTGCATGGTCGCGGTCTGGCGTTGGAAAAGTTACTGTTGATCTATACACAAAGCAGAAATGAATCACTATGGGCCTGTGAACAGGTCATACGCGGTATACCCGGTGGCGCCATGCTGGCGTGGCCTGCTGCATTATCTTTCAGTGAATTGCGGCGTCTGCAACTTGCAGCAAAAAACACCCAGAAAACAATTTTCTTATTTCGTGACCAAAAAGCTGCGGCTGCCACATCGCCTGCCGCATTACGATTGCAACTTACAGCGGATGATGGCGATCTCCAGATCAGGGTATTGAAATGCCGAGGTCAACGGCCAGTTTCTGCCATACGATTGAAAAAGGGGCCCGGTTCATTTTTCTGGCATCAAACTTCGCATAAACAACCGACGTTGAAATCAAAAAATGAACCTGACCTTATTTTCACTCAGGCCTTGATACCGCCTTTGGTGAGTTCAAGCGGGTCCAGCAAACGTTCCAGTTCCTCATCGGAAAGCCCGGTGGTTTCTTTCGCCACATCACGAATCGCTCGCCCTTCTTTATAGGCCTGCTTGGCTGTTGCCGCACCAACCTCATAGCCAATCACAGGATTCAGCGCTGTCACCAGAATCGGGTTACGTTCCATCGCACTTTTGATCGCATCGGTATTAACAACAAAACCCTTGATTGCAGAATCGGCCAATAGACGACTGGAGTTGGCCAGGATGCCAATACTCTGTAACAAATTGTGTGCGATCACCGGCAACATGACATTAAGCTGAAAATTGCCAGCCTGACCACCCACGGTAATGGACATATCATTGCCGATAACCTGGGCACAAACCATGCAAACCGCTTCCGGTATAACCGGGTTGACTTTGCCTGGCATAATGGAAGAACCAGGCTGTAATGCGGGCAAAGCAATTTCTCCGATACCTGCCAACGGACCTGAATTCATAAGACGCAGATCATTGGCTATTTTCATCAGGCTACAGGCCAGTGTTTTAAGCTGTCCGGATAATTCGACTGCCGCATCCTGGGAGCTGATGCCTTCAAAATAATTCTCCGCAGAGACAAATTCAAAACCGGTTGATGCCGTCAGTGCAGCCGCAACACGTGGGCCAAACTCAGGGTGGGCATTAATACCTGTCCCCACGGCACTACCACCTTGAGGCAACTGTTTTAGTCGCTGCAAGGCACTCTCAATGCGTCCAATATTTGATTGTATCTGCTGGGACCAGCAAGTCAGTTCCTGCCCAAACGTCACCGGCATTGCATCCATCAAATGGGTCCGACCTGTTTTAGCGACATTTGTTAATTCATCGGCCTTCGCATTCAAAACCTGCTGCAAATGTCGCAATGCAGGTAACAGCGATTCACTGGTCTCAAGACAGGCACTGACCTGGATCGATGTCGGAATCACATCATTGGAACTCTGACCCATGTTGACATGGTCGTTCGGGTGTACATTCGCAGCCTGCTGGGCAGCCAGGTGGGCAATCACCTCATTGGCATTCATGTTGCTGCTGGTACCGGAACCGGTTTGGAAAATATCAATCGGAAAATGGGCATCGACCTCACCGTCAGATACTTTTCCTGCCGCTGCAACAATGGCTTCAGTAACATCATCATCCAACAAACCAAGATCACGATTAACGCTCGCAGCCGCGGACTTTATCAGCCCCAATGCACGAATCAAGGCCGCAGGCATGGGGATACCACTGATCGGAAAATTGTTCACGGCACGTTGTGTTTGTGCCCCCCACAGAGCATCCAACGGTACTTGTAATTCACCCATCGTATCTCGTTCAGTACGGGTCTCAGTCATCACTTTAACTCCCAATAAATTCTTGATAATAACCATCCAGCGACAAGTTCTAATTATACGCCCAGACCCTTTCTAAAATCCCCAAATTAATAGGTTCTTACGCACCAAAAAAGTTTATCTGTGAACTTTATGGGTCCAGGTCTGCAACGAGTTTCTGCAGTAACGTTACCTTCTTTGGTGTCGGTGGTATCATGGTCCTGCCCTGAAATGAGTCAAAATAAAATCATGCAACTTTCTGCCCTGACTGCTGTTTCTTCCATTGACGGACGTTATGCTGGACGTACCACTGGTTTACGCAAAATTTTCAGCGAATATGGTCTGATCCGTTACCGGGTCATTGTCGAGATTCGCTGGTTTCAAGCCCTGACCGCCAGCAAAGATATTCCTCAACTACCAAGTCTGAGTGTGGCGGCCAATACTTTCCTGAACAACCTGATCAATGAATTTGGTTTGGATGCGGCGGAACGGGTCAAAGCCATCGAGGCAAACACAAACCACGATGTCAAAGCAGTTGAGTATTACTTGAAAGAATGTTTTACCAGGCAGGATGAACTGAGCGGCCTATCTGAGTTTTTACACTTCGCTTGCACCTCTGAAGATATCAATAACCTTTCCTATGCACTGATGATGTTTGATGCCCGTGAGCAAATCTTACTGCCAGCATTTGCGGATATTGAGCAAGCCCTGACAGCTATTGCAAGCGAACATGCTGACCTGCCAATGCTATCTCGCACCCATGGACAAACGGCCTCCCCTACAACTCTGGGTAAGGAGATAGCTAACATCGCTATTCGTTTGCAAGGCCAGGCTGATCTGCTCCGTCAACAGGTCATACTTGGTAAGATCAACGGTGCAGTTGGTAATTTCAATGCTCACCTGGTCGCTTATCCGGAGCTGAACTGGCCGCATTTTGCACAACAGTTTGTTGAATCACTGGGGCTGCAGTGGAACCCCTGGACGACACAGATTGAGCCTCATGACTGGATGGCAGAAAGTTTCCACACCATGAGTCGTTATCACACCATCCTGATCGATTTGTGCAGGGATATCTGGGCCTATATTTCTATTGGTTATTTCAGCCAGAAAACCATTAGCGGTGAGATTGGATCTTCCACGATGCCGCATAAGGTCAACCCGATTGACTTCGAAAATGCTGAAGGTAATCTCGGTGTTGCCAATGCCTTGTTAATCCATTTGGCAGAAAAATTGCCGGTTTCGCGCTGGCAACGTGACCTGACAGACTCAACCGTATTACGAACTATCGGTACGGCAACAGGTCACGCCATGATTGCATATACTTCTTTGCTCAAAGGGTTGGGCAAACTACAGGTCAATCATCAAATACTCGCTGATGATCTTGACAGAAGCTGGGAAGTACTGGCCGAACCTATTCAGACGGTTATGCGCTTGTATAATATTGAAAACCCGTATGAAAAACTTAAAACCCTGACCCGCGGCAAGACAATCAACGCGGAAACCATGCTTGAATTTATACAAACACTGAACATCCCTGCCACTGCCAAACAACGGTTGTTGGAACTGACACCGGCAGATTACACGGGCAATGCCGTTGATATGGCTAATTCTCTGGGTCAGAAGGAGCCATGAGCAGACCGCCAGGTAACTTTGACCCTGAGCAGTTTCTGAAGCAGTACTGGCAAAAGAAACCCTGTCTGATCCGCCAGGCCATTGCAAATTTCGAACCATTGCTCGATGGAGATGATCTTGCCGGACTGGCCTGTGAAGAAATGGCCGAGTCAAGACTGGTCACAGGCAGCATCGAGGCAGCAAACTGGACAGTTACACATGGCCCGTTCAGTGATGCCGATTTTTCTGCCTTACCTGAAGAAAACTGGACCTTGCTGGTACAGGACGTAGAAAAACATTACGCGCCACTACAGACCTTGTTACGACAATTTTCTTTCATCCCCAACTGGCGCCTTGATGACCTGATGATCAGTTACGCTGCTACTGGTGGCTCAGTCGGTCCACATACTGATCAATATGACGTTTTCCTGTTGCAGGCTGAAGGCACACGCTGCTGGCAAATTGCCCAATCATTCCAGCCACAGTTACTTGAAAACTGTCCGCTTAATGTTTTGCAACAGTTCACAGCTGAGCAAGAATGGATACTGCAACCCGGTGACATGCTGTATTTGCCACCCAATGTGGCGCATTACGGTGTCGCTCTGGAACCCGGCATGACCTGGTCAATCGGTTCACGAGCACCATCAGGCGCCGATCTTTTACAAGGCCTGGGGGAATGGCTGGCAATGTCTGACGATGAGGGCGGCAGGTTTTCAGATTCCGATCTGGAGCCTGCAAGCCGCGCGGGTGAAATAGACTCAAAAGCATTACAGGGTTTACGCCAGTTGATGCTGGATCGCCTTATTGAGAATGAGAGTCTGGATAACTATCTTGCTGCTTTTATGAGTCGTTTCAGATTGGCACACGAACCACTACCACCCGCTGAGGTAACCCAGCCAGACGGTTTACTGAATGTAATGAACGACGGCGCAAAGCTTTTTCGTAACCCATGGACACGCCTGACCTGGATCGAAACTGCCGCCGGTGCGCGATTGTTTGCTGCTGGCGAACCCTATGAGTGCAGTATCTGGCTGGCTGAATCTCTGTGCCAATGCGAGCAACCGAGAATCAGTGCTGACATGCTGGATCGAGCTTCACTCGATACACTAACAAAACTATTCAACAACGGTCATTTGCTGTTAACCACCGCAGACTAATCATCAGCACTCGTTTTAATACCCCCCATCAAAAACCTACAAGTCTGGCGCAGAAAAAAACGCCCGCATAAACGGGCGTTTTTTCTCGTTCCAGCAACTACCAATCTGCTATAGCGGATACCAGAAGCCTAATACCGCATGCGATAGGTCACGCCAAAAGTCCGTGGTGTGTTAGTTCTAAAGCCCAGACGTGCACGACCGCCACGCTCTCTATCAAATGACAGATTGGCGTTTTTATCGGTTGCATTGTTAACGTAAAGCACCACTTCCCAGTTATCTTTGGTTACACCGGTACTCAAGTTAAGCGTTTCATAGGAAGCCAACAGCAGGTCAAGCGTAGTGATTTCAGCACCTGTGGCTCCAGCAAATGGCAAACCGGAGCTGAAAATGCCGGCACCGGCCACCTGATCACTGGGTTGCGTAATACGGTTGCCTACATGTTGAATGGAGCCTGAGACATACGCTTCAGCGCCATCACCAACCATTGCAAACGGAAAAAAGTATGTTGCCGCTGCTGCAAGTTGAATTTTCGGCACTGATGGCAACCGATTACCATCCTGAACACCACCCAGTACATTGCCCTCAGCATTGATAACGGTAGAGTCGAATTCAGCTTCCAGGAGGCTGCCTGAAAAAGACAATTCCAGGCCATCTGTCGGTTGTGCAGCGAGTTCAAATTCGATACCAGTCGTATGTGCTTCAGGGACGTTGAATGATATACGGGAAGAACAGCTACCCGCATCCAGAGTCACCTGCAAGTCATCAATTTCAGTATGAAATACAGCTGCGTTGAGGGTAACACCATTATCAGTTCGTATTTTCACACCAGCTTCGTAATTCAACAGGGTTTCATCTTCATAGTCCTGGAAACCACCAAATATTTCAATATCCTGTCCTGTACACAGACTGGCGTTGAGTGGGTCATTGACACCACCAAGACGGAACCCCTTCGAAACCTGGCCATTAAACGTCACGTTGTCATTGAACTCGTAGGCGGCCATAAAACGGGGTATAAAGCCGTCGGCAGATGTTTCATCGACCTGGCCGGTATCACCATTGCCGAACAAACCACCCGTTGTGATCACCCGTGACTCATCATAATCGTAGAAGCGGCCACCTGCAGTCAGGTGAAGATGCTCGCCTATGTCATAAGTGAGTTCACCAAAAACTGCAGTCTGTGTCAGGTCATAGGGCAGATCAGAATTAAATGGCGAATCTGCTGGGAAACCATTGGCTACCGCAGCGGAGGTACCTGCCCCCAAAACAGCGTCTGTAAATGCATCATAACCAGGTGTGGGCAGTCTTTGCGAGTAGACACGCTCGGTGTCTGAATAGAAAGCACCGACCAGCCATTGCAGTGGACCATCATTATTGGAGCTGAATCTCAACTCAAAAGTGGATTGCTCAACAGCAGTCCGATCCTCTAGGTTGGAAGGCAGCACCACTGCAGCGTCTGGGAAACCCAAGTCAACCGATACACTACCGCTCAATGCACTGGCATCGCGACTGACCAGGATGTCCCGATCAGTCAAACTTGCGACAAAAGTTACATCGAAATTATCATGGGCCGATTCCAGCGTGACATCAGCGATGGTGGTCTCGTCGGAAAAACCTTCCTCTAACAGCAGATATTGCTGGCGCTCACCCAATTGGATGGCCGGACGCGTAGTTGTATACGGGTTTGCAAACAGGCTAAAAACTTCCTGGCGATTGAAACCATCCATGTCAATTTCCTGATAGATGATTCTCGGTGTGATCGTGACCGTATCGCTGACATCCCACTTGAGAGATATCCGTCCACCGGTACGCGTACCGTTATTGACATCTTTATTTACACTACCACCCTCACCAAGAGCATCAATAAAACCAGCATATGCGGTTGAGTAAGCCACCACTCTTAACGCTGCCTGGCCTTCAGCCAGTGGTATGTTAACCATGCCTTTCCCGTGGCCACCGAGTTCACCATCGGTCACGGTATTCAGATTAAGCTCAAATGCCCCTTGAAACTCGTCAACGTCAGGTTGATTGGTGATGTACCTTATCGTGCCTCCAACAGAACCAGAGCCGAATAAAGTACCTTGTGGACCACGCAAAGTCTCAACGCGGTTGAGGTCAAACAGATCCAAATCCGGTGTGAACAAGGAGAGTGAGATGACGGATTCATCAAGATAAACACCAACCTGCTCCTTGACACCAGGCTGGTCTCGAACAATTTGTCCAGCAGAAACGCCACGGATGGCTACCTGGCTTTGTCCCGGCCCAAGGTTTTGCATGGTTAAACCGGCGATGTTTCTGGATAATTCTTCCAGACTGGTTGCGCCAGATCGCTGGATATCCTTTTCCGACATGGCATTAATCGAAAATGGCACATCCTTGATAGTTGATGCACGCTTGGTGGCAGTTACCAGGATTTCTTCGATGGTACCTTCACTACCGTCTTCTGAGTCCTGAGCATTTACTCCACTTGTTATTGTCAGCAAAACGGCAATACTGGCTGTTAATATGTTTTTGTGTACTAAGTTCTGCATTTTAGTTCCCATAGGTATAAAGATTCCATTATTTACAAATATTTAACATGTTGTCAACAAAGCATATTGACCCTCTGTTAACAGCAAGAGTCGTTTTGGCCCGGCTCAAAACCTGTCGGACTTCAGAGTCAGCGAAGCATTTGCTAAAAAATGGTGACGTGGTTTGCCTGGAAATAGTTCTCTGACCCCAATGCATGCGGTTATAATGCGCGGCTGATTAGACTATCTGGAAGGCAGTGAATTCGTGAGCTCAACACTCGAGCAGTTATACCAATCCTCACATCTTTATGGTGGTAATGCTCCTTATATTGAAACTTGGTATGAAGCATGGCTGGAAGATGCTAATAAGGTACCGGTACAGTGGCGTAAGTATTTTGAGTCAATGCCCACCCCGGATACACCAGAATTCGGTCATATTGAAGTCGGCCAACGTTTTCGTCAGATAAGTCTCAGTAATAGCGGATACCCGGCCACCGGCACCGAGTTCACTGACCACAAACAGGCCGGTGTATCTCGAATGGTCAACTCATTCCGTATCCGTGGGCATGAAGTTGCCAAACTGAACCCTTTGGGTAAAGCCCATCATGAACCGGTCGCTGATCTTGAATTGGACTTTCATGACCTGAACGACACTGATCTAGAACACGAGTTTGATACCGGCTCACTGGCCGCACCACCGCGGATGAAACTTAAAGACATCCTGGCCTTGTGCAAACGTGTTTATTGCAAAAGCATAGGCGTTGAGTACATGCACATCGTCGATACGGTCAAACGCGACTGGATGAGGGAGAGACTGGAAGGCTCACAAGGTTTTTACGACGTGGACAACAGCGACCGGCTTCGTATTCTACAAATGTTAACGGCTGCCGAAGGTCTGGAAAAATACCTGCATACACGTTATGTCGGCCAGAAACGGTTTTCACTGGAAGGTGGTGATAGCCTGATCCCCCTGTTACATGAAACCATGCTTCACGCCGGTATCAATGGCGTTGAAGAAGTGGTTATGGGGATGGCGCATCGCGGTCGTTTGAATGTACTTGTTAACATCCTTGGAAAATCCCCCTCCATGTTGTTTGATGAGTTTGAAGGCAAACACGGTAAAAACAACCCGGACCGCCCAGGAGACGTTAAATATCACCTGGGCTATGCATCCGACATCCAGACACCCGGCGGTGAAATACACATGGCACTAGCCTTCAACCCTTCACACCTCGAAATCGTTGATCCGGTTGTACTAGGCTCTGCCTGTGCTCGCCAGGCCCGCCGAGGAGACATTGCACACGACAAGGTCATGCCTATTTTAATCCACGGCGACGCAGCTTTTTCCGGTCAGGGTGTGGTTATGGAATTGTTCCAGATGTCCGAAGTACGTGGGTTCGCTGTTGGTGGCACCATGCATATCATCATCAATAACCAGATAGGCTTCACCACCGATAATCTCGCAGATACACGCTCCACACTTTACTGCACCGCAGTTGCCAAAATGGTTCATGCACCCATTTTTCATGTCAATGCCGATGACCCGGAAGCAGTTCACCATGTGATGAAAATTGCGTGCGACTTCCGTCAGCAATTTAAACGAGACGTGGTCATTGACCTGGTCTGTTACCGCAGACATGGCCACAACGAGGCAGACGAACCAGCAGCAACACAACCGATGATGTACAAAACTATCCGTGGCATGCAAACCACCCGACAAAGATATGCTGCTGACCTGATCAAACGCAACATCATCGATCCTGATCATCCACAAATGTTAATGGATGAATATCGCCGTCGACTGGATGATGGAGAACAGGTGGCCGATGTGGAGGCCCACCCCCGGACCAACGAACACGCCGCCAGTTGGCATAATTTTGCTCATGGCGGCAGTTATGCTGGCAGTGGTATTGAAACCGGTATTGATATTGCCAAACTTGGCGACCTGTCAGATAAAATGACACGCTTGCCGGATGGTTTCAGCCTCCACCCACGGGTTAATAAAATCATTGAAGACCGGCAAAAAATGGGGCGTGGTGAGTTACGTCTGGACTGGGGTTTTTGCGAAACCATCGCCTATGCCAGCCTGGTCCATAGCGGTACCAGGTTACGATTGGTTGGTCAGGATTCAGGCCGTGGGACATTCTTCCACCGTCATGCGGTATTACACAATCAAATCGACGGTTCTGTGTTCACCCCCCTGGCGGAAATCAACCCGCAGGTAGACGTCAATATTATTGACTCATTACTCTCAGAAGAGGCTGTTCTGGGCTTCGAATACGGTTATGCGACCGCCGCACCGGAAACCCTGGTCATCTGGGAAGCACAATTTGGTGATTTTGTTAATGGTGCGCAGGTTGTCATCGACCAGTTCCTGAGTTCCGGTGAAGCAAAATGGGGGCGTTTGTGCGGTCTCGTCATGTTTCTACCGCATGGTTATGAAGGCCAGGGCCCTGAGCACTCCAGTGCCCGTCTTGAGCGCTTCATGCAGTTGTGTTCCAACGACAATATCCAGGTTTGTATTCCATCAACACCCGCCCAGATGTTCCACCTGATTCGCAGGCAAATCTTGATGGCTACACGCAAACCGTTAATTGTCATGACACCAAAGAGTTTGCTCAGAAACAAAGCTTCTACATCAAGCCTGGATGAATTAACCGGAGGTGCATTCCAGTTACTCATTGATGACGTTCTCATACCTGATAAAGACCAGGTTAAACGTGTTGTTTTATGTTCCGGTAAAGTCTACTACGACCTGATCGAAGCACTCGCTGCCACAAAGCAACAGAATATTGCAGTTGTACGGGTCGAACAGTTGTACCCGATTCCGGCTGCAGAATTATCATCTATTTTGAAGTCCTACCCCGCGGACAGCGAAGTTGCCTGGTGTCAGGAAGAGCCGCAGAATCAGGGCGCGTGGTACCAGAGCAGACACAATCTTATTGCCGGCATGCAGGCAGAACAAAAACTTTATTACACCGGTAGAGCCAGTTCAGCTTCACCAGCAGTGGGTTATTATTCGGTGCATATCGAAGAACAAAAAGCACTGGTCAATGAAGCCATTACGCCAGGTGCTGGGCAAAAACAATGAATCAAAGAATGGGGTCTGGCGAACTAAATTATGATTGAATTCAGCCTGATCTGTTTAAGAGGAAAGCAATGACTATAGAAGTTAAGGTACCGGTTTTGCCGGAATCCGTTGCCGATGCAACGATCGCCGCATGGCATAAACAGCCGGGTGACAGCATCCAGCGGGACGAGAACCTGGTTGATCTTGAAACCGATAAAGTGGTGCTGGAAGTACCCTCACCGGTAGATGGCGTACTGGGCAAGATCGTACGTAACAGCGGTGAAACCGTCATCAGTGGTGAGTTACTCGGTGTGATTGAACCAGGCGGTGTAGAAGTTGCCGCAACGGCAAGTGAAGAAGCGTCACCAGCACCTGCAACAGCAGACAATGCGGCGACCGTCTCAACGACAGCAAAACTGAGCCCGGCTGCGCGACGCATAGCAGAGGAAGAACAGGCGGATGTAAGTAAGGTCTCCGGCACTGGCCGTGGTGGACGCATCACCAAGGCTGACGTCATCACTCACGTGCGTACGGGTAATCAGACAGGTCAACGGCTTGAAGAACGTGTGAAGATGACACGATTGCGCTCACGTGTCGCGGAAAGGATGAAGCTGGCACAAAACACGGCTGCCATTTTGACCTCCTTTAACGAGGTCGATCTGAAAGTGGTCATGGATTTGCGTAAAAAATACCAACAGGCCTTTCAACACGAACATGGCGTCAAGCTAGGTCTGATGTCCTTTTTTGTCAAGGCTGTCGCCGATGCGTTGCGCAAACACCCCATTGTCAACGCTTCGCTGGAAGACGATGAAATCGTATATCACGGCTTTCAGGATATTGGTATCGCTGTATCAACCGAACGTGGCTTGATGGTACCCATTTTGAGAAATGCTGAACACCTGACTTTGGCTGAAGCCGAACACAGCATTCGGGATTTTGCTGGCAGGGCACGTGATGGTTCAATCACACTTGAAGACCTTCAAGGTGGGACCTTTACCATTACCAATGGTGGCACATTTGGCTCGCTGCTCTCGACACCGTTGTTGAACCCTCCACAAAGTGCAATTCTCGGTATGCATTCAATCCAGGATCGGCCGGTTGTCGTGCAAGGAGAGATCGTGGTGCGCCCGATGATGTATATCGCTTTAAGCTATGATCATCGCATCATTGACGGTAAAGATGCCGTATTATTTCTCGTCGCAGTAAAAGACGCGCTCGAAGACCCGGCGCGTCTTTTGTTGAATCTCTAAACGGGCCCAGGGAATCATTAGGAAAGAACCATGACTGAAAAATTTGATGTAATTGTAATTGGTGCTGGCCCCGGTGGTTATGTGGCGGCGATCAGGGCTGCACAGCTTGGCTTGAACACAGCATGTATCGATATGAACACTGGTAAAGATGGCAAAGCTGCGCTTGGTGGTACCTGTCTGAATGTCGGCTGTATCCCGTCCAAAGCCCTGCTAGATAGCTCCAAGCACTATCATCATGTTAAAAATGATTTTGCTACGCACGGAATCAATGTTACTGACGTCAGCATCGACATCGATACCATGATTGCCCGTAAAGACGCCGTAGTCAGCAAACTGACCGGTGGGGTTGCCCAGTTATTCAAGGCCAACAAGATAAAACAATACCACGGTCGTGGACGGTTATTGGCAAACCGACAAGTGGAATTCACCGCACACACGTCCAGTGAAAAAACCGTGCTGGAGGCGGAGAACATTATTCTGGCTGCCGGTTCAGTGCCAATAACAATTCCAAATGTCGAATATGACAACGAATATATTATTGATAATGAGGGAGCTCTGCAGCTGACCGAAGTACCACCACGTTTGGGTGTGATCGGTGCGGGGGTTATAGGTCTGGAGTTGGGTTCGGTTTGGCAACGACTCGGTTCCAAAGTCACGCTGCTTGAAGCCCTGCCGTCACTGCTGCCCACAGCTGACCAGGACATTTCAAAACAAGCGGGCCGTGCGTTTAAAAAACAGGGTCTGGATATCCGTCTCGACACACTGGTCAAATCAGCCAGCATCACCGGTGACACCATCAAAGTGAGCCTCGAAGACAAAAATGGTGAAAGCGAAATCAGCTTTGACCGTTTACTTGTCGCAGTAGGTCGCAAACCAAATACCGAAGGTCTTTTAGCAGATGACAGCGGTGTAGAGTTGAATAAACGCGGCCAAATCGAAGTGAATCATCAATCACAAACCAAGCTAGAAGGCGTCTGGGCGGTCGGTGACTGTGTACGTGGCCCAATGCTGGCCCACAAAGCATCTGAAGAAGGCATAGCTGTGGCTGAGTTAATTGCTGGAAAGGCTGCACATATCCACTTTGATACCGTTCCGTGGGTTATCTATACTGACCCGGAGATTGCCTGGGTCGGTAAAACAGAACAACAATTGAAGGAACAGGGTGTGTCATACCATGTTGGGTCATTTCCATTTGCAGCAACTGGTCGAGGTCTCGCCATGGGAAACGCCGATGGTATGGTCAAAATGCTGGCAGACGCAGATACCGATGAGATTCTCGGTGTGCACATCATCGGCCCGGGCGCATCGGAGTTGATTGCGGAGTGCGTGGTTACGATGGAGTTTCATGGCGCCAGCGAAGACCTTGCGCGTATTATCCACGCCCACCCAACGCTGTCAGAAGCGATTCACGAGGCTGCACTCCATGTGGACAAACGAGCGATACACAGAGGTAACTAAACCATGGTTGGAATACCAAAGACATTCAAAGCATTTCGCATACACAATGATGCCGAGGGTTACCGTTCCGGCATTGAAAAAATAAGTATCGATGACCTCAGCAAAGGTGATGTTGTCATCCGCGGTGAATGGTCGGGTATCAATTACAAGGATGCCCTGGCTGCAACCGGCAAATCAAAAATCCTCAAGTCGTATCCGCTGGTGGGCGGCATTGACGTTGCGGGCGAAGTGCTTGCTTCAGAATGTGAACGTTTTTCACCTGGCGACAAGGTATTGGTCACCGGGTGCAACCTCTCAGAAAAACGTGATGGAGGTTACACCCAATATTTACGCCTAGACAGTAACAACATTATTCCCCTGCCCAAAGGGCTCACAACTCGTGAGGCTATGGGTATCGGTACGGCTGGCTTCACAGCTGCAATATCTTTGTACCGGATGGAAGCACTTGGCCAGGCACCCGAAGCGGGACCTATTGTTGTAACCGGGGCCAGTGGTGGAGTCGGAAGTTTTGCCATCGATATCTTCACGCGCGCCGGTTATGAAGTACATGCCATCACCGGTAAAGTGAATCAGTTTGATTACCTTGAAGGTCTGGGCGCCCGGCAATGTATTTCTCGGCATGACCTGCATTGGGGTCAGCAACCACTGGAATCAGTGCGCTGGGCGGGTTGTGTCGACAACGTAGGTGGCGACATGCTTGCGGGTATCAGCCGGGTTATAGACCTGTGGGGCAACATTGCCTCATGTGGAATGGCTGGCGGCATTGGTCTGCACGCCACTAATTTACCCTTGATTTTGCGGGGGGTCAGCCTGATCGGTATTAGTTCCAACAATACACCTTACGCAATGAGAGAAACCATCTGGGGCCGACTTGCAAATGAATGGCGGCCCCAGCACCTTGAATCCATCATCAGTAACGAGGTCAGCCTGGACAAACTCAGTGAAGCCTTTGACGTGCTGATGCAAGGGAACTCGCTTGGACGCACCTTGGTCAATCTTTCATAGGGCTGTCTAATTTCAAAATTAAAGATTGCTGCAATGTTGTAGCTAATTGTTGCATAATTGCGCACGGTATAGACAGCGGTCATGACGAGTATGTATAAATGGTAAAAGTTTTGATAGTTGACGACTCCCCTGTCCATATTTTTATGTTAAAAAAGATGGTTGAGGAATTGGGTCACGAAACTCTGACCGCTGAAAGCGGAGACCAGGCTCTGAAAATTGCCCGCGAAGAACAGCCCAACGTCATTCTTATGGATGTTGTTATGCCAGGCATGAGTGGCTTTCAAGCTACCCGAAAGCTATCTAAAGACCAATCCACACACGATATTCCTGTTATCTTTGTCAGTTCCCGAGACGGTGAAGCTGACCGAATCTGGGGAATGCGTCAGGGTGCTATAGCCTATGTCACTAAACCTGTAAACGCTGAAACATTACTGGCTGCCATTTCAGACGCAATTGCTGTCTGACAACACACATTCAAGGAGTCTGCTCATGAGTATTCAAATCGGGGATCCTATTCCATCAGCGGTGCTCAGCCAGATGTCAGAAAATGGTCCTCAGCCGATCACAACATCAGACTATTTTACGGGACGTAAAGTTATCTTGTTTGCTGTGCCCGGAGCATTCACACCCACCTGTTCCGCTTATCATCTACCCGGGTTTGTAGATCATCTTGATGGTTTTTCCGACAAAGGTATCGAAGCCATAGGATGTATGGCTGTGAATGATGTTTTTGTCATGCATGCCTGGGGTAAGAGCTTAAATGCCGACGGCATAGATATGCTGGCCGATGGCAATGGTGAATTCACTACAGCTCTTGGGCTGGAAATGGATGCATCCTCGTTTGGAATGGGCAAACGTTCACAACGTTTTGCTCTCGTAGTCGACGACGGTGTTGTCACGAATCTTATGGTTGAAGCCCCCGGCGAGTTCCGGGTGAGTTCGGCGGAATCGTTATTAGCTATCCTCTGACAGAATCTTTTTGTTGAGGCTAATAAAGAGAACGCTCTTATGCCATCGACTCATGTAAAAAGATGAGTTCGCTTATTCCGAACCCATCCTTCCAGTCTCATGCCTCGATTTCACCTTCTTCACTGCCCTCTTCTTCCTCTTCTGTCTGAATTCTGGCCAGGCCGACCAGGTTTTCATCATCTCGAAGACGAATCAACGTTACACCCTGCGTATTACGGCCCAGTGTGGAAACTTCATTGGCGTGGGTTCTAACCAAGGTTCCACCATCTGAAATCAGCATGATGTCATCATCGTCAGTAAGCTGTAATGCTGAGATTAGCTGTCCATTGCGTTTTGACGTCTGGATACCGATAACACCTTGACCACCCCTGCCCTGGCATGAGTGTTCTTCCGGCTTTGTGCGCTTGCCATAACCACGTTCGGTTACTGTCAGGATATCACCATCAGTTAGCACCAGCATTGAAACCACCTGTTGATCAGGTTGTAGCCGGATGCCGATAACACCTCTGGCTGTACGACCAACAGATGTCACATTACTTTCCGCGAATCGAATACACTTACCTGAACTCGAAAACAGCATGACCTCGCTATCACCATGGGTGATTTCGACATTAACCAACTCGTCGTCTTCATCCAGGTTAATTGCCCAGATTCCATTCGCACGTTGATTAGCGTAAGCACGCAGTGGTGTTTTCTTGACGATTCCTTTGCGGGTGGCAAAAAACACATAGAGGTCTTCGGAATATTCACGTACCGGTAACACGGCATTTACCCGCTCGTCTTTTTCTAACGGCAAAAGGTTTACGATAGGCTTACCACGGCTTACGTGACTGGCCTGTGGCAGTTCATAAACTTTGAGCCAATAAATTTTCCCACGGGAGGTAAAACACAAAAGTGTGTCATGCGTATTGGCAACAAATAGCTCATCAATGAAATCTTCTTCCTTAACTTTGGTAGCTGACTTCCCCTTGCCACCACGACGTTGTGCCTGATAACGGTCAAGTGATTGCGACTTGGCATATCCAGCATGGGATATGGTGACCACAACGTCTTCTTCGGTGATCAAATCCTCAAGGGTAAGATCAAGTCTGTTTTCAAGAATTACGGTACGCCGCTCATCGCCATATTTATCGAGAATTTCCTTAAGCTCTTCACGGATAACGCTCATCAGACGGGTAGGATCAGACAAAATCTCCAGTAAAGCCCTCACTTTTCCAAGGATTTCTTCATATTCTGTCGTCAGTTTCTCCTGCTCAAGCCCAGTCAGCCTGTGCAGACGCATATTGAGGATTTCCTGGGCCTGCACCGGTGATAATTGGTAGCCCTCATCCTGCAAACCGAACTCAGGCTCCAGGTTCTCTGGTCTTGAAGTTTCGGCTCCACCCTGTCCCAGCATGGTGCGTACCAGACCTGGATCCCAGTGTTTGGCTAACAGACGTTCCTTCGCATCTGCCGGAGAGGGTGATCTCTTGATCATTTCGATCAATTCATCAAGGTTGGCCAGCGCAACGGTGAGACCTTCAAGTACATGCGCACGACTACGTGCTTTGCGCAAATCAAACAAGGTACGACGGGTAACGACTTCCCGACGATGACTAATAAAGGCCTGCAGAATCTCTTTGACGTTGAGCAAACGTGGCTGACCATCGACCAGTGCGACCATATTAATGCCAAACACGTTTTGCATGACCGTCTGCTTGTAGAGGTTGTTCAGAATGACTTCAGGCACCTCTCCTCGGCGTAACTCGATGACGACACGCATACCATCCTTGTCGGATTCATCGCGCAGCTCTGTGATGCCATCCAACTTTTTATCTTTAACCAACTCGGCAATTTTTTCCAGTAAGCGGGCCTTATTAACCTGGTACGGCAACTCAGTAACAATCAACGAATTCTTGCCATTTCGTTCATTCGTCTCTACATGGGACTTGGCACGCATGTAAATACGACCGCGACCGGTATGGTAAGCATCATGTATACCCTGGGCACCATTAATCATACCCGCTGTCGGAAAATCTGGCCCCGGCAGGTGTTCCATGATGCCATTGATGTCCAGTTCCGGGTTTTCAATCAGGGCAATTGTGGCGTTAATGACTTCATTAATATTATGGGGTGGGATATTGGTGGCCATACCCACTGCAATGCCTGCAGAACCATTGATCAGTAACCCCGGAACGCGGGTGGGTAGCACCAGTGGTTCATATTCAGATTCATCGTAATTTGGGCCAAAGTTGACTGTTTCTTTGTCGAGGTCAGCCAAGAGTTCGTGAGCCAGTTTCGACATACGCACTTCGGTATATCGCATCGCCGCTGCAGCGTCACCATCTACAGAACCAAAGTTACCCTGACCATCGACCAACATATAGCGCATCGCAAATGGTTGCGCCATGCGAACGATGGTGTCATACACAGCAGAATCGCCATGCGGGTGGTATTTACCAATAACGTCACCGACTACACGGGCGGATTTCTTATAGGCCTTATTCCAGTCATTGCCCAGCACGCTCATGGCGAAAAGCACACGACGGTGAACCGGTTTAAGGCCATCCCGGACATCCGGTAAAGCACGACCAACAATGACACTCATGGCGTAGTCCATATAGGACTGGCGCATTTCATCTTCCAGATTAACCTGCAGTACTTCTTTAGCGAGCTCAGCCATTAAATGTAAATACTCCGGAATATGTTATATATACTTGAATTATATTGACAATATACATATTGACAATAGAGTGCTTTGAACTTAGTTTTATACTCGATACAAGCCGCTAATTTTACCATAAATCGACCTTGATTTGGGTGATGAAGCGGGGCTTGAAAAAGGAACCAGATCATACACAAACTTACCCACGCATTGAAAGAGCCTTTATACCTGCGCTGTAGCCCAGTATCATAGCGACCAGGCCCCAAAAAAATGGAACACAACGTTATGAAACAACTGATTTCCTTTATCGCTGTATTGATATTTAGCTCGTCTGTCACCTATGCTCAGCAGGAAGCTGTCAACCCGCAGGTTACGATTCACACCAACCATGGTGCCATCCGGCTTGAGTTATATCCTCAACAGGCACCCAAGTCAGTCGAGAATTTCCTGCAATATGCCAAGGATGGTTTTTATCAAAATACAGTTTTTCATCGCGTCATCAGCCATTTCATGATTCAGGGCGGCGGCATGACGGCAGACATGCAGCAGAAACCAACCCATGACCCAATCATCAACGAAGCAGACAACGGTCTGAAAAACCTGCGTGGCACCGTTGCCATGGCACGTACCAACAATATTAATTCTGCAACCTCGCAGTTTTTCATTAATGTGGAAGTCAACGGCGCACTCGATCATGTCAGTAAAGAGAATTCCCGAACATGGGGTTATGCTGTTTTTGGCCGTGTCGTAGAAGGTATGGATGTGGTAGACGATATTCGTTTTGTCGAGACGGGGGGCCCGAATGGTGTACCCATTAAAGCAGTAGTCATTGAGTCAGTTGAAATCCACTGATTTGATTCAAGCAGGCGCATGACTACCTTATTCATTTCAGATCTACATTTGGATGACAAAAGACCCGAAACAACCGCATTATTGCAAAAGTTTCTGCAAAATGAGGCTGCAGATGCAGATGCACTATATATCCTCGGCGATTTGTTTGAATTCTGGCTGGGCGATGACGTGCCTTCAAAATGCTCGACTGAAATTGCCGCTGAGCTGTTTTCACTGACTAATAATGATGTGCCGTGTTATTTCATGCACGGCAACCGTGATTTTCTGCTGCGCGAAGAGTATGCAAAATCGGCTGGTATCGAACTCTTACCGCAGGAGTACGTGGTCGAACTTTATGGCGAGCAGGTGTTGCTGATGCACGGCGACAGCCTGTGTACCGATGATATCCCATATCAACAATTCCGGACACTGGTCCGGAATCCACACTGGCAAGATGATTTTCTTGCCAAGCATCCTCAGCAACGACTGCAAATTGCATTACAAGCCCGAGATGCCAGTGCCGGGCACAAAAATGATGTAGGCATGAGTATCATGGATGTAAACCATGCTGCAGTGGTTGCTGCGTTTGAGCGTCATGGTGTCTCTAAAATGATTCATGGTCACACTCACCGCCCCGACGTCCACGAACTGTTTGTGAACACGCAGGCGGCCCAACGCATAGTACTGGGAGACTGGTACACGCAAGGAAGCGTTCTGCGAGTACAACCCGGAAGCTGCACATTGTCACGAATTGTTTGATATTAGTGATAAGAACCCAACCGGGATCTGCTTATTTAAGAGCGGAGATTGCATCCATCTCCCGCTGGGTAAAACCCGCTTTCATACGTGCCGGAATATTGAAAGGCCCCCTCAGTGATCCGCTGAAATTTTCTTGCAGCAAACCCAGAAAAGTGGATTCAGGTGCAAGTCCACGTTGGTCACAACAGATACGAAACCAGTGACTGCCAATTTCTACATGTCGCACCTCTTCTTCGAGGATGACCTCAAGAATCCTGGCAGTTTCATCATCACCGGCAGTCATTAATCGTTCAATCATACCGGGCGTAACATCCAGCCCCCTTGCCTCCAACACACGTGGTACCAGCGCCATACGTTTCATACAGTCATCCGCCGTCTTCTGGGCCATTTCCCACAAGCCATTATGGGCTGGAAACTCACCATAGCTGAAACCCATTGATTGCAACCGTGTGGATAACAACTGAAAGTGTCGGGCCTCGTCAGCTGCCACGGATATCCAATCAAGGTAAAACTGACGCGGCATGTCCCGAAAGCGATACGCCGCATCCAAAGCCAGGTTTATTGCGTTGAACTCAATATGCGTGATCGCATGCACCAGTGCAGCGCGACCTTCTTCACTTCCAAGCCGTCGACGCCGAACTTTTGATGGCTCGACGAGTACCGGCCTTTCGGGGTGACCCGCAACGCCGATCGAAGTGACCGGCGTATGAGGGTCAAAGTCAAAATTGCCCAGATCAACTGCCGAATATAAATCCGTGACAGCACGACATTTTTCTTCAGGGCAAGTTATCGCCAAACACGCTGCGGTACCTTCAAAAATGGCAACCATGCCCTATCCCACCGAATAAGTTCGTCGGCTACATATTGCCAATTAACGCATCTGCAAAGGCAGAAGTAGAGACCTCCGTCGCACCTTCCATCTGGCGGGCGAAATCATAGGTCACAATTTTTTGCTGAATGGTCTTTGCAAACGCAACATTAATCAGGGCTGATACTTCATTCCAACCAATGTAATCAAACATCATTGAGCCAGAGAACATCAATGAACTCGGATTAACCTTATCGAGATTGGCATACTTGGGCGCCGTCCCGTGGGTGGCTTCAAATACGGCAATGTGATCCGCCATGTTCGCACCCGGCGCGATCCCCATACCACCCACTTCCGCAGCCATGGCGTCCGATAAATAATCACCATTGAGGTTAGTAGTAGCAATCACACTGAATTCCGCAGGACGCAATTGCATCAATTGAAACATGATGTCAGCAATCCGGTCCTTGATGACAATTTTTCCTTGCGGTTGTTTACCGTCGTATTTATCCCATAATTCTGCTTCTGTTATGGTCTCGTCGCCAAATTCCTCAGCTGCCAACTCATAACCCCATTTACGGAACGCGCCTTCCGTGAATTTCTGAATATTACCCTTGTGAACCAGGGTAACACTGTCAAGACCGTGATCAATGGCATATTGGATAGCCTTGCGTACCAGTCGTTTTGAACCATATGCAGAAATTGGCTTGATACCAAGGCCCGCTCCTTCAAAAAACTCAGCACCCATTTCCTCTCGTAGAAACTTTGCCAGCTTTTCATTCTCTGGCGTACCCGACTCATATTCGATACCTGCGTACACATCTTCAGTATTTTCCCTGAATATGATGGCATGAACATCTTCAGGACGTTTCATTGGCGAAGGTACGCCATCGAAATAATCCACCGGTCGAACACAGGCATACAAATCCAGATCCTGGCGCAGAGATACATTCAGTGAGCGAAACCCACCACCGATAGGTGTTGTCAACGGACCTTTGACCGAAACAACGAGGTCTTTAACGGCATCCAGCGTTTCTGCCGGGAAATAGTTGCCATCATAAATACCCGCAGCTTTTTCTCCGAGAAACAACTCCGCCCAATGAACCTTACGCTGTCCACCGTAGGCTTTCTCAACCGCAGCATTCCAAACCCGCATAGATGCACGGGTAATATCGCCACCAATTCCATCGCCTTCTACAAAGCCGAGGATCGGGTTATCAGATACGACTAATTTGTTATTTTCAACTGTAATTTTATCGCCACTGGCAGGTATTTGAATATGTTCATAGCTCATGGTTTTCGTTCCTTTCAAGAGGGTTTTATATGCTGCCGACATTATACGACTGACAGCTTCAAACCGCATTCAATTTGGTGTGCTGAATAGTCTTTGAAAAGTTGGTGGAATTCGCCATCTTTTTGGACACTCCGCCAGCAAGGTATAGATTATTTCCAATTTAACGGACCATCTTGCCCCTAAGAGAATGCTTCATGCTTTGTATATGGTCATCACGGCGCTGATTGATCAAGCAAGGCAGGAATGGCACGAATACTGCATAACATAAGGGTCAAACACCCAAGCAATACAGGAGAAACTTATGGGACGGGGTTCGGCAGGTAATGTGATTGCAGCCTTATGCAGTTTCTTCATCCCAGGCCTGGGGCAATTATTGCAGGGCCGCTGGTTATTGGCTGGGTTTATGTTTGTGATGTCCATTCTGTTGTGGGTCATCTTGCTGGGTTGGATTATCCATCTGTGGTCCATAATTGACGCTGCCATTTATGACCCACCGGCCAGATACAGGTCTTACCGGCGCGGAAGAAGATACGACTGGTAAACAATGCTTTTTATCCAAACGGACCCAGCTCCAGATTTTCAGGTTGACCGCCTGTCGGAGCAACGAGACCTTTTGGATGCGAGTGGGGACGAAAACTTATTAGTGAATGATTTTCCAGCCCGAAGCTTTTGCAAAAAGTTTTCGTCCCTACGCCTTTCATGTTTCACATACCCCACCTTGTTTTGATCATCCACAAGCTTCAAAGCCTCTGCTAAGATAATGCCCATTCAACCATAGCACTGGAGACAGAAATGTATTTCAAACCTCTGTTGATACCACTTCTGGCACAAGTTACGCTGACCTTTATTGTCATGCTTACCATGTACCAGAAACGTATTGCTGAAATGAAAACAAAAAGAATTCACCCACAACGGACAAAAACCCGCTCCAATGCACATGGGGTATTAACTGATTCAGAAAGTGCAGCGGACAATTACTCCAACCTGTTTGAATCCCCCGTTCTTTTTTATACGGCGATCCTGCTCAGCTTGATACTGATGCTGCAAGACACTGTATTGGTGATGCTTGCCTGGACCTACGTCACTTCACGATATTTACACAGCTTTATTCATATTACTTATAACCGCGTAATGCATCGCTTCTGGGTTTTCATCTTCAGTAATTTTATTCTGCTTGCGATCTGGGCTAGACTGGCTTGGATCATTTTTCAATCCTGAGCAAATAAAATGATTGCTGAAAAACAAATAAATGGTAGTTGCCTTTGTGGCGCGGTCAAATTCTCGGCAAGCCTACCCAGCAAATGGTGTGCACATTGCCACTGCAGCATGTGCAGAAAAGCACACGGTGCCGGTTATGTAACCTGGGTGGGTTATGAGCGGGACCAGGTCACATTTGTACAGGGTGAACATCAGTTAAGCTGGTATGAGTCATCGACCGATGCACATCGTGGTTTTTGTCAACAATGTGGCAGCAGTATGTTCTTTCGCTCAGAGCGCTGGGCCGGCGAGCTGCATATCGCACTCGCATGTATCAATGACGCCATAGACCTTCAACCACAAGCCAATGTGTTTTTCGACAAACATGTGAACTGGATGCCTATTGATAGAACACTCAAACAGGTGGACGGATAATTTTTCCTGCCGCACAATCACCAAACCCGACACCAAAAGCACTCTTTGCGTCGAAGTAAATTCTTGTGCATTACTAATGACATACAAGACATTACCAATGACCTATGCGACCACATGACAGTTATTCATGTTGTCGTATCTATTACTCATTTCAACGCTTGCCATGTAACTTTTTCATCAAATCAGCTATCACTAACTAGGTGAGTCAACAATCACTCACAACAAGCTATTGTAAATTTTCAATATAAGGTAAATATGATGAAAACTCCTCTCAATGCCCAAACTTTTCGCAAAACTTTTCTGGCAATTACTGTCGTATCCGTGATGTCACTGCCATTACTCGCATCCGCATCTACCAGCAATGTCAGCATTGCTTATTACAAGACAGAGTTGGCATACGCACAGGGTCAGGCACGTTTATATGAAAAAATGAAAGGTGCTTCGCGCAAACTCTGCGGCTCATCCAATATTCAAGCTACCGGCTCACTGAGTCGCTCTGTCGGCAATACAAAGTGTTATAAAGGTACCTTGACTGCCGCGGTGCAACGTCTGGATAACGACGCAATTACGGCACTTCATTCTGAATTTTAAGGTCACTTCTAAGTAGCGTACCGGTATTTGAGCAATGGATGAATCCTGTCGTTGATTCATTCGTTGCTCAAAGACCCCACCTCTTACTAGCTGTTTTCAGGCACAGACCAATCAATTGACATCTGGTGCCGCCGTTGCAAATAGTCATTGGCAGTGGAGAAATGACGACATCCCAGGAACCCCCGGTGCGCTGATAACGGCGATGGGTGGGGGGCCCTTAATACCAGATGTTTTCTGTTATCAATTACTGCTCCTTTTTTCATGGCATAACTGCCCCAAAGCATAAAAACGACCCCCTCTGTTTCATCATTTAACAAGCGCACAATGGCATCAGTGAAAATCTCCCAACCTTTACCCTGATGCGAACCGGCCTGCCCTCTTTCAACGGTTAATACAGCATTGAGCAACAACACACCCTGCTCCGCCCAGGTCTGTAAACATCCATGCTGAGGCGGTGGTATACCTAAGTCGGTCTTTAATTCACGATAGATATTGGCTAGTGAGGGTGGAATTCTCACCCCGGGCTGCACCGAAAAACACAATCCATGCGCCTGGCCTGGTCCGTGGTAAGGGTCTTGTCCAAGAATCACAACACGTACCTGGTCAAACGGCGTGGTATTCAAGGCATTAAAAATTTGCGCACCTGGTGGATAGATAACCGTTTGATGATTTTTTCTCGTTACCAGGAAATCACGCAACTTTTGCATGTATTCGAGTTCAAATTGGTCTTGCAATCGGCTGAGCCAGGAATTGTGTAATTGGACCTTTCTCATATCTTGTTACCTACGCCTATTCATCAAAATGAATTTCTGTGAGGAAAACAGCGCGTTTCCTGCCTTGATTCTATACACTTTGCCCATCAATCAACACGACCCTATTCAAATAAGTTGGAACTAACATGCCCATTCATACAGACGTAGTTATTATTGGTGCCGGCCCGTCCGGTTTGTTCCAGGTATTTGAGCTTGGTTTGCTGGATATTCATGCACATATAGTGGACTCACTTCCTCACATTGGCGGTCAGTGTAGTGAGCTGTATCCGGAAAAACCAATATATGATATCCCGGCCTACCCGGTGATTGGTGCACAGGAACTGGTAGACAAGTTAATGGAGCAAATCGAACCATTTAAACCACAGTTCCATCTCGACCAGGCCGTTACCAAACTGGAACGCAAGGATGATGGTCGTTTTGCACTAACCACGTCCAGCGGCACCGAATTCGATACAGCCACCGTGATTATTGCCGCCGGTCTTGGTGCATTCCAACCGCGTAAATTGCGTATACCTGGCGCAGAAGATTTCAACGACAAGACTATCAAATACAAGATCACGCAAGCTGAAAAGCTTACTGGAAAAGACATCATTATCCTGGGTGGTGGTGACTCAGCCCTGGACTGGACGATTGAATTACACGACAAGGTCAAAAATCTTACGCTGATCCATCGCCGTGTCGATTACCGTGCCCAGCCAGCTTCAGTCAAAAAGATGAAAGTACTTGCTGAAAAAGGCGAACTAAAGGAGTTTCATGGCATGGTGCGTGAAATACGCTCAGATGATGGCAAATTCCGGGGTCTGTGTGTGGCAGACGCCGACGGCAACACGCATGAAATCGATGCGGATGAAGTCTATGTTTTCTGGGGTTTATCACCCAACCTCGGACCCGTAGCTGAATGGGGATTGGATATCATAAAACGTCAGATCCAAGTCGATACCGAAAATTTCCAGACCAGTGAAGCCGGTATTTTTGCGGTGGGTGATATCAATACCTATCCTGGCAAGAAAAAACTAATTCTAAGTGGTTTTCACGAAGCCGCGTTGGCAGCCTTTGCGGTGCAAAAATATCTTGACCCCGATAAAAGAGTATTTCTGCAATACACCACCACCAGTCCCATCATGCACAAAAGGCTTGGTCTGGAAAAAGACTAAACCTGAATTCAGTTATATTACGCTCAGTAACGAAGCTTAAATAAACCTTGAAAAAAAAGATTTTCGTTTTATGATTAGTAAGTAACCTCAACACAGTCCCCCCTTCTTCTGTGGCGCAGGTTTATTTGCGCACGGGGTTACGGACAGGCGGCCCTACGGGTCGCCTGTTTTGTCATAAAAGACCGGAGTATCTGGGTTCCGGCTTACTCCGCATTCTCTTGTGACAGTTTCGACCACTCGGATACATCCAATGCGTCCCTATAACCATGCCAGGTTGCATAGGCCAACCATGGAATGATGACTATGAGGCCGACACCGGCAGTGAGAAACCCAATCAGCGTCAGCATGCAAATTAACGCTGCCCAGACAAACATCGCAGGCTTGTTACGTAATACCGCGTTGATGCTGGATATAACTGCCGTGATGACATCAATATCGCGATTGGCCAACATCGGTAAGGAAAACACACTGGCAGCGAAGCTAACACTGGCAAATACCGAACCCACAACAGAACCGATCAGAAGAAAAGTCAGAATATGTCCCCATTCCGGGCGACCACCCAATGGGAAAAACACCTGTACCATCATGCCCGCTCTCGCCCACAGCAGAAATATAACCAGTAATACCAGTGTGTATACCATGGCATTGCCAAGCGGTCGCTTGATCGCTTGCAGGGTATGGCCAAAATCAGGTGTTTTACCTTCACAGAGTTGCCGACTGACTGAATAGAGACCAAAAGCCAACACCGGAGCAATAAAAACAAAACCGGAAAGTACACTGATTAACAAGATGAACCCACCCAGTTTCCAAGCTAGCCAGGCGACAAATAAACAGACCAGAAAAATAAAAAAACCATAGACCAAACTGATAACCTTCGCGCTCTTGAAGTCTTTCCACCCGGCCCCCAACCAGGCAAAACCAACACCCGTTGACAACGACCGGCTTGGCACAATCAATGCTTTGGGTGGTGTGGCATCTCGATGGTCTTGTTTATCATTCATAAAAACTGAAATCCCATTAAATTGCTGGTATCGATACTTTCACTGTGAATTGACATCCGAGCCGGTATCCAGGGTACTGCTTATCATACGATCTTTCTCTTCCCAAATATCGTTCAACCAGTTTTTAAGGTGGCCTTTGGCCACACTGTCGCTCTGGAAGTTACGACCACGAACGCTAGCATCAATTGATCGTAACTGAACCCGAACCGTAATTTTTCTAAGCTGACCAGACACAAATTGCCAGGTGGTTGGCGGGCCATTCGGGTAGATGATAGTGACATCAATCAGCTTATCCAGCGCATCATCAAAAGAATACAAAACCTGCCCAATACCTCCGTAACGCGGCCTCAGCAAGTGTTTGAATGGTGACTTCTGTTGCTCATGTTTGGCGGTCGTAAAACGCGTACCCTCAGGAAATGTCATCATCGAAACCGGGATGTGTTTGAGTTTTTCACATGCAAGGGCGGCATTTTCAAGGTCTTTACCTCTTAAAGCTGGATTCCTCAGTAGTTGTTGCCGACTGTAACGGCGTAAAAACGCCATATCCAGCGCCCACCACGCAACACCCAAAAAAGGGACCCAAATCAATTGCTGTTTTAATAAAAACCGCATAAAAGGTGCACGCCGGTTCAGGCAGTGCTGCAAAACAAGGATGTCTACCCATGACTGGTGATTACAAAAAACCAGGTAACGGCTATGACGGTTGAGGTCATCAGGTAGCTGAACATCCCATTCCAGACTACGATAAAACCATACCGTAGCCTTGTTAATTGAAACCCACAATTCGCCAAGCGACGACAACCAATGAGTCATGGCGTGTCGCGCGCGGCCTTTTGGTGCGATCAACTTGAATATTGACAATATGAAGATAACCGTTGTAATAACGATGGTACTGATCGACACGACCAGCAGTACAATTGCGCCCTGCAGGCCATAACGCAGGCTGTTTAGCATCTAGTTTTTCCTGGCCGCGGCGTGGCGACAAATTTAAACCCTAAAATTGAAGCAGTTGTCTTTACCACAGCTTCAGAAACAATCATCTGGTCAAATCATACTCTAAATCCCTGCTCAATCGACAGGCGGTAAGAAACACCTGATGGCAGTTATTACCCTAAGTGGTCCTTGATAACATCAATAACCACCGTAAAATTGTCTGGTACATTATCGCAGCGCCGGTTCCAACACCTGCCATACATTTTCCAACAGTACCGGTTGACCCTTTTCATTAGGGTGAATCCCGTCGGCTTGCAACAGACCAAGCTTAAAAACCACACCATCCATGAAGAATGGCACAAGCAATGTACCATGATCATTGGCAAGATCTGTGTACATGGATTCAAATTGTTGCAGATAAGTTGCACCGTAATTTGGTGGCAACTTGATACCGGCAAGCAGTATCCGCGCACCACTATGCTGGCTGAGTTGAATCATACGTGTCATGTTTTCACGCGTAACTTTCGGGTTAATACCACGTAAACCGTCATTACCGCCCAATTCGATAATGACAATTTCTGGTTGGTAGCGATCCAACAAACGAGGAAGACGTGCCAGACCACCTTGTGTGGTATCACCACTGATACTGGAATTGAGGATACGATAGGAGTAGCCACGTTGTTTCAGGCGAGTTTCAAGTAGGCTGACCCAGGATTCTTCGCTGTTCATACCATATCCGGCACTTAAACTGTCACCCAGGATCAGCAAAACAGGTTCTGAAGCAAGTGACGCATTTGGAATTAAACCAACAAAAGATAAAAGAAGCGATAAAATAAATTTCATGAATACCCTAAAACCCAAAATAGAAGAATTTGCCCTTAAAGCTGAAAAACTCAGCAAAATAGTTACCAGCCCAGAGGGCATGTTGACCATACTAGACCAGGTCAGCCTGCAAGTCAGTCATGGCGAACGCATTGCCATCATCGGGGCTTCCGGTGCTGGCAAATCGACCTTGCTGGGTCTGCTGGCCGGACTTGATCTGCCCACATCGGGCAAGGTCTGGCTAGGCAATAGCGAACTGACAGCATTGGATGAAGACGGCCGTGCAGCGTTGCGTGCCAACGAAGTCGGTTTTGTGTTCCAGTCATTTCACCTGATCCCATCGTTGACGGCATTGGAAAATGTCATGTTACCGCTGGAACTGGCTCACCACGAACATCCAAAACAGACCGCAATACTGGCTCTGCAAAATGTTGGTCTGGGTGAGCGCGTGGGTCACTATCCACGCCAATTGTCCGGTGGTGAGAAACAAAGGGTTGCCATTGCGCGCGCCTATGTCATCCAACCAACAGTTTTATTTGCCGATGAACCAACCGGTAATCTTGATCAACAAACCGGTGAAGCAGTGATCGATCTCCTGTTTCGTATGAACCGGGAATATGGCACCACGCTGGTGCTGGTCAGCCACGACCGTGGTCTTGCTGAGCGCTGTGACCGTATCATTGAAATGAACCTGGGTCATATCCTTGTATCTCAACAATCTCACGAAGAGCAGCTGACTTGAAAACACTGGTGCTGGCATGGCGCTTACTTCTTCGGGACTGGAAGTCTGGGGAATTAACTGTATTGAGTATTGCCCTGGTGATCGCAGTTACTTCATTAACTGCTGTCGCATTTTTGACTGACCGCGTCAGTCATGCGGTAGAACTACGCGCCGCAGAATCACTAGCAGCTGATTTGCGCTTGGGTTCCAGCCAACCGTTACCTGAACGCTATATCGAAATGGCCCAACAGGCCAGCCTGAAAACGGCATCCATGATTACAATGCCCAGTGTTGTGTTCGAAGAAAATCACAGCACCCTTTCTGCGATCCGTGCAGTCACCGCAAACTATCCATTGAGAGGTCAGCTTAAGGTTGCCCCAAAACTGCTGACAGCAGCGTCTGAAACTTCTGAAATTCCGGCCATAGGTGAGGCGTGGGCAAGCACTCGCCTGCTCGCCAGGCTCGGTGCCGATACCGGCTCTGTGATTAGCGTCGGCAAGGCCCGCTTTACGGTCACAAAAGTACTGGATTTCCGGCCCGATCAAGGCTGGCAATTTGTTGACCTGGCACCAACGCTGTTAATCAATATGGCCGACCTTGAGCATACTGCGTTGATCCAGCCGGGCAGTCGGGTGAGTTATCGCACCTTATTCGCCGGACCGCGCGACAAAATTGTCTCATTCAAACCACTACTGGAAGAACTGTTGTCTGCCGGTGAGCAGTTAAGTGACATTAACAATACCAACCCACAGATCCGCTCGGCGATGGAGCGCTCCGGTCGCTTTCTCAACCTGGCATCGCTGGTCAGTGTGTTGCTGGCTGCTGTTGCTGTTGCAATGGCCGCGAGACGTTATGCCATCCGTCATCGTGACCGTATTGCGTTATTGAAGTGTCTTGGTTCAGCGCAAGCATTTATCCTCAGACTGAATCTTCTCCAGTTGCTTATGCTGACTGTATTGGGGGCCTCTACGGGTATTATTTTGGGTTATGTGTCACAGGAGGCTCTGGCATGGATTGCCCGGGATTTGATCGCTCAGGAACTACCCGCAGCCGGTAGCGCCCCAATTTACCTGGGACTGGTTACTGCGCTGTCCATCTTATGTGGTTTCGCACTACCAGACCTGATTCAGATGGGAAAAACACCGGTTTTACGTGTCTTGCGTCATGATGTTGAACCACCACCGATACGTTATGGGATCAGTTATCTTGCAGGTATAGCCGCTGTATTGGTGCTTTTACAGTGGATAGTGCGCGATATTGAACTGGTGCTCGGTATTGTTGTGGGAGCCGCAGGTACGTTTGCTGTGCTCGGGCTGGCTGGTTGGTTATTGGTCAAGTTCACCGCTCGTTTCCGTGGTGTGGCCGGTGTGGCCTGGCGTTACGGGCTTGCGAACCTGAGTCGTCGGGGCCGTGAAAGTGTTGTCCAGGTCGTAGCATTTGGCTTGGGCTTGATGGTTTTGATGTTGTTAACCCTGGTTAGAAATGACCTGATGGATAGCTGGCGGGACAGTTTACCAATAGATGCTCCCAACCAATTTTTAATCAACATTCAGCCGCATGAAGTTTCGCAGATGCAACAATACCTGGCTGCACAAAACATGGAGATTCCGAGCTTTGTGCCACTCGTACGTGCGCGTCTGACAGCAATTAATGGGCAGGATGTCAATCAGATGAGCTTTGAAGACCCTCGAGGCGAGCGCTGGGCCAAGCGGGAATCCAACCTTAGCTTCGCTGACAAAATGCAGACCGGCAACCAATTGACACAAGGCGAGTGGTGGCCACCTGGCAGCAAAACCCATGAAGTATCGATAGAGACAGATTTTGCACACGAACTGGGTGTGAAAATGGGTGATGAACTCAGTTTTGATATTGCCGGTGAACCTGTCAATGCCACTGTCACCAGCTTTAGAAGTGTGGAATGGGACACCTTTCGACCAAATTTTTTCATGGTCTTCTCCACTGCTACACTCGAAGATTACCCGGCCAGTTACATCACTGCATTGTATGCGAATGCTGAAGAAGACAAAAAGATGATAGATCTGATGCGCCAGTTCCCCAGTGTGACCGTCATTGACCTTGATGCATCTCTGGCACAGGTACGCGATGTCATGGACAAAGCCGCTCTTGCTATACAGGCCGTATTTTTGTTTACACTGTTTGCAGGCCTGGCCGTATTGTGGGCTGCCGTGCAATCAAGTCTTGACGAACGTCAGTTTGAAAGCGCCATCCTGCGCACACTGGGAGCATCCAGGAAACGGGTCTTATCAGGTGTTGCGATTGAGTTTATTACGATCGGTTTGTTGACCGGAGTCCTCGCCTCTACCGGTGCCAGTCTGGCAGCCTGGCAGTTGGCGATTAATGTCTTTGAACTCGAATACCACTTCAGTCCGAGACTGTGGTTAACGGGGCCTTTATTGGGAATGGCATTTGTCGGAGCCAGTGGTCTACTTGCAACCTGGAAGGTCGTCACTCATGCACCGGTTAACGTACTTAGGGCAGCGTAGAGGTCTGCCGAGACACGCTTCGAGCAAGTTCATATTGACACTGAACAATATTATTTCCGTACAAAAAAATGGCCGGTTTCCCGGCCATTTTCACTGAGGATATTTCAAACTTAACGGAAGGTGTAACGGTACTGCACACCCCACCTTGCTGGTTCATTGATGAAACCGGTCAGGTTATTAAAATCAATTGCACCAACAATAACTTCTTCATCGGTGATATTGCGGCCAAACAACGCCACTTCGTGCTGATCCCACAGATAACCGATACGCAAACCCAGTTCGGTTAGTGAGCTACCTTGAAATTCAACGGCTTCGTAAAGGAAGAAATTGACATCATCGCGGTAAGAAACATCGCCGAAAATGTAGAACTCACCATTGTCGGTCTGATGATTCCAGCGACCACTAAAATTCGCAATCCATTCTGGTGCCTGTGGCAAAGGGTTACCATCGATCAATACTGAACCTGCAACCGTTCCCGGCGGATCCAACACAGTACAAGGTGACAACGGCGCACCGCATGGCGCAACAGCCAGTGTGGAATCGTTGACCGCTGTATTGTTATAACTGATTGCAGCGGTGAGCAGGAAGTTATCGGATAACAATGCTTCCAAATCAAACTCAAAGCCCTTGCCTTCTACCTGTTCAGCATTTATCACTTGGTTAAAATTGGCGGCGCCACCTACAGCGGTTAGCTGTGCGTTGTCTACTGTGTAGTAGAAAACATTGAAGTTGGCTCGGGCCCGGCCCTCAGCAAAGGTGGCCTTTACACCCGCTTCCCAAGAAATAGAGGTTTCTGAATCCGCTACAGAAACGGTATCACCGAACAACAGACGGCCCTGGATACTGGGCGCCCGGAAGCCTTTGGCAACACGGCTATAAACATTGACATCATCATTAATCACACGAGTCAGGCTGACATCCCAACTGATTGAAGAGTCATCAGTTGTAGTAGTAATCGGGCCGATCGGGCCAACACCCAAAAATGATAACGGCGAAAGAAAACGTTCCGCACTGAAATCTTTGCTGTCATCCGAGTAACGCACACCTGCGTTCAAGGTAGTCTTGTCGTCGAGGTCAACATCAATCGCGCCGAAGAATGCGAACGCTTCGGTTTGCTGCTCTTGCAACACCTCGCCGTTGATGCCTCCACCAAACAAGGAAGCGTAGTTGAAAGTATCAATGGTGATATCTTCATCAAAATAGAAGAAACCCGCCTGCCAGTCCACCTTACCCCAGTCATTGGATGACAGTCGAAATTCCTGACTGAACTGGTCGTGGTCAGGCACACCATCGGCAGATTCTGCATCAAATGGTAACAGCCCAGGGCCACCCGAGCCGATCACGAAGATGCCACCAAAACCACCATCAATATCACCGCGGCTGAATGCTTCAACAGTTTCATAACCGGTGACAGATGTCAGTGTGGTTGAGCCAAAATCCCATTCCAACCGGGCCATTGCGCCAGAGGTTTCAACATCCTGGATATTGGCGCCATCTTGAGAGATTGAGTCCTGATCAAAATTAGAAGAGAAATCATTTGTTCCTGGCTCGATGATATTAGCGCGGAATACCCGAGCGGTGCCTTCCAGGTCACGTGTGTGAACACTCAGCAAGGCAGTAAAATCACCACCAGCATCGTAGGCCAGCTGTACACGTGCTGCATATTCATCAAAACCGCCCAATGCATCTTTCTCACCGGTAAGATTATTGTCAATCCAGCCATCACGGGACATATAAATTGCCGAGAATCGGGCTGACCAGCTGTCACTCAGGGCGCCGCCAAAAGCTGCTTCCAGGGTTGCATTGGCATCAGTGCCATAAGAAGCCGTTGCATAGCCGCTGGTTTCCTGACTGGGTTTGACTGAGTCCACTTTGACAATACCGGCCGGTGTATTACGACCAAACAAGGTACCTTGTGGGCCACGAAGAACTTCGATTCTATCCACATCGAATATCGGAAAACCTTTTAGCATTGGATTTTCTTGTACGACTTCGTCATACACCAGTGAGACCGGTTGGGAAGCGTTGATATCAAAATCAGTATTGCCCCAACCACGGATGTAGAAACGAGGAAATGCCCGACCAAAAGATGATTCAATATTCAGGCTTGGAACCTTTCCACGCAAAAACCGGATGTCTGCACCCGTACCGGAATTGATCAGGTCAAGTCTCTCTCCACTAAAAGTGGTGATAGACAAGGCCACGTCCTGCGCGCTTTCTTCGCGTCGGGTCGCCGTTACAATTATTTCCTCCAATATTCCGGCTGAAGACGCCTCATCATCTTGAGCATAAACGACATTGGTCGTCAAAAGCATACTTATTGAAGTAATAACAATAGGATATAGCATATTTCTAGAAGCTACATAAATTCTATTAATATTCATTAGATGTGCCCTTTATACTGGTTGGTTTCAGTGCGAACGTTATACCACATTTACGTGATTAGGGGTGTAGAATTCGGCAGATTTAGGTCACTAAATAAGCCTAAATCCCTTTCAACACTTTATACTGGCAAAACACACTTAATAACAAATAATAACTGCAATTAACCAAAGGTGAAAATCTCAACATGCCAAGCCAACACGGTCTCAGCATAGATCAAAAAAACCAGTATCAGGAACAAGGCTTCCTGGTGCTGGAATGCGCTATCCCAATACCTGTGATCGAGCGCCTGAAATCAGCAGCACTAACGATTGTTGATGAATTTGACATCGACACACAACGAACCATTTTTGCAACAACAGACCGCGATAGCGGCCGTGATGATTACTTTTTCAATTCTGCTGAAAAAATCCACTGTTTTTTGGAAGAGGAAGCGCTTGATAACACCGGAAACCTTCTGAAACCCACGCGTTTAGCGATCAACAAGATCGGTCACGCCATGCATGACCTGAATCCTGTGTTCACAGATTTTTGTCGTCAGCCCTTGTTTCTACAGGTATTGCGAGATCTGGGTACCTCGCAGCCACATTTATGGCAAACCATGTATATTTTTAAGCAACCCCACATCGGCGGCGAGGTACGCTGGCACCAGGACGCAAGCTATTTGATTTCAGACCCACCCACTGTGACTGGAATCTGGGTGGCCATTGAAGATGCCACTCGCGATAATGGCTGCCTTTGGGTACAACCTGGCGGCCACCGCTCAGCTTTGCGGGAAATTTATCAGGTGGATTGGGCCAGACGTGAAGGCGTGCTTACTACCCTGGATAAAACACCTTGGCCAGATCAGGATGAAGCCATTGCAGTGGAAGTACCTGCTGGCAGCGTGGTGATCTTTCATGACCATATGCCACACTACAGTTCACAAAACATGTCTGAGTACTCCCGGCACGCTTTTACGCTGCACGTGGCTGGCCACAGTGCTAATTGGTCAAAGAAGAACTGGTTACAGCGCCCTGCCCTGGGTGACTTTGAGCTGTAACCGGGATTTTTCTTGTGGGCTCAGAAAAGCCATATCCAGAGCATCAATCTGGGACTGACGAATCTGCTCATGGCTGAGACCAACAGCTGTTGCGGCGACATCGTATTCATGGACGATATTAATTGCACTTATACCCGGATCGTCAGTGTTCAGACAAAACTTCACACCCTGGTCCGCCAACTGCTTTATCGGGTGTGAAGCATAGCTTTCGACAGCGCTGATATGCAGATTGGAGGTTGGGCAGGATTCCAGTCCAATTTCATTTTCTGCCAGGTAAGCTACCAGCTCAGCGTCTTCAACTGAACGAAACCCATGACCAATACGCTCAGCACCGAGGTCATGGATGGCCGACCAGACACTTTGCGGTCCATCTGCCTCACCCGCATGGATGGTCACGTGCAGACCGGCGTCCCGAACCCGTTTAAAGTGTTCCTGAAACAAGTAGGCCGGAAACCCTACTTCGTCGCCGGCAAGATCCACCGCCACGATGTGATCACGATGAGCCAGAATTGCATCCAATTCCTTCAAGCAGGTATCGACACCATAGGTACGGCTTAAAATGCCGATAATATTGGCGCGCACACCGGTATCACGTTCGGCAGCACGAATACCATCAGCACAGGCTTCCATCACCTCGGAAGGATTCATGGCATGTGTTTCCGCCATGAACCATGGACTGTAACGCAACTCGATGTAATCAATACCCTCTCGCTTCGCGTCCTCGACATTTTCATAAGCCACGCGACGACAGGCGTCCGCATCCACCAACACGCCGGTCATGTGTTCGAAACGATCAATAAACGCCATCAATCCCGGTGCTGATTTGTCGATGTGGACATACGGTGCAAGACCAGCAACATCATTGGCTGGCAAAGCGATGCCATGCTGATCGGCCAGTTCCAATATCGTTTCCAGGCGAATACTACCGTCGAGATGACGGTGCAACTCGACCAACGGTAATGAGTGATCAATCATTTGGCCTTCTGCCCCTCGACCCAAGCCTTGATATTTGCATCCAGCACGCTTAATGGCAGTGCGCCTTTACCGAGTACCTCATCGTGAAATTCACGAATGTCAAAATTTTCACCGAGCTCGTCGCTCGCCCATGCACGCAATTCCTTGATTTTTAGCTCACCAATTTTGTAGGCCAGAGCCTGGCCCGGCCAAACGATATAACGGTCTACTTCTACAATCACATCGTGTTCCTGCTTGCCAGCATTTTTCATGAAATAATCAATGGCCTGTTGCCGACTCCAACCCAGATGGTGCATTCCGGTGTCAACCACCAGCCGTATGGCACGCCACATCTCATAGGTCAGTTGCCCAAATTTCGAGTAGGGATCCTGGTAAAAACCCATCTCCACACCAAGACTCTCTGAATACAACCCCCAGCCTTCGACAAAAGCCGTATAACCACCTACCCGACGGAACCACGGCATATCTTCCAGCTCATCCTGCAATGCCAGTTGCAAATGGTGACCGGGTACCGCTTCGTGTAAGGTCAGTGCTTCCATTTCCCAGCGCGGGCGTGTATCCAACGCATAGGTATTGGCAAAGAAATTACCCGGACGTCCGGCCTTCACCGAGCCACGTTGATAGTAGGCGGTAGTTTGGGACTTCTCCGCATAGCTGGGCACTGGTATTACGCCGTAAGGTGTTCTGGGCAGCTTGCCGAATAACTTCATCAGCTCAGGGTCAGCACGCTTGGCAATATCACGGTATTCGCGTAACAGGTCTTCCTTGCTTTTGTGATAAAACTGTTGATCAGTGCGCAGAAACTCTAAAAACTCTGCAAAAGAACCTTCAAAACCACTGCTCTTGATAATCTCTTCCATTTCAGCACGGATACGCTTGACCTCTGACAGGCCAATTTCATGGATTTGTTCTGGCGTGAGATCAGTCGTGGTGCGTTGCTTTACGTTATAAGCGTACCAGGCTTCACCATTAGGCAAGTCACGCATGGCAATGGTTTTACGTGCTGCAGGAATGTATTCGTTTTCCACAAACGTCAGTAATTTCTCAAAAGCAGGCGCTATCTTTTCACTGAAAGCAGCCGTAGCCCGCTTCTTCAGCAATGCTTGCTGTAGAGAGTCCACACTCGCAGGAAATTTCTTGAATGCGCCCAGCATCGGGCTTTTGTCCGCTTCATCCACCAGTTGGTTGCGAATTTGTTGCGGAACATCACGCAAAGTGACCGCGGGTGGTGTAATTCCAGCAGCCATACCTTTACGCATCCAGGCGATAGTTTGCTCAACTACTTGTGGGGTTTTTTCCAGTCGCGCGATCATATTGGAATAATCTTGTGCGGTCTTCGGTTGGCTAATTGCCATCAATTGGGCAATATCTTGCTGTACCCCTCCCATCTGGTTGAGCGGCATTAATTCACCCGGGAATTGTTGGCCTTCGACATCCCGTAGTTGGTTGTCGTATAACAGGTCGTAATTAACCTGCTCGGTACCTGTCAATACATCACGATTGATATTCGCCAACGCGGCCAACAAAGTTTTTGCATCCTGTTCACGTTGCCGGGTGACCACCTCGGAAGCATCCGTCCAACGATCCTGACCACGCGGATCACCCAGGTAGGTGGCGAACTCGGGGTAGTTGAGCATGGTGTAGTCATAGCTTATGTTCACTATCTCATTGAAGCGTTCTGAGTCGCTCAAGCCGGTTTCACTGCCGGAAAGTTCTTGCACACGAGCTGTCAAAGCGGAAATTTCAGCTTGATAATCACCAAAGGAGTTTGATGTAAAAATCAATAGTAGCAAACAGGTAGTAATGGTTTTAATCATAAGAATCCAGTTAATCCGGTCAATGTTACAAGTGAGGCATTGTACAGGCCCAGGATTGTCATTTGCATTTGCATTCAAACCACATACTCTTGTGTTACTACATTCATCGAAGAGACAGCAACATAACTTCACCCACGCTCATAGGCGATAACTATTGTGCTTATAAATACAATCAACTTAACTAATGCTTGATAAACCTTCATAATCTCCCAAAATTAGCTCAGGTAAATAATTAACCCCTCTTATTTTTTATTCAAAGGAGATTTTCAGATGACACACCAGGTACCCCAAATCACATTCAAAACCCGAGTCCGTGACGAAAGTGTCGAGGGCCCCAACCCATTCCGCTGGCAAGATGTCACTTCAGATTCTATTTTCACAGGCAAGAAAGTGGTTGTCTTCGCCCTGCCCGGCGCGTTCACGCCGACTTGCTCGAGCACACATTTACCCGGTTATGAAAAACACTATCAGGACATGCGTGATGCCGGTATCGACGAAATTTACTGCCTCAGCGTCAACGACGCTTTCACCATGTTCCAGTGGGGTATACACCAGGGTGCGGATAAGGTGAAATTGTTACCGGATGGTAACGGCGATTTCAGTCGGTTAATGGGCATGTTGGTTCGTAAGGACAACCTTGGTTTCGGCCTGCGCTCCTGGCGCTACTCCATGCTGGTCGAAGACGGTGAGGTCAAACAACTTTTCAGCGAGGCTGGCAAACAGGATAATTGCCCGACCGACCCGTTCGAGGTCAGTGATGCCGAGACAATGCTGGCTTACATTAAATCCACGTCCTAATACCAACATCTGGGGTCAGATTCAAATGCGGCAACCATTAATCGATAATTAAGCAGGTGTAAGTGCATTTGAGTCTGACCCCGCTCTCAAACACCAAGTATCTGGGGTCAGATTCAAATGCGGCAACCACTAATCGATAATTAAGCAGGTGCAAGTGCATTTGAGTCTGACCCCGCTCTCGCTTCAGTTCAGCGTTTTTTCATGACTCGATGACTAGAGCCATTTGACAAAATGCTCTGCAACACAGAACCTAGCCCGACTGCCCTCCAACGGACTATTCACAATGCAAAAAAACACCCGTAGCCCTGACTTTGTATTAATCACAACCCTGTTGGTATTAACACTGGCCTCTTTCCATGCCAGAGCTGGTTTGGATGCCAGTTTGATGGAAGGGCTCAAGGCCCGTGCAATCGGGCCGGCGGCAATCAGCGGGCGTATCGCAGCCATTGATGTCGTCGCTTCTAACCCTAATCACATCGTTGTCGGTGCAGCAACAGGCGTTGG
Source organism: Gammaproteobacteria bacterium (assembly GCA_021772935.1). Lineage (GTDB taxonomy): Bacteria > Pseudomonadota > Gammaproteobacteria > Xanthomonadales > SZUA-36 > SZUA-36. The sequence continues at coordinate 49,856 of JAJFLA010000037.1, forward strand.
AGAAGACTTAACACGTAATCGACCCTGTCAAGGTGAGTCCGAAAATGTAAAACGGCCAGACGTAAAACAAATTTCCCATTAATCCGTGTAGAACTGATGAATACTTTGCCATCAGCTCTGACTGCTTCGACAAGTCGCTCATTAAAGGCATCGGCATCACCTTGTTCAGGAACATAACGGAAAGTCACTACCGACAACTCAGGGTAAGGACCCAATTCCCATCCCGGTATTTTTTCCAGTTGTTCATGAAAATACCGAGCCAACCAGATCTTTTCTGCCAGTGCCGCGCGAAATGGTGCCAAACCAAATAGTTTTAAAGGCAGCCAAAAGCGCAGACCCCTGAATGGCCGGGTCAATTCCAACGACAAATCAGCCGGTGAATACTGCCCTTCGGTCACCCTGACGTCCTGCATATAATCGGCCTGGTAGGTCTGCGCCTGCGCCAACCACTTTACATCCCTGACCAGCACCGCGCCCGAACCATAAGGAAGAAACATGCCTTTATGTGGGTCCAGCACAATTGAATGAGCTTTATCCAGACCCTGCAATACCTGCCTGCCCTCGCTACACATCATAAAGAACCCACCATAGGCGGCATCCACGTGCAGCCATAGGCCGTGTTTTTCAGCTACTTTCGCTATCTCACTAACCGGATCAACAGCCCCGGTATCGGTGGTGCCGGCTGATGCTGTAATCAGCCATGGCCGTAAACCTGAAGCTATATCTTCCTGGATCAGTTGTTCCAGAGCGGGCACATCCATTTTGAAGTTGTTATCCATAGGCACTAACTGCTTTTTACACTCAGCCAGACCCGCCGTACGCAGTGCTTTATCGATGCAATGGTGAGTATCTGAAGTCATATACACACAACTGTTTTCAACATCCCTGGCGCGAATACCCTGGGTTTCACGGGCCGTCACAATGGCCGTTAAGTTAGCAATACTGCCTCCCGAAGTCAGGTCACCGCCAGCACTCGCGGGGTATCCAACCAACTGCGCCATCCACCGTACTAATTCTTGTTCCATTTTTGCAGCACCGGGAGATGCAAACGAAATACCGGAGTAGCGATTGGTTACATCGGCGAGAAAGTCACCTAATGCAGAGGGAAACATGCCACCACCGGGTATGTATCCCATCTGGCCACCGGAAGCGGCATTAATGCCTTCACAGATTACGGCGGTATCCAGCATCTCCAATAAGTCAGACAAATCCCCTGCTTCTTCGTCAAAGGGTACCTCCAATAAACGGCTACAGCCCCTGTCAGCTTCAAAGGCATTCATTTCTGGCAGTTTGTACAGAAATGATTCTGCATAATCGACCGCTTGCGCGGTCATTTTTCTACGAAGACTTGTGTTTGGATCAAGCCCGGCGGATGCTTTTTCAAGTTGTCTTATTTTATCCAGCATTTTGAAATCCGTTTGTACATTATCTGTAATTAAGCTATCCATCGATATATCATCGCTACATTATTTCAGAGTTGAGCCTTTAAAGGGATAAGGAATGAACAAACAGGAGATTGGTGCTCAGTTTCGCGCCGAGATTGAAAACCTGATCGGTCAACTACAAACAGCAATGGCGACTGCGGTTCGCGGTATGGATAGACGCCCGGCATTTTCAAACTGGCCTACACTGCGGAAGGATGAGGAAGCGTTCGCAACTGTCATGGTTGAACCTGGCCAACGCCTGTTATGAACCAAATCCCACCGACCACCTTGCCCGCCGGAAAAACCATCGCGATTGCCGGTAACATTGGTACAGGTAAATCATCACTGGTAGAGTTCCTCAGTCGAACCTACGGCATTGAACCATTTTACGAGCCAAACGACGAGAACCCGTATTTACCCGATTTTTATCAGGATATGAACCGTTGGGCATTCCATTCCCAGCTCTATTTCTTAAGCAACAAATTTCGCATGCACCAGCAACTGGAACAGATGTCTGGCGTGGTTGTACTTGATCGTACTATTTATGAGGACGCAGAAATCTTTGCAACGGCGTTGCATAAAATGCGAAAGTTCACCGGCCGGGACTGGGATACCTATTGGGGTTTCTATCAGGTCATACTTGATGCTATCCGACCGCCTGACCTGATGATTTACCTGCGTTGCTCAATGCGTACACTACGCAAGCGAATTAAGCTACGTGGCCGGGCCATGGAACAAGACATACCGCTGTCTTATTTGAAAAGACTGGAGGGCTTGTACGAACAATGGTTGAGCTCGTACCAATTCGGTGAGGTGCTGGTCCTGGAAACCGACAAACTCGACTATATCAACGACATGGTGGACTGCCTCGACGTAATGGAACGCGTCGAGGCATTGCTGCCCGCCACACTCAGACGCCCGGGTAAACGTGAATAAACTCAGGCCTCTGCTGTCTCCATAAAAAACGCATTCAGTTTATTGCCATCCAGGTCCCTGAAGTAAGCCGCATAAAAACCGTCCATGCGTGTTCCTGGGGGGCCTTCATCAGTACCACCCAAGGCGATGGCTTTCGCATACAAGGAATCCACTTTTTCGGTCGAATCCACTGTCAGGGCAATCATGGTGCCATTACCCACCGTCGCTGTGTTCCCATCAAATGGTTGGCTTACCGAGAATGCGGGTTGATCCGGCGCGATGGCCCAAGCGACAAATGTATCTTCTTGCATAAACCGTCCCGCCCCAATTTCGGTGAATAAGGCGTCATAAAATGCCACTGCCTTTTTGAGATCATTGGTGCCTACGGTGACGTATCCTATCATCATACTTCTCCTTGATTGATGTCCATCTACTTGCTAACTTTTAATTTATATGTCTTGATGAATAACTTAATATTTATTCACAATGACTACGCACTAAATCCCAACTATTTGTTTTACATCCACTTTATATATACATTTTTGGCTATAGACACTTTGCCATTCTGGCTATAGACACTTTGCCATTCTGGCTATAGACACTTTGCCATTCTGGCTATAGACACTTTGCCATTCTGGCTATAGACACTTTACCACTTTGGCTATAGACACTTTGCCACTTTGGCTATAGCCATATTGCCATTCTGGCTATAGACACCTTGCCATTCTGGCTATAGACACTTTGCCACTTTGGCTATAGCCATATTGCCATTCTGGCTATAGACACCTTGCCATTCTGGCTATAGACACCTTGCCATTTTGGCTATAGACACCCTGCCATTTTGGCTATAGACACCCTGCCATTATGGCTATAGACACCTTGCCATTATGGCTATAGACACCTTGCCATTATGGCTATAGACACTTTACCATTTTGTCTCACTCATATTTTGGCATTGATTAACGGCACAAACATTTTATGCTTTCCAGCAAACCATGATTGATAATATCAAAGATAGTAGACGGGGAATGAAACGTCTGCAGGGCCAATAATGACCGCTAGGAACCTGTCGGGTTTGACGGATCGTAGCGAGGGCAAGGTGAATTGAGAAGGTGAGACCGCACAGCGGTCGAGAAGCTGGCCTGGGCTATGCGCAGCATTAAGAGAAAGTGCCCTGGGGTAAAAGCCGACTTGAGCCAGATTTTTCGGTCTTTTAAGTAAATATGGTACCGCGTGTGACGCAAAAGAGCGGAGAATCTGGCCGAACTCGGCTATTCCGTAGTAGATCATGTTAAATCCGACAGGCTCCTAGACTCTGCTGCGAGAGCCAATCCCACCCATATCTGTAAATGACGGCACCTCTGCACTGCGAATATGCTCAAAAATTAATTCGGTTTCTATGTGTGACACCTCCTCACGCGATGTGAATGCCGTCATCGCCAAATCACGTAAATGGTCGGAATTACGGGCCCAAACGTGAACCAGAAAATCAATGGGGCCAGCGACGTGATAAAGCTGTACCACTTCAGGCAAATGGAGCGCATGGCGGCGAAATGCAACAACGTCTGGCTTAAAGTGACGTCGCAGCCTAACTGCGATCATGGCTTGTATCCCTACCCCCAAACTCGCCGGGTCGATCTCCGCATGGAAACCGGTGATAACACCTGCGCTTTGCAGAACACGAACCCGGACCAGGCAGGTCGAAGCTGCCAGGCCAACCTTGAGCGCAATTTCCTTGTTAGATATCCGAGCATTATTTTGTAATAAGGCCAAAATTTCGCTGTCAATTCGATCCAGTGTTTTTTTCATCTACATTTTCCGAGTTTTCTTCGTATATAAAATATATATATGTATATTATTCTATAATACATTGGATTATCAGAATTTAAGACATTATATAGATTAGACAACCGTAACTGGAACACAAGGCAACCAAACCCAGGCCCTAGAGGCGCCACCGGTGGAAATCACATGAAAAACTGTAACCCTGTAGAGAGACTTGCCGACACCCGTCATGAATTTGGCGAACATGGCGGCGTTAACATGTCGGTCGAGGCCAGTACCACTTTCACAGTAATGCACTCGAACACCATGCCGGATATATTTGGTGGTAAAAAAGGCCCCGATCATGGTGGTTGTTACCTTTATGGTCGCCACTTCAATCCAACGGTTTACAATCTCGGTAAACAACTTGCTGCATTGGAATGCACTGAAGCCGCTTATTGCACTGCAAGCGGTATGTCAGCTATATCGGCAACACTCATGCAATTATGCGATGCGGAAGATCATATCGTGTCTTCAAACACCGTTTACGGTGGCACCTATGCGTTGCTGCATGACCTGCTGCCACCCAAGACAAAGATTAAAACCACCCTGGTAGATATCACTGACCTGGTTGCAGTAGAAAGTGCAATTACAGCTAACACACGCGTGCTCTTTACCGAAAGTATGGCCAACCCTACCCTGCGTATCGCGGACATTCCACGTTTGAGCGAAATCGCAAAACGCCATAATATTACTCTGGTGGTTGACAATACTTTCAGCCCACTTATTTTGAGTCCAAAAAAACTTGGTGCTGATATCGTCGTGCATAGCATGACCAAATTCATTAGTGGGGCATCCGACTACATCGCTGGTGCCGTTTGTGCTGATGCCGCTTTCATTCAACAACTGATGGACCTACACACCGGCATGCTGATGGTTCTGGGCCCGACCATGGACCCACAAGTCGCGTTTAACATCAGTCTGCGTATAGCGCACTTGCCATTGCGCATGACCGAGCATGGCCACCGCACTCAGATATTCGCCGAACGACTTCACGATATGGGAATGGCGGTTACCTACCCCGGTCTGCCCGAGCACCCGGATCACGCCTTGATGAGTCAACTGCACTGCCCGGATTATGGTTACGGCGGCATCCTGACCCTGGACATGGGCACCGCAGCGTGTGCCAACGAACTGTTAGATCTATTGCAGAATGAATACCACTTTGGATATGTGGCAGTCAGTCTGGGTTATTTCGACACGTTGATGTCTTGTTCCGGCAGCAGCACTTCCAGCGAAATGACGGACGAAGACAAAACAACCGCCTCTATTTCACCGGGATTGGTGCGTATGTCGATCGGATATACGGGCAGCACAGAACAACGCTGGAGGCAATTAGTGGAAGCACTGAACCGCCTGGGCTTTAACCCAAAATAAGCAACTGCTCAAGCTGAGTTGTTTCGCTCAAAGCGCCTGTAGACGTTCAGGTTTGTGCCCTTACACAAGCTATATCATGAACCTTTATCACGACCGGGAACTATGCGCGTGATAGACACGTGCTGCAAACAAAACCATCAAAACCAGAGCATATATTGTGGCATCAAGCGTATCCAGCTTCACCTGCCAATAGAAATGCCACACAGCCACAATCGCCACGACATAAACCAGGCGATGAAGTTTCTGCCATTTTTTACCGAGACGTCGCATCATACCTTTGGTAGATGTCACGGCCAGCGGAATCAACAGCAGCAGACCCGTCAGACCCAAAGTAATGTACGGACGTTTTATTATGTCTTCGATAATGGCGTCAAAATCCAAACCCTGGTCCAAAATCGCATAGGTGAAAAAATGCAATACAACATAAAAAAATGCAAACAAGCCCAGCATGCGCCTGAACCCAAGTAACCAGTTCCAGCCAGTCCAACGCCGCATGGGTGTAATGAACAGGGTCAACAGCAGCAGTTTTAATCCCCAGCGCCCGAGTTCGTGTAACAACTCTTCAACCGGGTTGGCGCCCAAGCCCAAACCCATCACTTCAAATGCCTGCAATAATAGAATCACCCATGGCAACAGGCAGATCAGAAACAGCAGCGGTTTGCTTAATTTCCAGAAAGACTTCGATCCAGGCTTAATCAACACAGTACTAGTGCTCCTTCAACTAGCACTCAATAGTTCTTACGTAAATCCAGACCGGTATACAAACTGGCAACCTGATCAGCATAGCCGTTAAACATCAATGTTGGTTTTTTACCCGCAAATACACCGGCACCGATTGGCCGCTCCCTTGCCTGACTCCAGCGCGGGTGTGAAACCGAAGGATTCACGTTGGCATAAAAACCATATTCTTCCGGTATAGATCGTTCCCAGCTACTGCGTGGACGTTTTTTTGTAAAACTGATTTGGGCGATGGCCTTGATACTCTTGAAGCCATACTTCCAAGGTACTATCAGACGCATGGGGGCGCCATTTTGATTGGGTAATTCACGACCGTAAAGCCCTACAGCCATCAATGTTAAGGGGTGCATTGCTTCTTCTATTGTCAAGCCTTCTTCATAGGGCCAGCCCAGAGTACGCCGTCGTTGACCAGGCATACGAACCGGGTCGTGTAAGGTTTTGAATCGTACATATTTGGCATCCGAATTTGGTTCGAACCGTTTGATGATACTGGCCAGTGGAATACCAACCCACGGAATCACCATTGACCAGGCTTCTACACAACGGAGCCGGTAAATTCGTTCCTCAAGTACATGGGGTGATACAAGGTCCTCGTAATTGTAATTTCCAGGCTTGTCACAAGCGCCTTTTACAGCAACGCTCCAAGGTCGGGGGTTAAAATCTTTGGAGTTACGCGCAGGGTCTTCTTTACCGGTACCGAACTCGTAATAGTTGTTATAACTGGTTACGTCCGACCATGAATTGGGTTCCTGACTGGTACTATAGTGGCTTTTTTTCACAGCTGGCAACACCCTGCCTCTACCGCTGTCCACCGCTTCTGTAGCAACAACCGACTGACCAGCAAAAACTCCAGTCGCAGCAATACCGGCCATCATCAATAGTTGTCGGCGTTTCAAATAAACAGACTCATCCGTAATTTCGGAAGACAGAATATCCTTGGGCCGCTTGATCAACATCAATTCCTTCACTCCCTTAGAAAGTTATTACGACATTACCAAACCGTTGACCGGATGCCAGGTGTTTTTATTTCCAACAATTACACCCGAAGTTCAACCTACACCGGTATTATAACGGTTGAGCATTACACGAAACCTGATCATGCAGACAACTGTTTTAGCCCAACAATCGAGCCAACCACACCGGACCATCATCACGATCGCATTCCCCGCTATCCTGGCGAATTCGTCCGCACCATTAGTCGGGCTTGTAGATACCTGGGCTATCGGTCACCTGCCAGACCCTGCTTACCTGGCTGCAATTGGTCTTGGCAGCATCATATTCAACTTCATCTTTTGGGCATTCGGATTTCTGCGCATGGGGACCACCGGCATCGTTGCCCAGGCCCGTGGCAAAAACGATACCAATACCTTGATTGCTGGAATATGGCGTAGCGCCGCGTTGGCACTCGGACTCGGTGTTGTTCTACTGCTCGCACAGGAATTAATCTTGTTACTGGCGGTAAAGGCACTGGCGCCACCAGAAACCATTGCCCAAATGACAACAGAATATTTTCACATCCGCATATGGGCCGCGCCAGCAACCCTGCTGGTTTATGCCATTTCGGGTGTCTTGTTCGGTATGGCCAAAACAAGAGCGGTACTGGTACAACAACTTGTATTGAATATTTCCAACGCCATTCTGAACGTGGTTTTTGTAGTTGTCTTCGGTCTCGGTGTTGCTGGTGTTGCTTGGGGAACATTAATTGCCCAATACCTGGCCGTGCTAGTGGGTCTGTGGTTACTGGTTCAAATATTTGGTCTTCAGGTACTATTTGCCAGTCTCAAAAACACACAAACATGGCTGCTCTCTGGGTTCAAAAAATTGATAGTCGTTAACGGTTATATATTTATACGGACCATTCTACTAATGACGGCATTGTCCCTGGTCATGCGCGTAGCCGGATCCCTGGGAGAGGTGGAAATGGCTGCCAGCCACGTGATCATGCAGTACATGTTGCTGATATCATTGGGTTTGGATGGATTTGCCCATGCCACCGAAGCACTGGCAGGTTCTGCCTGGGGCAAAGGAACGGTCAAGGTATTTCGCAATTGGGTCAAATTAACAGGGATTTGGGCGCTGGCGGCGAGTATTGCTTACGCCATTTTATTTTGGCTGGCTGGCAACGCCATTACCGCAGCATTGACAGACATACCGGCGGTTCGCGCGAGTGTGGAGACCTTAATGCCACTGGTGGTTGCATTACCTGTTGTGGCGGTCGCCTGTTATCAGTTTGATGGTGTATTTATCGCCGCAACTGCAGCAACCGCAATGATGGTCACAATGGCAATAGCATTCGTAATTTATATGCTCGCACTGCAACCATTAACCACTCGCTTCGGGCTGCAGGGATTATGGTTTGCAATACTATTATTTATGGCGGTGCGTGGGATTGCACAGGCTATTTGGTACCCTCGTTTGGAGTTGAAACTCACTCAGTGGAAGACTCCCTCGCATTTATAGCACTGAGTAGGGACAAAAAAAATCAACCCGGCAGTTTAGCTGCCGGGTTGATTTGATTTTAAGGCTAATTATGACTAATGCCGCAACTCAACCCGCCGGTTGGAAGTTCGACCTTCTTCCGATCCGTTATCTGCTACAGCTTGGCTCTCACCATAACCCATGACAGTAAGATTGTTACCATTGACACCATTGGCAATCAGATAGTCCGCTACTGCTTGCGCCCTACGCTCAGATAAACCCTGGTTGTAGGCATCATTACCCTGGCTATCGGTATGCCCTGCAATCTCAACTTTCACATCAGAATGACGTTTCAAAATATTAACGGCTTCATTCAGTGTTGCCAATGAACCTGCCGTCAGCTTGGCGGAGTCAAACTCAAAATTTACCTGCTCAAGTTTGTACTCTGGAGGTAATTCACAACCAGAATCATCTACAGGTGTATCTTTGGCGGTGTTCGGGCATTGGTCCATGCTATCAACAACACCGTCACCATCGCTATCCAGTTGACAGCCATACGAGTCAACTTTTACGCCGGCAGAAGTTCCCGGACAACGGTCACGGCTGTTGGCCACGCCATCACCATCGTTATCAAGCTCACATCCGCGATCATTTACAGTCACTCCCTGCGCTGTTCCTGGGCACTCATCCAGACGGTCAACCACACCGTCGCCATCACTGTCTATTTCACAACCACGAGCACCTACAATGCCACCCGCCACCGTCCCACGACAGTCGTCTTTGTAATTCACGACACCGTCATCATCGGTATCGCCCAAGGCACAAATTGCACCACCAATAATAAAACCGCCACCCGCACCAGCCATTGCGGCATCAAAATCATCTGTAATACCTCCGGCAGCTATGCCCACTGCTGCACCCCCCGCGGCACAAGCTCCCCATTGGTCATACCAACCACTTTTACCTGGGCCTGAGACACAGGCACTGAGCAATAAAGTCGAAACGATAGAAACTATACCCAATTTATAATATGCCACTGCTTTCATCCTCCAATTGGTTAACTCTGAACCCTCGCTACGACTCATAGTATATAGAGTTATTCTCGAATCGGTGTTTGAGTAGTTGAAAAATAGGGGTGTATCTGGTTGATTTGATGTTACCAGACACTTAAAACAACCAAAGGAGATACGCCACCATATCTAAGAATAACGTTATTGAACTTGCCGGTCGAGATACGATTGTAAATTCCTTGACCGATTTACTGACGCTGCACTCACAACGCCGCAGCGTTGCCCTGGTTGTACTTGAAGGGTATCTCCAGTGGTGAGATGGGTCAGGCCGCTTTTTTTTCGATGTAAAATCCATGTAACGTTTCCAAATTCGCCGAGTCTTTAGATATAGCTAAGCGGGAATCATTATGCGTGCAGTTTCAGATGAACAGTTGATCGAATGGGTGGCCAACGGCGATGCGTCCTGCCTTGGCACCCTGTTCGAGAGGTATCACAAGGGTGTGTACCAGTTCTGCTTGCAGATGACCCGCAACCCCGAACAGGCAGAGGACGTGGTGCAGGAAGTGTTTATGAAAGTCTTGAGAAAAGCCGGCACTTTTCGCCACCAGGGCACCTTCAAGGCCTGGCTGTTCAATATTGCACGCAATACCACGCTGGATTACTTCCGCAATAACAAGCGCCATAAGGTCTTGGCGCCACTGGATGAACACGCCGAGTCACGCTTGGTAGACCATCAGTCTGCCGAGGCTGTTACCGCCGGTGCCCAGAAGATCGAACTCCTGGAGAGAGCTTTGGCCATGCTGCCATTGAATTTCCAGGAAGTGATCTTGCTGGGCCGCTTTGAGTTCAGGAACTTTGAGGAACTTGCGCAGGCACTGGGTTGTAAAACCGGCACTGCACGCGTGCGTATGCACAGGGCTATGCAACAGCTTAATGTTGCTTACGCGGAATTAAACGGAGACCCATTCGATGACTGACCATAAAGATACGTCATTACCCTTTGAAATCAGTGACGCCTCGGAGCAGAAGCTCTGGCAGGCACTAGGTGATCTACCGCGTGCCGAGCCTTCCGCTGACCTGTGCCGGAGGTTTTATGAGCAGCTGGAAAAGGCCGATAGACCAAGCCTGGGTGCGCGGATTCGCGGCTGGCTGGGTCTGAGTAATAACACCGGATGGGTAACAGCAACGGCCTGCCTGTTAATGGGTTTCGCGGTCGCACAACTATCCGTTGAAAGCGACACCATGCAACCCGACCGGCTGATCGCCCTCGAAGAAAACATTGCCCTGCTCAATCGTGAACTGGTGCTGGACCGCCTCAAGAATGATGCACCAGGTACTCGCTTGCTCGGTATTCACAACGCCAGTTACCTGGTGCAGGACGACCAGGAAATTGTACAGGCATTACTGGTTCGGGCCACCGAGGACCGGTCTCCATCGGTACGCTCCGCTGCAATTGATGCGCTGGGCCCACAGCTCAGCTCTGCCGCGGTGGGTGATGAATTGATGAACCTGCTGGAAAGTGTTGAGTCACCCATCGTACAGCTGGCACTGGTCGACCTGGTTTTGCGCAATGGCAATCAACAGCAACTCGACCAGTTACTGCGGTTGGGCAATGAAGAAAGGCTGCACCCTGACCTGATTCGGCATGTCAATAAATCCCTCGGGAGGGAATCCATATGAACAAGATGATTAAAGTCACCGGTCTGCTCATGTTGATCAGCTCTACGGGTTTTGCCGCCGGGGCTGTTGAGAAAAGTAAATCCTGGACCGAAACGTTCCCGGTTACGTCCGATAAACCATCACTCGAAATCGACAATCTATGGGGCGACGTCAAAGTACGCGCCGGTAAACCTGGCAAGATTGTCGTTACCATCGAAGAGCTTCGTTCGGCACCGGATCAGCGCCGCTTTGACCGCTCACTGGAGACGCTGCAGTTAAACATCGAAGCCGATGACAACGGCCTGGCTCTGTACGTAGGCAACCAGGACCGTGACTGGCATGGTAGAAACAACTGCCGTGGTTGCAAGGTCAATTACCAGTTTGATGTGGTTGTGCCGGTGGACACGCAGTTAGACGTCAGCACGGTGAATGACGGGCGCATCGATATCGCCGGTATCAAGGGCAGAGTCAGTGCGGACAACGTTAACGGGCCCATTGCCGTTGCCGGGATGTTTAATTGTGATGAACTCAACAGCATCAATGGCGAGGTGGACCTCGCTTTCAAAACCACTCCGGCTGAGAACTGCAACATCGGGACTATAAACGGTGACATCACGCTGAAGCTACCGGATGACAGCGGTATCGATGTCGCGATGGACCTGTTTAACGGACGCATGCTGACCCAACTACCGGTCGACTCACTGGCACTGCCTGCAAAGGTGGAGCATGTTGAGAAAAACGGCCGCCACCATTACCGAATTGAACAACATGCCGACGTACGTATTGGCGCCGGCGGACCAACATTCACCATCACTTCGATAAATGGTGATATCCGAATTCAGAAATCCAATTAAAGGAGTTATTTATGAAAACTAACATTATTCGAGCCAGTCTTGCTTTGCTGCTAACACTTATGACAACCCTGGCGCTGGCGCAAAGCGAGCCACAGGTGATCAATATTCCGTTGAGCCGTCCCGGTGAGCCGATCAGCCTGGAGATCTCCATCATGTCCGCGCGTATCGAAGTTGTTGGTGAGGATCGCGAGGACGCCTCCTTTGAAATCTCGGTGGAGGAAGGCACACGGAAGATCATAACGCCTTCCGGTACCAAGTCGTTAAAAACTGGTGCTTATTCCATTGAGGTGGAAGAAAACGACAATCACATAGAGGTGGATACCGATTGGCGTGCCAACAAGGTCAAATTGGTGGCCCGAGTGCCACGCAACGCCAACCTGGAACTGGCCACCGTCAATGATGGCGAGATCATCGTCAACAATATCAGTGGAAAACTGGTGCTGGAAAATGTCAACGGCCCGATTACAGCCACCAATATCAATGGTTCGGTAATTGCTGAATCGGTCAACGAGAATATCCAGGTCAGTTTTACCGGTATCGCCGTCGACCAGGCCATGTCATTCAGCTCGGTCAATGGCGACCTGAACATCGGTTTGCCGGGCAACACGGGTGCGCAACTGCTTATTGACAGTGCCGAGGGTGAGATCATCTCGGATTTTGAGGTAGAAGTGCTGCCCTCCAAGCCGATAATGAGCCGCGAGGATGGACACCACGGTGTTGAGGTGCGTGTGGAAAGTGTCATAACCGCCAATATCAATGGCGGTGGTACGGTGATCAAACTCAAGACACTCAATGGCGATATCAATATCACCAAGTCCACTAATTGAGACGGATACACTGCTGACAACACCTCCATGTGTGCGTGAAAATCCAAGTAGGGTGGGTAAGCCGTTACCCACCCTACTTTGCGATAGGTAATAACACCGCACCTTCGTTAATAATTTCGCAGGAACTACCGCATTAATGTTAATGCATGTCCACTGAGCAGCAGATCAAACCACTATCATTCCTGTTGTGGAATTCTGGCAACCGGGTACAAAAGATAATTTCGGTCATAAAATGGTGTCTGCTCATAAAACCACATCAAGCGTTGGTACTGGCTTGCCGCAAAACCTTCATCACTGGCTAACTTTTGTTCAAAACGAGCCTTCAATCCCTCATCGTTTTGTAACATTTTCTGCGCCAGTGGTTCCAGCACATAGGCTTCTGCGTATTCTGTGCGGGTAAATATTTCCAGAAAGAATCCCCATTGTAAAAATGAGTCAGCCGATTGCGGTTCCAGCATCAACACCAGCAATTCCTTTAATGGTTGATCAGTACTGATCCGGTAACTTCCCACCGGGAATGTTGTTTCGATCACCTGTTTTACAGGTTCACCCGGGTCAATCCGGATATGGCCTTCAAACGGGTTCGGGGTCCAGTTCGATGGCGCTGCGATGCCAGCACCCGGTAAACGGTACACTTCTGCACGTGTGATGAGTGGTTCCGCAAGCCGTTCCACTTCGATACCATGTAAAGCGATACGCTCAACAATATCAGACCAAACCGCAGGAATAATATAGGCAGCCGGAATTTTAACCATTGTCTTGGCTTCAGCTATATAAACCTTGGGGATGGATTCATTGACCGGTTTTCCAGTCCAGCGCACCACTTCAGCACCGGATACTTCACCTACATATCGTTCCGATTTGATTCCCTTGAACATCACATTTTCCGGAACCTGGTTTTCATTCCGTTTGAAGCCCAACGCGATGGACTGTGGTTGTCGCAGTCGGTCAATCCTGGCGGCCTGGCGCAACGAGTCCTTTTCTTTAGCCAGCAAACCCAGGGTTTCTGCCAACAGGACATAAGTACCCAACACTCGACGCTTGTAAGGCTTTAAGGAATGGTTCTCCACCAGTACTGTGGGCAAGTGAATGGCATCCCCATAACCATTTGAAAAACGGGGGTCCCCGGACCATGTCAAAAAACCATCTTGCATATCCATGTCATTGGCTGCAAAGACCAGTCCTCCAGGCTCATGTCCACTTTCGCTCAAGGCAGCGTTAATGGCGGGACGATAGACATCTTCTATCCAGTTCCCAATCGCTGGTGACCAGCCATTGCGGCCATTACCACCAAAGGTAATGTCATATTGGTAGTCAGCACCATCTGTTACATGCAGGTCCAGATACAAATCAGGTTTCCATTGCCTGATTACCTTGACAAGAGCACGTACACCCGCCGTATCCAGCTTGGTGAAATCGCGATTCAGATTCTGGTTACGCGCATTGGTGCGCCAGCCCATTTCTATAGGTCCGCGCTGGTTTATACGATTGTAAGCTGACCTGCGCTCGTGACCATCGACATTCAAAATCGGTATAAACAGAAAATTACTCTTTGCCAACAAGTCTTTGCGCTTGCCTGCCACCGTCATATCACGTAGCAGCATTAAGCCCGCATCCTTACCATCAATTTCACCGGAATGAATACCTGAATGGGCCAGTAGTAAAGGCTTGCCAGTAGCACTTAGTGCGTCCGCGCTGAATGCGTGGTCCGAACTGGCTATCACCATCCAAAAATCTCGTCCCTGTAAACTTTTACCAATCGAGACCATTTCCAGTTCGGGTGAGGCCGCGACCAGTTGGCTTAGCCAGCCTATGGTTTCGTCATAGCCAGGCGTGGCACTCAAACCGGTGCGCTCAGCCGGTGAGATCCAAGGGTCATCGGCTGCAACCATTAACAACTCACTCTCGCCCGACCAGGTTTGAATCGGTGGCAAGAGTGACTCAGTATCCAAAAAAACATCCGGTTTACCTGATGAAGATACCGATCCACTACCCATTGCAAGTAGTATGATCAAAAGCATGAAAAAGCGAATTCTCATTATCAAACTTCACTCCTTTAAAAAGTTGTAAACCTGCTGATATTGAAACAAGGACATTATATTAACCTGAATCACCCATCTCTAAGCTCTGTCCGATACGCCCCAGAGGGCGGTGCTCTTTTCCAAACAATAATCAAATTGCATGTATTTGATCATTATTATTCCTGACGGTTTATAATCCTCTAATCCAGGCAGCCTCTGATCTATTCATGAACTTGTATCTTGTGACCAAATATCCAGCTTCTTCGTCGCACCATGTGCTTACTGTTGGTGAATCTGAACATTTTGAATCACAATCTACATCGCTCGGAATATATAGGACACTACACTTAAGTTGAAAGTTGGTCACTTGTTAGCTTTCAACCTTCCAGACAAACACTCGGGAACCGACACATGAAAATTATCAAACGGAACAAATTACGTCGAGGAGGCTTCGCCGGGCTCCGAGAAACACGTTTGGTCATGAGCCCCAAAATTTTCCGCGGCCAACAAGAGGCCGGTACATCTGCTGGCCTGAGCAGGTTTGTTTACCTGGCGGACGCCTGTTTTTTGCCAATGGGTGATACAAGAATGCATGCACACCGCGAGATCGACGTCATCTCGATCATGGTCGAAGGCCGAATTCAACACCAAGGTTCTCTAGGGCATGGCGAGGAGCTTCACCCAGACAACATACAAGTGCAGCGCGCTGGCGGTGAAGGTTTCAGTCATAATGAAATTAACCCGGATGCTTCCAAAAACCGCATGATTCAACTCTGGGTGATCCCTGAAACCCCTGAGCAAGCAGCGGCGTACCAGCTATTCCAGGCACCGGACAATGGGCGCATGCGAGTCTATGGCGGTTCACCCGAGCAGGATGAAACCCTTGCTGCACACACTGTTATTGAAATCGCCCACCTGAACGCCACTGAAACCATCAAGCAACCAGGCCGAAGCCTGGTATACGTTACCGTTGGTGAAGGTGTATGTGGTAAAGAAGCCATTAAAGAGGGCGATCTGGTTGAAACTGTTGATTTCACGTTTAAATCTTTGACAGAAACAAAGTTGATCCTCATCTACGAAATATGATTTGCCAATCTTTCAACTGCGTCTTTATTCATATTCCCAAAACCGCGGGGCGCAGCATCGAAATTTTTTTCATGAATAAACTCGGTCTCGACAGAGAGAATGAGGAACACCGGGCACAATTATTAATCGCCGATAATGAAGACCCTGCAAAAGGCACCGAGAAACTATCCCATCTCAGTGCGACAGAATATGTACAGTGCGGTCATATCACGCAACAGGAATTTTCCAGATTTTATAAATTCAGCTTTGTTCGTAACCCCTGGGCACGACTGGTATCCGAGTATCGTTACAGAAGTTTCCTTAGTCACAAGAGCTTTAAGGACTTTGTGATGAACAAACTCCCTACCCCGGGCAGAAATGACAAATACCGCCACATCATGCCGCAAAGCAAAATGTTGTATGACCAAGGGGGCCATTTACTGGTTGACTTTGTGGGTAAATTTGAGTGTTTGCAGGAAGATTTTAAGCAGGTCTGCAAACACCTGAAATTTGAGAATTCAAGCTTGTCTCATACCAATTCCTCCGATAAAAAGTCCCGCGAATTAAGGCGTAAAATTCGAAACCTTTTGTATCGCAACGGTGAAGGCGGCTTACGCAACTACGTGGATTTCTATGACACCGAGACCCGCGAGGTGGTAAGCAACTTGTATCAGGCGGATATCAAAAATTTCGGCTATAGCTTCAGCGATGCTGTGAATATTCAGTAGACATCACAGCTTTGGTTTGACCCTCTTTTACTTTTGCACCTACAATGGAGTTATACGTAAACGGCATTGACCAATGCCCCCAAACAACGACAACACGAGGTGCCATGGTTATGGACTGTCCAAAATGCTCATCTGAAATGGAATTAGTTTCTTACGATCAAATCGAAGTAGATCGCTGCACGTCCTGCGGCGGTCTATGGTTTCAACCGGATGAGTTACGTGCGCTTCGTGACGATATTTGGATGGCTGATTATATTATCGACAGCGGCGACAAAACGGTCGGTAAAAAGGCTAATGCTCACAAAGATTACCATTGCCCTGAATGCAACGCATCAATGCAACAGGAGTTTGACCCGGAACAACCACATATCACTTATGAATCCTGTCCAAACGGGCACGGTACCTATCTTGATTCCGGTGAATTTACGGATCTGGTACGCAAAACTTTCTGGGACAAGTTCAAACGCGCGCGTTAACCGCGCGTTATGTGTTTTAAGGACTTAGTTGCTCCAGATCACCTTGCTCACTTAGTGCAGTTCCCGACGAGTCAACTGACTTCTCCAATTGATTGGCAGTCATTAAAACTTCCAGCCTGCCATCCGGTAATAACATGCCCTGATCAATATCAAAACCGGATAACAAATTGACCATTATTGCCTGTGTGTGAGGGAAAACCCGGGCCTGCTTACCGTTGCGTGACCGGATGCTGATCATATGGGCCTGTTCGATGCCATATTGTTGATTGCACAATGATGTATCCAGTGTCCGAACAGCAAAAGCATGCGCGCGCGTGGTTTTGTGGAGATAGGGTTGAATTGCAGTACCGAATGCCCGCACAGCCTTGTCGTTGAGATAATTCAGGAAATCCCAGAATAAACACAGGTCAAATCGTGTGCTTTTTGGGAACTCAAAAGATTGCTTGATGTGATCGACAAGTTCAGCTTGAGTAAATTCGCCAAACTGCATCTGCATAACAGGGTCTGTATACATCGCAGTAAAATGCAATCGACATTTATATTGTGAGAAAAACTCTACGGTATCGGGCAGCGCCGAACCAATCTCCAAAACAGACAGACGCCGGTCCGGATCAATTCGTTTGAGCAAAGAGGGAAACAACAGGGATTGTTGGCTGTGTGCAATAGATGGCATCACAGGTGGATAACTCCCACCTGCTATGCCCGAAACAACGCTGTTCAATTCATCAATCTTCTTTAGACATGTCAATCAAAATGAATAAGGCACTTAACCACTATTCAACGAATAACCATTATTTTCCTTCACCTTGTCAGTCGTGATTCCTTTCGGCGTTCCAGCCTTTTTCTCAATCACCTTATTGACCGGTTTAGCAGCCTTGCCCAGCACAGCTTCGCCCGGGTCCATATCGATACTACCCTTGAATATCGCACCATCTTCGAGTGTCATACGGGGTGCCACAATGTTGCCATGGACGTTACCGGAACTCGAAATTACAACTTTTTCCGTGCCCGTTACATCCCCACGAACTTCACCGGAAATCTTGATGACTTTAGCCGTGATGTCTGCATTGACCAGACCACTCTGACCAATATCGACCTGGTGTGCATCAAGGCGAATTTTTCCGTCAATCTTACCTTCAACAATCAGATCTTCATCACCACTAATGTCACCAGTGATGTGAATTCCAGGGCCAATAACAGCCGCTCTTCCACTACTGGCTGGCGCATTGGCAGATGCCCTGAAGCTGTCCTGATGGGATGATTCTGGTTTAGTGGTTTTGTGTTTTTCAAACATACGCAATTTCCAATAGCTTTATGACTGGGACCAAGCAGTTTAGCAGGATTATCGATTAAAGACTAAACCAGGGTATATTTTCATAAAATATTTACCTTGGGAATATACGCGTGTTGTTACCCGGGGAGCCGCTTTCGACAGGAACCTTCCCTCTTGCCATGCACTGGTTTATGGTAGCTAACCCTTTGCTGACGATTGATGAATATGCGCGCGCTGAAACTTGCACTAACCCTGTTCTTCGCAACGTTGTTGCAATCGTGTACCGAGCCGCTCAATTGGCACGCCAATGATGTGACCGGCATGATGCCAGACCTGAAATTTTCCTTAACTGGCCCGGACGGTGCTGGCATAGATGCGAGGGCTCTTCGAGGTAAACCGGTACTCATTTTTTTTGGATTTACAAATTGTCCGGATGTTTGTCCGACCACACTGACACAACTATCAGTGGTTATGAAGAAACTGGGCCAACAAGCAGACAATGTTCAGGTTGTACTTGTTTCCGTCGACCCAGGTCGTGATACACCTATGGTGATGAAAAGCTATACTGCATCTTTTGGTACATGGCTGTTGGGACTGACTGGTTCGGAACAGGAACTGACCACACTGCGCGAAGCCTATGGCGTGTACGCCGCCATGGAATCATCTGACAGTAAAGGCTCATACAATGTGATGCATAGCGCAGCGGTTTTTGCTTTTGACGCAAAAGGCCGCGCCCGTTTGTTGATTACTGAGGTAAATGACAGCGATGCCGTCGTCTCAGACCTCAGACAATTATTAGAGGAATAACCCACAGGAATTCAAACCATGCCTTCTTTTGACGTAGTATCCGAAGTAGACCACCACGAATTGAGCAATGGTGTCAACCAGGCTAATCGCGAAGTGAACACACGCTTTGACTTCAAAGGTACAGGTTCAAATTTTGAACTGGCCGACCAGGTCATCACAATGAATACCGAGTCAGATTTTCAGCTTCAGCAGATGTACGACGTACTCTGCAACAAACTGGTTAAACGCGGTATCGACATTGCCTGTCTCACAAAAGGCGAAGCCGTCATCCAGGCCAGAACTGCTACCCAAACCGTCAAGGTTAACGAAGGCATTGAAACCTCGACCGCAAAAGAAATTGTCAAGCTTATCAAACAGAGCAAAACCAAAGTTCAGGCAACAATACAAGGTGAACAACTAAGAATCACTGGCAAGAAACGGGATGATCTGCAAGCCGTTATCGCCTTGTTGAAAGATGCCAATCTTGAAATTCCACTGCAATACAAAAACTTCAGGGATTAAACACTTTCACCTACAGCATTAAGGTAATGATTAGGGTAAAATTATTCGTTACCTTTTTGCATAAATAAGGAAATACACCTATGAAATCCTCATGGCTACTGGCACTGAGCACAGCACTAACATTAACCTTAGCTGGCTGCTCTAAGACCGACACTACAGAAGTCGTAGAAACAAGCCCCGAAACCTCAACCGAAACCACGATGACAACCAGTCAAAATCCATTTTTTACCGAAAGCCCTCTATATCTGCATTATCCACAATTCGATAAAGTAGAAAATTCTCACTTCGTACCTGCATTTGAGCAAGGTATGAAAGAACAACTGGCAGAAATTGAAGCCATTGCCAATCAGTCAGATGCAGCTACACTGGATAACACCCTGATTCCGATGGAACGTTCCGGCCAGACCCTTAACCGGGTTGCAACGGTCTTTTTCAGCCTGACATCGGCCAATACGAATGATGACATGGAAGAAATCCGTAGCCAGATGGCCCCCAGGTTGTCTGCGCACAACGATCAGATTCTACTCAACAGCAAGTTATTTTCCCGTGTTCAAGCACTCTACGAACAACGTGAATCACTCGAGCTTGATCCTGAATCATTCCGTCTTATTGAGGAAAACTACAAGGACTTTATACGCGCAGGTGCGCAGCTTTCTGAGTCTGACAAGGAAAAGCTCAAGGCGATGAATGCCGAGCTGGCCACACTACAAACAAGCTTCAGCCAAAATGTCATGGAAGAAGTCAACGCTTCAGCAGTCATCGTTGACAGTCGTGAAGAACTTGCTGGCATGTCCGATACCAAGATTGAAGCGGCAGCAGTGGCTGCGAAAGCCAAGGATATGGAAGACAAGCACCTTATTGCCCTGCTTAACACCAGCCAGCAGCCACCGTTGTCGTCATTGGAAGACCGCGTGTTGCGCCAGCGCATCATGGAAACATCTCTCGCCCGTGGTAGCCACGGTGGAGAATTTGATAACCGGGGAACACTGACGCGTGTTGCAAAAATACGTGCTGAAAGAGCCCAGTTAATGGGTTTTGAAAACCACGCAGCCTATAGCCTTGATAATCAGACTGCCCGCACCACCACAGCTGTTAACGAAATGCTCGCACGACTGGCACCCGCTGCCGTTGCCAATGCAAAACGTGAGGCTGCAGATATGCAGGCCATTATTGATGCCGAAGGTGGTGACTTTAAACTGGCTTCCTGGGACTGGGATTTCTACGCCGAAAAAGTGCGTAAACAACGCTATGATTTTGATGCTTCACAATTACGGCCATATTTTGAATTCGATAATGTTTTACAAAAAGGTGTGTTTTACGCTGCCGAGCAGGTATTTGGGCTGACCTTTAAAGAACGCCACGATTTACCAATCTATCAGGAAGATGTACGTGTCTTCGAAGTATTCGATGCTGATGGTTCTACCTTGGCTCTGTTTTTGATGGACCCCTATGCTCGTCCATCCAAACGCGGTGGAGCCTGGATGAATGCCTATGTCAGCCAATCCAACCTGATGGAAACAAAACCTGTGGTGGCCAATCACCTGAACATCACCAAACCGACATCAGATGACGAACCCGTATTGATGACTTTTGATGAAGTTACTACGATGTTCCATGAATTTGGTCATGCCCTGCATGGAATGTTTTCCAATGTAAAATACCCATCTTTTGCTGGAACTTCCGTACCACGCGATTTCGTTGAATATCCGTCCCAGGTCAATGAGATGTGGTCTATATGGCCGCAAGTTCTTAAAAACTACGCCGTACACTACGAAACCGGCGAAGCTATGCCACGGGAGCTACTCAACAAAGTGTTGGCAACGCAAAAGTTCAACCAGGGTTACGCCACCACAGAATACCTCGCCGCATCACTGCTGGACCAAGCCTGGCACCAAATGAAACCTGAGGAAGTACCTGCTGCAGACGGCTTGCTTGACTTTGAAGCACAGGCCCTGCAAAAGGCAGGTGTGGCATTGGACACAGTACCACCACGCTACCGTAGCACCTATTTTTCACACATCATTGGCGGATACTCAGCCGGCTATTACGCATATATCTGGAGTGAAGTACTGGACGCAGATACGGTTGAATGGTTCAAGCAGAATGGTGGTATGAGCCGCGAGAATGGCGATCATTTCCGTCAGACCTTACTCTCTCGAGGTGGTGCCGATGATGCGATGGCATTATTCAGGAACTTCCGTGGTGCAGAACCTGATATTCAACCCCTGCTGGAACGTCGTGGTTTAGATTGATAGATATTTGACCCTGGGTGACCGGGGTTTTACAGACATAAAAAAACCGACCCGGCAAAAGCTGGGTCGGTTTTTTATAGATCCTGGGAGCTCTTACAGAGGATTTACATTCTCTGCCTGGGGTCCTTTCAAGCCTTCACCTACGGTGAATTCGACTTGCTGCCCTTCTTTTAGGGTCTTACGACCGTCGCCGATGATCTGACGGAAGTGAACGAAAACATCACGTTCGCCTTCACGAGAAATAAAACCAAAACCTTTTTCGTCGTTGAACCACTTTACGGTTCCTGTAATTGAATCTGACATAACATTTAACTCGCTATATATAGTTGAAAAACCACCTTGCGGTAGAGACTGTGCTGGAGAAGAACGGAACCGGGATATATCTGAAAACAAGCATGACGACCTGTACAGACTAAATACCCAACCACGCGCCGCAACCGGCAGCGGCCATATTTTACATTACTTCTGTATGTATATGCTATAAAAAACAAACAAATGGAATGTTTTTCCCCTTACTGGTCCGAATTCAGTTCAGCCATACAATCCGGCCCAATCATTGAGCACTGAGTTATACTTAAAAGCCAGAATAACGGAGTGTTAAAAATGGCAGACCTGTTTGAAAACCCAATGGGCCTGGACGGCTTTGAATTTGTCGAGTTTGCATCGCCTACTCCAGGTGTAATGGAACCCGTTTTTGAAGTGTTGGGTTTTACCGCAGTGGCCAGACATCGCTCAAAAAATGTCACCTTATATCGTCAGGGCGATATCAATTTTATTCTTAACGAAGAACCCCGCAGCCATGCGGCATATTTCGCAGAGGAACACGGGCCCTGTGCATGTGGCATGGCGTTTCGGGTAAAAGATGCTCATGTTGCCTACCAACGGGCCCTCGAGATGGGCGCACAACCCATTGAAATACCCACCGGGCCAATGGAGCTACGCCTGCCCGCGATCAAGGGTATTGGTGGCGCACCGTTGTACCTAATTGACCGTTACCAAACGGGCAAGAGCTTCTATGATATTGACTTTGAATTTTTTGAGGGCGTGGATCGTCACCCACATGGTTGCGGTTTTAAACTGATCGACCATATGACCCACAATGTCTACCGTGGACGTATGCAATTTTGGGCAGGATTTTACGAACGCATCTTCAATTTCCGTGAAATGCGATATTTTGATATTAAAGGTGAGTACACTGGGCTCTTGTCCAAGGCAATGACAGCACCCGATGGCAAAATTCGCATCCCTCTGAACGAGGAGGCATCTCAAGGCGTTGGCCAGATAGAAGAGTTCTTGATGGCATATAACGGCGAAGGCATTCAACATATTGCGCTGATCTGTGATGACCTGGTGAAATGCTGGGATGCGCTCAAAGCAAAAGGCCTGCCTTTCATGACACCACCACCAGCGACCTATTACGAAATGCTGGAAGAACGCTTGCCCAACCATGGCGAGCCAGTTGAAAAACTCAAGACACGTGGCATTCTGCTCGATGGCTCTACAGCCGATGACGACCCGCGTCTATTGCTGCAGATATTCTCGGAAACCATGGTTGGCCCGGTGTTTTTTGAATTTATACAACGCAAAAAGGATGAAGGATTTGGCGAAGGTAATTTCACAGCATTGTTCGAATCCATGGAGCGTGATCAGCTACGCCGTGGTGTCATCAGCAGCGAAGACGTGGCATAAGTATCGTTCATGAACAATTCGGGAAAACCTATGAATATCAAGAAAATTCACCATGTAGCCTATCGTTGTAAAGACGCAAAAGAAACGGTCTTGTTTTATAAAAATGTGCTTAATATGGATCTGGTGTTGGCCATAGCTGAAGACCAGGTTCCCAGCACCAAAGCTCCCGACCCCTACATGCACATTTTTCTGGATGCCGGACAAGGCAACGTATTGGCTTTCTTCGAAATACCCAATTCACCACCCATGGGACGGGATGAAAACACACCCAACTGGGTGCAGCACATTGCCTTTGAAATTGGGGATATAGACGCACTGATGTCGGCCAAGGACCATATTGAGGCAGCAGGCCTGGAAGTTATCGGTCCAACCGATCATCATATTTTTAAATCCATCTATTTCTTTGACCCCAGCGGCCACCGCCTCGAACTCTGCGCCAATGTCGAACGCCCCGGCGCACTGGAAAAACTGAATGAAGTAGCGCCAGCAATGATTGAAGAATGGAGCCAGACCAAGCGTGCACCCAGGCATGCCGCCTTTATGCACGAGAAAGAGTTATGTTCAGGACAAGGTGAGACCGAGTAATGGTCGAGAGGGTGCCCTGGGGTATGAACGGTATGCCGCGGGCGCAGGACGCGCACGACTGCAGGGATGCAGGAGGTAGAGCAACGCAGGAGCAGTTGCCGAGGAGCGGCGCTGCACAGAACGGGCGGGGTCGGAGTAAAAATTACGACCACTTTCACCAACACATGAGCATTACATGAATTTTTACTCCGACCCCTGTTAACTGCATGCTAAAATCTCCATCCTGCCACCTTCGGCCAACTATTTGAAAATTCTTCACATTGGCAAATACTTCCAGCCCTTTAGTGGCGGGCTGGAAAACTACATGCGTGATGCGATGGTCGCGTTGGCGCGGCGTGGTGTTAAATCCGCTGCATTGGTTCACCGGCATACACTTTCACTCAAAACCTGCGATGAAACTTTTACCGCCGATAAACATCATTTTCAGATCGTCAGAACCGGCCTGTGGGCGCGTTTGTTGTTTACTCCCATCAGTCCGGCCTTCCCCTGGCATTTGCAACGACTTATCACTACATTCAAACCAAATATTCTACATCTGCACCTGCCAAACCCCTCGGTTTTCTGGCTACTAGCCCTGCCTTCAGCAAGACGCATTCCATGGGTGGTTCATTGGCATGCCGATGTTATTACTTCTACTCAGGGTTGGACCATGAAATTGTTTTACAATTTGTACCGACCGTTCGAACAGATGATTTTAAAACATGCCAAGGCGATTGTTGCGACATCCTCCCCTTATCTGGATTCCAGCCGGCCCTTAAAAAAATGGATATACAAAAGCCACGTGGTTCCACTTGGTGTAGACGTGGACAGATTCAACGGATCCACTTCCGTATATGATAAACCGACTCCAAACGATAATAAGCTGCAAGTCCTTGCCGTCGGTCGCCTGACCTACTACAAAGGCTTTCGTTATCTGATCGAAGCCATCTTCCAGACACCTGGGGTTCACTTAAATCTTGTCGGAGACGGTGACCAGGCTGCTCAACTCAAAGCACTGGTTGCTTCACTAAGCCTGCAAGACAGGGTAACCTTTCACGGAAGTTTAAATAACGCAGAACTTTCGCTGCAAATGATGGCCTGCGATTGCCTTTGTCTGTCATCAATTACCCGTGCAGAGGCCTTTGGCATGGTGCTGTTAGAGGCCATGTATTTTGGCAAGGCCACTGTCATCAGCGATGTACCCGGGTCCGGCATGGGTTGGATAGTTGATGACGGTATAACCGGCATCAAAGTAAAACCAGCGGATACCAGTGCACTGGCTGCTGCTTTAAAACAGCTCAATGCAGATCGAGACAAAATGAAAAGGATGGGGCAACATGGCAAGGACAAATTTGATCAACAATTTGAAATCAACCATGCAATCCTTGGCCTGATGGATATCTATGACAACACCAACTGACAAGCCTTACATATCCCTTCCTCGTTGCATCGTCATCATTCCTGCACGCAATGAAGCTCAGGATATTGCCTTTGTCATCGATGAAATCAAAAAATACTGTAATTTTCCAGTATTAGTGGTTGATGACGCCAGCACCGATGACACCATCATCAAGGCACGTGAAGCGGGTGCAATTATTGTACCGCTCGTCGTACAATTAGGTGCCTGGGGTGCCACTCAAACTGGTCTCCGCTACGCACTCCAAAATGGCTATACCTACGCTGCCACCATGGATGCGGATGGACAACACCTGGCAGAGTCACTTCCAGCACTATTACAACCAATCATCAGCAAAGAAGCAGATGTCACCATCGGCACCTGTACAAGACGTGGCTCGATCATGCGAAAAATTGCCTGGACACTGATGAAACGGGTCTCTGGTCTCAGACTTGAAGACCTGACATCGGGCTTTCGTATTTATGACCGTCGCGCGATCCGAAGGCTGGCTGCCTGGCAGGCAACATTGTTGGAATACCAGGATGTGGGTGTTCTGGCTATGCTGCAAGCATCTGGTATACGTATTAAGGATGTAGAAGTTAATATGCTGCCACGTCGTCACGGCATGTCGCGGGTGTTTTATTCATGGACATCAGTCATTTATTACATGTCGTATACTTTACTGCTCAGCTTTACCAAGCGGGGCGTGAAACATCATCAACCTTAGTAAGCCAAAGTCGCCGACCTGCTTTGACCCCAATCGCCCTGCAGAACAGGGGTCACACACAAACAAGGGTCAGATTCAAATGCGCCAACCATCGATCGACGATGATAAGGCTCAAGCGCATTTGAGTCTGACCCCAATTATCGCACTCAACTCCACGACAAGTTCCCCATTACTATCCTATAATGTGCTTTCCCCTCGTAAATAAATAAGTTAATGGTTGCACTAATCACAGGCATAATCGGTATTGTTACGGCCGCGACGATCGTAATCCTTATTCGACGGGACCACCTGCATGTACGTTATGGCCTGTGGTGGGTTATCGCAGCAATTGCATTTGCCATGCTCGGGCTATTCCCCGCCCTATTTGACAATATTGCGAGATACATGGGTATAGCTTATTCACCCGTGTTGGCACTAACCATCGGTGCAGTCATCCTTGTTCTAAAAATACTGGTAATGGACATAGAGCGCTCCCGCAATGCCATCAGGTTGCATCGTCTTATCCAACGAATCGCGTTACTTGAATCTGATCTGCGCGAAATGCAGGGCAAGCCGCGCGAAGCTGACCCCGATGAAGATCATGGTGAACTGGATGATGCACTGCACAAGTAGAGCATCTGCATAAGGGGTCAGATTCAAATGCGACATACAGTATGTCAGTATTCATAGCACAATTTGTGCATTTGAGTCTGACCCCGGATCCTAAGGAGTACTAGTGGGGTTTTTAACGCTATATTCCGGATTATTGCTGCCATGGCTAGCTGGTACACTCTGGCTGATCTTTGTCGAGTCGAAATTTAACAACAACTATCAACCCAACCGATTTCGCCAGACAGGTTATGGCTTCTTCCTGGGCTACATGGTCCTGTTTCTGGCGATCATGGTCAGCAACAAACTCACTGGGACCGTTTCCTGGTCTGGCCTGATGGGGTTTTTGCTGATATTTACCGCAGGCGGTGGCATTGCTGTGTGGAAAAATCAAGATCGAGGCCACACCACCACCCTGCCCTCACAAGTGGTGCCAAGCACCCCGATTAAACTCCTGACCGCTATCACCCTGGTGCTGATGGCTATCCACTTTATATTCATCGCTGTAGAAATTTTTACCCAGCCAGTCTATCCCTGGGACGCGTGGCTGGTCTGGATTTACCGCGCCAAGGCCTGGTTCATGGCAGGCACGATGACAGAAGTAGTCAGCGCGACAGACTGGGCGGCAGCAACTTCGGTAGGCAGCTACACTGTGGACGCTTGGAGCTATCCCTTATTCGCGTCTGTTATCCCATACTGGGCAGTGCTCAGCCTGGGTCACTGGAGTGAAACACTGGTCAACCTGCCAGTTCTTTTTGCAGGCATAGCCATGGGACTGGCCTTATATGGTCAGTGTCGTGAACATGGCATCAATATACCGCTTAGCCTTATCACCTGTTATTTACTGTATTCCATCCCTTTGTTTGCTACCCATCTTGCACTGGCTGGTTACGCGGATATCTGGATGGCAGGCTTTACCGGGCTGGGTTTTTTGGCCTTGATACAGGGTACCTGCATGCATACTGACGTTGCCAGGTCAAGATTTCAGATCCTGCTGGGAATGTCTATCGTCATTTTTGGCGTATGGGTTAAGAATGAAGGTGCCGTGTGGCTGCTGGCGGCCTTGGCAATGATGGCCCTGGTGACATGCCGACCCCGTTCACTGGTACTTATGATGCTGGCAGTTGCCATGGTTACACTACTCATTTTCATATTGGGTCTCAGCCATATCGATATACCTGTACTTGGCGGCCTGGGTTTTGTTGATGGTCGTGTCGTTATCCCATTCATCGGTAGCTTTGTGTTTGAAGCACACAGCGTTCAACAGCTTTATTGGAACAACTTCATCAATATGGGTAGCTGGAACTTATTTTGGGTGTTAGTTACAGCCAGCTTATTGTTGAGCCTGAGACCGTGCGAAGGGCCTTCCAACTGCCGGGCGAGGCGTGTTGTTTTAAGTTTTTTCCTGATTTTTCTGGCCACGCAGTTATTTATTTTTGGATTTACCAACCATGGTTTGTGGGCAGATACCTATACAGCTATCAACCGTTTGCCTTTACATTTGGTGCCAGCGTTATTGTTTTCGATAGTCGTGATTGCACACGTCAGTTTGACACAATATGCAGCCATTGATTCTGGTCCAAAACCTGAAAGTGGCAAGGTATGAGAAAATGACTTTCAGGTTTTTAATAGCTGCATTGCTGGCAGCAATATTGGTGATGGCAGGTACTGTCATTTTCCTCTCAAACGGGGTTCCGGACCAAACCAGCTCAAGCATTCAATATCCTACGACCAGCTTTAATTTCGCCATTGGCTCAGGTCAAATAACCGAAGACAACATACTTGTTGATGTATTCACCAACGGGTATGCCTTGCTGTCTACCGGACCTATAAATATTTTGGCCAACTCGCAGCGCGTGCTGAATTACACATGGTTACCGTCAACACTACCACGAGAAGCCTCTTTTTTCTGGCGCCGGAGCGACACTCCCCAGAGTGTATTCAAAACAGAAATCACCCTTTCGGGAACACAGCTGATCGACCTTGCCACAGAAACTGAATGGCAGGGCGAGATTACCGAACTTGGATTCCTGTTTGCGGGCGTTAATGGTGAAGTTGTGGAATTGGGTCACGCCTCGCTTATGCCCGATACCCTGGCCTCTCGCTTGCAATTGACCTGGCGTGCCTGGACTGTATTTGAACCATGGTCCCAGCAATCCATCAACTTCCTTCACGGTGGCGATTACCGCCAAATTATCGCGCTGCCCCAACTGTTCCTTATCTGGTCGATAAGCACGATATTTCTACTTTTGTTGTTTTCATGGATTGACAATAAAACCAACCCGCGACAACTACTCATCAGCACCGGGCTGATATTCCTGGTCGCTTGGGTTTTACTTGATACTCGCTGGTCTGCCAACAATCTTCGACAAATTCAGCGTTCATTTCAAACCCACTGGGCAAGCGATGAAACCCAACGCTTCAAATTTGAGCTGGATAGTGAAATCCATCAATACACGCAAAGGCTAAAAAGTAAGTTTCTCGGTGAAAAACCCGCACGTATCTTGATCGTGAGCGATGAAAATGTAGTCGATTACAATCTGCTCAGAGCCAAGTACCATTTGCTTCCACATAGCGTCGCTGTTTCCCATCGTCTGGCAAAGCCACTGACACCACGATCACTGGACTTTGTTATCAGTTATGGCCAATCCACTAATATTACAAAATTAGACGGTTGGAGCCCTTCCTGGCGAAATTCGCTGATAGAAATTGATCGTAGCAGATGGGGTGTGGTTTACCGAATCAGGTAACTACCTGATAGTTACCTGATTTTCACCATGATTCTGAGGGTTACTGATAGTTTATTGAAAATCATTAGGTTTTCTATCATGTAAATTGATTTCCCCAGGGTGCTTAACGCCTGGTTTTGGATGCAGATTAATCGGAAATCACAAAAGTTTAAAACTCCAAAAAAGATATGCGCGTGTTATGCTGGCATTTTCTTGAGCAGCACACTTACGTGGCCTTATTAATTGCCCAAAGCGCAAAGGTAGACACCGTGGCATTCTCAATCGTGACCCGACCAACAACTTGATCCGATGAATAGTTTTGAACAACTCATAACATCGATTGCCGCCGAACCGGAGATTGTCCTTCATCTTGGCGTTGGGTCTTGCAAAGAGTATGAAATTTATCAAGACATGCAAGCAGAACGCTACATATTTGTTGAGCCCCAACCCCAGCCAGCACAAAACCCCATCAACAAATTTGAAAGCAGTGCCAAGGTTGAATTAATTTCGAAAGCAATTGCCTCAAAAAGAGGTCGACAGGTACTCAAGCTCACGAGTAGCCCGAGCTTGCGTCGTCCGCTTTCGCCAGCCAAACTACTCGATTATTATCATGATATTTTTGGTTCGGGTGAAATCGAAGTTGACACCATCACTCTCGAACAATTGTGTACTCAAGAAGACATTGATGATACAACAGACAACCTGCTCGTCGCTGACCTCCAGGGTCTGGATGAAGACATATTTCCTACACTTGCGGTAAGTACACTAAACAAATTCAAATGGATAATAATAAGAACAACCACACTATTAATTCATCAACCTGTCATTAATGACACCCGGGAAACCTTGCTGGATGCGATCCGTAATGCAGGATATATGGTCTTGGTATTCACCGAGGAAACAACCTCTTCCGTCAACATTTTATGCGTAAAAAACCAAGCCGAACTAGAAAGTGTGCACCTAAAAGAACAACTGTCCGGTCTGGAAAGCACCATCATCAATCTCGAACAAGACTTACACATCAAAACCAAACTGCTGCTGAAGGCTGATGTCGACTCAAAAGATTTACAACGTCAATACAAAACGGCACTACACCATCAGGATCAACAACACCATTTGCTATGTGAGTTAAAGGGAAAACTGACCCAGGCTGCCACGCTATATCACCAACTGAATTTACAGGATATCGAATTGGGCGTAGATACGTTGTTGCCAGAGTCACCCGACACTGTGCCTTCCCTGAAGCGTGAAAACACCGACGAGTAGCTTCAGGAAATGAGCAATGAAGTACAACAATTCATTACTGCTATCGAGGAAGCCGAACAACTTCTTGCAGGATACCCGTGTGCCAACCAGGTTGATAACGCAAAAAGCTTGAGTTTTGCATTGTCAAAGCATTTAACCCAGGAGCTATTTGAAAAATGGTCTGAGTTTTGCCCACCGGAACTCCAGTCTGAGTATCCGATCCGGCTTATTCAACATATGTCCTGCACTGGTGGCACCCTAATATCAAAATGTTTGGCGGCAATGCCCAATGTTGCCCTATTGAGTGAGGTCAACCCTTTAAGCCGATTGGTACTGAGTTACGAGCCCAGGTTTGCGCCAACCAATCTTGTTTATTTGGCCACACTGGGCAGATTTCCACACGTTGACAAACTCAGTGAAAAGCTGTTTAAGGCTGAGATTGACATCATTTCAGAACACCTGAAGCCGTTGGGGAAACACCTTGTTATCAGGGAGCATTCACACTCTGATTTTCTTGTTGGTGAATCACCTGTCGGCGTTAGCACGATCAAGAAAATCCTGAATAACCATGTTTCGGTATTGTCTGTGGTAACCGTCCGACATCCGGTTGACAGTTATCTCTCCCTGCTCAACAACCAGTGGATTCACTTTACACCACGCACATTTGATGAATACTGTAGAAGGTACCTGTTATTCATTCGTCAGAACATTGGTGTGCCGGTGTTCAAGTATGAGGACTTCGTTGAAGCCCCGGATGTGGAGATGAAACGAATATGCGAAAAACTTAGGCTGCCATTTAATGAGGACTATGAATATTTGTTTGATCTCAACGTATTGTCGGGTGACAGCGGTCGCACATCAAATACCATCATTAAACGAGGACGACGAAGTTATGGTGAAAGTTTTCATAAAGAACTGAATGAAAGCACCCATTACCTGCAACTGTGTGAACGACTGGCTTATGAGCCTTCCATCGAATTTCCCGGCAATAAGGATACCGGGTCTTGCCTAAACCGCTAATTACAATTGCAGTTCCATCGTTTAACCAGGGACGTTTTCTCAACGCAACACTGACCTCCATCTTTGCGCAAGATCTACCAGTAGAAGTGTTTGTTATGGACGGTGGTTCAAGTGATAACTCACTTGATATTATCCATCAATGGGAGCCTCAACTGGCAGGGTGGAGAAGTCATGCTGATAGTGGCCAGGCTGCTGCCATCAATGAAGGTATCTTAAGCGGCACTGCTCCTTATGTTTGCTGGCTGAATTCTGATGACTTCTTCTATCCGGACGGTCTCTTAAAACTGCTGCAATGTTTACAAAACTCAAGGCAACACCAATTTGCATATGGTCGTTGTTGGACGGTTTCAGAATCAGGTAGCAGACTTTCGCCTTACCTGACCCTACCCTTCTTTCCGAGACTACTCGCCAATTTCTGCTTTATCGCCCAGCCCGCTACCTTAGTCACCCGCACTGCCTGGGAGTCTGTAGAGGGACTCAATGAAAACATGCAAATGGCACTTGATTACGACCTTTGGTGGCGGCTCTACATCGCACATGGCAAACCAATATATTGCAGAGAGTTTGTCGCTGCGACCCGAATGCACACGGAGACAAAGACGGCAAACCATGCTGAT
Organism: Gammaproteobacteria bacterium; assembly: GCA_021772935.1. Classification (GTDB taxonomy): domain Bacteria; phylum Pseudomonadota; class Gammaproteobacteria; order Xanthomonadales; family SZUA-36; genus SZUA-36. The sequence continues at coordinate 82,600 of JAJFLA010000037.1, forward strand.
CTGCATTACCGGGAATCCATTGATGTGGTCAACCGCTACTGGGGCTCGATTCCTTTCAAATGGCGCATTGCATTGCCGCTTGTAAAAATGACCCGACAACTCTTAAAATCACAACCCAAATCACGAAAGTGATATAGTCACTCCGACAAATTTATAAGCGAAAATAATGTTCATTTCAAAAGCACACTTGCTTGAAGTATTCTTCACTAAACTGGTCTTCAACCTTAAATCAGAGGCTTCTAAAACCCATCTCAGCTATGTCTGGTGGCTACTGGAACCGGCTCTCATGGTCGCTGTTTTGTACTTCGTGTTTGCAGTTTTCCTTGACACGGGTGTGCCTAATTTTGTGGTCTTTCTCGTCTGTGGAAAAATTCCGTTCCTTTGGTTTTCCAAGGGCATTGTGCATTCCTCCAATTCAATCATGGAGGGCCGCGGCCTGATCACACAGGTCTCCATTCCTAAACCCTTTTTCCCAATGGTGGTCGTGTTTCAGGATGCCTTTAAGCAAACCGTTGTTTTTATATTCATGTTTGCCTTTATTATCTTTTATGGTATGGATGTCAGCTGGGTATGGCTCAACGTAATTTTTGTTATTTTGACCCAGTTTCTGTTGATCTGTGCTATCGCTTTGTTGGTTGCTGCAATCACACCCTACTTTCCGGACTTCAATCTGCTGATTAGCACCGCCATGATGGCATTGATGCTGGGTTCAGGGGTATTTTACAGCTACAAGGACATGCTATTACCAGAGCACCAACAACTATTTTTGATGAACCCTGTCGCCAACCTGATTAATAATTACCGTATGATCTTAATGGATAACATGCCGCCAGACTGGACCTCTCTGGGCAGCATCTGTCTTGGCAGTATTGCTTTGATCGTTGTGATGATGAGGTATTTCAAAAAGACTGACACTACTTATGCGAGATTGATAGCACAATGAGTACAGATGTAATGCAGTTGCGTGACGTCACTGTACGCTACAAATCCCGTCGCTCATTTTTTCGCCACGACCATTACACGGCGTTGGATGGTGTCAGTTTTACAATCAAAGAGGGTGAAACCCTGGGTGTGATTGGCGCAAATGGGTGTGGGAAATCCACCTTGCTGATGGTGCTGGCCAATATTTATGGTGTAGATGAGGGTGACGTCATCTGGCATTGCCGGCATGTGTCATTGCTCTCACTGGCGTTGGGTTTTGATATTGAGTTAACAGGCCGGGATAACGCGATCATCAGTGGTATGTTTTTGGGCGCAAGAAAACAAACTGTATTGGAGAAACTTGATGAAATCATTGAGTTTTCAGAACTGGATGAGTTCATCGACAAACCCATCAAGACCTATTCCGCCGGAATGCGCGCCAGATTGGGGTTTTCTATAGCACTAAAAATGCAATCTGAAGTGCTTCTGATTGATGAAGTACTCAGTGTGGGTGATGAAAATTTCAAGCATAAGGCCGAAACCGCGATGACCCATAAGATTAGTTCAAATCAAACAGTCGTACTGGTTTCACACTCAATGCTACAAATCGAGAAACTCAGTAATCGGGTTTTGTGGTTACATGAGGGAAAAGTGAAAACGATCGGTGATCCCAAAAAAGTTATATCTGAATACACCTCATTTATGGATAAAACGAGCGATCACTGATTCCTCAGGTTTAATGATGGGTCACTTATGGCAAAAATTTATTAATCCTAACTTTCGCAATTCATGTAAACCTCATCAATGATATCCAATGTTTGACGAACACATTTTTCAAAAGAAAAGAGCTTTGCACGCTCCGCTCCGTTCTTAATCAGGGTATTACGTAAATCCTGGTCAGTCATCATGAATTTAATCAGTACGGCAAGCTCAATTGCATTCATCGTATTAAAGTAAATTGCTGCATCACCCGCAATTTCTTTCATCGTAGTATTGTTTGCAGCGATGATCGGGCAGTTAGTACGCATGGCTTCTACGAGAGGAATCCCAAACCCTTCAAACATCGAGGGGAAAACAAGACAGGTCGCATTAACATATATTGCCGGCATTAACTCTTTATTCACGTAACCCAGGAAATGAACTTTATGTTTGAGCTTTGAATCTTCGATCGCGGTCGCTACCTTTGTATGTATATCGCTTGGATATCCCGTTAATACGAGTGCTGGGGCATCTCCATAGCATTCCTCGTAATGCTCCAAAGCCTTGATTAATGTCAAATGATTTTTATGAGCCCAGGTATTTGCCGGGTAAAAAATGAATTGCTTGGGTAGACTGAATTTTTTACGAACATATTCTTCATGTTCAAGTGCTTTTTCCAGGCTGAAGTAAGTCGGGCAATCCAGCCATGTAACATGAATTTTTTCTGGTGAAATTCCGTATATGTCCACAATTGTTTGTTTGGAGAAGTGCGAAATCGTTAACACGCCATCGGCTGTCTCGGCTGACTTCTTAAAATGCTTCTCTCTCCAATTAAGTACGCCAGTAGAGAAAAACTCCGGGTAGAACTCGTGCTGTATGTCAGGCACACAATACAAGGATGGTATATTCAGTGTATGCGGATCCAGTATCAATAATGGGCTCAACCAAATATCAATACCCAATTCCTCAACCAGGTCGTGAATTTCGCTGTATTGTTCATTTGGCATTGGCACTTCATTTACACACACCTTTTTAAGCCTTTCCATTTCCACAACTTCATTGGTGTATTCGGGTCGCAAAAACACATAGGTTTCATGGGTCTCAGAAATCCGGGGAATATGATGCACCAATGCACGCATGTACTTTTCCATGCCACCAATTTTCCCGGGTATTAGCCCGGTAAAATTAACTCCAATCTTCAAGTTTTTCTTGACAGAACTTGAAGCCTTGTCATGTTGCATGACCTGGGCGGTTCTATACGCCGATATGGTTGACTTGGTGTGTTTTTCCCAGCTGAATTTTTTTGCTTGCTGTAGTGATTTTTTCTTCAAGGTCGATCTTAATTTTTTAGAATTAATCACATCAAGCATGCCTTGAGATAAAGCATCTTTGTCATGTGGATCTATGAGTATCCCTGCTTTTCCGACCACCTCTGGAATAGAGGAATTATCCGAGGCAATAACCGGTACACCACATTGCATTGCTTCGAGAGGAGGTAAACCAAAGCCCTCATAATACGATGGGTAAACAAAAGCCGACGCGCCACTATACAGTGCGGCCAAATCGTCATCATTCACATAACCGGTAAAAATCAGGCGCCCTTTTAAAGCTGGGTTTTTAGAGAACTGCTTGATAACTGGAGCTATCTTCCATCCTTTTGACCCAACCAAAACCAGATTAAGGCCAGGCACTTTCTCCTGACGTACCAGTTGCAGGAATGCCTGCATCGCAGTTTCAATATTCTTTCGTGGTTCAAGCGTTGACAAACTCAATAGGTAGGGGGACGCAGGTATCTTGTATTTCTTTTTTACCGTACTAATTGTGTCCTGGTTGGTTTCGGGATGGAATAATGAAGAGGCCGCCAAGTGCGTTACAAAAACATTTTCCGGATTAATAAAATCGAGGTGATTGCACAGATCATTTTTTGTAGATTCGGAAATACATAATATTTTTGTCTGCTCATTAATGGAACTCAATATTCCATCAAATTGCTTCACGCTGGCCTGGGTAAAAAAATGTGGGAACTTAATTGGAATCAAATCATAAATGGTCAGGAATTTATTGATTGATTTCTGTTGATTGATAGACTCAGGTATGGCGTAAAATGGTGAATGGAATATATTGATTTGTCCGGGTTGCGGCCACTGTGAACTCAATCCGGAAACTGGCTCGGAAATATTCAGATTTGATACCGTATTAATATAGCCGCGTGCTGGTTTAAGAAACTGAGGCGACGCAAAACCCTCGATGTCCAGCCCATCACTATTGGCTAAGCCAATTAATTGGTTTTCAGCAACTCGGAATATGCCTGTGCGGGACAAGTTATTAACCGAGCCTGCACCTAATACTGAAATATCATAGCTAAGGTTAATTGGCTCAGGTTCGATCTGATTATTTTGGTATTCAATTAGGAGTTCATTTAAGCGATCAACACAGCGCTCTGTTTCCCGTTGAACAGTCATGAAATTGAACCATTTCCTGATCCCGTTAAGTCGAAACTTTGAATCAGAATAATATTTGTTTTTCAATTCGACAACTTCGTCTGCCACCAACTTTTGACTACTTAATGATTTATTATCCCCATACATTCTTGAGCAGGCCAATGGCTTATTCACGAATTTGAATTTACAATTTTTTGAGATGGCTCTCATCCAATATTCATAATCAAATACGCAATAATATTTTAAAGAAAAAGCGCCCAATTTATTGAGTGTCTGTCGCTTGAAGAATACGGTTGGCTGGCAGATTGTGCATTGGTAAAACAAAGAGTATTTTGTTGGTTTAAAGGTGGGAAAATACAGCATATCTTCACCCTTTTTTGAAACCCACATTCCTTTGCCATAGAGTAAATCAAAGTTGCGCCAGTTTAATTCGGAAATTGTCTTTAGTGTTTGAGGGTAATACAGATCATCGCTATTGATAAAAGCGGCAATATCCCCTTTTGCAGACTGAAAACCCTTATTGATCGCATCTGGTTGGCCTTTATCTTTTTCACTTGACCATCGAAAACTAATACCCAGACAGGCATTCCATTGAAAATCCTTGTTCCGTAATACATAGAATTTCAGTCCTTCCAACTCCAACACATCACAGTTTTCTTGCAACAAACTTTCATATTTTTTTATGACCTGCACCGAGTTATCGCTGGAGCCACCATCATTTATGATGTAATCAAGATAAAAATCACCCTCTTGTGAAAGGACTGACTTTATCGTGTCACCCAGGAACTCTGCCTGATTGAAAGACGGTGTCACTATGGAGATGATGTTGTTTAATTTTTTATTTTTTTGATTCATGAATTTAACCACTATGTGTATTGATTTATGAAATCTTGGTTTTTATGAAGACTTTATCAGGTGTTTGATAACCCAGTATTACTTTCTGACGACGCTTAGTTTTTTTTGTTTTGTAACTTCTTTTTTAATTTCACCTAGTAAATTACCTATTTTGAGGTGGGCGTTTAATACTTCTATTGGTCTTTCTTCCATGGGATTTGATTGATTAAAGTAGCGTGTGGTCTTGATGATCATTTTCTTGGGGTGGGCAATATTAGTTAGTTTAATTACCCCCCCCAAAATAACACGAAACACTTTGGTTGTTCGCCAGGAATAACTGGCGTAAACAGCTTGTATGTTATTGTTTTGGTCAATAATTTCGTGGCGTAAATGAGAATTATTGTGTTCAATGTCATTTTTACTTGTAATCACCTGGCGTAATTGCTCGACCAGCGATTCATTTTCAGACTTGGCATTATTTAATTCGTTTTTCAGCACTGTGGACTCTTTCCAGACAATCTGGAATACTTTATTTAGCTCTCCGTATATCGCCTTTGATGCTTGCAGGTCTTTAGCCAGGGCCGTGGATTCCGACTTAACACTTTTAAGTTCCTTAACCTGGGCCGTGGATTTCGTCTTTGCGCTCTTAAGTTGTTTAGCCAAGGTCGCGGATTCCGACTTTGTGCTCTCAAGTTCTTTTGCAAGGGTTGTAGATTCCGACTTTACACTCTTAAGTTCTTTTGCAAGCGTTGTAAATTCCGATTTTACGCTCTCAAGTTTTTTATCCAGAGCCGTGAATTTCGACTTTGTACTCTCAAGTTTTTTACCCAGGGCCGTGGACTCTGTCTTTGAGAGCTGCAACTCTTGATATGATGCTTTTGAGCTTCGCTCTAATTCATCTATTTTCTCAATAGACTCTACTGATGCGTTTCTTTCTTTACCTAACGCTTCCTCCAACACTACCTTTTCATTGTTAGCCTTACCCAGTTCATTTTCAGCTGTTTCCAACTGCTGACCGAAAACATCCAGGCTATTCTTGGTTTCGCTAAGTTGCTGTAAAACACCTACTTCACGCTGACGCACATACTGATCAAAAACGTTAGGTGGTGCATGAAATGCGCTATCCAGATATTGATGTTCGTCCGCCACGTAAAATCTGTTAAGGCCATCAAAATAGGTAAAATGATAGCCGCTATCAATGATCAACGGTTCCCAGTCATCATATTTGACTGTTTGGCTGTTGGGCAAAGTTGCTTCGACCAATATTATCCAGGGTCTGATTTTTTCCAGATCCAGACCTTTCAACACAGACTTTTCGCTTCCTTCAGCGTCAATTTTTAGAAAGTGAATATCCGGCTGCGGGTATTGCTCACAAATATTTGTAAGCGTCTCGGTGAGGATTTGATAACTTTTAAGCTCAAAGCCATTTTCACGTACATGGCGCTGTGCAATGTCTTTGATACTGGTTGAGAGTCCCGTGCCAACCACTTCGTAGAAGTCAAGCTTGCCCTTATGGGCGCCGACACCCAACTGCAAATTTATGTCTTCGGGGCGACATGTCTGAAGGTTTTTGTACCATTCATTAACCGGTTCGATATTGATACCGCGCCAACCGGCAATATAGAACGCGTTTGTCACCGAGTCGGTTACCGGGTGCTGTGCGCCCACATCAATATAGAATCCTTTGCACACATCCTTTAGTGCTCTATGAAGCATGACATCTTCATAATTTTGAGCGTACGAAATGAAGTCCATTTATCCGTTCCTTCAATCGTGATCATTGGGTACAGCAACAAATATCCAAGAAACACATTTTTTGTTTATATTATTATTGTAACCGCTTAATAAGATGACAAACCTATCCAGCGAAGTCAACCCGACCGGTGTGTAAATAGTGCAACCTTAATTGAGCATTAATTGACTACCCAATGTGCTTCAATAAGCTCCCTGTCACCAGCAAAGCTCTGAGCCCTGAACTGATCCCCAACATTAACTGAACCAACCCCTTTTGGGGAGCCGGCCATGATCAAATCACCATCTTCAAATGCAAGAAAACTCTTAGCTTTGGTATTCTATGAATTCATTTACGCAATTCAGGCGTGGTGTTGGATCGGAACGGCTAAGTTTTACCGATCAACTTGCAAAGACAAATTACTTTAATCGCGTTATTTTCCATGTTGATAAACCAAAATAATTGGCTGGCACCCCGTCATTTCTATCAGAGCTCATAATTGCTCATCAATGGTAATCCCCATAATTTTTACCTCTACCAATAACGTTCGTGGTTTGTAGTAAACCAAGGGCAGAAGACTCCTTCCCTCACCCTGAATTAAGGCTTTTTCAATAAACTGAGGGTAGCAAAGGAAAAGAACTGGCCGATTTGATTGGCATAGAGCAATTTTTCCAGATTAAATATAGTGTTCACTAATAATCCAGGCCCAATGTTTAACTTGGGAAAAGCATCAGGATTATAATATAGAATATACGCTAGCAACCCAGGGGAAACTTGGTCTACGAGCTCAAACCCGGAGTGTTGATAATGAGTGTTCAATTCTTTTAGGTCAAAAGCCTGTTCCGTCTCGTCATCAAAAAGATCATTTTTTTTGTAAATCTTATTTCTGATTTTTTTGTAAAACCAATTGTTTTGAGTGGGTTCAAAATTTATAAAATAACCACCAGGCTTCAAAGCCCTGAATAATCGAGACATTACCACATCCATATGATGGTAGACATGATGTAACCCTCCAATCAAAATGATTATATCGTATTCTTCATCGCTATCAAACTGAGTGATATCCTGTAAAAAGATGTTGGCATCAGGAAAAGCTGCCTGGGCATGATCAACTAAAATGGTAGAGTAATCGAATCCGGTATACTGAAAGCCTTGACAAAGAATATCTTCAAGAATAGATTTTCCTTCAGAATAACCACACATGGGCTCCAGAACCTTAATGTCACTTGTTTTTGGAAGAATATTGCGGGAGAAAAAATATTTCCATAACCTATGCTTAAACAATAAATGATTGGGGTGTTTTCGCGCCTGAAAATATTTCTCTGAAACACGTTCAAAATGCGCGCGTTGTTGGGCCGTCGAAACTTGGTTAGACTCGACTGACATTAACGTACCCCAATATAATGACTCCTATTAAAATAAACCCTACGCCACTAAGGTGTGATACTGATAAATTCTCATTTAGCAGATAAAAACCTATTAATTGCGTGCCAATAATTAACATGCTTGCGGCAATAGGGAAAGCATAAGAAATTGGAAACAACCTTAAAACAACAATCCAAATTAAAAAGCCAAAACCATAGCATGTGAAGCCTAAGATAAAATCGAAATTAAACCCAAACTCAGCAACTTTAATTTTATAAAGACCAAATATACTGAGAAGCAAATATGCAACAAAAACAAGAAAGTTAGTCAAGCGTATTTTCCTCAATTATAAAACGCGGCCTGCCTTTACTTTCTATATAGGTGCGACCGACATATTCACCAATAATCCCTATTCCTAATAACTGAATGCCACCCAGCAAATAAATTGGGATTACAATGGACGCCCAGCCGGACAGAACATCGTTAAAAAAGAACTTTGCTATCAGCACGTAAAGTAACATTAAAAGAGATATTAGTGTGAAAAGCAATCCAAGTGCAGAAACCAATCGAAGAGGTGCTATACTGAATGAAGTAATACCGCTCAATGCAAAAGACAACATTTTCATTGGCGTATATTTACTTTCTCCAGCCTCCCGTTCTTTCACGTCAAAATTGATAGTAGATTGCTTAAAGCCTATCGTAGGAACAATGCCCCGTAAAAATAAATTTCCTTCATCATATTGAGACAATGCACAAATGGCCTTGTTTGACATTAATCGATAATCAGCATGATTGCGAAGTAAGTTTACGCCCATTAATTTCATTAAAGTGTAGAAAAATTCTGCCGTAATTCTTTTGAGAGAAGAATCCGTCTTTCGGTTGTTTCGCACTCCGCAAACAATATCGAAACCAGAATTGTACTCAGCAATAAAATCTTTAATTGCTCTTTTGTCTTGTTGTAAGTCTGCATCAATAGAAATAATACAATCCACTTTGTTTTTGCACGACAATAAACCAGAAAGTAATGCATTTTGATGCCCAAAGTTTTTTGAGAGCTTTAGTCCTTCTATATATGCATTTCTTTTTTGCTCTTCAGAAATAATCTGCCAAGTACAATCCACGCTACCATCATCAATAAAAAGAACAAAGCTTTTCTCATTAATCACCTTACTTTGGACTAAAGATTCGAGGTAGGTTGAGAGTTGATTGATCGTTTTGGGTAAGATTTCCTGTTCGTTAAAACAAGGCACTACTAACCCCAAGCTAGGTGTAGACATAATATTTTCCCAAAAAATAAGCTCTACTCAAACTATGATTTTACGTAGGAGTCCCGTTGGCTCCCGCATTATATTGATACATAAAATTTAAGCCAAGGTGATAAATTGAGGGCCCGAGCTTCCCGTTACCCTAAGTGACACATTAATAAACATCTATTTTAATACCTGTTTTATCTGTTTTAGAATAAAACCATTGTACGCCATCTTGCACTGGACTTATGAATAGAAAGTATGTGCCTACTGCATCAGGAACGTTCAAAACTACTGAAACCATTGCCTGATCTCCGGGCAATAGAGGTTCTGGCAAGCTAAAGCGATTTCCTTGTAGGGCAACATTACCTGAAGGGTGAAGCCATAAATAAGAAAGGTGTACATAGTTTTTGTTCAAAAGACTACCATCAGCAATCCAGATTTCATTTCCTGTATTTCTAACTACGAACTTTTTATGTATCTCCCTCCCCCTTTTTAACTTTTGGGGTAAATCGATTGATTCAATAAAATAAGAAGGCTTTGCAATTGGCCTTGCATTAGTTACAGGCAGGTGATTTTCTCGGGTAATCAACGCAGCAGTGTAACCGGTATAGCGACGACGCGAGAAGCCAAGCTGACTTAGCTCGCCTTTGTGTTTTAAGTGTAGGAGAATCCAGTTGTTGAGAGTCATTTTGGGTAGCGACCGATCAGAATCACTGCTGTAAATAACGTTGTACGATGGCGATATTAAAGGTGGAGCAGTATGTCTGCTTCGGTAAGGATTAGAGACCACCAAATCACCAATTCTCTTTTTGTAGTCCTCTAGTTCCGACTCGCCCTGCATTCTCCTTGGGCCATCCACTCGTTCGGCTGCAATAATTTTAAAAGACGATTTTTTGAGATGAGCAGATTCCAAAAACACTGCCATGCTAAGAGGCACCTCCCCGCCAGGAATAACCCCAGAAAACACTATTCTACGTGGGCTAGAGTCTTTTCGTGGGTTTTTTTGTATCCAACTTGAAATGTATGCCACAAATTTATGGTGATTGTTAGCAACAGATTTCAAGAACAGCATGTCTGACAAGGCTTTTGGCGCATTGTTTAAAGAGAAAAAAATGATCGGGATCAATAAAAACTTGAAACCTAAGTTTCGACCCTTAAGACTTTTCCAGACTCCAGCTAAGCCACAAGCTGATACTGCATAAGCAGGTAGAAGATAATAGGTGTTGTACATGCCCATAATAAGGAAAGTAGTGACATAGGCACTACCAGCAATCAGCAATGAGTCGTAATAGGTCTGCTCATGTGGTCTAAGAATATATTGAAAAGATCTGATAGCGGTAACAGGGAGAATAATAAATATTAAAAACGGGTCGTTTATAGAAAAGTAACCCAGCACCGTCGAAAAATCTGTTGCGTGGGCAGCAAGGTAGCTAGTTTCAACTACGTGCATAGATCGCCAAATAAAGTATCCCAAAACATATGTTGTGGCAATCAAAAACAGCAATGACGGGGCTAAATATTTACCGGTATTTTGCCTGAAATTTCGCCACAATTCGGACAGAGAATAAGCTAATGCGATTACGAACAAGACCTCTTTGTACATAAATGCCATTCCAATGGCGAGCACAGCAATGGCGAGTACAGAGTAGTTTGCTTTAAAATTCGTAGCATGAGAATGTAGCGACTGAACAGAGCAGACGAAAATAAGGAGAAATAGTAGTGCGTTAATTTCACCGATTTGTAGTCTTACGGCAGCATTCCCAAAGCCAATAGACAGTATGACAGTGCACCAGAGTGCAGCCACCAGAAAACGTGAAGCTTTGGTGAAAGTTAAACAGCGAAAGAGTAATGCGCTACACAGTAGTACTTTTATTCCTGAGATGTAGTGGAAAAGCTGAGCCGTTGGAGAAATGAAGTAAGACGCTACGTTATACTCTTGTGCGGTGAAAGGAATAAACCGGCCTTGTGCAGGTGATATGTATCCAGAGAACCACAGGCCTCGCATGACAGTGCGTACGAGCTGATGATCATCAATTGGCCCAAACCCACTAACGCCCACGGCTATATAAAATAAAAAAGCGGTAAGTGTTAATACGAAAACAATGAGGAGCATTCTCAATACATCCGAGAGTCGAGAGATATTATAATAAGTCATAAAATTTATCAGGTGTTAATTTTAACAAAAAAGTTCCATATTGAATTTAGCTCTATTGCCATTTAGCTTCTTCATCGCTATCCCACACATCTTCAAAGGCTCATCAACAATATGTACCCAAAGAACAATTGCGGCGAAAATATTGAGCATGAAAAATACGCTGTGCCATTGTATCGTTGGTGTTAGCTCATACAAAAAAATCAACATGTTAGATGTAATGAAATTAACAACTAGAACCAATGGTTCAACATGCCGCAGCAACCCTAATACAGCCAGTCATCATTGCGCCGCACATTTATGCCGGTTAAAAGTAAGCGGTTAACAAACCACACCCTGTTATCTTGACCTGGTTCCGGTCAGTCTTTGCGCTCACGATAAAACAGGAGCGGTGAGCAATGCAAAAAATGATTCCGGCGCTGACAAAGCGGCAACAGTTTTGGCTGGAGCA
>JAJFLA010000038.1 GCA_021772935.1 Gammaproteobacteria bacterium
TTCCCGGTCTCACCTTCTCCCTGTGCTCTATCGCGATATACCGTTCATGGCTGGGTTAGTGCTTGGTGTTACCACATCCATTAACTGTAATGCGGTGCGATGCTGGAACAATCGCGCCGCACATCCCTGTGCTCTATCGCGATATACCGTTCATCCTGAACATAAAAAAGGCCGGCGAGGGGCCGACCTTGAACTTTGCACATTGGGTAGAGCTAATTTATTTCTTAGCAACCTTGGCGGCAGGCTTTTTCGCTGCGGCCTTGGCTGGTTTTGCGGTCTTGGACATCGCGGTTACCTTGCTTGATAAGGTCTGGACACGTGCAGATAACTTGTTGACGTCATCCGCGGTCGGTACACCAAGTTGACCTAACACACGGGCTACGCGGTCTTCGAAGATGTTTTCCAGTTTGTCCCAGTTATCAACAGCCTGCTTACGTACTGCTCCAACCTTTGATTCCACCTCACCTTTGATGTCACCAACAGCGGTCTCGGCCACGTTGCGGGTTTTTTTCTCCAGTTTCACGCCTTCAGAGACCAGTTTTTCAAACAGTTTGTTTCCCTGTTCGATCATCTTGCCGCTTTCGGTCTGTGCAACAGAAAATGCACCCAAACCAGCGAGCCAGATTTCGCGTGCTGAATCAACCACAGGCGCTGCAAAATTACTTGCTGCAGGTTTTGCCTGTACTTTCTTTTTCATAACCTTCTTTTTCAGTGTCTTCTTAGTCATTTGAAACTCCTTGCTCACCTGAGCGTTAAATTACGATGTTGCTATGTTAGGTCTAAAAATTAGAGCAAACACCCTAAAAACATAAATGCTTTGCATTCGGCCGGATCATGTACTACCTGGCCAAACAAATAAGGCCGACACTGCCGACCTTATCCGGCCCTTACAAACGGGCTTGCGGGTTGTTGTGATTTAGCTCGCCGGTATATCTTTGCTTTCCGCTTTGGAAGTTTCCGGTTGATCACTTGCAACAACTGGCAATGCAGACTTTTTGGCCACGGGTTTAGGCGTTGCAAGCTTTGCATTTGCTTTCATCTGCTTCTCCAGGGCGGTGACCTGGCTGGCAAGTTTCTGCATGCCGGCGGACAGCTCATTGATGTCATCAGTGCTCGGAAGCCCGAGGCCAGCAAGAATCTCTTTGACCCGTTTTTCAAAAGTGTTTTCTAGCTTGCCCAGGTTTTCCGCCGCATCGCGGGATACCTTTTGCACACTGTCGGACAGCTTGTTCAAATCTTCACGGCCTGGAACATGCAAGCTGTTCAGAGCAGCTGAAACACGCTTCTCAAACACACTTTCGAATTCCTTCCAGTTATTCGTGGCTTGCCGGGACATCTTTTGTACCCGCCCGGAGAGTCTGTTCAATTCCTTGCTGGTTGGAATACCGAGCCGCTCAAGTGTTCCAGAAACACGTTCATCAAAAATATTACCGAGATTATCCCAGTTTTCAGTCGCCTGCTGACGCACGTTTTCAAACTTTGAGCCAACATCGTTTTTTAAATCGTCAACAGCTGTTTCTGCCAGACCAGCAGATTTCTTCTCCAGCTTTGCGCCTTCTGATACCAGTTTTTCAAACAGCTTGGTACCCTGTCCTATCAACTTGCCGCTTTCGCTCTGGGCAACAGAAAATGCACCCAGGCCCGCAAACAGGATATCCTTTGCCGAATCAACAACGGGTGTTGCGAACTTGCTAATAACCGGTTTTGCCGCTACTTTCTTTTCCAATGTCTTGCTAGCCATCTCGAACTCCTTGTTCCAGTGAGTATTGATAATTGATGGTCAAATGTTAGGCTTATAATTTAGAGTAAACACACTAGAAGTGAACCTTATGTCTAAATGGAACAAATTCCCCCACGATGCTTCTGCTTTTAACTATGAAGGCAGCGACCTGCTTGACTCATGGTCAGTATTACACTGCGGGGATTGTGTTGAATTCCCGGATACCGATTGGGTACAGCAAAGCCTGGAGCAGGCACCAGAGGCAGCACCAGAAGCTTTTGATGGTGATGTTGCAGCGCTGGCCGCGCTCATCCAGGACGTATGGCGTTGTTTCCACCTTGGTGACTTTCAACAGGCAATAAGCTTATCCGGCCAGTGTGGCCTACTGGCACATGCTGCCGCTAACAAGGCAGCAGGCATTTACGCCACCTATCTGGAGCCAGATGAAGCGGTACAACATGCCTGTTACCTGGCTGCCATTGAACGGGCCGAAGCCGCCATTGAAACCTTACCAGACGATCCGAACAGTCATTATTTTCATGCTTTCAACCTGGGGCGTTACAGCCAGAGCATTTCTATCGTCAAGGCTTTAAGCCAGGGTATTGGCGGAAAGATCCATACCAGTCTGCAAAATGCACTTGAGCTACAGCCCGATCACGCAGAAGCACACACTGCGCTCGGTATGTACCACGCCGAAATCATCAACAAAGTTGGCAAAATGCTTGGCAAAATGACCTATGGTGCGAGCGTGGGCAAAGCACTTGAACACTTTGATCAGGGTTTGAAGCTAACGCCTGGGTCGCCGATAGCACACATCGAGTATGGCAATGGGCTTTACCTGTTATTTGAAAATGACAAGCTCGATGAAGTTACCGATTTATACGTAAAAGCGACTGAATTCCAAGCTGTGGATGCCATGGAAAAACTGGACATCGAAGCGGCGTTGGCGGAGTTGGAGTAAGTCCTGGTCAGGTGATTTTTAGCGAATTCACCAACAGGTTCTGAGCGGTCTGTGCATTGGGTCGGCCCTCCAGCGGTAACATCAGACCCAAGTAAAGAAGCTTTTCGAACTCCCCCTTAAAACGGGAGATGATGGCCGAGGGATCTGCCACCAGGCGGTGGTCACTGATCATGCCGAAGAACACCTTGCCGTTGTAACTGAGTATGCTGATGCCCAGCCCGATATTGCCGTTTTGCGGAACCCAGAACATCATTTCCTTCATTTTTGACCCCGCCAGATAAAGAGCCTGCTGCGGGCCCGGAACATTGGTCAGTACGGCCGTAGCTTTTTGGCTCAGCATTTCCAATACCGGTTTCTGTACAGCCGAGGGTCCCATACCAAGGGCCGCAAGGAACCCTAATGTGACAGCGGCCTGTTTTGAGGATTTAAGCTCATTCATACGATCGTTGACTGTATACATACGTTCCAGTGGGTTTTCTACACTCAACGGCAGTGACAGGAAAACCAGTCCAAAGTGATTACCCAACTCCAGCGCATGCTCCAGAGGGCGCAGATTGACTGGCACCGTGACGCGAATATCCTGCAGGTCTTTAGGATCGTCCCCGACACAGATCATGTATTGTCTGATGGCGCCTGTCACCGCAGCGATAAGTACGTCATTTACCGTGCATCCAAAGGCTTTACTGACGGCCTTGACCTCATCCAACGGTAAGGGTTCTGCCCACGCCACCTGCTTACGGGTTCCAAGACGTCCCTTAAAACGGGTTTTGGGGTCATCCGCAAGGGTTAAGGAATGGGCCAGTTCACGGACAATTTCACCGGCTTCATTGGCATAGTGATTTGCCACCATTGGGTCCCGCAACATCCTGCTACCCTCTTTGATCAGTTTCTGACCAAGGTGGGTGGCAAAGTCCAGACCCTCACGGGCAGGATCGAGCAGACGCTGAAACACCTGTGCTTCACCAGCACGGCGTTTTTTCCAAACTTCCGGTTTACGCGCAGATGGTCGACTTTCCGGTGTTGGATCAGTCAGGGACAGAAACACTTGCACCAATGCTATGCCATCAGCAATGCAATGATGGATCCGGCTGATAAGAACGGCTCCGCCGGTATAGTTTTCAACCACGTGAAACTGCCATAGTGGACGAGATTGATCCAACGGCGTGCTGGCCAGTTCTGAGACCAGTATCTGTAGCTCTTTCTGATCCGCCGCACCCGGCAAGGCCGTGCGGCGAACATGTGAGCGAATATCAAAATCTTTATCAATTACCCAGTGGGCACCACTGGTACGATCCACGGCTTTTTGCCTGAACCGTCTGAATGTGAGGAAACGTTGTTCGATGGTTTCGAGCAATCTCGTATAGTCCAACGGGCCTTCCAGATTGATCACCCCGTTGATCATCATCAGATTCGTCGGTTGTTCCATGCGTAACCAGGCGGTATCAACTTTGGAAATTGGTTCTTTGATAAGTTCTTCAGTCAACGCAACGAACTCCTGATTTAGCTATATTTTGCAGCTTATTTTATCTTAAACTAACACTTTTATCGTTGTTGATTGTATTACTTTGTTTCCGGGAGCAAACAATGTACCTGTTGGTCTGGCTGATATTGCCTGTCTTTGTTTTTTGGGCCTTCGAGCGCTTCTATCTGCGTGGCCATCATAGGGTTGACTACCCGCCACCCGTGGGCCCGGACGCGGTGAATCGCTTCATTCAACCAGCGGAGCCGGGACCTGAACAGAAAGAGGTGACTAAAACGGTCACAGCACTCACCACACAAATCTCAGCCGACATAGGCAAACACAACTTGCGGGCAGCCCGTGCAGCCATGGACAGTATCAACGATGACCGTGATTATGTGAGTGACTTTTTTCCAACGGATGCTGGTGGCATACCCGCCGAATGGGTCGTGGCCCCTGGGGCCGATAAAGCACGACGCTTGCTCTATATTCATGGTGGCGGGTTTATCATGGGTAGCCCGAAGAGTCATCGCACCATAACCAGCAAGTTCGCAGAAATCACGGCTTGTGCCGTTTTGGCAATTGACTATCGACTGCTACCGGAACACAAGCATATGGATAGTGTTCGGGACTGCCGGACAGCCTATCAATGGATACTCGAAAACGGTCCCGACGGGCCTGAAGATATCCAGCAACTATTTGTTTCAGGTGATTCTGCCGGTGGTAACCTTGCCTTATCCGTGGTCGCCTGGGCACGGGACAATGGTATCCGTCCGGCCGAAGCCGTGGTGGCGCTGTCACCGGTGACCGACAGCACTTATTCTGGTGACAGTATCCGTAGCAACGAAGCCACTGACATCATGCTGGCGCCCATACTACGTATCCTCAACCGACTGCCCCAATTCGTAAAAAGTTGGTGGGTAGTCTGGAACCACCGAATACGACCAGGCAACCCCATCATTTCACCATTGTTAGGTGACCTTTCGGACCTGCCGCCTATCTTGATCCAGGCCAGCGAGGCTGAAATGTTACTGGATGATGCCCGTCGCTATGTCTACAAAGCGTTTGCTGCGGGGTCACCGGTTAAATTGCAAACATGGACAGACATGGTGCACGTGTGGCAAATTTTTGATCCCGACCTTCCACAGGCAGCTGAAGCCTGGGTGGAAATCGGTAAGTTTCTTGAGGGCCGGGCATCCGGTTGACCTCTGGACACCAGCACCAATTAGTTCCTAGGGAACCTCTGATGAGCACACGTGCCGGTCAGGCGTTTACTTCTAATGGGTCTTCCTCACCATGCACGAGCCAATCAGGGTACCAGTTACGGAACAAGCCCTTGATCAAAAAAGGTGGTTTGAATGGGCGCCACTGCCCTTCCGGCTGTGCCAGACGATCGGCCAGGGCAAACAGAACCCTCGGGTTAAAACCAAGCCCCAGGTGAGCACCGCCAACATGGATATTTTCAACATCATAGCGGTCAGATAGCTCCACCGTGGATTGCCAGGCGACGACACCATCTCCACGTGTGTACATTGCAGTGGTGGGAACCGGTGGCGGATGCGCCATGTTTTGCAGGAATGACTTTGGCATTTCCTCATAGGAAACTTCGGTGAACATATTGAAAATATTATACACATTGCTGGAACTTGGGTGCCCCCGGAAGGGGCTGCCCAAGGTGATGACCTGACGCACAATTTCGGGCATTTCACGCGCCAGTTCACGCGCATATACCCCGCCAAGACTCCATCCAACCAGGCTGACCTTCTCACCGTAACGATCGGCCAGTTCGGTAACCCGATCGCGCATACCATAGTGCAATTTGTGGCTATAACCCATGTTGTAGCCAAGTTTCCACCGGTGTGAGCGGTAACCCAAATCGGCCAGATACTGGCGTAAAGGACGGGTGGAGCGTGAACTGGCAAGAAAGCCGGGGAATACCAGAACCGGGTGATTGTCTCCCTGGGACAAAAATTTCTTCAAGCCTAACATCGGCACCATCGCAGCAGCGTCATATACCGCCCGCCCCTCCAGCAGCAACAACAGCTTGGACGGGCGGTGTGAATGGTCGATCAAGTCTTCTCGTTGGCTTTGTTTCACTATTTATCTAGTCCTCAAGTGACTCAATGGCCTGGTCCAGCGCCTGGTTGGCGTCATGAAACGCCTGCAAAGGGTCGGCCGCCTTCTGTGGCTGGGCTTCCTCACTTTGCTGCTCAGCAAGCAGTATTGTCTGATCTGCCAGGCTGACGGCCCGCTCCAGGTCATCAAGAGACCGCGCAAAGCATTCTGCCATATTGTCAGGGTCAGGTACGATCTGTTTACAAGAGCTGATGCCTATTGATATTCTGCCATGGTAACTGAGAACAACCAGAATTAATCCCAATCCGTCGAGGATGGGTGCCATGCCAAAAGCACTGTGAATTCGTGCACCAGCCGCATAAAGAGGAACCGGAGGACCCGGAACATTGGTTATCGTCACGTTGAAAAATGGCCGGTGCATGCCACCCAACCGTGTCCTTGTATAAACCCGCGCTGCCGCCGCCAGGGTTTCTGACGGCAGGAACTCCGTGATCTTGTTGGCCGGTAAAGCCTTGGCCTGAACTTTTGACCTTTGTGTGTTTGCACGGATATGAAGCAACCGATCAAGCGCAACTTCGATGTCAGTCGCCAAACTCACCAACATCGCCGAAACCTGGTTGCCCGTGCCTGCTTCGTCACCACGAATGGATATCGGCGCCATCGCCACCAGTGCTTTGGCTGGCAATTCACCCTTGCCAGATAAGTAACTACGCAGGCCACCGGCACAGACTGCCAGAACGACATCATTGATAGTGACACCCGGCACAGCTTTACGTATGGCCCGGATACGATCGAAATCAAAATTCTTTCCCCAAAAAGTTCTTCCGGCAGAAAGTGGCTGATTGAACAGGCTTGCAGGTGCGCTCAATAATCTTGGCGGGGGTTCAATTTTCTTTAAACGCCTGGTTGTTTGTGGGTTAACTGTTTTTAATGCGACTTTGCCAACAAGGCCTGCCAGTTCGAGCACTTTGCCACCCGCCTTAGACCAGGAACGAGCAACGACATCGAGGGTGGACGGAAGCGCCTCTGGCTGCCAGTTATCCTCACCCCCAAACTGCCGAATTTCGGCGCTGGTGTCCAGCAAAGCGGACATCATTTCGCTACTGGCTTTACCATCTACCGCTGCATGGTGTACTTTCGTAATTAGTGCATATGAACCTTTTGCTATCCCATCTATGCGATCCAAGCCTTCTACGAAAGTGATATCCCATAGGGGTCGTTCACGATCCAGCACCTGACCCCAGGTGTCCGCCGCCAACTGCATCAACTCCGTCATGCCGCCCGGGGCAGGCAAAGTAGCTCTAAGTAAGTGGGCATCAAGATTAAAACCAGGATCCCTGACCCAGTACGGAAAAGACAAATCCCAAGGCACTTCCACCAGGCGCTCGCGGAATACCTTCGAGAGTTTCAGACGACTTTCTACCAGGGCATACCAGGAATCGTAGGAAAAGCTTTTGGGAGTATCACTTGCATCAATGACATACACGGCACCGATGGCCATCGGGCTATGTTCACTTTCCAGATAAATAAAAGTTGCGTCTAGCGCTGAAAGCATATCCATAAACACGTTTCCCGAAGAATCCCTATCGCTACCATTATGCAGAACCTCAAACCCCGATCCAAATCCTTATTCCCCTGTCGAACCTTTGTGCCACGATCAAAACGCTCGTCATCAAGCGTGTTACGCCGAAAAAGCAATACGATGCCGCAACCCAGAGCTCTGCAATTGCCAGCAACCCAGCACGATGTTGGAGTCATGCTGTGCACTGGCTGGCTTCCTGGTACTAACGGCGGAAACTTCTATTATTCATTTGACTGTCCTGTGTCTGCGGTCATGAGTGTGAGCATGTACATAGATGCGGTTGTTGCATGAGCTTCAAAAATCTGTTCACATTGGGACTGGGCACTGAGTGCTTTACCGGGAAAACCTTGCCAACATAAGCATTGATCAGTGCCTTGATAATTAACATTGAGAGCAACTAAATGGCCAGCGTACTCATCGTAGACGATTCCTCCTTTGAACGGATGACACTGCAATACATCATTGAAAGCGATGGACATGAGGTCGTTGGCGGCGCGGTCAACTGTGAACAGGGTGTAGCTATGTACGTAAGCCTCCGCCCGGAAGTCGTGACACTTGATTTTCAAATGGAAGGAGGTACAGGGATAGATGCGCTCAAAGAGATTATGCAGCTGGATTCCAGCGCCAGGGTGATCATAATCTCTGGCTCTGGCAATACGACGGTAAAAGATGACACACTTGAACTGGGGGCTGTGGGTTATCTCAGCAAACCCGTGACCAAGAAACAACTGCTCAGCGAAATTAAGCGCGTGCTCAACGACTGATATTTGGGACCAGGTCACGGTATGAAATGAAAATGAGGTCCCGAAGCAATTGATGCCGCATAAGGATATAAGATGGACTATCGACATCTGGGCCTGAGCAGTCAACAGGCTTATATTTTCAAGAATTTGCTGGTATCAGGTTCCCAGAAAATAAAGGGTGTGCTCGAGACCATGCTTGGACATCCGGTCAGAAGGCAGCAATCGAGCTATGAAATTTCAGACGCCCGCGAAGTTTTAACACTGCCAGTTTTCGATTCAGACAACATCGTAACGATTACCAGTAAATTAGACGGAGATATGACAGGCACGGCACTATTGCTGATGCGCTCACGTGACTTCACGTCAATCTGCACGTTATTAAGTCAATCAGGGCCCTACGCGTCACAGGTATTGGACAGCCAGGTGCCTGACTGGGTCAGAAGAGATAAGATCAAAGACTCTGCCAGTGTTGAAAACCGTGAACTGATGTTCGATGCGGTTGCCGAAATTGCTAATGCCATTTTTGGTGGCTACCTGCTATCCACACACGAAGTGTTCAGCTTGAATACATTCCACTCTGTCCCTAAAGCCGAAATAGATTCGCGCCAAGTGACGTTCAACCGCTTTATATCGGGTTATAGCACACAAAGCCCGCCCATCCTTGTTGCAGAAAACCGTTTTGTTATGCTACCTCACGAGTTCAAAGTATGGTTTTTATTGTCTCCCGATAAAACTACGTTCAATGAACTACTGATATTGGCAGAGAAACTCGAAAAGGTCTCTACAGAGTCTTAAGGGCTACCCGATCTATCTGCTTAGATCCCATATTGTCGCAGTAACCCCATGGCCAGATGGAGACTGGCACGATGTAAATGGTGACCATGCGACAATTTCATCATGAACAAACCCTGCTCTCAAATTGGGTGAATAAGGCCGTTTGTCCGGAGTCAGCCACAACACCCGTTATCATCATTGATTGACGGCTTATGTTGCTTCGTAGTGACCGTCCTCATCGTCAATTAATAACCAGGCGACCGCTGATGACGCCAGTGCAACGGCAGATATCAGGAAAATGATGCTTTTATCTTCAGCACGACTCACAGCGAGGCTGACACCAAGACTCACGACCAGTTGAGGCAACACAACTGACAGATTAAACAAACCCATGAAAAGACCCATTTGAGCCTGGTCCGCTTTTTGCGACATGATGGCAAACGGTAAACTGACCATGGATGCCCAGCCGACACCGACGATGGCCATCAACATATATATCATGGTGGGTGTTGTGCCAAAAAACAGCAGTCCAACGTAAGCAACAGCCATGATGGCAAGACTGCCTGCATGTGTTTTGACCCGGCCAATCACCTGTGCAAGAGGCGCAAGCACGAGTAGTGGCAACACGGCTGCAACTGCATTCAATATGAGAAAAGCCACGCTGGTAATCCGGCCCGCCTGGATGCCGCTCAGCTCACTCATGATGCTTTGTATATAGATAAACATAAAGACAAAGGTCGTGTGGATGCCAATCCAGCTGAAAGAGTGAGCCGACAGCACTTTTCTAAACCCGATTTCAGCTGCTGCATCCGGATCGAGTCCTTGTTCACGGGCAAGGAGGGACTTTATAACCAGCACGATGGTAAGTAGTCCACACACCATTTCCGCGTAGTAATGCTCAGGCCTGATTCCAGACAGACGCAAGGTCATCACGTAGCAGTCATAAATAAGAAACCCCCACAGAGGCTGGATGCTCATTAACATGGTTTTGAGTGACCTGCGAGCAGGCTTTTGCGTTGTTTTATCCCGGTTTTCTATCAGTACTTTCGGTTCCGCAACCAACAACGGCGGTATGACTGTAAAAAACAAGACCACTCCGACACCCACATAAATAAGCACAATGTTATCGAAAATCGCACCGATGGCGTATGCACCAACGCTGACGGTTCCGGAAACCGTTTGCATCCAGGTAAAGCCCTTAGTGCGTTCAACACCTTCCGGCGTCACGTCGGCAATAATTGCCCGTGTCGGGTTGAAACCAACATTAATGGCGACATCGAGTGAAAGCACGACCGCGATTGCTACTCCAATGACGCCCTTGAAGCCAAGTGCGGCTGAAATGACATCAATGTTGGGTAAAGCCAGCAACATCAGACTGGCAATCAGTCCACCGATGATGATAAATGGTCGACGACGCCCGTTCCAAAACCAGACACGATCACTGATTGTGCCAATAATAATCTGTCCGAATATACCGGCAATCGGACCCGACGCCCATACCAGGCCGATATCGTGTATCTCAAGCCCAAACTTGGTTGCGAGTATCCAGCTCAAAGCTGAGATTTGTACTGACAGGGCAAAACCCATGGCAGTGGCCGGAAGACTTAGAACCGCAAAAAAGGAGTGACTTAGATTTTTTTGTATTGAAAGCATTTTGTGTGTCCGGTCGCCAATCGATCAAGTGTATCAACTCAGTCGGTGTATCTGGCTCGATTCCCCCATACATACGTATTCATCTCGGCTAAAGAGCCTGCATATCTATTATGATGAATCAGGTATAACCATCTTGAGACCAATGATGTAAATTTAAGTCGGGTTAAAACCGGTGCCAATACGACCAAATTCAGTAAAATTCGTCAACAGGAACAGCAAATGACAACAAAAACCAAACCTCGTTTGAATTTCTGGCAAATCTGGAATATGTGTTTTGGTTTTTTTGGCATCCAGATCGGCTGGGGTCTTCAAAACGCCAATGTCAGTCGTATTTTCCAATCGCTGGGTGCTGCAGTCGATGAAATACCTATTTTGTGGATTGCCGCACCACTAACCGGCTTATTGGTACAACCAATTATCGGCTATTTCAGTGACCACACCTGGAACCGGCTCGGTCGTCGTCGACCCTTTTTCTTCGCGGGTGCCATACTCGCTTCTACGGCCTTATTCATCATGCCAAATTCATCATTCCTGTGGATGGCTGCAGCCATGCTTTGGATCATGGATGCCTCGATCAATATCACCATGGAGCCATTCCGTGCATTTGTTGGTGACATGCTGCCGGATGAGCAGCGTACCCGGGGCTTTGCGATGCAGAGCTTCTTTATCGGTAGCGGAGCCGTTATCGCTTCAGCCATGCCCTGGATGATGAGCAATTGGTGGGGTATCAGTAATGTTGCCGAAAGCGGCTTCATACCAGACTCGGTCCGCTATTCGTTCTACCTCGGTGGGGGGGCTTATTTCATTTCCGTCATGTGGACGGTCATCTTTACAAAAGAATACTCACCAGAACAGCTGGAAGCTTTTGATGCAGGTCGAGCCAAAAGTCTGAACCTCGATGTTTCAACAACTCACGATCGTTCATCCGCGCAATTTTTTAAAAGCGGAGGTATCTGGTTGTTGATAGGCTTCATACTGACCATGCTCATCATGACCCTGCAAATGGAAAAAGAGTTGTTTGTACTGGGATTTGGTTTCATCGCATTCGGGTTGCTGCAATTCATGGCTGCCTGGTTCAAGAGAAAACACAAGTCAGAGCATGGGTTTGTGGAGGTGATGGAAGACCTGTTTTCTATGCCCAGAGCTATGAAGCAACTAGCCGTGGTTCAGTTTTTTTCATGGTTTGCACTATTTGCAATGTGGATCTACAGCACAGCTGCCGTTACCGCATACCACTATGGCACCACGGACACGAGCACTGCGCTCTACAATGAGGGCGCCGATTGGGTAGGGATATTATTTGCCTCGTATAACGGCTTTGCAGCATTGGCAGCTTTTGCTCTTCCGCTGGTCGCGGCCCGCACTACCAAGAAGGTTGCTCACATGATCAGTCTGTGGTGCGGTGGTCTTGGGCTGGTTTCGTTCTTTTTTGTCAAAGACCCTTCATTGCTGTGGATTCCAATGCTCGGTGTTGGCATCGCCTGGGCCTCAATCCTCTCAATGCCCTATGCTATTTTATCGGCATCCCTGCCGGCAAAAAAAATGGGGGTATTCATGGGTATATTCAATTTTTTTATCACCATTCCACAATTGATGGCAGCCACCATCCTGGGATTGTTTGTCAAATTTCTGTTTGATGGTCAGGCCATATTTGCACTGGTACTTGGTGGCATTTCACTTTTCATTGCTGGTCTGGCAACATTGTTGGTTGATGACCCAACGGAACAAAAACAAGTATGATCAGGATGACTGTGAATTCCCGGAGCAAGTGTAGTGTTGCCGTGCTTGCCGTGACCCTGCTTGCTGCCTGTACAGATGAAACAAAAGACACAGCGGTGCAAGTAGAAACAAGCCTTACGGAAACAATACAAACCCTGCCTTCACCTTCTGAGGCCATTCATAACTCAGGCGGTGTTTTTGTTCATTTGTTCGAATGGCGTTGGCCGGATGTCGCGGCGGAATGTGAGCTATTTCTTGGCCCAAACGGTTACACGGCAGTGCAGGTGTCACCGGCCCAGGAGCATATTACTGGGCCACAATGGTGGACACGCTATCAGCCTGTCAGTTACAAACTTGGAAGCCGTGGTGGTACACGTGCTGAATTTTCAGATATGGTCAAACGGTGCAAGACAGCCGGTGTAGACATATATGCCGACGCACTCATCAATCATATGGCCGATGTCGGCGACGGAACGGGGGTCGCGGGTTCCGTTTATGGGGAATACGATTACCCTGTTCCGTACGGCTATGACGACTTTCATCATTGCGGACGCAATCACGACGACAGCATCGATAATTATCAGGATCTGTGGGAAGTGCAGACTTGCAGCCTGGGCAAGCTACCAGACCTTGATACAGGCAAGCCTGCCGTGCAGGCCAAAATTGCTGCGTACCTAAACGATCTGCTACGCCTGGGTGTTGCCGGTTTCAGGCTGGATGCAGCTAAGCATGTCTCGCATGAAGAAGTTGGCGATATTCTGTCCTTGCTGGATTCCAGGCCCTTTCTTTTTCAGGAAGTCATTGATAGGGGCAGCGAACCGATAAATGCCAGATCCTACATTGGCAACGGTCATGTCACTGAGTTCAAGTACCCGATGGCCCTGTTCGAAGCATTTAACAACCATCGGCTCGATGCTCTGGTGGACCTGGGTTCACACGCTGGCTTCCTGCCGGCGGACAAGGCCGTTGTGTTTGTTGACAACCACGACCTGCAGCGTGGACATGCTGGTGGTGATGAGATTCTGAATTACAAAGATGGCGATCTTTACACCCTGGCCAACGTTTTCATGCTGGCCTGGCCTTACGGCTACCCGAAAGTCATGTCAAGTTACCGCTTTGATGACACTGACCAGGGCCCACCCAAATCTCGACCTGTCATCGCTGACAACTGTGGCTCTGGCTGGGTTTGCGAGCATCGTTGGCAAGCCATGGCCGGGATGGTCAGGTTCAGGAAAGCTACCGCAGGCCACGCAGTCACAAACTGGCGTGCTTTCAGTGATGAGCTGATCTCTTTTGGGCGCGGAAACAAGGGCCATATCATCATCAATATGAGTGCAGAGCCCATCAATGGAACATTTGTTACCCGTATGAAACCGGGCAACTATTGCAACGTGATCAGCGACAGGACAAATGAAGAAGACTGCAAAGAATCACTCGTGCAAGTCGGAGTTGATGGCGTTGTACAACTATCTGTGGCACCCATGAGCGCCGTGGCGATACATACCGACGACTGAACGGTGAGGCCGGTTCTGTTCTTTACGACAGCTCCTTATGGCTTCTGTACCTGTGTTGCCAGCACGGGACCGACATTCACACGGCTTATATCAGCGTCCACTAACTCAAGCACTTTCGGGTCCATTACTTTGCGCCATAACAACGGTACATAAGCCAAAAGGAACATACCAAAATAACCACTAGGGAGCTGCGGCACATCATCAAAATGCCGTAGTGACTGGTAACGCCGTGCCGCATAGGCATGGTGGTCCGAATGCCGTTCGAGATGAAAGGTCAGCAGGTTGGAAGCCACATGATTGGCATTCCATGAATGATGTGGTCGGCATCGTTCATAGCTGCCGTTGGCAAGCTTTTGGCGTAAAAGACCGTAATGTTCTATATAGTTGGCACTGGTTAACTGCCACCAGGCATAAACCATCTGGATCAGCAGAAATGGCAGGGTGACCCAGCCAAAGGCTAAAACCAGACCGGCATAGAGAACAACGGATACCAGATAGGACTGCAGAACCTCGTTGGAAAGACTCCAGCATTTTAGACCACGGCGCTGCAGACGCTGTCGTTCCAGTCGCCAGGCTCTACTGATACCACCCGGGACCTCACGCAACACAAATTGATAGATACTCTCACCAAAGCGTGCACTGGCGCTGTCCTCGGGGGTCGCCACTTCAGTATGGTGGCCAACATTGTGCTCCATTGTGAAATGCCCATAAAAAGGTACCGCCAGCACCAACCTGGCCAGCAAACGGTCCATAGGGTTTTTCTTGTGGCCCAGTTCGTGACCGGTATTGATACCAAAACCACTGATGACTCCCACCATCAGACTGTGCCCAAGAAACCCGCCCCAACCAAGCTCGTTGTTGGCTACAAACCAGGCTCCAACGATCAGAATGATAAAATGTAACGGCACGGTAAGGTAATTCAGCACACGGTAATAAACGTCCGCTTCCAACTGCGGCACGATCTGCTCAGGTGGGTTGCAGCGATCATTGGGAAACAGGCGGTCGAGTAGAGGAATGAATGCATACAGAAATAGCAACGGTACCCACAGCACCCATTGCTGGCCACTCCAGACCATCAAGCCCATACCAATCAAAGGAACCAACGGGAACAGAACGGACATCAACCAGAGATAGCGCTTGCCATCGACATAGCTGATTTGACCCAGATCGGGGTCGTCAAAAGTATATGTTTTCATCTGCCTGAAGACTATACCAGATGCAGGCCAGACCCAGAAACTACTTGGCAGATACCTCTTTGAGCACCCGCACCAATGCATCGGGAAACCGCTTTGCCCACGCCGATTCAAAGTGTTTGGCTTTGATATCACGCGTGAACACCCAATCTTTTTCCTGCTGGTATCCCCACCGCTCTAAGGATGCCCACATCTCGTCAATACCTGGCTGAAGTATGGCGTCCAGTTCAACCCCACCGTTGTCAAGATAGTAGAATACATCCTTAGGCTTCTCATGTGTGGCTTCAAAATACCCGATAAAATCAAACTCTCGAAAATCAGCACCCGGCCCAACCTTGAACGCCGGTGACATGCAGATGGCCCCGGCAAATATTTCCGGGTGATCCCAGGCCAGCATGAATGAAATGGTGCCACCGGCGGAAGCACCGCCAACCAATGTATTCTGTCTTTCTGGTCGGGTGCGGTAGCTGTCGTCAATAAAGGGCTTCACCACGCCAATGACAAAGTCCATATATGCCGTACCCTTGTCACCCGGGGAGTATTCGGCAGTTCTGTCCTGGGTATTGTAAATCCCAACGACTATCATCGGCTCTATGGTGCCGGCACGGATGAGACGGTCAACGGATTCGTCAACGGCCCAGTCAACGCCTGCGTAGCTGGTCGCTGGGTCAAATATGTTTTGCCCATCGTGCATATAAAGCACGGGGAATCGCTGATCGGTGTTATCTGCATAAGCAGGTGGCAACCAAACCACAATATCTCTGTCACGCAGACCTGCGCCCTTGACTGCTCTGTGGTAGCTAACTGTACCGGTGATCTGACCCTCGACAAGCCGCGCCTTGTCGGCGGGTTCACAAGCGATGAGCAACATACTAATCAGAAGTAAAGACGTAGGTTTCAAAAATAATCGGTCTCTCCAGATCATCAGCCAGCACAGTTTTTGTTGATGAAATCCCGGTGTGACGACAATCCGCTCACCGCTTTATGATTGATCTGCCTGAGCTGCTCCAAGAACTGTTCAAGCTGCTGTTGGGTGATTTGCCCTGCCATCGGGTGATAGCGATTTGGAACAATATGCTGACCAATCATTACTTGCAACCACGCGACCTCGGTGAATAGCTCCTCCGCATTGCGATAAATCTGGCCACTGTCTGCGAACAGATCCATTTTTCGCCTCAACTCCGCAGGTATGGACATTTCTCTTCGGTCTATCCAGAACTGACTGTCGGTACGCTGATTGGCGTGGTAATGCAGAATAATAAAATCCCGGACTCGCGCAAACTCAACGATTGACTGGCGGTTGTACTCATCGGTATTAACCTGCGAGAAGCCCTTGTCAGGAAACATCTTGATCAAACGGTCTATGCCAGATTGCACAAGATGAATACTGGTAGATTCAAGTGGCTCCATAAAACCACTGGCGAGACCCAATGCCACACAGTTCTTGTTCCAGAACTTCCTGCGTCGGCCAGGGGTGAATTTCAATAGCTTTGGTTCAGCCAGGGCCGCACCATCGAGGTTATTCATGAACACGGAGTGGGCTTCGTCATCACTGATGTAGTCACTGCAATACACATGGCCGTTGCCAGTGCGGTTTTGCAACGGAATACGCCATTGCCAACCCGCCTTGTGGGCACGCGACTGTGTGTAAGGTTGTAGCGGTTCGACAGATTCACATGGCACCGCAATCGCACGATTACATGGCAACCAATGGGTCCAGTCCTCGTAGCCCGTGTTCAATGCACCCTCAATCAAGAGACCGCGAAAACCGGAACAATCAATAAATAGATCGCCCTGGATTTGTTTGCCACTGGATAATACCATTGACTCAATAAACCCATCCGTTTCACGCAACACGGTCTCTACAATCATACCTTCGGTGCGTTTCACGCCCCACTTCTCTGCATATTGACGCAGGTATGCTGCCACCCGTGTGGCATCAAAATGGTACGCGTGGACAAGTCCACCCATACCAGTATCACCCAGTCTTTGAAGAGGTGTGTATCGGTTAGCGATAGCCGCCTGGTAATTAAGCGAATAATCCCACAGATCTGAATTTCCACCCGTTGTGCGGCTTTTTAGCCAGTAAGGATAAAACGGCAACATGCCAAGACTACGGCCCACCTCGCCAAAAGCGTGCATATAGGAGTCACCCAGCTTGCCCCAGTCATTAAATTGGATACCAAGCTTGATGGTGCCGTTAGTGTTACGCAGAAAATCATTCTCATCCAAACCCAGCACATCCAGCAGCAGCCTGATCTGTGGAATAGTGGCTTCACCAACACCCACCGTGCCGATGTCATCGGATTCGACCAGCTCGATATCCAGGGTCTGACCCATCACCTTGGCCAAAACTGCTGCGGCAATCCAGCCAGCCGTTCCACCACCGACAATCACTACTTTTTTAACCGGTATATGACTCACCAAGCTCTCCTCATATCAATCAATGCCCTTATCACGAGATAATATTAACGCGCCAGGAAACAAAAGAGCCCCGATGATCTGCATCATCGGGGCTCTTTAATCACAGCGCGTCAGGTCCTACTTAGAAGTGGTAAGAGGCGCCTATCAAGTATGAAGCCCCATAACGCTGGAAGTCGATAATCTGACGAGTATCACCCGCGTTAAATGTTGTGAACGGCTCATCTGTCAGGTTGAAACCTTGAGCAAACACTGACAAGCCTTCTAAAGACCCAGAGAAATTCCAGCCGATCTGGGCATCAAGGATGGTCTCAGACTCAACCATACGCAGGTTGCGACCATTACCAAAGCCAGAAACCTCGCCCAGGAAATCATCACGGAAACGCCAGTTCAGACGGGCAGAGAAGCGCGCATCCTCATAATAAAAGGTCAGGTTGCCAACCGTTTCTGACAAACCTGGCAAAGTGATGGGGTCATCACCAGGACGAGCCCTGACACTACTATCGGTGTACGAACCATTCAATATGACACCAAAGTTTCGCAAGCTATGTGAAAACACTTCGCCGGTTGTTGAAATCGCAAACTCAACACCGGTGATATCACCACCTTCACCATTGATAAATACATTAGCCAAACCTTGATTCAGCGCCGTTTCAATACCACCGGTTGGGAAGCCGCTAAAGTCCTGGACAATGGTGTCCTGGAAGGTCCAGGATTCAAGATCCTTATAGAAGAAGGCCAGGGAGAGATAGCCAGCACCATCCTGGAAATATTTCTCATAGGAAATATCAAATGCATTTGCTATCCAGGGATCAAGTTCCGGGTTACCGCCATTGGCGCTCCAGGGTGAGTTGTTGATGTCGGTTGAGCCCGCTTTACTGGCATCAAAGTTCCAGGTTTGGCTTGCACGCAGTTCATCCATACGTGGTCGTGCCAGTGTGCGAGCTACTGACGCACGAACGTAGTTCTCATTGCCTAAATCAAAGGTCAGGTTGATACTTGGTAGAATTTCTTCATCCGTCTTACCACCCGTAATTGCCAGTGTTTCAACACCGCTACCCGATCCAGAAGATGAAAAACCGTTTGAGCTTTGATCCCAGGCTACGAGCTGTACACCGAAGTTTCCTGAAACCCCGACATCGCCCCATGCAGTATCGATACCAAACTGGGCGTAGGCGATGAAAACGTCTTCGTCAACTTCCCAGCTCTTGGAAACAACGTCTGCATTCGGGTTACGCACCAGGCTGTAAACACCATCTTCAATATTGGCCAGTGGATCAAAGCTGATCATGCCTGGAATACCGAGAAAGCTGAGGTCTGTAATACCAACAACATTTTGCAGTGGAGCAGAGGTTTCACCATTAGCAAGTGCCAGAAAAAACTCATCAGCGACCAGTGATTTACTGCGCTCGCTGTAGTTCACACCAAACTCCATGCTACTGACAACACCACTCAACATACGCTCGGCGCTGAGTCTTATGGAGGACAATTCATCTTCGACGGTAGGAGAGTTGAGAAAACCAACCTGCCCACCTGGAATGATATCGCCACCCCAGCCCTGTGGGCTGGTGAGTAGAATCAGGTTCGGATCGGTATAGTCAAGGCTTGGTGAGAAAACGGCACCTTGATCACCCACCTGAAAACCCAGGTTGTCGGTTGCACCGACACCGGCAGGCCCGGTACCTGAATAGGTTTCCAACAATTGATCGGTACGATCGACCTCAGATCTGCTGAGGTCGACGACACCTGTCCAGTCATCACCCATGGCAAATTCTGTGTTCCAACCGGCGGCCCAGACATCTGCGTCACGTTTATTGATGTCATTACGCATGACACCCTTGACGTCATTAAATTGACCCGTGGTAACGAGGCCGTTTTCAACTGTAAAACCAGGCTGCAACTGTGCCGCTGACCATTGCAATGGAAACTCAATGCCCCTGAGTGACTGCGTTTCTTCGAAGTCGGAATAGTACAGATCAAGGGATGTGGAAAAAGTATCACTGGGTGTGTATTCAATTACACCCATGATGCCAGTGCGTTCCAGCTCAGTAGAACGAACAAATGGCTTGGCACCACCAATAACCAAATTGCCGCCACCAATCTCCGGGTAGCCCCAGGAGTTGAATCGTTCACCCTGACTTGGGTTGGACATATCGGCAATACCAATGGCCACACCGATAGTGTCATCAGCAAACTGATCAATGTAGGAGAAAGAAAGTCTGTGCCCGGTGTCATCTGAGCCAGCGTTCAACGCATCAATCTCAGTCCACTCGTAACGTGCGTTGGCAACGATTTCCTGTTTGCCATGCTCCAGTGGTCGGATGGTACGCATGTCAGCAGTACCCGCAAGACCTTGTCCGATCAGAGATGCTGCAGGGGTTTTATAGACAACCACGCCACTCAATAGCTCTGACGGATACTGATCAAACTCCACACCACGGTTGTCACCCACCGAAACCTGTTCACGACCATTGAGCAGTGCTGTGGTGAAATCGGGTGCAAGACCACGAACACTGATGACCTGGCTACGACCATTCAGGCGCTGCGCGGTCAAACCCGGTAAACGTGCCAGTGAATCGGCGATGCTGAGATCAGGCAACTTACCGATATCTTCGGCTGATACTGCCTCAACGATCATTTCAGAACCTTTTTTCAGGTTCATCGAGTTTTCGAGACTTTTTCGAAGACCAGTGACGACTACTTCTTCAACCATCAGGTCTTCACTGCCGTCCTGGTCGTCCGCTACCTGATCTTGCGCCAGCGCCGTGCCGGACGCCGCCAACAATAAGGAAATTGTTACCGCAAGTTCCTTACGGCGAAGTATTTTCTGGGTTTTCATGGTTTCTCCAAACGACAAAATAAAAACTGGCTTCATCCCAGCTTGAAATTACTCAGCACAGACTGCCTTTTCTTATTGGTGACAACAAGTTTATGCAATCGTATTCAGTTAAATTAGCGTTTAATCTAGTCGCTGCCAGCGCGTCAAATAAACTTCTCAACGCGGGTCACAACATAAAACGTCATCAATGCTATGATTGACAATGCAGCCACAGCGTACGAAAGCCATTTATTGGAGTCCTTTGAATCA
Source organism: Gammaproteobacteria bacterium (assembly GCA_021772935.1). Classification (GTDB taxonomy): domain Bacteria; phylum Pseudomonadota; class Gammaproteobacteria; order Xanthomonadales; family SZUA-36; genus SZUA-36. The sequence continues at coordinate 20,904 of JAJFLA010000038.1, forward strand.
TGGGTTCTGGCAAGACCACTTCATTTGATATCGCACACCGTGCCGGGGTCTCACAGGCAACGGTTTCACGGGCTTTGCGTGACAGTCCACTGGTTAATCCAAAGACACGCGAAAGGATTAAAAGAGTTGCACGTGAACTGAACTACCAGGTCGACCGTACCGCTGCCGGTCTGCGCTCTCAACACAGTCATACGCTTGCCATTTTATTGTTCGAGGATCCCACCACGGACGATTCCCAGATTAATCCATTTTTCCTATCCATGCTGGGTAACATTACCCGTGCCGCGGCAAGACGTAATTACGACGTGTTGGTTTCATTTCAACAGTTGAGTGATGACTGGCACATTAAATACCAGGTCAGTAATCGCGCCGATGGCATTATTCTGCTGGGTTATGGAGATTATAGTGGCTTCGCTGACAAGGTTGATAAGCTGGTCAAAGCAAAGGCGCGCTTTGTGGTCTGGGGAGCAACAGGGCCTGGTTTGAGTGGCCAGACGATTGGTTGTGACAATGCAAGCGGCGCTTTCGATGCCACCTCACACCTCATCAAACTGGGCCGGAAGAACATCGCATTTTTTGGTGGTACTACCCACAACAGCCCTGAGTTCAGACAACGCTATGAGGGTTATTGTAAAGCGTTAAGGGCAGCCGGGCTGAACGTTGACGCTGGCCTGCAGTTTGATGCAGACAGCCAGGAGACTGCTGGCGCATCTGCAACGGTTTCCCTGTTGGAATCCGGAAAACCCTTTGATGCTATATTTGCTGCCAGTGACCTGATTGCGATCGGTGCCATTAAGCGGCTACGTGCGGAAGGCTTAAGAATACCCACAGATGTTTCGGTCGTAGGTTTTGACAACATCCCGGCAGCTTCTTATTTCAACCCTTCACTGACCACCGTTCACCAGGATACCATTGCAGCAGGGGAACAACTGGTGAGTCAATTGATCGGTATGATCAAGGGCGAGCAGCGCGAGTCTCAGCTTCTGCAACCGAGCCTCGTAATCCGCGGATCGTGCGGCGGTTAACGGATCAAGAGTTCTGTTAGTGCAGCAATGGTGTTGTCATCTTCCGACTGGGCCAGCCAGAAAAGAGCCTGGCGGCGCACGGCTCGTGGGCTTTGAGTATCTTTGGCAATATTCAGCAATATTTGACTTGCGTTGTCAGCCGGCAACTGCGAGATCGCAAACACAGCCTGCTCCAGAACATCTTTGTCCCGCTCGGTTTTAATCACTTCCAGTAACCAGCCCTGAGCACGTTGCGGGTATTCTTCGGCGAGCCAGAACATCGCTTGCCCGCGTTGTTCTGGATCATTATCCGATTTACTAATCTCAAATAATAATTTGGCTGCCTCTGGCGTGCTGTTCTGCCCCAACGCGAAATTAATCTCACGACGCGTATCACCCTTGGGTAGCTCCACAAGCAACCGCTTGAGCAGTTTGAAACCTTCATTGCCACGTGATTCCCCTAGCCAAAAAACCGCCTCTTCGGACAAGTCACCCGCTGTTTCTTTCGCCAGGGAATAAAGTCGCTGCCCTGCTTTTGTGCTTCGGTGCAAGGCAATTGCAAACAGGGCTGAACCACTTGACGAATGATGAGCATCCGAACGTACCACAGTCTCAAGCCAATCTAAGCCAGCGGCATTATCCACCGCGCCGATCCAGGTCACTTGCGCACCATTACCCTCTACCGGGCAAGACTCACCGACGACACGAAGTTTGTATGCCTGACCATCACGAATCTGACTATATACAATCACATTTTCCGTTGCCGGTGAGTCAGATCGTGTGCCATGGTTTTCATGCTTACTTTCCAGGCTACAGCCGACATCTCGCATACGGTTCCATTTTCCCTGCCAACAACATGGCGAGCGAGTACCAGCCTGTGCCGGCAGGCTGAATGCCAGCCACTGACCTTCTGTGGCTTTGATCGCCTTTGCAGGATAAGTGATCGAAGTTTTATCGGTTACCTCCGCGTTATACAGCTCACCAACCTGGGCCCAGGCATGACCAACAACAACAACCAGGGCTAAACCCAACCATTTCGCTTTCATCCCTTTTTCTCCAGCATTTCGAACAGGTATTCATCGGATTCTTCCGAGTCCATGATGGTCAACATCTGCAACATTTCACGTTTTAACTCAGGGTCAGCTTCGGTTTTTAATAGCTTGATCAGACCCTGGACATTCTCCATGATCATCATGGATTGAATGACGGCTTGTTTTTCCTGCTGCGAGCCATCCGGATAAAGCTCCACCAAGTATTGGGCAGCATCGACATCACCGCTAACAGCCAGCATCTGGATAGCCTGGTCCCTCAACTCGGCTTCCGTTTCAGATTGCAGTACTTTAATGAGGCCATCAATGTCATCTGCAATCATCATGGATTGTAGAACCGCTTTGCGAAGTTCCATTTTTTCGATGTTTGAATAAAGCACCCCCATTTCCTTGGTGGCCTCCATCACACCCAACGTGTGAATTGCATTAAGTTGCAATTCGGTATCAGTTTCTGTGCGGATTATTTTCAACGCCAGATCCTGTGCGTCATCCATCATAACCAGGGATTCCAACACCACCCTTTTTTCCTCAATGGAACTTGCGTTGTCGTATACCGATTCGAGCAGTGTTGCTGCGCCTTTACCATCTTCCATCGCGATGCCGTGGATTGCAGTTTTGCGCATTTCTGGATCCGTCTCGGTTTCCAATATTTGCCGCAAAGTTTGTGTGTCTCCCGCCAGAAAGAAAGCTTCCAAAGCAGCCAACCTGGTTTCCCTGCCTTTAAGCTTCGGGTACAGATCACGTAACTCATCAGTAGCATCCATCACACCCAGCGTGTGGATTATTTCCATTTGCAGTTTCGGGTTCGTTTCAGTCTTGAGAAGATCAGTCAGTATTTCAAGCAATTCTCCAGACTCATCAGCAATCATATAAGCCTGAATAACGGCTTGCTTGACTTGAACGCTATCAGATTCCTGGTACAGCCGGGCGAGTAATTCAATCGAAGCTTGACTGGAAGAAATACCAAGCATGTGAATGGCATCCGCCTGTAATTCCAGGTCTTTACTATCACGTGCGATCTGGGCGATAGCCTCTTGAGCCCGAGGATCTTCATTCATTCCCAACATGAAAAGCGTATCTCTGCGGACATTTTCCGAGCGAGTGCTTTGCATCATGTCCAGTACCAGCGGCAAGGCACGCTCCGGATCGCGATCCATTAATTGTGCCAGCGCGAACATGTGTAATTCCTCGTCCAGACCCAAGCCGTCAGTTGCACCTGACAGAACCGGCTCTGAGCCGTCATGCTCGATTTGTAATACTTGCGCTTCTTTTACCCAACGACTGTCAGGATGTTTACGTTCCAACGTGCTTACCTGACGCTCTGCTTCTTTTGTTCGCCCCGCTTTATACAACGCATGTGCCCGCCAATACATGGAAGCATCAGCGGTTTTCTTATCGGCCTTGATCGCCTGCTTGAACTGCTCGGCAGCCTCGGTCCAGTTCTGCTCACGAAGTGCTTTCTGGCCTTCATCGTAAGGGGTCTGTGCCAACACGGTTACTGCAAGCAGTACGGTGCTCAGTGTGACTGTTTTTAAATACTTCCTAATTGACATAATGGTGTCCTTATATCGATATTTCAGATTTATTGAGTTGCTTGTTCATGACGCGAACCCTGAACAAAAGGCCGTCTCTGACCTCTTGTTGCATCCGTTCACGGGTTGCCAGCGAGCCCGACTGGGCTTCATGGGCCAGTTCGATCAGCAAAGGTTCGAGATCTGCCAGGAATGCGGCGAGTTTGCGTTTACCCTGCGAGGCTGCTGCCTGCCGATACAAACGGTTGGCGACCAGCATGTCTGTGGCATATGCAGCCTCGCGGGATCCTGGCTCTGATGCATTGGCGAATTGAGTCAACACCAGGTTGACCTGTTCCAGGTGGCCGGATACTGAGTGGGTCAAAAGACGGTTGGAGTCAATGTTTGCCAACGCAACTGAATCACCATTGAACGGGGCACCGGGGGCGTTGATCATTTCCTGCCCACCATTGCGCCCCAAGGTAAACGCCAGTACCGCTACCAGCACTATGGAAAGTGCGCCAGCAAGGCTGAATCGTGGTTGTGCGATTGCTGACCACCAGGCTTTTAGGCGACCACCGTTACTAGCAGGCTCACTATTCAGTTGTGATGAAATCCGCTGCCAAACATCCTGACCGTAATCATCACCGCGCACAGGCGGCAGATAGGAATCTGCCAGTTTGAGTTCGTTAGACAAAGCCTCATAGCGAGCTGACAGCTGGTCTGATTCTGCGACCATAACAGCCAGGGCGGGATCTTCATGTTCGCCATAAAACAACAGGGTCAAGTCATCGTCAGTAATATTTCTCATGTTGCTACCAATGGTCTTAGTGCGATGCGCATTTTTTTAACTGCGCGGAATATGTTCTGTTTGCAGGCACCGGTGGTTATTTCCATGATGCGGGCAACTTCCTGGATCGAATGGCCTTCATAATGTTTAAGCAGCAAGGCTGTACGTTCTGCCTCGCTGAGATCCATCATGGCGGCCTGTGTTTGTGTGCTGATATCAATTTGGGTACCGGTATCCACTGTAACCCCCACTTGATCAGCCGTTTCCCACTCAGGCTCTTCAGTCTCGAATTGTTTACGCCTGACATGCTTGCGCAGGTAATCCATGGCTGTGTTGACCGTTATTCGGTGTAGCCAGGATTTAAAACTCGACTCCATGCGGAAATGACCAATATTCTTCCAGGCTTTAATAAATGCCTCCTGTACAATATCTTCAGCCGCACTTTCATCACTGCTTAGTCGCCAGGCCAGTCGGAACATGGCATGGCTGTGTTCCAGTACCAGTTCGCGAAACGCCATACGGTCCCCTGCAGCAGCCTTTCGGATAGTTTTTTGTTCGCTTTGGCTCATTTCAGAAGTATAGACGGAGGTCCGGCGCCTTAGGTTAGCCAGAGAATGTAACAATATAGCTGCAGCACGGTCGCTGCCGCAAAAGTCGTTAGCCAATGGTCAATATGCAGCTGGTGGAATTAGGGAAGCTCTGATCTATTCAGGTGGTCGCACATTACCCAGTTCATCGTCGGTAAAAAGTTTTGAAATTGCCATGAATCGCAGACCAAGCGGGATTTCTAAAGAGAAGCTCGAGCCCCTTCCCGGTGAAACATCAACCGTAATATGTGAGTTTTTATAGTATTCAAACTGATCTGCTGCCATATAAAAATTGCAGCCATGTATTTCACCCAAACAGAGGTCTCTGGAACCAATTAAGAATTCACCTCGTGCAAAACACATTGGAGCAGAGCCATCACAACAACCACCGCTTTGGTGAAACATCAGCTCACCATGCTGTTGCCGAAGCTGATCTATGACCGCCTTGGCTTTGTCGGTCACCGATACACGGTCCAGGTACATGTGAATGTCCCTATGAATGCCTGGCTTCGAATCCGGGCCGGTGGTTATTAGAAGAATCCCAGTGGTTTTTTATCATAAGACATCAACACATTCTTGGTGTGGCGATAGTGGCTTAACATCATTTTGTGGTTTTCGCGCCCGATGCCGGATTTCTTATAGCCACCAAATGAAGCCCCTGCCGGGTAAGCATGATAACAATTACACCAGATACGGCCGGCCTGAATGCCACGGGCAAAGGTCTGCATCTGATGCACATCCCGGGTCCAGACACCCGCACCTAATCCGTACAGCGTGTCATTGGCTATCTCCATTGCCTCGGCTTCATCCTTAAATGTTGTCACGCTCAAAACCGGGCCGAATATCTCCTCCTGGAAAATTCGCATTTTGTTATGACCTTTGAAAATGGTTGGTTTGATGTATAGACCATTCGGATAAATATCATTGTCAAAAGCTCCACCGCCAATCAACACTTCTGCGCCTTCCTGTTTTCCGACGTCGATATAATTCAGTATTTTTTCATACTGATCATTGGATGCCTGTGCACCCATTTGTGTATTCAAATCCAGCGGGTCACCCATCTTGATGGCTTCAACACGTTTCAGGCAGCGCGCCATGAATTCTTCATAGATACTTTCCTGAATGAGAGCGCGTGATGGGCAGGTACATACTTCACCCTGGTTAAAGGCAAACAATACCAACCCTTCAATGGCCTTATCGAGGAAGTCATCGTCCTGGGCCATTACACTTTCAAAGAAAATGTTTGGCGACTTGCCACCCAACTCCAGCGTTACAGGAATAATATTCTCAGAGGCATATTGCATAATGAGTCGACCGGTTGTGGTCTCACCGGTGAAAGCAATTTTCTTGATGTCTGGATGGGTCGCCAGTGGTTTACCGGCTTCCGGGCCAAACCCATTGACAATATTCAATACACCAGCCGGCAGCAAATCAGCAATCACTTCCATTAAAAACAGAATAGAAACAGGTGTTTGCTCTGCAGGTTTCAGGACAACACAATTACCAGCAGAAAGTGCGGGTGCCAGTTTCCATGTTGCCATCAGGATCGGAAAATTCCATGGGATGATTTGGCCAACGACCCCCAAAGGCTCATGAATCTCCAGTGAAACTGTGGTCTCATCCAACTCAGCCACTTGACCGGCCTCGGCACGAATGACACTACCAAAATAACGGAAATGATCCACCGCCAGAGGGATATCGGCAGCCATGGTTTCCCGGATAGCTTTTCCATTATCCCAGGTTTCTACCAGCGCCAGACTCTCGAGATTTTCCTCGATACGCTCAGCAATCTTGAACATAAGGTTACTACGCTCGGTAGCAGACGTTTTACCCCAGGCATCGGCCGCTTTGCCAGCCGCTTCAACTGCCAGATCGATGTCATTGCTATTGGACTTTGCCACGCGGGCAATGAAGCTTCCATCAATGGGGGAGGTATCATCAAAATAATCACCATCGACAGGCGCGACCCATTCTCCTCCAATGTAATTTTCATATTGTGATTTGAATTCGGGTTTTTGAGATGACATAACAAGCTCCAGTAAGTAAATCCAATCTTAATAATATGCCAAATTTTTCCTTATGACATAGAGAAACCTGACGACAGGCCGTTTAAGCCAAAACCACAAAGTAATTCTGTTGGTAAAGTAGGCCTGGTGAATAAACCACATCCAGTTTTTTGAAATTATCAATGATTAAAAGACAAAACCATGATGTCATTTTGACCTTTCAGTGTGCTGTTTTATTGATCTGCAACCAATAGAGACCCAGGTCTCTGACCGTCGTCGTAAAATCATCAATATTCACAGGTTTGCTGACAAAGCTATTAACGCCCGCAGCATAAGCTTTGTCGATGTCTTTGTAGTCATCCGACGAGGATAGAATAACGACCGGTAGTTGCTTGGTTCTTTCATTCGAACGAATTTGCCGTAAGACCTCATGCCCATCAAGCTTGGGCAACTTCAAGTCGAGAATGACCATTGCAGGTAAAACACCTTCCTCACTGAAAAGGTAATCGAGAGCTCGCTGCCCGTCACGGACCACATCAATCCGATTGTTGATATTGTTTTTCTTAAAAGCGCGGATGAGTAACAACACATCTTTATAGTTATCTTCAACCAGCAATATGACTTTTTCATCCACTACCCGCTTCTCCCGAATCAAGTTCAAAACAGAAGCTCGCACCTTCACCGACCTTGCTTTTGACCTGTAAGTGTCCATTATGTCGATGAATAATACGCTGAACCGTCGCCAGACCGATGCCTGACCCTTCGAACTCTTCATTGCTGTGCAAGCGGTGAAACGGTTCAAACAATTTATTCTCGTAAGCCATATCAAACCCCACGCCATTGTCCTTTACCTGACACAAAACCCTGCCACTTTTGTGTACCACATTGAACTCAATATATGTGTGTTGCTCGTAGCTGGAAAACTTCCATGCGTTGCCAAGAAGGTTTTCCATCACAACCGTCAGCAGACGCGTATCCCCCTTGACCACTCCGCCCGGTGCGACATATGTCGTCACTACACGCTCTGGATCAGAATCCTTCATTTTTTGCAAAATCTCAGCTGCACACTCTGAAAGGTTAACCTTCCCCATGCATATTTCGCCCTGGGTTACACGCGCAAGCTTAAGCAGGTCATCAATCAGGTGACCCATCTCCTGGCTACCCTCACGTAAATAGCCGATATACTCTCTAGCTTCACTTTCAAGAGCTTCTCCATAATCGTCAAGCAGGGCCTGACTGAAGCCGTCAATTGCCCGTAAGGGCGCGCGCAGGTCGTGGGCAATGGAGTAGGCAAAAGATTCCAGTTCCTGGTTGACCAGCTTAAGCTCAGCAGAGCGATGTTCAAGCTTCTGCCAGGTAAGCTCTATGTTATCGGCCATGCCATCAAAAGCGGTCGATAACAAGCCCATTTCGTCTTTAGTATTTAAATTTGAGCGCACCGACCGATCGCCGCCAGCCAGTTGAGTGGCAACTTGAGCCATTTGACGCATGGGCCGGGTCAATTGGCGAATCAAAATCAGGATCAGCGTAACCATAATACCGAGCCCTATTGTCACCACCCAGAGTGAAGCCCTGACAGATTGGCTCACGGGGGCGTAGAGCTGCTCCTTATCGATCTTGATGACCATACCTACTCCCCAGTTCGGGCTAACACGTATGTGCCGGTAGGCGGCCATGACCTCGTGGCCTCGATAATCATTACTTTCAATCAGACCTTCATACCCTGCCGCAGCTAGTGTGGCGGGCTTGGCCTCAATTTTATGTTCCAGCACCCGGGCCGTACTACCATCCTTCAACGAGTGGCGAAGTGGCATCAGTATGCGGCTATTCTCGTCAACCAGGACGACTTCACCGGTATCACCGAGCCCGCTACGAGTCTCAAATAAAGGTTTGAAAACATCCTCCACTGTAACTTCCAGTATGACGACACCAATTACTGTTTTGTTCATATCCATTAACCGATGAGCGATGGCCAAATGTGGAAAAGAATCACCCAAGTTCAAAGCCACGTTCACGATACTTGTTTGTCCAGCCCGCGTGTTCTCAATCCAGAAATTCTTATCAATATCGGGTACGGAGCCGATTTCAACATCATCGGTCGAGACAAGAACTCGCCCGGTTTCAATATCGATAATGCGGATAGTCTCATACGGGTTCACTTGACCTTCCCCGTGAGTCATCTTAACCAAAGATAAGAAAGTGGAAATTCTATTGAAGTCACCCCTGTGCCGGAGCTGTGACCAGGACCCTTCATCGACGCCGCCGTCCAGCTCCATATGATGGGAAAAAGCCGCAAGTGTTGAAAAGTCAGCGGTCGTAATCTCGTTATTGATGATAATTTGTACGTCACTAAACCTTTCCACAAACCAGTGCTTCAGTTCATTTTGATTCAGGTCGGCGACCAAGGTGAGATGACTCGCTGCTTCTTGCCTGGCGTTGCCCGCCCATCCATTAAACGAGGAAAACGGCAGACCGGCGATGTTTACCAGTTCTGTGGCAAGAAAACCCAGTGTGAAAAGCAAGGTAAACGCAATCAGGAACTTTGTGCGTACACTGTTTCGTGCTTTCATATGTTAGTGGGGCTTCAAGTCATTACGCCTGACCATTCCATGTCACAAGGCGTCGATGTAGCCTTTAACCTGTTCCATAGTAGGTCTCATGCTCGAAGACAGGCTGTCTATTTTATCCCATTCCGCTTTACGTCCGGCAACTTCCAGGGCGAAGCATAAATCAGCCAGACTATCTGCTCCCACCGTTCGCGCCGAAGATTTCAGCTTATGTGTGTGGAACGAAACTTTCTCAGCATCATGCTGCTCATAGGCTGCTTCAAACTCAGCAACAATCTGTTCCATTTGCGTGCTGAATTTCTGCAAAATGTCAATTTGCGCAGCAATATCATCCCCAAAAATCTCGCATAATGCGCCCGGATCAACCGGACTCCGCTGGTCCCCGCTCAAGTCAGTTTCATCAACGGCATCAGATTTTGTGTCTGTTGACAGCTGTGTTGGCGGCGGTTCAAACATTTCCGACCCTGCTGCTTGCGGTAACCACTTAACCAGTGTCGAAAACAGATTGTCCGGTACAACCGGTTTGGCAACAAAATCCTGCATGCCAACCTCAAGGCAGGCCTGGCGGTCTTCTTCAAAAACATTCGCGGTCATCGCCAGGATCGGAAGCTCTGCATAGCGGACCCCGGAACGGGTCATCGAGCCGGTCATGGAGCGAATTACCCGTGTTGCCTCCAGACCATCCATTACCGGCATCTGAATATCCATCAACACCAGATCATAGACCGTGGTCGAAACCATTGAAACAGCTTGCGCACCGTCTTCTGCCACATCCACCGCCATATAAGCGCCACTGAGGAGCGACATAGCTACTTCTCGATTAATGGCGTTATCCTCAACCAACAGGATGCGACTACCCGCATGATGTGTTCGCAGCTGTATCTCGGCACTGCTCCCTTCCACCGAATCAACACTTACCGAGACACCATGGCCGCGCTCCAACCAGGCTGTGAACCAGAAGCTGCTGCCTTCACCGAGATCACTTTCAGCGCCGACTTCACCACCCATCAGGTTTGCCAGACGCCGGGTGATGGCCAGACCCAGGCCAGTGCCACCGTGCTTGCGTGTTGTAGAGGGGTCAGCCTGCTCAAAAGCCTGGAACAATCCACTCAGCTCATTTGGGTCGATGCCAATACCAGTATCCCGCACTTCGAAACGAAGCAGGACTTTATCGTCTCGCTCTTCGAGTTGTTCAGCACTAAGAAAAATACCACCGTGCTCGGTAAACTTGATGGCATTAACGGCATAATTAAGTAATGCCTGGCGCAAGCGGGTCTGGTCGCCCTTAAGCCCACATGGCACATCACTCAAATCTACTTCAATACTTAAGCCTTTAGCCACGGCCTGTGGCTTCAATAGTGACTGCACCTGGCCAAAAATATCCTTAAGGTTGAAGTCTGAATTCTCCAGCGTCAACTTTCCGGCATCAATCTTGGAAAGATCGAGGATATCATTGATGATAGCCATTAGATGTTCCGCGGAATTATCAATTTTAGCCAACTGTTGCGCTTGTTCCGGGGTTGGTCGGGCGCGATGTAACAAGTGGGTAAGCCCGATGATGGCATTCATGGGCGTGCGGATTTCGTGACTCATATTGGCCAGAAAATCACTCTTGGCCCTGTTGGCATCCTCCGCCTTTTCCATTGCCTCGGCCAACTGCAAGGTACGCTCTTGTACCCGTTCTTCCAGGTGATTGCGATGCTCTTCCAACGCTCCTTCCAGTTGTTTTTTCTCGGTGATATCCTCTTTCACCGCAAGATAGTGCGTGATTGAGCCATCGGCTTGTTTCAGCGGTGCTATACGGGCCATCTCCACATACTCACTACCATCCTTGCGCTTGTTGAAGAGTTCACCCTGCCAGAGTTGACCGCTCAATAGTGCATCCCACAGCGCCTTGTAGGTTTCTCGCGATGTCTTACCCGACTGCAGTATCCTCGGGTTTTTGCCCAATACGTCCTCCAGTTCGTAACCCGTGGAGCTAAGAAACGTTTCGTTCACATATTCGATATTGCAATCGATATCTGTGATGACAATATGTACCGGGCTCTGCTCCACAGCCTGCGCCAACTTGCGTAGCTCGGTTTCACTTTCACGCAGCGCCTGCTCAGCACGCTTCTGTTCCGTGATGTCGACATAGGAAATAATGGCAAACTTGCCATCCAAAATACCAAGCATCGCTGCATTGCTGATCAGGTATTTGACTTCCCCACTATCAGAAAATATTTCAATTGGGTAGTCATGCAAAAACCCGTCGCGGAGCAATTGCTGGACAGATTCCGACTGTTTGTTGGATTTAACCCATCGATTGTCTTTGAAAATACTGCTATTGAGTTCATCGATACTTTCAACATCATAAAGTGCGAGGCATTGCTTGTTAATTTCCAGCCTTTCACCGGTTTCGAGATTCAATATCTGCATCGGTAAGGGGTGAAAGTGAAATGCTTTCGAGAATTTTTCTTCGCTATCGTTAAGTGCTTCCTGTGTCAGTAAACTCTCGGTGATATCTGAAGCTGCTGAGACAAATCCGATTATTTCTCCTGCAGAATTACGTTGATAGTCCCAATGGATATCAAGCACAACCTCGCGGCCATGCTGGGTAACATTGCATGCAACGACCCTTTGGGGTTCTGGCTGCTCAGCAACCAGGCGGTTATGTTCAGTGATCAATGCCTGACGGCTTTCCTCGTTCGGTCTGAAATCCCAGATATGACGACCCACTAACTCACCCTCGTCATAACCCATGATACGGTGCAACGCTGGATTGGCGTAGGTAATGACGCCGTCGATATCAGTTTCCTGAACGCCATCAGGTATCGTGTTTAAAAGTAGACCCCAACGATTTTCGCTTTGCTTCAGCGCTTCGTCTGCGATCATTTTTTCCGTGATATCAGAGATAACGGAGACAAAACCGATAAGCTCTCCTGCTGGGTTTATCTGATAGTTCCATATAATTTCGAGCACCACCTCACGACCGTCCGCATTAATGTTGGGTGTACTGAAAGTTTCCGGAACGGGTTGCTTTTCAACCACATTATTGAAGTAGTCCTTTAACGCCTGCTTGTTTTCATCCGTTATCTCAAAATCCCAGATGTGGTGACCAATCAGCTTGCCAGGTTGGCATCCATAAATACGGTGCGCAGCAGCATTGGCATAAGTTATGACACCGTCGAGATCATTCTCCTGAATACCAAGAGGAAGCGTACTCATGAGCAAACCCAGACGTTGTTTGCTGCTTTGATGTGCTTTCGCAAGCTGAAAATGTTCAAGCTCAGTTGTGACCCTGCCTGAAAATATCTTCAACATTGATTCAGCAAGGTCGGTATTTTTTGCGGATTTACGGTCCATCACCACCATGATGCCCAACAGTTCACCGGACCTGCTTAGCAGCGGTGTTCCCATATAAGACTCTACAGCCATCTCTGTCAGCATCTGGTCTTCCGGGAAGTCTTTTTGCACAGATGAAGGAAAAACACAAAATGTCTGGGCAACAGTTTTTCTACAGGGCGTTCCTTCCAGATCATACTCAATCGGCAACTTCATGGGTTGCCCCTTCTCAGATCCTCCAACCAAGCTTACACGTTCTTTGCTTTCCAGAAGTTCTCCAATAAAGACATAGTCCACACCCAACACGTTTGCCAGGTAATGACTTACTTTATTAAAGAACTCTTCGCCGGAGACCGTCGATAAGGTTGTCGTCAGGCCTGCGATCGCCTGCTCTATGTGCTCACGATTCGAAACATCATTTTTGAGTTGCTTGACCATTTGTCTGTTTACTCTACGTTTTTGACAATGATTACACTATCGTCAACTACTCTCCCTCTCTTTTATACTGTGAACATTCCCAGTATTTTAACAAAGCGGATCATAGCCACTTTCCCACAACGTCACGAAGGCTCTCAAGCATGACGGGCTTTGCGATAAAGTCGTTCATCCCCGCCTCAAAACAGCTCTCACGATCTTCATCGAAAACATTGGCGGTGAGAGCGACAATCGGAAGTTCAGACTTAGAATAGCCTTGCTCGCGGATAAGGCGAGTTGCTTGCAACCCGTCGAGCTCGGGCATCTGACAATCCATCAAAATGAGAGCATAGGTGTGCTGACCGAGCGCCTTGAGAACCTCCTTTCCATTACTTGCAACATCAACCTGATAACCCAGAATCTCAAGTTGCTTGACGGCAACAAGCTGATTGACAACATCATCCTCGGCTAACAGTATTTGCCTATCGGATTTTTGCTCGCTGGTCACCACGGAGGGTGGGACATCCGGCTCTTGCAGCAAAGCATCAGCCTTGTTTGCTACAAGTTCGAATGGTATTTCAAACCAGAAGACCGCGCCCTGCTCAGGGTTGTTAAATGCTCCAATTTTTCCGGAATGCGCTTCGACAATTTTTTTGGATATTGCCAAACCCAAACCACTTCCACCATATTTGCGAGACGAGCTTTCGTCGGCTTGCGAGAAAGGCAAAAACAATTCATCAACCGCGTCAGACTTGATGCCGATACCACTATCGATCACCTCACAACGAATACGTGCAGTTGAATCCGACGTTTCGACCAGGGTGAAACCAATTCTAATCTCACCCTCCTGTGTGAATTTGATCGCATTAGCGACAAGGTTCATCAACACTAAGCGTAATCGTGACGAGTCTCCCTCAAGTCCGAGCGGCATGTCATCTTGAAATTTTAGAAACATTTCAATATCTTTTTGTTCTTGGGACGCGCGGAAAAGATCAAGAACCTGGGTGGCTGTTTCATCCAGTCTGAAGGGTTCCTGAACAAGTGCGAGTTCACCTGCTTCATATTTTGAGTAGGCAAGAATATCGTCAACAACTTTTACCATTCCCTGTGCTGACAAATTGACCAGCTTGGCATGCTCTTGCTGCTCGTTATTCAACTCACCACGAAGCAGGATTTCAGACATACCGAGAATACCGTTCATTGGTGTTCGTATCTCATGACTGACATTAGCGAAGAACCGGTCTTTCATTTTTGCTGCTCTTTTGGCAACCTGCTGTTTGACACGCAGGGCTTCTAACTCTACAGACCGGGCTTCGCCTTCATGAAAAACTCTACGTAGAGACCGATTCTCCAACATCGCCAACAAGCAAAATATTGCCAACCCGCCCAACACCACGGAGGCCTGAGCTTGTCTCATTTCATCGTGCAAGAGTCCAAGTTGATCCAAAAAAATATGCAACACAGGCAGGAAAAACGACACCAAAATGATAGGGCTAATGCTGGCAATCGAACGTTGCTTGACGGCATCATCAATGTTGATATCAATCTCAGCTGCGGGAAACTCAAAATAACGAGCCCTCGCAATGACTACGATCAACAAATATGGCAAGCTCCACAAGATGTCGCTGACGGCGGTCTTGGCCCACTGATAACGCGCTGCGTAATTCATTGCCTCCAACAAATCAAGCCCCGCATAGGTAAAGCAGGTGATTGCCAGCATGCTATACATCACCTTCCAATAAAGTGTTTTGGCCTTGAGCACTAAACGCACCAACCATATAACCAAAACAGCATCCAGACAGGTAAAGAAGAGAAGAGAAGGAACCCAGGACGCATAGATTTCCGGTGTAACCCTGCTAGGTATCAAGATAAAGTAGAAAAACAGGCAAAGTGCAAGCACAAGCACTGCCGCGCCCAATAACCAGCGGTCTGAACTGTTTAAGACTTGTCCCTCCTGGTTGTGAGGCGCAAAGCCTAATGCGACGAACCAACCAATGTAAAACCCAAGAAAAGCGGCATCGGTGCTGATATCAAGTAATGCGCTCCAGGAGCCCGGTGACCAAAACAAATATAATGTGTTTACAAACCACCATAAAGCAAAAGCAAAGGAGAGTGATTTCCAGAACATACGCTCGTTTTCAGAGTGATCTTTCTGCTGGCGAGGCCACAGAACAACCACAACGAATGGCAACAAGAATACGGAAGCCAGAGCCCTGGAGTAGATTGATAGGCTTTCACTAGAAAAGTTTGGCAGGAAAAACGGTACATGAGCGATGATAAACAATACAAGAAAAACCAGAACAACAATGTCTTCCCGCACCTGTCGGAAGAATATCCTCTTGTAAGCGTTGAACTCCATAGCTCGTAGTGCCAGACCCGCCTAACCTTGCATGTCTGCCACTTAACCGAACATTTTCAGTACACTACCTCGATTGAGTTCCATTTCAATCAAGCCTTGCTATAGTTTACGCCAGCTCGGTTTGCGACACGACTTAGCGTGTTGAAAGAGTACCCCGCCCCTTCATCAAAGTCCATAGTGGTTGACCGCGCTCAGAACCATCATCAGCCGCAGCGCACAGAAACCGCCCAGACACCAGGCCGGCCGGTCAATTGGTTGCGGTGGTGATTAAGTACGGCTTTACAGCCTCAGGTCTGTTAATTGCCTATCGAAGAGGTATTTCAGGTCAAACACGACGCAGTGTTCATTGCCCATGCTGCGGATTTTCTCTATTCCCATTTCTCTAAACTGTTGATGTGCCACCGCGATAACAATGGCGTCATATCTGCCGGTTTTAGTCTGCGGCTCGAGATGCAGCGAATCCATTGTTGAGGTATCAACCCAAGGGTCACTGACATCGACATCAGCTTGCATGTTTTTCAGTAACTCGATCACCCGAAAAACCTGGCTGTTTCTGGTATCTGGACAGTTTTCTTTAAAGGTCACACCCATCACCAGGATATTGGATCCTACGATGGAAATACCACGCGTCGACATCTCACGTAACAGCTTATCCAGGACAAAATCAGCCATGCTGTCATTCATACGTCTTCCGGCCAGGATGATCTCCGGGTGATAACCGGCCTGGGCTGCACGATGGGTCAGGTAATACGGATCAACACCAATGCAATGACCACCGACCAGGCCCGGTCGGAAATTAAGAAAGTTCCATTTGGTGCCAGCTGCCTCCAGTACTTCTTCCGTATCCAGACCGAGCTTGTCAAACAGCATGGCCAGTTCATTAATCAAGGCGATATTGATATCACGCTGGGTATTTTCTATCACCTTGGCCGCCTCTGCCGTTCTAATGTTACTGACTTTGTAGGTGCCGGCAGAAATGATCGATGCATACAACTGATCCACAAAATCTGCGGCTTGAGGGTTAGAACCTGATGTCAATTTCTTGATGTCGGTAATGCGATGAACCTTGTCTCCAGGGTTGATGCGTTCTGGACTGTAGCCGAGAAAGAAATCCTGGTTGTATTTCAGGCCAGATATTTCTTCGAGTATGGGCATGCAGACTTCTTCGGAGGCGCCGGGAAAGACAGTTGATTCGAAAATAACAGTATCACCCGGCTTCAGTACTGCGCCCACGGTGTGGCATGCACTTTTTAATGGTGTGAGATCCGGCTGCTTAAACTCATCGATGGGGGTCGGGACAGTAACGATGAAAACGTCGCAATGACGAATTTCACCTGGGTCCGAGGTGAAGCGGATATATTCCAGGCTTTTGAGGTCGGCTGGCGCCACTTCCAATGTACTATCCTGGCCTGCATTGAGCTCATCCACACGGCTTTGCTTGATATCAAAACCGGTGGTGGAGTATTGCCTGGCAAATTCCACAGCAAGCGGCAAGCCGACGTAACCCAGGCCAATGATGGCGATGTTGTATTTACCCTGTTCCATTACAAATACAGTTCTCTCATGCTCGATATGGATAAATCCGGATCGCCTTTAGCGGTCGTCCATTGGATTGATCAATGATCTGCTACAGGAAGTTGATCTTGGTTAGCCTCTGGATCAGATTGGTAGAGTCGATTTCCAATATCTACTGATCAAAAGCAATACCCTGACCGGCGCCCATTATAACCATTCTTATCAACGCAAACTGCTTAGATGGAACCGACCAAGTGCGAAAACCTTTCAAAACTGGCTCAATAGCAAAACACAGGACACCACACTAGATAACTTTGTGGGTACCCGTGAATAGTTATGCTCTAATTTTCAACCCCGGCAGTTACGGATTCGACAAAGCACCTGGTTCGGTTTGACATAATCGTTCCTGAAAATAAGCTATGGTCGGTTTCAGGCCCTCATCCAATGTTACCCCAGGGTCCCAGTTCAGCTCTGCCTTAGCCTGGCTTATGTCGGGTTTTCTTTGCCTCGGGTCATCTTGAGGTAGTGGTTTATATACAATGTTAGAGTCTGAACCGGTCATTTTTACAACAATCTCAGCCAATCTTTTGATCGTAAATTCACCGGGGTTACCCAGGTTTACCGGTCCAGTTAGTTCCTCTTTTGAGTTCATCAGCCCTATTATGCCTTTCACCATGTCATCTACGTAGCAGAATGAGCGGGATTGGCTACCATCACCATAAATGGTGATGTCGTTGCCTTGCAGGGCTTGCACGATGAAGCTTGAGACGACGCGGCCATCTTCAGGCAACATACGAGGGCCGTAAGTGTTGAAAATCCTGGCGACTTTAATCCCGGTGCCATGCTGACGGTGGTAGTCGAAAAACAGCGTCTCGGCACAGCGCTTGCCCTCGTCATAACATGAACGTACACCGATAGGGTTGACGTTGCCCCAGTAGTCTTCTGTTTGTGGGTGGACTTGCGG
The DNA here is from genome assembly GCA_021772935.1 of Gammaproteobacteria bacterium. Lineage (GTDB taxonomy): Bacteria > Pseudomonadota > Gammaproteobacteria > Xanthomonadales > SZUA-36 > SZUA-36. The sequence goes on from JAJFLA010000038.1 coordinate 38,994, forward strand.
GTCCCCATAGACCTCACTGGTTGATGCCTGCAGTATACGCGCGCCCGTGCGCTTGGCCAGACCCAGCATGTTGATAGCACCGTGTACACTCGTCTTTGTGGTTTGTACCGGATCACGCTGGTAGTGAATCGGTGATGCCGGACAAGCCATGTTGTAGATTTGATCTACCTCGACGTAAAGCGGGAAAGTTACATCATGTCGCATCAGTTCGAAATTGGGTTGTTTCAGTAAGTGAAGAATATTTCGCCGCGTACTGGTGTAGAAATTATCGACACACAGCACTTCGTGACCTTGGTTCAGGAGGTACTCGCACAGGTGCGAGCCGAGGAAGCCAGCACCACCAGTGATCAAGATTCTTTTTGTTGATATGGTCATTGCTTTCTCATGCCCTCAGAACGGTGACCGCCTTACGCTTGGCTGAGTATATCCATCATTTTGATGTAGTACAGCAAGTACTCCACGATAGTTAACACCCCTAAGCGATAACAACGAACCGTATGAAGCCATTAGCATAGCAAAGACCTCGCGGGGGAGCTTCAGGTATTCAACATAGAGATAATTGGGTCAAACATCGTATTGATTAATAAAAGCGGTCGCAATACACCCTCAGTGTTACCCATATTGTTATCACCTCACAGACTCAAGGTATCACTTAGCCAGGATAATCCGCACTTCTGATAAAGCCAGCGCAATCTCCTTTTGTCTACCCGCATCAGCCAATGGACGTTTGAGGCGCGCTGGTGCAGATTGTGCTTTCAGCAAGTAGGTTTCTGCTTCCTGGTATCGTTTTTCACTTTTCAGGTAGTCTGCAAAAAAATAATTACTGTCAATACCTTCTGGGTTGATCGAAATTGCTTTCAACAATAGTGCTTCAGCTTTTTTGTCACTACCGAATCCAACCGGCCAACCGGGTACATTGAAATAAAGCGTGCCAAGACTGGTATAGGCCGAACCGTTCATCGATTCCGGCTCGATATCCAAAGCCCGTTCCAGGTCAACTTTAGCGGCCTTGGCAAATTTAAGCGCACCCATGCCGCCTTTCACACCAGCAAAAGTGGATTTAATGATACCGCTCCATATCCATGCCGGGGCAGCTTCAGGATATTCGCCGGTGATAAGTGCGGCATCATCCATCAGTTTTTCAAAAGCAAGCACCTTGGCTTTGCCATCGAGTTGGTAATTTACTTCCGCCCATCGTTGTTGCAGGTGAAGCACATCTGAACCCTGGTCAGCCCAGGCCGTACAGCTGATAAAAATATACAAAGTGGCGACTGACGCCCATTTGGCTGTGGTTGGTTTTTTCATAAGTAAGTTTCCTTAAAATTGCTTTTCGGCATGACGCCGGATAATGGGTAGCTTATTGACCAGCGCATTGTGAACAATGCCCGGAAACAAACTATTAACTCGCACAAACAGGTTTTCAGGCCAGCCCATATAGCGCTGTTTATGTTTGCCTGCCAAAATGCCCATAAGCTCTGCAGCAACCTGTTGGGGGCTGTCAGTGGCATTGCCCAAAGCTTCATTTAGTGCGGTCACACTGCTGGAATTCAGATCAGTGCGGGTTGCCCGAGGTGCGAGATAGGCAACTTTGATAGCGGTGTCTGCCAGTTCACGCTGCAGTGCTTCGGTAAAGCCCCTCAAGCCGAATTTACTGGCACAATAGGCACTGAAACCCGGATGACCAATGCTGCCAAATATTGAGCCAATATGAACAATGGCGGCCTGCTTTTGTTTTAGCAGTAAGGGGATTAATTGTTGGCAGAGCAATATTGGGGACACCAGATTGGTGGCCAACATCTGCTCTACGCGGTCGTTGCTCTGCTTTTCTAAAAACTGAAAATCCAACACACCAACCGCGCTGATGTAGATATCCAGACCTTCTTTTTGACAGGCTTCAACTACTTTGGCCCGGTCTTGACCGCTGTTTAAATCTGCAATGATGAGTTGATGATCACCATCCAGTGATTGTTGCAGCGTTTCCAGCTTTCTCTCATTTCGCCCCACCAGTAACAGCCTGGCAGATTGTTTATCAAGCTCCGTTGCTATGGCTTGACCAATACCACCGGAAGCACCGACGAGAAGTATCCTTTTATTTTCTAGTTGCATGAGGTGCTCCAAACAACGGCTACGCCGCCATTGATAAACCGTGATCGGGGTTCAATGAACGGAAAATATCGCCATAGAGCCTGTAGAAAACTCGCGCGCTGTGAATGATCTGATCCTGATCTCCTTGCTCGTTCAAGCGATTCATCAGGTCTTCGAAAAACTTCACATGCTCGATATCCAGTGAGCCGTGTGAATATAAATAGGAAAAGGCCTTTTTCGGCAATGAAAGTGATTTACGTATCGTGTCTGCTGCGTTATCAGCTACGCTGATGCTGGTGCCTTCCAAAACGTGCACCATACCAAAAAAACCCATTGGATTAACCCGCATGATGGTGTCATAGGCATAGCTCACCATCAATTCAGTTGCCATGCTCGGCAGGCCATTGCGAACAAGCTCCTTGTCAAAGCCACAAGCAGCGATATCGTTAAGAATCCATTCCTGGTGACCCAGTTCTTCTTCAATATACTCAGCAACGGCTTCTCGCAGCCATTCATAATGACCCGGCAGACGGGATCCAACGGCCATCAGCAAGGGCACGGTATGTTTAACGTGATGGTATGCCTGGGTTAAAAAGGCAACGTACTGGTTCAGCGTAATCCTTCCGGAAAGTGCTTCAATAATGAGCGGGGCCAATAGCAATTCGGAACGCTCGACGATAGTCTCATTTTTTAGTTTGTCAAAAAAATTCATTGGTTTTCCGTCAATTGGGTTGAATACAAAGTGTTAATGAGTGCGTCATAACGGGTCGCTATCGCCATCCGCTTAAGACGACCATTCTCGGTAAGAAGATTGTCCTGTGTACTGAGCTTTCGAGGTAGGCGGCGCCATTTTTTTATTCGGGCATAATCGGGTAGTGCCGCATTGGTGAGGTCTATGCTTCGCTGCAGAGATACGGTGCTTTCATCCACTCTGCCAGGCGACACAAGGGCTACGCAATAGGGTTTAGCATCTCCAAAGACGACGCATTCAGCAATTGTGACCTGGGCAAGTAACTCACTTTCTACCCATTCGGGGTTGATATTTCGCCCGTAACTGGAAATCAGCAGGTTCTTCTTGCGCCCGTTGATTTGCAGGTACCCATCATCATCAAGCATGCCGAGGTCACCTGTGTATACGCGCTCACTGCCCCAACTGTCTGGCTCACCGACATACCCCAGCATGGCATTGCCAGATACGACAATTTCTCCATCTTCGATCTCGATGGCAAGGTGTGAGAGTGGCCGACCACAACTAGCCTGCTTCTGGGATGCAGCCGTGTTAAGACAAACAACTGAAGCACATTCAGACAAACCATAACCTTCATAGGCAGGAATACCCTTTTGCTGAGCTTTTTCTAACACGCTGGTGGATACCTTGCCGCCGCCGACTGCAACAAATTTCAAAGATGGTGGTGGCTGCCAGCCAGATTCTGCCGCTGACACCAGGACACTGAGAAGCTGCGGTGTAAGGATAATGCTGTCAGGTTGTTTGCGTCTGATAATGTCGGTAAAAGTGTGTGGGTTAAGTGAAGAACTACCCTCAAAACCCACCTCGGATAAGCTCGGAATAATGATTTCACCTGCGGCCAGTATCGGTGTGTAAATACCAGCCACATTTTCCAGCAGGGTACTCAAAGGCAGCAAACAAAGGTGCCGGGGGTTTTCCAGGCCAACGGCTTCTGCAAGCGCTTGTGCCTGTCTCATGAGCTGCTGATTGCTCAGGCAAACGCCTTTGGGACGGCCTGTTGATCCAGACGTGAATGTAATTTTGCCTGTATTCTCCGGCAGCTGAAAACCTTCCTGAACCGGGTTCAGCAAAACAAGACCATAGCCACCAATTGACGTTTCAAGTTGGCGCTGAATCCTCAACGGAAGCATTGAAGCGAAGATGCCAGGATGTTCACTCATAACGGCATCAACCGGCACACTCTCAAATACATGCCCCATCTGTTCGACGGAAAAGAATGTGGGTACCGGAACCAGGCAAACACCCGCTAACTGACAGGCCAAATCAATAACCATCCAGTCAGGACTGTTGTCTCCATGCAACGCCAACACATTGATGTTTCGACTACGTAACTCTGTCGCCAGTCTGCCACATCGATTAATAAGCCTCTCTGCCGTCAGAACCTGCTTGGTGCCTCTGACAACAACTTTGTGTGGCTTATGTAATGACTCAAGCCGCGAAAGAATGTCGATGTCCTCTAATATTGCTATGCCTGATCATTGTGGCAAGGGTATCAATGCGATTTTGATAAAGTGCAATGCGACGGGTATAAACTTTACGATTTGCCAACACGCTCATCGCCTCAGAAAGGCAACCAGCCACCACACGAGGTTGGCTATCATAATAGGAGCCCCAATCCGCCAGGCGGTCGGTAGACAACCCTTCCGGGGTAGCAGCGCAAAGGTCATAAAGCTCAAAACCCAATCGTTTGATTGTCTTTTGTACCTGTGGTGTTGCCGTGAAAACGAGCCACTCATGGCCGGCCTGATGCAATACCGCGATCAAAATCAAAAATAACAATTGACTGGCACCGCGTTGGGTTGCCACCAGGTTGCCTATTTCAACAAGTTGTTCACGGTTTATGCTCTGTCCAACAATGCCAGCAAGTGCCTTCTCTGCCGGTTCTGCCAAATACTGTTCCAGTAACAAATCATGCTCATAAGCCGGGCGTACGCCCACTGCAGCAGTGTGTGTGCCATAACAATTCAGGGTGAGTAACAAAGGCATGAAATCACGTACGGTGGCTCCATGATTCACCCGGAACTGGTCAAATACGTACTGCTCTACCTGTCCCCGTTCCAAGCAGTAAGCGGAATGCAGCCCGAGCGTCGGGGCTGGTGATAATAAACGAGATAGCCCCCTGACCGTTCTGGCGCTTTCACATTGATCGAGTGGAAAACTGGCTGTCGACATACATCTGTCCAATACAATAGTGTAATGAACAGGCAGCATAACGATGAATGCTTAAGGCAATCTTAAGGTGGATTAATAAAACCTGGTAAGAAATTTCAGCATCAATCAGAGCTTCCTTAATTCAGGAAGCCTCTGAACAAGCCTATAACCCCGCTGGCTTACAGGCTGGTTTGCACTCAGCGATCCCTTTGGCAAGACGAGTCAGTCACCGCCGGTTCTTTCAAAGTGAAAATAGGCGAACTTTTGCTCCATACCCGACGGGGTAATGTGAACTTCATGTCCTGTCTCTACTAACTCGAAGTCGGGTCCTATCTCTGCAATCATGGTTTCGGCATCATATTGAACGATATCAAGTCCACTACATTTTGTAGGGCCACCAATGGCAAAGGCCATGATAATGAGGTGCCCGCCGGGTAGGAGTGTATGCTTGAGTACATCAACGTATCTGTCTCTATCAGTTTTACTGGTCAAAAAGTGAAACACAGCACGATCATGCCAAAGTGAAAATCGGTGCGGTGGTCTGAAACACGTTACATCCGCTTCATACCACTCCACCTTGTGTAATGTGTCCGCCAACCTGTCTTTGGCGAGAGCAAGTGCTTGTGCTGATATATCCAAAACCCCGACATTGCTATAACCTTCGTCGCACAGCTTATCCACCAGGGTAGACGCGCCCCCACCTACATCAAGAATAGACGCATCCAGCGCCAGTTGAGTGCTGCGGATAAGCTGCAACGATAAAGCCGGCTCATTTTGATACCAGCTCACCCGCAAAGGCGAACTGTTTGAGTAAACCTTTTCCCAGTGTGTTTTATTGTCGATCATGCTCTTCAATTTAATGGCTTAAGCTTTTAAAACAATAGCGCCGCTTCATTCTTGTAGCTCAAAACCAGGGTATTCGAACCCTGGGGGCCTTATACACTACCATTTTTGATGACCATGCCAACACCAACCTGGGTGTAAACATGGGTTTTTGAAACCCTACCAGCTTTCTGTGGTCAATATTTCTGCGGTAAACTGATTATCGTCAGCGCTATCTGGAGTAAAAAACATGTATTCGAGCAAAATACTATTTGCCATTATCACGTTAGTACTCGGCATAACGACAAGCTCACCAGCATGGGCAAAAAAGGACCTGCCTGCCGTAAACGATGAAGGCCTGGAGCTCGTTAAAGATTATGGTTTGGCCACTGTTTATGCAGACCCGAGTGCTGATCTCAGTATTTACAAACGTGTTTGGCTTCAAGATGTCACGGTCACTTTCAAAAAAAACTGGCAACGTGAACAGAACCGTAGCTATCCGTTCAAAGTGCAGACCAGGGACATGGAACGTATTCAGAAAGATATCGCAAAACTGTTTCGGGAAGTTTTTACCAAGGAATTGCTTGATGGGGGTTATGAGTTGGCAGAAGCGGCAGGGGATGATGTCCTCAATGTGAAACCAGCGATTGTTGATCTCGATGTCATTGCCCCGGACATTCAGCGTTCAACCAATAGCTATAGTTATTCTGAGTCGGCGGGTGAAATGACACTTGAGCTCGAGCTTTATGACTCCGTTACAGGTGATAAAATAGCCATGGCAACCGATCGGAAACGCGATTACCGGAAAGGTTACCTTGAAAGAAGAACCCGTGTGAACAACCGTGGGGATGCCAGGCGTATGATGAGCCCCTGGGCCAAGGCCCTGCGAACCGCCCTGGATGAAGCTAACCCCGGATAACCGACAGACCGGGCTGGTTTAACACGCGGGTCCGGTCGCTTCAAAATCAAACCACCAACCGCCATACTAAATGGCGCATAATCTTATCTGAATTCACCTTTTACACATCCGGATACCATACATGAATGCCGATAAGATCACTTCGTTTGATAATTTGGGCCTGAAGCAATCGCTTTTAAAAGTATTGAACGAAGTAGGTTATGAGAGCCCTTCACCCATACAGGCAGAGACAATTCCGCTATTACTTGAAGGCAGAGATGTCGTCGGTCAGGCACAAACAGGTACTGGCAAGACTGCGGCATTCGCATTGCCGATACTTTCCAAGCTCGATTTGAAACAAAAAGACCCGCAGGTACTGGTACTCGCGCCCACCCGTGAACTGGCTATCCAGGTATCCGAGGCCTTTCAAAAATATGCCCACGAGATGAAAGGCTTTCATGTGCTGCCGATCTATGGCGGTCAGGATTACAACGTCCAGATACGTGCTCTGCAACGTGGCGTACATGTCGCAGTGGGTACACCAGGTCGTGTCATGGATCACATCCGTCGTGGCACCCTGGTATTGAAAAACCTCTCTGTACTGGTGCTGGATGAAGGCGATGAAATGCTACGCATGGGGTTTATCGACGACGTGGAATGGATACTGGATCAAACACCATCAGAGCGACAAATTGCCCTGTTCTCGGCCACCATGCCACAACAAATCCGCCGTATCGCTACTCGCTACCTGAACAACCCTGCAGAAATAACCATCAAGGTCAAAACCACTACGGCCGAAACCATTCGTCAACGTTACTGGCCGGTGCAGGGTTTTCATAAGCTGGATGCCTTGACCCGTATCCTCGAGGCTGAAAGCTTTGATGCCATGCTGATTTTTGTACGCACCAAGCTTGCCACGGTTGATCTGTCTGAAAAACTGGAAGCCCGTGGTTATACCTCGGCCCCTCTCAATGGTGATATTCAGCAAAACCAACGTGAACGAACCATCAATCATTTAAAAAACGGCAAACTGGACATTATTGTCGCTACCGATGTGGCAGCACGGGGTCTGGATGTAAAACGCATCAGCCACGTGGTGAATTATGACATTCCACACGATACCGAAGCTTATGTGCATCGTATTGGCCGTACCGGTCGCGCCGGTCGCGAAGGTGATGCAATACTGTTTGTCACGCCACGTGAAAAACGTATGTTGTACGCGATTGAAAATGCCACACGGAAGAAGATCGAGATGATGGATCTGCCTTCGACCGATGTCATTAACAACAAGCGGATTGATAAATTCAAACAACGTATTACCGATACCCTGGAGGGTGTGGATCTCAGCCTGTTTTCTGAAATGATAGAACAATACCAGCAGGCACATGACATACCTGCCTTACAAATTGCTGCCGCACTCGCGCAATTATACCAGGGTGATTCTCCATTCCTGCTACAGAACAAACCGCATAAAAAAGCGGATAAGAGCTGGGACAAAGAAGTAAGACCACGCGATGGCAAGAAAAACCGTAACGAACGTAGCAGAGAACATAGGCCAGACAGTGCCAGGAAAAAATCCGGGCCACCCTCTGAAGGTATGGAACGTTTCCGAATTGCCGTGGGTCATGACCACGGTGTCATGCCTGGTAATATCGTCGGTGCAATAGCCAATGAAGCCGCTATCGATGGCCAGCATATCGGGCGTATTAATATTTTTGACGACTACAGTCTGATCGACCTGCCTTCAGGGATGCCGAAGGAAACCTTCGCTGCCCTGAATAAGGTTTGGGTCGCGGGCAATAGGTTGGGTATTACCCGTCTGGATGACAAAGGCAAGCCCAAAAATAAAACTCAAGGCAACCCCAAAGATAAGCCCCAAGGCAAAACTCAAGACAAACCCAAAGCCAAGCCGAAAGGCAAAACTCAAGACAAACCCAAAGGCCGGGATAAGCTTTCTTTGGCAAAAGGTAAAGTTCGCAAACCCAGCGACGGCAAGACAAAGAGAAAAACCAGGAAAAGGCGTTAACCCAGACATTTCACCACAAGGCGCCCTCAGGCGAGAGAATCGTTTGTTTTCATGTGAATCAAATAATCAATGACTCATACCGTTATAAAAACAACTGATCCTTCACACAAAGGAAACCCGTAGGGTGGATAAGAATATCCGCCCTACGGATGACAATTAAACCGGCGAACCATGAACATGAATGTCCACGTCGAACAAGAACCCCGCTTTGAATTTTATTTTTTTAAACGATCAGAGGGCAACAACGTTGGTTGCACAAGGGCCTTTCTGGCCTTCACCAACTTCGTATTCTACCTGTTGACCGTCATTCAATGTCGCATAACCATCGGTCTTGATTTCAGAATGATGCACAAACAAATCTTTTCCACCATCTTCTGGTGTGATAAAGCCGTAACCTTTACCCGCATCAAACCACTTTACTGTACCTGTACTCATAACCTTACCTTCCTTATAAAAATTAAATATCAAGTTCTATCTTGGTTTTCTGTTTTTTTACAGAAATCTTTAACAATTGCAACATACAACATGCCGCAAAGCGCGCAGTGTAACACGGTTGCTGTGACTTAAGCCCATCCACCGTGTCTGGGACCGTTTTGGTTTTCTTTCATTCTTGCTTGAATGCCCTCAATGCAGCGTCGCAATGTTGTTTTGTGAGATAGCAGGGATTACCTATTTTTGAGCGATCATTGATGCTGATGGTCTCTTTTCCATCTATTTCTTTGGTAACCGCCAGGAGCTTTTCCGGTCTAAATGGCTGCAGATGATAGACACAGGTTTCCCACACATAATCTTCTGGCAGCTTAACGACTTGAATGCTGTCCTCACCATACCGGCAGTTGGCGTAATCAATGTACTTCGTCTCGCCGGCTTTGTATTCACAGGCTGCCGCTGCGCTGATGTTTACTGTCAATAAACTTGCGAGGCTTATTAGCAGAGCTTTTCTGTTCATTTCCGTTCCTCCACATTCCAAACGCTTTGTTAGCATCAGGCAATTATCGTGAACCGGACGTGCAACCCTGACCTCTCAGAGCATCTTGATAGAGTTAAACACATAACAAAATATGACGTATTGACCTGTGTCAAAGAACTGATTAATGGTTCAGATTCAAATACCTGAACAGGGATAATGCGCGCTCAGCCAGGGCATACTCTGTGTTAGTCTGCCGGGCTCAAAATGTCGGCCCTTAAGAACCGGTCGGTTCAAAGGGTAAAACATAAAAATACACTGACACAAAATGACAAAAACTACCCATTAAAACAAACAGATGGAAGATGGCGTGATTAAATTTTACTTTTTTGATGCTATATAAAATTGCACCTGTTGTATAAGCTACACCACCTGCAAAAAGCCAGGTCAAGCCCTCTGTTGATAAGCTACTAATCAACGGTTTTATCGCAAAAACAATAATCCACCCCATGAACACGTACATCAGGGTTGACAGAACATTGTATTTCCCGGTGAAGAACAGCTTCAAGACTATCCCGGTGATAGCCATTGCCCAGGAAACACCGAAAATTACCCAGCCTACCGACCCATTCAGTGAGATGAGAGTGAAGGGTGTGTAGGTGCCAGCGATGAGAACATAAATGGTTGCGTGATCTATGATCCTCAATCTGGCTCTTAGCGTTGCGTCTTTGGCACTATGGTAGAAAGTGGACGCCGCATATAAAGAAATCAAACTTGCCCCGAAAATGCTGACACTCACAATATGCCAGCCGTTACCATACAGACCTGCTCGAATGACCAAAAGCACCAAAGCCACCACACTCAAGAACAAACCGATAGCATGAGAAATGATGTTGGTTTTTTCTTCCAGAGCTGAGTAGTGTTGTGTTCCTTCCATATATTACTGGTTGATTTTGCGGGCCCGAATATTACGCCCTTTGACTTTTCCATTAGCCAGATAAATGAGCGCCTGACGTAAAGCAGCGCGCTCGACGGCTACATAACTGGACCTGTCAAATATATCGATTTTTCCAATCTGAGACCCGTTCAACCCGGCATCACCTGTTAATGCACCTAAAAGATCACCAGGTCGCATTTTATTTTTCCGACCGGCATCAAGCTGGATGGTAACCATCGGTGCTTGCAAACTAAAGTCAGGGTCACGATCCAAAGACGCGTATACATCGTAGATGCAAGGCTTTTTCTGATCCTGTTCGATTGCATTTACACGCAGCTGTTCAGATTCAGTAAATATGCTCAGCGCGATACCTGTTTCCCCTGCCCGGCCGGTACGGCCTATGCGGTGAACGTAAATTTCGGGATCACGTGGTAATTCATAATTGATCACCGCTTGCAGTAATTTGATATCTAAACCGCGCGCGGCAACATCGGTCGCCACCAATACCGAACAACTATTATTGGCGAACTGGACCAGCACCTCATCACGCTCACGCTGTTCCAGATCACCATGGATAGCCAGCGCCTCGATACGATGGTCACGTAAAAACCGGGCGACCTCATCACATTGCTTCTTGGTATGGCAAAAAACCAATGTGGTTTCGGGTTTGTAATGCTCAAACAAGGCCAGCAAGGTGTTGTTGCGCTCGTGTTTTTTGACCTCGTAAAACAACTGCTCGATCACACCAGGCTTGTGTTCCGCCTCCACCGTAACCGTCACTGGCTTGCGTTGAATAGAGCGACACATTTTTTTGATTGCATTAGGATATGTTGCAGAAAACATTAATGTTTGTCGACTTTTTGGTGTTTGTGAAATGATCTCGGTCATCACATCAAAAAAGCCCATGTCCAACATCCGGTCAGCCTCGTCCAGCACCAGTGTTTTCAGACCGTCGAGCTTTAAGGTCTCTTTGCGCAAATGGTCCTGAGTACGCCCTGGTGTACCCACCACGATGTGTGCCCCGTGTTCCAGCGACCCCCTTTGCGGTCCAAATGGTTTACCGCCACACAACAAGACCAGCTTGATGTTGGCTGTACTGCGGGCCAACCTGCGGAGTTCTTTGCCGACCTGGTCGGCGAGCTCGCGGGTTGGACACAAAACCAATGCCTGCACACCAAAAAAGCGTGGATTAATCTGCTCTAACAAACCAATGCCAAAAGCCGCTGTTTTCCCGCTACCTGTTTTTGCCTGGACAATCAGATCAGTGCCCTTCAAAACATGTGGCAGGCTTAGTGCCTGAACCGGTGTCATTTTTTTGTAGCCCAGGGAATCCAGGTTCGCAATTTGTTCGCGGGATATGGGGAGCGTTGAAAAACTGGTGTTAGCCATCAGAGTTATACCTTGCCAGCGTGTCTGGCGAGTAGTCTATCCAGGTGATCCGCAAAAGTTTTACGGTCGTTTTGGCTTAAGGCCGGTGGCCCACCTGTATCTATTCCGCTGCCGCGTAAGGTATCCATAAAATCTCGAATATTCAGACGTGCCCTAATATTTTCAGCGGTGTACATTTCCCCACGAGGGTTAAGGGCATAGCCACCTTTTTCAATCACATCAGCCGCCAACGGAATATCACCTGTGATGACAAGATCACCGGCATCCAGTCTTTTCACAATCTCATTGTCGGCCACATCAAAGCCGGATGCCACTTGAACAAAGCTGATGAAGCGCGACGGTGGTATGCGTACGGGCTGATTCGCGACCAATGTCAACTCTACGCCAGTGCGTTCAGCCGCCTTAAACAGGATTTCCTTGATCACAACAGGACACGCATCCGCATCCACCCAAATCTTCAACGCCCTGACCTTTTGGCGGCGGCCTTGAGCCCGGCTGCCATCTCCTGGTGAACGATATTGATGGCCTTTAACGGGCGTATCATGACCTTGAAATCGGTAATCTTGCCTTCATCATCCCAGCTGATCATATCCACACCGTTAACGGCGACACCCTGTATTTCTACATTAAACTCCAGCACCGCATCATGTTCATTGACCCACTCACGCACATAACAAAAGGTATCATTGCCAAACACATTAAGCGCTACCTGTAGATACAGCAACGTGATTGCTTTCCCCGGCTGAGGGCTATGGACCACTGGAGAGTGGAACACTACGTCATCAGCAAGAATCTCTTTAAGAGCTTGCAGGTCTTTTGTTTGAACAATCTGATGCCAGGCATTAATCGTTTTATTGCTCATTAAACACACTCCTGGTTATGAGGTTGTGCCGCCAACACAGCATTTCTACATCCCATTCAAATAATAATGCCAAAGCATCCTTGCAGCTGTTGCGCGGTGAGGACACCAGGCTTTCGCAATATTGCTCAGCTCCGGCTGTGTTGGTCTTGCCGGCAGTCGCTTCAGGTTCTTTATGGCCGTAGCCAAGGCAATATCGCCAACCGGCCAGACATCGGGTCGACGCAATGCCATCAGCAAGTATATCTTGGCTGTCCACGGACCAATGCCTTTTATCGCGGTGAGTTGTTCAACCGCAGTTTCATCACTTTCTTTCGCTAGCCCTGCGAGATCGAGGTTACCCTTCTGAATTGCCTCGGCAACATTGATGAAATAGGTGGCCTTTTGTCGGGTAATGCCAAAAGATCTTAAAAAAGGAGCTCCCGCCGCAAGTACCGTTTTGTGGGTAAGGGGTTCAATATGATCAATCAAGCGATGATACATAGCGTCGGCTGAGGAAAGGGAGACCTGTTGTTCAAGAATGATGCGAACCAGGGTGACAAAACCCGGCTTTCTCGACCACAAGGGCGGCGTACCGTGATCTGCCAGTATTCGAGCCATGTCTTTATCCAATAACGCGACTGAATTTGACGCTTCAGCCAAACGTTCCTGGTTAAGAATCATTGAGCTTTCAGCACATCGGCAAATACATCCTGATCGATATTGCCACCCGAAGCGATCACGGCAACTTTGTGACCGGCAATCTGTGGCGCCTCCTGCACCGCAGCTGCCAGTGCCGCTGCACCCGCACCTTCACAGACGTTATGCGTATATTCGAACATCATTCGCATCGCGGCTGATACTTCCTCATCACTCACCTGAACAATTCGATCAACCCCTTGCAATATCAACTCGAGTGCGGCCGGCTCTGGAACCCGACAGGCCATACCATCAGAAAGTTGGGTCGTTACCGGGGATTCGACTGGACGGCGGGCGCGGAACGACTTTGCATAAGCATTGGCATGGGCCGATACAACACCAACTACTTTGGTTTTCAGGTTTAAGGCATCCCGCGCCGCCAGCATTCCACAAATACCGGAGCCCAAACCGATGGGCACATAAACAACATCAATATCTTTAACCGCCTGCAATAATTCCAGACTGTAAGTGGCCACGCCTGCTACCAGCAAGGGGTGAAATGAAGGCACCAGATGTAGCGACTGTTCCTTGGCCAGGGTTTGGGCAAACTCCCGTGCAGTCTGAAATTCGTCGCCGTCTTCGATCAGCTTTACACCAAGCGCCCGCATGGCAGCATTTTTCTCAACACTGTTGCCATGAGGCACAACAATCGTGGCTGGAATGCCGTAACGACGGGCGGCAAAACCAACCGACTGACCATGGTTTCCACGCGTGGCACCAATCACGCCCGCTGGTAAGGGCTCAGACTGTGCCAGATGAGCGAAATAAACCAGTCCACCGCGGATTTTGAAAGCACCCACTGGGCTGTGGTTTTCGTGCTTAACCCATACCTCGGTGCCCAGACGCTCACATAGCAGTGGCCAGCGGTACTGTGGCGTTGCCTGCATGTCCGAGTAGACAATTCGGGATGCCGACAGGATGTCATCAAGTGTAAGCTGCATCGCCATACCCTATTGTTGAGGTCATGTTGTGGGTTCTTTGCTATGCCGGTAGATGTGTGCAATTTGCCCTCTAAACTCAAGCTCTTTTTCAAACTTCGCACCGATGGCGAGAGCGAGCTTGATGGACGGTTCATTTTCCGAAAAAATAAGGCTGATCAATGATGTTTCCGGCATAAAATCAGCGGCAATTTTTTTCACTGCACGGGCCGCTTCACTGGCATAGCCGTGGCCCCAATAAGCATGGGAAATCGCCCACTTGATTTCCGGTTCAGGCCAGTCATTGGGATACCATAAACCTACCGGTCCCATGACTTTCCCGGTGGCTTTGTCTTCAAGCGCATACGGACCATAACCCCGAAGCTGCCAATGCCCGATCATTGTAGCCATGGTGCGCCAGCTTTCACCCTCTGTCAGAGTTCGTTGAATCGTATATTGGGTACATTTCGGATCAGAATATAACTGATGTAAATCGAGCCAATCGTCTTCTTTGAAAGTACGCAAAATCAAGCGTTCGGTTTCTGCTGTTTCAGGTATCAGGTAGTTCATCTTGATGCTTAAGCAAGGTCTGATGATAACCTGGATATATCACTGTCACGCATCCAGTCAGTCTCGGTACTTTAGTTGCATGCCTTTTAAAAAATTACGCAAAACCTGGTCTTTACATTCGCGGTAGTGTTTGTGGCCCGGTTTGCGGAAAAACGCGCTCAACTCGTGTTTACTAATACGAAAATCAGCCTGATTAACCAGAGTCAGCACATCATCAGCCTGCAGGTTGAGTGCAATCTTCAGTTTTCTGAAAATAATATTGTTGGATAAACTGGTTTCCGGCGGTGCTTGTGGCCCGTCCTTTTTACCCCGTTTATCAATGATCAGACCATTCAAAAAAACTGCAAATTGCTGATCACTCACCTTCTGATAGTCAGGGTCATCTTCCTTTTTCAGCCATTCACTGATTTGTGCGCGTGTTACCTCAGACCCAGCCAATGCAAAGACAGACATCATCTTTGAATCATCCAGGTTAAAGGTGTAGCGAATACGGCGCAAAACATCGTTATTTGTCATCATGTACTTCCAATTTGTTGCAGATCACTTGAGTTGTATGCGGATGATTTCCGGACCAAACTCAATGATATCGCCTGAAATAATCTTCTTTCGTTTCCGGGTTTCTATTTGACCGTTGAGCAACACTTCACCATCAGCGATGACAAGCTTTGCTTCACCACCACTGGCAACCATGCCTTCAAATTTGAGGATTTTATACAGCTCAACGGGCTCTTTTGTAACCTCAACGACTCTCATTAGCGCTTCATCATGGGGGTGGTGCTCAAAGGATACTGTAATAGCTGTCTTTTCGCGCGTGCCCACCCACTTTTATTGTCAGCCGCAGGCTCGCGCTGCAGAACGCGGTTATGCACTTCGCCTGGCGGTCACTTCGATTTCCAGCTTCATATTTTCATCGAGCAGACCTGCAATAAACATGGTTGCGGCAGGCCTGGCATTACCCAGGTATTTTTTGAACATCGGCCAACACGGTTCAAAATCTTGTTTGTTCGGGAAAATGTAGTGAACGCGCACGACCTCGTCCAAGCTGCTGCCAGCTTGCATGAGTGCTGATTCAATATTTTTAAAACACTGCTCTGCTTGCTCAACTGGATCGCTTGATATGGTCATGGTTTGATAATCAAATCCAGTGGTGCCGGAGACAAAAACATAATCCTTATCTACAACGGCTCGGGAATAGCTAAACTTTTCTTCGAATTCAGATCCACTCAAAATATGTTTACGTTTCATCTTTGCTCTCTTAATGCTCAAGGAGCCTCTGATTGTATAAATCAGTATGCCACCCGGGTTTAAAGCGCTACATAGTTTCTTCACGTTCTTTACAAACTGAAGCACTCGTTGGTGCTGCGCAATTCCGTTATCTCGATTGAAATCATCACCATCCCAATTAGGTGCAATTGCGTCATAATTTTGTGCTTGTTTCGATGGCTTTATTCTGATGTCCAGGGAATGAGATGGGTAGTGGCGCTGCAAGCTGTGTGCATCACGCAAGCACCCAGGAAACACAAAACCTTTTCCCTTTGAGTTATTCGCATGTTTATAGGCCCTTTACTTATATTCTATCGAGGTGGTCAACAGTTCTTTCATTCTTTTTATCACCGGTATTTAGCACTGACTTAGGCTCAAACAGCATCACGTGAACCTCTTCGTCAGCGATGGGTAGGTGTTCAACACCTCGTGGAACGATAAAAAACTGTCCCTCATCGAGATCGATATCCCGGTCTCTCAGTTTTATTTTCAGTTTGCCCTTGATGACCATAAATAACTCATCTTCATTGTCGTGCTGATGCCAGACAAACTCACCTTTCAATTTCGCCAGCTTCACATATTGGCCGTTAAGTTCACCCACAACCTTGGGTTGCCAGTGTTCCTTGAACAGGGAAAATTTTTCTTTCAAATCGACTTTATTCACACTCATTGGTCTCTGAATTAGTATCGGCATGCTTATTTATACTTAGCATGAAGTTTGATAGTCGGGCAGGACAACTAAGCCGGACATTTTACCGATGTCGTTACCGCTATTGTCTGTGTTCTATATCTGTTTCAACAACCGCATATGCTCTAACTGGAAAGGAGCCGAATTTGTGTACCTTGACGGGCGCCGCATTGAAAATAAAACCAGAATCTGGCAGCACTGCCAAACCACACAAATGCTCAACAATGGGAATGTTGGCACCCAGAAGTATCGAATGTACAGGACGTTCCAGATCACGGGTGTCATCGATATTCAGTGAGTCGATACCGACCAGCAAGGCACCGTTGTCCTTGAGATATTGTGCCGCCTCTTGTGTCAAATAAGGGTGGTTATTGAAATACTGTTCAGTGCCCCAGTGTTTTGACCAACCCGTTTCTACGAGAACGGCCTTTTGTGAAACATCGATGTTTTCAAACGCCTTAACGTCAATCGCTCTGCCATTATTTACAACGCGACAAACGACGGCGCCTAACTGCGTTACTGATTCAAGCGGCATTTCAGCTAAATCCATACCGTCCGCATAACGATGAAATGGCGAGTCTATATAGGTGCCAGTGTTTGCGGGCATATCGATCTGATTGATACAGAAGCTAACACCTGGTGCATAGTGACCCGCGGATGCTTCGCGAGACAGGAAATCGCAAATAATCGGAGCAGGTATTCCGGGATAGGTGACTTGACCGTCAACAACCGTGTGGCTTAAATCGATTAACTTCAGCACCGGCTTATCCTTGAAACACAACGCTTGGTAAAGTGGTTAAGTAGGTAAATTGATGCCACGCTTTGTGAGTCTTCATGAGTTTAAATTTATCTTTTCGATTTTGCGTACACATTAGCAAAAAACATCGCAAGAAATACCAAAGCAGATCCAACGAAAATAACCGACAACCCCAGTCCGGTAAGCCGACTTACCAACATTATCGTACAAAAAGTAATGCCAAACCAAAGCCAGCCCCGACGATGATCGGTTTCCGCAACTTTATACATTACTATCGCTGCGGCGATCATAAGGTAGAACCCTGCACCCATTTTAATGTGTTCCTGACGTCTGCGAAGGTATTGACAAATTAACTCCCAAAATTACCTGGTTATTGGATGAAAAATCCAACTATATATAAACGCTATCGTTCCCCATCCGAAATTATCCATTATGCTGTTTGGCTTTACTACAGGTTTAATCTCTGTTGTCAGGATATTGAAGATTTACTCTCTGAACGGGGGAAGCGTAAATTTAAGTCCACGCAACAAGCTCAGCGTTTCCTGGGTGCTCACGCCGCGGTGAGTCTGCGTCTACGCCGAGATTAATGTGTACTGATCTGTTCGTTTTCCTGCTTCACATCGCAGCTTCAACCTGTATACTTAAGTCGCGTTTTCGTTCGGGCCTTGCTCACATTGACCGCAACCCTTCGGGTGTTTCGCTTCTGGCAAAGCACCGTAACTGCGTGACCGGAATAAGACGGTACCGAGTGGGAACGACACTCGACCGGGCACGAGTATGGCGGGTATTAAGCGGTCGTTATCTCTGACTTATCCAAAAAAGATTGCGACATTTCTTGCAAATAGTCCATAATATCGACATTATTTACAGACAAGGTAGAATAACTTTGGAAACAAATACACACACAAGCCCCGATCAGGAGACCCGGCTCCGGCTATTCAGCCTTATGCTTGCATGCCGCGGATTGCAGACGCGGGCCTTTGACCTGTTCATGCAAAACCTGGTCAAAGGGACTACACACCTGGGAACCGGTCAGGAAGCAATCGCATCGGGGTTTGGGGCCGCCATGCGCGAGGACGACTACACATTTTGTACCTACCGTGGCCATAACCATACCCTGGTCAGAGGCGTTTCAATGACTTCGATACTGGGAGAATTGATGGGTAGAGACTGTGGCCTGATGCGTGGCAAGGGTGGCTCCATGCACCTGACCAGCGTCGAACACGGTGCGATGGGCTCCTATGCCATTATCGGTGCTCACATGGTCATTGCCGCAGGTGCTGCCTGGTCGGCGCAATACCGTGAAAGTGGACAGGTGGCCGTCTGTTTTTTTGGTGACGGCACGACCAACATCGGCGCTTTTCATGAGGCCCTGAATTTTGCTGTGATCTGGAAGTTGCCGGTAGTTTTTGTCTGTGAGAACAACCAGTACATGGAATACACCGCCATTGGTGATGTGACCGCGGTTAAAAACCCGGCAGCGGACCGCGCCTCGGCCTACGGCCTGGAGTCGATCCTGATCGATGGCAATGACGCGGATGTGGTGCACGCACATGCGAGCGCCGCACTTGAAAAGGCCCGCCAGGGTGGTGGCCCGACTTTGATCGAAGCGGTGACCTACCGCCACGGTGGCCACTCGCGAGCCGACCCGGGTAAATACCGGCCGGACGAAGAGGTCGCCAAGTGGAAAGACTATGACCCGGTCAAAATTTACCGTGCCCGGCTGTTAGAGTCTGGTATCGCGGAAAGCGTGCTGGAAGAAATGGAAAGTGCGACGGCCGCCCGCGTAGATGCGGCGACCGAAACAGCCAGCAATAGCCCGCCACCACCACTGGAAATCGCCCACCAGGACGTTTGGGCAGATGGAGGTGTAGCATGGCGAAATTAAGTTATAGAGAGGCCGTCGCGGCGGCACTCGCGCAGGAAATGCGCCGGGATCCATCGGTCGTTTTCCTCGGTGAAGACGTCGCCGCTGCCGGTGGGGTGTTTAAAACCACTGAGGGGCTGCTGGATGAATTTGGACCTGTTCGGGTCAGGGATACACCTATTTCCGAGCAGGCCATCCTGGGTGCAGCCATGGGGGCCGCCATGACGGGTTTGCGCCCGGTTGCCGAAATCATGTTTTCCGATTTTTTTGCGGTGTGCTGGGATATCGTTGCCAATCAGATAGCAAAGACACGTTATATGACCAATGGCCAATGCGCCTTACCACTGGTGATTCGTTCAGCCAACGGCGGCGGGTCACGGTTTGGTGCACAACACTCACAGAGTGTTGAAAACTGGGCCATGGCGGTGCCTGGTCTCAAGGTGGTCGCGCCCTCCAACCCGGCCGACGTTAAAGGCCTGCTGGCCGCAGCCATCAGGGACCCGGACCCGGTGTTGTTTTTTGAACAGAAATCACTGTACGGCACCAAGGGAGAAGTCCCCGAAGGCGAGCACGTCGTGCCCCTTGGCCAGGCGAATGTGCTGCGGGAAGGCGATGACGTAACCATCGTTGCGCTGGCGGCAATGGTTCCCAAGGCACAAAAAGCAGCAGACGTATTGCAGGCGGAGCATGGGATTTCCGCGACCGTTATTGATCTTCGTTGCCTGGTTCCACTGGATACCTCGACCGTATTCAAGTCCGTGTCAGCGACCGGTCGTCTGGTGACGGTAGAAGAAAACCCACGCTTGTGTGGCTGGGGGGCAGAACTGTCCTCGTTAGTGTCAGAGGAATTATTCTGGGACCTCGAAGGTCCAATCGTCAGGATAACGACACCGCATATACCGCTGCCGTCTGCGGATTTCCTGGAAGACGCCATGCTGCCCTCCGTCGAGAAAATCGTATCGGGCGTGGTTGAACTGGTGGACTAATGCATGAAAATTGGTACTTGCAGAAATTGATGAAGGACTTGAAACGATGAAAATTGTGATGCCGCAACTCGGTGAAACAGTCACTGAGGGCACGATCTCCGCATGGCATAAAAACGTCGGTGACGAAGTAGAAAAGGGCGATATGTTACTCGACGTCGAAACCGACAAGGTTGCGACAGAGATCCCGGCCCCAATCGCTGGCGTGCTACAGCAGATTCTCGTGCCTGCCGATGAAACGGTGGACGTTGGAACCGTACTTGCTGTGATTGGTGATGAAGACGATGTTATCGAAACCTCACCGGCCCCGGATGCCAGCAGTGCAGCGCAAGCGGGTGGTGATGATTCAAACACCGACGACAGCTCGCGTTCGCGCACAAGGTCCGGCAGGGGTGCTGCGGCGGGTGTAGCAAAACTCTCCCCCGCGGTTCGCAGGCTGGTTGCTGAACATGACCTGGATATTGAGCAGGTGAGTGGCACTGGCAGAGACGGCCGGGTGACCAAGCAGAACGTTTTGGATGCAATACAAGCGAAGACAAACGCTGGTGTGGCAGGTGAACCAACAAAGGCCAAGCGAATCCCGTTTGACAGGATCAGACGACTAACAGCTGAGCATATGGTTCGTTCCAAGGCCACCAGTCCGCACGTACTGCAGGCCATCGACGCCAAATTTCACAGCGTCGATGCGGTCCGTGCAGCACAACGCGATGCATGGCGAGCCCAACACGGCTACTCGTTGAGCTACTTGCCGTTTATCGCCAGCGCGGTTTGTCGGGCCCTGGCGGAGTTTCCACGGCTCAATGCGAGTGTTGATGGTGATAGCCTGGTATTGCACGATCAAATCAACTTGTGCATTGCGATCGACCTCGGCGAAAAAGGGCTGGTTGCACCGGTCATCCATGCCGCCGACCGCTTGACGGTTCCGGAACTGGCAACGAGCATCAAGGATTTGGCAGACCGGGCACGAACAGAAAAACTCAGGCAGGACGATATGACCGGCGGCACTTACACGCTGTCGAACCCGGGTCCCTTTGGTACCTTGTTCACCGCGCCTATTATCAACCAGCCGCAGGTGGGTATCCTGTCGGTCGACGCGATATCAAAACGTGCTGTCGTGGAAAGTATGGCGGGAAGCGACGCGATACTGGTTCGCCCGGTCGGTGTGCTGGCCCAGTCGTTCGACCACCGGGCCGTTGATGGCGCCTATTCCGCTGCCTTTTTGTCGAGGGTGAAACAAATAATTGAAGAAGAAGATTGGTCAAAGGAGTTTAGACAATGAAATGCTTATTTAAATGTTTGTTGGTTTTCCCTGTGTTGTTTGCGAGTGCAGCCTGGGTGGCAACTACCGAGGCCAGTGATGACCTGATGGCGGAAATTACACTCGATGAGTTGCTGACTAAGGGTGAGGCATTTTATAAGCAGCCGGTCTCTTGCTGGGTATGCCACGGAGAAGCCGCAGAAGGGCGGGTCGGGCCATCACTTCAGACTGGACCATCGGCGGCTACCATTTGGGAACAAATTCAAACCAACCCGCAAATGGGTATCATCGCTTCAGAACTGAAGCCAACGGACGAAGACCTTGTTGCAGTCTCGCTCTATATACGCAAGCTTTCGGGTTTACCGGTTGACCAGGGAATGATTTTTGATCTGCAAACTGAGTTGACGCGGCTCAAATCCGTCCAGGTCAAAGAAGTCGTCAACCCTAAGACCCAAAGAGATCTCGACATTGAGAAAGTCGAGCTGTTTCAGAGCGTACTTGCCGACTGGCAACGCAGAGCAAAGACAGGTAGCCTGAAGCGCACCTATGTACCCAGGGTTTTGGCGACATTTGATGCTGGAGAGCCCAAGTTTTCGCCACAACCAGGAAACACCTATTTTTACGAGAATGTAGGAAACGCCAGCAACCCGTCCGTTCAGCCCGAAGGATTCACCAACGCAGAATCGAGCCAGGTAGTGGTGGGCAATGCCAAAACCAAAGAAGTGATCGCAAGCTACATGATTCCGACACCACTGCGTGCGGCGGTTCACACCACCGCCATGACCCCGGATGGTAAATATGTTTACATCGTAGGCTCCAAAGAGGGTACTGCTTACACCAAAGAAACCCTGGGCACCTCAGCGACGGTGCTCAAAGTCGACGCCTTGACACTGCAACCCATCAAACAGTTCACCATCGGCGGACGGTTCCATCACGGACAAATATTCCAGGACAAGTACATGTTGTTCGATACATTCGCGCGTGACCCGGATGGCCTGGATATCATGTTGTTTGATCCGGAGACCGACACGGTCATCGGCGGTGTCCGTGACGAAGACCTCGGTGGAGCCACCTATACCGCCTGGACCGATAATAAATTCATTTATGTTTTGATGGAACCGACGGGATATGCACCGGGAAGCTCAACCGGAGTCACCGGAATTCGCAATATGTATCGCGGCAAGCTCGTCACGATGCGCCCATTCTGGGTGGCCAAGATTGACCCTGAGACCTGGGAAGTCGTTCAAGAGTATCCCTTACCGGGCTTTCGTCCGGACTGGATCGTTATCGATTCTAGCAGCGAGTATATGTACGTCACACAAGCGGACTCAAAGCTGACCAAGATCAATATCGACACGGGCGAGTACGCGTGGTCTGCCGGTACCGGAATCGGGCCCTATGGTGCAAACCTCAATGCGGACGAAACCGAAGTTTGGGTCGCAGACAAAGGAGAGGGCACCGGACATTTTGGTCGCACCATAACCGTACTAAGTGCGATCACCGGACAGGTGCTCGAAACCGTGTTTTCCGGGTACCAGGTGGACCATGTATTGCTTTCTCCTGATGGGTCCGAAATGTGGGCGACCTCCAATGGGGAGGGCAAAATATTTGTGTTCGATGCCAAAACACGTCAGCGAACGCACGTTATAGACATGCCGTTGTTTGGTGACCCGCATGGGCTGGTCTGGGTAGAGTACGACGATGAGGGAAACTCCAAGGTGATACGTGACCAGGGTGGTTTCCACAATGGCGTAAGCCCGGTCCACCCTGCAGAACAGACAAAGGCGGAACCTGTCGGGACCCACCACTGAACAGGTTGAGGCAAGCACCATAAGGTTCTTGCCTCGACCGTTCTGGTTTCTGGTCAACACATGCTGAAAGGCAAGATAGAATGACACCGACCCGAAATATACCGCATGAGGTTTTACATGAGGAAAACTGCTCTACTACTTATTGATGTTCAACAGGGTTTTGATGACTCATCCTGGGGTAAGCGAAACAACCCGGAAGCAGAATCAAATATTGAATTGCTACTATCTGCCTGGCGCAAACATGATTTACCCGTGATTCATGTGCGTCATTGTTCAACAGAGCCCAACTCGGTATTGCGTCCAGAACATCCTGGCTACGAATTCAAAAAGATAGCGCAACCCCTGGCGCATGAAAAACAATTCAGTAAATCAGTCAATAGTGCCTTCATCGGAACCGGACTTGAGCAATACTTACGGGCATTTGACTATTCAGCTTTGGTGATTGTTGGGCTGACCACGGATCACTGTGTATCAACATCAACCCGGATGGCCGCAAACCTGGGCTTCAATGTCACTTTGGTCTCAGACGCGACGGCAACATTTGATCGAGAAGGCCATGATGGCACCCACTACTCAGCTGAAGTTATGCACAACATCAATTTGGCAAGTCTAAACGGTGAGTTTTGTTTGCTTCGGTCTACAGAAGAGCTATTAAAAGAAATTGAAGGGGAGCATAAGTAGTAGATGATCAGTGATGCTTCGGTTTCACTTTGACAATAACTGAAAGTGTCCGCGTTCTTCTACTCTGATCCCATTGGTTCCAACAGTACCGGGCCCGGACCTTCTTTTGCCAACTTGTCATCGGCATTATAAATGGGGCATTTTTTCATCGATAAACAACCACAGCCGATGCAGCCTGTTAAGGAGTCTCTCAACTTTTCAAGGTAGGCAATTTTTATATCAAGACTCTTGCGCCAATGACGAGCAAGCACTTCCCAGTCCTGGGTATCGGGGGTCCGGTTCTCAGGTAAAGCCGACAGGGCGGTTTTAATGTCTTCCAGGCTTATCCCGACTTTTTGAGCCGCCTTGATCACCGAGACTCTGCGTAAGACGTCTTTTTGATAACGCCGCTGGTTGCCCTGATTGCGCCAACTGGATATCAGGCCTTTTTCCTCATAGAAATGCAGGGTAGATATTTTCACCCCACATCGGTCGGCAACTTTACCCACGCCCCAACCCGCTTTTACAGACATCTATCTCTCCTTTCCTATCGAAGATCAAATGGATGAAAAAACCCTTGACCTCAACTTAACCTGAGGTTTTATAGTACACACAAATCAACCAGGATGTAATACTCAATGCGTATATTCAAAGCAACAAACTCACTTGATCGTTCCACCAAGAAATTGGCATTCGCGGCATTTTTGAAGTGTTTTTATCAAACATATAATGACGTAATGCAGCGCAAATAAAGACAACATTCAGGAGTAAGACATGCGTTTGGAACACTTGAACCTGGTCGTAAAAGACATTTCTGAAGCTCTCGCCTTCTACAAAGCGGCTTTTCCACACTGGCGAATAAGAAGTCGAGGGCAGGCAGAATGGTACGGCATCGAAAGAAACTGGGTCCATTTTGGTGACGATGAGCAATATCTAACTTTTAACGATGATGGCAGTGGCGAAAACCGGGATCTTTCTGGCCACCAAACCGGCCTGGCACACTTCGCCTATGTGACAGACAATTTGAAGGCTGTTATGGATCGTCTTGAGGCCGCAGGCTTCAAAATTGCAAAATCTGGCGCTGACAATCGGTTCAGAAAGAACGTGTATTTCATCGACCCCGATGGATTTGAGGTGGAATTTGTGGAATACCTGAGTGATTTACCGACAGAGCGCAATTCGGACGAATGAAAACACTGGGGGTCGGAGCGATCTAACCCCATATGTTTTCGACGCCGAGGCTTGCTACCAACTCTGCTCTGACCCCATATTTTCCAACGCCACCAGTGACTTCAAAGCGTTGGCAAATTCCGGGTCACGCTTGACTTTTTCTTCGAAAACACCCAACTCCTTCCTGGGTTTAAACCGATCGCTGACCGTCACCATCAAATGTTGTAACCGAATCCAAGGAGGTTCGCACGGGCTTGCCTTGATTTGTTCATATGGCAGCAAAATCAACAGTGCACCATTTGCCGGGTAAGCCGGCCGAAGCGGTCACTAAAAACGACAGGAGCGATCAATGAAGGTTTCATTCAGATATCTCACCGCAGTAGCATTCGCGTTAATGGTTATATTGCCGGCAGTGGCGACAGCAGAGGGTAACCGCAGTACGATAAATAAAAGTATTCGTATCGACGATAGTTCCACGACCGGCAATGTTAAATCAGTTAATGGTGCGATTCGCATTGGCGCCAATTCTGTTGTCAAATCCGTCGAGTCGGTCAACGGCTCCATCAGTCTTGACAATGGTGTCAGGGTTGAGATGGGCATCGAAGCGGTAAATGGCTCGGTAACACTTGAACCAGGCTGTGAGGTGGGCGGTGACGTTGGGACCGTCAATGGCAGTATCCGCTTACAAACCACCAGTGTGTCTGGCGGTATTGATACGGTGAATGGCGGGATTCGACTGCTGAATGGTACCGAGGTTGTCGGTAACGTCATGGTCCGGAAGCCACACGGGTGGAGCTTCAACAAAAGGCGCGAGCCGGTCAAGGTGGAAATTGGCGAGAACGTCCAGGTTCATGGAGACTTGATTTTCGAGCATGCGGTTGAGCTGAAACTTCACGACAGCGCCAGGGTAGGTGAAATTATCGGCGATAAGGTCACGATAATCGCTAGCTCATAGACGAAAACCTACGGGGTCTGAGTCAAGTGCCAGAGTGCTACTCTGGCACTTGACTCAGACCCCGTCTCTCGTGGATGTCCAGATCTTTACCCAGGTCTTTGCGATATGGGCTGACGCCTCAAAAACCGGTAATATTGTATTAATTTTTGCGATACACTCTGGCCTATGGATACTAAACAAATGGTCGCCGAGTTATTTGATGTCTTTGACGTCAACAATGATGGCGTGATTTCCAGAGGCGAGTTTATTGCCCTGGCGGAGTGCTTGTTGCATAAAAAGGGTTTTAATTTTAGCAGCGATATATTCACGCGCTTCGATGCGAATCACGACAATGTGATATCCAAGGACGAGCTGATTAATCTGGTTCTGGAACTTGCTTTGTAGCCGGGTGCACACACCATTCTCCCGGGTGTTAGACCCCCATTTCGACACCCTGGGCGATTCGCCATTCGAAAACCTAGAAAACCTACAGGGTCGGAGTCAAGTGGGTATCTAATGCTCTTTTTGTGGCAAACCATCATCAATTTCATAATAGTCGCCTTTTTCAGCTACAAATATATGCAACGAAAGCTTGGTCTCGGTTGGTGTATCAAATGCTCCCAAGGATATACCGATCCAATTGTGCTTTTTTTGATCAAGTGGATCAAAGAATAAAGAGGCCCCACATTGAGCACAAAAGCCCCGCCTTGCTTTTTCAGATGAACAGTACCAGCTAAGATTTTCACCACCACGAATGCTTAATGCTGAACGTGGTACTTCTGTAGAAGGAAGAAAGTGACCCGTCCACTTTCGACACTGAATACAGTGGCAGGCATCAGCTGAACCGAGCTTACCAACAACTTCAAATGTTATAACACCACAAAGGCAGGAACCTTTATACATAGCAACTCCTTTCAGAAATAGAATTTAATGTTTTCTCAATCAGCTCGTGATCATCGATTGTTGATCAACAATCCACTTTAGTTAAGGAACCTCTGGTTTATTCTGAACGAAGTGGATTGTGATTCAAAATGTTCAGCTTCAAGGCGCGAATCGCACATAATAGCTAGCTATTGCGAAGATTTGCAACGCAGAAACTGGACATTTTGGACGCAAGATACGATTTCATGAATAGATCAGAGGTTCCTTAAGTTAGCAAACGATTACCATGGGCGGCAGACGCCGGGGACTGTCCTCTCGATAAACGGGTTAAGCGTCGTGTTCGGTTGCCAGGGCATGCAGCTTGAGCACAGTTGCCCAGTTCCGGGTAGTGGCTGACCTACCTGCTTTACCGAGTAGAGCTTTTCCGGCCTTGCTTTTCAGAATGCCCCCAACACAAAGTAAGTAGGCGGCATTCCTGCCAACTGCAAAATGCTCGAGAGGCAAGAGTAGCGGCCGGATGGCTTCGAGACCTGACAACACCTTGGTGTCTTGAACAAGGGCGACCAGGAAGCGCGAGTGCTCCGGCACTTCCGCCATGATAGGGCTCTCAGAAATGATGTTCGTCAGTTCCCTGGCCGACTTGACGATAACGGGCACATCTACCTTGAGTTGATCAGAGATTGCGGTGCTTATATCCGTTGCGTGCTGGGCTGTTGTGACGCCGTTGGCGGCGTGGAAGACAGCGTTGCCGCTGTTAAGCAGCGTTGCCACGTTCGTGTAGCCCAAGCCAGAGAGCAAGGCACGTAAATCGGCCATGGCGATTCGCTTGGCCTTACCGACGTTGATACCCCGGAGAAGTGCTACGAACCTGAGCACTTGCGACGCCTAATGTTCGCCATAACCGATGTCTGCTGGCAGCGGTCCGGGCTTATTGATTTATGGTGCATCACCACCTCCTGTCAAATCTGCGATCACGGTTCTATAACCGGCATCCAAAAAATCATACTTTAAGATATCGTGATTTTGTAACGCCCATGCGCCACTTTCCAGGTCCGAATGTAGTTGTGCAAGCCCTTCATCCAGTTTCGATATTTTTGAGAAAGTTGACATATTGGCCCTGACAAGTTCATCTAAATAGGCTTCTGGCCGACGCCAGTAGGCAGCCAGAAATCCATCAACACAATCAGCGGGTATTCTCAAAGTAGAAATGCTTACTTGTTCAAATGAATTTTTGAATTCTGAAAGAGCGGGAAATATATCCCTGTCAATTTCGTAGATTTCTGGAAAATATTCTCGTGTGAGCCAAAATGGATTTGAATCCGGGTCCCAGGTGACAGCAACAAATCGCTCACGCGTAACTCGCTTGATCTCACTGAAAGCGCTTTCCCGATCCTGCCAGTGGTGCATCGATAAAACCGTCATGCAATGGGAAAAACTGCCATCTTCGAAAGGTAGGTTTTCGACCTGGGACTGCTTGACTGGAGCAGCCGTTGCACAGCGTTGGTTTATCATTGCCTCTGATGGCTCTACTGCGATGAGTTTAATGTGTTTTGGTTCGTACGAGCCCGTACCTGCACCCACATTTAGAACAGATTCAGCACCAGAAAGATTGTCATAAATTTGACTGGCGATAATTGGGTCGGTACGTCTTCCAAGCGCATAGCGTTTTCCAATTTCATTGTAAATTGCCGCCATTATCGAGCCCTGAACTTAGCCTTGGTACACTACCTCTCGCACCAGCGAGCCAGCGCAGCTACGTCCGAAGGGGGTCGTAGACCGCACTTGATCATTTGTACGACGGTATTTATGTAGCTGGGTGTGAAAACTTATTACCAAGAATGGCTGCTGAAACCGAGATCCACACAGAGGAAACAATGCCGATTAGTGCCGGCGTGGCTTCAATCGCTGATGACATGTAAATACCCGTTAAGGTAGCAAGTAAACCTAGAGACAATCCGGTTATAGCGGGAATCTGCTTCTTTAATTTATTGGTCATATAAAACTCCTTTCCAAGTGGTTGAATATAGTACTAACCCCAGTGTTCAGTCGCAACCAAGGTGCTTTTTTTGCGCTATCCAGTGGAGACCAGGACCTGAACGCATCGCAGCAACTTATTATGTGCTGCCATGACTTTTGTCTAATGGCCTATTTGTAATCGTTCACCAGCTCGCCGCTTGATGAGCCATCAAACTGCGGCAAATCGTCGGTAATTTCGTAAAAGTCCGACTTTTCGCCAACAAAGATGTGTCCCATGGTCTTCAGGCCCGTGGGGTTGTCGAGTGAACCGGCGATAATACCGGTAGCATCCAACTCAAAGGGCTGCCAAAACAAGCCGGAGCCACATTCACGGCAAAAACCACGCCGTGCCACATCGGACGTTTTATACCAGCCAAGCCCATCACCCTTTGTAATCGTGATATTGACCTTACGCGCTTTTGAATGTGGGCCAAAATTACCGTGCAAGCGTTGGCACATGCTGCAGTGGCAGTTGACCACATCACGCAAAGCTCCTTTCACCTCATAACGCACTGCTCCGCAAAGGCAGCCGCCAGTGGTGATGTTTTTCTGATCTGCCATTTCGGGTACCTCAGTGCACATCATGTTTGAGTCAAGTGGATCCAACATCGCTGGCGTCCGTGTTTAGTGATTTATGTGTGGCTCTTGCAGTCTGATAAATAATCACACTTGCCAATGCAATTGGTATTAATGAAAACAAGCCAAACCTCAAATCACCGCCTATAAAGATCAATACGGTTGATACAACCAGCGCCAAAGTTACCAAGATCGCGCCCGGCATTCTTGTTCTATTGGGTAAAAGCAAAACGCCACCTACAATCTGAACCAGACCGAACACAATAATAAGAACGGGGTTTAAGCCCAAACCTTGCAAAAACTCCATTTCTTGTGGTGTTTGCATGACTTTGGCTAAACCTGCCGCAATACTCAACAGCACTACTACCACGATGATCAGAAGGTTGATAACTTTCATTTTCGTTTCCCTTTATCTATTATTTGAGCCGCAGCCGCCGGATCGCCGATGGCTGTCCACCTGAAAGAATGCTTAGAGCTGTTTTTTGATGCTAAAAGAGAGGTCTATGCAGTCTACCGTTTTTGGGAGAGATTGGTGTGCCGAAAGGATTGATTCTGGCTAGAAACTTCCACTTTGGCGCGAAAACCCGTGACCGGTGTGGTCAGTTCGCTGGTGGAATACGCTTTAACGCTTTGTCACGCCTTTGTTGGTGGCCCTTCCCTGAATTGTGTAACACCCTCAGGAATGACCTCCCAAGCAGCTTTTGAGCCAACATAGATGTGCCTGCCAATCACAATTTTTGGATCACCATTAACGCAACCCAATGTCACACCATGAATAGTGCCATTGTATATACCGCAAAGAGTGGATCCACATTGGCTACAAAACTGAAGACCAAAACCATGTGCGCCAACATATGATGTGAGCAAACTTTGGCCCGATAACCATTTGAATTCTTGCGGCTCGACTAGTGCATAGGCTGATGCCTGGGCACTGAATGCTTTACGACAGCGCGAACAATGGCATGATCTTGCATCACACAGTGCACCATTCACTTGGTATTTAACACTACCGCAAAAGCACTCTCCGGTAATTATCACTCAGCTCTCCATGTTGCATAGACATAATAATTTCCCGTTAATCAAATGTCGGCATCGACCTCTACCTATGGTTTCTGCTCCGGGTTTTTACTTAAATATTTTAATAATGGTTCCCGGATACTCCCAAACCGTTCCTTCGTTGGCCTTCAAACCACCCACGATAGCAAAGATAAGGGTCGCCAGCGCCAGCGCCATGAAACCCAGAACACCAATCAACACAAATGTGAGGATAAAACAGATCAGGGCGTACACCAGTGAAGTCACAATCCAGTTGAGCACGACATGAGCGTGCGGCACGATACCCGGTAATTCATCCTTTTTTATCTGCCAAAGCAAGATCGGTACGATCAATCCCCCGATGGGTACCACCCAGCCAGCCAGGATAGAAAAATGAATAAACATCGCCCATTGCCGGGTCTCCCGGTCCTGTTCGCTTGGTTTTGGCTGCACGGCTTCAACCGCCGCAGAGGCTTGTTCAGATGTTCTGTTTTCTTCTGGGCCTGGTCCAATTTCACTCATTTCACACTCCCTTTTTCATTGGTCACTTAAACTTTAGGGATCACCCGCTCGAACGGATGCCAGGCAAAAGTATAGCGTGTTATAAGAAATGGTGAAAAAAACGCCGGCTCATAGCCGGCGTTTTTTATTTAATGAAGATGGGTGATTAACGTTTAAGATGCTTACGCAAACGCTCCATTGCCTGTAATTGAGCAACCGCCTCTGCCAGTTTGGCCTGGGCTTCGGCGATTTCCATATCACCCGTGCGATCGGCCAATGCTCGTTCGGCCTCGGCCTTGGCGGCCTCAGCGGCAGCCTGGTCCAGGTCTTCACCACGCATGGCGGTGTCGGCCATAACGGTAACAACATGTGGTTGAACTTCGATAATACCGCCAGTAACAAAATAGAACTGTTCTTCACCAGCAGCATCCTGCACTCGTACCGGGCCAGGCTTGAGCTGTGTAATCAATGGCGCATGTCGCGGACTGATACCCAGTTCGCCAGCGATACCCGTGGCAAAAACCATCGCAACGTCACCCGAGAAAATCTCCTCGTGTGCACTTACGATGTCGCAGCGAATAGTTTTAGTCATATGCTTTCTCTGACCTTATATCTGCTCTTTGTTTAAGCCGCTTCTTTCTTGGACATTTCGGCGCCCTTTGCAACAGCTTCTTCAATACCGCCAACCATGTAGAACGCCTGCTCTGGCAGGTGATCATACTCACCATCGATAATGCCTTTAAAGGCACGGACAGTATCTTTCAAGCTGACGTATTTACCAGCCGAACCGGTAAAGGTTTCAGCAACAAAGAATGGCTGGGACAAGAAACGTTGGACCTTACGAGCACGTGCAACGACCTGCTTGTCTTCTTCGGACAGCTCGTCCATACCAAGGATGGCAATGATATCTTTCAGCTCTTTATAACGTTGCAATACACCCTGCACGGCGCGGGCCACATCGTAGTGCTCCTGACCGATCAGGTTCGGGTCCAGCAAACGTGAAGTCGAATCCAGTGGATCCACCGCCGGGTAAATACCTTGCTCTGCGATATTACGACTCAGTACCAGGGTTGCATCAAGATGTGCAAACGTGGTTGCCGGTGATGGATCGGTCAAATCATCCGCAGGCACATAGACTGCCTGGAAGGAGGTGATCGATCCGGTCTTGGTGGTCGTGATGCGCTCCTGCAACAGACCCATCTCCAACGCCAGTGTCGGCTGGTAGCCAACGGCGGAAGGCATACGACCCAACAATGCAGATACTTCTGTTCCTGCCAGGGTGTAACGATAGATGTTGTCGATAAACATCAATACATCATTACCCTGATCACGAAACTCTTCAGCCATGGTCAGACCGGTTAAAGCAACACGCAGACGGTTACCCGGTGGCTCATTCATCTGGCCATAAACCAGGGAAACCTTGCTGAGCACATCGGCATCTTTCATCTCGTGATAAAAGTCATTGCCCTCACGGGTGCGTTCACCCACTCCGGCAAATACTGAAAAGCCAGAATGCTCAATAGCAATATTACGGATCAGCTCCATCAGCGTTACGGTTTTACCAACACCCGCACCACCAAACAAACCAACTTTACCGCCCCTGGCGATTGGCATGATCAGGTCAATTACCTTGATACCGGTCTCAAGCACGTCATTGCCACCGGCCTGTTCTTCATAGGTCGGTGGTTTACGGTGAATAGGCATACGCTTTTCTTCACCAATTGGGCCAGCTTCATCAATCGGTCGTCCGAGCACGTCCATTACGCGGCCGAGGGTTTTTGTGCCCACAGGGACAGTGATGGCGGCACCCGTATTGGTTACTGGTAATCCACGTTTCAACCCATCGGTTGAACCAAGCGCAATACAACGCACCACACCGTCACCGAGTTGTTGCTGAACTTCCAGCACGATATCGGTTCCGTCCACCTCGCACGCGTTGAAAATCTTTGGCATCGCTTCACGCGTGAACTCAACGTCTACGACGGCACCGATTACCTGAACAATTGATCCTGAAGAACTCATAACATTTTCCTGTTTGCTATATTCCGGGGTCGGAGTCGTTACTCTGACCCCGTGTTTATCCCTTGTTTGTCTGCTGGTGTCAGAGTAACGACCCCGACCCCAATTCCGTTGTTTAAACCGCAGCCGCACCACCGACGATTTCTGAAATTTCCTGTGTGATCGCTGCCTGGCGAGCTTTGTTGTAGACCAGGTTCAGCTCATCAATCAAGTCAGTGGCGTTGTCTGTGGCACTCTTCATTGCGATCATGCGTGCAGCATGTTCGGATGCGAGGTTTTCCAGCACCCCCTGGTAAACCAGGGCTTCGATATAACGAACCATGACGCTGTCGAGTAGTGTCTCGGCATCCGGCTCATAAATGTAGTCCCAGATATCACGGACTTCGGCATCATCGGTTGGTGGCAGGGGCAATAACTGCTCAATCACCGGTTCTTGAACCATGGTATTTATAAAGTCGTTATGCACCAGATAAACGCGATCTACTTTTTTCTCGCGATATTCTTCCAACATCGATCTGATCGTACCAATCAGGTCTTCAATCTGAGGCTTTTCACCTAGATCACTGGCCACCGCGGTGATTTCAATTTTTACGTTCTTGAAATAGGCGATGGCCTTTTTACCCAAAGCGACCAGGCTGACTTCAACACCTTTCTGCTGCCATTCACCCATGCTAGCCAGCATTTTCTTGAACAGATTATTGTTCAAGCCACCGCACAGACCGCGATCACTCGATACCACGATATAACCTACTTTTTTAACATCCGGATGCTTGATCGTAAACGGATGTCGGTATTCCGGGTTGGCTTTACCGAGATGGCCGATAACGCGATTCATCATGCGCGCATAGGGTCGGCTCTCTTTCATCAAATCCTGCGATTTGCGAATTTTACTGGCCGAGACCATCTCCAGCGCAGATGTCACCTTTTTGGTGTTCTCCACACTGCGGATTTTACTGACAATCTCTCTTCCACCTGCCATATCAGATTACTCCGCCAGCCTTAAACTGCAGCTTACCAACTGCCTGTTGTTTTGAATTCTTCACATGCAGCCTTGAGCTCGGCCTGGATTTCAGCACCCCAATCACCGTGGTTGAGCGTCTCCATCAAGCCACTTTGAGAATTAGCCATATAGTCCAACAAGGCTGCTTCAAAGTCGCCAATCTTGTTCATTTCAACGTCATCCATGAACCCACTGTCGATGGCATACAATGAAACCGCCATCTCCGCCACGGACATCGGGCTGTACTGTGCCTGCTTCATCAACTCCGTTACGCGTTGACCACGTTCCAACTGGGCACGGGTCGCGTCATCAAGATCGGAGGCGAACTGCGCAAACGCGGCCAACTCACGATATTGGGCCAGTGCCAGACGTACACCACCACCAAGTTTCTTGATCACCTTGGTCTGCGCTGCACCGCCCACACGCGATACCGACAGACCGGCGTGGACCGCCGGGCGGATACCACCGTTGAACAGATCAGTTTCGAGGAAAATCTGGCCATCGGTAATAGAAATCACATTAGTCGGTACAAAAGCGGAAACGTCACCGGCCTGGGTTTCAATAATCGGCAGAGCGGTTAATGAACCTGTTTTACCTTTGACGGCACCGTTGGTAAATTTCTCAACGTATTCTTCATTGACACGTGCAGCACGTTCAAGCAAACGCGAGTGCAGGTAGAAAACATCACCCGGATAGGCTTCACGGCCAGGTGGACGACGCAACAACAGCGATACCTGGCGATAAGCCCAGGCCTGCTTGGTCAGATCATCATAAATAATTAATGCGTCTTCACCACGATCGCGGAAATACTCACCCATGGTGCAACCCGCGTAGGGCGCCATGTACTGCATCGCTGCAGAATCCGAAGCCGAAGCATTTACCACGATGGTGTGCTCCATGGCACCGTGCTCTTCCAGTGTTTTTACAACATTGGCCACTGTAGACTGCTTCTGGCCGATGGCAACATAGACACACTTAATACCGGAACGAACCTGGTTAATAATGGTATCGATGGCGATGGCTGATTTACCAATCTGACGATCACCAATGATCAGCTCGCGCTGACCACGACCGATGGGCACCATGGCATCAATGGATTTCAGACCGGTTTGTACCGGCTGATCGACTGATTTACGCCAGATTACACCCGGTGCAACCTTTTCAATCGGTGCAAAGCCATCATTTTCAATCGGCCCCTGACCGTCAATTGGCTCTCCGAGTGCATTCACTACCCGGCCAAGCAAACCATGGCCATGGGGAACCTCAAGAATACGACCGGTACATTTGACCGTATCGCCTTCGGTGATGTGTTCGTACTCACCCAGGATAACTGTACCGACTGAGTCTCGCTCAAGGTTAAGCGCCAGCCCGTAGGTATTGCCGGGGAACTCGATCATCTCACCCTGCATCGCGTCTTCGAGACCGTGAACGCGGGCGATGCCGTCAGAAACGCTGACCACGGTACCTTCGTTACGAGTTTCTGCTGAAATATTCAGCGCCTCAACACGTTGCTTGATCAGCTCAGAGATTTCAGATGGATTCAATGTAGTCTGCATTGTCTTTTTCCTGTCAGATCACCCTGTTTCCAGGCAATCGGTATTCTTTCGAATTTCTAATTTAATGAGGTTTCCAGTCGTTTCAACCGGCCCACAATCGAGCCGTCGATAACCTGGTCACCTGCATATATGATCGCCCCACCCAGAACATCCGGGTCGACATCGTTGCTTAAAGTAATCTCACATTCAAAACGTTTGGCGAGTGCTGATTGCATCCGCTCTGCCTGCGAGTCTTGCAATGGGGTTGCTGAAACAACCCTCACTTCCAAACGTTTTTCAGCCGCCTGTCGTAACTCTCGAAACAACCGAGAAATCTCGACACACAATGACAGCCGGCCATTGTCTGCGAGCACACCCAGATAGCCCTGAAAACGTGGCTCGACATCTCCGCCAATAGCCTCCAACACGATTTCAACCGCTTTGTTGGCTGTGGAGTGCGGGCTTTCCAACCAGGCAGCCAGGTTGACGTCGGAGGTGACCGCTGCAACGGCCACCAGCATGTCATCCCAGGCGACCAGGTTACTGTCGCTCATAGCCAGCTCAAAAGCTGCTTTCGCATACGGCCTTGCCAGTGTCGTCAAACTGCTCATATTCAGATCTCGGCGATCAGCTTATCGAGCAACTCGCGGTGGGTATCTTCGTCAACTTCTTTTTCAAGTATTTGACGTGCACCCAAGACCGCCAGGCTGGCAACGGTCGCACGCAGTTCTTCGCGTGCCTGATTGGCGGATTGCGTAATTTCTGCTTCACCTGCTGCGACCTGCCGTTGACGTTCGCCGATGGCGTCATCTTTGGCTTGATCAAGAATCTGGCTGTGGCGTTGATTCGCCTGATCAACAATTTCACCTGCTTTGTCACGTGCGACCTTGATTTGCTTTTCAACTTCCTGGTTAGCTTCTTGCAGCGCTTTTTCTGCGCGGTCGGAAGCGGCCAGGCCGTCAGCAATCTTGGCCCGTCGTTCATCCATGGCCTTTAACAAAGGCGGCCAGATAAACTTCATACAAAACCAGACGAACACCAACATGGCGATCATCTGCAGGATCAGAGTGGCATTCATATTCATGCCGTATACCTCATCAATTCGTGTCTGCTAAAAGGGTTGTCGTTCAAAAAATGGAACTGATCGACAACTTATCCTGCGGCGCTTGCCAACTGACCGATGAACGGGTTTGCGAATGTGAAGAACAACGCAATACCGATACCGATCATGGCAGGAGCATCCAGCAGGCCAATGGCCAGGAAAAACTTACCCTGCAACATCGGCGCCAGTTCAGGCTGACGGGCAGAACCTTCCAGCAGGCGACCGCCCAGGACACCTACACCAATACCAACACCCAGCGCGCCGAGGCCAATCAGCAGTGCTACTGCGATAGCGGTCATACCAATTACAAATTCCATTACTTAACTCCAGTTTTAGTCATGTGCCTAACAAAAATATAAACTCAAAAATTAAACTAACTATCGAACAAAACCCCAACAATACCGCTTAATGGTGTGTCTGAGCCATGCTCAGATACACGATCGACAACATCATGAAAATAAACGCCTGCAGTGTGATGATCAGGATATGGAACACCGCCCATCCAAAATGCATCAACTGACCGCCAACGAACGCCAGGCCGCCCACGAGGAACAGCTCTGCGAGTACAAACCAAAGGGTTTTCTTGTTATTAAGCAGCCCCTTCATGTTCATCCACAAGGTGACAAATACGGTGGCCGTAGCAAGCAGCCAGAACCAGGCCGGGATATGATCACCGAACATTGAACTGAGACCGGCACCGACGAAACCTGAACCCGCTGTAAATATCAGCGCGATCAAAATAAAGATCAGCTCACCCGCGTACATGTTGCCGAACAATCGCAGACCCAATGATACCGGCTTGGCCAGTAGCGATACGATTTCGAGTAAAAAGTTGAACGCCATCACGAATGGCCATACTACCTTTGGCATGCCCAACTGTTCGGGGTTAAGCGGGTTGAACACCAGTTCGCCCAGGAAGCCCTTTACGCCTTTGGCGCGGATGCTGTAGAAAATAATCAG
Organism: Gammaproteobacteria bacterium; assembly: GCA_021772935.1. Classification (GTDB taxonomy): domain Bacteria; phylum Pseudomonadota; class Gammaproteobacteria; order Xanthomonadales; family SZUA-36; genus SZUA-36. Next base: position 76,998 of record JAJFLA010000038.1, read on the forward strand.
CACGAACACGGCAATCGCCATGCCCATGGTGGCATTGACGTCGGTCGTTGGAACGACTTTCTGATAAGGGATGCCCGCACTGCTCGCTGCGAAAGGCAATACATCAACCGGGATCAGGTCCATCAGGTTCATGAAGAATATCCACACGAACAGGGTCAGTGCCAATGGCGCAATCAAACGACTGGTGCCATGGAATGACTCTTTGACACTCGTATCAACAAACTCAACGATGGATTCAACCATCGCCTGGCCGCGTGAGGGCACACCGGAGTTGGCCTTTTTAGCCACGCTGCGGAACATGAAAAAGAACGAAAAACCCATAAGCAATGACCAGACCAGCGTGTCCACGTGGAATGCCCAGAATCCCATTTCGGCAGCCTCGGCAGCACCATGAGCAATGCCCCAGCTACCATCGGCGTGCTGACCAAAGGTCAGGTTTTGCAAATGGTGCTGTATGTATTCGCCTGAAGTAGGCGCTTCGCTTCCGCTTGACATCTATTAAAGTCCGCTACCAATCACTCTGTTATTTAACGTGCCCCTTCCACTGGAAAGGTGTGTCCTATGTTCTGAAAATCAAGCTCGAAAAAGTAAGCCCAACCGTCCACTGAATATCGTTGCTGCCATACCCGTAAAAAACCATCCGGCGGCAAGGGGTTTAACCCAAATAAATACCGCCATACATAGTAAGGCGGTCAATAAAATTTTTACCACTTCAGCCATTAAGGCTGTGCGTAGAAAAGCGGCGCTGTCCGGGCCAAATTTTCGCGTAACGACCAATGCAAAAAACAGGCTGGGAATGAACGCCGCCAAGCTTCCAAACATTGATGAGTAAGCTGCAACCGGTCCAACCGGCCACAATCCACCCGCCAGTAACAGTGATGTTATTGACTGGATTCTCAAACCCCGGCTTATCAACCGGGCCGGCACCGCGTCGTTGGAAACCGCCATACATCCAGCCCCATCACTCTGTCTCATCACCCGGCCTCTACACAGGGCCCAGGCCACCTACTTCAGACCATTGGCAAAGCCCCGCAGAACCCGCCGCCGTCAGCCGACCATTTTAGCATTTTGATATGTTTCGGAGCAATGCAAATGCGCGATTTTTTTATGGTTTTCTCTTAAGGAGCCTCTGATCTATTCATTAACCCGTATCTTGCGTCCAAAATATCCAGCTTCTGCGTCGCATCAAGCGCCTACTCTTGGTGCAAATCTCGGCAAGCTGCTCCTGCCTCGCCTGGAGCGCCTGCTTTTGGAGCTCTCGACAATTGCTCCTACATTATAAATCAGAGGCTCCTTAATCTGTCTGTATATCCATAGTCAACACGGTTTCAGACTTGAGCGAAGCGGTTATCAGGCATATTTGCTCTGACTTCTCCAGTAGCCGTTGAGCCATTTCAAGCTTCACATCACTTGGCAAATGTAACACTGCGTGAATATTGAATGCCGTAAAAAGCGTGGCGCGCTCGGGGCGATCCAACACACCTTCAACATGGCACTCCAGTGAGTCCCACTCAAATTTTGATGCCTGCGCAATGGCTCGAAAACTCAATATAAAGCAGTTGGCAACCGCCGCCGTCAACATGGTTTCCGGTGACCAGACACCTTCTGGCCCACCAAATTGTGGTGGTGCTTGTGTGTCGATATCCGGCAAACCATTACCGCTGACGACAACACTGCCCTGGTTCCCGCCAGACGCGCTGACGAGATAATGATGGGGATAGCCTTGCATATTGCTTACCTTCAATCGACTGAATTAGAAACATTTAGGGGGCATCATAACGGCAATTGAGCTGATGCAATTTGACCTTGATCAACAATTATAGTGTGGGCTGCTAGTCCGCCTTCAGCCCCATTTGCACCAATATCCCCTCGAGCTCATCCGTGGAATTATACTTAATGACCATTTGGCCCTTACCACTAACATGGTGCGTAAGCTTCACCCTGGCACAGAGCTTTTCTGACAGCTTGTCCTGCAGTTGTTGAATATCGGGGTCAAGGACATGGGCTTTTTGTGAGGGTGGATTTTTCATCCTTCTGACCAACTGTTCGGTCTCACGTACGGACAAACCCTTTTGCACCACTTTACGCGCAGCTTGCGCCTGCATTGACGGTTCAAGGGTTAATAACGCGCGCGCATGGCCCATTTCGAGGTGCTTCGCATCGACCAGCTCACGTACTTCTTTAGATAGCTCCAACAAACGCAGTAGATTAGACACCGCCGAACGTGACCGGCCAACCGCCTCACCTGCTTGCTGATGGGTCATTTGAAATTCAATGACGAGCCGTTTTAATGCCGTTGCCTCTTCAATAGGGTTCAGGTTTTCGCGTTGAATGTTCTCAACCAACGCCATTGCAATGGCTATTTCGTCCGGTACATCCCGGACAATCGCCGGAATTTTTTCAATGCCGGCTATCTGCGCCGCTCGCCAACGCCGCTCACCTGCGATTAATTCATATTGTTCGTCACCCAGGGCTCGCACTACCACCGGCTGAATCACACCCTGGTGGCGGATAGATTCTGCAAGTTCCTGCAATCGATCTGGGTCAAAAATAGAACGGGGTTGGTAGGGCCCAGGACGGATAAGGTCCAGCGGCATCAATTTTAACAAGTCCCGACCTGATGACTCAGATGCCGCATTTTCCGTCGCATGCTGTAGTGCAGATTTGCTAAGCATTGCGCTCAGGTTACGGCCAAGGGGATTCTTTTTTGCTGCCATTAACTGGTTTTCCAATACGGGTAAAACATATTATCAAGTTAAACCGTGCAACGTGAACTCTGTATAAGGGCCTGGGTTACGTTGGGCACGAATACATACTACTCTGCTTGTCTTTTTCGGTTTCGTCGCAACACTTCACCAGCCAAGCCAAGATAGGCCAGTGCACCACGTGATGCTGGCGCGTACCTCAATACCGGCAGACCATAGCTCGGTGCTTCTGCTACACGGATATTACGGGGTATCAGGGTGCGATAAACACGCTCTCCAAAGTGTTCGGTCAACTGTTCGGAAACCGCACCGGAAAGATTGTTGCGACCATCGTACATGGTGCGTAACAAACCTTCGATCTCCAGCCCTGGGTTGACGCTACTGCGTACCTGTTCAATAGTTTCCAGCAGTGATGCAAGTCCCTCAAGTGCGTAATACTCACATTGCATCGGAATCAGCACACTACTGGCTGCTGTCAAAGCATTCAACGTCAGCATATTCAGTGATGGCGGGCAGTCAATTATGATCCAGGCATATTGATGTGCGACCTTTTCCAGCGCTTTTTTCAGCCGGTACTCACGCTCATCGATCTGTAACAAGGAGACTTCTGCCGCAGTCAGGTCACTGTTGGATGGCAACACATCCAAACCAAGCTTTTCAACCTGGATCATGGCGTCGGTGATATCGCACTCTGCCTGCAGCACCTCCAGGGCCGATATTTCAAGCTCCCGTCCACTGATCCCGCAACCCACAGTTGCGTTGCCTTGCGGGTCAAGATCAACCAACAAGGTTCGGTAATTCATATCTGCTAACGCAGACGCCAGGTTAACGCAGGTTGTGGTTTTACCAACCCCACCTTTTTGGTTCGCAACTGCAATAATTCTTGCCATTTTTTTACTTTTGATTTGAGATCGACATAATGACGACGTGCCGTTCAGCGTGTAAATAAGGCACCGTTAATTGTTCTACCGACTGAACATTGACCCAGCTGGGTAACACTTCAAGCTCCTCGCCAGGATATACCCCTTTCATCGCCAACAGCCGCGTAGCATCATCCGTATACGGTCTTGCCGCCTCAACAAAGGCTTTCAGTGACGCAAACGCCCGTGAGGTGATGTTTTTAAAGGTTCCATTTTCAGCCGGGTCTTCTACTCGTTGTTGCAGGGGGTGAATGTTGGGTAATTTCAATGCTCGCCCGACGTGGCGAATAAAACGAATTTTTTTGCCTGCGCTGTCAAGCAGGGTGACTTCCATCTCCGGTTTGATAATAGCCAACGGCAAGCCTGGTAAACCGGCACCGGTACCAACATCAAGCAACGATCCCGGCAGTAACCAGCCCATGATAGACAATGAATCAAGGATGTGACGGGCCAGCAAAAAGTCCCGCTCACGTGGCGCAACCAGATTGTAAGTGCCAGACCACTCCTTCAACAATGCCATGTAGGTCAGCAAACCATCAACCGCCTCGGACGGCAGCTGCAAGCCCAGCCGGGCAAGACCCGATTCCAGCTTGATGCGCTCAGGATGATCGTTGTTCATCTAAATAGTTTCCAGCGGCCGGTGAGGCTGGTTGTGTTCATCCCTGCACAAAATCGATTCTACAGCGTACCGGTGGATTTCATTTTGGAAACAATTTTCTTGGCCACTGAGTTGGCTGTGTCGTTGTATTCGGTGTTTTTTGAACGTGTAATCATGCTCCATTTGGCACGATCTTCCACGATATCGAAATAGGTGGTTTCTATGTAGACGGAATTTTTCTGATCATAATAACTGGAACCACCCCCAACCGAAGGCAGGTTGGCGTATTGGGGTTTAAACCAACCATAACCCCCGCCATAGAAACCAGCCCCTACGTGTTCAGTATAATAATCGGCGCGTTCCAAGCGGTCCCCTTTGCCACTGCTGGTGATGAATACAACGACGATTGCGTCCACACTTGCGGCTTTGATTGCCGGTTCGGCTACCTCTCTCGACAGTTGGCCAGACAGGCCGGGAATATCACTAGATACCAAAGCATTACGGCCCGATTGACGCAGCACACTTACAACCTCTTGTTCTACGGTCAGGCGCTGTAAGGCTTCCGGCATCATGGCGACGACAGCAACTCGCTCCCGTTTGCTGATATCAGCATGACCAGCATCCCACTCACTGATCACTTTTATTGATTTATTACAGCCGCTTAATAGCAATATGGTAGCTATTAACGCAAGCGATCGCAGGCAGGTTTGGATCATTCCAATATCCTCTATAACTTTCTGGTCTTAACGAGTAGCGCGTATTCTAACCGGTTTTACCGATGGTTAAGTCAAGTTCTTCAGCTCGGTGGCAGGCTGCCCAGTCTCCGTTTTCCATTCTTCGCAGCGCTGGCACTTCCAATTCGCAACGCGTTATCGAAACCGGACAACGGCTGTGAAACACACAACCAGAAGGCGGCGACAGGGGTGATGGCATGTCACCCGTCAGCCCGGTATCACTGGCGAGCCGGGCCAGCTTTGGATCAGGCACGGGGACCGCCTTGATCAACGCACTGGTGTAGGGGTGCAACGGTCGCCTGTACAGATGGTCACGACAGGAAATCTCCATAGCCCGTCCCAGATACATCACCATGACACGGTCACTGATGTGTTTGACCACGGATAAATCATGTGCAATAAAAACCAGCGACAGATTCAGTTTTTTCTGCAAGTCCTTTAACAGGTTAATGATTTGCGCTTGTATGGAAACATCCAGCGCACTAACGGGTTCGTCGCACACGACTAATTTTGGGTTCAGCACCAAAGCCCGGGCGATACCAATTCGCTGGCACTGTCCTCCGGAAAACTCATGCGGGTAACGGTTAACCTGATTCGGCAGCAGACCCACCATTTTCATCACGCCACGCACACGTTCATCGACTTGAACACGTGCGATTTTGGGAAAAAATGTCCACAAGGGTTCAGCAATAATGTCTCGTACCGTCATCCGCGGGTTAAGTGCCGCCAAAGGATCCTGAAAAACAATTTGTAAATCCTGGCGTTTTTTCCGCAACGCCTCTTCATCAAGCTTGTTCAGGTCTTCACCCAACCACAAAACACGTCCACGAGTAGGCTTGATCAAGGCAAGCAGGGCCCGGGCCAGGGTTGATTTTCCACAACCAGATTCACCCACAATACCAAGCGTCTCACCCGCATTCAGGTCGAAACTCACACCGTCGACAGCTTTGAGTGTATGCGTTTTAGGTCGTATCAGGCCCCCTTCTCGCAGCTTAAAATGCACGGCAAGATCCTGCACCCTCAACACCCGCTCATTCATTCTGACGCACCACGAAAGCAGCAGTGTGCATGCTGTCCCTCATCTATTTGCATCGGCGGTGTTTCTGTACACGCCGCATATGCTTTCGGACACCGATCACGGAATTTACAACCCTCAGGCAGTGAAAGCAGGTTTGGCGGGTTACCCGGTATCGCATGTAGCTCAGTATCTTCAGGTCGGTCCAAACGGGGTACAGAATTCAGCAGCCCCTGTGTGTAGGGGTGCTTGGGGTCGTAATAAATCTGTTCTACCGTGCCACACTCAACCGCTTCACCGGCATACATTACGAGCACCCGGTCACATAAACCGGCCACGACACCAAGATCATGGGTGATCAGAATAATTGCAGCATTCGAGTTCTGTCTGAGTGCGCTCATCAAGTGACTGATATGTGTCTGTACAGTCACATCCAGGGCCGTGGTGGGTTCGTCTGCGATCAACAGGTCCGGTTCGCACAATAAACCCATTGCCACTATCACCCGTTGTCGCATGCCACCGGAAAATTCATGTGGGTACTGGCGGATGCTGCGCTCGGGGTCTGGAATACGCACTGCCCGCAACATCTCCACTGCGTGGGCACGGGCCTCCGCCTTGTTCAAACCCTGGTGGTGAATGACCACCTCAATCATTTGTTTTTCAATGCTCAGGTACGGGTTCAAAGAAGTCATCGGGTCCTGAAAAATCATTGCGATCTCACTACCACGGTGTTTATTCAACTCCGACGTACTCATTTGCAACAGGTCTTTGCCCTTGAACATGGCCTGACCATTCACGTGACCATTCTCGGCAAGCAGGCCCATGATGGCCATAACCGTTTGGGTTTTCCCAGAACCGGACTCTCCGACGATGGCCAGGGCATCACCGGCATTAAGTGAAAAATTCAGATTATTGACCGCATGAACTTCACCCTCCGGTGTATCAAACCCAACATTCAACCCTTTGACTTCCAACAAGCTCACTTGTGTTCCTTCAATGTGATGCCCCGGCGCACTAGTGTCACCTCTTGCCAAGGACTAAGGCCATTACCTGCGAGATGCGCCTCGCCATGAACACTGACAAGCCAACTGCATCCGTAATTATCTTGTTGAAGGAGCACTAGAAGTGATCCTTGGGGTCCAGCGCATCACGCAAACCATCGCCTATAAAATTGAAACAATAAAGGGTCGCGGTAAGAAACACCGACGGCACTATCAAGGTCCAGGGCGCGGACTCCATATCCTGTGCTCCATCACTGACCAGGGCACCCCAAGAGCTCATCGGCTCTTGCACGCCCAGCCCCAGAAAGCTCAGAAATGATTCAATCAAGATAACCTGCGGAATGGTCAAAGTGACATAGACCATCACTACACCAAGCAGGTTGGGAACGATGTGACGTCTAATGATGGCCCAGTCGCCCACACCACAAGCTCGTGCGGCTTCAATGAACTCCGTGTTTTTAAGGCTTAGTGTCTGGCCACGTACGATACGTGCCATATCCAGCCAGTTGATAGCACCAATGGCCACAAATATCAGCAAAATATGCCGACCGAATACCACCATTAACAAGATGATAAAAAACAGGAATGGCAGGGCATAGATAATATCCACGACCCGCATCATGATGCGGTCCGCCCGACCCCCAAAATAACCAGCCGTGGCACCATAACTGACACCGATCAACAAGCTTACAATGGTTGCCACCAGCCCTACCAACAATGAAATTCTGCCGCCTTCCAGTGTGCGCACCAATATGTCACGTCCCACCGAGTCGGTACCAAACCAATGACCACTTTGCAGGCTCGGTGGGCTCGAGGTGTGATCCCAATCGGTAAAGTCCGACTCCCAGGAAATCAGTAGCGGCCCCAACAAAACCAGCATAATCATGAATGCCATGATATAAGCACTGTACACCGCAGCCCGGTTTTTAAGCAGACGATGCCAGGCATCCTCCCAGGGGGAGCGTCCCTTGTCATCGCTAATACCCAGCGCCGCCTCAAAAGGATCGATAGCGGGTGTGTCAGTGGTTTTCGTCATATCGAATCTTGGGGTCCAGCCACGCGTAAATCAGGTCCACCATAAAATTTAGCAGAATAATCAGCACACCATAAAAAATCACTACGCCCATCACCAGGGTGTAATCCCGGTTTAATGCCCCTTGAACAAAGTAACTACCTAAACCGGGGATGGAAAATATACGTTCTATGACCACCGAGCCACTGATCATACCTGCGGTCGCGGGGCCCATGAATGAAATAACCGGCAACAATGCCGGCCGCAGCGCATGCCGTGTGATAACCACCATTTCGGGCAAGCCCTTGGCACGGGCAGTGCGTATAAAGTTACTGTGTAGCACCTCAATCATACTGCCCCGGGTCAGGCGCGCGACATAGGCTGTTACCGGTAATGAAAGTGTAATCACAGGCAGCACCATGCTCGCAATACCCGAGTCCCAGCCCCCGGCTGGCAACCAGCCAGCATATACAGCCAGCAACAATATCAATACAGGTGCAATGACAAAATTGGGAATAGACATACCCAGCATGGCAGCGCCCATTAAGGAATAATCCATACCCGTGTTTTGTTTCAGTGCTGCCGTTATACCCAGCAATGTGCCTAATACAAAAGCCACCACTATGGCTGTCAGACCCACCCTCATAGATACCGGGAGCCCCTGTGCGATCAGTTCGTTGACCGTCCAGTCCTTATATTGAATAGAGGGGCCGAAATCAAGCACCGCAACCTGGCCGAGGTAGCGGAAATATTGCCGTAATAAAGGCTCATCCAGATGGTACTTGGCATTCAGGTTGGCTTCGATCTCCGGCGGTAACACCATTTCAGAATCGAACGGTCCACCGGGTGCTACGCGCATCAAAAAGAATGCCACGGTAATTAACATCAACAGAGTCGGTATCAAGCCCAGAAAACGCCGCAAAGTGTGTCTAGCCATGCCGGTATCTTGCATCATTCGAGCAGACCCTGTGGCAGTGTTTTATCTTCTTTCCCGTCGGCGGCTGTCGGCGCCTGTTCAGGCACTACGGCTTCCCTTTCCTGGATGGGTTCATCTGGCGTCACACCTTCTTCTGTAATCAGGGTTTCACTCCCGATCACCGGTGTCGCTGTTTCAGCAACGATATCAGAGGTCAACACTTCTTCCTCTGTTTGCTCAACTGTTGCTGCTTCTATGTCAGCGACAACTGTCGCTTGTTCAGATGCAGCTTTGAGAAAGAACATATCTTTGCTGTAATGATGGTCCATGACATTACTTTGCCAGCCCTTCAGGCGCGGGTTAACCATACGTTTGGTAACGTAGGTGTAAACCGGTATGAACGGTGTTTCAGTCAACAACATGCGTTCGGCCTCAAACATCAAGCGCCTGCGTCTTGAAGGGATGCGTTCTGCCGCAATCTCATCGAGCAGGGAATCATACAAGTTGTTGGAATAACCATAATCATTGCGGCCGTGCCCCGTGCGGAACAGGTTCAGAAAACTGTAAGCATCCGCATAGTCACTAATCCAACCGGCCCGAAAAACCTGTGTCAGAACTTTCTGCTCTCGATTCTGCAAAAACACCTTAAACTCTTCACTGAGTAATGTAGCCTGCACACCCAGGACCTGTTTCCATAAGGAAGACGCCGCCAGCGCCATCTTTTTGTTGTTTCCACCGGTGTCGTAGCGAATTTCCAACCTGAGTGGATTTTCCTCTGAATAACCTGCGGCAGCATACAAACGGCGTGCCTCTGAGTTGCGTTCAGCCTGGGTCCATTCTGCCCACTCCTGCGACGGTGATACATAGCCCCGGATACCAGGCGGGACCAAGGTATATGAGGGCAGTTCACCAAATTGGGTCACTTTTTCCGTCAAAAGGTCGCGGTCGAGCGCCAGGGCCAGGGCCAGCCTGAGTTCCGGGTTTTCGATAAAGGGTTCACGCTGAAGGTTGAAACCAAAATAATAAGAGCCCAGCCAGGGACTGATCATCAACTCGTCAGGGTAATGCTGCTGCAACCATTTGAACTGATTGTTCGGCACCTCGGAAGTCCATTGCAGTTTGCCGGCGCGAAATTGCTTTAGCGCGGTAGACTGATCTTCGAACGGGTAGTAATAAACCTTCTCGACAATAACGTTTTGTGCATCCCAGTAATTCTCATTTTTGACCAGTTCGATACGCGAACGGATGACCCAGTCCTTAAGCACATATGCGCCATTCGAAACCAGATTGCCAGGGCGGGAAAATGTTGAACCATGCTCTTCCACATTGGTCCTGTGGACAGGGTAGGTAGAAGAGTGACTAAGAAGCGCAAGAAAATAGGGCGTCGGGTCTCTCATGCTGATTTGCAACGTATATTCGTCCATCGCAATAACGCCCAGCTGGCTTGGTGGCAGGTCGCCGGCAAGCACTTCAGCTGCATTTGCTATGGGTAACAGGACTTGCGCATAATTAGACGCCGTATCGGGGTTTGCGCTACGCCGTAAACCATAGACAAAATCTTTCGCCGTTACGGGGTCACCATTCGACCAGAGGGCATCACGCCTAAGATAAAAAGTATAGGTCTTTCCATCCCGTGAAATATTCCAGCGTATTGCTGCACCCGGAACAATACGGCCCTCCGGTGACTCGGCAGTCAAGCCTTCAAATAGGTCTCGTAAAATGTGTGCAGAGGGCAAGCCTTCGGCCAAGTGCGGATCCAGGGTTTGCGGCTCTTCACCATTATCACGGTGCAATTCCTGCTGCTCAGCCAGAACAGAACGGGCTGGACGACCGTCTTCGGTGAGGATCAACTCAACTGGCTGCTCGTGACCATCTCGGCTACTGTGTTGCTGTTCCTGATTATCATTTCCACAGGCTGCAAACAATAAAGCAAACACGGCCAGCAGCAAAAATTGGCGGAAAAAATTCACGGCGTCACACTTCCCCCGCCCTTGCAGCGTGGAAGGTGAGTGTCTCTGACATTTGACTCATAACCGAAGACAGACGGCTTGAGCAAACACCTTGAAATATAAAAATAAAGCGGTACCACCAGCATGCCTTTTATCAATTAAACCACGGCGCGTTGTTCGCCTTGCATTTGGACCCGTAACAAGAAGGCTCGCAGCCTCTTTTATCCAGCGCAACGTTTCGCCTCACTAATGCATATATAATACAGTACGATCGTCGTTCCTTGCACTGAACAAAATGGACTCCCGTCACAACGTTCTGGCAAGTGTTTACAGGCCTCCGGTGCATTCCGGTCAAAATCAATATGGAGTGTTCCACTTGAAAGCAACAGGCAACCCCGCCCAGATTGAAAACCGTCAGCAATTGGTTGAATACCTCGAATCAGGCTGTAAACCAAAGTCCGAATGGCGCTTGGGTACAGAACATGAAAAATTTGGTTTTACGACCCACGATCTGCGACCTCTACCCTACGAAGGCAAAAGCAGCATCCGCGCGGTGCTGGAGGGTCTTGCGGCCCAGTTCGGCTGGAAGCCGGTCAAAGAGGAAGGCAAAATAATCGCTCTTCTGGATGATAGCGGTGCATCGGTAACACTGGAGCCTGGTGGTCAACTGGAACTTTCGGGCGCATTACTGGATGACGTACACCAGACTTGCAATGAGGTTTACACCCATTTGAGTCAGGTGAAAACGATTGCTGAACCACTCGGAATCGCATTTCTGGGCATGGGATTCCAGCCCAAGTGGGAGCGCAATGACACCCAGTGGATGCCCAAAGGCCGTTACCGCATCATGCGGGAATACATGGCAAGGCGTGGCAATCTCGGTCTGGACATGATGAGCCGTACCTGTACCGTTCAGGTTAATCTTGATTTTGGCTCCGAAGCCGATATGGTGAGAAAATTCCAGGTGGCGCTGGCCCTGCAACCGGTTGCGACCGCACTATTCGCTAATTCACCTTTTGTCGACGGTAAACCTTGCGGGTATGTCAGTTATCGCTCGCATGTATGGGAGGATACCGACCCCGACCGCACCGGAATGCTACCCTTTGTCTTCGATTCATCGATGGGCTTTGAGCGCTACGTTGACTACATGTTGGATGTGCCGATGTACTTTGTATATCGCGACGGTCAATACCTTGACGCATCTGGCCAATCCTTCCGCGATTTTTTGAACGGGGCTTTACCCGTACTGCCAGGTGAAAAACCAAACCTTCAGGATTGGGAAGACCACCTGACAACGGCATTTCCAGAGGTTCGTTTGAAACGATACATGGAAATGCGTGGTGCAGATGGCGGCCCATGGCGAAAACTGTGCGCCTTGCCGGCCTTGTGGGCCGGGCTGCTGTATGACGATACTGTGCTCGGGGCGGCCTGGGATCTTGTACGTGACTGGAGCATGGAAGAGCGCTTACAGCTCAGAGCGGACGCACCAAGGTTGGGATTAAGTACGACCATCCGGGACCGCTCTTTACAATCCATAGCCCTTGAGGTTTTAGAAATGGCGTCCACCGGCCTGAGCCAGCGCAACTGCCTGTCGGGCTCAGGCGAAAACGAAACAGGTTTCCTGGAGCCCTTGTTTGTAAACGCACAGGCAGGCACAACCCCTGCAGAGAAAAAACTGGCGCTCTATCATGGCCGTTGGAATGGTTCGGTTGACCCCGTGTTTAAAGAGGCCGCCTATTAATTTTTTCGGTGAGTACGACGCTCCACCCTGTGGCGTGTTTGCCTCCGGCATAGACAACGGTTATTCCGTCACCCACACAACCAGTTTCCACTCCTCGGTGTTTGCTGATTTGTAGTCATAAGCGATGTAATAGGTTTTACCCGCCTCAAAATTAACTTCAAGATCTTCTGCGCTGCTCATTTGCAGGTCACCGCCTGCAAAATCACAATGTGTGATATCCAGTGTTGCGTGGCCATTGATGGTGTGAATACCAGGTTCTATTAAAAAACCCTGTGCTGGTACAAGTCTCTTTTCGCCATCAATTTTGTCAACCGCAACGGCAGCCAGGCAATCTGCTGGGACACTGGTTTGAGTGATCACTTTTACTTTAACTTCAACCTCAACTTCAATACTCTCATCATCTGGTAGCTCTGCCGCGAGCGGCAAGGCGGTGAATAAAAGCACTGACATCAGCAATTTCATTCTCGCTCCCTTAGAATGGCAGCGTTAACTGATCATTGATGGCCAGCATCTGTTGCCGAAAAACATCCTTGATACGCTGCAATGCCGCTTCGCTATCGGCATCGAAGCGCAGGACCAGTATCGGTGTTGTGTTGGATGCACGTACCAGACCCCAGCCATCTGAAAAATCTGCACGAACACCGTCAATCGTGGTGATCTTGGCGTCGGGAAACTGTGCTTTTTCCTGCATCTGTGTAACAAAAGCGTGGTTTTCGCCCTCGGTCATTTGAAGTTTCAATTCCGGGGTACTAACGCTGTTTGGCAAGCTACCAAGTACGTCTTGTGCTTCACGATCATCGGCTGCCAGAATTTCCAGCAACCTCGCAGCCGAATATATACCGCAATCAAAGCCATACCAGCGTTCTTTGAAAAAGAAATGCCCACTCATTTCACCGGCGAACGGTGCATCGACTTCTTTCATCTTGTTCTTGATCAAGGAGTGGCCCGTTTTGTACATCATGGCCTTGCCCCCGGCCGCCTCGATGACGTGATGCAAATGACCGGTACATTTTACGTCATAGATAATGGTCGAATCCGGCACTCTGCTGAGCACGTCTTGCGCAAACAGCATCATCAGGCGGTCCGAATAGATAATTTCTCCGTCAGATGTCACCACCCCCAGCCGGTCGGCATCACCATCAAATGCCACACCGATATCTGCACCCATCAACCTGACCGCCTCGATCAGATCCTTCAGGTTTTCCGGTTCGCTGGGATCTGGATGATGATTAGGGAACGTACCATCAACTTCATCAAACAAGGTGATAACTTCGGCCCCGATATCACGTAACACATCTGCAGCGCATACACCGCCAATTCCGTTGCCACAATCAGCCACCACTTTCAAAGGTCGTTGCAGTTGGATATCTGCGGCTATTTTCTCACGATATCGAGCAAGCATGTCTTGCTGGCTTACGTTACCTCGACCGACTCGTATATTTCCGCTCTGTATACGCCTATAAATGTCGGTAATCTGGTCGCCCGCCCAAGTGACACCACCTATCAACATTTTGAAACCGTTGTAATCCGGGGGGTTATGACTGCCTGTAACCATCACGCCTGTTCCATCACCAAGCTCATAGGCGGCAAAATACAATACGCCGGTTGGTACAGCACCAATATCCACGACGTCACAGCCAGTAGATGAAATCCCCTCGATCATACCGTCGATAAGGTCGGGACCAGAATCCCGGCCATCTCTTGCGACGACCACAGGACCAGCGTCTTGCTCCAGGGCAAGGCTACCCACAACCTGGCCAACCTGACGGGCAACATCTGCATCCAGTGTTTTACCCACAACACCTCGAATATCGTAGGCTCTGAATATGCTTTCTACCAATTCCACGGGAGGAAGGACTTTTTTGCGGGGCATGCCAATTTTCTCCAAATTAAAACCAAGATCCGGTAATTCAATGGCTCCCAGGCCATCACCTAAATCGATGCCAGATTGTTTCGGTGCTTGGGGTGCGGCCGGTACATCAATCAGGCCAACACTATCTGATAACAGCTCAACCTTTACCGGGTCTTCTTTCAGCTCAACCGTCACTTGAGGCGGCCGAAGTTTTAACATCGCGCCTAAAGCCAGCAAAATCAAACCCATAATGAAGAACAACGGGCGTAATACGCCCATGGAACTAGTGGCCCCGATTCCCTGAACAACACCAAGACGAAACAAAGCTGTCGGTATTGGTAACCACACGAGGCGTTCGGACGAAGTCAGCGTTGGCTCAAGATCACTGATCATGGTTGATTTAAAACGGCCATTGTATTGGTCAAGCGCAAAATCACCCGGTTTAGACATGGAAGTCTCAAACGCCTGAACCAATATGCCCGGCTTCACCTTTGCCATCAAGTAAGCTGCCGGAGAGGCCTCATCACCGATCCGCGCAGCCATGGTCAGATAGGCTTTCGCACCCTGACCATGAATCTGTGCCGGGGCCAGGCCGGACTCCGCCGCCGTTAGTAGCATCTCAAGCACGGCGTAACCAGACGGCTCGAGATCAGAAGCTCGTAATGTTTCCAATTCACTCTTAAACAGATGGATTTCAATCAGGTCCGGGATGAGACCGACAACATATTGTTGCAGCTTGCTCAGCTTGTCAGGATCTGTAGATGCTATGAGCGCCAGTTCCTGCACCTTTTGGTTTTCTAGTGCCCGCCGGAGGTTTTGAACAACACCACTGACTTGACCCATGGTCAGTTTGGCCCGCTTGAGTGTTGCGTCATTAGCTTGTTGGCTGGTGCCACCTGCAAATAACAGCACAAGCAATATAACCATTGATACGACACCGCTTAACATCAGCACAAAGGGGTTCAAGCGGTCGAGGTGCAGTGCCCGTATATCTAACAATCTTGCCAAATCTGTTTTTGTCTTGTTCTTCATTATTTCAGGTTTTATTGGCGACCCGTATGTCCAAACCCACCCGCCCCACGCTCGCTGACCTCGAATGAATCGACTACTTCAAATTCAGCCATAATCACGGGAACAAAAACCAGCTGCGCGATTCGCATACCCGGTTCAATTTCAAATTCTTTGCCAGAACGATTCCAGCAGGAAACATAAACCTGGCCCTGGTAATCACTGTCAATCAGGCCAACCAGATTACCCAACACCAGGCCGTGTTTGTGACCCAGACCAGAGCGCGGAAGAATCATTGCGGCCATGCCCGGATCGGATATGTGCATAGCCCAACCCGTCGGTATCAACAGAGTTTCACCCGGGTGAATAATTGTGTTGCTTTCAACACATGCACGAAGGTCCATTCCAGCGGCACCGTCAGTCGCATGTTCAGGCAAAGGAATTTCCCGGCCCAACCTTGGGTCAAGTATTTTTAACTGAACGGCCTTTAGCCTTTTTTTGTTCAACTGACACCCCTTTTCTATGGCCTGTTATCGTTGTACGCCCACCATCATACCAAGCCTTCGCCTTGTAGTCTGCACCACCAGACAATTGCGGTATCAGCCTACAAAACCTGTTTATAAGTGCCAATGTACACCGTCATGGCAATGCTTCAGCATGACAACCCAACCCACTTAAAGACCGGAACATGAAACCAGACAGCCTGCGAGCAGATAGTTACCAAAAACCAGCCGTAACACGACTCCAACCTGGCTTGTTATCAGACGCAGAACTGCTCGGCAAGCTGCTGTATCCGGGTAACCCGCGCGCTCAAAGCACGCAACAAGCCGAACATTTGTTGCAATGTTTTGATGGGCTGCGTGGGCTCCAAATCGCGAGTTGTATGTCCGCCGATGACCGCGAGGGGCTCGATGACCATTCGGCTACCCAAATCCGACTGGCACAGGAACTCGTTCAACGGCAATTGAAGCAGTCACTTAAGCGGGGTGTTTCATTAACCAACCCCGCGATGACCCTGGAATATTTGCAAACCGTCTTGCAAGATCGTAATCGTGAGATTTTCACGTGCCTGTTTTTGGATACACGACATCGTGTCATTGCCTCAGAAGACCTTTTTCAGGGCTCGATTGATGGGGCCTATGTTTACCCCCGGGTGGTTGCTGAAAGAGCACTGCGACTGAGTGCCGCGGCCGTCATCGTGGCACACAATCACCCGTCTGGTGTCAGCGAGCCAAGCCTCGCAGACCAGGCGATTACTCGTCGTCTAAAAGAGGCCTTGCTGCTTTTGGAAATCCGTCTGTTGGACCATTTTGTGGTCGGTGACGGCCCGCCGGTTTCCATGGCTTCAAGGGGGATGTTGTAAATTGGTCACACTATATTCGTCAACACCGCTTATAATGATATCCATTCAATCAAATTTGGTTGCATATCGGCCCACATTGCGGTATAAAGTGCGGCTCATTTTTGATAGTACAACAACGGAATAATCCTAATGTCCAGAGTTTGTCAGGTAACCGGTAAACGCCCAGTTTCCGGAAACAATGTGTCGCATTCAAATCGTAGAACCAGGCGACGCTTTTTGCCCAACCTTCACCGTCACCGTTTTTGGGTGGAAAGTGAAAACCGGTGGGTTCGTTTGCGTGTGTCCACTAAAGGCTTGCGTATCATTGATAAAAAAGGCATCGATGTCGTTTTGACAGATTTGCGTTCACGCGGCGAAAAGTTCTGAGGAATATAAATCATGGCAAAATCAGCAAGAGATAAAATCCGCCTGGTATCGTCCGCTAATACCGGTCATTTTTACACCACGGATAAAAACAAAAAGAACACGCCAGCGAAAATGGAGATTAAGAAGTATGATCCCGTGGTCCGCAAGCACGTGATGTACAAGGAAGCCAAGATCAAATAAACGATCTGTAGTATTGCTTGAAAAAACCCGCGACTATCGCGGGTTTTTTTGTTTTTTGAGTTGCAACAGCAGATTACCCCATTGATCCGGCCGGACCACCCAGCCAGGTTTGATCCAGGCCGTCGCTGCAGACTCTGTTAACAACAGAGGTCCCTCGGTTGATTTGTCGGATGGCAACCCATCCCGGTGGTACCTTGGCACCTTACATGCAAGCTCCGGCATATAGCTCTCGTCATCTGCTGTACAAGCTTTGCTTTTATGCCAGATATCAACCGTCTTCAAAGCCGCCGATGCCCGAGCACTCAAGCGTACATTAACCAGTTCGACCGTGTGTGGTAGGCGCAAGCCGCTGGCCCGGGCATGTGCTTCGTGAAAACTTACCTCATGCTCACCACCGAGTAACCAATCAATGCTAATGGTTGCGCTCTGACCTTTGTAGCGCAGTTCAAGCCGATGGCGATAGACCACGCTTTCAGGGTCACAGCCTTCATCAGCCAATTGAGCTCCGGCATCAGCTTCAAGTAACTGGAATCGTTGTCTGATGTCTTCATCACTCAGTGTCGCCAAAGGCACCAGCACAGCCTGTGACAATTCGCGCCCAGGTTCACTTACCAGCATACCCATTGCAGACAACACGCCTGACCGGGCTGGAATGATAATCCGCTTCATACGCAACAGTTCAGCCAGGTCGCATGCATGCAGGCCACCCGCCCCACCAAAACACAACAAGGCATAATCCGCCGAGTCGTAGCCACGCTCCACGGAAATGACCCTCAAAGCTCGTGCCATGTGTTCGTTGGCCAGACGCACGATACCGTGGGCGGCCTCCAACACTTCGCAACCCATGGCTTTCGCCAACTCTGAAACAGCCTGTTGTGCCGCCCGTAAGTCCAGAGGTAAATATCCACCCAGCAAGGTGTTTTCAGGTATACGACCCAGCAGTAAATTCGCATCGGTGACCGTCGCTTGCACACCACCCTGGCCATAACAGGCCGGGCCGGGACTGGCTCCCGCTGATTCTGGACCCACCAACAGCATGCCGGCTTTATCCACCCTGGCTATTGAACCACCGCCTGCGCCAATGGTATGGATATCCACAGAAGGAATCGACAAGGGCCAGGGCCCGAGTCGGCTCTGCCCAGTGAGAGGGGGTTCACCGTTGAATAATGCGACATCTGTCGAGGTTCCTCCCATATCAAAACTCATCAGCTGTGGATTGGCCGTTTGCACTGCGATGCTAGCTGCCGCAGCCAAGCCTCCGGCCGGTCCGGACAGCAGTAAACGAACCGCCTGTTGAGCGGCCTGGTCAGCCGCTATCGTCGTACCTGCACTTTGCATCACCGCAATGTTGGCCAACGGTAAGCGTGTTTGAAAACGCTTCAGATAACGCTGGATAACCGGTCCCACACTGGCATTGAGCCAGGTCGCTATACCCCTTTCGTATTCCCGCACTTCAGGCAAAACCTGGCTGGAGCAGGATACAAACCATAAACCGTCCAGTTTTTCAGCAATGCGTTGCTCTTCGTGTGGTCTTAAAAAAGAAAACAACAAATTGATGGCTACTGACTCTATGTCCAGTGCCTGCAGCCGGGCCTTAAGGCTCTCCAGTTCTTCATCACTGATCGCATTAAGCACACTGCCGTCGGCGGAAATACGCGTGCTCACTTCCAAACACAAAGCCTGCGGAACAGGTGGTCTTGTTTCCGGCTGTTTGAGTTGATAGACGTGCTCCCGTTGCTGCCGTCCCAACGACAACACATCGGCAAAGCCCTCACTGCTCACATAGGCAACACGAGCGCCTTTGCCCTCCAGCACCGCATTGGTGCCAACGGTCGTGCCGTGAATAATCTGAAGTGGTTGGTTCTCCACACCCAGCCGTTTCAGGCCTTCAACGATAGGGGCGGATGGGTCAGATGGGTCAGAAAGCACTTTGCAGTGGCGGATGCCATCCGCTTCCAGGCCTCGGTCCAGCACAACAATGTCGGTAAAGGTGCCGCCCGTATCAATACCAACCAGTGTAATATCAGTCATAGGCCCAAATGCTAACACCGGCTGGCTTACAATGCTGGCTGACACACGGGTGCTGCTGTAGTCTCAACCCAATAAGACAGGATCAATCGTTACCAGAATGCCCGAATTACCAGAAGTCGAAACAACACTCAGGGGAATTGAACCCTACCTTTTAAATCAGCGTATCACGCGCGTCATTGTGCGCCAGCCAAAACTACGCTGGCCAGTACCCGCGCACGTATGTAAAGCTGAGGGACAGCGGTTTGTGAGCCTCAAAAGGCGTGGTAAATACCTGTTGTTAAGTCTCGAGCATGGCGGGCTGATCATACACCTTGGAATGTCCGGCTCACTGCGCATATTGAAGCAGCCATTGGCCCCAGGAAAACATGACCACATTGATGTGGAACTGGACACTGGCCTGTGTCTGCGCTTTAACGACCCACGCCGTTTTGGTGCGTTCTTATGGGTTGACGGGGATATGGAATCTCACGAGTTGTTGCGCGATCTCGGCCCGGAACCCTTGTCAGCTGATTTCACCACAGACTATTTATACCTCCGTTCTCGAGACCGGAAAACGGCGATCAAAAATTTCATCATGAATGCTCACATCGTCGTAGGTGTCGGTAATATTTATGCGTCGGAATCCCTTTTCATGGCCGGGATTCATCCGCAGCGCGCCGCCGGAAGGGTTTCCAAACAGCGTTACGAGGGCCTGGTGGCCGCTATCCGTGACGTGCTGAGTCGCGCCATAAAACAAGGTGGCACCAGCTTGCGGGATTTTGTAAATTCAGACGGTGCGCCAGGTTATTTTGCCCAGGAACTGCTGGTCTATGATCGTGGCGGCAGTGACTGTTTCCAGTGCGGGGCACCGGTCCGACAAAAGGTGATTGGCCAACGCTCCAGTTATTATTGCCCTGCGTGTCAACATTGATTCACAATATCAGCATATAGTAAGGCAAAACCATCACCTACAAACTGAGCCCCTACATTGAAAAAAACCACACAATCAGTACACGCTGGCAGTCAACACGATAAGAACATGGGTGGTTTGAATACGCCCCTGTTTGCCTCCAGCGCGATTGAATACCTGGATGACTCTGAAGTTCGTTATCCACGTTATTTCAACACTCTGAACCACGACGTAGTGGCCAAAAAAATGAGTGCTCTGGAGGGTGCAGAAGCGGGTCTGGTAACTAGTTCTGGTATGGCCGCAATTTCAGCCATATTGTTCGGTTTGCTCAAGGCCGGCGATCATATTGTGTTGACCGAAGGCCTGTATGGTGGCAGCCACGCCTTGGTCGTCAATGAGCTAAGGCGCTTTGGTATCAGCTACAGTTTTGCTGCAGTTGATGCCAACTCTATCGGCGCTGCGGTCACGGACGATACCCGCATGATTTTTGTGGAATCACCGAGCAACCCGCTGCTCACCATCGTGGACCTCTCAGCCATTGCAGCTTTTGCCAAAAGCAAAGGTGTTATTACCGTTATCGACAACACGTTTGCTTCCCCCATCCTGCAAAACCCGCTGATTGAAGGCTTTGACCTTGTCATGCACAGCGGTACAAAGTATCTCGGTGGCCACAGCGACCTGTGCTGCGGTACCGTCAACGGTTCGGCCGCACTGGTTGCCAGGGTTCGCGGGTTCGCGGTCAACTATGGTGGCTGTCTCAACGCCCAGGACTGCTATTTGCTGGAGAGAAGCTTGAAAACATTGGCGCTCAGAGTAGATCGCCAAAGCCAAAACGCCGGCATCATCGCCAGTCGCCTTGTCAAAACCGAAGAAATAAAACAGGTGTACTATCCTGGTCTTGAGCAACACCCCGGCCACCTCATTGCGTCACGGCAAATGTCAGGTTTTGGGGGTATGTTGTCATTTGAACTGGCTAACGGAATTGATCCGGTCAGCTATGTTCGTCGTCTGAAACTGGTGCGCTGTGCGGTCAGTCTCGGTGGTGTGGAAACCTCGATATGTCAGCCGGTGGCGACTTCACACCAAAAAATGCCTGAGGCCGAGCGACAGCGGCTTGGTATTACGCCCGGTTTGCTGAGGTTGTCGGTTGGTATTGAGGATGCTGACGATATTTTTGTCGATTTGTTGCAAGCACTGGACGAAAAAATATGAAGCGTCCATGCGGCACGGTTTGATTAAACGATAAAATTAATGACTTATCGTCTGCCTTGGGAAAATATGCGGGCTAGCCTTCGGAATCTTTCTCTAACTGTTCTTCCATTTTCTTTTTTTGTTCTTCGGTCGCATCCAGATAGGTTTTTTCAAAACTCTCTGCCTTGCGCAGGGCTTTGACGGGGCCACCAATAAAACTGTCTTCAGCCTTAGGTGGTGGTTCTTCTTCAATACCGCGGATATACCACAGCACGGCAAACACAAGCACTAAAAATAACAACCAGCGCATCATCAGTCTCCTTTTACCGAAATAACGGAATCACCATCAAACTATAGCAGGCTGCTATTTTCCTGGTCTTCACCAATGGTGCTTTTTTCTTCAGAATCACTATCGACTGGCTCAATGAATTTGATCCGACGCCCTCCAACAAACACGTTTTTGAACTCGGCCCGACTGACCGATACATAGCGTTCATTGCCGCCGATTTCTACCTGTGCCCCTTCTTTCAAGGCATAACCATCATCATCAACCCGAACCACCATCGTGGCTTTACGGCCGGTATGACAAATGGTCTTAAGCTCCGTCAGTTCATCGGCCCACGCCAGCAAGTGCTTGCTACCTTCAAACAGCTCACCCTGGAAATCGGTACGTAAGCCAAAACACAGCACCGGGATATTGAGTCGATCAACAATTTCACTTAACTGGTAAACCTGATCGCGGCTCAAAAACTGCGCCTCATCTACCAATACGCAATGGATGTTCCGCTGCTCCAATTGTGCCTTGGTCGCCTCGTACAGATCATCATCTGCCGTGAATATTATTCCCTTGGCCTGCAGACCAATGCGCGATTTGATCCAGCCTGTGCCATAACGATCATCCAATTTTGGTGTAAACAGCATCGGGGTCATACCACGCTCACGGTAATTGTGTGCTGATTGCAGCAAAGCCGTCGTTTTACCTGCATTCATGGATGAGTAGTTAAAATAGAGTTTTGCCATCTGGAATCCTGTCTAAAAACCATAACTATCTGCAACAAAGGTCTGGACCAACGCAAGCACTTCTTCACGCTGGGTCAGGGCAAGTAGCACCAGACAATCACCCTGCCTGGCATCGGCCAGCGCTTTTTTGACACCCTCCACAGGGCTTGGGAACAAGGTCACAAATTCCTCCGGCACACCTTCATCAATGGCGAATTCACGTATCAATTCGGGTACTTTCCCAGTTCTCCGACCACGTTCATAACCCGGCAACTCGCACACAAGCAAGTGTCGGGGATTCAAACCACAAACCGCGGTGACCAGCGCGCCAATGTCCTTATCGCTGCGGTCACCCGCCTGTCCCATCAGCACAATGTATCGACTGGCATGAAACGCCTTGACGGTGTCGCTGATAGCCTTGATGCCATGCTCATTATGCGCGAAATCAAGAAAAATCCATATCCCGTTTTTCTTAAACAGATTACCCCGCCCGGGATTTGTCTCGGCATCGCCACTAAAAGTCTTGAGACCTGTTGCCAGTGCCGTGTCAGCAACACCCAGCACGTGACACAGCGCCATAGCGCCAAGCGCATTGCTGATGTTGTATCGTGCCGCACCATCAAAGGTGATGGGTATGTCTTTGGCTTGAACAATTTTCTGACGTTTGCCGTTTTCTTCTAACACTAGCCAGCCGCCTGACAAGTATGCCGCCATTCCCCGTTTTTCCAGATGCGCCTGCAATACCGGATGACCCGCATCCAGGCCAAACCAGACAACCCGGTTGGAAACAGAGCCCACCAAGCTGACACTTTCAGGGTCATCGGCATTCAAAATTAGCGGAGCTTGTGCACCCAGCGCACGTCGTACGATGAACTTGGCCTCGGCCATTTCTGCCACCGTATTAATGCCGTACTCCCCCAGGTGATCTGCTGCGACGTTGGTGATCAGGGCCGCATCAGCATGTTCCACCCCAATTCCCCGTCGCAGCAAGCCTCCGCGGGCAACTTCAAGAACCACGGCCTCGGCTTGCGGGTGTCTCAGTAATGTTCGCGCACCACCCGGCCCGGAATAATCACCCCGGTCGAGAACCTGCTCACCGACACGAATGTAATCCGTAGAAGTAATCCCGGAACGTAATCCGGCCGCTGCCAGTATCGCCGATGCGAGCCTGACCGTGGTCGACTTACCATTGGTGCCTGTGACGATACCCAGCGGAATTGAACCTACGCCCTGCCAGTCGATGCTATCCGGTGCGGGCAACTGGCTGACTGGCCAGATTATGGCGCTTTTACCAAAGCCGATCGAAACCTCGTCATCATCCCAAAGGAAAGGAACACGGTACCGGGCTGCTGCCTGCTTTAATGCCAGCAGATTTGGATTGCGCTCTGCAGCCACTTTTTCGGACAAGCCATTGGTGACACCTCTCAAATCTGGTCGTGCATCACCAGACAGCCACACCACCGCCTTGTTCAAAGCAACTTCATTCAGTTCACATGCGGCATACAAAACATCGATTGGTGCATTGATTACAAGACTGGCTCCACCTTCATATACCCGCGAACAGATATTATCTGCACACCAACCCACCGCTTCCATCAACCGGCTGACCTCAACCGACCAGGCTGAGATCACCCGTTCGGCTGGAATATGATCAATGGTTATATCCAATATCGCACCAGGCTGGTCCCAAAACAGGTTTGGCCCGGTCAGGCGGCGACTATCCAGAACCTCGATTTTCATATCAAGCGACCTCTCTAATCGCTTTCTTCTTCCCGGGCCAGACGAACACCACGTTCATCCTTTACCAGGCGTACAGCAGGGTCCAGAGAGAAAACATTAGGGTCTGCCTCGACGAAACTGTTGACCGGTTTGCTGTCATCAGAAAGATCAGCGGCCTGTCTGTCACTTTCATAGTGAATCACCTGGTTCCAACTGCGACGAACGTCATCAGCAAACAACACAAGCAAATCACCCTCCCGAGCCAGTTCCAGGGCGCTGTCGACGGCATTCACTTCATCCGCTATGACATCAATGGCGTTGGTATCAATACCATTGAGTAACAATTGAGCACGCAACATATCAGGTACTTCCGTTTCCCCACGGCCACGGCGTCGATCATCTGCCCGACAGATATAATGATCAAAATGGCCACAGGCCTCATCAGCTATAGCACGAATATCTTCATCACGCCGGTCACCCGGTGCGGCCAGTACGCAAATTCGCCGGCCCACGACTTCAAGCCGGTCTACCAACTGACTGATGCTTTGGATGGCTGCTGCATTGTGCCCATAGTCCAGAATCACACGGAATGGATGCTCATCGAACACGTTCATGCGACCGGGTGCCTGGAAAATAGTGGAATTGAATGAACGTAAGCCGTGACGGATATCATCCAGTGACTTGTCCAGCGAATAGGCCAGCGCGGCGGCAAACATCGCATTCTGTACGTTGTGTGTGGCCTTGCCATCCATGGTGGCGGGTATCTGGTGAGTCCAGACCAACTGGGAGTGGGTGCCCTTGTCGTAGAGTGTAATCATGTCGCCATTGATACCCTGCTCCAGCACCATGGCTCTACCGCCAGCACGAATATGCTCTTTGACCAGCGCATGAGCCGGGTTCATGGTGACATAGCAGACATTTTCAGCCTGTGTGTAATCGGCCATTTTAAGACACAGCTCATCATCTGCATTGAGCACCGCAGTATCACGCGCAACCTCGACTACTATGCGTTTGAGTTCGGCGAGCTGTTCCAGCGTATCGATGCCTTTAAGACCAAGATGGTCGGCTGAGACATTCAGGCAAGCCGAGACATCACAACGGCGGTAGCCCAAGCCAGAGCGCAGCAATCCACCGCGGGCTGTTTCCATTACTGCGATATCCACGGTCGGATCACGTAATACAATGTGTGCTGATGTCGGTCCGGTCATGTCACCTTTGACAGACAAACGCCCATCAATATAAACACCATCCGTTGAAGTCATACCCACCATGTGGCCGGCAGTTTTAAGAATATGGGCCAGCATCCGCGATGTTGTTGTTTTGCCGTTGGTCCCGGTAATACTGGCAACCGGAATACGTGTTGGTGTCCCGGGGGGAAACAACATGTCCATGACCTTGCCGGCCACATCACGGGGTTCACCTTCCGAGGGCGCGACATGCATTCGAAAGCCTGGCGCTGCGTTAACTTCTACGATTGCACCACCAACTTCCTTGTAGGATTCGGTAATATCCGCAGTCAGAAAATCGACACCACCTACGTCCAGACCCACGGCACGGATTGCCCGCTCCGCCATCTCCCGGTTATCAGGGTGCACCACATCGGTCAAATCAATCGCGGTACCGCCCGTAGACAGATTTGCAGTATTGCGAAGATAAAAAACCTCTGCTTCTGGTAAAACGGTAGCTGCATCAAAACCGGCCAATTCCAACAGCTCAATCGCCGGCCGGTCGAGTTCGAGTCGGGTCAGCACTTTTTCGTGACCAATGCCACGACGTGGGTCCTCATTGACCTTGTCCAACAACGCTGTAATAGTACTTTTTCCATCACCTACAACGTGGCCTGGAACACGCTTTGCGACGGCCACAAGTTCGTTGTTGACCACCAACATGCGATGGTCAAAGCCCTCAACATAACTTTCAACCAATACCGCCCGACTACTGCCGTGCTCGCGAGCAAAGGCAAACGCGCTTTCAACCTGTTCATCGCTGTTCAGATTAATTGAAACACCACGACCGTGATTGGCGTTAAGCGGCTTAAGTACAACTGGATAACCAATATGGCGGGCCGAATGAACGGCCGCACGCGGGTTATACACCATCCTCTGTGTCGGCACCGGCAGACCGAGATCACGCAACAGGTTATGAGTGTCTTCCTTGTCACAGGAAATCTCTACAGCAATATGTGGGGTTTTACTGGTAATGGTGGCCTGGATACGTTGCTGGTAAGTTCCGTGACCAAATTGCACCAGGGAATATTTGTTAAGTCGCAGGTAGGGTATTTCCCGCTCCTCCGCGGCATTTACCAGAGACGCCGTGCTCGGGCCCAGCTCCTTGCGTTGCGCAAACAGGATAAAATCGTCACGCTCTTGCTCATAATTGAACTCTGCGTCAATTTCCGATGCAAGTTCCTGTTGCAAGTCTTCGGGTAAAAGACTGAACAATAGCTGGCGTGCAACACGTGCGGCCTCCAGACCCACATCACGCTGCTTATACTGGAAAACCATGTTATACAGCCCTCTTTGACCGTAGCTGCGCGTACGCCCGAAAGAAACATCTGAGCCGGCTTCATTTTGCAGCTCCAGTGATGCATGCTCCCATATGTGTGCCATCCAGGTGCCTTCATCCTCACGCAAACGACGGATAAACCCACCGGCCTCACCATAGGAGCAACCATGGTTGTGCAAACCCGGCAAGGCTTCGATCAAGTTGTCAACAAAGGCCTTGCCCAGCCGTACTGAAGGCCAGTCTTCCAGAACACCCAGGTCCACCTGGTGACGAATGACCGGGAAATGTGCGTACAAGCTGGGTCCGACATAAACATTTGTGGAGAGAATTTTCATAACGAAACCTTTGTTAAAGTTTTTTTATTTAATCAGCGCATATACGCTGCCCGGCTCACCGCTATAGCTTTGCTTCGCGGGTCTCAAGATTAAATTGAGCGCCACTGGCCAACACATGCAACTTCAGTCCAATCAGCGAAACCGCTTCTGCTTTACGTACATAACTCATCGACGAGTGCCGCAGCTGCGATGGATCGACCACGGTCACTGTGCCGTGACCTATTACCTCCATGGTTCCATCCGGTGCAATGAAGGCCGCGGTGTTCTCATCAATGCCCAGCCCACAGACAAAAGGGTTGAATGACAAAGCGGCAAGCAACCGGCCCAGACGGCCTCGTTTATTGAAATGCTGATCGATAATAACTCGATTGGTCAAACCAAGTCCCGGCGCCAGTACCACACCACTTTCCCTTGGCGAGGGTCCGCCGCGGCCACCAGCGATCATATGTTCAGAGATAATCGCGGCACCGGCAGAGGTGCCGGCCATATGCACACCA
The DNA here is from genome assembly GCA_021772935.1 of Gammaproteobacteria bacterium. GTDB lineage: Bacteria > Pseudomonadota > Gammaproteobacteria > Xanthomonadales > SZUA-36 > SZUA-36. The sequence continues at coordinate 104,524 of JAJFLA010000038.1, forward strand.
TCTGCATTAAGTCGGCGAATCGCACGGGCCACTGGGGTGCCGCCAAGTATCGTGCTCAAACGCAATTGGTTTCCACCGGTAATAAATATTCCAGTGGCTTTTTCCAGTGCGCCAAGGATGTCTTCCTGATAACAATGATCGCGATCTTCGATTGGAATACAGACCGCTTTAGCACCCATGGTCTCAAACAGTTCCTGATATAAGGGGCCAGTCTCATCCAGCAAGGAGGCCGTTGGGATAACCAGTATGCGGGCGCTTTCACCACCGCACAGTTCGACAAACCGCTCAAGAATTACTGGGTCTTTACGCTTTGCTTCCGCACCACCGATTGGGATGATATAACCGCGGGCTTGGTCTTTAACGGGGGTTGCCGGACTCATCAATTTATTACCTTTGAAAGCAGGGCGCACATTGTAATGGCTTATGCCCTGCTTTGAAATGAAGCCTGTCAAACAAGCTCTGGCGGAGTCCCTTAAAGCTTGATCGGCTCGCGCTACGATTGCGCACCCAACTTCTAAGCAATATAAGGGTTCAATTAAAAAATTGTTGCGCGACGTGCCAGATACGCCATTGTGCCGGGTCAGCGGAAAGGTGCTGGTCTAGAAAATCGGCATAGTTCTGTAAAAACGCCTGCGCCTCGTCTGAACTGAACGGCCCCTTCAGCTCAAGTTTTTTTGTCATCGAATCACCTGCCTGCAGACTAATAGCATAAAAAACATACTCCTTTTTTTTATCCGCAAGAATGGTTGGGAAACCTGCGTTAAAGTTGGCGGTCCTCCCAAGAACCATACTGTTTAAGGTTGGTCGGCCCTCCATCGGCGGCGCGTCCATGACCACAATAACGCTACCCGTTTGATCGATCATGGATCGCAACACTTTACCGGCCCCGCCGACCGGTACTGCCCGTTCACCCATGGTTTTCACCATATACCGAGCCGCGAGGGTACTGAATAGATAATAAAATGGTCTGATTCGAAGTATCTGCTTTTCCGTTGGTCGGTAGGGTATGGCCGGGTTCAGGCTGGCCAACTGTAATAATTTCAGGATGGATATGGATGGCCCCCAGTGCATGCCAATGATGACGCGATCTCTTACAAGTTCGACCGTAGTATCACACTGGACCTCTGCCAGCACCGCTTTGCTACGGCCACACAATATCATGTATAAATCGCGTACATCCAGCAACTCCACTTGCTTCCAGCGTCGTTTGAAAGCCGCTTCATCTTCGATTTCCATGTATGCCCGTGCGCCCTGAAAAGCCGCATCGGCGGCGGCCGCCATATACCATTGCCAACGACACACCCTGCGCAAAATCCCACGTGAAAAAGATGCGGGCACCATAACGGACAGAACCGGAACCAACAGGTATGTAAACACATCTGATAGTTGCTGAGACAGGCGTGAAGCGCTCATTGCGCACCCGCTTGTGCGGATGAATGCAGCATGGACTTGTTTCCATGCAGCCTCACCCAGCCATTGTCTGCTGTGGTTATTATTTGATCAAGGTATGGCAGGTAGGCATCTGATACCTCTTCTGCCTGTTCTTCGAGTATGCCCGAAAGCACCAGCGAGCCACCGCGTCGAAGCGTGGCTAACAACACGGGAGCAAGCTCTATCAAAGGCCGAGCCAGGATATTCGCCAGTATCACATCCGCTTGTACCGGTTTAAAATTCGCCGGCATTACTACATGAATATGGTCCGCCACCTCGTTACGCATGGCATTATCACTACTGGCTACCAGGGCTTGTGGATCATTATCAACACAGATAACTTCGGTTGCGCCCTTGATTGCCGCAACGATACCCAAAACACCTGACCCGCAACCATAATCGACTACCGTCTGCGCTTGGAAATCGTACCCATCTATCCACTCCAGACACAAGCGTGTGGTCGGGTGGGTGCCCGTACCAAAAGCCAGGCCCGGGTCCAGTTTGAGCACGTGTTTCGCTTCTGACGGTACCTCCTGGTTGCCGGGTACAATCCAAATGTCTCGCCCAAACTGCATCGGTTTGAAACGGTCCAGCCAGACCCGCTCCCATTGCTGGTCTTCAAGTTTTCGAAAACTCACCTGTTGCGGTCGATCAACACCCGGCACCAGCGCAAGCAGTTTGGTTATTGGTTCAATCGATGTGTTTCCATCGAACAATGCAGTGACACAAACCGATGGCCATAAGGGTGTTTCACCCACGCCAGGCTCAAGTACAGGATCATCCGCATCATCTGTCAATGTCAGGGCCAACACAGGTTCGTTTTGTAGCAGGCTTTCAACGAGCGGGGCATTTTGACGTGACACACGTACGCTAAGTTCCAACCAGACCATTGCTGTCTAACTCCAGTTGAGACTTGTCAGACCGCTGCCTTGCCGATCCATATCTATTCAGAGGCCCTGTCTGTGAGACGCTTTTCGAGGTAATGAATATTGAAACCACCTTTGAGAAAACCTGGGTCCAATAATAACCATTTATGTAGAGGGATATTGGTCTTGATGCCGTTTAACACCGTTTCGTCCAGCGCCATTCGCATCCGCGCGATGGCCATCTCTCTGTCTTCACCATGGGCGATCACTTTGCCAATCATGGAATCGTAATTGGGTGGTACTTTATAACTATCGTAGACATGTGAATCCACGCGTATGCCCGGTCCACCGGGTGCATGAAAACCATCAACCGTGCCCGGACAAGGCATGAATGTTTCCGGGTCTTCGGCGTTAATACGACATTCTATCGCGTGGCCACGTATGACGATGTCATCCTGTGTATAGGAGAGTGTCTCACCAGCGGCTACCCGAATCTGTTCCTTGATCAGATCAACCCCGGTAATGAGTTCGCTAACCGGATGCTCGACCTGAATACGTGTGTTCATTTCAATGAAATAGAAACAACCACCGTCATACAAAAACTCAAACGTACCGGCACCACGATAAGCAATGCGTTTACACGCTTGAACACAAACACCACCAATTTCGGCGCGTTGTTGTGGCGTAATTCCGGGTGCTGGAGCCTCTTCAATAACTTTTTGGTGGCGACGTTGGGTTGAACAATCACGCTCTCCAAGGTGAATCGCGTTGCCATGTTCATCAGCCATCACCTGCACTTCAACGTGACGCGGGTTTTCCAGGAATTTTTCCATATAAACCGTGCCATCACCAAACGTGGTCTGCGCTTCCTGCCGGGTCATCTGCAGTGCATTGCTCAAGTGCGCTTCGGTATAGACTACCCGCATCCCGCGTCCGCCGCCGCCGGCTGCAGCCTTGATAATGACGGGATAACCGATACGACGGGCAATGGCAAGGTTCTCTGCCATGTCGTTGCCCAACGCGCCATCAGAACCCGGCACACAGGGTACGCCCGCATCTTTCATCGCCTTGATAGCAGAAACCTTGTCTCCCATTAAGCGAATGGTTTCCGGCCGTGGCCCAATAAAAATAAAGCCACTTTGTTGGACGCGCTCTGCAAAGTCTGCATTTTCAGCCAGGAACCCATAACCGGGATGCACTGCTACCGCGTCCGTCACTTCAGTTGCAGCGATGATGGCAGGAATATTCAGATAACTATCTGTACCAGCCGCAGGACCAATACAAACGGCCTCATCCGCCAAAGCAACATGTTTCAGATTACGGTCGACAGTGGAGTGCACCGCAACTGTCTTGATTCCCATGGAATGGCAAGCACGCAATATGCGCAGTGCGATTTCACCCCGATTGGCAATAACAAGTTTTTCAAGTACAGCCATGTTAACGAGCCCTTAGTTTATCCAGCCTCATCGGATCACGAACAACGGCTGGTCATACTCAACCGGCTGACCGTTCTCAACCAATACCGCCACGATAGTGCCGGACACATCTGACTCTATCTGGTTGAACATTTTCATCGCTTCAATAATACACAAAGTGTCACCGACCCCGACCGACTGTCCCATGCTGACAAATGGTTGGGCTTCGGGCCCGGATGCCCCATAAAATGTACCTACCATAGGTGAAAGTACGGGCTCACCTTCGGGTATCTGATCTTCTTCGTCTATCGCCTGTGGGGCTGTCATTGCTGCCGCAACGGGGGCTTGAGGCATAGCCGCTAATGCAGCGACGGGCATGGCTTGCGCCTGACCGCCACGTATCAGGCGCACAGACTCCTCACCCTCAACGATTTCAAGTTCTGTCAGGTTGGATTCTTCCAACAGCTCAATGAGTTTTTTAATCTTTCGGATATCCACGTGCTGCTGCTCCGGGTTTAAGGTTCAATTCGATTCAATATGGCTTGTAAGGCCAGTAAATAGCTTTCGCCACGGAAGCCGCTGATCACACCCATTGCAATATCTGAGAAATAGGTGATCTGCCTGAAAGGCTCACGTGAGCTCACTGCGGAGAGATGGACTTCTACAAAGGGTATTTCAACGGCCAGAAGCGCATCACGGATGGCCACACTGGTATGGGTATAGCCTGCAGGGTTGATGATGATGTAATTAACCTCATCTTTCCCCGCTTGTTGAATGGCATCAACCATTTTCCCTTCGGAATTGGTCTGTATATGATCCAGTTCCAGGCCGCAATCAAGCGCAAACTGTTCGAGTTCCTGCATGATATCCTGAAGACTGCGTTGCCCATATTGCCCGGGTTCTCGCTGACCGAGAAGGTTCAGATTAGGGCCATTAAACACACGAACTTTGATCACGGAGGGGCATTCCTGGTCAGGGGGCGCCAAGTCTGCCCGAAAAAAAGACACTTGTCTACCGTTCGCGACCGTATTGAAGAAGATCGCCGCAATATCGATACCTGATGACTATCATAGATAGTATCAATCTGGTACCGAAGCTGGCTATTGAAGTCCGCTTTTACTCAGTTTCTATCGCAGACCTGACGAAGGCGGTCACATCTGTTCCCAACCGACCTGAATCTCCACCCTGCGACCAATTCTTTAGATGTGTCGACAGAGGCTGGGCCTTCACCGGAAAGACAGCAGCAGTTAAGTGTCTAAAGTAGCTCGCCTAGCAGTCTGGAAATTTTCTCGTGACGAATTTCACCGGCATATTGCCAGCGGATGATGCCGTCTTTATCTACGAGTACGCTATATGGCAACACACCCGCTACATTTCCGTATGCGTTGCTGGTTGCGAAAACATCGGCATCACCGACCAACACCGGATAACTAATGCCATATGTTTGTACAAAACTGCTGACATTTTGCGCATCATCCAGCGCAATACCGACCACTTGCAATCCGTCCGGGCCATACTCCCTTTGCAGGTCCATCAGCATGGGCATTTCATGACGGCAAGGCGCGCACCAGGTGGCCCAGAAGTTGATCAGCAAGGTCTTGCCGGAGAAGTCCTCCGGCGTTACAAACGCACCCTTGTTACTTGCAAGGTAGAAATCCGGGCGTCGGCTGCCCAGCTGCGGGCTGTTCGATAACTGCTGAACACCCGGTGGCGGCTCAGCAAAGTGCCGTGCAGACAAATAGAAGCCTGCCAACATTGCTGCTGTAGCAACCAGAATGACTATTAACCGTCGCACTAGGGTGTTTCCAACACGCTTCTCAGGTGCTTGGCAAATTCGTCGGGTTTGTAATAACCAACCAGACGATGGCCGCGTAACTCTTGCCCGTTACGGTCAAAAAACAGAATGGCTGGTGGACCAATAATGCCGTATGCCTTCATCAATGCCTGATCTGTTTCATCGTTCTGCGTTACATCGGCCTGCAGCGGCTGAACCTGTCCGAACAAGGTTTGAATTTCAGCTTCACCAAAAGTATTGCGTTCCATGCGCACGCATTCAACACACCAGTCTGCATAAAAATCCAACATCGCCGGCTTGCCGGTCTGGTTGGCCCTGGCAACTGCAGCTTCCAGGTCTGCCAGTGATTTAACTTTTTGAAACGTGACATGCTTTGCCACAGTTTGTTGGCCACCTGCGTGTATATTCTTGAGTGGCTTCAGCCAGTTATCTCCACCCGATGCCGCACCGATGATTTCGATAATACCCAGTAACAACAGCACCAGGCCGATTGACTTCCACAGTCTCCGCCAACCTGTCGCGCCTTCTTTAACCTGCTCAAGCGCACCAAGGTATACGGCGCAGGCTATCGCAAGCACACCCCAAAGCAACAGTATCACTGGACCCTGCACGATACGTTCCAGCATCCAGATAGCCAAAGCCAGCATGCCAATGCCAAATACCGCTTTGATCGAATCCATCCACGGGCCTGCTTTTGGCACCAGCTTACCCGCCGATACGCCAAACAGTATCAGTGGCACACCCATGCCCATTGACAATGCAAACAGCGCCGCACCACCCAACAGGGCACTACCGGAAGCACCGATAACGATCAGTGCTGCGGCCAACGGTGGCGCCACACACGGCCCCACTATCAATGCAGACAAAAAGCCCATTACGGCAACCCCGGTGAGGCTTCCACCCTGGCGCTGATTACTCGCTTGTGTCAGCCTGGTTTGCAGGCTGCCTGGCAACTGCAGCTCAAAAAACCCAAACATGGAAAGTGCCAGCGCGATGAAAATTGCGATGAAGAAACCAAGAATCCATGGGTTCTGGAACAGGGCCTGCAAATTTTGGCCAAACAGTCCCGCCAAAACACCGGCGACGGTATATGTCACTGCCATGGCGAGCACATAAACCAGCGATAACCAGAACGCCCTGGAGGTGGTCATGCGATCACCCTGTCCTGCAATGATGCCTGAAAGTATGGGTACCATCGGGAACACACACGGTGTAAATGCCAGTAGAATCCCGGCGATAAAAAAAGCAAACAACGCGCCCAGGGGGTTATTCAGTAACATCTGCGCCAGCATGTCTTGCTCTGAGGCCGGGACGGATTGGGAACCTGTTGATAAGCCAGCCCGGGCAGGTGGCTCAGATGGCTTGCTGGTTGCAGGGCTGGCCTTGGCGATGGGCTCTGCCGATGCTGACATTAACAAATCTACACTTGAGGTTTGTGGTGGATAACAAATATCACCATCGCGGCAACCCTGATAGTCTGCCTCCAGGGTGATGCTTTGCTCCTGACCGGCTGGCCGGTTAACACGTACGGGCACTTCGATCTGCCCATAATAAACCTCTACGGGACCAAACTCTGGGTCATCCTTGATGGTACCTTTTGGCAACACTGTTTCACGTACTTCAAAACCATTGTCACCCACTACTCTGAAAGCAAACTTGTCTCGAAACAGGTAATAACCGGGCTGCGCGGTAAAACGCACAAGGATGGTTTCAGACGAAAGTCCGATGGCTTCATAGATGAAGGCTTCATCCGCTTGCAATGCTGGCTCGTTGTTGACCGTACCCTGGCCCAAGCCCGTCTGCGCCGAGTTGAATATGCTTGTTAATGATTCTGCCGGCTGCGCCGACGGTGCTGCAGTTGGTAAAGTAACAACCAATAACTGGTCAGTTGGTGGATAACACAACACATTTTCCAAACAGCCCTGCGAACGTACTTTCAGGGTGACCTGATCAACATCGGCAGGAATGGATTCCAATGGCAGGCCGACGGTTAAACGATCGTGATACTTGATGACCTCTTCACCCAATAATTCATCAAACTTACGCTCACCTTGCGGTATTTGGGGTGCACCAAGAATTACACCCTGAGTTTCTGTCTTAAACGTCAGAAACCTGTTGTTATACAGGTAATAGTCACTGGCAATCTGCCAACTGACATCGATTCGTTCACGGCTGTTGGCTTGTGCTGAGATCTCAAAGACCTCGCCGAACTCCCTGATATCTTCAAACTCCAAAGCCGTCGCCGACAATGGCAGCATCAATAGCAGGCTAAGCAGCCATTTCAATTTCATGTTTTTCATAAGCGGTAATGACCGTGATCTGTGTGGTTTACTTTCATCGTCCGCAATAGACGCTTTTTATACACAGTAGTTTCATACAACAAGTGTGAAATTTTACCTTATGGGGACGGGTGAGCCGAGGTTTTCTTGTTTGGTGTTCTAGATGAGCCTATACTAACCGACCGGTCGGTCAGCCCATGAGTGGAAAGTGAGTGAACATGCAACCCCTGCCCAAAAACACACCAGGCTACAGCAGCAGTGAACAGGCCATACTGGAAGCTGCCGAGGTCTTGTTTGCAGAAAACGGCTTTGATGCCGTCTCCATGAGCGGCATTGCCAAGCTTGCCAATACCAGCAAACCCAACATTTATCACCACTTTAAAAACAAGAGTGATCTTTACCTGTCGGTCATGAAAACAGCGGTCCAGCGCTCCACAGATTTACTTGACGAGCTGGAGGATCAGCCCGGTACGTTTACGCAGCGCTTGTCGGGCTTTTCTGCAGGCCAACTCGACAACATCCTTGCACACAAGCGCAGTACTCAATTGATCTTACGCGAGTCGTTATCCGGAGGCTCCCAAACCGGACAAGAAATAGCCAAGCTTGTTGTGGGTGAAGTGTTTACCCGACTGGTGGCCATGGTTCACCAGGGCCAGCAGGAAAATGAGTTCCGGGCCGATGTTGATCCAATGCTAGCTGCTTTTATGATCGTGGCGGCAAACATGTTTTTTTTCCAGGCCACCCCAACCATGCAACATATACCTGAAGCCCATTTTCCTGATGATGCTGGCAGCTATAGCAAGGGCGTCATGGACATTTTATTCAACGGCATGCTCAAGGAGCCGTCATGAGAAGATCGCCAATCATCATTCCCGTCATGCTACTGCTGACGCTCATGCTCAGTGCATGTGGCAAGCAAGAGCCGGCAGGTGGTGGTGACACTACACGAACCGACGCTGTGCTGATCTCCACTCAAACGGTGGAAATCACCGACCTGCCAATATGGTTGGAATCTGTCGGCCAGGTACACAGCCTGTCTGCACCAACACTGGCTGCAGAAATCGAAGGCCGCATCACCATGGTAGCCGCGGACACCGGTGACACCATCAAGGAAGGGCAGCTGCTGGCAACCACCGACACTACCGGATTGTTGTTGCAACAAAAGGCGGCACAAGCTGGGCTGGAGCGTCTCGAAGTACACATTGCCAATGGTAAGCGCAGGGTCGATCGGTTTGAAAAACTCTCTTCCAATAAGCTGGCCTCCCAGGCTCAACTCGATGATGCACGAGAACAACTGGAAGCGTACAGCGCTGACTACAAAGCTGCCGAAGCCCAGCTTGCCATAATCAAAGACTCATTGGCCAAATCCCGAATCAATGCACCCGTATCAGGTCTAATCCAACGACGCCTTATCACCACCGGTGACTTTGTAACTCGCGGTCAAGCCCTGTTCGAAATCACTCGCCCCGAGCAACTACAGGCATGGCTACCGTTTCCTGAGGCCATTGCACTGCAAATCCGTCTCGGCCAAGCTGCCATCATAAAAAGCCCTCTCACGCCAGACGCATTTTTCGAGGGTGAGGTTACGCGCTTACAACCCACTGTTGGGGACGGCAGCCGTGCTGTGATGACCATTGTCGATTTGCAAGACACCGGTCCTCTGCGACCCGGTGCAACCTTGTCGGGGCGTGTATTGGTTGAAACCCGCAAAAACGCGGTCATGGTGCCAAATATCAGCATCGTTCGCAGACCGGCAGGAGAAACGGTATATGTCATCAACGGCGATAAAGCGGAGGCCCGGAATGTAACAACAGGCCATCACGAAGGTGGTCTAGTGCAAATTCTGGCAGGGCTCGATGGCGAAGAAACCGTCGCAACCGATGGTGCTGCATTTCTGACAGACGGCGCAATGGTCAAAATTGTTGACTCTGTTGGAATGCCGGCGAAAGACTGATGAATCTATCTGATATTTCCATCCGGCGGCATGTTTTCGCCTATATGTTATCAGCGGTGCTGGTGTTGTTCGGTATCATCAGCTACAAGGATATCGGTGTTGATCGCTACCCGACGGTCGAGTTTCCGATGATTTCTGTGACAACCATTTTGGCCGGCGCGACACCAGAGATTGTCGACTCAAGCATTACCAACCTGATCGAGTCTTCGGTCAACTCCACGCCGGGTATCGACCATATCGAATCCAACTCATCACCCGGTATTTCGGTCATCAACATCCGTTTCAACATGGATAAAGACGTTAACGTGGCCTTCAACGAAGTCCAGTCAAGAGTGAACCGGGTATTGCGAAACCTGCCGAATGAGGCTGAGCCGCCGGTGGTGGCGAAGATCGAGTTTGGTGCGCTGCCGGTCATGTGGCTTGTATTGACCGGTGACCGGACCTTACAACAGCTTAACCAATATGCCCGTAACGTCATCAAAAAGCGTCTCGAGACCATCGATGGTGTGGGTGAAATCCGGCTGGGTGGAGAGCAACGACGCACCATCCGTGTCAATCTTGATCCCGTGCGGATGAAGCAGTTAGGTATTACCGTGCCCGACGTCGTGCACATGTTTAATCGCGAACACCTGCGCTTACCCGGCGGCTTCCTGATCAATCGGGGCAGGGAAGAGTTGCTTGAACTGGACCTTGAGTACCACAGCCCTGAAGAGCTCGGTGAACTGATCGTCAGCTATACCGGTGGCGCGGCACAGCGCCTGGGGGACTTCGCACAAATAGAGGATGGTCTGGCCGACTTTCGTCAACTGGCACGGTTTAATGGTGAACCCACCGTGGGTATCGGTATCGTCAAAGTACAAAACGCCAACACCGTGGCGATGGTAGATGAAATCACACGCAGGATGGATGAAGAGCTAATCCCCAACCTGCCACCTGGAATTAAGTTGCAGCAAGCGCACAATGACGGTGCGCTGACACAGGGAATTATTGACTCACTGGAAGAACACCTGCTATCCGGCACACTGCTGACCGCGCTGGTGGTGTTGCTGTTTCTGAAAAACATCCGATCAACCATCATTATCGCAGTGGCCATACCCGTGTCACTTCTGGGCGCAATCGCTGTCATGTATTTCCTTGGTTATACCTTCAACACCATGACCATGTTAGGTCTGTTGTTACTGATCGGTGTGGTCGTGGATGATGCTATCGTGGTACTGGAAAATATCTACCGGCACGCCGAGGAGCATGGCTCGAACCGGGTGGACGCTGCCACGCATGGGACCCGTCAGGTCGTATTTGCGGTGATGGCGGCAACCCTGACCCTGGTCGCTATTTTTGCTCCTGTTATCTTCATGCAAGGCATTATCGGCCGGTTTTTTGAAGCTTTTGCCGTCGTTGTGACCTTTGGTGTTCTTGCGTCCCTGTTTGTGTCCCTCACGTTAACGCCCATGTTGTGCTCACGCTTCCTCAAAGTCGAAAAGAAACATGGAAAACTTTATCACCTGATCGACCGTGGCTTTCATGCCATGGATACAGCCTACTGCCACTTGCTGGATATGGCACTGAGTCATCGCCGCCTGGTTGCCTGGATCACACTTGCGGTCGTACTTTCCAGTGGTTATTTCTTCGCCCACACCGGCTCAGGCTTTATGCCGGTGCAGGATGAAGGTCGTTTCATGATCAGTGTTAAAACACCATTGGGCTCGTCGATAAGCTATACGGAAGAAAAACTCAAGCTCATCGAAGCCGTGCTTGAACAACACAAAGACATTGCCGGGTATTTTGTAACCATCGGCGCCGACCAGTCCCGGCAGGTCAGCAAGGGTAGTTTTCTGGTCCGGATGGTGCCCTGGGAAGAGCGTGATATTGCCCAGGTGGATATGGTCCAGCAACTACGTGTGGAACTGGCAGACATTGCTGGTGTGCAGGCATTTCCTTCGCCAATGCCGATGGTCGGTGGCCAGCGTGGAGAGCCCTTGCATTTTATTCTCAGCGGACCGGACCTCAATGAAGTCGCTCGCCTGTCGGCAGTGGTCCAGCAACGACTTGCTGGACAAGCAGGAATCGGTAACCTGGATATGGAACTCCAGCTTGACCTGCCGCAACTCGAAACAACACTTAAACGTTATCTGGTCCGCAGCCTGGGATTGTCATCCGAAGATATCGCACTGGCCATTAACGTGTTAGCTGGCGGTCTGGATATTGCACGCTTTAATGACGACCCGGGTGATGGTGAGCGCTATGACATTCGTCTGAAAGCGGGGCAGGGTCAATTTGATTACGCAGATGATATTTCCAAAATCCATTTGCGCTCATCCGACGGCGAGATGGTAAGCCTCGCCAACCTGGTGAGACTCGAACCGAAACTGGGCGCTGCGGTCATTTCGCGTCACGACCTTCAATATGCTGCGAACTTTTTCAGTACACCAACGGTTTCGTTGGGTGAGGCCGTTGCCATGGTTAATACGGCGACCGCAGACCTGTTACCGCTGGGCTACGAAGTCAACATGTCCGGCCGTGCAGAAGAGTTTGGCAAAACAGCCTTCTACCTGTTGTTTGCCTTCGTTGTTGCCATCATCCTGGTCTACATGGTTCTGGCGAGCCAGTTCAACTCATTCATCCAGCCCTTCATTATTATGGTGGCACAACCACTCGCCATTATTGGTGGTGTGGTCGCAATTTGGGCCACCGGCCACACGCTGAATATGTTTTCAATGATCGGCCTTGTGCTTCTGATGGGCCTGGTCGCCAAAAACTCCATCCTGCTGGTAGACCTGACCAACCAGCGCCGTGAGGACGGCAAAAGTATCGAGCAATCCTTGAAGGAGGCCTGCCCGATACGTCTACGCCCCATCCTGATGACCTCTCTAACCATCATCCTGGCTATGTTACCGGCAGCATTCGGCGCCGGTGCGGGCTCCGACAGCAACGCCCCGATGGCAGTAGCCGTCATCGGCGGTATGCTCAGCTCCACCCTGCTTTCACTGGTGGTCGTACCCGCTGTTTATTCACTGGTTGAGGGTGCTTTGGAGCGCAGGTCGTTAAGAAAAATCTAGTGGTGAACGCGCACCAAGCGCTCCGCGTTCCACAACATGTGTATAGATCATCGTTGTTTTGACATCTTTGTGGCCGAGTAACTGTTGAATCGTTCGAATGTCGGTACCTGACTCCAGTAAGTGTGTTGCAAAAGAGTGACGTAGGGTGTGGCAGGTGACACGCTTATTGATGTCAGCCAATATTGAAGCCTGAGTTACCGCTTTTCGCACAGTGCTTGGGTGGACATGCCAGCGGTAATTAAACCTTTCGTCGCGTGGATCTGATTCAATGGATACCGCAGGAAAAAGGTATTGCCAATACAAGCGCTTGCTTGAAGTGCCTAGTTTTTTTGCAAGTGATTACGGTAATTTTGCTGCACCAAAGCCTTTGGTGAGATCCTGCTCATGGAGTCTGCGAATAAACGCAATTTGGGATTTCAAAGCTGGTTCCAGTTTGTCAGACAATACTGTAATACGGTCTTTGCCTCCTTTGCCGGCATGAATCCTTACGGTGCCACGCGAAAAGTCCAGATCACCTATGCGTAAGCGCGTGCATTCAAGCAACCTCAAACCTGAACCATAAAGCATGCTCACAGCGAGGTGATGTGCGCTTCTGCAATTATCCAACAACTTTGTGATTTCACTCACACTTAAAACTACAGGTATGCGTCGTTTTGGCTTGGCCCGTACAACATCTTCCAGCCAGGGCAGCTCGATTTCCAACACTTTCAAATAGAGAAACAAAATCGCGGCAAGTGCTTGGTTCTGGGTGGATGGTGCAACGCTACGTTTTACAGCCAGGTAGGTAAGAAAGGCCTCAACCTCCTTTTTGCCCATATGCTTAGGGTGTCTTTTTTCATGGAAAAGAATAAATCGCCTGACCCACTGAGTATATGAGCGCTCCGTAGCCCTACTATATTGATGCAAACGAATGACATTCCGCATTTGATCTAATAGACGGGGCTGTGAGGCATCTGGTTTCACATTTGACAAGTTAAGTCAAAAGCGCAAACTATGGGATAGGTCATTTCGGTGCAGTTAAGTAAGGATTTGTCGACTTAACAAGAATTTGTGCGGTTAACGACCAGCAACAATTCAACAAATAAATACATTAATCAAAAACATATAAATACTAATATGAAAAAAACCAAAGAAAAAGCTATTTACTGCACTTTTTCCACCTAATTGTAGTTATCTTGTCATAGGGGGAATCTGGAAGTGCAATCAAAAGACAAAAAAACACGATCACCAGGCAACCATGATGGCCTGTTGAAAACTAGTTTGGTGCTCTTTGCGGTGTATAGCATTATTCACGCTACGACCAATGTCGGAATTAGTAGCATTATGGGCTGGGTCGCTCTGGTATCTATCCTTTTGCTTCTCTACTCCAACTCCGTAAGCCGGTTTTCAGAGGGGCGTGAGCGGTTACTCAAACAACTAACGTCCTACGTTGGGCAGATTTTGATGGCAGTGATTTTTGCTGTACAAATCACTGATGCGGCAGGAGTTTGGGATGCAAGATAACAAATCGTTCAAGTTCGTTACGGCACTACGTGCCTCCACCGGACCCAAAAAGGCTGCGCCTTTCTGGGCCGCTTAACTAAGACGTTATGTGTAATACGCAGCGGAGTGGATAAATGGCATCTGATCTAGACTTTGTCGAGTTCGTAGTTGATCAAATGGAAAATGCTGGTGCAATTACCTACAGAAAAATGTTTGGAGAATATGCACTTTATTGTGAAGGTAAGGTGGTCGCGCTTGTTTGCGATAACCAACTATTCGTAAAACCGACAAAAGCAGGAAGATCATTTATTGGCAATGTTGTTAAAGCGCCACCTTATCCAGGAGCTAAACCGTCTTTTCTCATTGAGGAGCAACTTGAAGATAAAGATTGGATTAGCAGCCTGGTAAGACTAACGGAAAAAGAGCTACCTAAGCCCAAACCAAAGAAAAAGTCGAAACGGAAGAGTGGAAAAAACACATAACAAGCCGTTTAAGTACGTTCCGCCAGCAAGCTGGCTTCACCGGACGTAGCAACGCTGCGCCGCTTAACTAAAACGTTATGTGTAATGAGTAGATTCCCTGAATCAGTCGACCGAATCATCAAGGCATTTGGCGATCGTAGTGGGTGGCCGGTTTGTACCCGGTATCGTTATGGGGAAGTTAGGTCTTTCGCAGTTTGCGACAAACTAAGTACCCAATTTCAAATATGGGTGGAACCAGAAGATGAGATGTGGACAGTTAACGCTTGGGATTTTAAGAAGTGGAGAGCCTCGAGAATAGTGTGTTTGCCCGAACTAGACAAAACTCTAGACGAAACATTAGAACAAGTGAAGAGTCAGTTCATGGGTGATCAGTCATGAAAGCAAACGACAGTTCACACATACAAAGCGTTCAAATACGTTCCGCCAGCAAGCTGGCTCCACCGGACGCCTAACGGCGCCGTTTAACTAAAACGTTAAGTGCCTCAGAAACTTTTGCAAATAAGTTAATAATGGTATAGTTATTATACTATGTTTGAGTTCGATGATTTAAAGAGTAAGACCAACTTTCAAAAACACGGTATAGATTTCATTGAGGCTCAGGCTCTTTGGAACGATTCAAACTTGCTGGAGATTCCAGCGAAAACTTTAGATGAACTCAGGTTTCTCACAATCGGTATGATCGAGCGAAAACACTGGTCGGCTGTAATCACGTACCGTAATGGAAAAATCAGATTGATCTCGGTGCGACGGTCGCGAGACGAAGAGGTGACATTATATGAAAGCTAAGACTTTTGAACGTAAATTCGATGAAGGTAAAGACATCACAGATGCTTTAGATATGACCAAGGCACGGCGCCCGCTACAGGAACAAAAGAGGGTTAATGTTGATTTCCCTACGTGGATGGTTGACCGGTTGGACAGGGAAGCTAAACGTGTTGGGGTAACCAGACAGTCCATAATCAAAGTTTGGTTGGCTGAAAGGTTGGAGCATGCGGCACTTAACAAATCATTAAACTCGGACGCCAGCGATGCTGGCGCCGGTTAATTCAGACGTTATGTGTCCTTAGGAAGTCACAATAAATATGTGCCCCATTTGCCGTAATACGGCGAACATACAGCCTCCGAGCTGGAGCGGAGGCAGGATGCTTGTTGCATGTCCGAGTTGTGGCTCTTATGAAATTAGCGCAAACGTATATGAGGAGCTAGAGGTACTAAGGGAGCCCCACTGGCAGATAGATTTAATTCGTGAAGGACTTAAAAGCACAAGTCCTCCTGTAAAAACTGCTCGAACAAGTACCAATATTTTCGAAGTTCGGAGCCTCGAAGAGAAATTGACTAAGCTACAAAAGAAATTACGTCGCAAGAAGGCGAAGGAGGGTCCAACTGAGGCAGCTGGGCAAATATACTACGTGGGCGAAGACGACAAGTGATGCAACCATACAAGGCCATCAAGTACGTTCCAGCGCTGCGCGCTTCCACCGGACGTGGTAAAGCTGGCGCTTTCCCACGCCGCTTATGGCGACGTTATATACCTCAGATTGTGTGTGGTACTAAATAGTGGTACTATTATCACATGAAGCGAAAGCATCAGAGAACGCTAGAACAGATTTTCAATCGGCCAACTAGCGGCAATATTCCGTGGAAGGATATTGAGTCCTTGTTCAAAGTGTTGGGAGCGGATATATCTGAAAGAGCAGGTTCCAGGGTTGCGGTAGTGCTTTTTGGTGAGGTTCGGGTATTTCATAGGCCTCACCCCTCGCCCAACACAGTAAAAGGAGCAATTTCCAGTATCCGGAAGTGGTTAGAGCAATATGAGGTGACACCATGAATATTATGGAAGTCGATGGTTACAAGGCAAAAATTGAATATGATTCTGAGCTTGATGAATTTCGGGGAGAAATTCTGGGGTTAAATGGAAGCGCAGATTTTTATGGTAAGAACCCAACGATTCTCAGGTGTGAATTCAAGGCTTCATTGGCTGTTTTTCTAGAGGTCTGTGAAGAAAAGGGAATATACCCCACAAAAGCATATTCCGGTAAATTTAACCTCCGAATTCCACCCAATTTGCATAGTAAGATCGCAAACAAGGCTACAGCTGAAGACAAAAGCATAAATCAATGGGTGTCCGAGGTCCTGGAGCATTCGGTAGGTGAATAGGACGGTATATAACAAATCATTCAACCGGACGCGGGAAAGTGCCGTGGCGCGATTCCGCGGAAACGTCCGTGGGCGCGCCGGTTAACTAAGACGTTATCTTTACTGGACAACACGTACGATTTAACGTACGCTAATCAAATGAGTACTTTAACTGCTAGCGAAGCACGAGCAAAACTTTACCGCCTCATTGATGAAGCGGCCGAGTCGCACATTCCTATTCGAATCACAGGCAAGCGTAACAGCGCCGTCTTGGTATCGGAGAACGATTGGGCGTCGGTACAGGAAACAATGTATCTTTTAACTATTCCAGGTATGAGGGAGTCCATCCGAGAAGGGATGGACACTACCGTTGAGGAATGTGGAGCGGAGCTTGATTGGTGAGTTGGAGAGCTGTCTATACCAGGCATGCTCAGAAAGATGCGAAGAAAATCGCTAAAAGCAATCTTAAGAAAAAAACGAAAGAGCTCATATCACTTCTTGAGCAAGACCCATTTCAGAATCCACCACAATTTGAAAAACTGATCGGAGATTTGGAGGGCGCATACTCTAGAAGAATCAATATTCAACATCGGTTGGTATACCAAGTCCTAGCTGAAGAGCATGTGGTAAAGGTTTTGCGTATGTGGACACATTACGAGTGAAAGATAACAAAGCGTTTAAGTACGTTGCTCCGCAACGCCGCTTAACTAAAACGTTATGTGCCAATTAATAAATTGACGCATTGGTGCCACTATGAAACAAAATGAAGGAGACAAACCTATGCCATATGTCGATGGATACGTGCTGGCTGTTCCGAGGAAGAACAAGCCGGAGTACATACAGCTTGCGGAAGAGTCAGCCGTTGTATTCAAAGCCCATGGTGCTTTGTCTGTCGTAGAAAATTGGGCAGATGATGTGCCTGACGGTGAGATTACTTCTTTGCCCATGGCTGTTAAGTGTGAGGAAGGAGAGGAAGTTGTTTTTTCGTGGATTATTTGGCCATCTCGAGAAGCCCGGGATGTTGGAAATAAAGCTGCGATGAATGATCCTCGATTGCAAGGTTGGGATTTAAGTAAGATGCCCTTTGACGGAAAGCGAATGATATTTGGCGGATTTAATACAATTGTTGAACTTTAGTTTTCCATTTCCAATCAGCCGGTCACATAACATAACGTTTAAGTACGTTACGGCGCTGCGCGCCTCCACCGGACCCAAAAAGGCTGCGCCCTTTTGCGCCGCTTAACTCAAACGTTATATGCTAAAAAAGGAGAAATGAAGATGCGAGTTTTATCAATTATCGTCGTGTGTCTGATGTTTTTTAGTTGTAATGCCTCAAGTTCAGAAGCTGGGAAGGAAGGTGCGCATTCTGCTGAGCAATGGTTGACAATTGTGGATAGGGGCGCATATGAGGAAAGCTGGGTCGAGTCGGCCGTCTTATTCAAAACAAATGTTGCACAAACCGAATGGGACAAAATGCTTGGAAAAGTTCGTCAACCATTGGGAGCCAATTTAAGTCGTTCTATGGAAAAAGCTGAATATACGTCGTCGCTACCTGGAGCTCCAGATGGCGAATACGTTGTGGCTACCTTTAAGTCGTCTTTTGAGGAAAAGGCAAAAGCCGTTGAAACAGTCACAGTGACAAAGTCTGACGATGGAAAATGGAAGGTTGTTGGCTATTTCATTAAGTAATGTCACACGGCGCACATAACAAATCGTTAAAGTTGGTTCCGCCAGCAAGCTGGCTCCACCGGAACGCCCCCCGCTGCGCCGCTTGACTAAAACGTTAGGCTAACTATATTGAGCATAGTGCAAACAAGGACACTACTAATTTCCCTGGGCTTTGCGTGCCTTATCGGTGTTGTTCAAATATATTTTTTGCGGAAGGTGTTTTCGTTTGTCATTAATTACGCCCCCCCAATGGCGCTGCTGGGAGACTTGGGGCTTCGGGGAGGGCAGCTCGTAGTTGGTGTTACGATTGTCGATCTTATCATTGCCACAGTCTTTTCTATTCCCGCCGCCTTTGTGCTGAGCAAATTGCGGCCACATAAGATTTGGTTATTTGCATGGGTAGCAGTATTCACTGGTTTTCTCATCATTTACGGTTCAATGTTCATCGATCTGTCCCGCATGGTGGAGTTATGGCCTGGTGTGATGATGGGCTGGATCAATATTCTTCTGCCTATTCCTTTGGCAGTCTTGCTAATAGGAAAGGCATTGCCACCAAAGGTGCCATACAAGGCATTAAACACGGACGCCTGCTACGCTGGCACCGCTCAACTCAGACGTTAAGCATGCAAGCCGTAGACGCACCCACTCCCGGAGAATTTCAATGAAACCCGAATCGGCACCCTCGGTCACCTTCTGGGTCATAGCCAGCATACTGCTGCTGTGGGGTATGGGAGGAGCGTCCATTTATATTGCCTATTTCCTGGAAACTCCGCAGGAGTTTGCGCTAACGGCCGAGACAGCCGCAAACAGGGATGTATACGCGGAGTACATTGCCAATATTCCACTTTGGGCTATTGCCGTTGGAATTGTCGCGGCAGTGGCGAGGTTGCTTGGTGCAATTGCCTTGTTCTTACGAAGTGCTTGGGCATTGTCCCTCTACCTGGTATCGCTACCTTTTTTCCTTATGGCCTTGTATCGCGCATTTGTTCTCGCCGATGTAGCGAAGGTCATGAGCATGGGCCATATCGCGACGGAAGTAGTTTTCGTTGTGCTAAGCGTCTTCGCTATTTGGTTTGCTTACAAATGTAAAGCAAATGGGACGCTCAAGTAGTAATGTGCAGCGAATGCCTAACAAAACGTTTAAGCACGTTCCGTAGTTCCTACGCTTTAGTGGACACCCTGACCTAACAATCAGGAGTGTCTAAAAATGCCAAAACCAGGCCCCAGAACGACGTATAAATATAGCGAAGATTTCAAAGCCACAGCCGTACGATTAAGCCATTTGCC
>JAJFLA010000039.1 GCA_021772935.1 Gammaproteobacteria bacterium
ACCAACCCCCATGCCCCCTCCTGAGTCAATGCAGGCAGGTTGAAATTCAGTGGAACATCGGTCGCATTACACATGATGGCAACGGCACCTGAACGGGCGATATGATCGTCGGTAAGCCGCTTGTCCGTATCGAATAACAACAATGTCAAGGCACTATCATGGTGCCATTGATGTAACTCCATACGCTTTCCGGTTGGGTTAAGCCATTCAATATCATGCCAACCAGTATCATTTTGCGTACACCCGTGCAGGTAATTCACTTTAAGCAAATGCGGTAACGCTCGGCGCAAGCAAAGCAAGGCCTTTACCTGGTGAAAAAAGTCCGGGTCGGAATACAGACCTTTCCAATTCAGCCAGCCAAGCTCATTGTCCTGCGCATAGGCATTATTGTTACCCTGCTGAGAATTGCCAAATTCATCGCCAGCCAACAGCATTGGCGTACCTTTCGACAGTAGTAGGGTGGCCATCATGCTCAGCCGTTGCTGGCGGCGCAGATTATTAATTACCTTATCTTTTGTTTCACCCTCAACACCGCAATTGTAGCTAAAATTATGCGAATGGCCATCGTGGTTGTCTTCACCATTGGCCTCATTGTGACGCGTTCCATAACTGACCAGGTCGTTGAGTGTGAAGCCGTCGTGGCTGGTGATAAAATTGATACTGGCCTGCGGCGACCGTCCGCTTGCCTCAAACAGATCGGATGAGCCATGCAAACGCTTCGCCAGGTCACTCAGTTGATCTGGGTCACCCCGCCAGAACCGTCGAACCTTGTCTCGGTAACGATCATTCCATTCGGCCCAACGTGATGGAAACTGTCCCAGGTGATAACCGTTTGGCCCCGGATCCCAGGGTTCTGCGATCAGTTTCGCCGTCGCTAATTCCGTCTGGTCATTAATTTGTTTCAAAAGACTGTGTGACGGATCAAAACCTTGTGCGGCTCTGCCAAGAATCGGTGCAAGGTCAAACCGGAAACCGTCCACGGCCATTTCTTTGTGCCAATAAACAAGACTGTCCAGCACCAGCGACTGTACCTGGGGGTGGTCAGCATTCAGCGTGTTACCACAGCCGCTGTCATTGATGTAGCAAGCGGGGTTGCCGGGCTCGGTACGATAGTACGCAAGGTTATCAATCCCCTTGAAACTCACTGATGGACCTTGCCCATTACCCTCGCCGGTATGGTTGTAGACCACATCCAGAATGACTTCGATACCGGCATCATGGATGGCATCTACCATTTCCCGAAACTCACTGCCTGCCTCCTGATCGGCATAACGTGAAGCGGGTGTAAAAAAATTGATACTGTTATAACCCCAGTAATTCCTCAGCCCACGGCCAACAAGAAAGGCTTCGTCGATAAAGGCGTGTACCGGCATTAATTCCAGTGAGGTGATACCGAGCGAGCGTAGGTACTCAAGAATTTTTTTGTTGCTCAGCCCTCGGAACTTACCACGTTCATGTTCCGGAATATCTGGGTGACACATAGTGTAACCACGGACACTAGCCTCATAGATAACGGTTTCCGCCCATGGAATACGTGGATGTTTGGGTTTTAGAGCAGGTGCTGCCCCGGTCACAATGCACTTGGGAACAAAAGCCGCACTATCGGTCAGGTTTGCTTGTAAAGGACCTGCACCGTTGAGCGTTGAAAGGTCAAAATCGAACACAGCCCCGGCCCACTGAAAAGCACCATCCAGCGCACGGGCATAAGGATCAATCAAAAGCTTACCGGGGTTATGCCTCAACCCTTCTGCAGGGGCCCATGGTCCATGGATGCGATAACCATAGCGTTGGCCAGGCTCACAACCCGGTAGATAACCATGCCAGACATCATCTTGCTGGTCCGGTAAACGGTAGCGTTGCGTTTCCCGCGCATTTGTGTCAAAAAGACAAAGCTCAACCACCTCGGCAGTTGATGAATACAGAGCAAAATTAACGCCTTCTCCGTCCCAGTGACTGCCCAAACAACCCGGTCTTCCAGACTGGATCATGGCGCCTCGGTTGAAACCAATTCGAGCTGCCAGATATCCTGATTGTATTCACGCATGGTGCGGTCGGTAGAAAACCGTCCTGATGCCGCAACGTTGAGAATGCTCATACGGGTCCAGCCCTGCTGGTCCTGATAAGCATTGCCCACAGCTTCTTGTGTATCAATAAAGCTACGGAAATCTGCAGCAGTCATCCATGGGTCCTGTGGGTCCCGAATGGCAGCAATCACATCATTCAATACGGCGGGTTCAAAGCGATTAAAGTGCCCGTTGTCCAGCAAGCGCATCACACGTCTGAAATCTTTGTCCGCATCAATAATGGCCTGCGGGTCATAAACTTCCTGCAAGGCGGGAATCTCATCAACTGTCAGGCCAAACAGAAAAAAGTTTTCTTCACCCACAGCCTCCAGAATTTCAACATTCGCACCATCCAGTGTGCCGATGGTAACCGCGCCATTCATCATGAATTTCATATTACCCGTACCCGAAGCTTCTTTACCGGCGGTTGATATCTGTTCCGACAAATCTGCTGCAGGGCAAATCAGTTCCATCCCCGAAACGTTGTAATCGGGGTAAAAAACCAGTTGTAAGCGCCCATTCATGGCTGGATCCGTGTTGATAACTGCAGCCACATTATTGATAAGTTTGATGACGTTCTTCGCCATCTCATAACCCGGCGCAGATTTCCCACCAATGATGATCACGCGGGGTGGTAACTGATCACCATCACCACGTTGTATTCGGTCATACAAATGTACTGCATGCAAAACGTTCAATAACTGACGCTTGTATTCATGAATACGTTTAACCTGAACATCAAATAACATGACAGGGTCAACAACAAGCCTGGTTTTACTTTCAATATTGGCAGCCAGGCGTGCTTTGTTGGCTTGCTTGACTGCTCGCCACTCATTCTGGAATACACGGTCGTCGGCCAATGGTCTGAGTTTTTCAAGTAAATCCAGATTCGTGACCCATTCAGAACCAATATGACCACTGATCAAGCTGGCCAGATCGGGATTACAGCCAGCCAGCCAGCGCCTTTGTGTTACGCCATTGGTCTTATTATTAAACTTCTCCGGCCACAAAGCGGCAAAATCACTGAACAAGCCCTGTTTTAATAATCGTGAGTGCAATTCAGCAACCCCATTGACCGAAAAACTGCCAACGATGGCGAGATAAGCCATCCGTATCACTTTTTCAGGTGTCTCCTGTATCAGCGACATTCGCCGAAGAATATCCAGGTCACCGGGCCAGCGATGGCTTACTTCAGACAGGAAACGTGCATTGATCTCAAAAATAATCTCTAAAACACGTGGCAACAAGTGTTCAAACATTGCCACTGACCATGTCTCCAAAGCCTCCGGTAGCAAGGTATGGTTGGTATAAGCCATAGTGGATGTTGTGATTTGCCAGGCGGCGTCCCAGCCCAAGCCGTGCTGGTCCATCAACAGACGCATTAACTCCGGTACCGCAATGGCTGGGTGTGTATCGTTGAGCTGAAAGCAATGCTTATCGGAAAAACACTTGAAATCAGTCCCATTGAGCCTGACCCAATCATGCAAAATATCCTGCAAACTTGCAGAAGCCAGAAAATATTGCTGACGTAAGCGTAATTCACGACCATTTTCGGTTTCTGCATTTGGATACAACACCATCGTGATGTTTTCCGCTTCATTCTTGGCCGCCACCGCGTCGGTATAACTACCGGCGTTGAACTCCTCAAGATCAAATTCATCCGTTGCTGCCGCTGACCATAGCCGCAAGGTATTAACAACATCATTTTTATAACCGGGAATCGGTAAATCATAGGGAACAGCCAGCACATCGTGGGTATCAACCCAATCGATATGAAGATTACCCAGAGAGTCTTTAATCCGTGTAACACGACCACCAAACTTGATTATCCGGGCGCGTTCAATGCGTTCTATTTCCCAAGGGTAGCCTTCCCTCAACCAGGAATCAGGTTCTTCCATCTGCCTGCCGTTTTCCAGCCGCTGACGAAACATACCAAACTCATAACGAATGCCGTAGCCGGTTACCGGCAGACCCAGCGTTGCGCAACTATCCAGAAAACAGGCTGCCAACCTGCCAAGACCACCGTTACCCAAGCCGGCATCGTGTTCCTGTTGATGAATATCTTCCAACTGGATACCCAGCCGGTCCAATGCTTCACGGGTTTCATTGGTAATATCAAGGTTCAACAAGGCGTTGCGCAGCAAGCGGCCCATCAGAAACTCCAACGACAGGTAACAAGCACGCTTGCCATGACTTAATTCCAGCTTGTTACTGGTCTCAATCCACCGTTCCATCAGGCGGTCGCGGGTAGCATGCACCAATGCCTTGTAGAGAAAGTGCTCCTGCTTGTAGAGCGTGCGTCTTCCCAACATGCGGCTGTGATAATGAATAGTGTCAGCCAGGATGGCATCTGAATCCATACCAAGGGGCAACAGGTTCATTAACTCCATATGACCGGACTGGTGATTTACGGGCTTATCATCGTCTGACCGAACCATTGACATCTATTCTCCGCGTTTCCCGTCAACGGGACCGTTAATTTTTAACATAATGGTGGCCAGTGGCGGCAGGTCCAATTGCAGGGACTGGCGCTGTTCGTGTGCCCTGATACGTTGCGTGTGTAGCTCTCCACTAATGCCAACACCACTACCACCATATTTTGCAGAATCGGTATTAAGCAATTCTGAATAACAACCCATTCGTGGTACACCAACACGATAACCCGACCGGACCAGCGGTGTGAAATTGCTGATGCAAATGACAAAACTGCCATCTGCAGCCCATCGTAACCAGCACAAAATACTGCTATCACTGTCTTGCCAATCCAGCCACTCGAAACCCTCGGCATTGAAGTCGAGTTCATGCAATGCCGTGGTAGCCCGGTACACCTGATTGAGGTCACGTACCAAGGCCTGAATGCCCCGATGCGATGGTTGCTCCAATAAGTGCCAGTCCAGGGATTGATCGTGATTCCATTCTCTTTCCTGAGCAATTTCTGCACCCATAAACAACAACTTTTTACCCGGGTGCCCGTACATGAAGCCATAATAAGCCCGCAGGTTGGCAAAGCGCTGCCAATCATCACCCGGCATACGACCAAGCAATGACCGCTTACCGTGCACAACTTCATCGTGTGACAGGGGCAGAACAAAGTTCTCATCAAACGCGTAAACCAAACCGAACGTCATCTTGTCATGGTGATATTTGCGATGAACCGGATCCTCACTCATGTAAGTTAAAGTGTCATTCATCCAGCCCATGTTCCACTTGTAGGTAAAGCCGAGCCCTCCGGAATGCGTGGGCTGCGAAACACCAGGCCAGGCGGTGGACTCCTCTGCGTAGCTGGTGGCGCTGTAGCTATGAATGATTTCATTCAATTCACGTAGGAAAGCCACCGCCTCAAGGTGCTCATTGCCACCTCGCTCATTCGGTAGCCATTCGCCTTGCTGCCGGGAATAATCCAGGTAAAGCATTGAAGCCACTGCATCCACTCGCAGGGCATCGATATGAAACTCGTCGATCCAGTAAAGCGCACTGCCTACCAGGTAGTTGAGTATTTCCCGCCTGCCATAGTTGAATATCAAGGTTCCCCAGTCACGATGCTCACCTTTTCTTGGGTCTTCGTACTCATACAGTGCAGAGCCATCAAAACGACGCAAGCCATGTTCATCTTTGGGAAAATGTGCCGGTACCCAATCCATGATGACACCAATACCTGCCTGGTGCAGACGGTCCACCAGAAAGCGGAAATCATCCGGACTGCCAAACCGTTGTGTCGGCGCATACATACCGATAGGTTGATAGCCCCAGGAGCCATCGAATGGGTGTTCGGTAATGGGTAATAACTCTACATGGGTAAAGTTCATCTGCTGAACATAGTCCACCAGTTTCTCAGCGAGCTCCCGGTACGTCAGGTATTGATGCTTGTCGCCACCGCGCTGCCATGAGCCGAGGTGAACCTCATAAATGCAGATGGCCTGGTCCATTTTTGGAACAGGGGTTTGGCGGGCCATCCATTCGCCATCCCGCCAACGGTGATGGCTTTTATAAACCACCGATGCGTTACCCGGCGGGGCCTCATGAAACTGACCCATTGGGTCAGATTTGTATGGCAGAAGCTCACCTTGCTTGTCCAGCAATTCAAACTTGTACTGTGCACCACACTTAAGCCCGGGAATAAAAATTTCCCACAAGCCATTACCGGGATGCAATCGCATAACATGGCAGCGACCATCCCAGTCATTGAAGTCACCAATCACACTGGCACGTGAGGAATTGGGTGCCCATACCGCAAATGAAGTACCCCTAACACCAAGCAAACGTGTCCGCTGCGCGCCCAGTTTTCTAAAAATTTCCCGGTGCGAGCCCTGGCTCATCAGGTAGAGATCGAGGTCACCCAGCATGGCTGGGAAACGGTAAGCATCTTCCAGCTTACAAACACTTCCATCCACACGCATGACCTGTAGACGATAACTGCGTTTTCGAACAGGCATTTCTATTTCAAATATCCCGGCCGGGTGTACCTGTTGCATTGGCAAAGCAGCGCTGACACCGGTAAGCAACAAAGCCACCGACACAGCGTTCGGCTGAAAGGTTCGAACAATGCGTACGTCACCCTCCCGATGAATCCCAAACAAGGAGAACGGGTTACTATGCCGACCGCCAGCTAAAGCGTTGAGCGTTGCTTTGTTGAGTTTACTAGGCACTTTGATACAGGCTTTTTCGATAAATTGTTGCGGCTGTATGCCAACTGAAGCGTCTCTCAGCCGCATCTGAACAGATTTTTTCCCAGCGCGATGGCTCTTCCTGTTTGATGTAAATGGCCCGACGCACACAGCTGACGAAGTTTTCTGCCTGCTCTGCTGGTGAATTACCGTCAAAAACAAAGCCATCGCTACCATCACTAACCGTGTCTTTCAAACCACCAATCGCGTGCACAACGCATGGTTGACCAGCACGCATGGCCAGCATCTGGCTGATGCCGCAAGGCTCAAAACTGCTCGGCATCAGAAACAGGTCTGCTATTGAATAAAGCGGGCCGGATAACGAATCCACATAGCCACACAAGTATAAAAAATTATCATATTTCCTGGCAATATCAATAAAACGATCTTCAAGTTCTTTTTCACCATTTCCCAGCATGATGAAAAGGCTATCAGGACCTACCGCTGTAAGAATGGCTTCTAATGCAGTTTGATGACCACTGACTGGCTCAAGGAACAAGGGTACTTTTTGGCCTACTACTCTGCCTATCGACAACAGGAGGTTCCGAGGCCGCTTGCCTTTGTGTTGTTCAATCCATTCAATCGCCGGCTGGCTGGCATACATAATGTCAGACTGCCGCGCAATAAGTCGCAGCAGCTCATCCCAACCCAGTACCGAATCAGTGTTTTCCGGATACATACAACCATTGAGTATCCCAAGCAATCGCCCGTCAGAATATGCCTTGCGTAACTCCTCTTCCAGACCTTCGCCACCGCTGAATCCCGTTAAACGATCACTGCTTCGTTGAATTTCCATGGCGTAACCAGGTGATACCGTATTGATCCCGTCTGCCAGCCGAATAGCCGCAGCCATGAAGTTGACGCAGTTATCGTATTTGGGATCTTGCAGACAATCCGCATGTTGCACCAGGTCAGGAAACCAGGACTCAAGAGAGGAGTCATCGCCCCGCAGTGGTCTCACCCCCTGATAGGCGAGGTTATGGATGGTAAACACGACTCGTACTTTCTTGAGCGGAGCTTGCGCGCTGTCGAACTGCCGTAACGCAGGAATCAGGCCCGTATGCCAGTCGTTTAAATGCAGAACATCCGGTGGCGACTGACAATCGTTAACCCACGCAACAATCGCTGCATTAAAAAATGCAAACTTGGCCGCATCGATCGCAAACGGCTTGCCAGAATCATCGCTAATATAGATTTGACCTGGCCCGTTGGGTGACAGCAATGGATGTTCAATAACATAGTGTTCAACCGGGCTTTCAGCAACAAGTACCTGGTACAGGTCAGCTGGGTATGAGCGACCAGCAAACTCTACATCTACTTTTTGATAGAAGCTGGCCCCTGGCAGCTTATGTAACATTCCATAGGAAGGCGTAATCACACGCACTTGCATACCCGTAGCCGCCAACGCGAGCGGAAGATCACGAACCACGTCACCAACACCACCAACTTTACCCCTCGGCAAGGCATCGTTTTCTGCTGCCACTATCCAGATTCGTTTCATGCTAAAACCGTGTAGCTCAACGTGTGTGGTGCAGCTTTTGTTTAAGCATGTCAGGAGTTACAAGCGTGTGGCCAGCTTCGGTTACACGGAAACCCCGAGCTCGATCCGCATCCAGGTCCACCCCAATTTCCGTACCTTCCGGAATCACCGAACCACGGTCAATGATCGCGCCGCGGATCGTACAGTGCTCCATGATTTCACAATCCGGCAGGATCAATGAACTCTCAATTTTGCTATAGGAATGTATTTTACAATTAGAAAAAATTAGCGACTTCCTGATACTTGCACCGGAAATGATACAGCCGGCCGAGACCATGGATTCAGTTGCCTGACCGCACCTGCCCGATTGGTTGTAAACGAACTTTGCTGGTGGCGCCTGGAGCTGGTGAGTCAAGATCGGCCACTGACTGTCATACAGGTCAAGCTGCGGCAGCACAGAGTTCAGCTCCATGTTGGCTTCCCAATAGGCATCCAGTGTCCCCACATCCCTCCAATAAGCCTGCTTTTGCGTTTTTGGGTCACGGAACGGGTATGCGAAGACCTGGTAGTTTTCGATAATGGATGGAATGATATTTTTGCCAAAATCATGTTCCGACCCCGGCACATCGGCATCCTTGATCACCTGCTCATAAAGAAAATCTGTGTTAAACACATAATTGCCCATGGATGCCAGGCACAGTCCTTCCTTGCCCGGGATGGACGCAGGTTGCTCAGGCTTTTCATTAAACTCTATCACTCGGCCCGTTTCATCTACCGTCATGACGCCAAACTGGCCCGCAGCCTCTGCCAGTGGTATCTCCACGCAACTGACCGTCATGTCAGCTTTATTCTCCACATGGAATGCCAGAAAGGCACCATAATCCATCTTGTAAACATGGTCCCCAGCCAAGATCAATACAAACCGGGGTTGATGTGTACGAATAATGTCGAGGTTCTGAAATACCGCGTCAGCCGTACCGAGATACCAGTCATCACTGACACGCTGCGAGGCCGGCAAAATTTCGATGAATTCGCGTTGTGATACCTGGTAACCAGTCCAGCCGTGCACCAGGTGACGAATGAGTGAGTGAGCCTTGTACTGCGTGGCCACACCAATGCGTCGAACACCCGAATTAATGCAATTGGACAAAGGAAAATCAATGATCCGCAGCTTGCCGCCAAAATGGACACCCGGCTTGGCTCGCCAATCGGTTAATTCGTACAAGCGGGAGCCACGACCGCCAGCCAGGATCAAAGCCACAGTGTCGCGGGTTAATCGACTGACATAGCGGCCCTGCTCAGTAAGGGTTTGAGCACTCATATGGATTCGTCCTCTTACGTTTGTGTAACAGGCGAAGTGTATCGCGAAATACTCAAGTGCGGGACGTTTCCTTAACCATGCTGGCAACGGACTCACAGAACGCTGGTGATAGTTGCTCTTCACTCACTCGCCAGCGCCAGTTATTCATGGTTGTCCCGGGTATGTTTAACCGTGCATCCGAACCCAGCCCCAGGAAATCCTGCAGCGGAGCGATGGCCAGTCTGGACTGACTGTTGAATGCCAACCTGATCATATCCAGGTGGATGGTCTCACGGGTACCACCGGTCACCTTCAATGCGTTCTTCTGGGTTTCAATGATTTCCTTCGCGGACCTGGTGTCTTTATCATCACCACTAAACCATCCCATCGTTGTGTCATTGTCATGGGTTCCGGTATAGCACACGCTATTGTTGCCAATATCGTCAAGACTAAAGGCCGGGTTACCCACTTCAAACTGCAACACCTTCATGCCCGGAATATTGTGGCGATGACGCAAGCCGTCGACGGCAGGTGTAATAACACCGAGATCTTCGGCCACGATGGGAAGCTTACCCAAAGCCGTGTGCATGGCATCAAACAAACCGTCCCGGGGGCCAGGTAACCACTCACCTTCACGCGCGGTTTCTGCACCAAACTGAACCGACCAAAAAGATTCAAAGCCCCGAAAATGATCAATCCTGACCAAGTCTGACTGGTTAGCCGCATGTTGCATACGCTCTATCCACCACTGGTAGCCGTTGGACTCATGGTATTTCCAGTCATACAAGGGGTTGCCCCAGAGTTGACCATCGATGCTGAAATAATCTGGTGGTACACCCGAGATGTGCGATGGACGACCATTCTGGTCGATCAACAGAATTTCAGGGTGGGCCCAGGCGTCCGCGCTATCCAATGCAATATAAATAGGCATATCACCAAACAGGTATACACGGTTCTGATGGGCATATTGCTGCAGCGTTTGCCATTGCTGGTCAAACAAAAACTGGGTGATCTTGACATTTTCTATTGCCTCACGCTGGCATTCCTGTACCTGCCGCATCGCGTCCGCCTCACGGTGAGTGAATACGCTGTCCCATTCTGGCCAGGGGCGCTCACCATGCTGGGTTTTAAGAATGCGGTAGACACTGTAATCATTCAGCCAGCGGCTGTCATGCAAATCCAGAAATGCCGCATAGGCTGCCTTCATTTTTGCACTGACGGTTGCAGAAAAGCGCTGCGCTGCCAGCGTCAACAATGCAGATTTTTTTTGGATCAGTTGCCCATAGTCAACACTTTTAGAGGACAATCCAGTGAGCACTTGGGCCTCATCAACCGTCAACAAGCCCAGACGGATAAGTGGCTCGATACCAATCAACATTTCATTGCCAGCAAAGGCCGACAAGGGTTGATAAGGTGAATCGCCATAAGCCGTCGGGCCGGTAGGCAGAAACTGCCATACAGCAATATTCATACTGGCCAAACTATCAATAAAGGCCAACGCACTGTCGCCGATATCACCCATCCCATACGGACCGGCAAGCGAAGCAAAATGCATCCCCACTCCAGCTTTCCTACCACCTGGTAAAACAGTCGGCTCTGTCGGGGCTGACCCGTTTGGGTCTGCTTTTTCTGGTGTGATTTGACTATCCATCATTTAACCTTTCAAACTGATGCCGGTTGATACAGCTGGCGAGCACAATAACTGGCACCTAGAAGTCCAGGCTGCGGGTGTAAAATTAATAGGGTTGGCGTTCTCTCCATCAACGAACGGTGGCGACCCTTGTTTTCAAAACCTGATCTGAAACTGCTGGTTTTAAGCTGATCGGGATAGCGCTTGAGGATGCCACCAGCCAGGTAGATTCCATCATATGCCCCCAGCGTCAGCGCCAGATTGCCGGCAACCTGGCCCAGCGCTTCATAAAAAAGCTGCAATGCTTCTGCCGCGTACACATCCTGGTTGGCTAAAGCCCGCTCAAAAACCTGCGCTGCAGTAATCTGTGTCGTCGGATCACCATGAATTTTTTGCAACGCCCAATAAATATTTTCCAGCCCCGGACCCGACAGCAAGCGTTCATCTGATACTCGCTCAAAACGTTTCCGTAGCTGCTTTAACACTTCAAACTGGATATGTGTCTCCGGCGCAAACCCAACATGACTACCTTCTCCCACGATCGTGTGAAGACTACCCTCACGCCCTGATAAACCAGCAACACCCAGACCAGTACCCGGACCAAGCACGCCCACGGTAAATTCCTTTTTGTCTTTTATGTTTGATAAGCCAAGTCCAACAGTGGCAAGATCACCATCTCCCAGCAGCGGTATGGAACTGGCGATTGCTTCAAAATCATTGAGCAATTGAACCCTGGACGAGGTGAAGTGATGCTGCAGTTCCTGAGTGTCGATGCTCCAGTGATTGTTGGTGAAGCGCACACTTTGGTCCACGATTGGTCCAGCCACCGCAAGGCACACAACCGCCGGATTCGGGGTGTTGGTATGACGCAAGTAATCATTGATCGCCTCCGCCGCGGTCTCGTACTCAGCACAGCGCAATGTCATTTCATTCGAATAAGCTGAGCCATTGGGATCAACCAGAGCAAAACGCGCACTGGTACCACCAATATCCCCGACCAGGAGGCTTGCATCAGTCATTGCTTTGCCCACTGGGTAGGGCAGCCTGTATCACCAAAGATGATCAGGTCAAATGAGTCTGTTGGGATTAATTGGGCCATCAGGAAGTTCCATTATTTTGTTTGCCCAGGATCGGCCAAGGGCCTATAACGGTCAACACCACCGTCTCAGAGTAATAGCAGGCTAGATGTGTCGATGTTGACACGCAAGTTACTGCAAACGTATTCAGGACTGGTTAGCCCGGACATTTCACCAGGGTGGACGGTGGAGTCATATATTTTCATGTGAAACAAATGAATGGTGTACATGCATAGTAATTCTCAAATAAAACACTTTGTCCTATCCGGTTTTGCACAGCATCTGGCTTCACATTTCGGTCGATCCTCCTCGCACCATAGCTGAAGCTATGCTGCTTCGAACGATCAACCAAACTGTTTTGCCAGCTACAGCGCAATTCCCGTATCCCTGGTGAAATGTCCGGGCTAGCCCGGTGACCGGCAGTTTCTGCGGATATATTTATCATGAGTGGGCATCGTGTTGACTGCTTCCTTGATAACACGATGCAAACCAGCCAGTCGACGCTCTGCATCAACTTCGGTGCGCTCATCCACCAACGGATCATAGCGTTGTGGCCAATTTCCCTGACCAACATGCACTGCCAGCCAATTCGGGTTCTGGAACAATTCGAAACCTTTGCTTACCAACCGACCATAGCGTCTGAAATGATCAATCTTGTATTGCAGCGTGTCGGGTATCGACATGTTGGCAACATAACGCCACAGTTCAGTATCCTTACGCTCCGTTATGCAATAGTGCAGGATAATAAAATCCCGGATACGCTCGAACTCCTGCACCGTCAGACGATTGAATTCCTCGATCACCAAGGGATCAAAATCACGGTCGGGGAACAAGGCGAGAAAACGTGTAATACCAGATTGAATCAGGTGTAGTGCAGTGGATTCCAAGGGCTCCATAAAGCCACCTGAGAGGCCGATTGCAATACAGTTACGATTCCAAAACTGCTTACGTCTGCCAGTGGTGAACCGAAGTAAGCGCGGGTCCGCAAGCGGTTTACCATCCAGGTTGGCCATCAGGGTCGCAGCGGCCTCATCATCAGAGATGTAATCACTGCAATAGACATGCCCGTTGCCGGTGCGGTGTTGCAAAGGAATACGCCATTGCCAACCGGCATCTCTCGCCGTGGAACGTGTATGCGGCACCAACTCACCCGTCCTTTCACACGCGACAACCTGTGCACTGTTAACCGGTAACCAATGGCTCCAGTCCTCAAAGCCTGTTTCCAGCGCCCGCTCTATCAACAAAGCCCTGAAGCCTGAGCAATCAATAAATAGATCGGCGGCGATTTTAAGCCCATCTTCCATCACGACATGTTTAATAAAGCCACTTTCAGCATCCAGCTTTACATCAACGACACGCCCCTCAGACCGCGTCACACCACGCACCTCTGAGTACTTTCGCAAATATTTTGCATACAGTCCGGCATCAAAATGATAGGCATAATCATAGGTAGATTGAACCTGCTGTGGATCCCGGGTCGGTCGACTGAAGCGACCATGAGAAGCGGCAACCCAGGCCATTGAATACTCATCCAGCGGTGTTGTATCGCCCATGGAACGGGCCCGTAACCAATAATGATGTAAAGGCACCTTGTCAAAATCGGCACCATACTGACCAAAAGGGTGAAAATAACGGTGGTCCTTCTTGCCCCAGTTCACAAACTGAATACCCAGCTTGTAGGTCCCCTGCGTATGTTTCAGAAAATCATGTTCATCGATACCCAGGCTGGCATTAAAACTTTTCAATGGTGGGATGGTGGCTTCACCCACCCCTACAATCCCGATATCATCTGATTCGATCAACTCGATCTGACAGGCACCGGTAAGGTTCTTTGCCAGTGCGGCAGCCGTCATCCAACCGGCCGAGCCGCCGCCAATGATGGCGATACGACGGATATTTCTATTATTCTTGTCCATAAAAACCAGTTTAACAACTTTAGACTGAATTCATTAACCTACATACGTATTCATACCGATGGGGCGACAAACAGTCCGCTCTTGTAGGTTAATTGACGATGCTTTTATTTCGCGTAAAAACCTTTCTCCCAGCGCTCATGGTTTCGACGAGCATCTCGCACCAGCGGACTGTAGCCAGCTGCAAACACCAGCAAACGATTCAACCAACTGATCGGCCACGCGCATGGCCGCAGGAAATCAATGAACAACACAACACGCTCGCCATCGGTGTCATTGTGTACTTCATGCTCAAGGGCATCGTCAAAAACCAGTACCTCACCGGGTTGCCAAAAACGCCGTTCCGAGGCCACACGTATCCAGCACTGTTCGGCGGGTTCCGGTATCACCAGACCCAGATGCAAACGTAGCACGCCATTGTAAGGCCCCCGGTGTGGTGGTAGTTTTTTACCCGGCTCAAGGATAGAAAAGAATGCGGTTCGTAGATCGGGGATGTGGCGCAATGCCTTGTTAGTGGCAGGGCATTGTTCCAGGTTTCGTTCACAACGAAAGCCGTACCCCATTAGCATGAACGTTTTCCAGTGATCATCCTTGCTGATATAACCAACTTCCTTCGAAATGTCCTGAAAAGCTGGCAATTGATCCCGCATGGCGCGCACCGCATCCGCCTCGGCACGCACCGCCGACCACTCAGATTTCAATTCTGCCAACCATGGGAAATAGGCTTCGTCAAAGAACGCTGTAGTACCAACGAGCGAGCTTCCCGCCACGCGGCGCTCCATCCAGTTGATAAGGCCAAAAACCACTTTTCCCAAAAAAGTGGTTGGTTGATTAAATGGGCGCTCGTCTTGGCTCATTGACATGAGTCTCTGCGGAGTAAGCGAAGATTATAGTAGCCGGCCCCCTCGCAGGGTGAAATATCAGCTTGCGGTGAATAATGAAAGCGTGCCATCTGATCATCCATGGAAACTATAATCTGTGAAATACTGTGTGTGCAGGCATCAGGGCGCGACATTCGTATGCCTGTCGCACCAGCATCACCTTCATGCCTGTGAAAAGCGCTAAGCTGTGCGGGGCTTGCTGCGGCCATATCACCGACCAGCATGGCAAAGGTCTCATGACGCGACTTTGCAACGGTCTTTGATCGAAATGCGGAAGTGGTCAGCATAGCGCCAGATGGGTTGAGTGTGGTGGAAATACAGTTCTGGCCATTCCAGCTTAAAACCGTCGCTTCATTTTTTCCCGAAACAACCAGGTGAAAGGGTGGAAAGTCTGCCAGTGGCATGGCCTCAACACGGCTGATCGCTGCAGCCACGCTGGCACAGTCAGAACAACTCAGAGGCAACATTCCACGCGAGCTTGGATCCACCTTAGTTACCGCTTGCGAGGCTGCGTAATTATTCAACAACCCAATACTGATCCCGTGTGCGTTGACAAGTAACCAGGTCCCGCCCCGTTCACCATCGGTAGGGGAAAGATACTCTACACCGTTTCTCTGTTGTAAGGTGGGTGCTCGTGCAGCAGCACGACTGCGGTTCTCATCGCGGTTGAAAAACAGCACATAGCTATTTTCCAACGGCTTCCAGCTTAGGGTGCACATTCGGCAAGCTGTGTCGCACAATGGCGTAGGGTTGAAGCCGCAACACCAAACTCATTCCCAACAGAAAAACCATGCAAACGGCAAATTACAGCTACAAGGGCATAATGATGAGTGGTATGACTCAACAGAAACTCAAGTTCACGCTTGGCCGAGGAACTGGCCTGCCCCGGACCAACATCTCTTTCCACTAACAAGCAAGCATCATCCGGGGTTTCCGCCAGCTTCTCCAGACGCTCTCGCAACTTTGACATCTCAGCAATCGCATACACGCGGTCCTGTTCAAGACGAGTGTCCCGCTGACGTGCTGCATAATCGATGCAGCCACTTTCCAGCCCATTCAGGAAACAGGCATAGTGGTCCAGGTTATGACGTATATGTGTACCGATAGCACTCTGGAATACGGGCGGTGCAGGCTGGGTGTAAGCCAAATCACTCAGGTGTTGCAAGAGCATTTCACCTTGTTGCAAAGCCTCGATATTCTCTCTGAGATTTATTTTCATGTCTGGCTCTGTACCGGGTCAGCATCAGGCTTGTATGCGAGATAAGCCCCGCCATCTTCACCGAGAAAAGTAGATATGGTCTTTGGGGAGGCCTTGTCCATGTCAACCATGAGTAGCAGACCTGGTGTATTGTTGAAGTTGGGATCGACGGCAACGCAATGGAATTTTGCACCAATCTTGTGATATTGCTTGACCAGGATGGGTAGGTCCTTACCGTCTGCATCCAGGCCACGGACACAGGCCGAAAGTGTTTTGAGATCGAGCTTTCCTTGTTCCTTTTGATAGCTCAACCATTCCGGATGCAACAACTGAGGCAGCGCGAGACGTGGGCGTAAACAGGGCAATGGTTCGATCAGCTCTGCGCACATCAAGGCAACGGCACGATCGTCGTACTGGCGTGATAGTGATACCGTGCCATACAAACGTCGATATTGAGGATGTGCGACCAGGAAACATCCAATCCCCCGCCATAATAGATACAAGGAATGGAAGCTTTTTTGGTGTTCCGGCACCACGAACGAGCGACCTAGTTCAAGTGCGGGTGGCATGCTGTCATAAAACTGATCGTCAAACTCAAACATCTGTGTCAGGTAAATGCTGCTTGCTCCATGCGCTCGCAAGCAATCAGTTCTGCCCAGCCGGTACGCTCCTACCAGTGAATGTAGCTCATTATCCCAGACAAAAAGTTGTACGTAGGTCTGGTCGAAATCATCTCCATCCCGGGGCTCACCACTACCTTCGTCATATAGGCGGAACACTCTTTCACGCTCACGTGCAATGTCTTTCATTAACACGGGAATTTGTTGGGCCTGTGCATAGAAAACTGAAAATTATTTAAAATCCAGCAATCGTTGCTGTTTGGGTAAAGCAGCCAACTCCTGTTCAATGAGTGTTGCTTCACTAAGGGCCGCCAATGGTGCCAGGTGTGCAGAAACAATCGGGTTATCCGTCCGCTCCCGAGTGCGTGCTTGCAAAAGGTATGTCATCAAACGTGCGTAACGTGTCAGTGATCGTGCATCCAGATGACGCCACGCATTTTCAGGGATGGCATGACCCAGCTCGAATCGTACGCTCTTACCCTTCATGCGAATAAGCTCGCGAGGTAGCAGCAATAGCTTGGAACGGTCCCACAAATTACCAAGAGCTTGAAACATTGGGCTGTTGGCACCGTTGAAAAACACCGGCAATATGGGTGCACCGGTGCGTTTAGCAAGATGGCCGACGATACGGTTCCATTCACCATCCTGGACACGATCGCCGCCACGAGGGCGAAATGAAACCTTGCCTGCAGGAAAAATGACCAGCACACCACCTTTGCCAAGATGGTCTTCACACTGACGGATAGGTGCAAGATTTCGCTGGCTGACTTTTAACGGGTTAATGGCAACAAAAATCGGCTGCAATTCACGAAAAACCTGCAGGCCGGTATTGGCCAGAAATTTGATATCTGTTCGCACAGCTTTGAGTGCTTGCGCCAACACCAACATCTCGACCCCGCCGAAGGGGTGGTTGCTTACCACCAGCAGTGGTCCCTTTTTTGGGATGCGATCCTCTATTTCAAAGGGTCCGGATTGTGCACGTATATCCAGCAAGCCAAGACCGCCCTCCACAAACTCAAATGGCGACAAACCTTGTAACTGGCTATATACCTGATCCACCGCTGGCAAACCAAGCAGTCGATCCGCCAGTGGCGCTAAAGTCTTCAGCCAAGCCGGTGTCCCACGCGGCGCCAGCGCGCGCAAACTAATTCGTGTTTCAGTACGCATAACAGTACATTTAATCCCTAGGAGCCTGTCGGACTTAACATGATCTACTCGGCAAACAGCTCCTGCGTTGCTCTACCTCCTGCTTCCCTGCAGTCGTACGGAATAGCCGAGTTTGGCCAGATTCTCCGCTCTTTTGCGTCACACGCGGTCCCATAATTTGCTTAAAAGACCGAAAAACCTGACTCAAATCGGCTTTTACCCCAGGGCACTTTCTCTTAATGCTGAGCATCAATTCACCTTGCCCTCGCTACGATCCGTCAAACCCGACAGGTTCCTAGCGGTCATGGTCTTTGGCCAATTCAGTCATTCATGACCAATCATGGCTTATAGGAACCCTCAGCATCCATGGAACATGGACTGCTCAGACTCTCTCATTTAAACCACTTGCAAGACAAGATCGAATTATCGCTTGGTTTCTTTCACACAAATTAATAATTTTGGATAATTCAAGGTTATTAAATCAAGCGGAGAACGGGATGCCCCCCATCGGCTCTGGTTGCAGTGCATCACACGCCCGCCTGATCACAAACAACCTTGTCTGGAACCTTTTTCTCATGGTGAAATCTCACCTACTCCTGCCTATTACTGATTTCCACTTGTCAGTTGAACAGATTAAACTCGGTCTCTCTAATAAATACATGGAAATAATTTGAAAACCGTCCGTACCTTTACAACCCAATTGGCCTTGGTGTTATTTTCATACTGTCCGCTTCTCATTGCCGCACCGGAACCCGTCGTACCGGGCGTGGTCGTGGCGCCGGTTGTCGTGCAATCATTCCCATTGTCAGCTGAAGCATTGGGTAATGCAAGAGCCAATGAATCGGTCGATATCCGCCCAAAAATCACTGCAACATTGGCTGAAATATTGTTTCAGGAAGGTCAAACGGTTGAAACCGGTGATGTGCTGGTCAAGCTGGATAATCTCGAGCAAGTGGCTGATCTCGCTGCCGCCAAGGCTACATTGGTAGATTCACAGGCACGCTACCAGCGTTCAAGCGAATTATTCAGTACCAAGGTGGTTGCCGAGTCGCAGTTACTTCAGGATGAAGCTAAGAAAATTGCCGACGAAGCAATGGTTTCAGTCGCCCAGGCACGTATGGCCGATACCATTGTGCGAGCACCTTTTACCGGACGAATTGGTCTGCGGCGCGTCTCCCTTGGCAGCCTGGTAGGACCGGGTACTGTAATCACCACACTTGATGATACCGATATCATTAAGGTGGACTTCGATCTTCCGGAGGTTTACCTGTCACGGCTGGTGCCGGGTTTGACGGTACGCGCGCGCAGTGCGGCTTGGCCTGACCAGGAATTTGTCGGCTCAGTGTCCAGCATGGACACCCGAGTGGACCCGGTCAGCCGCTCCATACGCGTGCGCTCTATCGTGCCTAACAAAGAAGGCTATTTACGACCGGGTATGTTTCTTACCGTGACCCTGCTGAATGACAGCATTGAGACATTGATCATTCCGGAACGAGCCCTGATACCAGAGCGTAGTAACCAGTACGTATTTGTCGTGGGCGCCGATCAGCTTGCACAAAAACGCGAAGTACGTATCGGCCGAAGACGCACTGGTGAGGTTGAAATTCTTGAAGGCCTTTCAGCAGGAGAGCTTGTGATCGTCGATGGTACGCAGAAAGCACGTGGCGGGCAGCTTGTAAAAATCCTCAGCAGGCAACCATGATCATCTCTGATTATTCGGTTCGCAGACCGGTATTTGCCAGTGTTGTCTCCATGTTGCTGATTATCCTGGGACTGGCATCCATGCTGCGTTTGCCAGTGCGTCAATACCCGGATGTGGATGCACCGGTGGTGTCCATTGAAACACGCTACCGTGGTGCATCGGCGGAGGTCGTGGAAACCAAGGTCACCCAGGTCATCGAAGACCGGATTGCTGGTATTGAAGGAATTGAAAAGCTAAGCTCTAACAGCCGTGACGAACGCTCCGAAATCCGCATAGAATTCAGTCTCGACCGAGATGTTGAAGCAGCAGCGAATGACATTCGTGACCGGGTCTCACGGGTGGTCAATCAATTACCAACCGAAGCTGACCCACCGGAAATCGCCAAAGCAGACAACACCAACCGGCCGGTGATGTATCTCAACCTGACCTCCGACAGAATGAATGGTCTTGAGATCACCGATTATGCCGATCGCTATCTCGTCGACCGGTTTTCAACCGTACCGGGTGTCGCCAGGGTGCGGATTTCCGGTGCACGGACCTACGCCATGAGAATCTGGTTAAGCCGCGAGTCTCTGGCGGCACGGCGCCTGACGGTGACAGATATTGAAGACGCTTTACGTTCCGAGAATATTGAGCTTCCTGCCGGCCGCCTGGAATCTAAAGACCGAGAATACACACTACGCACAGACACCGGCTTCAATACCGAGGAAGATTTCAAAAACCTGGTGATTGGTCGTGGAATAGATGGGCAGACCATACGCCTGGGTGAGGTTGCCGATGTTCGGATCGGTGCAGAAAACGACCGCAATGTGGCACGCGCCAATTCGGTCCCCGCTGTTTCACTCGCAATCGAACAATTATCCAAAGCCAACAGTGTCATGGTGTCTCGTGCCGTGCGCAGTGAAATGGCAGCAGTGGCGCCCGAACTACCGCAAGGCATGGTGCTGCAAGTCAATTACGACCGGGCCGAATTTATCGAAGCATCAATGTACGAGGTCTACAAGGCGCTAGCGGTTTCGATAAGCCTGGTCCTGGTGATTATCTATATTTTCCTGGGCTCCTTACTCGCCACCCTGATTCCAGCGGTTGTAGTACCCGTCTCTGTGATTGCAACATTCATTGTCATGGCTGCAATGGGTTACACCATCAATGTACTCACCTTACTTGGCCTGGTGTTGGCGATCGGTTTGGTTGTGGATGATGCAATCGTGGTGTTAGAGAATATATTCCGACGCATCGAAGCCGGCCAAAAACCGTTACTGGCAGCGATCGATGGCACCAATGAAATCGGTTTTGCAGTCATCGCGACCACCCTTGTGCTGGTAGCTGTATTTGTTCCGCTATCGTTTATCGAAGGGGATGTTGGTCGTTTGTTCCGAGAGTTTGGTATTACGCTGGCTGCCGCTGTTTTGTTTTCAAGCTTGGTGGCGCTGACGCTAACACCTATGTTGAGTTCCAAACTTTTACGACGCAGAAAACTCAGAAAAGGACCGGCGGTCGTGGTGGATCGGTTTTTTAGCCGGCTGTCTGAGCACTACAAACATATACTTGAGAAAGTTATCAAGTGGCCCTGGCTGGTTATGTTGACCGTGGTACTCATATCGATAGTCACCGTTTACCAGATGCAGCGCTTACCTGCCGAGTACGCACCCAAAGAAGACCGTGGTGCGTTTTTCATCTCGCTCAGGGGCCCCGAAGGATCAACCCTTGAGTATATGGACCAAAGCACCAGCGAGATGGAGCGTCTGATTTTGACCAGAACCGGTGAGGGCAAACCGATAAAGCGTTCTTTGACACGTTTGCCCGGTGGTTTCGGAAACTCTTCCGTCAACAGTTCGATCATTATTGTGTTGCTGGAACACTGGGATAAGCGCAGTCAACGTGATTCTGAAATTGCCGCCTGGGTATCCAGCCAGGCAAATAACATCCCAGGGGCACGTATATTTGCACGCACACCACAGGCCCTTGGAATTCGCGGCAATGGCAGCCCGATAGAGTTGGTGCTTGGTGGACCCGACTATCAACAGCTCAAACAATGGCGTGACAAGATGGTGGTAGCGATGGAGGCAATGCCTGAGTTGATCGAGGTAGACAGCGATTTTCAGGAAACCAAACCACAGATGAAGATAAGCGTTGACCGGGATCGTGCTGCGGTGCTGGGGGTCTCCTTGTCTACGGTGGGCCGGACGCTTGAAACCATGTTGGGCTCGAGAATTGTGACCACCTACGTAGATCGAGGCCGTGAGTACAATGTCGTCTTAATGGGTGAAGACAAGGCTCGTTCCTCTACTGACGACCTGAGCAACTTATACGTCCGTTCTTCATTGACTAATGGTCTGGTGCCATTGTCCAACCTCATCAAAATTACCGAACACGCCGGCCCACCCGAGCTGCGCCGTCATGACCGGATGCGCTCTATCACACTACAGGCTGGACTGGCCGATGGCGTTAAACTGGGTGAAGCGATTGATAAACTGTATGCACTCGCGTCTGCAACCTTGCCAGCGAGCGCACGTCTGAGTTGGGACGGAGAAAGCAAAGAATACCTGGATTCCGGCAGTTCTTTATACCTGACTTTCGGCATGGCTTTATTGATCGTTTTCCTGGTGCTGGCAGCTCAGTTTGAAAGCTTCATCAACCCCCTGATCATTATGGTAACTGTACCTCTGGCATTAATGGGTGCGGTTCTGGGTCTTTGGGTCTATGCCGGATCAGTGAACGTTTTCAGCCAGATCGGCGTGATCTTACTGGTCGGTCTATCTGCCAAGAACGGGGTCTTGATAGTTGAATTTGCCAACCAGTTACGAGATCGCGGCAATGAATTCTGCAGTGCGGTGGTCGAGGCCGCGACAGTTCGTTTGCGCCCAATTCTCATGACCAGTGCAGCAACCACATTTGGTGCACTACCACTGTTACTGGCATCTGGTGCAGGTGCCGAATCCAGGCAACCCATCGGCATCGTTGTTGTATTCGGTGTCGCGATTTCCGCTGTACTGACTCTTTTTGTAGTACCGGCCTTGTATGTATTGTTTGCGCGACGGACGCATTCACCTCAGCACATGTCGTTAATTATTAACAAACTACGTCTGGGCATCGGCGCTGACAACCCAACCGACTCAAACCTGGAAACACGGAAAAATAGAACCTGAAACCAGCTATGGACACTCCTGTCTGATGGTCTTCAACCCGGCTATTTTGGCAGAGAGCACTGGTCTTGGGGGGAGAGTTGAATACTCTATGACGTCACCGTTTATCGTAGCTCATTAGTGGAACTCCATGAGCTTCGTTGGTAACGCATGGCCAAAATAGCCGAACCGAAGTCATTGAATTTTATTCGTTGTAATATAAGACCTGATGTATACAAAAAAACATTCAGAAAGCGTACTTTGCTTATGCTCAAATCCAACCGGTTTAAGAAACACACCAGATCACTTACCACCCGCAAGATCAATAAAGCTGCCAGTTGAATAGGATGCTTCTGCGGATGATAACCAGTAGATTGCGTTTGCAACTTCTTCCGCTGTACCCCCTCTTTTCATGGGTATCAATTCTTTAACACGGGCAACACGCTCAGGCTCGCCGCCATCAGCATGCATATTTGTGTCGATAAACCCCGGACGAACACAATTGACGCGGATACCTTCGGTAGCAAGCTCCAAAGAAAGCCCTGTCGTGAGGGTGTCAATGGCACCTTTGGAGGCAGCATAATCTATGTATTCACCTGGGGCCCCAAGCCTTGAAGCTGCTGAAGAAACATTAACGATCGAGCCACCCTTGCCACCATTTTTTGTTGACATACGCTTAATTGCTTCACGACTACATAAGAAATACCCCGTGACATTGGTGCTTAGTATTTTATTGATACGAATACCATCCATTTCCTCCAGACGCATTTGGGGCAATAACATACCGGCGTTATTGACCAATGCCGAAATTTCACCCAGGGTTTCATCGACGATCTTGAATAATCGAATGACATCTGCTTCTACCGAAATATCGGCTTTAATTGTGATACAACTCACACCCTGTTTTCGTATTCCATCAGCCACCAGATCGGCCGATTCGCTGTTTTGTTTGTAGTTGATACAAACTGCATATTGATTGGCCGCAAAAAGCCTGGCCGTCGCTGCTCCAATACCACGACTGGCACCTGTTACTACAACTACTTTTTCAGGTCTCAACTTGGGCTCCTTTTCGCTACAAAACTGTACTCTTGAACACCATTAGTTTTTCGCGGGTCATTTCATGCATGGAATATTGAATCCCACCCATACCGATACCTGAAGAATCCCTACCCCCAAACGGCATCCAGTCAACACGAAAAGCGGTGTGATCATTGACCATCACTGCAGTAGCATTCAGCTGCTTGACTGCATCCAGCGCGGTATCCAGCTTGTTGGTAAAAATCGATGCCTGAAATGCATAAGGCAAAGCATTGGCACGTTCGATCGCTTGCTGCCGGTCGGTGTAGGAATATACACAAACCACTGGCCCGAAAATTTCCATTCGGGAAACATTGGCATCTTCCGGTGGGTTCAACAACACGGTCGGTGCATAACAACTGTCGGATATCCTGTGGCCACCACAAACGACCGTAGCACCCTGCTTTCTGGCCTGGTTGACCCAACGCTCAACCCGATCAACTTCACGTGGCAAAATCAACGGGCCAACTTCAGTTCTCTCATCCAGAGGATCACCCACTACCAGTTTTAAGGCTCTAAGGGCCAACTGTTGAGTAAGTTTGTCACAAATATCCGCATGGGCAAATATCCTCTGCACCGACACACAGACTTGACCGGCGTGGTAAAACCCCCCTTTGAGCAAACTATCCAGCATCGGTTCAAAGTCCGCGTCTGCTTCAACCACTACCGGTGCAGCACCGCCATGTTCCAATGCGCAACGTGTGCCGGGTGACAATTTGGAACGCAAAAACCAACCCACGTTAGCCGAGCCAATAAATGACAAATAATTGATACGCTCATCGGTGACCAGCTTTTCCGAAGTCTCGTTGTCACACACCAGGCTTTGACACCAGCCCTCTGGCAACCCCGCCTGTGAGAGAATCTCCACAAACTTTAAACAGGACAATGGCGTCGTTAGCGCCGGTTTAATAATCACTGGTGAGCCAACCGCAATCGCAGGTACGACCTGGTGGATAATCAAATTCAGCGGATGATTGAAGGCACTAATGGAGACCACAACACCAATGGGTTCACGGGTTGTGAACGCCAACCGATTCACAGATGACTCGGTTTGCCCCATGGGAACCTGCTCACCCTTGATCTGGGCGATGTGCTCAATGGCCAGTTTTACACCATTGATAGCGCGTAATACCTCGACCCTTGAATCCATTAAAGG
Source organism: Gammaproteobacteria bacterium (assembly GCA_021772935.1). Classification (GTDB taxonomy): domain Bacteria; phylum Pseudomonadota; class Gammaproteobacteria; order Xanthomonadales; family SZUA-36; genus SZUA-36. The sequence continues at coordinate 25,032 of JAJFLA010000039.1, forward strand.
TTTGCCGCCTTCCTCAGCTGCAAGTCGGATCAATTCATCGCTTTGGCCATTCATGATTTGCACAACCTTTTCCAGGATTGCGATCCGCTGCCAGGCAGGTAACCATCGTGTTTGATCCTTAAAAAGCCCATGGGCGAGGTGCAGCGCACTTTCCACATCACCAGCATTGTGGAGAGGAATTTCTTTGATGACAGAGCCATCAAATGGCCGGGTTACCTGTAACGAATGCATAGCGGACTCCTGGGCTAAATAATACAAGCCGAATCTTTGATGAGTACATTCAAAATAGAATGATTCAGAGAATAATCTACTGGTAAATCTATAACATGAACACCACTGCTGCCCAGCGCAAGACTCAACATACTTTGGAATTGAGATGCATTTTCAGGCCGGTGTCCAATCGCACCAAAGCTCTCAGCATATTTAACAAAATCTGGATTATTGTAATCCAGGCCAAAATTCTCGAACCCCATGCCTTCCTGCTTCCACTTGATCATTCCATAGGCACTGTCATTCAGAATGATGACCACCAGATCGAGATTAAGCCGCACGGCTGTTTCCAGCTCCTGCGAATTCATCATGAAACCGCCATCGCCATTGACGGAAACAACCCTCTTGTCAGGGTTCAGCAGTTTAGCTGCCATCGCAGAAGGCAATCCAGCACCCATGGTCGCCAGCGCATTATCCAGTAACAGGGTGTTGGCCTGATAACATTTATAGTTCCGTGCAAACCAGATTTTATAAACACCATTATCAAGCGTCACGATGTCATCCTGAGCCAATTGATCTCTCAGTATGCTGACCAGGCGCTGGGGCAACATCGGGAAGCGGTCATCTTCAAAGTATTTCGTGAGGTGGTGTTCAACTTCATCTTTAACCCGGGCAAAATATGAAAAATCAAGCCCAGGATTGATATTGATTTTAGCCGTTATCTGCTGAACAGATGTGGAAATGTCTCCGACCACATTCAGTTGCGGGAAATAAACATCATCCAAATGGGCTGCAAAGAAATTAACATGAATGACGGTTTTTCCACCTTTTTCCATGAAAAAGGGTGGTTTCTCAATCACATCATGACCAACATTGATAATCAGGTCGGCTCTTTCAATAGCACAGTGAAGAAAATCATGGTCTGACAAAGCGGCTGTACCGAGGAATTTTTCATGTCTTTCATCGATCACACCTTTGCCCAGCTGGGTGTTGAAAAAATAAATCCCGGTCTTGTCCACCAGTTCTTTCAGGGCCTGGCCAGTAGCTTTCCGATTAGCGCCGGCGCCAATGAGTAGCAAGGGTCTCTGTGCCGCTTCAATCATAGCCACAGCCTGATCAATCGCCAGCTTATCTGCGTGTGGTCGACGACTGCCGACAACATCAAACAAACTCGCATCGGTTTCCTCATCAGCAATGTCTTCCGGCAGTTCGATATAAACAGCACCCGGTCTTTCTTCAATCGCAATCCGAAATGCGTCTCTTACTATTGAAGGGATGTTGCCACCGTCAACCACTTGTGTGGAATACTTGGTAATCGGTCGCATCAGACCGACTACGTCGACAATTTGAAAACGTCCTTGTTTGCTTTTCTTGATGGGTTTTTGTCCAGCCAGCATCACCATGGGCATGGCCCCCAGTTGAGCATAGGCCGCGGCTGTTACAAAATTGGTGGCTCCCGGACCCAGTGTGGACAGGCATACCCCCGGTTTACCGGTCAAGCGACCATAGCTTGCTGCCATAAACCCCGCCGCTTGCTCATGCCGGGTTAATATCAGTTGAATGCTGGAACCAATCAGCGAATTCAAAAAATCCAGGTTTTCTTCACCGGGTATTCCAAAAATATACTCAACACCCTCGTTTTCGAGGGCCTTTACCATTAAATCGGAAGACTTCATTAGTTTCTCTTTGTCATGTTTGCATTTAAAGACATGTTGTAGCACTACTTAATACACAGAGTAGGTTTAGATAACGGGCGGACATCAATGTTATCCGTCACTCAGCCAGATTAGCTTCAGCGACTTCAAAACCTGAGTTGCTTGTTGTCAACTGACTGTTGATGATAAAACCACCTTTTGCTTCAAGCTATTGTGTTTCTTTGTTACGAATCAAAGGGCCACTCTGCCAGGCATCTTCAAATTCCGTGCGCAATTCAAACTTTTTATATTAACCATTGATGAAGGTTTGAACGATTTGGTTACACACACATGAAACGATAAGAAGACGACCCATCGCCACCCGTATACGGGGCGATTGAATCAATCCCAACTTCACTCAGATCAAGTCCGAGTCTGGTGGTCAATTCAGACTGGCCGTAAATACACTGGTGGCAGGGTGTGTTTTCCGCCAACTGGCCAAATCAGTGATGGTGACCGCGACGTTCTTTGAAGTGACAAACATTTGCTGCTCGACATTGAAAGTTACATCCAGCTTTTGTTGGCCGACATCCAGGGTCACTTTACCACCTGCGTGCAATACTTCCGAAGCCGGAATGGCGATAGCCTGATTGTCTACCATTAAGCCAACCACAGGCGTATATGGATGAATTTGTTCAACGGTAATGCGTAAACCAGAAAAAACACTCTCACCAAGTGCCGATGTGTCGTTGGGCGTAAACCGGTAGTCAATACCGGTCACCCTGTCAGGTGCGGCTACGACCAGTGAGCCTGGATATCGTTTCAACCAGGATCCCAGAGTTATGGTCTCATTCTTGATGGAAGTCAGTGTGGTATTTTTCATTGGGCCAGCAACCGCAGAGTCCGTGCCCCATGACCATAATGATTTTGTCTCATTGTCAAACAGCAACATATCAAATTGATAAAGCAATCCAGAAGCATTAAATGTAAGTACATCATCCCCAATTGAGCGTTCATACAACATACCCGAACCACATATTTGACAGAAAACAACCACGACGGCTTGATCCCCAATGGTGTCATTAAGTATCCAATGCCACATCAATACGGCCAATGGATATGCGACTGCCTGACCATCAACGACGGCCCCAATCACATAGGTGTTTTCGCTCCAGACACCCGGTGCCGTGACGTGTTTAATATCCGTAATGGCAGCCCGATTGCTTGCACGTTCGGTCACTTTTACAACTTGTAACGTACCGGTATCAAGCCCGTTATGTTGGGCCGCCGCCGCGCTAAGTGACAGCACTGTAAACAGCACACTTATGATTGTCTTTTTCAATATGATTAACCTCTTTGCCTGGGCTTGTTTCAAACTCAAAGTGTGAAGATCCCGCATAACATTTTGTTTACAACAATTGCTGTACCCCTATATAAGACAGTCACGGATCAAAAAGCATTTCATTTGATAATCTGAAAAAGGGATTAACCGCCTGCCCACGAACAGGTTTTCAATATTCAGATTAAACCAGCCAACTGAAAACTACCGTTTAACCTGCTGTGGTTTAGGGCGTTGATGATTTGACCTTGTATTTCCTTTCAACTTGCTCGCGGCTGAACGCGTCAACGTCAATAACTTTGCGACTGAGGTGTTGAGCGTTTCTGACCAGTTCGGCCTCATCAACATTAATGATGTCATCATCAAGCGCCTGCCCGACAAGCTCTTCATAGTTATCAATGCTTACCGCTATTTTGTAATGAGCCCTGATCCGTTTTTCGATGGCTGTAGCCGCCAACACAGCAGAAAATGCACAGCTGACCAACCCCGCCGCATCCTCTCCACAAGAACGATAGATGCCTTGTGTCAGGCGATCGCGGGCCGGGTTATCAGAGATCAAAAGACGTGCCGCACGTTTGCCCAGGTTATCTGAAGGTTCCGTGTAAGGATGACCGATAGGGAAAATGATAAATTTGATGACTTTCCCCATCCATCGAATCGGAAAATTACGCAGTACATTGATTAATCGATTTTGTATCAAGAACAAGCTGTCCCGCATTGCCCAGTTGACCAACGGCAGATCTTCAGTTGGCCGACCGTCATCCTCGAAGTTCTTCAAAACTGCAGACGCCATGTAAAGATGACCTAAAACATCCGCCAGGCGACCGGAGATTTTTTCCCGAAACTTGAAAGCCCCACCCAACACCAGCAGTGTAAGGTCGGCTGTCATGGCGAATGCCGTACTCATTCGGGTCAGTTGTCTGTAAAAATGTGCGGTTGGACTTTGTACCGGAGAGCGTACCAATCGAGCACCCGTGATACCCATGGTAAACGCACGAATGATGTTACTGATTGTAAACCCGATATGAGCAAACAGGGCTCTGTCAAAATCACGTGTGGCCTTCTCCTGATCGGGCTCTTTGGCGGCCTGCATTTCTTTTAACAGGTAAGGATGAGCACGTATTGCGCCCTGGCCAAAAACAATCATGGTACGGGTCAGGATATTGGCCCCCTCTACGGTTATGCCAATCGGAATGGCCTGGTAGAACGCATTCAGATAGTTGTTTGGACCCTGGATAATGCCCTTTCCGGCATGAACGTCCATAGCGTCATTCAGCGCGTCCCGGTTGGCCTCGGTCAGATAGTACTTCACGATCGCGGTCAATACACTGGGCCTTTCACCCATATCAAGCGCTACCAGGGTCAATTTTCGTGCCGCATCCATGCGGTAAGTATTGCCAGCAATACGTGTCAAGGGTTCTTCAACACCCTCAAAGTATGCAATCGGTGTACTGAATTGTTTACGGATCCTCGCATACGCACCTGTCATAAGCGCAGACATCTTGCCACCTGCGACACTCAAAGCTGGCAGTGAAATGGCCCGGCCTGCGGCCAGGCTTTGTACCAGCATGCTCCAGCCCTGACCAATTTGCTCCTCACCACCGATGATAAAATCGATTGGAATAAAAACGCCTTCGCCACGGGTGGGCCCGTTCATGAACGAGGTACCGCTGGGCAAATGCCTTTCACCAGTTTCCACACCGGGTAAATCGGTAGGGATTAAAGCGCAGCTTATTCCGCGGTCTTCCGTCTCACTTAGCAGATGGTCCGGATCCATAACGCGAAAAGCCAGACCCAGCACCGTCGCTACCGGTGCGAGCGTGATGTAGCGCTTATTCCAGGTCAATTTGAGCCCCAGCACCCGTTCACCGTTCCATTGTCCCTTGCAGACAATACCGACATCCGGAATTGCACCCGCATCCGAACCTGCAGAGGGGGAGGTCAAAGCAAAGCATGGAATATCAATACCTCTCGCCAGCCTGGGCAGGTAATGCTGTTTTTGTTCATCGGTGCCGTAATGCAACAATAATTCAGCCGGGCCGAGGGAGTTTGGAACCATTACGGTAATCGCCGCCGTCAGGTTACCGCTGGACAGCTTCATGACAACAGCAGAATTGGCCTGTGCTGAGAACTCAAGCCCATCGTATTTTTTTGGGATAATCATGCCGAAAAAACCCATATCAGCCATAAACTTCCAAGCTTCTGGTGGCAAATCCATGTCCTGATCAACTTCCCAGTTATCCAGCATTGCAACCAGCTCATCGACAGGACCATCAAGAAATGCCTGCTCCTCATCGCTGAGATGTGGCTTGGGCGCCTTCAATAACTCACCCCACTCGGGTTTACCGCTAAACAGCTCTGCATCCCACCAGACGGTACCGGCATCAAGGGCTTGCTGTTCTGTGTCTGAAAGGTTTGGCAACACCGTCCTGAACCACGCAAATATTGGCTTGCTGATCAGTTTTCGCCGCAGCGAAATAAACCCAAGCAGAACCAATATCATGGTTAACAACCCAGAGACCAGCGTGACTGGCCACTCGATGCCAGTGCTGAAGGAAAACCCAACGGTCAACACTACTGAGGTGACTATCCAGGCAAGTAACGGAGCCCGCGCATAGCTCAACCCACTAAAAAAGATCACCAACGCTAAACCCGCAAACCATGACATACCTTTCTCCATCATCGGGGCTCTATGCCGAGCGGTGTTCTCAGATTAGGCTGGCAGAGCCACTTTTTCAACTACCAAATCATTCCGGACTACTGGCTGGAGTTTCAGGCGGAGCTAGCCATCCAGGGTGAACTGCAGGCAACATTTGGTCCATTTGATCGTCAGTCTGGACTTGAAGTAGTCCTCCAGTTTTCTTTGGCTTTCACCACTTAGTCGTGACAACTGGGCCTGGTTATGGCCCTTGAAATCTTCCCAGGCCTTATCGACCACTTCACTCAAACTCATTTCATTCAGTTCTTCAGAGCTGTAGCTACAACAGTTGCTGCTCTTGCCGCTTATGTATTTATCGACCATGGGCTTGTACAGATCAATCAGTCGTCCCTCCAGTGCATACAGTGCCCCAACAGCAGCGTTATAGGCGCTGGAATAGAAATTAAAAAACTCACCCAGCCCGGGAATTCTGCCGGCGATCTCGCCAGCTATCCCCAACGCGGTGCTAAAGGCTGCATTACGTGCTTCCAAGGAGGCATTATCCCCAATGCCATTAAGAATGCTGAGCAATTTCTCCAATTTCTGCCGTTGCTCTTCCACCTTGCCGAGAAATTCTTTCAGTTGCTCAGGGTTGGCGGGCAGGTTGCTGGCCTGATCGATGGCTTCCTTGGCATCACCGGAGACAAAGCCACCCAACTCCTGTAGAAAGGAGCTGTTGCCGCTCTGTTGATCAAAATATTCCGCCAGGTAGCGCAGACAAACTTGTTTCTTCAGCGCCACTTGCTGTGCCGCGGCCATTCTTTCCTGATTATCCCGCTCAAGTTTTTTGTTCAACTCTTTCTGGTATTCACGCCCGGCAACTTCGGCAGCATATTCCATTTCATCAACCGCATCCTCCATTGCTTGTTCGGCTTTGTCCTGTAAATCACGTGCTTCAACGGCGGCCTGTTCTGCAGCCTCCAGCTCGCCCTTCTTATACTGGTGTTCTGCGTCCTCCCGTTTTTTCTGAGCGTTGCGGGCATGTTGCTCTGCCTGTCGCTTACCGGCAGTTGCTTCCGCCGATGCCTCTTGAGCACCGGCTGGCAGCGTGCCACCTAACTCCGCCAAGGCCGCCCCCAGATCCTTCAGCTGCTGTGCGCTGGCCTTGTAGTCTTTGGCCGCACCGGCTATTTCCCTTTGTCCTTCGCCAAGGTATTCGCCGGTCCAGTCGAGTTCCGAACGGGTATCATCCTGCTCTCTGCAACGGTGCTTGCATTCTTGATATTCTTGCCACAAGTCTGTGATGGTGCGGCATCGTTTCCATTCGCGCTGCATACAATCGCTCAGGGCATGCTTGGCCGCATCCAGTGCCTGTTGCCTGGCCTCGATGTCTCGCTTGCTTACCGACACTGCTGCAGTTCCGGACGCTAGTGCAGCGATGGCTGCGTTGAGGTTGTTCTGCGTCGCTTCCACAGCTGCTTTCGACCTTGCTGAACGCTCTTCCAGCCCCGATACCACGCCCTTGCTGTACTCAATCGCATGCTGGATTTGCTGTGGGCCAAGGCCATGCCCACCCCGTGCCAGTGAAGCCTGCAGCCGTTTTTGTTTGGCCGATTCAATCGCTAGTTTTCGATCGGCTTGGTCCTGCTCTGCCCGTGCTTTGTCTAGTGCATGCTGGGCGTTTCTGATATCCGACTTGGCGTGTTCTACGTCGTCTAGCGCATCCTGATGGGCCTGTTGAGCATCTGCGAGCGCCTGCAAGGCGGCATCAACGGCGTTTTTCTTGTCCGTGCAATCTTCTTTGAGGCATGCGAGTTGATTGATTTCTTCTAGTATTTTCCGACAGTCGTCTTTGCACACCAGCCTTTCAGTGGCATCGGATTCGAAAAGGTCATTCGCAACAAGCACACTGGCCTGGGTAAGCGGGGGTTGCCATGCAACATGATTGACCTGGCTAAAGGTGTAGGTCTCCTTTTTGCCTTCGCCCAATGCGGTCAACACCGGTTCAGTGGTCAGGCTGGTGTTCGATGGACCGGGGCGCGTGATATGCGTAACCAGATGCCAGCCCTGCAGATTAAAGGTCTCACCGGGTGGCGGTTGAAATTCCACCGTCACACCGCGAATGCCTTTGAATGGTTTTTCACCATAACTTTGCCAGATGCCGGGGATTTCCGATGTGTCCGGGTAGCGTTCCCGCAGTTTCGCCCAACTGGTATCCCAGCCACCACTATCGGAACCAATCTGCTGTCCGCCTTGGTAAGTACTGCTGCTCCAGCTGAACTTAAGGCCGCCACTACCCCACAACTCGAACACGCTGACTTTTGTCGGCATCAGGACCCGGCAATTGATGTCCTGCAGAACCACCAGGTGAGGGCCGCCTTTTTCGGGATCTTTCTTGACCCGCACCGACATCTTCACGAGGCCATCATCACTGGCGCCCTGGAATTCCAGTTCCAGCTTGCTGTTTTCAATATCGAGTCTTGATTTAGGATAACGTGGTCGACGTTCGAGTCTGGTTCGCTTGCCACCGCGCGATGATATGGCTCCGCCAGTTGCGCCGCTAAGAACTGAACTCAGGAAGCCTTTACCTACCGATTTGGCTTTGTCGCCTTCTCTGGTTTCAGGAACAGCTACGCTAATGGGATCGGTCAGACAGGCCTCGGACGCCGTTGCAGTGGGATCCATAATACCCGCGGATGAGTCTGGGGAAGTGGGTGAAGAAGTCTTGGCTGTAGTTTGGGGTGGTGTTTCGATGTTACCGGTTGCTTGCGCGGTTGAGACCAGGGACCAGAGAATATCCACGCCGTATAGCGAAACGCCGAACACCACCAAGAGTGTAGCAACAAGAGGTTTAATGTTCATAACCCCCACCCCGAATCAAATGTGATAACGTAAGCAGCATACAGTGAATAAGCAATATAAACAAACTGTTAAGGAGTGCCAGCCTGAGTTTCAGGCCGAACTGGCCAGCGCAATGACTTTGGCAGGGGAACCCCAGACAGGGACTGCCTCAGGTCAATTTCTACCGAGCATTTTTGTGGACACACACGAATGGCACTAAGTTAAGCACTTTTTGCACGCTACACCAATCAATGCCTTATCGACCTGCGTGAAGCGGTAGCAATGGGCCATGTGCATTATTGCGCCAGCTTTGGGAGGTATGAAATAACCATCAGCAAGGATTGTCAGTGGTGCGTGGTATACGTGCCGGGATGGACGCGCTGATCAGGCACATCGGGTTCAAGGGCATGCAAACGAATTCACCCCGCCACGGGAACACACAAATTCAACGCCAGAGTAGTATTGTATTTCTATTACGCAAACAGCCTGAAGGGATTAACAAACACCATGCAAAAGCGGACAAGCTACTTCACCTTCTCGGTTTTCAAGGCACTCTTTCTGCTGGCTGTGGTGCTTTTATCCTCATATACCCTGCTTGAAAAAAGACTCTCGCATGGGTATATCAGTCATCATTTTGAGGATGATTCGCTGATCATACAATCCGAATTCGGTGAAGTTAAATTTACCGCTTTGCCCGGTGATTCCCTTGAAGTTCACTACCTCCAGACCGGAATCAGACAACTACCCTCTTATGCTAAAGATGAGTCTCTGCAAACGGCAAAATTACGAGTTGAGGAACACAAATCGACCCTTTCCCTGGTTAACGGTGATTTGACAGCCGTGATCGAAAAGTCAGATCTATCCGTCAGTTATTATCACAATTCCATTCATATGGTTACTCAGAACGAGTATTTCCTGAACAATCAAAAACGTGGATTTAATTTCGAAATTGATGATACCGAAAAAATAATGGGCGGTGGTGAGCGGGTGCTGGGCATGAATCGACGTGGCCACCGCATGCCTCTGTACAACCGCGCGCATTATGGTTACACCACTGAATCCAACCAGATGTATTATGGCCTGCCCGTCGTTTTGTCCAACAAGCACTATGCCGTGCTGTTTGATAACTCTGCCAGCGGTTACCTGGATATTGGCAAAACCGAGAAAAACACACTGTCGTTTGAGGCTGTTGGCGGTCGCACCGCATATATTGTTTTTGCCGGGCAGACCTATCCGGAACTGATCAACCACTATGTTGATGTTACAGGTAAACAACCCTTGCCACCGCGCTGGGCTTTTGGCAATTTTGCCTCACGCTTCGGCTACCGGACTGAACAGGAAGTCAGAGATACGGTTGACAGGTTTCTCGATGAGGATTTTCCACTGGACGCCATCATCCTTGATCTTTATTGGTATGGAGCGGATATCAAGGGGCATGTTGGTAACCTTGATTGGAACAAAGAAACCTTCCCGACGCCTGAAAAGATGATAGATGAGCTTGACGCAAAGGGTATTAAGACCATTCTGGTGACGCAGCCTTTTGTGCTTTCTACCTCGAACAGGTGGCAGAACGCAGTTGATAACAAGGTCTTGGCCAAAAATGAAAACGGTGAGCCCCAGCGCTTCGATTTCTATTTTGGTAATACCGGTCTGATCGATGTGTTTGATGACAATGCCCGCGACTGGTTCTGGGATAAGTACGTGAATATTTTTGACGACGGTGTCGCCGGTACCTGGGGTGATCTGGGTGAACCAGAAGTCCATCCAGACGATATTGTCCACTACCTGTCTGATACCCAAAGCACTGCAAGGGGTGATGAGGTCCACAATGCCTTTGGTCACCAATGGGCAAAAATGATCTTTCAGAACCAGCGGAAATTGCAACCCCAAACCCGTCCATTTATCATGATGCGTGCTGGTTTTGCCGGTTCTCAACGATTTGGCATGATCCCATGGACTGGTGATGTAGAGCGTTCATGGGACGGTCTGAAACCACAGGTTGAATTAAGCCTGCAAATGGGACTGCTGGGCCTGGCTTATACTCACTCCGACCTGGGTGGTTTTGCGGGGGGCGAGGTCTTTGACAGGGAAATGTATATCCGCTGGTTACAGTATGGAGTTTTCCAGCCAGTTTACCGGCCCCATGCGCAGGACCATATTGCATCAGAGCCCGTCTTCCAGGATCAGTTGACCCGAGATATCACCCGGGAATTTATCAAGCTGCGTTATCGCCTGTTGCCCTATATCTATACCCTGGCTTATCAAAACTCGACCACCGGCATGCCGTTGATGCGCCCATTGTTTTTTGAGGACGAAACTGATCCCAAACTGTTTGATATCAAGGACACCTATTTGTGGGGCGACGCTTTTCTTGTGTCACCCATTGTAAACCCCGGCGAAACGAGCCACGACGTGGTCCTGCCGCAGGGTGTCTGGTTTGATTATTGGTCTGACACTCGTTACTTCGGCAACACTACGGCCCAAATTCCCGTGAGTTTGGAAACCATACCGGTACTGGTTCGCGCTGGCTCGTTTATCCCCATGGTCGATGCCCTCATGACTACGCGCGATTACTCCAGTGAGAACCTGACCCTACACTACTACGCGGATGAGTCCGTTAGCCAAAGCAGCGGGCAAATGTATGAAGATGATGGCCACAGTTTTGGGGCGATCGAAAAGGGCCGTTATGAACTACTTCATTTTTCCTCGCTTCAGGAAAAGGGAAAACTTCATATCGAACTTTCCAGAGATGGCCAGGCATACCCGGACATGCCGCAGAACCGGAGTGTCAAAATTGTCGTACACAATTGGACCCACACACCGGGCAGTATTGTGTTCGACGACGCTGAATTAGCAGCAGTTTCATCACTGGAACAGCTATCAACAACAGCGCAAGCGTATTTCTACGATGCCATCAGTCATCAGCTAACGGCCCTGGTCCACTGGCAACATCAGGATGCCCGTTTGTCAATTCAATCAGCGACAGGCAAGCCCGTTATCTACCAGGTTTTCACACGCCTGTTCGGCAACAAAAACAGCACTAACAAGGCCTGGGGAACCATTGAAGAAAACGGTGTGGGCAAGTTTGATGATTTCACCCATGAAGCGCTCGAAGGTATCAGGGAATTCGGTGTATCGCACATCTGGTATACCGGTGTTCCCCACCATGCCGTGATCAGGGACTACACTGAATTTGGCATATCCAATGACGACCCCGACATCGTTAAAGGGCGTGCGGGTTCACCCTATGCCGTGAAGGATTACTACAACGTCGATCCCGATATGGCGACCAACCCGGCAAATCGATTACAGGAATTCAAGGCGCTTGTAGACCGGACCCATCAGCACGGCATGAAAGTGATCATTGATATCGTGCCCAACCATGTAGCAAGGAATTACCAATCAGTTTCCAAACCCGAAGCTGTCCGGGACTTTGGTGAAGACGATGACACCAGTGTTGAGTACCACCGGGATAATAACTTTTACTACATCGTAGGCGAATCGTTCAAAGTGCCAGTAGCAAGTGATGCTTATCAACCCCTGGGTGGAGAAAAACATCCACTGGCAGATGGTGTGTTTGATGAGGCACCTGCCAAATGGACCGGCAACGGTTCGCGCAAAGCCCAGCCTGATATCAACGACTGGTACGAGACCGTCAAAGTGAATTATGGCGTGAGACCTGATGGAAGCCATGATTTCGAGTCCTTACCGGATGATTTCCGTGATAAGAGCCCACAGGAACATTATGCATTTTGGCTCAATAAGGATGTGCCGGATTCATGGCAGAAATTCCGCGATATCGCACTGTATTGGACTGACTTTGGCGTCGATGGTTTTCGCTATGACATGGCCGAAATGGTGCCAGTAGAATTCTGGAGCTATTTAAATTCTGCCATCAAGAATCGTAATCCTGCAGCCACTATCATCGCTGAAGTTTATAACCCGGATCTGTACCGGGATTATATCCATCTCGGCAAAATGGATTTCTTGTATGACAAGGTCGATCTCTACGATACCCTGAAACTGATCATGCAGGACAAATCACCGACGTCCAGCTTGCAGCCAATCAAAGACAGGTATTCGGATATCGATGCACAGCTGTTGCACTTTCTGGAAAACCACGACGAACAGCGGATCGCCAGTCCCGGTTTTACCGGTGACGCCAACAGAGGCAAACCGGCCATGGTGGTTTCGGCCTTGATCGGTCAAGCACCCACCATGTTGTTCTACGCCCAGGCACTCGGTGAAGCCGGTGACGCTGATGCCGGCTTTGGTGATCCGAGCAGGACCACGATGTTCGACTATTGGGGTGTGCCAAGTCTGCAGCGCTGGATGAATGATGGAAAATTCGATGGCGGTCGCTTAAGCAAGCAGGAAAAATCACTACGAGACTTTTATGTGAAACTACTTTCTTTCAGTGCGAATAACCCGGCACTTAACGGTGAATACACGAGCTTGCACGAATACAACTTAAAAAACGCTACGAACTATGATGAACATGTTTTTGCTTTCTCACGCTGGAATGACGAAGAGAAGCTGGTCATCATCAGTAATTTCTCAGACAGGAAAAGCTACCGGTCTGACTTTTGGATTCCGGAATATCTTATTGACGCCTGGAACTTACCGGATGGCCGACATCATCTTCTTGAAGTTCTTTCCGACCGGCCGGATGAATTGGTTGTCAGCCAGGGTAAGGCAAGTATTCACACAAGCCTCGCACCGCTGGAATCAAAGGTTTTCCGTTTAATAAAACAGCAATAAACTGTGTGACCACAGCCTATATAGGGGGCATTTATCATTTTTAGTGTCAGGCCTGACCAAAAAACAGGACCATTGAGTCACTACAGTCCTGGGAAATCAGGGTTGGTGAGGTTTCGTGAACATCAGGCAGAAAAGTTTGAATCACGCGTCCAGATGCTATCGACCTGGTGCTCCAACTCAAGCATGGAACCTGGTTCAACCCGGCTCCAGCGATGGTCGATGTATAACAAGGGCCGCAGGCCCGTCGCACCCAATGTGTCGAGCATTTCCTCTGCGTCTTCATCTTTGTAGTACATGGGGGAGTATTCGAGAATCAGATTCTGCACATGGGGTAACGTTTCCACCGCACCCCGGATCACTGAGGGCTCATGCCCTTCAACATCTACTTTAACCACCCGGATATCCCGGCCTGTCAAGGCCTGACTCATCACGAATGCATCCAGTGTTGTAAGACTTGCCGAAACGGAATCCACAGCCCCCTTAAGATCAAGCAGGCTGTGTTTACCGAGGTTGATCGAACGGTAGCGATTGAGACTGGCCGACCCTTCCCTGTCCGATAGGGCGAGATCCTGAACGCTTACGTTGCCAACCGAATTCAAGATCAGGTTCTGCTCCAGCAGTGCCCGGTTTGTGGGGTCAGGTTCAAAGGCATAAATTCTCGAAGCACCTTCAGACAGCTTGCTTATCAGTACCGAATACCAGCCAAGATTGGCCCCGATATCAAATACCAGGTCACCGCCGGACAGAAGGGGTTGTCGAACCAGAAACGCAAGAATGTGGGGTTCATAGGTCTGGTACTTGAAAATATGCCGCCCCACATCATCCGGTGTGCGAAATCGAAACAGCATACCTTGGGGTAATTCGTCCGCAAGCATATATTTTTTGCGCAGAAACAACCGCTGAAACTGGTAGTTTAAATTGCGCTTAAATCCCACAAAGACTCCCTTGAGTGTTTATTTGCACACAGAAGTGCCGCAAGACTTGCATCGACCCCCCCCCACTCTGAAAAACAGCAATAAACGGTGCTTTGGCAACTATTCAAGCCAATCGCGTAATTGTGTATAAACCCCGGGACATCCCAGTAACTCCAGGTGACCCGTTTCGAAACCGACCCATTGCCGATTATCTGGAATCGCCAGCGTACGGCCAGGGTCTTTACTCTTGCCCAGGGCGCTATCAAGCGGCACCAGGCCATCACCAACCAGGCGCTCAGCCAGGCGACTCCGTTTTTTGCCCAGTATGGCTGCCATTGCGTAATATTCAACACCCAAAGGAAGCGCTACAAAATCTTGGTCTGCAACGGTGATGCTACCGTGTTGAAGATCGTTAATACCGGCACTACGTGTTTTTGCAATGCCTGTGAACGGTGCAAGATAGGGACTCAGCTCCATCGCAGCATCCAGCCAGTTGCTGCCACGTTCCAATGGTGCGCCAAGATGTGGTGTACCAATGGAAACCAGGCTGCGAAGAAATTGCAGCCAATCGTGACCAGACATATTGCCATGGTGGCACGCGCTTCTTGCAACCAGGCCGCCCATACTATGCCCGACAATCGTAAGATCTTTCACTGGCACCGGCCAGTCGCGCAATATGTTTTCCAGTATCCCGGACAAATCGCGTCCATTGTTCGCGATGGGTAGTCCCGTGTTATAGCGGAGATAAAGTGGTGTGTAGCCAAGATCGGTAGCAAGCGCTTCAGCTCGATTGCAGCCGTCACGGGTCCAGTGCCCGTCGTTGAGGCACAAGCCGTGAATAAACAACATCACCTTTCCTGTTGATGCCGCATTTCCGATGATGGAAGGCACTGCAGCGGGCTGTTCAATACCCAATGACTGCCCTTGATAGCGCAAGCTCATTTCAATCGCGAGAGGATTTCCTGTTTGCGCAAGGTGATCGCCATAAACACCATTAACTGCCGAAACCAGGGCGTCGCGACTGACGTTCGAAGCGGCCTCTGGCAATAGTTCGGTTAGCGGGGCTATACCTGCATCAATTCCCCGGCCAAGCAGTCGGGTGGTGCCGCGTATGGAACGATAAACAAACCCGGTCAGACCACCCGTATTGCTGGCACGTGAAGCGCCGACAGGCGAATGAGCCAGTTGAATCGTGTGATGCAACTTCTCAACCAGGTCGGTAATACCGAGCGTCGCATCCACGGCCAGACGCGTCACGCCTCGCAGATCGGAGAGATGTCCCCGATTAATTATGCCCAAGCGGAACCTTTCAAGCGTCTGTCGTGACAGGTCTGACGGCTATGGTCTCAATGTTACGCATCATCAACCAGCGAACCAAAGCAGGAAGAACAACGATAGCAGCAACCATATTCGCCAGGAAGATAAACGACAGCAGGATACCCATATCAGCTTGAAACTGCAGAGCCGAGAAGGTCCAGGTACCCACGCCAGCCGCCAGCGTGAAACCGGTAAAAATTACCGCCCTGCCTGTCAGCCTCAATGTCCGGTAATAGGCCTCGCGTAAGCTGAAGCCTTCCTTGAGGTAGATATCCAGTTTGTTGTAGATATAAATACCATAATCCACACCAATGCCAACACCCAGGGCAACCACGGGCAAGGTATTGACCTTGAGCCCGATGCCGTACATCGCCATCAAAGCTTCCGCCAGAGTGGAAACAACCACCAACGGTAATACAATACACAGTGTGCCTAACACCGTCCGGTAAGTGACCAGACAAAGAATAATAATGGAAGCGAAGACCAGCGCGAGCATGGGTTTTTCTGCGGCCGCAATATCTTCATTGGTTGCAGCCATCACCCCAACATTACCGGTGGCCAGTCGAAACTGTAATCTCTCGGCTGTCACGTCACCTTCGCTTGCCAACTCCTCCAGAACTTCATGCTGCAATTCAAAAGTGACGTCACCAAAATTGAGTTCTTCGCGTAATTCCTTCACCCGTTGCACAATGCGTGCAATCGTTTCGGCCCGATGATCGGTTGTAAATACCATGATGGGCATAGCACTGCAGTCTGAATTTAACAGACCCGTATCGGTATCGATGCTACCGAGTGCCTGACGCAGCACATAGCGATCCCTTGGCAGGATACGCCATTTAATATTTCCCTCATTCCAACCAGAATTAACCACTTTAGCCACCATAGGCAAAGTAATGACTTTTTGTACGCCGCTTACATTGGCCAGCTCCCAGGCGAAACGGTCCATGGTTTCTACAACCTTGTAGTTTTCCGTACAGGCGTCGGCAGTGGTCTCAGCGACCACAGTAAGCAGGTCTACACCGAGGGAAAATCGCTGTGAAATCAAAATAGCATCCTGGTTATACCTTGCCTGGGGACGCAATTCCGGCACACCAACTTCAGAATCACCAATCTTCATACCCTGGGCCAACCAGAACCCGATCACAAAAAGGCCGATAGACGCGACAATCGCCCAGGCAGCTCGTTTGGGCTCGGTAAAACTGGCAAGGAAATCCCACAATGGGGAGTCCTCAGCAGCCTTGCGTAACAGACGTTCCCGGTATTTTGTAGGGTTCTTCAACTGTACCCAGGACAACAACACGGGCAACAACATCAGGTTGGTAAGAATAATTACAGCCACACCAATACTGGCGGTAATTGCCAGTTCCTGAATGATGCGAATGCTGATAAACAGGATCGTCAGAAATCCGATCGTGTCAGATACCAGCGCGATGACACCAGGTGCCAACAGTTTCTTGATAGTCTCGCGCGAACCATGCATCGGCGAGCGGCGTGGAATATCAGCAACAGAATGGACCCCACTCTTGACCCAGTCGTCCGGTGTGCGGCCGCCAAACTCCTTTTCCACGATCCAGGCGCTGATTTTCTGCACACCATGGCTGACACCGATCGCAAATATCAGAAACGGTGTCAGTATATTCATCGGGTCAAGGCTGTAACCCAACAGACTCAAGATACCCATCTGCCAAATCACGGCAACCAATGAACAGGTCAACGGCAGCACCGTTAGCCAGACTGATCCTGAATACAGGTATAACAGGATGGAGGTAATCACCAAGGCGATCAGGAAGAACCAGATAACCGACTGGGCACCATCGGATATGTCACCGACAATTTTGGCAAAACCAATGATATGAACCGTGAAATTGTCACCCTCATACTGAGTACGGATCGCCTCCAGTTGTGCAGCCACATTCCGGTAGTCCAATTTCTCTCCGGTCTGCGGGTTTTCCTCCATCAGGTTGGCCCACACCATGGCGCCGGTAAAATCTGCAGAAACCAGGCGACCCACTTCACCCGATTTGACGATATTTGAACGTACCTGCTCAAACATCGACGCTGAAGGCGCGTAGTCTGATGGAATGACGTTGCCACCGGCAAAGCCATCTTCAACAATCTCCACAAAGCGGACGTTGGGTGTAAAAATCGAACGCACACTGGCGCGATCGACACCCGGAATGAAAAATACCTGGTCTGTTATGGCCTCGAAAGCTTCAAAGTATTCCGGCGTGAACATGTCACCTTCACGTGCAACAAGTGCAACCAGGACACGATTTGCGCCGCCAAATTCTTTTTCATACTGCAGAAAGGTCTGCATATACTCATGATCAAGTGGTAATTGCTTTTTGAAACCGGTCTCGATACGCAACTTTGACATCGCGAACATCATG
Organism: Gammaproteobacteria bacterium; assembly: GCA_021772935.1. Classification (GTDB taxonomy): domain Bacteria; phylum Pseudomonadota; class Gammaproteobacteria; order Xanthomonadales; family SZUA-36; genus SZUA-36. The sequence goes on from JAJFLA010000039.1 coordinate 43,076, forward strand.
CCGATGGTAATCACCAGGAACAACGCCACAATGGCGTAACGATTGTTGATCAGGAAGGTAGCGATCTTGTGCAGGCGAGTGTTGCTCGAATCAGTCATCGCGGTCTCCCTGCTTTGTTATCTCCGGATACTTATGCACGCCATCCTCCCCGACCAGCAGGAAGTTTCCATCTCCAAGCGAAATCGCAGCAGCAAAATCTACCCCGCTGGAATGGTGGTGGATACGGAATTGACCGCTTTGGTCTCTGGTCAGCACAGTACCGCTATTGGCCGCCAATAAAACAATACCGTCATGCTGCGCGGCGCCTGAAATACTTGACTCTGACCCAGTCTCAAGTTCGATCCAGCTTGTTCCAAAATCACAACTTTCCATAATGTGGCCACGAAGACCATAAAACAGGACACATTGCCCGCTTGTCTTCAATGCTCCCCACATGGAACCTTGATAAGACATTTCCATCGCTTCCCATGTGTTTCCGTCATCGTAGCTGCGGTAGGAATAACCGGCTTCACCTGCGATCAATTGTCTTCCATCATCGAAACGCAACAGGCTGTTAAGATGATAGTCACTCTCTTTGTCAACCAGGGCTTCCTGCCAGGTCTGACCACCATTGCTGGTACGAAGGTACAAACCATAGGAACCAATCGCCACACCATTGTTCTCATCGGCAAAGAAAATATCCATCACTGCCTGCTGACGGTCCGGGTCGAAAAATTCCCGGGTCCACGTCTTACCTTCATCCCCGCTGGTGAGGATTACGGCATCATGTCCACCAGCCCACAGCCGTCCTCCAATGCTGAAGACCGTTGTCAAGGTTGAGCGAGTGGGTACGTGCTCTGCCTGAGTCCAGGTTTCGCCATCCGGGGAAATCACAATATGCCCGCGCTCCCCTACCGCTACCAATGTGCTGCCTGAGCGCGTAATGTCGAGCAACATGGATTTTGTGGCCAGCGGCTGTTGTTGCGCATATTCAACGTCAATGCCTTGTTCCGCATTAACTGTCTGAGCCAACAGACCTCCAGCGAGGACGAAACAAAGAGTAGAAAGGAATCTGTTTAATCTGATCATCTCTGGATTACGTTTCCGGCTGGTGAAACCCTAAAACCTGTTCATGAACACTATAGACGCGAACTCCAAGTTCATGAACAGATTACAGGTTTTCTTAGAAAAGGCCAGCAAACGCTAGCCTTTTCTAACTCGTTAACGGCGACCGCGTGTGCGCAGCGCCTGTGGGGTGAACTGTGCCGGTTGTAGCTCGACATTGAACGTATTGACCGCGGTCGTGTTGTCGAAACCCTGTGCGACATATCTGCCGGACTGGAGGTCGTAATGGGCTTCGAGAGTGGACCATGTGGTCGGCACGTCATAATAGTTGATCGAATGTGCTTCCGATGCACGCCACAATTGTCCACGACCATCGTAGTGATCGATCAGCACGATCTGGTAGCTGTCTTCATCCAGGTAGTAAGTGCGTTTGGCGTTAATATGTCGCATACCATCTTTCAGGTTGGCTTCGACGACCCAGACGCGATGCAGTTCATAACGCATCAGAGCAGGATTGAGGTGGCCCGGCTGGATAAATTCGTCATTGCTGATGCCTTCGGCATGTGCACCATAGGAATTGTAAGGAATATACATTTCCTCTTTTCCGACCAGCTTCCAGTCAAAACGGTCCATGGCACCGTTGAACATATCGGTCATGTCATTGGTACGAAGACCGTCTGATGCCGTGCCTGGATTGTCATAGGCTACGTTAGGTGCACGCCGTACCCGGCGCTGGCCAGGATTATATATCCATGCCTGGCGGGGCAATACCTGTTGGTTGAGCGTTTCGTGCACCAGCAAAATGTTGCCTGCAAGCCTCGCGGGAGATTCAACTTCCTGGAAGAAATACAATAAAATATTGTCAATTTCTTCGATGGTTACACCACGTTTGTAATACAAACCCAGTAGCTCTTCACGTATTACAGTCACCGAATACTTACCACCCGCGGTGGGTGCGATCTGGGTGTTGTAGCGAACGCCACCGATACCCTTGTATTTGAGCTTGTGGTTCCACATCAATTCATAGGCATTTTCCGGGAATGGGAACGGAAAGCCTTCTGCGGCCTCCAATACACCTTCGCCGTTTTCAGCGAGCTTTGCAGTGCTGCCGTTCTTGCTGGTCATCTCATAGATATGCTCAGGGAAAGACGCGCTACGACGACTCTGGTAAACATCCATAAAGTAACTGTCGGGGTACTTCGCAAAGGTGGCTTTTTGGCCAACACTCAGCTGGTCGCCGTAATCCTGATAGTTTGCTCCGGTAATACGGAACAACGGTTTGTCATCAGGAAACGGGTTTTGATGGTGGTCGCCGGGGCTATAGGCTGCTGGCGGCGTCGTTATGCCACCGGCCCATGCTGGAATCGTGCCCTCAGCATTGCCGGCCCGCTCGGAGCCCATGGGAGTCAGGTCTTCGCTCAGACGGTTGATCTGATCAGGTTTGGGGCCTGCGACTGCCTGCCCAACACCAATGGCGAGACCAATGCAGATTGAAAGTGTATATTTTGTAATTGTACGCATAAGTTTCTCCGGCGATCAGAATGAGTAACGGACACTGGCGGCATAGAAGTCTCTATCCTGCAGCAGATTATAGCGCCCACCGCCCATGTAGTTGGTGTAAGCGAGATCAAAAACCCACTTCTGTAGATAATTGAAGCCGACGCCTACGGTAAGCGTCTTGCGCCCGTCAATGAATGATCCGCCCGGACCGGGAGTCGTTCCGCTGACATCATGTGCCCAGGCAATCCTGGGCAGGACACTAAGTGCACCGATCGCGTTGTTGTATTCAGCGCGTGCGAGCACTCGATAGCCCCAGCTAAAGTCATCTGCAAATCCATCCGGCTCGGTTAGAGGGTTACGAAAATCACCGGTGAGAAAATCAGCGCCACCGCCGGTATCGGTACCGGGACCATTAAACCTCAGGAAATCCTTATCCGGCAAATCAGACACGTAGTTGAAACCAGCCTCGGCAACAAAGGCGATCTGGTTGGCCTTAAGAAAATTATTTGGACCAAACAGCTTGGTTGTTGTTGCCTGTGCCTGCCAGGAATTGAATTCACCCCAGCCCTGAATTTCTTCACCTGGGACAAAATCCCCTAGCTGGCTTTGAAAGCGCAAAACCGGTGCCGGGATCAATGGGTTCAAAGGCGACAGACCGGCAAACAATATTTCCACATCATCAAACTGTAACACTGCATTGGGACGATAACTAACCTCACCGGCCAATGCCCAGGTACCAATGTTTGCATTGAAGCTGGCGCCAAAGAGATGTATGTCTTCAGGGTATTCTGTCCAGTAGGAACCACTGCTCAATGCCTGTGAGGTAATCGCAGAACCACTGATCAAGGGCAGACGGCTGTGGTAGTTCAGGAAGTAGAAACCAAACTCCGTCGCGCCCATACTCTCTGCGAACCAACGTAATGCAACGCCATACTGGCCGCCATCGCCCGGCAGCCTGGTATCTGCTCGTGGGAATGAAGCAGCACAAGCGGCTCCCACTATCGATGCCGGAAGTCCGGTATCTGTGGCAGCAAAGTTACCTTGAGCACAAACCGTGTCATACAGGTCAGGGTTGATCACAGGCTGAGGTACACCACCGAAACCCAGCATGACAAAAGAGCCACCGGGTGTTGCGATATCATTGGTACTGAAAAATGAACCCGCAGGATCTGGGATGATATTACGGTATTCGAACATATAGAGTGCTTCAAGTGACAGGTTCGGTGTCAGGTCAATCGTGCCATAGAGCATGTTGACCCCTTCAAAGGCCTCTTTCAGCTCGGCGCCAGCAACCCGGAGCCTGGAAACATCCACGGAATTGATCACGTTGATACCACCCTGAATAAAGGTCGATTCACCCCAACTCACGACTTGGCGGCCAAGACGCCAATTAAGGAAGTGACTGCCAAGTTCCTGCTCGCCCCAGACATACAAATCCAACAGGCGGATATCCTTACCAACACGGCTGTCTGCTTCTGCTGACAAAAAATCCTGGCCTTCATTTTCGAAATCGTAGAAACCCGTAAAGCGCGTGAACAAGCCGTAATTGCGGTATTGCACATCAAGCTCAGAAGTGAACTTGATGGTGTTGGAAATCAGGTCACCACCATCCGGGTAATTCTGATTGCCATCATCATTATTGACCGACCAACGCCCTGGTGCGGCCCGCTGACCAGCATTATCCAACAGAAAGACTGTTGGATTGATAGCACCTTTACCAATGCTTTCGATATCCAGGTCGCTGGCGCGCCAAGCGGCACCAAAGCTGATGCTGGTATCGAAACTGCCCGACCAGTCACCATCAGAAAACTCTATCGCCTGTACCGGGCTGGCCATTAACCCAAAGGTCATGAGCCCGAATACGGCTGTTTTTTTCAAATTTAAAAACTGGAGCTTCATTTCCTTATCCCCGTTAGCCATTTTTCTAAGGCATGTATTGGATTCAGTCTTCATTACGCTCTCCCATTCTTACGGGCGCGAGTCCGGTTTCAAGTCCTTGCCCTAAAGGCTTTGGATTTGTTATCGGACCAGGTTTTGATTTGGATTTTGAACCACCTATCTCACCCAATTCACCCAATCCTGAGATTGAAACCACCGGCACCATCGTCGAAGCATCGGTCACTACGACGGTAGTTCCGCGTGTGGCGATGAAAGAAGCCAGCTGTTTTTGCATCTCGGTCGTCGCCGCTGGTGCGCCAGCCGGACTTGCGAAAGAGCCGTGATGGGCGGGTGGAACAAAGCGGGCGACCACATCCAGACCGGCGGGATTAACCTGTGTACTCGAGTACGCCGTCAGCCCCATGGCACGGATCATTGGTTCTGTGCCAGACAAGGGTGCCGTAGGTACAAAGTTGGGCAAGACGGTATCGCCAATCACTTCATGCAGGACAATATTGTTGAAGCGAGAAGCTTCAGCAGACCAGTTAATGGGGTCAGCCGAATCAACCACGGTCTGGAAAACGATGAAGAACTGTTCGTAATCTGATGTGCCCGGTACCAATCCTGCTGCCGCGTTCAAGCCGGCTTGTATGCCCGGCCCAAATGTTGGAGAAGCTTCCAGTCCCCTGGCAAGCCCACCCATCGGAACAGACAGGAAAGCATTATTGACGGTCGGTTCCACCGCAATGAAAGGTGTACCCAGTATTGAACCCATAGAGAGGGACGTATAGTGAATCGTTGAGCCATCAAGATCGGGTAAGGCATCACCATCGTAGCTGATCGATGGGATGGTCACGGCCAATATCGACAGGTCGGCATTGCCCTGGCGGGCATTGTCCCGACTGGTCAATGTGCTGCTCAGGTTGATCATATGGGTACCTGAAGCATCAATAACGCCGTCAGGACCCGGTGCACGGGTGGCGTTATTGACGTAATCAACATCAAAAGTACGCTCGTTCGCAACATCGGCAAACGGGGTATTTTCGACATACAGCGGTGCCAGTGATGGGTCATCAGGTGAAATACCGTGCAACGGGGCGTCGATGGCAATGACGGCGAAACCCACTGCTGCGGCCGCGTCAGCGATTGTCAGCAGGTGTGCGCGGTTACCACCCAGGCCATGTCCATAAATGACAACCGGCCAGCCGGCAGCAGGCTTGGTATGTCCACTGCCTGCATTAGGTACGGCCATCAGCAGTGGAACAGTCTGCATGGACGTGATCACCGGGAATGGGTTGGCCACTGTGATATTTGTCGATGTTGGATTCAGCCCCAGGGCATCAAAAGGTGCTACATAAGCCCCTGGTGCCGCGGTCCAAAATCCAGTCAGTGGCGCGATCGGGTTTTCAGCACTCGGAACACCCAGGTAGTACGGAATTGTGATGATTCCAGCGTAGACATCCGCTATTCCAAAGCCACCGACAGCTGATGTAGTCAAGCCGGTTGCAGCCACCACTGTGGGGGCCGGCCTGGCGATGCTGCGCAGGTTTTTCAGTACCGGTGTAATGGATTGGGTCTGCGCGGTCCAACTCAGGATGATGTCAGCAGGATCGATGCCCATGCTGGCTGCCGCCGTTTCATGACCGAGGGTCATCTGACGCAAGCCTTCGAGGCTCGCCGCGCTCGCATCATCTATCAGTTGGTCAGTGCTGTGACCACTCGCGTCGACCCAGGAACCTGCCCTTTTTGACAGGAAATAGGTCGTATCTGGCGTCGCGTCATTGCCCTGTGTATCCCTGATGCCATTGGTCAGCACGGCCATGTAGGTCGTCATTTCCATTAACGGACTGGTCGGGATAATGGCCAGAGTGTTGCCGCTGGCGACGGCTACGAATTCAAGACCCGGGGTTAATTCCCGCACAACACCACTGACGGCTACGATCGTGCCAAATATGGTGCTAACCTCAAACATACGCACCGTCTGGCCCGGTATGATCGAAGCCGGATCAAGCGAAAAAGGCTCGGACGAAAACGTCGCTACCCATTTTTCAGTCGTACTGAAACCGTCGAGGGTACTCAGCGCCACCAGCGGGTCGCCAAAGTTGTTCGGATCAGCGTCGCCAATGGGCGGATTTAAGGTGAAGTCGTCGGTGCCGAGGAAAAACAGGTTGCCGGGAATCGGCGCCACCCCGTTTGACGGGTCAAAATCCGCCGTCAGCACACCGGTGATAATACTGCCATCCTTGTTGGTCGGTAATACGACAGGCACAGCCAGTGCATTGGCTGTGAACAGAATAGTGAAGAGACCCAGGATTAAGCGCTTATTCATTGTTGTTCTCCCCTTCTGAAGCGGGTACTTGGGTAACAGGACCAAACGTTGTTGTAGAGACCGCAACAGCAGCAGCCTCCTCAACACTCAGTGCCATATTGTGGTAATTGTTGGTCAGCCACAGGGGTAGCTGACTGGAGTAATTGGGACTAAAAAACACACCGCTCTGGCCACCAGGGATAACTTCCTGGGCATCTATATCCAGCGGGTTCATGTCACCGACGAAACGGCGACTGGGGCCGTGTCCGAACATGAATCCGTTCAGACTGTCCGCAGTGGCACTGTGTGAGGAAGCATCAACCGCTTCATATCCACCCTGACGGGACAATCCCGGTAAATCCGGGGCAAGGTCTGTAAAACCACCTCCGTTTGGAATATCAAAGGGATCGGAATTAAGTGTGTGGTTGAACTTGATACGGTGCAATTTACCCCAGGCATAGTCCATCACCGTCGTGGAATTGGCAAACGCCGGTGCGAACTCATCGGAAGCCAGCCGATCCAGGGCCATCTGCAGGCTGCCAGCCACGGTTTCGGCCAGGCCCTGCGTGAAGAAGTTAATACCCGATGCGCCCACACCGCCCGCTGTCTGGAAATTTTCCAGGTGGTGTTTAAATGCATTGTAGGCCAGACCGCTAGGTGGTAGGTGACCGCCCAGTCCATAGCCTGTCAGTGTTGCATTGATGGTGTTTTGCACCAGCATGGAACGCCACATGGACCAAACGGTTGCCGCGGCGCTATTGCGCACTTCGTCAGCGTCCGGTTCGGTCGCCAGCACCGGATCATCACCAGCATCCCAGCCCTCAGCGATACCCGTGTGTGCGCTGTAATCCCATGTGGAGAGTACGTCAAGTGCCTGCGCCATCGGTGATCCCGGCGGAACCGGAACCTGTGACATGATGCCCATCAGGGTTGGTACTACAAGTTCGGCGTCCAGTAAATTCACATTTGCCTGGATGTTTTTGAAGTCGTCTGTTGTTATTGGTGTGCCGGAATCTACAAGTGCTTTGATCTCACGGTCGACCCGGCCCATGCGGTATGAGGCGTAATGTGAGCTCAGGTAGTACAAACCGTTGCCACCAGGTCTGACCTCATTAAACGGGACGTTATCCAGTGTGGTGCCGACAGGGTCGTTGTTGGCATTGGTCACAAAACCTTTAGCCGGATTAACCATGTGTGGCATTTCTTCGAAGGGTAACATTTCGAAATCCAGCGCCTGGTGAGGCTGTGGGTTCATCACAGGCAGCCATTCGTTGGCCGCCGCGCCGGTTCCGTCGCGGATAAACCAGGGCGGCAGACCATCGATGGTAAAGTTTGCGAGGTCTTCACGCAGGGGTTTTTCGGAGGTTGTAAACCAAGCGATGTTCCCATCCACATCCGCACGGTAAACATTCTGAACGCCAATATCGAAATACTGTAATGCTTCCGTGAATTCCTCCATGCTGGATGCAAGATCCAGTTTGCGGAACATGGTGAGTTCATGCGTATCGCGGAATCCCGTGTAAGCCAGAGAAAGTCCTGAATTGCCATCAATACTCAACACTGGGCCGTCATTGCGACGCGGTATCACCAGCGTTATGCCACCGGTGGTATAACCCACTGGGGCGCGGACCAGATTATCCGGAACGCCGTCGCCAACAACGTTGACAAACCAGGAGTTGAATACTTGCTGCATAGGTTCTGGGTTGCCCTTATACAAACTGTGCGTGGGTAGGGCCAGTGCATTGGTCAGGAATTCTTCATTGAAAAAATCAGTGATGTCCATCGGGTTGACGGTCATGCCCCAACAGGCATTGTTATTACAACCCAGCAATGCACCAGGTTCGCCAGGTGGGTTAACGCCGTTGACATGCCACTCTTCGCCGTCCTTGTTAAAGATCAAGTGGGCTTCGTACCAGATGGCGGGCGTATCCATGGTCAAGTGCGGATCGTTAGCAATCATGGCACTGCCACTAGCGGTGTGTGCTCCGGAAACCATCCAGGCATTGCTGCCATTAGGTTGTTCTTGCGATTGCAAATACTTTTGCGTCAGCGGAGCATTGTTTATTTTATTGCGAACCTCCTGCGCCATGCGCAGTGTCTTATCAGAGACGGTTCGGTTACCAATATGCTCAATGGCAGATTTTCTTTTGCCGGCGGGGGAAGCAGCTTCCGTGCTGGACTGGGTCGCCGCAGGCGCGCCTGCCAGGAAGTCTGGATCAGTTACACGATCATCCGGTGGTGCGGAACGATGGGTGTCCTCGAAAAACAGGGCCTCCCCGTTAAACCCTACAATTGCACCTACGGCGGAGTAGGTGCCCAGCGTGATGGTGGAATCGATGTCCTGGGTTGAGAGCGAGAAACCGGCCGCCAGCCCTTTGCCAATCAAAACACTATCCAGCGGTGTCCATGGATCGGTCTTGGTGATCTCAAGCACCGCAAACTCCGGCGGCAGTGGATTGTTGTTTAAATAGGTATTCACACCATTGGCGTAGGCTTGCAACCAGCCCTTAGTGTCCGCATCCAGCGCGCTCCAGGTCTTGGTGGCTGCACGTCCCAGGCCAAAAGTTCTCGTCTGTACATCCGAGGCCAGGGCCGACTCTCCGAACAGTTCAGCAGCGCGACCCGCTGCGCCCTTCCGGTCGCGATCCATCTGGAAGAAACGGTCTCGTGCATGCAGGTAGCCCTGCACAAAGACAACATCCAGTTCTGCATCCCCCTTGATCGTGGGTATTCCAAATTGATCCTCAGTCACCGTTACAGTGCCGCTCAGACCCGGAAAATTGAATTCTCCAGCCCAGGCCGGTTGGATGAAAACGAGGAAAATGGAAAGCAAGAGAGTTTGAATAAATAGCGGAAGGAATGAAGAACGACCAAGTTTTAACATGAAGGGATCCTCAATGATGGTTATTATCTTGGCCCTTTACGGGCCAGCACGCTCTTATAATATACACAGTTATCCCCCATCATACCGCCGCGTATGGTAAAAGCACAAACTCGGTGCGCTTTGAATAACTATGTAAATGATCCAGATCAATAATAGACATGACTGGCACCACCGGGACCGATGAGTTTAAACTGCTGCAAACCAAACGGATGTAAACAAAAATGTCAACCATCGACATCCATGCACATCACAATCTCAGCCATGAAGATGCACTCAACGCCGCTGATGAATTGTCCATTGCCCTGGCCGAAAAATTTGGCATCGATTATGGCTGGGAGGATGAAGTGATCCACTTCGAACGGCCGGGGGTGCACGGCCAGATACTGGTGCAGGAAACTGAATTGAGAATCCAGGCCACCCTAGGTTTCTTGTTAATGATGTTAAAAGGGCCTATCGAGCAGGAAATCGTACGTTACCTCAAAGAACATTTTGGTTGCAGCTTCGAGGATGAATAACATCAACTAATTTGCGTTATTTGTCACTCGCCATGAACTGGTGCATCATTTCGCTTTCCTTACGCCAGATAGTGTCGATAAATTCAGTACCATCACCCATCGTGCGAAAAGCCCGCAAGCCCTGCTCCAAAAACGACTGCAGCAAACCGAAACCGGCCGCCCGCGCCGGACCTCTGATTGTGCGTATCAAAAACATGACCAGGCGGTGGTGAACCAACCGATTAAGTTCCAGACCGAGTCGGCGTATCAATTCAATTTGTTTTACACGCTCGGGCGCACGCCCACAGACACGGTATATCTCACCATAGCGGGTCCTGTTCAATTGGTCCCAACCAGATTGTTGGAATGCCTTGGCCATATCCATATCAAAACCCAGACTCATTGACTGGAGCTCAAACGCCTGCGCCAACGCCAGCAACATCTCATCACGTAACATCTTCACCATGACGGGCAAAACACGCTCCATCTCCTGGTCCCGCTCGCGAAAGTGGAGACCACCATAAAGCTCAACTAAAAAAAAGTCCCCGGCGGCACGATAACGCGGCTGGCTGATCAGGTCATGGTAGGTTCGTGCCAGACGCTGACGTTGCCAGTCCTGCACAAGTTCCAGCTCTGCCAGTGGAAAGCCGGGCGCATCAAGTCCTGCCGCAAGCTTATGGCTTTCGCTCAATGCCTGCCTCAAATGAGCGGCGTGTTGCTTCAATCCGTGTCAGACCCATCTAGTGCACTGATAGCCTCAAGCAATTCTTCTGCCCTGCGCCTGAACAGAGCCAGTGTCTCTATATGGGCATAACGTACAATGCCTTTTTCATCAACGAGGAAAACAGCCCTTTTCATACCAAGAGCACCTTTGCACCCATAGCGTTTTGCTACTTCCAAATCCAAATCGGAAAGCAACACAAACGGCAGCTCATGTTTGTCGCGAAATTTTTGGTGGGATTCCAGGTCATCAGAACTAATACCCACGACAGACACTCCCAGGTCAGCAAACGCTTCAATTCCATCACGATATTCACACAACTGACGTGTACAAACCGGTGTGTTATCACCCGGATAAAACACCAGCAGTACCCTTTCACCCGTGTGATCCGACAATCGATAGTTATCACCACCATCACTTTGCAGGCTGAATTCGGGAGCTTTGTCATTCAGCATTACCATTATCATTCTCCTTCACATGTAAAGACCGCTTCTTCATCAGTTTTGATGCGCTACACTGGCTGGTCAATTGTAACCGGCACGGTTAAAATCGAAGCCCAACACACAGGCTGCCTAAGCATGCTCACAATACACCAGGCTCTGGCTCCCAACCAGATGCAATCTCAATCCAAAATTGGTCTGGCCATTGCCGGCGGCGGACCGGTCGGTGCCATTTATGAGTTGGGCGCACTACGCGCACTTGATGAAAGTATTAATGGCTTGAAAATGCATAAACTGGATGTTTACGTGGGAGTCAGTTCGGGTGCTTTAATCGCAGCCAGTCTCGCCAACCGCATAACAACAAAAGAAATGTGCCGGATTTTCATGGGTCAGGAATACGCCAGCCTGAGTTTCGATCCTGAACATTTGATGCGACCCGCTTATCAGGAATATTTCCAACGGGCTTCCAGGTTGCCGGCGATTCTGAGTGAGGCATTACTGAGCATGATTCGACACCCCGTGCAATCCAGTATCTCAGAACTGGTTAGCAAGTTGGGGCAAGCCGTACCCAGCGGTATCTTCAACAATGAGACCATTCACAACTTCCTGAAAAAAGCATTCAATATTACCGGTCGTAGTAATGAATTTGATCAACTGCTGTGCGAGCTATATATCGTGGCGGTTGAACTGGACAGCGGTACTGCGGTCCGTTTTGGTAACGAAACAAATCGTGATGTCACCATTTCACGGGCAGTACAAGCCAGCGCCGCCTTACCGGGTCTTTACCCACCTGTCGAAATCAATGGACATCATTACGTCGATGGTGCGTTGCGACGGACATTGCACGCATCGGCCGCATTGGACCAGGGTGTCGATCTGCTCATTGGCATCAACCCCCTGGTGCCGTTCGACGGCAGTCTGGCGAACTCTGACAAAGAGATATCTGAGCAAAAACTGACTCGTGGCGGTTTACCGCTAATATTATCGCAAACGTTTCGTGCCATGATTCAGTCGCGCATGGAGGCAGGTTTCAAGAAATACTACAGCAGTCACCCATTTGCCGACCTAGTGCTTGCGGAACCGAACCGCCAGGATGAAGAAGTTTTCTTTACCAATATCTTCAGCTACGCCAGCCGCAAAGCACTGTGTGAGCATGCCTACCAGGCCACACGTAAGGATTTGCTGGCTCGACGTAGTGAGTTAAACCCGATACTCGAAAAGCGTGGTATGTCTTTAAACATCGATTTGCTCAAGGACACACAACGCAGCCTCGCCGAAAGTATCGGCGAAGGCCAATCCAGCCACGCTAACCTGGCGCGCGACCTGTCCAGCGTGCTGGACAATCTTGACGACCTGCTGGACGATCACCAGTCCAGCTAAATCACTACCAGTGAATACCTCGCATCAGGCTGGCGAAAGCAATCTGCTCTTGCGATGCTTGTTGCTGGTCTTCGGAAACACCCTTGGCTGCTGATGAGTCCGGGAACATCCGGAACGCACTGTTCATCACAATTTCGGCTATCTTTGGTGCTACTGCATGCAGCATCTGCGCAAAAATCCCGAGTCGCGTTGCAATTCTCTGCGGTTTGTATATGACGGCTTGTTTGACAAAAGCAGCGGCCTCATCCGGCGTGATTGTCGGTACATTGTCATACATTTTGGTCGGCGCAATCATGGGTGTACGCACCAATGGCATATTGATCGACGTGAACGTAATACCCGTATCACTGAACTCAGCAGAAGCGCAGCGTGAAAATGCATCCAAAGCTGCTTTAGACGCTACATAGGCCGAAAAACGCGGTGAATTGGTCAGTACACCAATGGAAGAAATATTAATAACCTGACCCTTTTTGCGCGCTGACATTCCCGGTAATGCCCGCAAGATAAGACGCAAACTACCAAAATAGTTCAATTGCATGGTTCGCTCAAAATCATGGAAACGGTCACATGAAAGTGCTATGGATCGACGTATGGAGCGCCCGGCATTATTGACCAGTATATCGATCACACCATGGTCCTCCATGATTTGGTCTATCAAAGAATCACAGGCATCAAGGTCGCTGACATCACAGGGATAGCTCCATGCCTTGCCACCCATCTTTTCTATTTCATCGAGGGATTCCGCTAATTTTTCCACCCCGCGAGCAACCAGTATGACCTTTGCACCGGCTCTTGCCATCATGACAGAGGTGGCGTGACCTATACCCGAAGAGGCACCGGTAACGACCACAGTTTTGCCTCGCACATGGCCACGCAGACTGCGATCGATGAAAAGGTCAGGATCAAGATTTCTTTCCCAGTAATCCCATAACCGCCAGGCATAATCATCGAGCCTGGGCAGCATGATTCCACTGCCCTTGAGGGCGCGCTCGGTTTCACGACTATCAAACTTGGTCGGGTAATTGACAAATTTCATCATGTCCGGTGGCAGGCCCAGGTCTTTCATGAGCTGGTTGGAAATCCGGCGAATGGGCGGCAACATGCGCAGGCCCTGCTTGATGGCTGCAGGTATGTAGTTAAACAGACGGGCATCAATGCGCATGGTCATTTGCGGGGCATGGGCTGCGCTGGCAAACATGTTGAGTACCTCGCCGATGCGCTTGGGCTTGGGATCGGTCAGATGAAAACACTGGCCATCGAGCTTGGGCTTGTGTGCAATATGAATCGTGGCATTGACCACATAATCGACTGGAACGATATTAATGCGACCCCCTTCTATGCCCAACGTCGGCATCCAGGCAGGCATCATTTTGCGCATTTTCTGAATCAGCTTAAAGAAGTAATAGGGGCCATCAATCTTGTCAATAACACCCGTTTCCGAGTGGCCCACAACGATACCGGGTCGATAAACACGCCACGGCACACGACACTCACGTCTGACGATGCCTTCAGAATCATGCTTGGTACGGAAATAGGCATTATCCAGGCCCGTTGCATCTTCGAACATATCTTCACGGAAGATACCTGGATACAATCCGGCGGCAGCAATTGAGCTCATGTGGTGAAAACGTTTTAGCTTGATGTTTTCCGCAAAACGCACCGCGTTGTGGGTGCCATCTACATTCACTTTGATCTGGCTTTCAGCATCCGCCATCAAATCATAGACCGCGGCAAGGTGGAACATGTGGTCTATTTCACCATCCAGTTCCCGCCGCTTTTTAACGGGTATACCCAACATGGGCGCGGTCAGATCACCTGTTATCGGAATAACACGCTTGGCGCCATTTCCCCAATCCTTCTTCTGCGCCTCAAATTTCTTCTTTGAATCCTTCCGGACCAGGACGTAAATCGTGGCTTTCTTTTTTTTCAAAAGCAGTTCACCAATCAGGTTATGACCGATAAAGCCGGTCCCGCCGGTAATAAAGTAGTTCATAGATGTCCTCCGATCCCTTGATGTAATAAATTGGCAAGTCACGCAATCTTATCAGAATAGCAAACCGTTCCCATGCTGTTACAATCTGTATCTGTAAATGAGAATGAACCAGCATGGAGATTTCCCGGATGACAGCAAACAATTCCCGCTTCGAACAGGCGGCCGTTGCAGCCAAATTATTACCACAACGACCAGATAACGATACGCTGCTACAACTTTATGCACTTTACAAGCAGGGTTCCGTCGGTGACGTGTCCGGTGAAAAACCGGGTTTTTTTGACTTTGTTGCCGCTGCAAAATATGAAGCCTGGGAACGATTTCAGGGACTTTCACAGGATGACGCCCGCAGCCAGTATATTGATCTGGTTACTAAGCTCGGCGGCTCAATAGACGGCTGACAATCAGGCCGGACCAGGTATGACGCGCCGCAACACACGGGAGCTCGTTCTTGCCACCAGTCTGCTGTTGTTTAACGAATTCGGTGAGCCAAACGTCAGTACCAACCATATCGCGGACGAGGCGGATATCAGCCCTGGTAATCTCTATTATCATTTTCGCAGCAAGGATGATATCGCCCTGGAGCTGTTCAAACGGTATTTGTTACATGTTCAGCCATTGCTGGAACTCGAGCAGCACTCAGCACACGAAGCAGAAGACCTGTGTCTGCGCCTGCACCTGATTTTCGAAGCAATGGGCCGCTTTCGTTTCCTGTTTCGCGACCTCAACGATCTTTATGCCCGAATTAAAAACGTCCGACGGGCATTCAATGGTCTGCTCGGCCGGCAGCGCAACGCATTGTTGGCCCTGTTCTCGGGCTTACAGAAAAACGGTGTAATGGAAATTGACCAACACGACAGCGAGGTTTTGGCCGATAACATGTTGCTGTTGATGACCTACTGGATACCTTTCGCTGAAGTACGTGGCGACCCGGGTCTCGCCGATGGCACGGTGCTTTCCGAGTCAGTGGCACGTGTGCTGCATCTGGTCCTGCCTTATTTGCGTCAACCAGAAGCCAGCCAGGTTGAGGCATTGGCCAATACTTACAGACAGGTCTGAGAAAATTTGATACCAGCGTGTTAATTTGTATCCAAAATTGCCCCACGCGTAACCCTTTTTCCTGCTGATTAGATAGCAGGAACACATTTATGTGGCTTAACTTAGGAAGCCTATGAACAAGTCATGGGTAATGCAACCAACTTTTTTCAACTCCCTACTCGATCGGCTGGTTATCTTGTTTGTTTAACAGCATTGTGAAGTTGAAGGTACTACCAACCCCAAGCTCACTCTCCACCCATATTTCACCACCCATCATCTCAGTCAGCATTTTGCTGATCGCAAGCCCGAGCCCTGTTCCACCATACTTTCGGGTGCTGGTCGCATCGACCTGGGTGAAGGACTGAAACAGATGCTCCTGATGTTCGGGTGAAATACCAATTCCTGTGTCACTCACTGTAAAATGAAGTAATGCAGATTCATCACCCTGCTTCTTCACTCCAATATTTACAGTAACCTTTCCTGCGGTTTCGGTGAATTTCACCGCATTGTCACCCAGATAGGTAAGTATTTGGTCAAGACGCTGCGCGTCACCCGTTAGTGCAACAGGAACATCCGGCTCAACATTGACACTCAGTTCTACACCTTTTTCCTTTGCACTATTGCCGATCTGACTGGAAAAGTTTTCCACGATGTCTTTGAGACAGAAATCGATCATTTTCAGCTCATATTTACCTGAATCCAGATTGGTTAAGTCAAGGATGTCAGTGATGATACGCAGCAAGGAATTCGCTGCCTGGTTCGATTTTTGGAGATAGTCGCGTTGTTTCAGATCGAGTTCAGTGCCCAGCACTAAGTGCGACATGCCAATTATGGCGTTCATCGGTGTGTGCAACTCATGGCTCATATTGGCAAGAAATTCAGACTTGGCCTGGTTGGCCATTTCTGCCCTCTCTTTGGCGATCAGTAGGTCAGCGGTGCGTTCATCCACCAGTTCCCGAAGGTGGTCCCGGTGACGTTCCAGTTCCACATAATTTTCCTTGAGTTCATTAATCAATCTCTCATTGGTATGGCTCAGACTCAAGCTATCAAACAGGTTACGATTAAATTTACGACCGCTTGCAAGAAGCTGTCCGGTATATACCAGAACCAACATAGCGAGTATGAAGTAACCCGACTCCCCCTGTGACAGCAGAACGATTAGAACAAAAGAGAGCACCGGTAAAACAAAAGCGGGTAAAGCTGGATAAAAAGTAGCATTGGATGGTACAGCCCCGGCTGTGATACCGGTGAGTAAAAGTATCAAGATAACCTGATATTGGGCTGGCCAACCCGGATCAAACAGCAAGGCAAGCCAGCCCCATGAGAGCCCTGACAGAAGCGCCCCTACCCAAACTGCTTTTGCCCATAAACCGAGATCATGCAGGTGATTTGTTCTATGTGAAAAAACAGAGCAAAGCACCAGTCTGGCTGCCGTAACAATACCAAGCCCTGTTATCCAGGCAATCAGTAAGGTTTTATCTGCCACGGGCCAGAAAACTGCTGTACCAAGCAGAGCGGCAATATAACCAAAGATGAGCGTGATTGGGGTCTGTCGATATAAAATCTTTACCTGTTCATTATGAACAGCCGATGAAACGTCAGTAGCTATGCGCTCGTTCTTCAAGTGATTCCCTTCGTAATCACCATTACCAGCTATTGGACCGTGATCTTTCATTGTTCACTGCAGTTAAGTGGTTGCTCCAAAAAGAGTATTTTCTTAAACGCTACCAAAATAACTCATACTAAGTCAGTATACTCGCTTTAGGCTTGTTTCGTTATTTCGCCCAACATATAAAAACGCCTACTTAAAATACCTTAATGAAAGTTCCAGGGTATACCCAGAACGTTCCTTCGTTGGCCTTGATCCCAACGATGATGGCAAAGGTGACAGTCGGTAAGAACGGCGGACCATAACGGATCAGGCCAGCCTCTCGAGCGGCCCCCGGGCTCACCTTCTCCCTGCGTCCACGGCATACCGTTCATGTCGTGTTAGTGCTTGGTGTTACCACATCCGTTAACTGCAATGCCGTGCGATACTGACACAATCGCGCCGCACATGGCCCAGGCCAGCCTCTCGACCGGTTCCCGGTCTCACCTTCTCCCTGTGCTCTATCGCGATATACCGTTCATGGCTGGGTTAGTGCTTGGTGTTACCACAT
>JAJFLA010000040.1 GCA_021772935.1 Gammaproteobacteria bacterium
AACCTTATGCTTATCTGCGTCGTGTCTTTACTGAACTGCCGAAGGCGGAGACGGTTGAAGCTATCGAAGCATTGCTGCCGGGGAATATAGATCAGATCAAGGCCGGTTGAGCAATACTGTCGTTTATTAACCGCTTACAAAAAATCGAAAAGATAAGCTATGGCTTGCTTTTAAATAAGTTTCAAGCCAAATTACAGAAAGAACGTTGCACTATCTACTCCTGATTGCGTAATTGTATCGCTCTCAAGAGTGTACGATACTAGGGGATTGACACCACCTCCCAGTTCAGGATGACAAACGAGGATGAAATGACAAAGTCTGTAAAGCACACTTGCCCAATTGAGCTGATAAAAAAAACCAATGACGAACCCCCAAACTACAGTAGCAGTATAACTGAACCCTTTAGTACCGACCGAGCGGCACCCCGTTTGCTTTTTGATTTTGGTGTAATGACATCGCTGTTGAAGCCAACAGTGCTACATCAGCCGGTTCTTGATTTTGGTGCGGGTAGCGGCTGGGTTTCCGAGTTTTGTGCTCGTATGGACCTGCAAACTGTTGCATTCGATATCCATGGGGATTTGAAAGGCTGTCTTGAAAAAAGGATAGATGCAGATGGTCGCATTGAATCTGCCAAATTGAGTTTTGCTCACGGTGACGGACACGCCATGCCCTTTGAACCAGACATTTTTGGTCACCTGCTTTGTTATGACACCTTGCACCACATGCATGATTATCCAAAATTTTTTGCAGAACTGTTCCGTATATTGTGCAAAGGCGGACGAGGTATCTTTGTCGAACCCGGTGCCAACCACAGCACCAGCCCAGACACCATCGCATTCGTGGAGGCGCAAAAAAAACATGATCCAGACTGGATAGAACGTGACGTTATTCTCGAGGAAATTGATCAAATCGCTCGTGCCGCAGGCTTCGAATCAGGCCTTCACATTGTACCCATGCCACATCCGCTGGAATTACAGACATTTTCTATGACTGAATGGTCTAACTTTCGAGCCAAAAATGGTTTAGTGCGAAAAAAATTCACCGATCAACTGGCGACTTTAAACTACTTTGACCGCGTCATTTTTTATGTTGACAAACCATGAGTGTGTCAGTTTTAGCCAGCTCTCAAAATAGAAATGGGAATAAGTTATGAAAAACATCTACGCAACTCCACAGGTAATCAATGACATCAAAGATTGTTACTTCTACCATTCTGTTGATCTGCCCGTCCAAGGAACAGTAGAAGGTCAATGGGATTTGCGCCAGAACATTGTTGATTATCTGGGTAATGTAGAGTTTAAGAACAAAAGGGTTTTGGATGTGGC
Source organism: Gammaproteobacteria bacterium (assembly GCA_021772935.1). Lineage (GTDB taxonomy): Bacteria > Pseudomonadota > Gammaproteobacteria > Xanthomonadales > SZUA-36 > SZUA-36. The sequence goes on from JAJFLA010000040.1 coordinate 1,326, forward strand.
CTGCAAGAATGGGGCATTGAGCTTTCACATGGAAGGACAAGGGGCAGAAGTTGTCTCTTATGACCTCGATAAAAGTAGCGACTGGGATTTGGTTCCATTTGTAAAGTGGAGAGAATCCGAACGTAAGTCCTACCAACACGACAGATTGCGAATCGAAAAGTTAAATCGAGCCTACTGGTATTGTCATAAACTGTTGAATTCTAATGTAAAGGTTGTCTATGGCCCTATGTATAAGATACCAGACACCATTGGCTTGTTTGATATTTCCATTTTTGGGTCTATTTTGCTGCATTTAAGGGATCCATTCCTGGCCCTGCAAAACGGCCTCAGGTTGACCAAAGACACGGTTGTTATAGCAGAACCCCTAAGAGCTTCGACAATCAGCAAAAGTGAACCCTGTCTGAAATTTCTACCCAATGCAAAAAACTTTGGACCAAAAGAAACATGGTGGGATATCCGGCCAGAATGGGTCGTCCAGGCTATCGGTGTGCTTGGGTTTGAGGATGTAAAAATTAACTACCACACACAGAGGTATGAAGACGAAGACGTGGAGTTGTACACAGTTGTCGGCAAAAGAACTCATGGTTGGGATATACCAAACTACACGCTTGAGTCCACTACGGGCGCCTACGGAACAGAAACAGATACGCAGAATACCTGGAATTGGGTAGAAGACTCTGTTGAGTATCTGTTTTACAGCATGGGGCATACACAAAAATCAAAAGTGAAGTTTCAGTTTCTTCTTAATGGAAAACCACGCACTTTGTTTCTGGAAATAAACGCAGTCAGGGGAAAACAAATCGCGTCTTTTGAAATCCCCATGAACGATGGATGGGGCGAGTATGAAAGCCCGGTCATTGCGACTGACTCTAAAGATATCGTGATTCGCCTTAAGGCAGATGGTGCACCTGTAAATCTTTCTTCAAATGATTCTCGAAAAACGAAATTTCTCATCCAAAATCTATCTGTCGATAACGCTTAAAGCAAGAGCTGGCTCCAAAAATCAGACGACGGTATTCATCGGATGACCGGCACGATGTTTACGTTACGAATAATCCAGGCTGCTAACCGGGTATCACGCTTACTCAGTGGCGTAGCTTTACCGTCGGTTTCAATACTGAACCCAAGCAGTTCATCTGGTGGTATGTTAATTGTCTTCTTAAACATAGCGCCATTCTTGGCAAATGATGTGCCACGCCCTTTCAGAAGAAACTTCTTCACCGACCCATCACGTTTGATCATGTTCAAGGTCAGTATGTGTTTCCCACGGATACCATATTCAAATTGCAATTTAGTTCGGGTCGCCTTTTTGGACCCAATTTGAGGCCGCAATTCGAAAGTCACTTTCTGCTCTACCCAATGCCACCAATTGACCCCATCACTTTCACGTTCATAAGCTCCGGTCACTGATTGGATTTGTATGGGTCCACTGCCATCGACCAACTCAACCGAGAGTAAGCCCAGCGAAACACTTCTTGTATCAGTACTGTCAGTGATGTCGGAGAACTTGAGTGGTTTTATATGGTTAATCCCGACAAATATTTGTGATCCCGGGTCTTTTTCTTCGAAATTTACTTCAATTGTAGATTTGGTGGGGGAAGAAAACTTGAAAATATTGGTATTATTACCATCAACTGCAACTTTAACCGTGCGCTTATCATTCTTAAGGTTTGTATTTATTGCCGGGACAACATTTATAAGCAGCCTTCCACCCAAAGGATACGGCTTATCCACCTCAATCACGAATACAGATTTTCGCCCATCTGACCATGCCCCCCATTCCTCAGCATTATAAATGCCTTGGATAACCTGGAGTTTCAAGTCATTGTGGGCAGTTCCCAAGTTACCAAAACTGAACCTGTCTCTATGAGGTTCGTAAGTTTCTGATTTTGAGACTACCGACTTTGACGCATTTTTGTTATTCATAACACTTCTCATTCAAGAAAAATGACCGAATCACAAATTAGTTTGACCACCTGTTGATGACCTCCCCACCCGCTGTCATTTTAGGTGACCTTGGTAACTATTTCAAATTATTGTTATTTTCAGCTCTTTCAGTACAGCTGAAAGCCATTCCGTTCACTACAGATGAACTGACTTCATTTGAACGTTCAGATGATTATGACAAGGCGAGCCATGCACCATTATGTAATGGCTGACGGTATGATGTTACCCTCTTACATACACACTGGAATAGACTGGACAATACATCAGTAAAGTCAATTGGTACAGAAATATTTCCAAGGGTCAAAATGACAAAGAAAAAAGCATTAATAATCGGTGTGTCCGGCCAGGATGGCGCCTTCCTTAGTCAATTATTATTGAAAAAGGACTACCAGGTTTATGGCTCGTCGCGAGATGCCATGGCATCATCCTTTCAGAACCTGAAACAACTTGGCGTGCGTGATCAGATTCAGCTTGAATCAATCTCGCTCAATGACTTCCGCAGCGTGTTGCATTCATTAAAAAAGATCTGGCCGGAAGAAATATATAACCTGGGCGGGCAAAGCTCGGTCGGTTTGTCGTTTAGTCAGCCGGTAGAAACATTTGAAAGCATTAGTGTAGGTGTATTAAACCTTCTCGAAGCCATCCGTATTCTGGATCTCCCTTGCAGGTTATATAACGCGGGATCGAGTGAATGTTTTGGTAATACCCACGGTGTTCCAGCAACTGAAAAAACGCTTTTTGCACCCAGAAGTCCGTATGCGGTGGCAAAGGCTGCGGCCTTCTGGCAGATAGCAAACTACCGTGAAGCCTATAAGCTGCAAGCTTGTTCAGGCTTGTTATTTAATCACGAATCACCTCTACGCCCGGTCCGTTTTGTTACCAAAAAAATTGTCAGCGCTGCCTGTAAAATAGCAAAAAGCCAGGCAGAAAAATTAAAGCTGGGAAATATTAATGTATGGCGTGACTGGGGTTGGGCACCTGAATATGTCGAGGCGATGTGGTTAATGTTGCAACAGGATGTAGTGGAGGATTACGTCATTGCAACGGGGGAAACCCATTCTCTTGGTGAATTTACCGAAGAGGTCTTTCGTTCGGTGGACCTGGACTGGAAAGACCATGTTGAGCATGATGACAGCTTGATGCGACCCAGCGATATTGAGAAATCCTTTGGCAATCCGAGCAAGGCGGAGAAAAAACTAGCCTGGAAGGCACAATATAAGATGAGAGATGTTGCAAAAATGATGGTGGAAGCCGAGCTGAATAAGCCGTAGCTCCAAACCTCATAATGGCGTTACAGGTGGCCTTTCCTGTTGGAATATAACACTCGTTTTTCGAGTTCCCCGCTTAAACCAAACAATAATGATGTCTCAAAATGAATAAGCCACGATCCACCGTTATCCGCAAAGGCCTGGGTTATCTTTTACCCGGTTGTGCGCGGCTTGAATCTCATTACGAGCCAAGAGCAATCACTTTTCCTTCAACGGTAGAATCACGATCGGATGCAGAAATTTCCAACTTCCCCAGAATATCGGTGGTGGTGCCATCATTTAACCAGGGTCGGTTTCTTGGCAAGACCATCACAAGTATTATTGAACAGAATTACCCCAACCTCGAGCTCATCGTGGTTGACGGCGGTTCCAGCGACGAGACACTTGAAGTCATTCACCGCTTTGCCATGCATATCAAATGGTGGGTTAGCGAAGCTGATGGTGGTCAGGCAAATGCGATAAACAAAGGTATGGCACAGGCTACCGGTGAGATACTTGCCTGGCTGAACTCGGATGATTGCCTTATGCCCGGTGCGTTAACTCGAGTGGCTCGTCATTTCATGAAATTCAGCAAGACCGATGTCGTTTACGGTCACCGTGTACTTATCAATGAAGCAGGTCAGGACGTAGGCAAATGGATTTTACCGGGCCATCAGAAATTTATTCTGACTTATATCGATTTCATTGCTCAGGAAACGATGTTCTGGCGAAAAGATATATGGCAAAAAGCAGGCTGTCGCCTCGATGAATCATATCGATTTGCAATGGACTGGGAAATGATCCGTCGTTTTATCCAGGCCGATGCAAGTTTCAAGCTAATCCCTGCCTTTCTGGGCCAGTTCAGAATGCATGACAGACAGAAGAGCAATGCCAAAATTGAGACAGATGGTTTCCGGGAAATGGAAATAATCCGCAATCAATGCCGCAATAACTTTTCCAGCCATCCCGTCCTGCAAGTTCTTTATTTCCAAATGCAGCGATTGGCTCTTTTTGTATTCTTGTTAAGAGCCCGTATCAAGGAGATACTGTGGCGGATGAAGCTGATTAAAATAGACTAATAGTTGGTTCCACTACTGTATAATTTGTTCCCAATTGCGAATGTCTAATTAAACAAGAAGCAAAAGGAAATCAGCTTTGACTAAACGGGCACTTATCACCGGCGTTACTGGGCAAGACGGCGCATATCTTGCAGAGTTTTTACTCAACAAGGGCTATGAGGTCCATGGCCTCAAACGACGCGCATCTTCTTTCAATACAGATCGTATTGACCATCTTTATCAGGACCCGCACGAAACACAGCGGGATTTCATTCTACACTACGGCGATATGACCGATTCGACCAACCTGATCCGTGTGGTTCAGGAAGCCCAGCCTGATGAAATTTACAACCTGGCAGCGCAAAGTCACGTGGCTGTATCATTTGAAACACCGGAATACACGGCCAATTCTGATGCGATCGGGCCGCTGCGGTTGCTTGAAGCAATCCGCATATTGAAGCTGACTGACAAAACCCGCTTCTACCAGGCATCGACTTCTGAACTTTATGGTCTTGTGCAGGAAGTACCACAGCGTGAAACTACACCTTTCTATCCGCGCTCACCGTATGCGGCAGCCAAGCTTTACGCCTATTGGATAACGGTTAATTACCGTGAAGGTTATGACATGTTTGCCTGCAATGGCATCTTGTTTAACCATGAATCTCCGCACCGCGGTGAAACCTTCGTAACGCGCAAAATTACGCGGGCATTGGCACGTATCAAAACCGGTCTGCAAAAAGTCGTTTACCTTGGCAATATTGATGCAAAACGTGACTGGGGCCACGCACGCGATTTTGTCGAAGCACAATGGTTGATTTTGCAACAGGACAAAGCCGAAGATTACGTAATTGCGACCGGCGAACAATATTCAGTTCGGCAGTTCATTGAGCATGCCATGGCGGTGCTGGGTATCAAGATTGGCTGGGAAGGCAGTGGCCTGGATGAGGTTGGCCGGGTTATTTCGGCAACAGACGATGATGGCCCCAAACCGGGTGATGTCATAGTGCGTATTGACCCCCGCTATTTTCGCCCCACCGAGGTTGAGGCTTTGTGTGGGGATGCTTCCAAAGCCAAGAACCAGCTTGGTTGGGAACCAAAAACCTCATTTGCCGAATTGGTTGAAGAAATGGTTCGTGAGGATATGGAAATTGCACGTCGCGATGCCATTGTTGCAAGAGAAGGTTTTAAGACATTCAGTTATTTCGAGTAGCGTGGCATGAATAAGCCAAACACAGAGGGGCTTCTCCGCTTACGGAAAGGCAAAATTTATGTTGCCGGTCATCGTGGCATGGTAGGTTCAGCATTAGTTCGTCAACTGCAACATGCTGGCTGTGAAAATCTGTTGCTCAAAACCCGAACTGAAGTTGATCTTGAAAACCAGCAACAGGTTGACGATTTGATCTCGTCTGAGAAGCCCGATTATGTGTTTCTGGCCGCAGCAAGGGTTGGCGGCATCAACGCGAACAACACTTACCCTGCCCAATTTATCTACAGTAACCTTATGATTGCCGCCAATATCATCAACGCCAGTCACGCAGCAGGTGTGCAAAACCTCTTATTCCTGGGCAGTTCTTGTATTTACCCAAAGAACGCGCCACAACCCATGCCCGAAAGGTGTCTGCTGACCGGTGTACTGGAACAGACCAACGAGCCCTATGCCATAGCCAAGATTGCTGGTATCAAGCTTTGTGAAAGCTACAATCGCGAATTTGGTACCGATTTCCGCAGTGTTATGCCCACTAACCTGTATGGCAGCAATGACAACTTTGATCTGAAAACCAGTCACGTTTTGCCGGCATTATTGCGTAAGTTTCATGAAGCAAAAATGACCAACTCACCGAATGTGGAGATATGGGGTACGGGTAAACCCCGACGTGAGTTTTTGCATGTGGATGATCTGGCTAAGGCCTGTGTATTTCTCTCCTGCCTGGAAAAAGAAGTGTATTCAAGCCACATCAATCCACGCTTATCACACCTGAATATCGGTACCGGTAACGATGTCTCAATTGCTGAACTGGCGGAGATCATTCGCGGCGTAGTGCGATACCAGGGTGAAATCATCTACAACAGTGACTACCCGGATGGTACGCAACGAAAACTACTGGATGTTTCTGCTCTTTCAGGCTTGGGCTGGAAAGCCAGGATTGGTTTGCAAGAAGGCCTTACAAGTACCTATCAGTGGTATCTTGAGAACCATGGATAAATTCAATTCCGCACTACCGATCAGGTGAACTTATTCAGCAGTACTACAGCAGTTCCACAAGATTAACTACCCGTACCAATCCGCTCCAGACGATAACTACCATCCACGACACGCTGCCACCATTGGTGGTTCTCTAAATACCAAGTTACTGTTTTGCGAATACCGGATTCAAAGTTCTCTTCCGGTGCCCAGCCCAGATCTGTATTGATCTTACTGGCATCAATGGCATAACGTTCATCGTGCCCAGGACGATCTGTTACAAAAGTGATCAACTCTTCGAAACGGCTAACACCTTCAGGTTTATCCACAACCGCTTCATCCATGATGGCGCAAATAGTTTTTACAACATCAATGTTCTTTTTTTCATTCAAGCCACCGATGTTGTAGGTTTGACCTAATTTTCCGGTAGCAAGAACACGGTAAAGTGCACGTGCGTGGTCATCCACAAATAACCAGTCCCGTATCTGGCTACCATCGCCGTACATCGGTAATGGCTTGCCTTGTAATGCGTTCAAAATCATGTGCGGAATTAGTTTTTCAGGGAACTGGTAAGGCCCATAGTTATTGGAACAATTGGTAACCAACACAGGGAAATTGAAGGTACGACCCCATGACCTGACAAGGTGATCCGAACCAGCCTTGGTCGCAGCATAAGGTGAGCTGGGGTCATAGGATGTGTCTTCCCTGAAAAGATCATCACAAGAAGCTAAATCACCATAAACCTCATCGGTCGAAACATGTAAAAATCTGAACTGTGTTTTCGCTGCATCATCGAGACCGGACCAAAACGCCCTGCCCGCCTCAAGCAATGTATAGGTTCCAACCAGGTTGGTCTGAATAAAATCGCCCGGACCATCTATAGAACGGTCAACATGACTTTCTGCCGCCAGGTGCATCACCGCGTTTGGCTGGTGCTGTGCAAAAATGCGATCCAGTGCTTCACGATCACAAATATCGGCATGTTCAAAACTGTATCGGGGTGAATTTACAACTGGTAACAGGGAGTCCAGATTGCCGGCATAGGTCAACTTATCCAGATTGATGACTTCGTTATCTGTTTCCTGGATCAGATGACGAATCAGCGCAGAGCCTATAAAACCGGCACCGCCGGTCACTAAGATTTTCATACTTATCGGGATGCCTTTTTTGTTTGGGCAATTATACCGTAGTAACCCACTTAACCAACAATCCCATATAATCACACTCAGGTAATCAAACCACTAAAAAGAGGTTCAACAATATGGTTTCATCAATATTGGTTACCGGTGGTACCGGATTTATTGGTTCACATACCTGCGCAGCCTTGTTGAATGCCGGCTATGACGTAATTGTGCTGGATAATCTCAGTAACAGTGATTCTTCCGTAATCCAACGACTCGGCCAAATTTGTGGCCGTGAACCCAGTTTTATCAAAGGTGATATACGTGATACGAGCTTGCTTAATACGCTATTTCAAGAACATTCGGTTTCCGCGGTAATACACTTTGCCGGTCTCAAAGCCGTCAGCGAGTCAGTCGACAAACCACTGATGTATTACCAAAACAATGTTGGCGGCACACTGACTTTACTAACAGCGATGCAACTGGCTAATGTAAAAACTATTATTTTTTCCTCTTCTGCCACGGTTTATGGTGATCCGGTCAGCGTGCCCATTACCGAAAATTTCCCACGATCTTGTACCAATCCGTATGGCGCTTCCAAAATGATGATCGAGGATATTTTGGCAGACCTGTATACAACAAAATCCAACTGGCGAATCGGCCGTTTGCGTTATTTCAATCCGGTTGGTGCGCATGCGAGTGGATTGATAGGTGAAAACCCAATAGGCATCCCAAACAACCTCATGCCATTTATTACCCAGACTGCCGCTGGCTTGCGGCAGGAAGTTAGCATATTTGGCAATGACTACGACACCCCCGATGGCACCGGTATACGAGACTACATTCATGTCGAAGATCTGGCAAACGGTCACCTCGCTGCACTGGACTACCTCAATCAGAACCGGGAACTGCTAACCGTTAATCTCGGCACTGGCCAGGGCGCTTCCGTGTTGGAGATGATTAATACATTTGAGCACAGCACTGGTTGCCAAGTCCCTTACCGTGTCGTCGGTCGTCGTCAGGGTGATATCGCCGAGTGCTGGGCCGATACCAAACTCGCCAATCATTTGTTGGGTTGGCAGGCAAACCGGGGACTCGAAGATATGTGCCGGGATGCATGGCGCTGGCAGCTGCGTTGCTTACGGGATTGATAAAGTGTTTTTTTGGTCTGCATCTCGACTTACTCAACAACATCACACACACTGGAACATGATCAAGGCAGGACTACACAATGACGGCAGCACTCAAACAATTAGCCGCACAGCTCCCAAAGGCTGAATTGCATATACATATCGAGGGCAGCCTGGAACCAGGCATGATGCTCGAACTGGCCAGACGCAATGGTATCAAACTGCCATACGCTGACATTAATGATATTATCAATGCGTATAATTTCAATTGTTTACAAGACTTTCTTGATCTTTATTATCAAGGAATGTCCGTGCTGCAAACCGAGCAAGATTTTCATGACCTGACCTGGGCTTACCTGCTGCGTTGTCATCAGCAAAACGTTGTGCACTGCGAAATATTCTTTGACCCGCAAGGACACACAGAACGTGGCATCGCATTTGAAATATTCATGAATGGAATCTGCTCCGCGCTGAACAAGGCTGAAAAGGAACTCGCCATCACCAGCAAGCTCATCATGTGCTTCTTGCGCCACCTCGATGAACAAAGTGCTTTGTCAACACTGCAAGCTGCAGAACCCTATCTTGACCTTTTAACGGGCATCGGTCTGGATTCATCTGAGTTGGGTCACCCACCTCGATCGTTCTGCAAGGTATTTGCCCGCGCTGCTGAACTGGGCTTGAAGCGGGTTGCACACGCGGGCGAAGAAGGCCCACCGGAATACGTGTACGAGGCGCTGGACCTGCTGCGTGTGGATCGTATCGATCACGGTAACCGTTCACTGGAAGATACAGTGCTTGTGCAACGGTTGGTCACTGCGCGCATGTCACTGACCGTGTGTCCACAATCTAACCTGCGACTGGCTGTTGTAAAGGACATGTCAGACCACCCTATTCGTAAGATGCTGGACCTCGGTTTGAATGCCTGCATCAATTCTGATGACCCCGCTTATTTCGGCGGATATATGAATGAAAACTTTGACGCTGTAATCGATGCAACCGGCCTTACCCGGGATCATATTTTCCAACTTGTCAGCAACAGCTTTAAATCATCATTTCTGACCCAAACTGAGATACAAACTCACCTGGATCACATCGATGCAATGCGCTAACAACTTTGGGAGTGACACAGACCATGTCTGAATCAGTTCGGGCAAAGCACACTGTTTCCATGGCTGATGTGGCGGCTAAACCCGTCACCTACCGCCTCGCACTGGCCAGTGGGAAAATAACCGTGGGCAAAAAGGCCTTCACACTGTTGCGAGATAAATCACTACCTAAGGGTGACGCACTGGCGCTGGCTGAGTTTGCCGGTATCCAGGCGGCCAAACAAACACCGTCCTTAATCCCGTTGTGCCACCCAATTTCACTCAATCGTGTTTCGATACATACACACCTAAAAGAAGACGAGCACGCTGTTGAGGTTTATGCAATAGCGGAAATCAATGCACAAACCGGTGTGGAAATGGAAGCCTTGTGTGGTTTGAATATCGCCCTGCTGACCATTTGGGACCTGAGCAAACCGATCAATGCCGCGCTGGAAATCAGTGATATAAAACTGCTTTATAAATCCGGCGGTAAACGCGGGGACTGGGTCCACCCGGATGGTTTATCCACTTCAGCACAAGCCATTTTGGATGACAACTGACCTGAAAATGCTACGCTATTCGGCGCACTTGCCGTTAAGCGGGATCGGTGCTGCCGGCCAGCAACACATTCGCGATGCTCATGTTGTATTGATTGGGGTTGGCGGCCTGGGTTGCGCAAGCGCGCAGTACCTGGTGTCGAGCGGTATCGGTAAATTGACTTTGTGTGATTTTGACACGGTTGCCGAGAGCAATCTGTCCCGACAGATCCTCTATCGCACGACTGATGTGGGGCGCGTAAAAGTAGAGGCTGCGATAGAGTCACTGCAAGCACTTAACCCAGAAAGTGAACTGCGATCCGTTACCAGGCGTATGCGTGATGTGGATATGCAGGCACTCTTCCCAGATTGTGATCTTGTCATTGATGCCAGTGATAATTACGGCACCCGACTGGCGGTTAACCGCAACTGTCTGGCGCTTAAAGTTCCCTGGGTGATGGCTTCGTGCATCCGTATGGAAGGTCAAATCATGTTCCTAAGACCTGATCTGCCACAACAGCCCTGTTATCGCTGTGCCTATGGCAAGGCTCCAGACACACTGGAAGATTGCCCTGGTGCGGGTATATTTGCGCCAGTAGCAGGCATTGCCGGGGCTTCGGCGGCTCACTTTGCGCTGGCCCACCTGGCTGGGCTGCAAGTACCCGCAGGCTTACATCTTTTCGACGCAAGCAACTGGCAATGGCAATCTCTACGGATCAATAAGCATCCGCACTGCAAGGATTGCGGTCCCGGAATGGGACCAGGTTGAATAACGAGTGGGGTCAGGTTCAATTTTTCAAATTGAACCTGACCCCGGTTATTCTAAATTGCACATCAGCTCAGAACCAACAAGCTTGCACCCAGGGATTAACCTTTACCCACCCTACTCCGTACTGGCGACAGCATCATCCTGTGCTAATGCGTGCTTCAACACGTGCCAGGACAATGTCGCGCATTTAACTCGTGAAGGATAGCGCCCCGCAAATGCCAAGGCCGCGAGTTCCCCCAGTTGCTCATCCCTTTGTTCATCGGGGCCCTCGGTGATCGCAGCGCGGACCTGCTCAAACAGCGTTTCTGCCTGTTGCAGGCTAAGTCCGTGTAAGTGAGTGGCTAATAGTGACGCAGACGCGGTCGAGATAGCACAGCCGACACTCTCAACCGCAGCATCTGTGATCAAACCGGCGTCGCTAACCGAAAACTGCAGCTTGATACGGTCACCGCAAAAAGGATTCTCACCGAGGCCCTCGTGCGTGGGTTTGTCAATGCTGCCGTGATGGCGTGGAAACTGGCTATGCTCAATGATAATATCGCTGTAACGCTGCATGCGATCATCATTCATAGCATTGCTCCCTCAAAAAGCACGCACTACCCACCTGCCGCCGCACAGTGTTCACAACTCACCCACTCACTGATACCCGATACATAGTGCTCCTTTTTCCAGATGGGTAGCCTGGTCTTGACCTGGTCAATGATATACCGACAGGCGTCAAAGGCAGCGTCCCTATGGGGGGAGGAAACACACACAATCACAGCAACTTCACCCAACTCCAGCAAACCTTCACGATGTATGCACACGGCATTGCTAACACCAAAACGCTCGAAAGCCTCATCGATAATTTTTGTACCTTCTTTTTCTGCCACCGGCCGATACACTTCGTATTCAAGTTGCTCGACCTGCTGACCCTCATTATGATCACGAATCCAGCCTTCAAACACGACCAACGCACCACAACTGTTATCAGTCACGGCTTTTTTAGCTGCAGCTACATCAATCGCTGTGTTGCTGACAGAAAATCTCATCCGCCTGCTACCGGCGGAAAAAACAAAACTTCATCTGCATCAATCAATACCGTTTCCCAGCCAGACATTTCATCATTGATAGCCACCAGGGCGGCGGCTTCAGTGGTCAGGTTCGAGTGCTTTTCAGCCATCATTTGAAATAGTTCAGCAGCGCTACCACCAGGCCAGTCAATGGTCTCGGACTCACAACCGGTCTGTTCACGGAACAGTGCAAAATAACGTACTTTAGTTTTCAATTAACCACCCATCCGGTACATTTCAACGTGTTGCTGGTGCCGCGGCAAATGACTACGCAATTCACTATAACGATCAGCTCGCCGGGTCCATAATTCACGTATCACCTCGGTCATTTCATCGGCACCCAGACCGTCTCGAATTCTATCCCGCAACACGGTCCCTTTTGCCGAAAACAGGCAACTGTAAAATACGCCATCGGCCGTTATCCTTGCGCGTGAACAATCCCCGCAAAATGGCTCGGTAATCGAACTGATGAATCCAATTTGACCTGCACCATCGTTAAAAGCATAGCGACGGGCGGTCTCACCCACAGGCTGTTCTGCGACCGGGTGCAATGGCCAGCGATCGTGTATTGTTTTTAACAGGTCCGCACTGGGTAAGACCAGTTCACGATTCCAGTTGTTTACATTACCTACGTCCATAAATTCTATTAACCTGACCGTGTGGCCACTGTGTCTGAAATGTGCCACCAGATCCATGATGGTATGGTCATTGATATTGCGCTGTACCACGGTGTTAATTTTCAGATGCTTAAAACCGGCAAGCTCTGCTGCCTCAATGCCATCGAGAACCTCTTTCACTGACCCGCGATCACCGGCCATTATACGGAAAACGGACTCATCCAGACTATCAAGACTGACCGTAATTCGACCTAAGCCGGCTTTCTTGAGTGCTTCCGCATGTCGTGGCAACAATATCGCATTGCTTGTCAACGCCAGGTCAGTTATGCCTTCGATGGCAGATATACGGCTGACCAATTCAACAAAACCCGGACGCAATAATGGCTCGCCGCCAGTCAAACGAACCTTGTGCACACCCAAGCCAGCGAACACACGCACCAACAACTCGATTTCACCATCACTCAAAAGGTAATGCGGTCGTAAAAAAACGCCCCTGGCGTGCAAAGATTCTTCCGGCATGCAATAGGTACAACGCAGATTGCAACGATCAAGAACTGATATCCTCAGGTCCTTCAGTGGTCTGGTCAATGTGTCAGTGACTGGCATCAAGGGCTCCGGGGTCAGAGTAAAAATATTGTAGTGTTGTTGTCAAAACAGTATCTTCCCACTTTTCTCTGACACCATCCCACTTTTCTCTGACACCATTTTTCATATTAATTTCAACCCCTGGTTTCATTCTTGCTCTGGTCCCGGTTTTTCGGGATTCTAACCTGTAAGCAAGAGACGGAGTAAAAATTTTCAATTCAAAACAGAGTCATCACTGCCCAGCGCCAGATTAGTCGTATTGCCACATACAACATCAATATTGCCGTCAAGCGTTTAATCCACGTTTCAGGCAGATGATAAGCACCCATGCGACTGCCAATTTGACCACCGATGACGACCACGACAAACAAAGGCCAGGCCTCAAGCCAGCCCTGCATCGGTGAATAATCACCTGCTTTCATCATTTGACCTGCCAGGCCCGCAATAGAGTTAACGAGGATGAAACCACTGGTGATACCGGCGACCGTACGCGCGGGTACCAAACGGAGAAAATATATGACCGGTGCCAAAACTATTCCCCCGCCGATTCCGGTAATGCCGGCCAGTAATCCGATCAAACCACCGACAGGTGCAGCAATCAGCCAGTAATGCGGTGTTTGGTAATTTTTCATCCTGGCAGTGGAATCTGGCTTTAACAACATTTGCGCGGCGGCCAACAGCAGACTAAAACCCAGCAGGACAATAAAGACCTGTTCCGACACAAGCAAATGGCCACCCAACCAGGCCATCGGCACCGAAAGTGCGATAAAAGGTATCAGCTTGTTGATGGATAAAAATCCGGCACGCGAATAGTGAAAGACACCACCACTGACTACCAGAATGTTACAACTCAAGGCGATAGCGGGAACCAGGCGGTAATCCATACCGGACAGGATGAGTAAAGCGTTATAGCTTGAGCCACCACCAAACCCCACCGAGGCGTAAGCCACAGCGGCCAGAAAGAACAGTCCAGCGAGAATCAACAACGGCATAGCAGTGTAGTGTTTTGAATTAGAAAGGCAGCAGTATGGGTCAAACTGTCGTGGCATGCCATGACCATTCGCCCATGTCAGCCGTCAAGGTAGCTTGTAGCATGTCATCACCATTCACGGAGAGACATCCATGCAAACCACAAAATCATTTAAAACCGTGCTCCTGAGCTGTTTCGCTTTCTCGTTGCTTCTCATTAGCAATCATTCATTTGCTCAAGGTGCATCAAACTTTACGCCTGAGTGGGTCAAGCGTTCCAATGAAATTGCTTACAAGGTACTGGAGGCCAATGCGAAGTTTGCGCCTGAGTTCTCAGGCCAGAGCGGCGTTGAAGGATTTGATGAGGAGATTTTCGACCTGGGCGAAAACCTTTATGAAAGGCAACAAGTTACTGCTGAACAAAATATTGCCATGCTCAATTCCTTGTTGGCCAAAGAAGAAGACCCTCGTGTCGCCCAGGATATTGAAATTATGATCAAATCTGAAAAGGACGGTATGGAATCGAACCGGATCAACTATGAGAGAGTGTTGCCCTATGGCAACATCACCGGTTTAATTTTTGCTGGCTTCAGAGGTTTGCTTGATAAACAGGTTCCATTTGAACGGCAGCAGGCAGCTCTGGTACGTCTGAAAAAGTACACCGGTCAGACTGAGGGCTATGAAGCCTTGACCGAACGCGCCAAAATCATACTCACGGAACGGTCACAAGTACCAGATCTGATCAAACCTTTTGTCGGTGAAGTACAGCAAGATCTTGAGCGTTCACCGATCATGATTGAAGGTCTGAAAAGCATATTTGAAGCCACTGAACTGGAAGCTTATGAGCAGGACCTGGCCTTACTATCAGAGCAGCTGACGGCATACAACAATTGGGTTAAAGAAACCATTCTGCCCAACACCCGCGAAAGTGCTGCTTTGCCACGTGAGTTATATGAGCTGCAATTAAAAAACTATGGCGTTGACAATTCACCCGAAGCCTTGATTAGAACCGGTCAGGTTGGCTTTATGAATATCCGCAATGAAATGATCGCGCTGGCACCACAGGTGGCAAGGCAAAAGGGCTATCAAACCAATAACTACCGTGAAGTCATCGAACTGTTGAAAAAGGAGCAGGTTCATGGCGATAAGTTAATGGCAAAGTACCGCGAAACCATGCTGGAACTGGATGCGATTATTGAACGGGAAGAACTGGTTTCATTACCGGATGAACCCGCGCGCGTGCGCATGGCCACAGCGGCCGAAACCGCACAACAGCCTGCTGCACATCTCGATGTACCACGTCTGGTAGGCAACACCGGTGAGTTCCCTGAATTTATCGTGCCAACCATCGTCGCCAATGAGGATGGAAGCTGGCCGACCAGTGACTATGCATTTCCAGCCATGATGTGGACTTTGGCGGCACATGAGGCCCGACCGGGTCACGAAATGCAATTTACCACCATGCTGCGTGGTGGTGTTTCAACCGCGCGCGCACTGTTTGCCTTCAATTCAGCCAATGTGGAAGGCTGGGCACTGTATGCAGAGGCGATTGCAAAACCCTACATGCCCCTGGAAGGCCAGTTGATCTCGCTTCAAGACCGGTTATTACGTGCTGCCCGTATCTGGCTTGACCCGATGCTGAACCTGGGTTTGATCAGTGCTGAAGAAGCCAAGCGCGTTTTGATGGAAGAAGTTGTTCTGGACGATCATAACGCACAGACTGAAATCGACCGCTACACCTTCCGTATCCCGGCGCAGGCCACAGCCTATTATTACGGTTATGAAAACCTGCAAGCACTGCGGGCAAGCACAGAATTGCGCCTGAAGGATAAATTTAGTCAGCAGGAATTTCATGATTTCCTTTTGGCACAGGGCCTTTTGCCACCTGAAGTACTCAGCAAAGCAGTGAATGAGAATTTTATTGCCCCCCGACTAAAGTAAGATCATGGGTCAGATTCAAACGCATAAAAAGCAGGGGTCAGATTCAAATGCACTAACCGCAAGACATAATTCCCCAGGAGTTAAATGCATTTGAGTCTGACCCCGGTTTTCGGGAGCCTTAAGGTTCAATTCAGCCCGGCCTGATGCAAAAGCAGGGGTCAGATTCAAATGCACTAACCGCAAAACATAATTCCCCAGGAGTTAAATGCATTTGAGTCTGACCCCGGTTTTCGGGAGCCTTAAGGTTTAATTCAACCCGGCCTGATGCCGGGATTTTTTTCAACAGACCTACATGTGATATGATTTTTACATGGTTTCATTCAAGGAAAAATATGGCCTGTTTTTACGGCCAAAATTAAAACGTCTGCAAGACTTGCAGACAGAAATCTATCGCCAGTTACAATTGTTAATACCAGACCATGTCGCACACTATGACTGCTTCCAGTCACGGGTGCCCGGATCGCCTTTGCTCAGGATGGATGTACTTGAACGCCACCCGTACACCCACTTTCTACGCCTCACCTACCAGTTTGAAAAGGATGACATACGGGAGATTGCACCCGATGCTCATATCCGTATCTACAACGATGCACGCATGGCTGAGGTGACATCGTTCAATCCAGAACAGGGGTTCAAACGACCCGCCCATGTCCCGGATCAGCCTCTCGGCCAGCTTCCGGCATCAGCTTCCAGATGCTACCCACCGCATCAGTTGTTTCAACGTTGCTGGAGACAAAACCGGGCTTTAGACAAGTGGTTGGGCTACCTTTTACACCAGGGTCATGGCATTTTAAGCATGCAACCCACCAGTGACAGAATTAGCGGAAATCAGGCAATTCCGATCAAAGTAACAACGACTACTGGTTAATGCTGAAAATGAGTTTGACACACCCGCAATAACTCAGTAAGATCACGCGCCTTGCGGGGCTATAGCTCAGCTGGGAGAGCGCTACAATGGCATTGTAGAGGTCGACGGTTCGATCCCGTCTAGCTCCACCAAAAACTGTCCCCTTCGTCTAGAGGCCTAGGACACTGCCCTTTCACGGCGGCAACAGGGGTTCGAATCCCCTAGGGGACGCCATACATAAAAAAAGCTCACCATTAAGGTGGGCTTTTTTTATGTCCGGCATCCCCATGGGATCGAATCACTCGTCGGGCATCGCCCGACTGGGGTCGACTAATTCGCCCGGAGCGAATTGAACGCACGCAGTGCGCCCGTAGGGCGAAAACCAGGGAGGGTTTTCGTTCATCCCCTAGGGAATAAAGCTCACCAATTGGTGGGCTTTTTTATGCCCG
>JAJFLA010000005.1 GCA_021772935.1 Gammaproteobacteria bacterium
TAATTTCATCGAGAATAAGCAAAGCATCATCTGAATGGTAAAAAAACAAAGTGGGTGGCGCCTCCCCGGCGCCACGACCGGTCAAATGGCGTGAATAATTCTCGACACCGTTGCAGTAGCCTAACTCCAACATCATTTCCAGATCATAGAGTGTACGTTGCTCGAGACGCTGGGCTTCAACCAACTGCTGATTTTCACGCTGATAGGCCAACCGTTGTTTCAGCTCCGCACTAATAGCGGCAACCGCATCGATAACCGTTTGTCGTGGCGTGACGTAATGCGATTTGGGAAAAACGGTCACTCGTTGCAGCTTGTCCACGACCTCGCCAGTGAGTGGATCAAAATGGGAAATGGACTCTATTTCATCGTCAAATAATTCAATTCGTATCGCACGTACTTCCTCATCACCGGGGAATATATCAATAACTTCACCCCGAACACGGTAGGTACCCCTTCGTAGTTCCATATCGTTGCGGCTGTATTGCATCTCGGCCAACCGCCGCAGGATATTACGCTGGTTGATAATCTCCCCAACCGACAAATGTAACACCATGCTCAGGTACTGGGTCGGGTCTCCGAGGCCATAAATAGCGGACACCGTTGATACGATAATGGTGTCACGACGCTCCAACAGGGCCTTGGTGGCTGACAACCGCATTTGTTCGATGTGCTCGTTAATGGATGCGTCTTTCTCGATATAGGTATCTGACGAAGGCACATAAGCCTCAGGCTGGTAGTAGTCGTAGTATGAGACAAAATATTCAACCGCATTTTCCGGGAAATAACTACGAAACTCGCCATACAATTGTGCAGCCAGTGTTTTGTTGGGTGCCATTACCAGTGTTGGTCGTTGCAAATCCTGGATCACATTGGCCATGGTAAAAGTCTTGCCAGAACCGGTCACACCAAGCAATGTCTGGTGTTGCATACCTTCACGCAAACCATCGATTAAAGCACGGATAGCCTGCGGTTGATCACCAGCCGGTTGATATTTACTGGATAGCTTGAAAGGTTTGTTTTTCAAAGTGGGCTTCTTTGTGGCCGAGCAAATTTGCTATTATAACGAACTAAAAGAGTGCATTTGGTCTGGTTCTCTATCAACATGATCAGCGAATACATTAAACAGTTCTATATGCGGGGGCGATAGGTGTCATTCAAAATCTCTAATCGAGTTAGCCAAATCAAGTCATCCGCGATCATTGCTGTCAACATGAAAGCCACCGAGCTACGTGCCCAGGGACATGACATCATTTCTCTTGATTTTGGTGAACCGGATTTTGCGACTCCTGCCCACATTAAACAAGCTGCCATTGATGCCATATGGGCAGGCGAAACCAAATACCCACCAGTGGATGGCACCGTGCGCCTGAAAAACGCTATCGTTCGAAAATTACACATAGAAAATCAACTCGAATTCGATAGCAGGCAAATCATCGTATCTAATGGCGCCAAACAAAGCTTGTTTAATTTATTGGTTGCACTACTCAATCCGGGTGATGAGGTCATCCTGCCGGCGCCTTATTGGGTCTCCTACCCAGACATGGTCAAACTGGCTGATGGCCAGGCTGTGATCCTCAACGCAACTGATGGAATCGACTTCAAGATTACACCCAAGCAATTGGAATCATCACTTACAGACCAGACCCGCTTGTTGATCCTCAACTCACCCTGCAACCCCACTGGCAAAGTTTATAATACCGAGGAGTATAGGGCGTTGGCAGAGGTATTGTTCGACCACCCGAAAGTCATGATCGCCTGCGATGATATCTATGAACATATTTACTGGGGCGAAAAGCCGTTCCAAACATTGCTAAACGCCTGCCCTGAACTCGTCGAACGCACGGTTATCATCAATGGTGTTTCCAAAGCTTATGCAATGACTGGCTGGCGGATTGGATACGCGGCAGGCCCACAGGATTTGATTACCGCTATGCGAAAAGTCCAGGGCCAATGTACCTCTGGTGCCAGTTCAATTTCACAGGCTGCCGCAGCCACCGCCCTCGAAGGCTCGCAGGATTGTGTTGCGGCTATGCGGGTCGAGTACCAACGCCGATATGAATACCTGCTCAATGCACTCAACCAGATTGATGGTGTTGAATGCCTGGACTGCGAGGGTGCTTTTTATGTATTCCCTTCGTTTAAAGCCATTATCGAGCGTATGCCGAACATCCGTGACGACATCGAGCTGGCTGAGTGGATGCTTGAGCACGCCGCGGTGGCGATGGTCCCTGGAACGGCATTTGGTGCACCAGGGCATCTACGCCTGTCATTTGCGACCAGCATGGAAAACCTACACACCTGTATTAACCGCATCAGCGAGGCACTAGCGTAGTTTCCTTCTTATAGCCCTACAGCTTTTAGAGTTCCGGGACTACGCTTTTCCACACGATACCACCATTCCCAGCCAGGGCTAATATCGGCTAGCCTCAATGTATGGGAAAGAGACTCCAACAAGGCTTCACTGCACTCGAGTTAATGGTCACCATGGCCATCGTCGCCATTTTATTGGCTACGGCTATTCCGACTTTTAAAAACTACGGTTGGAACCTGCGCATGAAAACCGCGATAGACAGCCTGCAAATGGACCTGAACCTGGCGCGGAGTCGTGCCATCAGCCACAACACACAAACGGTTATCTGTCCTGCCACAGATAAAACCAATTGTTCCGGGTATTCAGAGTGGCAAAATGGCTGGATGGTCTTTACCGACCTTAATGGCGACCATAACAGGCAGAAAGGTGAGCCATTGCTAAAATATACCGACGCGGTAGCATTTCTGACTATCAGCAGTTCCCGCTCGCGTAGTTACCTGCGCTTTTTCCCCAACGGCACCGCACCAGGAAGTAATATAACCATTCTCTTCTGTGACCGGCGTGGTGCTGAAAAAGCAGGCAACATTGTCGTATCCAATAGTGGTAGAATTCGCCTGGGAACCAAGCCAATCAAAGCCTCTAAAAATTGTCCTTGACTCCCCCCTCCAAAGCACGGAAAATACCGCGCCTTACGTAATTCCCCGGTAGCTCAGTTGGTTAGAGCGGGTGACTGTTAATCACTAGGTCGTTGGTTCGAGTCCATCCCGGGGAGCCATACAAGAATAAGGGTCTGCAGAAATGCAGGCCCTTTTTTGTGGTCATATAACAGATAAACGGGGCCGGTGTTACATCTACAGTGACTTGTTTCGCTAGTGAAAACATAGCTCTGCTTAGCATTATCGTCTATATTAATACTTCACTGGTTTACTCTCCTTTACCATTCATACGAGCGAATTTATGAAAACATTTTCTGTTGCAATGATCACCCTTAGCATGATTTTTGCCAACGCCCATGCATGGGATCCCGACGGTAGTAACAAACTGGAACTTTCGGCTGCACAAGCCATCCTCAAAGCCAAAGAAAAAGATCCGTCAACATCAGTATGGTTTGAAGAAGCATATGCCTATGCAATATTCCCAAGAGTAGGCAAAGGCGGGATCGGCATCGGTGGCGCGCACGGTAAAGGCATTGTCATTCACGCTGATACAACCGTTGGCACTACTTCACTCTCACAAGTAACCATCGGTTTTCAACTGGGTGCTCAAGTGTATTCTGAATACATCATGTTCAAGGACAAAACCGCTTTCGATCACTTCACCCGGGGCAATTTTGAAATGGGTGCGCAAGTCTCTGCCGTTGCGTTGACATTGGGGGCATCCGCCGATGCGGATTATGACGGTGGCGTGGCCGTATTTACGATTGCTGAAGGTGGATTGATGTATGAAGCCAGTATTGGCGGCCAGAAATTCAAATACAAGGCCAGGTAGGCGGCCTTGTCTGCAAACAGGTTGAGGTCAAACTGAGTAAGCTCAAAGTTTCTATAACTGATAGGAAATTGCCAGCACCAGGGATAAAACCACCCACATCAATAAAGTTAATGGTGTCCCCACTTTGACAAAATCATTGAATTTATAACCACCGGCATTCATGACCAGCAAATTGGTTTTATAGGCCATTGGTGTTATGAAACTCAGGTTGGCACCAAACAATACGGCCAACACAAATGGCTCCAACGGCAAACCCAGCTCCTGGGCAATACTGATTGCAATCGGTGTGCCAATAACTGCGGCTGCGTTATTGGAAACCACATTCGTCATGATGGCCATCAACAGCATCAGGAGTGACAAAATCCACGCCGGTTCGAGTCCGGTGGTCAGATACAAAAAAACCTGGGCAAGATAATCGGCACCACCGGTTTTCATCAGCGCGGAACCCAGCGCCAGCGACGCCACGATAATCAAAATGACCTGTGCGCTGAGTGCGCGACTGGCCTCTTGCCATTTTATGCAGCCCGTACCAATTAATGCCAGGCAACCGAGTAGGGCGCTCATGGCAATCGGCATAATGCCAAAAGCTGCCAGTGACACGATTGATACCATGAGCAGCAATGCAAGGGGTGCTTTGGACGTATGGGGTAAATCTGCTGTGCTATCTAGAACCAGTAATTCACCGCCAACTTTCAGCGTGCGGATATCTTCTGATTTACCCTGTACCAGTAATACATCACTGGCTAATAATTGACGTTGATTCAACCTTGGCGCACTTGCGCTAACGACATCCCCGCCACCGTGAACAGCCAACAGGTCCAGCCCGTAGCGTGCCTTGAGTCGTGCATCCGCCACCTTTAGCCCATGTAAACGCGAACCTCCCGTGACAACAACCTCGGCGAGCTGTAAATCACCATCGGGTATCACCTCAGAAGAATCCGGTCCCGCCAATAATTTTGCATCCAATAATGCCTCGTATTCCATCAACATGTCCGCAGTAGCCGCTACCTGGATCCTGTCATTAGCCTTGATTTCAACATCTGGCAAAGGTGAAATAAATAATTGTTCGTCCCTGACAATACGAGTCACTTTCAAGTCACCCCCGGCTTTGTGAATAACATCAGCAAGCGATTCCCCAAGCAGAGGATTGTCCTCATCGATCAACAAATGAGCCTGGAATACCCGATTGGAGACATCTGCCATCGGCGGTGTGCGTTCGGGGATCATCCGAGGAGCGATCAACCACAAATACAAAATGGCGAATCCACCAGCAATTGCCACCGGCAACATGAAATCAAACATACCAAAACGGACCATACCCATATCTGCTGCAACCGAAACAACCAGCAAATTGGTCGAGGTACCGATGGTGCTGCCCATACCCCCTATCAGGGTTGCAAGCCCCATCGGTAGCAACACGCCCGATGTCGAGGTGTTGCTGCGTATTGCAGCTCCGATCAGCATCGGTAACATTAGCACTACAATGGGTGTGTTATTCATGAACGCGCTGAGTACTGCACCTATCACCAGCGTCAGCAACAGTGCAAGTTTCGGGCTCCACTTCCAAAGCCTTGCTAGCCGTCTGGCTACCGGTTCCAAAGCACCGGTTCGCACCAGTGCTTCGCCTGCAATCATCAAAGCACACACCGCTACCAGTGCCTCGTGGCCAAACCCATAAAAAAATGACAGTGGCTCTATGGCACCGCGTGCGCCTTTAAAAGGGAATAGCTCGAAACCTACTGTCACCATTACCAAAATTGCAAGACTGGATGACTCAAGACGAATCTTTTCGCGGGTAAACAGGAATAAAGCCACAGCGGTCATCAGTAACATGACCAGTGCGTGGGTGTTGGGTATTTGTGGGAAGTCCATGTATAGCTTGCCCTTGCTAATAAAGTCAGGACTTATGTTACCAGTATGGTGGACATGAATGTCCACGCTACTACAATGGGCTATGTATATCAGAAACCGCCTCTGCCTCACACTAATTGTATTTTCACTGTTCTCAGCCTGTGATTTACAAACCGGAAATCAAGCAACCGAAACAGAGCCGCTGTCCGTATCCCTGGAACGCACGGGCTGGCTGGTAGCCGACACCCTCAATGAAGCCAGTGGTCTGCAAGCCAGTTATTCACGCAAGGGTGATTTTTTCACACATAACGATGATGGTGAGCCGATTATCTACGCCATTGACGAGACCGGTGCCGACCTTGGTCTGGTTTTCATAGTACCCGCCAAAAACAAGGACTGGGAAGACATTACCTCGGTACCCGTGAATGGCGGTCATTGGATCGTCGCTGGTGACATTGGCGATAACTGGTCAAATCGAAACTCAATCAAGCTGTATTTCATCGAAGAACCCCAGGTCGGGGAAAACGACCGCTACGCTGGTCACCAGGAACTGAAACACTGGCTGACCCTTACTTATCCCGATGGACCACGTGATTGTGAATCGATGGCCTATGACCCGGTTGGCAAGCAGATCCTGTTACTTAGTAAGCGCGACAAACCACCACGCCTGTACGCGGTGGACCTTGAAACCGCATTGACCCAGGCACGGGTAGAATTGAATTTCCTTGGCACTACATCGGCTTTACGACCACCAACATCAGACGACCGTCTTCAGTGGGGCGGTAAAACAGACTGGATATCCCAACCAACTGGTCTTGATATCTCGGCTGACGGTACTGAAGCCACAATTATTACCTACCGCAGCCTCTACCGTTATCACCGCCAGGACAATGAAGACTGGCTAACGGCATTGCAGGGAAGACCTGAAGAAGTGGTTGGCCCAGCAGCGGTTCAGAATGAAGCAGTTGCTTATTCTTTGGATGGAAAAGCAATCTATGTCACTACCGAGAAACGCCCTGCACCGATATATCGTATTGAATTTACAGATGATCCCCGGCCTTGAAAAAATAAGGCTATCTACAAATCAAGACACGCCAAGCCCTTGAGACTCAAGGTATTTAAGAAAATCAGATTCTGAAATAACGCTTACACCCAGTTTTTGTGCCTTGGCAAGTTTGCTGCCTGCAGCCTCACCGGCGAGCAAGGTGCTGGTTTTGGCTGATACACTAGCGGTAACTTTTGCTCCCAATGACTCGAGCAGATTTTTTACCTGTATCCTGGGCATGGACAGGGCTCCAGTCAGCACCCAGACTTCGCCGGCAAGTGGCTTTTCCCCAGCCTTATCTTGCAAAGGTTGCCCTTCCACACCCGCATCATTTAACGCCTGTATCACCTGGCGATTGTTTTCCTGTTGGAAAAATGCTGCCACGTGGCTGGCCACAATGGGACCCACGTCACTGACCTCGATCAAAGTTTCCTTACTGGCTTGCTGTAATGCCTTCATGGTTTTGAAATGAACCGCCAGCGAGTGCGCCGTTACTTCGCCAACTTCTCTAATGCCCAAGGCATAAAGCAAGCGGTCTAATGATGGCTTTTTGCTAGCTTTAATAGCACCCAGCACATGCTCTGCCGACTTGTTCCCCATACGCTCCAACGAGGCGATTTGCTCATGGCTCAGGGAATATAGATCAGCAACCGTGTGTACCATTCCTGCCTCGACCAGTTGATCAACTAATTTATCACCCAGACCTTCGATATCCATTGCTTTACGCGTGGCAAAATGGCGGATACAGTGTTTTCTTTGTGCCGGACAGATCAGGCCACCACTACACCGCGCCACTGCTTCGCTTTCAACCCGCTCAACCGCCGAACCACATTCCGGACAGTTTTTCGGCATCTGGAATTCAGCAAGTTCGGTTTCACGTCGTTGATGGATGGCACGGGCTACTTCCGGGATAACATCCCCCGCCCTGCGCACCACCACCCAGTCTCCTGGGCGAACATCTTTTCGGCGAATCTCGTCTTCATTGTGTAATGTCGCATTGGCGACCGTGACACCGCCAACAAAAACCGGTTGCAGCCGTGCAACCGGTGTCAGCGCGCCGGTGCGACCGACCTGAATATCAATATCCAACAAGCGTGTTAATTCTTCTTCCGCTGGGAATTTGTGCGCCAGTGCCCAACGTGGAGCCTTACTGATAAAACCAAGAAAACCTTGCTGATCATATCGGTCAACCTTGTAGACCACACCGTCAATGTCATAGCCAAGTCTGGGACGTCGGGCCGCCATTTGCGCATGATAATCCAAACAGCCGCCAAGACCCTTTACACGTCTGATCTCAGGGTTGACCGGGAAGCCCCATTCCTTGAGTTGGGACAAAGTCTCAAACTGGGTCTCTGGCAATTGATCGCGACTGGCTGTGCCATAGGCAAAAAACGCCAACGGGCGTCTTGCGGTCAATTGTGGGTCAAGTTGGCGTAAACTGCCGGCAGCGCCGTTGCGAGGATTAACCAAGGGTTTTTCACCTCGTTCCAATGCTTTTTGATTAAACCTGTCGAAACCGGCACGTGGCATGTAAATTTCCCCACGTACCTCAAGCAATGATGGCCAGCCTTTAGCATGAAGCTTTAGCGGCACGGTGCGAATGGTGCGCACATTGGCAGTTACGTTTTCCCCGCGCTCACCATCCCCCCGGCTTGCCGCCGTAACCAGCGAGCCATTGATGTAGGTCAATGAGATAGCAACACCATCCAGTTTGGGCTCAGCAGCAAAGGTAATGTCTTTGCATTCAAGACCCTGAGTGACACGGCGATGAAAATCAGTGACCTCCTGGTCAGAAAATGCATTCGCCAATGACAACATCGGCACTCGGTGCTGCACGGTTTCGAACCCTTCCATTGGGGTCCCGCTAACTCGTTGAGTGGGAGATTGAGCTGTGACTAACTCAGGATTACGGGTCTCAATTGTTTCCAGTTCCCGCATTAGCCGGTCGTATTCGGCATCGGGAACTTCCGGGTCATCCAATACGTAATAACGATAATCGTGGTACCCGATTAAACGACGCAGTTCATCAGCACGCTTGTGTGCCTGTACTTGCGTCATGATTCGGGATTTTTCCGCCGTTCGTATTCGCGTAATCCTTCCTTTATCTGCATTGAGCGCTGACGGGTAAAGATCGACTTGGATTCATCTAACAAGTCTGCGTGCAATAATTCAGCCAACCTGCGGCTTGTTGCGAGCATAGAATCCCAGGCGTCCAGTGCATTTTTAGGACCCGGTAAGGTCATGAACATGGTCACCCCCTTAATTTCCATGGTGTTCCAGGCTGCCTTATCAAAAGAGCCGGGTTTGGTCAGGTTGGCCATGCTAAATACTGGGTCCAGATCTTCCTCGTGGATACGATGAAAAATATCGTGACTGCCAAAAACCAGCCCTGACTTCAATGATGCATCGAGCAAGTCAACTCCGGTAATGAGTTGGTTATCACGTGCCTGCAAAAACAATGTGACGATTTTATCCGGTGGTGGTGCAGACGAGGTCTTGGGTTTGTCGTCAGATATTGGTTCAATCTGCGATTCAACATCGGACGTACCGTCCACTACACCCCCAATTGCCAACTCTGTTTGGCGGGCACCGTAATCGTCTTCGCTCTCGCCTTCCTTGCGCTGTTCTGAATCCAACACTGGTTCATGTCGAACCCGCTGCGCATGGACGCGTTTCCGTGAAGCGCGTGGCTTGCGTTTCTTATCCGCATTACCAAAAAGAAAAAGCCCGGCAATTAGGGCAATACCGGCAATTGCCAATATCCATCTGAAGGTTGAAATATCCATAAGTAAACGCCTTTACTTAATCTCCTGCAAATTTAGCGGCCTCATCAATGTCGACTTGTACCAACCTCGACACCCCAGGCTCGCGCATGGTGACACCGCTAAGCTGGTGCACCATTTCCATGGTGATTTTGTTATGGGTAACCACGACAAACTGCACGGTTTCGGACATTTCCTTCACCATTGCTGTAAATCGTGCAACATTGGCATCATCCAGCGGTGCATCGACCTCGTCAAGCAGGCAGAACGGTGCTGGGTTCAAGCGGAATATGGCAAATACAAAGGCCACCGCTGTCAATGCTTTTTCACCACCCGACATCAGATGAATGTTGCTGATGCGTTTTCCGGGTGGTCTTGCCATGATCGCCACACCCGTGGTCAGCAAATCATCGCCAGTCAACTCAAGATATGCATGCCCGCCACCGAACAATTTCGGAAACAGCTCCTGTAAGCCTTTGTTCACACTTTCAAACGTATCTTTAAAGCGAGTACGGGTCTTGCGATCAATTTTCTTGATAGCGTGTTCAAGTGTTTCCAGTGCGCTGATCAGGTCCTCATGCTGGGCATCCATGTATTCTTTACGTTTGCGTTCCTCTTCATACTCCGAGATGGCCGCCAGGTTAACCGGTTCCAATCGGGTGATACGAACATCTAAACGCTCCAGATCTTGCTGCCAGGCCTGTGGGTCAGCGTCCTCGGGCAGCGTCTCGGCCAATGCTGTAACCTGATGGCCCAATTGCTCAACCTGCTGCTGTAAATTGCGAGCATTGAGCTCCAACTCCTGTTGTTGCAAACGAGCCTGTTCCAAGGTACTGCGAATTTCTTCAACCTGCCCGACACTGGTTTGCCGGGTTGCATCCAGCTTGCGGTAATCTTCTTCAAGTTGCTGTAAATGACCCCGCGCCGACGTTAGGCGCTGCTCCACACCTATGCGGGTTTGCAGTAAGCCCTCCATTTCGGTGCGGTATTTTTCTTGCGGGTCTTCGTTTTGTGCGATTTGTTCACTCAAGTCCAGGTAACGCTGCTGAAGGTGACTGAACTGTGTGTCCATACGTTCCAGGGAAGTGCGCAAGGAGCCCAGGCTGGCGCGTCGAGATTCAGTTTTCAGTGCCAGCTGGTGTCTTAAGTTACGTGCTTCACGGGCATCCGTCCGGGCAGTATCACGACGTTCCAACAATGACTGACGTTGTGTATCCAGCACCGATCGTTGTTTTTCAGTGGCGGCCATTTCATTCAGTAACGAAGCCAGTGCTACCCGTGAAGTCTTGATCTGTGCCTGATCATCACTGTATCGCTTTTGCAGTGTGGTGGACTCTTCGGCAAGCTGCTTTTGACGTCCGCTTAGGTCGTTGATACGGGCTCGTCCGGCATTCAGAACACTACCCAGGTCGGCGCTCTCGCGGTGCAACTTATTGACCCGTTGCTGTAATTCATTAATGGCTTTTTCCGTTGCAAGTAAAGCATTGCGTTCGGCCTGATTGGATTCATCCAAACAAGACCATTGTTGCTGCAACTTGATAACTTGGTTCTGTAGGGATTTTATTTCCTGTTTACGTGCCAACATACCTGCCTGTCCGGACTGGCTACCCGCAACCCGCACCCATCCAGACCCAACCCAGAGTCCTTCGGTTGTGATGGCCGATGACCCGTTTTGCCTGTCTGAAACAGCGCTGAATGCCGCCTCCAGGGAGTCAGCAACATGTACCTGGTTAAGCTGTGCCATGATGGCATCAGGCGCGGTCACTTTCTCAGCCAGGGTTCCGGGAATTGTCTTGATAGTGGACGACTGCTGGCTTAAAAGGGTCAATTCTACATCACTGCCATTATCTGCAGACAGTTGCCGCAAGGCCGTCGACAAGTTCGCCGGATCATCCACCATCACCGCTTCCAGCCAAAAACCCAGTACAGTTTCAGTCGCCGTTTCCCAGCCCTGTGCAACATCAAGCTGCTCAACAAGACGCGAAGCCGATTTGAGACCATTGGCCTCAAGCCATGCCATACCCTTATCACTTTCACGTGCCGCCTGTTGTAAGGCCTTGAGTGATGCAAGCCGACCTTCAGACCGGTTGATTTCACCTTGCAGATCATGCTGCTGCGCAGTGTTGTCGCGCAAATCCTGGCGGCGATTATTCAACTCTTTCCGATTCTGTTCCAGCTGTTGTTGTTGTTCAGCAAGTTGTTTGACCACTGCACTGCACTGCTTTTCGAGCTCAACAACTTCCAGACTCAGCGCCGCAGTATCGGTACCCTGCGTCTCACCAGCCAGGTTTTCCAAACGGTTTGATGCATCTTGCATACGTCCGTCAAGCATCTCCACGGCAACACGCTGGCTGTCGGCTTTACGGTTCAGTTCGTTGTTTTTAAGATGATGCTTTTCCAGACTTTCCTGCCAGCTAGCCACTTCAGCTTCCGCTGCCTGCAGCGCAGAGTCTGCATTGACTTCTTCTTCTTGAGCTTTTTCCAGGGCGGGTTCAACTTCTGCCAGTCTTGTTGTCAAGTCCTCCACCTGGGCCCGATCCAGCACCATGTGCTTTTCCATATCTTGCAGGGAACTTGACGTCTCTTCATATTCCTTCTTTTGTCGTGACTGTAATTCAAGGCTGTGCTGAATCGTTTGCTCTAATCGGGCGATATCACTACCTATGGAATACAGCTCACCTTGAACGGTATTAAAAGCTTCGCCTGCACTCACCTGCTGTTGATGCAGGGCTTCCATATGGGCCTCTGCGGCTCGCTGTTCGGCAAGTTGTTCCTGCATTGCGGTTTCCTGCACCAACAATCCTGAACGACCGAGCTCGGCATCATTTCGCAGAGCGGACCATTGCAGAGCGAGCAAACTTGATTCAAGCTCACGCTTCTCGATTTTTAATTTTCGATATCGTTCAGCCGCATTGGCCTGCCGTTTCAAACGACTTAAATGAGCGGCAATTTCTTCACGTAAATCTGTCAATCGATCAAGGTTTTCCCGTGTATGTTTGATCCGGCGTTCGGTCTCTTTTCGGCGTTCCTTATAACGAGATATTCCCGCTGCTTCCTCGAGATGAGCCCTGACTTCTTCGGGACCGGCATCGACAATCTGGGAGATCATTCCCTGCTCAATAACAGAATAACTTTTTGAACCAAGACCCGTGCCCAGAAAAAGATCACGAACGTCTTTACGTCGGCAACGGGTCCCATTCAATGAATATTGTGAGACGCCATCCCGACCGATGACACGTTTGACTGAAATTTCGTTATAACCGGCAAACTCGCCTACAATCCGACCAAGGGAGTTATCAAATAGGAGTTCGACACTAGCGGTACCGACTGGTTTGCGACTGCTTGAGCCAGAAAAAATAACGTCCGCCATGGATTCGCCGCGTAGTACTTTCGCAGAGCCCTCGCCCATGACCCAACGCACAGCGTCTATAATGTTGGACTTGCCACAGCCATTAGGCCCGACAATGCCAGTCAGATTGGTCGGCGCAGTAAAAGTGGTCGCATCAACAAAAGATTTGAAGCCAGCAAGCTTGATTGCAGTCAGTCGCATATATTGAATCTATGGTCAGAGATGAGTAAAGTGCCCATCCAATTTTTGTTTTCCGGAGTAAAATTATGGCGACCCAGCCCAGTCGGGAACTGGAACTGTTTCCAAACCCCCAGCCTAACCGAGATTATACCATTCGAATCAGCATTCCGGAGTTTACTTGTTTGTGTCCGAAGACCGGCCAACCCGACTTCGCCACACTGTTGCTTGAGTATATTCCAGACCGACAATGTGTAGAGCTTAAATCTCTCAAAATGTACGTCTGGAGCTTTAGGAATGAAGGTGCATTTCATGAAGCGGTCACGAATGAAATTCTCGACGACCTGGTCACGGCTACGAGTCCACGATTTATGCGGCTGAGCGCAATTTTTAGTGTACGTGGCGGTATAGATACCACGGTCATCGCCGAACATAAGGCGGAAAACTGGCAACCGTCAGTTGTGGTAAAACTGCCATAAGTTTTCACTTTTTGTAAGCCAGAACTCAGGCCAGGTAATGGGTTGCTCTTTTTCATGGATGAATAAGAGCCAGGAGCCTGTCGGGTTTGACCGATCGTAGCGAGGGAAAGCAGATTTGAGTCAGATTTTTCGGTCTTTTAAGGCGAATAGCACCGCTATTCAACGCAAAAGAGCGGGGAATCTGGCCAAACTCGGGTTTTCCGCAGTAGATCATGTTAAATCCGACAGGCTCCTAGCTATAGTTCTTCGCTGGCGATGGCATTGATCGCCAACGCATGAATATCTGTTTGCATCATGTCATCCAGCGCAGAATAGACAGCCCGGTGTCGAGTCAGCATTTTCATACCGTTGAAATGCGCACTAACTATCGAAATACTAAAATGGCCGAGACCACCTTTCGCACCTTCATGACCTGCATGTTGGTGACTATCATCTTCCACATGCAGTGATTCCGGCTCAAAGGCTGACTCAAGTAGTAACTGGATTCGGTCAACACGTCTCGCATTCATTACGGATTCCTCATGGCAACGCCTTGATGAACGGCCTGACATCAACGTATTCGTACACACCTGCTTCCACATAGGGATCAGCACCAGCCCATTGGCGCGCGTCTTCCAGTGAATCGAATTCGGCAATTATCGTCGAACCGCTAAACCCGGCCGGACCAGGTTGTGGTGAATCTATGTTAGGCATGGGTCCCGCCACCAGCAAGCGCCCCTGGTCCAGTAACGCCTGAACCCGTGCCAGGTGTGCAGGCCGTGCGCTTTTTCGCGCTTCAAGGCTGTCTGCACAATCCGATGCGTGAATGACATACCACATAGCAATAAATCCTTTGTTGTTGCAGGCAGTTTACCTGACTTGACTCATTTGTCACCCCGACCTTGAGCCGAATTCCAGCACTATCTGCTTCCATCATGTAAAAGCGGGCTATGGATCCTGAATATGTGTCTCACGACCAGCGATTCAAACGGAATCCCAATTAACTGCAAATACATTGAGTGCAGAGCTTCGACACGGGTAAAATACCAGCACCATGAGTGAACGAATCGAAATCAACCCCTACGGTGCCAAGCCACGCCAACTGGATCATATTGTGGGCGTATTGGTTCGAGGTGGCTTGATTGCTTACCCAACGGACTCAGGCTACGCGCTGGGCTGGCGCTCTAATAATCGTAAGGCCCGCGACCGCGTGATCCGATTACGTGGGCTGGATCGCCATCATCACTTTACCTATTGCTGTCGTAGCCTTTCCGAGATCGCAAAGCTGGTTAAAGTACATAATTCAGATCATCGCCTGATACGCCAGCTAACGCCAGGACCTTACACTTTTGTTTTGGAATCAACCAATAACGTATCGCGTAATGCCCAAATGAATAATCGCCGTACCATTGGTGTACGTATTCCTGACCATCCGGTGGTTCAGGGTCTGTTGGATGTACTGGATGAACCGATGTTGAGTTCATCACTCATACTGCCAGACCCCGAAGGTAAAATCATGGACACCGAAGACCTGTATGACGAGATTTATGGGCAAATCGACCTGTTTGTAGATGCTGGCTATTGCCCGCTTGAGCCAACAACATTGGTGGACCTGACCAGTGGGCAGCCCAAAATCCTTCGCCACGGCCTCGGCGTGGTAGACTTTCTCTGAGATGGAACCGGAAAAGAACGAAACCGCGCATACTGCTGATTGGCATGGTGATCAGAAAGAAATGCCCTTTGCCCTGGTACAGGGACAGCCGGTTACTGAGGTTCCTCATGACCTGTACATCCCACCGGATGCCCTGGAAGTCATACTCGACGCTTTTGAAGGGCCGCTTGACCTACTGCTATACCTGATCCGCCGCCAGAACCTCGATATTCTTGATATACCGATTACTGAAATAACCCAACAATATGTTGAATATATTGAAATGTTAGAGGACATGCAGTTTGAATTGGCCGCTGAATACCTTGTCATGGCAGCCATACTGGCAGAGATCAAGTCCAGAATGCTGCTGCCCAGACCCGTCATCGATGACGGTGAAGAATCCGACCCACGGGCGGAACTGGTCAGGCGATTACAGGAGTATGAACGTTTTAAACAGGCAGCTGAGGATCTCGATGAACTACCCAGGTTGGGCAGGGATTTTACCCTGACTGAAGCCTTTGTAGAAAACAAATCCATAGTCCGTTTGCCACCAGAGGTTAAATTGGGCGAAATCCTTGCGGCACTCAAAGATGTCATGGGGCGGGCTGAATTATTTACCCGTCATCAGATTTCTGGTGAACCCCTTTCGGTTCGTGAACGCATGTCCCGCATTTTGAGCGCGCTTAGTAATAACCCCTATATGGAATTCCACCGCTTATTCGACCCGGAGGAAGGCCGAATGGGCGTAGTCGTCAGTTTCCTAGCCCTGATGGAACTAACCCGTGAGCAACTGGTGGATTTGGTGCAAAACGAACCATTCGGACAAATTTACGTAAAATCACCCGATTGAATGATCCGAACACATGGCCCGGAAGTGCCAAAACCATCAATTGGTAAATCAATGATTGAACAGAATGACATGACAACGATTTCAATAGTAAAGGGCAAACAGCTACAACAAATACTGGAAGCCGCTCTGCTGGCAGCTGGACAGCCTTTATCGCCCACCCAACTGGCAGCACTATTCAATGATGAGGAACGGCCACCCACGGGTGAGATTAGCCGAGCACTGGACCAACTGAAAAATGATTGTGTCGACCGCGGTGTAGAGTTGAAAAAGGTTGCCAGCGGTTATCGTCTACAGGTCCGACAAGGTCTTAACGAGTGGGTTTCGCGGCTATGGAAAGAACGGCCACAACGTTATTCACGTGCATTACTCGAAACAATGGCCCTGATAGCCTACCGGCAACCCATCACCCGTGGCGAAATCGAAGCTGTGCGTGGCGTGTCAGTAAGTAGCAATATCATTCGCACTTTGCAGGAACGGGATTGGATACGTGTTGTTGGTCACAGAGATGTGCCTGGTAAACCGGCCCTGTTCGGCACCACAAAGTCGTTCCTGGATTCCTTTAACCTGCAAAATCTCGATGATCTACCAACACTGGCTGAAATCCGGGACATGGAAAATCTCGAACCCGAACTGCAACTGGAACCGATACCTCCAGCCGCTGATGTGACAAACCCGGACGAGCAGAATGACAAGGCAACTGAGCATGAAACTGGTGATGAAGAGCACCTCACCCAGGAACAGGATGCGCCACAACAATGAGCCAGCATAAACGTCCACAAAGTGGAAAAACATCCACAAAGCAATCACCGGAGATCAAGCTTGAACTGAAGCCCGAGCGCTTACAGAAAATCATGGCCAGTGCTGGCCTCGGCTCCAGACGAGCACTGGAACGTCTAATCAAGTCCGGTGAAGTGCACATCAATGACGCTGCAGCAAGCCTTGGACAAACCATCAATGCCGGTGACCGGATCAATTTTGATGGTAAAAACTGGAAAGTTGTCATTCTCAAAAGCAGCCATCGCAACCTCGTCTACAACAAGCCAACCGGCGAGGTGACCACCCGTTCAGACCCCCAGGGCCGAGCAACAGTATTTGATAAGTTACCAGCACTTCAGGGAGCCCGGTGGATCGCAGTTGGCAGACTCGACATCAACACCAGTGGTCTTTTGCTGATGACCACCGATGGCGAATTGGCCAACGCCATGATGCACCCTTCCAACCAGGTTGACCGGGAGTACGCCTGTCGCATATTCGGTGAAGTTGATGCAGAAAAACTAGCCCGACTGAAAGAAGGTGTCATGCTGGATGACGGCCCTGCTCAATTCAGCGACATCGTAGCCGCCGGTGGCGGTGAAGGAAACCACTGGTACCACGTTACCCTACTGGAGGGCCGTAACCGTGAAGTCAGACGGTTGTGGGCCTCACAGGAGGTGACTGTCAGCCGTTTAAAACGTGTCCGCTATGGTGCTGTTTTCCTGCCAAAACGTCTGCGCACGGGTGATTGGTCGGAACTGACCGCCAAAGATCACCAGGTTTTAAGAGAGGATGTGGGACTTGGACCATTGCCTGCCCAGCTTGGTCTGAAGCCTGAAAAAGGCCATCGCGATTCTGATAAGCAGACACGGCATAAAAAAATGGGGCCGCGTAAGAAATCGACACGATATAAAAATGTTGATCGGCAGAAACCGACCACTAACGACTGATTCTCCTACATAGATGAATCTTGATCGGTTACAAACTTTATGCCTTGATTACTTGTCCGAAATCATGGCATCTGACCCGGCGCATGACATTTCACATGTCAAACGCGTGGTGAAAAATACGCTCAGGCTGACAGAAGCGGAAAAAGGCAACGCGGCGGTGACCGTGCCTGCCGCATGGTTACATGATTGTGTTTCAGTGGCCAAAGATTCACCTTTGCGTAAACAGGCTTCAAAGTTAGCTGCAGCAGAAGCCGTGCGTTTCCTTCAATCAATAGATTACCCACCTGATTTGTTAGCACAGATATACCATGCTATTGAGGCCCACAGTTTCTCAGCAAATATTGCCACCGAAACACTGGAAGCCCGCATCGTACAGGATGCCGACCGACTGGAGGCAGTGGGGGCAATCGGTATCACACGCTGCTTTCTGACGGGTGGCAGCATGGGCACACCGCTATATGAACCCTCAGATCCATTTGCTAAAAACCGAGACCCCGACGACCGCCGCTACACCCTGGATCATTTCTATTGCAAACTACTGGGGCTGGCAGAAACAATGAAAACTGAAGCCGGTAAAACTGAAGCCATTAAGCGTACAGACTATATGTCGGCTTTCCTGCAGCAACTAGGTTCAGAAATCGGCCACCTTGACTAGGAGCCTGTCGGATTTATCAATAAAATTGCTGGTCTGTCATCTCTTACCGTGACCATGGTCGGCATTGTAGATCGCGCCTCCATTTTCACCGTAGTGTGCCAGAACGGCAGCCGCTTCAGCCTTTAAAACGCTACACTGTACAACGATGCCTCTACGCTGCAGTGATCTGACCCAATGATCCGGTTTGTCACCTTCGTCAAAACCAGCAGCTTCGGCATCCTTTTTCCGCGCACCACAAATCAGACTCTTAACACCTGACCAGGGCACGGCGCCAAAACACATGGCACAGGGTTCGCAACTGGTAACCAACTGTAGCGCTCCTGATTGGGACAGATCCCATTCTTCAACAGCTACTTGCGCCAGCGACAATGCAACGATCTCAGCGTGTGCCATGGACAGACCCACTTTTGTCACCATGTTTACACCTACAGATACCAGTTGTCCGGTTTCCTCGTTAACCACCACCGCACCAAAAGGTCCACCGGTTTGCTGGCGAACGTTTTCTTCA
The DNA here is from genome assembly GCA_021772935.1 of Gammaproteobacteria bacterium. GTDB lineage: Bacteria > Pseudomonadota > Gammaproteobacteria > Xanthomonadales > SZUA-36 > SZUA-36. The sequence continues at coordinate 18,809 of JAJFLA010000005.1, forward strand.
GACAGAGCAACAGCCAACTGCATACGCTGGCTTATTGTCACCAGGGATTCCTGCCAGTTGTCCACAAACGGGCCGACCCAGGTAGGTAATTCAAAACTACAATGCTTACTAATTGTCATATTCCAAGTCTAATCGATTCAATTTAATTGTTTTGCCGTTGCCGGTTGATTTCATACAAACATACGCCAGTGGCCACCGAAACATTAAGACTTTCAACCTGTCCAGCCATCGGGATGTGGACCAGGTAATCACATAGCTCTCGGGTTAATCGTCGTAAACCACTGCCCTCGCTACCCATTACCAGCGCCAGTGGCCCGCTCAAGTCTATGGTATACAGGCTGTCACTCGCCCCATCACTGGTCCCTGCCAGCCAGATGCCATGTTTTTTCAAGGTACGCAACACACGTGCCAGATTGGTAGCCTGAATAACCGTCAGGGTCTCGGCAGCACCACTGGCCGCCCTGCGTACAACCGGAGTGATACCTGCGGACCGATCTTTGCAAATCACCACCAGGTGTACACCGGCAGCATCTGCTGTACGCAAGCAGGCACCAAGATTATGTGGGTCCTGGACACCATCAAGCACCAGGATCAACGGTGTGCCTGTCACCGCAGCCAGGAACTCATCCAGACGGCCTTCGGTGGCCACATTGCTACCCTTAAAACTTGCCACCACACCCTGGTGTCGTTGCTGACCAGATAGTTTGTCAAGCTCCGACGTTTTTGTCCTGATGACTTCTATACCCGAACCGTGAGCACGTGATTCAAGCTCAAGCAGCCGCTTGTTCTTACTATCAGCAGCGGTTCGTAACCATTCAACATCGCCAGCAGCCGCTTTCAGTGCCATGGACACTGCATGTATACCGATAAGTAATTGTTCATCAGAAGGCTTCACCTAAGGAACCCCTGATCTATTCGTGAACTCGTGTCTTGCATCCAAAATATCCAGTTTCTGCGTTACAAATCTTGCCAATAGCCAGCTATTACCTGCGATTCATGCCTTGAAACTGAACATTTTGAATCGCAGTCTACTTCGCTCAGAATAATTCAGAGGTTCCTAAGGAACCAGTTCAAAGTCAATTTTTCGTTCATCCAGATTGACCGCTACAACCTGCACTTTCACACGATCCGATAGTTGAAAAACCTGGCCTCTACGCTCGCCCTTCATGCGATGGGCAACCGGATCGAAATGGTAATAATCATTTGGTAACCCGGTCACATGGATCAGCCCGCTGATGCGGCCATAATCCAGCTCCACGAACAAACCGAAGGAGGTCACGCCACTGACCATACCTTCGAACTCATCACCAATGCGGTTTTCCAGATAGGCACACTTGAGACGGTCAATGACATCTCGCTCAGCTTCTTCCGCGCGGCGCGAATTGTGCGAGCATCGTGCGCATAATTCAGACATCGCTTCTTCGCTATACTGATAGTCCGATGCCTTTCCACGCGAGAGTAAATGATGAATGGCACGGTGCACCAACAAATCCGGGTAACGCCTGATCGGTGAAGTGAAATGGCTGTAGGCATCCAATGCCAGTCCAAAGTGACCTTCATTGCTGTTTTGGTAAGCGGCAAGGCTTTGTGAACGCAGCAAGACGGCCATGACCAGCTGTTCATCCGGACGCCCTTTGGTCTCTTTGACTACAGTTTCAAAATCTTTTGGTTGCGGGTTATCGCGCCAGGGAACCCGAATGCCCTGCCCTCGCAAAAACTGACCTAAGGCTTCCAACTTACCTTCAGGTGGCGAGGCATGAACCCTGTAGGGTGCGGGCAATTTGTGTTTGAGTAAAAAGCGGGCAGCTTCGACATTGGCCAGAATCATGCACTCTTCGATCAGCTTATGTGCATCATTACGTTCCTGAGCAATCAGGCCGGAGACTGCACCACGCTGATCAAACTGGAAACCATATTCCGTTGTTTCGAAATCGATAGCTCCTCGCTTGAGTCGTGCACGACGCAAAGCTTTGTACAATGCCTGCAAATCATCAAGGTTGCGTTTGACATCAGACTTGTCGTCATGGTGTTTCAAAACACCTTTTTCGTAATAATCGGCGACCTGTTGATAGGTTAAACGTGCAGATGAATTCATCACTGCAGCAACAAACCGGGATCGCTGAACGCTACCATCATCTGCCACGGTCATTTCACAGGCAAGACACAAACGGTCAACAGCAGGCTTGAGTGAGCATAAGCCATTCGACAGCGCTTCCGGCAACATGGGGATAACCCGGCTCGGGAAATAAACCGAGGTAGAGCGATGGCTGGCCTCAATATCTAAAATACTGCCTGGTTTAACGTAGGATGATACTTCAGCAATGGCGACGATTAAGCGCCAACCTTTATTTTGTCTGCGCGCAAACACGGCATCATCAAAATCGCGGGCATCGGCACCATCAATAGTCAATAAGGGTAAATTCCGCAGGTCCTTGCGACCGGTTTTCATCTCTTGTGGCACTGATTCACCAAATACTTCAGCAGCCTTTTCTACGCCATCAGGCCACTCATGGGGCAAGCTGTGACTGCGAATCGCAATTTCCGTTGCCATACCCGGCGCACCGGATTGACCCAGTATTTCAGTAATAATGCCAACCGGTGGTTGACGCTCTGTTGGTTCAGTGACGATCGTGGCCACGACTACCTGTCCAGGACGGGCGCCAGCCGTGTCTTTCAAAGCCACCATCACATCCTGATTGATACGCGGGTCATCCGGAACCACCAGCGCGATTCCATTTTCCTCCACATAACGACCAACAATACTGTCATTGGCTCGCTCGAGCACCTCCGCAATCATGCCTTCACGACGTCCCTGGCGGTCGCTGCCGGTCACACCAGCCAATACCCTGTCACCATGGAGTACCTTGCGCATTTCACGAGAGGATACGTACAAATCAGAACCGCCATCATCAGGGATAACAAAGCCAAAGCCATCACGATGCGCACTGATGCGTCCTTTGACCAGGTCCATGCGAGCCGGCAGGCCAAATGCGTTACGACGAGTCTGAATTAACTGGCCATCCCTGACCATGGCACGTAAACGGCGTCGCAGGATCTCACGACTGTCATCCGATTCCACCTTTAACGTGGCAACGATATCCTTACGCTGTAGTGGTTTTCCATGCTTTTCCAGCACCTGAATAATTTCATTGCGTTCAGGTGCAGATGCGTTTATCTCCCTGCCCATGTTCCGGTTTTTTCCACCGGAATTAGTTTTTGTCACCTAGTGCTCCTTCAATGTGATAATTACGGGTGCAGTTGGTTTGTCAGTGTTCATGGCAAGGCGCACCTCGCAGGTAATGGCCTTAGTCCTTGGCAAGAGGTGCAACGATGTCCATGGGCACTGACAAGCCAACCCGCAGGGCGCTCCTGTGAAATTCCGCTGTTGCGTTGCAGTACTTGTAAAGGACTAGCCATTCACTGCACCCTGCGCCTTACTGCGAAATCCCACAGGAGCGCTGCATCCGCAATTATCACATTGAAGGAGCACTAGTTCTTCTCAATAGTGTTTGTCATAGTTGTCATTGTAACGCGATTGCGGAACCTCAGGGTGAACATGCGAACCAGATCAGACCGAATTAAAACGGGGTCAAACTCAAATGAATCTGAGTCTGACCCCTGTATTTAAGCCCTGTATAATCATTAATTATATTGACAGTACAGGGTGATCTCGGTAGAGTGCGCACCGGTTCGGAAGTTCCCCCCTTACTTCCTGACCACAGGACTGGAAATTCCCTTTTTTCAGTCCATTGCCGAGGTGGCGGAATTGGTAGACGCGCTGGCTTCAGGTGTCAGTGAGCTTTAGCTCGTGGAGGTTCAAGTCCTCTTCTCGGCACCACCTGAAAATCAAAAACCCGCCTACATGGCGGGTTTCTTTATTGCGCCATCAAAGACCTCTGTCGATAAAAAAAAATGAGGCCACTCAAAAAAACACAAATTAATTTCAACTACGAAAACGTCTATATTCAGCACTATAGTATTGGTCTATTTTGACCTTCTTAAACAGCTGAATTTAGATTTAATTTTACAGATACAAGTATTTAAATCTGCCATCAAACCCAAACTCAAAGAAACGTCTTTTGCAATGTCGATTTTATAGTGAACCATATCATCACTATAGTGCTGAATTTTATTTTTTTATTTTATCACTATATTTTTATGTCATTTACATTCTTATTTCGTTAGGTATTTTAAGAGTAGATGTTTCAAAACTTGGTGTTTCTAAAGTAATTAACAATAGTTTTGGAAGGAACCCTAAAATCCCTGGAGAAACGCAAATTGTGACTCAGTAGCTGCAGTCCGTGTTAATCACGCCGGTTCAAATTTGGTACCACTTCATCTAACCGGCGCCATTAAGATGGGCAAGCAGGTACAAGAAATCTATGACAATGGTCAAACTGAGTTTTTTGTGTTTGTCAGGTTTTTCTCAGCTATGCCAGTAATACCAGTTCCAGGTTCTTGTCGCCCGCAATGAACAATAATAATAAGAAAACAATAGCAATCACCGCTGCACCATTAGCAGCGGTGATCGTTATTTACTAGCTGAAAATCAAAAACCGCCCACATAGCGGTTTTTTTTGTTTTCAAATAATGGCAAACAACGGAGTCAGGCTCAAATTTATGTGAGCCTGATACCTGTTGAAATAGCTGGATTAATCCAGCGGATGTTTCAGGATGATGTTTTCTTTGCGGTCTGGTCCGGTTGAAATCATGTGTACGGGTGCACCACACAATGATTCCATCGCAGCAATATAGGCTTTTGCATTGGCCGGTAAGTCATCGTATTGGGTAATCCCCCGGGTACTGTCCTGCCAACCGGGAAATGACTCATATACAGCTTCCAGGTGATCCCAGGCTTCGGGGTTTTGCGGAGGAACATCAATCAATTCGCCATTGAGACGATAAGCAACACCCACCTTGATGGTTTCAACACCATCCAGCACATCCAGCTTGGTCACACAAAAACCACTCAGGCCATTGGTGTGCGCAGCTCTGCGTAATGCAACCGCATCCAGCCAGCCACAGCGGCGTGGCCGTCCCGTGGTGGCGCCGAATTCATCACCACGCTTGGCAATACCTGCTCCAATGTCATCAAACAATTCCGTTGGGAAAGGCCCTGAACCAACGCGTGTGGTATAAGCCTTGGTGATACCCAATACATAATCAATTGCATCCGGGCCGACACCAGCACCTGTACACACTGCACCTATGGTGGTATTCGACGAGGTGACAAAGGGATAAGTGCCATGGTCAATATCCAGCAAACTACCCTGCGCACCCTCATAAAGTATGCGTTTTCCTTCGCTTCGCAAACGGTGTAACTCGCCACTAACATCCGTCACCAGATCAGAAAAACATGCGCCCAGTTGCAATGCGTCATCCAATACCCGGTCAAATACCAGGCCTTGCATATCAAAATACTTTTCCAATACAAAATTATGGAAATCCAAGGTCTCTTCAAGCTTTTCAGCTAACAGGCCAGGGTTGTACAAATCTGAAAACCTGATACCTCTACGCGATACCTTATCTTCATACGCCGGTCCGATACCCCGACCGGTGGTACCTATGGCTTTATCACCCTTGGCCTTTTCACGCGCATGATCCAGTAGCTCGTGGTAAGGCATGATGATGGGGCAAGCAGGCGAGATGCCAAGCCGTGAACGCACATTAACACCCTTGGATTCCAGTGATTCCGTTTCTGCCTTCAGGGCCTCAAGTGAAACCACTACACCGTTACCAATCAGGCATTGCGCATCTTGATTGAGAATACCGGAAGGAATGAGGTGCAAGACCGTCTTGTGACCGTCAATCACCAGTGTGTGGCCCGCATTATGCCCACCCTGGAATCGCACCACAGCGTCCATGTCCCGCGCTAAAAGGTCAACAATCTTTCCTTTGCCTTCATCACCCCACTGGGTGCCCAACACAACAATACTTTTTGTCATTTCAATATTTATCTTTATCCAAAGAATCTATGTCAGAACGAACAATAGTAACGCACCTGACAGCATACTGAGTATGCCGGCAATCCGGATACCATGCGTACCCATTTTGGCCGCATCACGCATCACCTTCATCCAGGTCGACGGTGCGATGCCAGGTAACAGACCTTCAATGATCAGCACCAACGCCAGCGCTGTCAGAAGGTCACTACCCAAGGTATTGGCCTTGTCGCAAATGATGCATCGCCAGCATTATTTTTGCTGGCGTGCGTCCTGTCCGAAATAATCGAAAAACTCTGAGCCCGGATCAAGCACCAGTGTATCCCGGCTATTTCCAAATGCCGTACGATAGGCCTGCAGACTGCGATAAAAACCGTAGAATTCTTCATCCTGACCATAGGCCTGTGCATATGTACTGGTGGCGATAGCATCGCCTTCACCACGTACTTTCTGGCCCTCACGTTCGGCTTCGGCGAGTAACACCTGTACCTGCCGGTCAGCATCGGAACGAATTCTTTCAGCAGCTTCCCGACCCTCAAAACGGTAAAGGTTTGCTGCTTTTTGTCGATCTGCAGCCATGCGCCGAAACACTGATTCACGTACATCATCAGGTAATTCAATACTCTTGATACGTACATCGACGACTTCGATACCAAACTCTTCTGCAGCCGAATTGGCTGCTTCAGCCACGGCTTTCATTGTCGTCACACGTTGTTCTGACACCACCTCTACCAGCGTACGGCTGGCGATCTGATTACGGATACGATCACTGACGATGCCGTGCAGACGGTTCAGCGCGATGGCTTCATTACCCTGGGTGGAGGTATAAAACCGTGTTACATCAACAATCCGCCACTTAACAAAAGAGTCAACATTGACATACTTCTGCTCTGAGGTGAGCATCAGTTCGGGCGAGGTATCCAGGGTCAGGATTCGTCGGTCAAACTTACGAATGTTATTGATAAATGGCCATTTCAGGTTTAATCCTGGCTGGTAATCCACTTTTACAATGCGACCCAATTGAAAGCGGATCGCATATTCTGTTTCATTAACCGTAAACAAACCAGCCAGGCCCAAGCCAGCCACAACGAGCAGTAAAATTGCTAAAATAGGTTTGTTCATCGTCTTCCCTCCCGAGATTTACTACGCGAGGCCGAACCATCATTCGGGCTATCGACACCAATGGCACCGGTACCCGTGATGGGTGGCATGATGCGTGAAGGATCGACAGTATCAGCCGACGAATCCAGCGGTAGATACAAAATATTTCCACTTGAATCCACATCCAGAAAAACTTTTCTGTTTCGGGACAATACGTTCTCCATGGTCTCGAGGTAAAGCCGTTTGCGTGTTACTTCGGGTGCCAGCCTGTATTCGGTCAGCACTTGTGAAAACCGACTCGCTTCACCATCCGCCAGGGCGATCGTAGACGCTTTGTAACCTGCTGCCTCCTGTTCGATACGCGCTGCGGTGCCACGGGCTTCAGGAATAACACTATTGGCGTGTACACGGGCTTCTTCAGTGAACCGCTCCCGATCTTCCCGTGCCCGAATAACATCTGAATAGGCTTCTCTGACCTGCATGGGAACATTAACATCCACCAGGTTAAACTCGGTCACCTGCAAGCCAGCCTGGTACAGATCCAGGGTCTCTTGTAGTACCCGTTGTGTTTCGATGCGCACCTTGGTTCTGGCATTACCTTCCAATATGGCGTCCAGAGAGTTGGTACCGACAGACTCCCTCAACGCACTTTCTGCCGCCTGACGTAAGGTCAGCTCGGGATCACGCACCTGAAACAGGAAATGCTGCGCGTTGTTGATCCTGTATTGAACCTTGTAGACAAATTCCACCAGATTCTCATCTTCAGTCAACATATGACCGCGGTCTTCAACTACTCTGACATTATTGATATTGACTTTGGTAAGCGTTTCAAATGGCTGAGGTAACGTCAGGTTAAAGCCTGGTTGCAGGGTACGGACATATTTTCCGAAACGCAGCACCACACCATTCTCGGCTTCGTCGATAACATGTACCGAGCCCCAAGCCACCCAACCCAGGATCAGCATCAGCACCAACAAGAACGCGCCACCGGTTCCGCTGCTTCCTCCGCTAGCACCATTGCTCGAGCTCTTACCTTGACCACCTCCAAACAAGGCTTGCAGGCGCTTGCTCACATTTCCAAATATTTCCTCCAGATCAGGCGGCTGTTGACCACCTGATTTCCAGGGATCTTTATCTCCCTTTCCAGGTTCTTTCCAAGGCATTAAAATTCTCCAGTGTCAGACGCGATATGGCGTCTAAATTCAGCTATTGATTCGGTTTCCACAAGGCGGGTTTTAAATCCGTTGATAGGTTATCAATTGACGTATTCTAGGCCTCACCCTGTCGGGCAGCAAGTGCTGATAGTGACAATATGTCATCACGCACCAACAAGCCCTCTGCACCCGGCATACGGCCGAGCTGCTCCGCATCCTGATGAGACAGATTAACATGCAGCAACCACTGCCCGTTATCATTCACTTTTTCTTCTTCAACTGCGCCCAAATCAAATAATTGTGAACGCAATTTTGCATGCCGACCTTCAAGACTGATCCAGGTACGAATCCGCTCACCTTTAAGCCTTAAGGCAATGGCTTCTTTTAGTTCCTCAAGCCCACTGCCATGCAATGCGGAAACATCAATCCGCTCCACCCGTCCTTCAGCATCAAGCCGTGTCGAAACGGGTCGATCGACCAGATCAATTTTGTTAAATACTCGTACGATCGGAATGTCACTGGCGTGCACACTTTCGAGCACCCCTTCAACATCGTGTTCACGTTGCTGATGAAATGGGTCCGAAGCATCAATGACATGTAATAACAAGTCAGCTTCCCGCGTCTCCTGTAGTGTGGCATGAAAGGCGGCAATCAATTCGTGCGGCAGATCAGCGACAAAACCTACAGTATCTACCAGCAACACATTGCCGGTCGGAATATTAGGTAATTGCCTGACGGTTGGATCAAGGGTTGCGAACAGCATATCCTGCGTGCCGACATTTGCGTCTGTCAACGCATTGAAAAGTGTTGATTTCCCGGCGTTTGTATAACCCACCAAAGCGACAGTAAATACCTGTGCCCGTTCCCGTCTGCGGCGGCTTTGAGCCCGTTGCTGTCGAACCTTTTCAAGGCGCGCTTTAAGATACCTTATGCGCTGCCCGATGAGTCGCCGGTCGGTCTCCAACTGGGTTTCACCCGGCCCCCTCAGACCGATACCACCTTTCTGGCGTTCAAGATGGGTCCAGCCCCTGACCAATCGGGTCGAAATATGTCTTAATTGCGCCAACTCGACCTGCAATTTACCTTCGTGGGAACGGGCACGCTGTGCAAAAATATCCAGTATCAATGTCGTGCGATCGAGTACGCGACACTGACATTGTTTTTCAATATTGCGTTCCTGAATGGCTGATAATGGCCGACTGACCAGCACCAGATCGGCACCAGTGGCAGATACCTGTTCTGAGACCTCATCAATTTTTCCGCTGCCCACAAAAAACCTTGCATCCGGGCGGTCACGCGGTGCTTTTAGTACGGCGGCAACATCGACGCCGGCAGAACGACATAATTCCTGAAATTCGTCGAGTGTTTCCAGGCCCGAGCCCACAAATACAGGATGTAGAATAACCGCGCGGTTACCCCGCCCTGCCCGTTCAAACAAATCCAGGGGTTTCTTATCTATCCTTCTTCCTCTTCATCATCATAAACACTAACATTCCTGGCTGGTACGACGGTTGAAATAGCATGTTTGTAGATCATCTGACTCACCGAATTTTTGAGCAATACAACAAACTGGTCGAATGATTCGACCTGACCTTGCAATTTAATTCCATTAACAAGATAGATTGCGACCGGCACACGTTCACGTCGTAATGCATTCAAAAACGGTTCTTGCAGTGATTGTCCCTTAGACATAGCTGTTCCTCCTAGATTTTTATAATGTCCGCCTGGTTACGGAACAGATAATATGGGTATGCAAGTACTACGCTTCAAGGAATTCCTTTAGTGCTTTGAGAGCTTCCTCGCGCACCCCATCTGCCTGTAAATTATACCATACTGACGCAGGTTCACGTCGTAACCAGGTCAGCTGTCTTTTAGCGAGTTGTCTGGTCGCTACTATCGCCTTTTCACGCATCTGTTCAAACGTGTAATCACCTTGCAACCAAGCCCAGGCTTGGCGATAGCCCACAGCACGCATAGACGACAGGTTAGCATTTAGATCAGACCGTGCGAACAACAATCTCATTTCATCAATAAAGCCAGCAGCAATCATCAAATCGAAGCGCCGCTCTATGCGTTCATGCAAAACACTGCGTGGCTCTGGTGAAACGATTATTTTGTGTATCTTGTAGCCCAGAGCCTCAGCCACCGGTTTATCCTGCAAATCACTCATGCGCTCACCACTTATGTGGATAACCTCCAGCGCTCTCTGGATGCGTTGTGGATCATTTGGGTGTATGCGTGATGCGGCCCGTGGGTCCTTATGCTGCAAAATCTCATGCATCCCAGACCAGCCAATCTCAGCAGCCTGTCGTTCCAACTGGATACGAACCTCCGGGTTTGAAGCTGGTAATTTTGAAATACCATGTTCCAGTGCGTTGAAATACAGCATTGTTCCACCTACAAGCAATGGAACTTTGCCGGAAGCAGTGATGGATTTCATTTCCCGCAATGCATCCTTGCGAAAATCAGCAACTGAATAGCTTTCCGAAGGGTCACAAATATCAATCAGACGATGAGGTGCTTTTTGCAAAATTTCGGCCTCTGGTTTGGCCGTGCCGATATCCATACCCCGGTATACCAGCGCCGAATCCACACTAATGATCTCCATCGGAAAAAGTTCGCACAGATCAACTGCCAAACTGGTTTTTCCAGACGCGGTCGGTCCCATCAGAAAAACAGCGACTGGTTTTTTTGAGTCTGTCACAAGATGTTTTACCCAAGGCCTGCTAAAGTTTTTGAAGTGTTATCTTCCACGCAAAAAAAGACGGTCAAGGTTTTGCATATCCAGTTGTACCCAGGTAGGTCTGCCATGATTACATTGCGCAGCACGCTCTGTTCTTTCCATGTCTCGTAGCAAAGCGTTCATTTCTGCCGTATTTAACTGCCGGTTCGCCCGTACCGAACCATGACAGGCCATGGAAGACAGCACCTCGTCCATTTCTGATTCGATCTTCAGACTTTCACCATCTGAAACCAGTTCTGACAGCACGTCCTGAAGTAAACGGGTCATATCAGCCTTTTGCAGCAGGGTTGGCACTTTTCTGACTGCAACGGTTTGAGCACCGGTACGGTCGCAACCAATTCCGAGCGACTCGAGACCGGAGGAATGCACTTCAACCATGTCCGCTTCCCGCTCACTGACATGCACCGTCACCGGCACCAGTAGATTCTGGCTGCGTATCCCGTCCTGCTCCAATCCGCTCTTGAGACACTCATAGGTGATGCGCTCATGGGCAGCGTGCATATCCACCAGTACCAAACCATGCTGATTTTGGGCCAGTATGTAAACGCCATGTAATTGCGCCAGCGCATAACCCATCGGTGGAAAACCATCGCTTTCCTGTGCCGAAACAAACTCTGCCGAGCCCCCCGCCCTGCCGCTGGCACCTGCTGGAGACGATACCAGCTGTGCATAGCTTTGTACCTGTTCCGCCACACTAATGGGCATGACTGGTTGATGCTCAGCCCATCCACCGGTTTGACCCGTATTGTCAGATTCGTGTACATCCGTGCCGGGTCGCAGCGCGCCACTTCCCACGCCGACGTCTGCCAGACAGTGATTAAGTGTGGAATAGAGGAAATCATGCACCGAACGGGAATCCCGAAAACGCACCTCGTGTTTCTGTGGGTGGACATTCACATCCACACTGGCAAAAGGTATTTCAAGAAATAACACAAATGCCGGATGCCGACCGTGAAACAACACATCACGAAAAGCTTGCCGGATGGCGTGTGCAACCAATCGGTCACGTATCACGCGGCCATTGACAAAAAAGAACTGCCGATCAGCCTGAGCCCGGTTATAACGAGGTTCGGCCACCCAACCCCTAAGGGCGAGGGAACCACGTTGCTGGTTTATATTTAATACATGTTCAACAAATTCTTTGCCAACCACCGCTTCCAGGCGCTTAAGCACTGCTTCGTCAGTACGAGCTGGTGGGAATTGATGTACAACACGATTGTTATGCTGCAATTGGAAACCAACATCAGGACGTGCCAGTGCGAAGCGCTTCAGTAACTCGTCCACATGTGAGAACTCAGTCCGGTCAGTTCGCATAAATTTTCGGCGTGCGGGCACATTATAAAACAAGTCATGTAATTCAACCGTTGTGCCATTTACACCGGCTGCAGGAACCGCAGCCTGGGTTGTGCCATTTGCCGTTTTAACTTGCCAGGCATGCTCAGCAGCTTCGGTGCGGGAGGTGATGGTCATTCTGCTAACCGAAGCAATACTGGGCAAAGCTTCGCCCCTGAAACCCATGGATGAAACCGATTCCAGGTCTTCCAGCGAGGTGATCTTACTGGTCGCATGCCGAGCCAGCGCCAGCGGTAGTTCTTCCTTTGAAATACCCCGACCATCATCAGTAACGCGAAGCAGTCGCTTACCCCCCTGTTCAAGAAAAACCTGAATGGACTGCGCACCGGCATCCAGGCTGTTTTCAAGTAACTCTTTGACCACAGACGACGGCCGCTCGACAACTTCGCCGGCAGCGATTTGGTTGATCAGGAGTTCTGGTAACTGGCGAATGGGCATCTGCACTCTTTTAGCCGTTTTCAGCGCCAGCTTCAAGGTCTAATTGATCGGGGTATCAACAATCCCACACAGTTTAACTGGTCGGGATAATCAATTCCCGGCCGACATGTATCACATCACCACGTATTTTGTTAACGGTGCGCAAACGGGCCAGACTGATGTGGTAACGGTTTGCAATGGTGCCAAGGGTATCGCCACGGGCGACGATGTGTCTCGAGTCCGCCCGGTTGGCTGCAATCCAGGTGCCCGGGGGTGGGCTGGAGTAAAAATAATTGCGCACACCATGGGTAATCGCCCTCGCCATGCGTTGCTGAAATTCTTTTTCAGTCAGGCGCTTCTCTTCACCAGGGTTGCTGATAAAAGCTGTCTCAACAAGAACAGAAGGTACATCGGGCGATTTAAGCATCATAAAATTGGCCCGGCCGACATGATTTTTGTGTGTTTTGACGCTGCGCTTAAGCGCTCCCAATATGTCGCCCGCTACTTTGTTACTGGCTTCACGTGTTGCGCTTTGAGAAAGGTCCAGCAACACCGAGGCCAACATGTCATCTTTATCGCTAAGTGTTACGCCACCCACCAGATCAGAGGCATTTTCGCTATCGGCCAAAAGGCGGGCAAATTCACTACTGGCACCACGGGCGGATAATACGAAGACCGAACTCCCCCTCACACTACGTTTGCTGAAGGCATCAGCGTGGATAGATACAAACAGGTCGGCACGGGCCTTACGTGCTATTTCATAACGCTCACGTAATGGAACATAATAATCGCCCTTACGGGTCAGAACCGCCTGCATACCAGGCTCTGCGTCTATGGCTTTCTTAAGTTCTCTGGCAATTTGCAGAACAACATCTTTTTCGCGAGTCTTTTTCTTACCGATCGCGCCCGGGTCTTCGCCACCATGACCAGCATCAACAGCAATAAGCACATCCCGATTAGGCTTGCTGATATCTGCGACATGTTTGGTCATGGATGATTTCTGTCGGCTCGATTTTGCGAACAGATCGATGACCAATCGATGGCTGTATTGTGCAGTTGGATCCAGCAAAAAACTTTTTAGTTCAGCACTTTCACTGAGGTCAAAAACCACCCGCAAGGTGTCTTTATCCGGCTGACCATAACGGACACCTGTAATAACACCCGCGTGTTCTTTATCCAGTTCCAGTGGGGTTTCAATGGAAGAACCCTTTAGATCAACGACCACGCGGTGTGGGTTTTGCAAGGTGAAAAGCTTGTAGCTAGTCTTGTGGTCAAGATCAAGTACTGCGCGGGTTTTGGCGGGATCTGCCCACACACGGAATCCACTCACCTGTGCAGCCCAAACCTGCAACGAGGTCAGCAAAAGCAAGGTTGCTATGATTAAGCGTTTGCTCACTGGCTCCAAAACCTTAAGTTTATACATCCGTGTCCTGAGCATAATGATGAATTAGTATTCGCGAAAAAGCAATAGTTTATGATTAAAAACCGCAAGATATAAAGAACTTTTAAGGCAGGTAATTAAGTATTTATTTGCTTTTTTTGATCAATGCCTGAGCCTGTTGACTGCAAGCCGTCCAATGCAAGTCACGCCCCTGGGGTGCATAAGCAAACTGAAATATGAAGTCCGGCTCAGGTAGCCATCGACCACCGTTGCCCGGCCACTCAATTAACAGGATGGTCTGATCATCCAGCAAGTCTGCCAAGCCCAGAAACTCAAGCTCACCTGGATCACTGATCCGGTAAAGATCCATGTGCAAAACCTGGTGGGAGGCGAGTTGGTAGTGTTCAAGTAAACCATAGGTCGGGCTCTTGACCCGACCTTTGTAACCCAGCGCATGGATAAGACACCTGGCAAAAGTTGTTTTACCGGTACCAAGGTCACCTTCTAACCATATAACCAAAGGTAAATATAAATCAGACGCAAAACTATTCGCGAAAACTTCAATATCCAGCTCAGCGGGAAAACTCACTTCACCCTGAACCGTCTTCAAAAAAGGCGTACTCACGTTCCCGCCAAGCTCCAAACACGCGGTAAACAATCAACGATATCGCTGGCGATCAAAGCCATCTCCCCCACTTCCACAGCTGCAAGGTCACCTGCTTGTGCATGTGCCAACACGCCGGCTTTCGCTGCATCAAAGCAGGACAAACCCTGACCCAATAAAGCCACAATGATACCGGTTAATACATCACCACTACCTGCGGTGGCCATACCGGGATTACCTTGTGGACAAATAGCATACTCAGCCGAAAAATCAGCCACGATTGTGCCACAGCCCTTCAAAACGACGCATGCACCAAAACGCTTGGCAATAGTCGTTGCAGCAAGCACACGGTCCTGCTGGACTTCAGCGACCTCACAAGCAAGCAAGCGCGCCGCTTCGGCTGGGTGTGGTGTCAATATCCAATGGTCACGCATGATGGTCTTTCGCTGTGACAGTTGCGCCAACACATTCAGCCCATCGGCATCTACTACCAGCGTTGCTTGTGTTTCAAAACAGGTTTTAAATAAGGACTCAGACCAGCTGGTGCCACCAAGCCCGGGACCAACCGCAACAACATGATCCTCTCCCAGCAGAGATAGCAACTCAGCATTGTCGCCGACGGCCTTGACCATTAATTCAGGCCGGCTGAGATTGATCAGGCTCGCGTGTGCTGGATCGGTCGCCAGCGTTACCCTTCCCGCACCACTGCGTAATGCTGCCTCACCACACAACCGGATAGCACCACTCATACCATCAATTCCACCCACAGCGATCACATGCCCAAATTGACCCTTGTGCGAGTTGCGAGGTCTTGGAGTTAACACTTCAGCAAGAAAATCCGGTGATAGCAGAGTGCCTGTACTCGTGGAGTACTCATGCCCAGCTGCGGATGGAATGAGCAAATCATCAAAAGTAATATGGCCGCAATAATCTGGGCCATCGGCTGTATACATGCCGCGTTTGCGTCCAACAAAAGTGACGGTATTACTAGCCCTAACAGCAGCGCCCATGACACAACCGGTGTCAGCATTCAGTCCCGATGGAATATCGATGGCAATCGTTTTGCACCTGAGCCGGTTCAAATACTCGATGGCCTGCTTGAATTCCCCGTCAGGCTCACGATCGATACCGGTGCCCAGCAGAGCATCCAACGCCAGATCATAGGCTGCTTCTTCACGTAAAGGCCATTGTAAAACTTCGCCACCGGCTGCCTGCCAGTCCGCGTACGCCAGGGCAGCATCCCCTTGAAGCTGTCCCGGTTCGGTCAGTGCACAGGCGGTGACACGCACGCCGACTTCAACAGCCAACCGCGCAACCACGTAACCATCACCACCGTTATTGCCGGGGCCACACAAAACTAACCAATGCCTGGCCGACGGGAAGCATTTACGCGCTTCATCAACGACCGCACTGCCCGCGCGACACATCAGTTCATATCCTGCGATATCTAATTCATGAATCGCGGCATAATCAATCCCACGAACCTGCTCGGCAGTATACAATTTGTAAGACATTACTCCATTATAGCGATGAATCATTCTGTGAACCTCCCCAAAAACCCTAAAATTAACGACCCGGTGCACCGGCATAGTGCTGAAATGAATGAGCTGGCTCAGCGGATTCGTGCATGGGGAAAGGCGCTGGGTTTTCAGCAACTGGGCTTCAGTGATATTGAGTTGAGTGAACATGAGGTCCACCTCAATGACTGGATCTCGAAGGGCTTTCATGGCGAAATGGATTACATGCAGCGTCACGGTACACGCCGTAGCCGTCCGCAAGAACTCCACCCCGGCACTATGCGTGTTATTTCAGTGCGAATGGACTACCTGCCCGAGACTGCGGCAGATATTGAAGACTTGCTCAAAGAGCCTTGCAAGGGCGTGGTATCCCGTTACGCACTGGGGCGCGACTACCACAAAATGATGCGTAAACGCTTGCAAAAACTGGCTCAACAGATAGAAGAATATACCGGCACATTTGTTTATCGGGTATTTGTTGACTCTGCACCGGTTCTTGAAAAAGCCTTGGCCACAAAGGCCGGGCTGGGCTGGATAGGTAAGCACTCCAACCTTATTAACAAAAAAGCAGGCAGCTGGTTTTTCCTGGGCGAAATCTTCACCGATTTACCATTGCCGATCGATACGCCTGTCGATGATCATTGTGGCGACTGCATCAAGTGCATCGATATTTGCCCGACCCAGGCCATTGTTGCACCTTATACAGTGGATGCACGGCGCTGTATTTCTTACTTGACCATTGAACTCCGTAACAGTATTCCTGAAGAATTCCGTGCGCTGATGGGCAACCGAATTTATGGCTGCGACGATTGCCAACTGGTTTGCCCCTGGAACCGCTTTGCCCAGCCCACCCAGGAACAAGATTTTGCCCCACGTCATGGGCTCGATGCACCTGATCTGATCAAACTGTTTCAATGGAATCAGGTGCAATTTCTACAACGAACCGAAGGTAGCGCAATACGCCGTATAGGCCATGATTGCTGGTTGCGAAACATCGCCGTGGCGTTGGGTAATGCTACAACATCCAGCGCCGTCATTGCTGCGCTACAAAGCCGCAAACAACACGACTCTGAGATGGTGCGTGAACATGTTGAATGGGCATTGGCGCAGCATACCCTTAACATGTGATATTCTTGCGCGATTCAACAAATTGATCCGAATTTAAGGAACTTCATTCAATGACTATGCTGAAAAAACTCAATGCAATGCGTTGCCATGGCGGACCAGTGCAAACCCGTGGACTGGATGATGAAACCCTGCTGCAATTTGTACAAAAGGACGAAAGACTTAATGCTGCAGTAGATGCTGCGTATGCCAGCTTCTGTGACCTACTCGAAGAAATGCCAGACCTGATGGCTTTGCCAGAAAGTGAGCTGGTCGCTGCTGTGCAAGAGGGTTTTATCAATTTTTATCCCCAGGATGCAGTCAATCCATACCTGGCGCTGGCTGGCTCGGGTCCATGGATTGTCACATCACGTGGAGCAGTACTATATGAATGTGGTGGTTACGGCATGCTTGGTTTCGGCCATGCACCGGCTGGCATTCTCGAGGCAATGAATAAGCCTCATGTTATGGCCAATATCATGACACCAACATTCAGCCAGAAACGTCTGGTTGATGCACTGCGCAATGAAATCGGCCATCTACGTGGCAACTGCCCCTTTGAACGCTTTTTTTGCCTGAACAGTGGCTCCGAAGCAGTTACATTGGCCGCACGTATTTCAGATATTAACGCCAAAATCATGACAGACCCAGGTGGTAAATACGCCAGCAGGCCAATTCGTATCCTCGGTATGAAGAGTGCGTTTCATGGACGTACTGACCGACCTTCACGGTTTTCTGATTCCACTCGCGAGACTTGCTGCAAATACCTTGCCAGCTTCCGAGATCATGACAACCTGCTTACGGTTGAACCCAACAACATCAAGCAACTGGAGCAGGTTTTTGAATATGCGGAAAATAACCAGTTTTTTATAGAGGCTTTCTTCATGGAACCCGTTATGGGTGAAGGTAATCCAGGTCAAGCGGTAACACCTGAATTCTATGCACGCGCCAGGGAGCTAACTGAAACTCACGGTGCCTTGCTACTGGTAGATTCCATTCAGGCTGGCCTGCGTGCCCACGGTGTATTGTCCATCTGTGATTACCCGGGTTTTGAAAACCTTGAAGCGCCGGATATGGAAACATATTCCAAGGCTTTAAATGGTGGTCAATACCCGCTTTCAGTGTTGGCACTAAACTCAAGTGCGTCACAGCTTTACCGTGCAGGCGTATATGGCAATACCATGACCAGCAATCCCAGAGCTCTGGATATCGCCGTCTCCGTTCTGAACAGCATTACACCCGAACTGCGGCAAAATATTGAAGACCGGGGTCGTGAACTGATTGACAAGCTAACGGCGCTGCAAAATGAACTGGATGGTCGCATCACCAAGGTACAAGGTACTGGCCTTCTGCTCAGTGCTGAGCTTGATCCGGCACGTTTCAAAAGCTACGGCGCCAACTCAACAGAAGAATACATGCGGATAAATGGTATCAACGTTATTCATGGGGGTGCCAATGCATTACGCTATACGCCGTCTTTCGACATTAGCTCCGAGGAAGTAGACCTGATTATTCAGGCTACCCGTGATGCTATTGTTAACGGTCCGGTCAAAGTGGCCGATACGGCCAGCGAGGCCGCGTGATACAGACAGGTGGGAGAGGCCAGCCTCTCCTCTCCTCGGCTAGACCACGGTGGTTTTAACTCAAAACTCTTGCGATTACGTGTGGCAAGACAAGCAAACCGGAAAGCAGGAGTGTTCCACCAATCACATTGGCCAGCACTGAAAAAACCAGCTTTATTACCGTAGCCTCGCCCGCTGTCGGGCTCTTTTCCAGTGTTCCGGCGACCGCACCGGTGCCATGACCAGGTGCAGTCCGGGTCGCCTGTATTCGAGATTGTGTGATTGTCGCCTGTTGCATTGACCTGTACTCCCGTGATCAGGCTTACAGGAGAACACAGGCTGTTCTCAAACCATGAGAAATTGGATCAAACGTATAGCTTAGCAGTCTGACGAGCAGATTCAGCCACAGCATCACGCAAAAAACCGGGCGATTCCACCTCAACTTCCGGGCCGTACCTCATGATATCCATGACCAGTTCACGCGGACTGCTAAACGGTACTTGCATACCCCAGCAACCTTGCTGATCATATGATCCTTTTTGATCCGGGTGCCACTGTTCCTCTGCAATCCAGCGTGACATTTCTGCAGTAAACCTGAGTTTCGCGATATGCTCTGCGGGCCCGGAAAATATTCCATAAGCACTGTCAAAGTGTGTGGCCAGTACCTTGGTGGATACTTCTTTGGCATCATTATCCAGAAGCCTCTGACCACTGATACGCTCCAGCGCAAAGCTTCGCAGTCCGTCAGCCTTGTGGCACCAGGCATCGAGATACCAGGAATTACGGTATTGCGTCAACCGTTGTGGTGATACATCCCGTACGCTCAGCTCATTCTTACGTCTGCCGTGGTAAGTAATATGTAACATCTGACGTCCGATCAAGGCGCCCATGACATCCTGAAACAGATGCTCAGGCACAGGTCGTCCAGCCACAGACTGAATATGGATGCGCGACTGGCCTTCCTCAGCATCCACGCCTTTTTGTTGTAGTAATGAAGAAATACGACCTTGCAACGATACCAGTTCCCCCTCGAGCAACCCGGGTTGTACGTTACCCAGTACCTGGCGTGCGGTCAGTAACGCCTGCAACTCTGCGGGACTGATCCAGATGCCTGGTAATTCAAAAGGCTGGTCATAACTGCGGTCATAGTAGAACCCACGATTATCCGCATCCTGTTCAAGCGGTGCGCCGAGGTAATCGCGCAGTTCTGCAACCAAGCGGTACAGCGTGGCCTGTGAGCACTCCAGCCGTTCCATCAGGTCCTGCCGTGAAATCGGTGTACGGCGTTGACTCAGGATATTATGCAAATGATATAAGCGCTCGACTTTCGACATTTTTTAAGCTTGAACTCCTACTGTGCAGCAATACGGGCCTTGATGAAATCCAATGCCTTTGCAATACCTTCGAGACTGCGTTTTTTTCCCATTAACCACAGTGTTTTGTCTATCGAAGGTGATACTCCGGTACCGGTCAAGGCAACCCTTAAAGGCTGAGCGACCTTACCCATTCCTACTTCAAGCCGGGCGGCAACGGTATCAATCACATCATGTAAGGCATCGGGTGACCAGTCGTCAAGTGACTGCAAGTTGTTCAGCATAGCCTGCAGTGACTCAGCAGCGACCGGTCGCAGATGTTTTTTGGCTGCGTTCGCATCAAACTCATCGTAGGTCTCAAAAAATACACGACTATGTGCTGCCATCTCCTTCAGGGTTTTGACCCTCTCTGCCTGCACGGTCACGACATCTTCAAGTGCCGGACCCTCTTGGGTGTTGATACCCTGATCGGTAAAATGCCAGGCCAACTGAGCAGCCACGTCCGTGGCGGGAAGGGTTTTCATATAGTACTGGTTCAACCAATCCAGTTTTTCAGGGTTGAACGCAGAAGCCTTCCGGTTAACATCTTTTATGTCAAATAATTTAACCATCTCTTCAAGACTGAATACTTCCTGATCACCATGTGACCAGCCAAGCCGCACCAGGTAATTCAGCAATGCCTGTGGCAGATAACCGTCATCCCGATACTGCATCACACCAACCGCACCGTGCCGTTTTGATAATCTGGCGCCATCTTGACCCAATATCATCGGTACATGACCAAATGCCGGTGGCTCAGCACCCAGCGCATGGTAAATATTAATCTGTCGCGGTGTGTTATTGATGTGGTCATCACCACGAATCACATGCGTGACCTGCATATCCATATCATCAACCACGACTGTAAAGTTATAGGTTGGTGATCCATCAGAGCGCGCAATGATCAGGTCATCCAGCTCTTGATTAGAAATGCTGATACTGCCACGTACCAGGTCATCGAAGACCACATTACCATCTGGTGGGTTACGGAAACGAACCACCGGCAGGATGGCCTCGGGTACAACACCTGGGTTACGGCATTTGCCATCGTAGCGGGGCTTAATGCCGTCTTTCATCTGCTGCTCACGCAACAACTCCAACCGCTCTTTGGGGCAATAACAATGGTAAGCCTTGTCCTCATCAAGCAACTGCTGGACCACTTCGGCATATCGGTCAAAACGATGTGTCTGGTAAATGGGGCCTTCATCATGATTGAGCCCCAGCCACGCCATCCCGTCGAGGATCGCCTGCACGGATTCTGCTGTGGAACGTTCAAGATCTGTGTCTTCAATACGCAAAATAAAAGCACCCTGGTTGGCACGCGCCTGAAGCCAGGCAAACAAAGCCGTGCGCGCACCACCTACATGCAAGAATCCGGTGGGGCTGGGAGCAAAACGGGTTCGAATAGTCATACGGATAGATACTACCTAAATACAGGTTCAGAAGGCGTGTATTGTACCTTGCTTAAGACTGCATAAAAATGCCACCGCTGATAAGCGGCAAGTAACAAACAAATTGTTCGAAAATGACGACTGCCAAGCCACAAAATGATCAGGCCGATAAGGTGGAGCATGGTCTTGACTGTGACCCACTGATGCTGGATCAATCAGATGGCAAGTTTCCAGCCATCTACTAGTGGCACAAAAATACATACTATATATCAATATGTTATAAGTCACTTAGTGAAACAACACGAAACTGGTATAATAGCGCAAACAGCAATCAGGTCGCGCGATTGAATTACTTCACGACCAGACAATGGAAACAAACAACTTTTGCTATGCTGGCGGCCGTTATACTGCTGCCTTTTTTGTATTCTGGAAATGATCGCCCAACCGTCCTGCAACAGAGCCAACAACGCGGCAGCCTGACCCTGCTGACGCGCAATGGTGCAAGCAGTTACTTCATCGGCCCCGAAGGAGGAACCGGGCCAGAATATGATCTCGCTGCGGCATTTGCCGATTACCTTGGTCTCGAGATTGATGTACGTGTAGCTGATGCCTTTGGCGATCTGGGCACACTACTCACAGGCAAGCAAGGAGAATTGATAGCCGCCAACCTGACCCGTACACCGGCACGGGAACGCCTGTTCAATTTTGGCCCAGATTATGCCGAGGCCAAGATAGTCATAGTCTACCGACGCGGTAAATTCCGGCCCCGAAAACTCCCGGACTTACTTGGGTTGCGATTATCCGTCATTGCTGACTCAAACTATGAAGATTTGCTCAAAAAGGCCAAAAAAATCCTGCCCGATCTGGAGTGGACCGCAGAAAAATCTATGGGTATGGAAGACTTGCTACTGGCCATCGCCGACGGTGAACTGGATGCCACCCTGGTAGATTCAAATATTTTTAGTATCAACAGCCAGTTTTATCCGCGTTTGCAAATTGGCTTCATGCTTGCTGACAGCCAGCCACAGGCATGGGCCTTCGTGCAAGGTGATGATGACTCCCTGGTACAACAAGCCCGGTCCTTTTTCCGCTTGATCGATGAGAATGGCCGTCTGGCGGCTATAAGGAGTCGCTATTACGACCATACCAGCGAGCTTGACCGAGTCGGTATGTTTCAGTTTATGAAGCAGGTTAGAAACCGCCTGCCTTCCCTGTTACCGGTCTTCCAGGAGGTTGCGCAGGTACATGGCATGGATTGGCGCTTACTGGCTGCCATGGGTTACCAGGAGTCTCACTGGGATCCCGAAGCAACCTCACACACCGGTGTACGTGGGATTATGATGCTGACCTTGAGAACGGCCAGTCAACTGGGTATCAATAACCGCCTGGATCCTGAACAAAGCATTGAAGGCGGTGCACGTTATTTCCTGCGCCTACTCAAACGAATGCCTGCCCGAATCCCGGAACCCGACCGTAGCTGGATGGCGCTGGCAGCTTACAATATGGGTTGGGGGCACCTGGAGGACGCACGGGTATTGACACAAAAACAAGGTGGCAACCCCGACCGATGGCAGGACGTCAATGAACGCCTGCCCCTGTTAAGCCAGGAAAAATGGTACCGCCAGACCCGTTTTGGCTATGCGCGTGGTTATGAGGCACAACAGTACGTGAATAATATTCGAAGCTACTTCGATACCCTGATATGGATGGACACACGTGCGCATCCAATGCTGGCGGCTCGACCATAAACGTCGCTTAGTGGTGCCTCTTGGGAAGGACCAGCCATTCCCGACAAGACGCGCCTTACAGCTAATACCTTCCCGTCTCGCTTAATCGCTACTCTAGAATTCCTTATACAGGCAGTTCCCGGATTGTTTTTGAATGTCGTTCAAACGCGCTTCATGCTGACTCAATTCTTCGTCACTGGCCTTTAACACCAACAACGCTGGATGCCCAGCCGTTAGAACCCCTTCATTATCATCATCCGAAGCGATAGGGCTTTCAAGATTCAAACCAAGGTCGACCTGCCCACCTGTCATGGCCAGATATACATCGACCAGGATTTCCGCATCCAGCAATGCCCCGTGTAATGTACGGCTGCTGTTATCAACCTCGTAACGTTTACATAGTGCATCCAGGTTGTTGCGTTGTCCCGGATGCAGGTCTTTTGCAAGCTCCAGCGTATCGAGCACCGTGGCTATTGATGTAATGGACGAGTGTTCATGGCCGCTTAATGAAAGCTCATTGTCAATAAAGCCGATATCAAATGGTGCATTGTGGATGACAAGCTCTGCACCATCAGCAAAATCCATCAACTCATCAACAACCTCTGCGAAGCGAGGCTTGTCACGCAGAAATTCTTCAGTAATACCATGTACTTCAAGAGCACCCTGTTCTATTTCCCGTTCAGGATTGATAAAGGCATGAAATTGTCGCCCGGTCAATTGCCGGTCAACCAGTTCCAGTGCGCCAATCTCAATAATACGATGGCCATGTCTGGGTTCAAGACCGGTGGTTTCAGTATCCAGTACTACCTGTCGCATTTATGGTATCCCTCGACGTGCCAATTCATCTGCACGTTCATTTTCCAGTACGCCCGAATGACCCTTGACCCAAAACCAGTTAACCTCGTGACCACTGAGCACCTGTTCAAGACGCTGCCACAAATCCACATTTTTTACCGGTTGCTTGGAGGCCGTACGCCAACCACGCTTCTTCCAGGCTTCCAGCCACTCGGTCATACCCTTCATAACATATTTTGAATCGGTGTGGATATCGATACTGCATCCACGTTTCAATTCTTCGACAGCACGGATAACTGCCATCATTTCCATCCGGTTGTTGGTGGTCTCACGTTCGCCACCATATAGTTCTTTACGATGTTTACCAGACATCAAAACTGCACCCCAACCACCCGGTCCCGGGTTGCCACTACAAGCACCATCGGTGTACAACACGACATTCATGAGGCCGTCTCACGACTGCTGCAACCATCAAGCACTGCAGAAGCCAATCCAACAGGGTGCGCTTGGTTGAAGCGTAGGATACTGACATTTTTTATGTTGGATTGGTGGTGTCCATGTATCACGACCCGGTCAGCAAATGGCAGACGCAAGCCATGCGAGGTAGCTTTAGCCACAGGTCGTGAAAGCCCACCCAGCCCCATCAGCAAGCACTGCTCAATATTGAACGATTGTGATTTCAAGTAATGACATATCCTGTGTAATTTTAGTGCTGGTACCTGGTGCCGCCAGTTGCCTATACGGTTTCGCAAGCCGGATGAATTCAAACCACTGATGACAACATCACCACCCGCACTCATTAACCGTAATGCCTCAGAAAAAACCGGCTCAGTGCCATCACTGATGAGATGATGCAGAACTACGAGGTCAAATGCAGCTTCTTCAAATGGCAACGCTGTGATCCGACATCTGACAATGGCACCGGCTGAACACGCCTCAGTGTCGAGCCGGATTATCTGTGCCGGGCTCAATGGTTCTAACGGCAAATCTCTTGCACCAGCCTGTTTTAACACCAGTATTCGCTCAGGTCTTCGCCTGGCGAGTAGCGGTTGCAGCAACTGTTCAGCCAAAGTTTGTTGAGCTGAATGGGTCGATTGATGACTGGTATGAGCAACTACCATGGCGATAGAATTGACTTGACCATAAACAAGCGTAAGCATAAGCGCTAATAGTGTACTGTCAACTATCAATTAAAGGAAAATCAAATGCAGGGAAAAAACCTCAACGTTAGCGCCATTCCGGCATTGGGAGATAACTATATCTGGCTACTCACTGCAGGTGGGAAAAACTGCGCCGTTGTGGATCCTGGTGATGCCGACCCCGTATTGGAGGTTTTGAAGCGACAGGGATTGAAGCTTCGATATATCCTGCTAACCCACCACCACCCTGATCACATTGCTGGCGTACCCGCCTTGCTTGAGCAATACAGCGCTACCGTTTTTGGTCCTGCCGACGAAAGAATTCCTTTTGTGCACCAGGTTTGCAAGGAAGGTGACCAAATTCAACTAACCGAACTCAATGCAACATTCAATATACTGGAAATCCCGGCTCATACCCGTAGCCACATTGCCTTTTATGGTGAAAACGCCCTGTTTTCTGGCGACACCCTATTTAGTCTGGGCTGTGGGCGTCTTTTTGAGGGTACCGCTGCAGATATGCAAACCGCCATGGACAAACTGGCCGCATTGCCTGCGGCAACAAACAATTACTGTGCCCATGAATACACCCAATCCAATTGTGCTTTTGCCCTCGAAGTGGAACCGGATAACATGGCCTTGCAGGCCCGCGCCAGGGAAGTAGATCTTTCGCGACTGGCAGGTAAAATCACCTTGCCAACCAGTCTTGGCGATGAACTGGCCACCAATCCATTTTTACGCACACGTGAAAACAGTATTGTAAAAGCGGCCCGTAAACTCGACCCTGAAGCAAGCGCCGGAATTTCAGTAATGGCGGTTATTCGTGAATGGAAAGACCGATTCTAAAAGGCTTTTTACTTGACCCAACGTCAGCAAACAGCATAATAGCTGGCGATGACAAAAATTAACGGAGCCCTTGTGACTTCACGCCTTTTTTTGCCCTTGCTGTGCGTATTTCTTGCCAGCTGTGCCACCACCCAACCCAGCCAACCGGAAAATGAACCGGAAGTGCTCACAGCTACCCAACAAGATCTGCCTAAAGGTGCTGGCGAATCGATCGATGAACATTTGTTTGTTCCAGAAGCCGTTGAGCCCATTGTTGAAATAGCGATTGAACAGCCGGTTGAACAGCCGATTGAATACGATAATGTCTGGTCAAAGCTGGTTGATAGCTTCGCCCTACCCGACTGCCATGACCACAAGTCTTCCCGGACATGGGCCAACTGGTATGCAAGCCACCCGGCCTATATGGCACGGGTAATGAAACGGGCCCAGCCATGGGTTTATTTTATTGCTGAAGAATTGGAAAAACGTGGTCTGCCGGGTGAACTCGCCCTGCTGCCCGTTGTGGAATCAGCCTATGATCCATTTGCTTACTCCAGTGGCCGTGCTTTGGGTATCTGGCAGTTTATCTCTTCAACCGGCAAACATTATGGCTTGAGACAGGACTGGTGGTATGACGGGCGCCGGGATGTGTGGTCTTCAACCCATGCAGCACTGGACTACCTTGAGTATCTCAAGAAAAAATTTGACGGTGACTGGCTACTTGCCCTTGCGGGTTACAACTCTGGCGAAAACCGGGTTGCAAGAAGGGTCAAAAAAAACCGGGTTAACGCTAAACCGGCAGATTTCTGGAATATCCGTCTACCCAAGGAAACAAAAGGATATGTGCCCAAGTTGCTGGGTTTGTCTTGCCTGTTCAAAAACCCTGACAACTATGAGTTTGAATTGCCTCAGACACCCAACCAGCCCGTGATCACAGCGGTTGAAATGGAATCACAAAGTGATCTGGTTCTGATCTCACAGTTGAGTCAAGTCAGCATCGATGTGCTATTTAGCCTGAACCCCGGTTTCAGCCGCTGGGCAACCTCTCCCAAAGGCCCCTGGCGAATTGTCTTACCCATTGAGGCTGCAACAAAACTGAAACAACATCTGTTATCCGAACCCTCACCCATGCTGATGAAATGGGACCAGGTCATGGTTGAAAGCGGTAATACGCTGTCCGGCCTGGCAGCCCGTCACCACGTACCTGTATCGGTTTTGCGCAGCAGCAATAATCTGAATAGCGACATGATTCGTATCGGCCAGAAACTGCGGTTGCCACGTGACGAGCAACTGCTGATTGATCCGCTGTATGTAGCCGCCGCCAACGAGTTACAGCAACTTCAATCAGGTCTGATTGCATCTGAACGTGTTACACACAAAGTTCGTTCCGGTGATAGCTTGTCGGTGATAGCGCGCCGTTACAAAGTCTCGGTCAGGGAGCTACAAAGCTGGAACAACATTTCCGACCCGCACAAACTACGTATAGGCCAGAGCCTGACTTTATTCCACAGCCCCGCCCCAGTGGTTGTAAATGGCAGGACTGGAACCATCAAACACACTGTGCGGCGCGGCGATTCTTTATGGAGTATTTCAAGGCGCTATAAAGTTAAGGTAGACCAGCTACTGCATTGGAATGAACTGAGCAGGAATGTGGTCATCCAACCGGGGCAATCGATCAAGATCATACTTTAAGGCTGCCCTGAATGCTCATGCGCTTACTGCTGACTTCAGTTCTGGTTTTTATCAACGGCGCCGCCTGGGCAATAGAGCTGACGGGGGCCGCCATTCAGGGTGGTCTGATCTTCGGACAGGCTGGACCCGACAGTCATGTTTTACTGGACGGTGTGCCAATCGCCATTTCTAACAACGGGCATTTTGTCATCGGCTTCGGTCGGGATGAAACCGGTAGCCGTGAACTCCGGGTCACGTCAGGAGATGGTGAAGTAGATCTTAAGCGTTTGCTTGTGCAGGCACGGGAGTATGCTATTGAGCGGGTTGACGGCCTGCCTCCGACAACCGTTACACCTGCCCCGGAGGCAGCCTCCAGAATTAAGCAGGATGCCCGAATGGTGGCTACAGCGCGCCAGCATCGCGACAAGCAGGCCTATTATACCAACGGCTTTGCATGGCCGGCCAAAGGCAGAATAAGCGGCGTCTACGGTTCCCAGCGGGTTCTTAATGGCGAGCCACGCAGGCCACATTACGGTCTCGATATCGCGGCACCTGAAGGTACTGATGTGTATGCACCTGCCGATGGTTTGATTACCATGACCCATCCAGACATGTACTTTTCAGGCGGCACTATAGTCCTTGACCACGGCCAGGGCTTATCATCTACTTTTCTACACTTGAGCAAGATACTGGTAGAAGCCGGCAGCTTTGTTAAACAGGGAGATCTGATTGCCCGTATCGGTGCCACCGGGCGAGCCAGCGGGCCACATCTTGACTGGCGTATGAACTGGCTTAATCGACGGGTCAACCCACAAGCACTCGTAGCGCCGATAAACGAGCTCTGAAGTCTGAATGGATTGCGGTCGCTAGCCTGCCGAGTTATCGACGCGTACCGGTGCTCCCGCACCCGCGACATAACCAGCCTTGATACCCTTGGTGACAACAGAAACTGCGTTATGCGGATGCAGGCTCTCGTAGTGTGTACAACGAGCCCAGAAATCCAGAATGCGGTCATCGCCGTTGAGTGCTGTTTGAATCCGTCTGCCAGCATCTTCACAGAACATCAGGTTACGACCGTTGAGCAAGGCAAATGCCTGTTCGTCCTCGCGTTTAACCGTCGCCTGCACCGGTGTCTTCAACGAATTTTCCACTTCATCAATCAATTCAATGATCGGGAACATTTGGAAGGTTGGTGTTAACCGCATCCTGAGTTCTGCTGCACTGCGCTGGCTGTGCGGCGTAGCCAAAATACCTTCTTCCGTTCCCAGCCATTCATGAACCTGGTTGTAATCCAGCGTGGCGGATGAGGCAAAATCCTTTTTGAACTGCTCCTGGATTAATTGACGTGCCAGTGCGGCAGAACAGGGACATGTGCTTGAGTACAGTATCTCCAGACCCATTTCGAGACTGAATTCCTGCCCTTCGAGAATACCAATCATGGAAACAGGGTAACGGCGCCAACCCACGTTATCACTTTCCAGTGCTTTGCGACGGATCACATAGTCAAAATCAACCCTGACCAGTGCACGGTCACTCAAGCCCTGGTGAGAATCGAGAAAGGAACGCAACATTTGCCGCAACGTACTGGGTGTCAGTGGTCTTTCCTGGAAAGCCTGGTCCAGATGCAGATACAAACGAGACATGTGAATCCCGCGCACATCCGGGTCCACCAGATTGACATAAGCGGTGACACGGGCCGTTGATTGAATCAGATTGCCCTGATCATCTTCAATACGCACCGGCATTTCAATATCATTCATGCCCACCCATTCGAGCTTACCACTGATGGAGGGTCGCTCCTCATTGGCAATATCGGGCATCTCGCGCAATATATTTTCGAATGGCTTCATAGTCAATATTCTCAGTTCTACAATTCTTTGGGCTGAATAAGGCATATTTGCATGATCAGGCCCCTTTTCAAGCTTTCTTCGATGTCAGTATGCAATTATCAGTGAAAAGCACCCATTTAGGCAAAGAAAACCGGGCTGTGACATTCTATTCGCTAAAAAAAAGCAGCCCGAAAGCTGCTTTTTCTGGACACTGGAATGGCTAACCGAAACCTGGCTGGTACCGGCTGGCGCGTGGTCATATGATGATCTGACACCCATCCAGGCAGTGGCCAAACTTGCGAACGCGGTTGGCGGTGTTGTCCTGCCGGATGAAAGTTTAAAGACGATCAGGGTTAAACCACGTTACCCGGTCAACCCATGGAACTGGTCAACAGCAACACCTGATTGGTCACTCCCTATGGCCGTAACGTACCGCCTGGCGTCCGATTATTCGGAACAACCACTATATAACGCGGTCATCGTGTCTGGACAGAATCAGGGCGTTTTGTGTAACGTGACCCGGACGGGTAGTGCTGGCGACATTAGCGCGAAAATGATCGTCGATCCGCTGATCACACACCAGGACGCCGGCCGGGAACGTGGCCGGAACGTTATCGCCTACCATGGTGTTCAGTCGGCTGAAACTCTAGAGTTACCCTTGAGAGCCACGCCGGATGAACCGGGATTGATACGGCCGTTGGAGCTGGTGGAGTATGTAGCGGCCGGATCGTGGCGCGCTTTGGTTCAGTCTTCGGTGGTCGCGTGTGAGTGGAGTCGTAGCGGGCTAATCATAAAACAGACTGTAAAACTGGAACGCCACCATGACGACTAGTACCTTCAAAAAATTCCGCGGCTTGCTTCCGGGCAACAGCCTGGTAATTGCCACGGTGGCCACGCACAACGCAGACGGAACCAGCACGCTAACAACGCTAGACGGTGGCACCATGCGCGCGCGTGGCCAGGTTGTCCCGGTGGCTGGCCTGGCGTTCGTTCGGGCGGGTGCCGTCGAAGGTCCGGCGCCGGTTTTGCCGGCGTTTAAATTGACCGTTTAGTTCGCGTCTTTTGGTGCTTTGTCTATTGTAGCCACCTTAAAGTTTGCTTCAGATGGTGAGTTCGCTTCATTGGCAAGCTGAACCACACCGGCCGTTAAAAGCATCAGCCTCTAGGCTGCATAAGGTATTGATCTGTGTTCCCTGGATCCCACTTTCGTGCGCCACTTCCTGATCGTTGTAGATCCTTTTTGTGGATTGAATGTAACCCCCACAATTTTCGCGGCTTGGGTCTGTGACCAACCAGCCAGTTTAAAGGGTCTGTGGATCCACTTGATCATGTGGATTACATCGCTACCCTCTACAATCCACTGAGCCTGCATTCATGCCTGGAGTATAAAACCCCGAACCAATAGGACAGCCCAATGGACTAAAGTCGCTTAACTGGAGTGACCGTCAGAACCCGCCGTTACATTGGCTTGAAGCCAAATACACTCCAAGCCCAAGCGAAGTACAATTAAAGAATTCACAAGCCCTCGCTTTAATAAGCGCATCTTCGCCGAATACAAACACTTCAGTGGAACTAAAGGCAGTATAAAATTCAAAATTGAAAGGATTTAATATTGGCTGTGCGGCCCAAATTTCGTAAAATGAAGTTGCTGAGGGACAGCTATCATCCCAAGTAACAAAATGCCTTGTCCAAGGTGAGGGCGTACAAATTCCCGTTATCACGCCGTGTATATTCTGCGGCGGCGACAACGTGCAAGGAGGTGGTGGAGGTGGAGCTGTTCGATAGTTGGCGACAGATAGTGCCGTTGTGCTCAATGTGCCAAGGTTATCGGTATTGGTTGAAGGTTGAGTGCTAAAATTTAATGTCTGTATACCGGTATAGAAGCTCTCAGCCATTATTGTTTTTGCTCTCACAAAAATATTATCGATATGCAAAGCGTGACTGTCAGCTTTTAAGTATTTTCCTGTAGTTTCTGGGGTTTCAACGTGGCCTGCACCAAATAGATGCCCCAATTCATGTATTGCAACTTCTTCGAATGAAAGGCAATTAACACCTTCTGTTGCAACTATCACAGCATACGAGTCTTCACTTCCGAGTGTATCAATTAGCGGTGCGGGTATGAATATTCCTGGAATACCATCATTAAGAGATGTCCAGTTTCTTTGGATAGCTTCTCCGCAGACTCCCTGTATAAATGAACGACCAAAAAACATCACCACATCGGCGGCGTGCTGATTCCGTATTGGGTCATCACTGTTCATTGCAACCAGAAGGTCAGACCCTGCAATTCCAAGTTGGAGTTGTGTCTGACCTGGTATAGGGACACCACCGTTCACAAGTTTAATGGTGATGCCGGTTGAAGAGCTTGGCCAAAACTCTTCAAGTGAAGCCAACCACATTGCTGACTTATTAGCATCGGCACCAGGGAGCACCAGTCCCAAAACTGAAATTTCAGTATCCAATGCACGAACTGAAAAACTTAGTAGACATGAGATGAATAAGGCGAGTGCTCTCATTGTATATCTCCCTTCACAATCTTCCCTTCTTCATCAGGTAGGGTTTTCAAAAAGTTTTTATGGCGAGTCGATTTCATTTTATCTTCGTCACTTCTGTGATCTAACCCATCTGGGTCAGCTTCAAATCGCATAAAAGAAAGTTCAGTAGTGTTTATCTCATGGATCACCGAATACTTAGGCGTGTACTTCAAAGGCATGAGCATGTATTTCTTTCCATCTAACGAATAAAACGTTGCGCTCACTGAAAAAAATTGATGCTTCTTTAGTTTTTTGAGCCTTTTATGTCGCTCAATGTCTTCGGGGCTTTCCGGTGGCGGACCAGCAATAGCCGAAACTCCGTCAGGAGGTGTCTCCAATACTGGACTACCAAACTCGTCGATATTCCAGTATGTGGAATGCGTGAATCGATTACTGATAGAAGTCAGCGCTTCGCCAGATTCATTCAAATCCCAAGCATACGCTCCAATCAAAAACGAAAAATTAGGAAACATTTGCGCGAACGGGGTATCGCTATCCATAACAACATGTGCTTTAAAATGAAACATATCTCCTTGTCTCTGTTGTGTTTTCGATGGTTCTGTAATGACGTGCAAAGACTCAACATCATCAAACGGAGTGATGGTGAATTCATCTTCTTCAAGCAAAAGCTTTGTATTTGCTTTTACGATTCTATGACGCCTTGAAAAATAAAGGGTTTTTTGTAAGAAAACCGAGTTGTAGTCGGCTAAACGCTGTGCTTTATTTGAATTAACTTCTTTTAATAGTTCCTTTGGTTTTGGAGCTCCGTGTACCCACAAAGGAGTGAGCAGCAATAAAAGGGCGATTGATTTTTTCATAATGTTTCCAAATCTAGCCATAAAGCTATTTAACGTTCCAAGCTGTTCAAATGTTTCTAAGCACTTTCCACACACCAAAACCCAAAGAAAATATCTAACTGGATCTTTCGTTAAAAACTTCGCTGTGATCATGAGCAAAACACTGTTGACGTGACGAACAGAGCAGCTTTTGGTTCTATACAAGTATTACTACTGAATCGAACCAATGTCAATTAATTCAAATGGATAGAGTTTTTTTTCATCATTTTCCTAATACTATGATGGTAGATAACAACAATATAGTGTTAGGTATTAATTGATGAAATTGAAACATGCGCGCTTGGCAAGTAATTGATTATGACAAAGGAATCAAAACGGCCTTCACTCAGGATGAGCCAGACGTCACTAGTTATATTTTGCTAAAACTAGCAAGAGAATGTTAGGAATTATTTCACTTGATAAAAGATGATCAGTCTATTTATAACTCAATTGGTAACCACTTTGGTGATTTCTGTGTCACCCAGAACCGCAACTATGCTTTGATGTCAAGAAAGTGCTTTTGCGTATTCCGGCGAATGTGAACAGCGATTCCGGTTCATTGTGAACACCTGATTTCTCAACGCATCACGAAGTCTCTTTTTAACTCAGGTGTTCATATTGAGTCAACATCTGCCATTATTTTCCGCATGGATTCTCCCTTCAGTTGTAGCCGGTGTGAGTTGTGCATCAGCCGGTCCAGGATGGCATCCGCCAGCGTGTTATCACCGATGCTGGCATACCACTCATCGGTGGGTAGCTGGCTGATCACAACCGTGGATGTGTGCCCATGGCGATCATCCATGATCTCCATCAGGTCATTCCGATGCGCAGGTTTTAGAGGCTCCAGACCCCAGTCATCAATAATCATCTTTTGGATCCTGGCCAGTTGTTTCAGTTTCTTGTAATAAGTGCCGTCGGCTTTAGCCTGGGTCAGTTCCAGTAGCAACCTTGAGAGTCGGAAGTAGCGAACGCTATAACCCAGCATGCAAGCATTGTGTCCCAACGCACAGGCAAGATAAGTCTTGCCGCTGCCACAGGGCCCGGTAATCAGCAGGTTCTGAGCTCGGTTGATCCAGTCACTTTGAGTCAGCTGTGCTATCTGGGATCGCTTGATGTTACGTGGATGCTGATAATCGATCTCGGCAACGCTAGCGCGAAGGCGGAAGCGTGCCTGGCGGATAAAACGTTCCTGCCGGCGTTGTTCACGGGTCATGCACTCGTGCTCAACCAGCAGCGTAAGTCTTTCAACAAAGGGCAGTCCCTCATACGTGCCGACCTGTTCCAGTTGGCTTTGCAGTGCAGTGGCCATGCCACCAAGTTTAAGTTGGCGCAGCTGCGCCATGGTTTGTGTTGTCATGGTTGTTTTTCCTAATGATAGTTGCGTGGTCCACGGATGTTTTCATGGTCTTGGGGCAGCTCAGCCTGCAGCTCAAGCTGCTCCGGCAGCCGGTCATGGTTGCTTTTGAGGATCGACTTGATCTGTTTCAGCCGGTTCAGGCTGGCGCCGTTGGCGATCTTGCAAGCGGCATTCAGTCGCTGTGCCGGATACTGGCGACTGAGATTCAACAGACCCAGGCAGACCCGGTAAGCCTGCTCCGGATGGGTTTTGGATTTAAGCTGCCTGTCAACCCACTTGAGCACTTCAGGACCGATATCCCGCGCCCAGCTTTTAAGGCGCCCCGGTGTCCATCGCATATGCTTGCGGTGCCTGGTCGGCATATGCACAGCTTCGGTGGTTATGCCGGGCTTATAGCTACGAACGTGACTGGCCACTACCTGTTGACGGTAGTAAATCGTCACCAGTGACTCACCGGCGTGCAGTTCCAGCTTTTCGCCCACATACTGATGCGGTACCGAGTAATGGTGCTGGCGATACTGCACGTGATAATCGATATTGACCCGAACCGGCTTGATATAGACATACCGGTAAGGGTGCCGGGGTAAAGGCGAGAGTGCCGGTTTATCCAGTTGTTCGAAGGCCTGCTGTCGGTTGCCGGGCAACTGCTTGAAGGGTTTTTGATTCAGATCCTCCAGCAAGGCAGCGATACACTGGTTCAACTCGGCCAATGAGAAGAAGCTGTGATGGCGCAGTCGCGCCAGTATCCAGCGTTCAACGATTTGTACGCCGACCTCAGCTTTGGCCTTGTCTTTGGGCTTGTAGGGCCGCG
Organism: Gammaproteobacteria bacterium; assembly: GCA_021772935.1. Classification (GTDB taxonomy): domain Bacteria; phylum Pseudomonadota; class Gammaproteobacteria; order Xanthomonadales; family SZUA-36; genus SZUA-36. The sequence goes on from JAJFLA010000005.1 coordinate 53,951, forward strand.
CCGGAACCACTGCGACCTGGTAATGTTCAGCCCACTGCTGGTAACTGGGGTTGAGATCAGGATCATAACGACACGCTCGGCTGACACCGCTTTTTAAGTTGTCCGGCACCACCATCATCGTGCAACCACCATAAAAATCGAACATTCGCACATGGCTGCCCAACCAGTCTGGTAACTGCTGACTCCAGGTGGCCTCGGCATAGGTCAGGTTGGAAGCCCCCAGTACCGCTACAAAGACTTCAGCAGAATGTATCTCGCCAGTGTCAGCATTGATGATGGGCACTGTCTGGCCACAGTAATCAACAAAGCACTTCTCGCCAGCCTTATGACTTTGGCGCATGGAACGCTTCTGCAGACCTCGCCAGTGGCGGTAGCGGTCGCAGAACTGTGAGTAACTGTGGCAGCGGTTAGGGTATTGCTGGGTGTATTCCTCCCACAGCAATAACTTGGTCATTCCCTTGCGCTTGAGTTCCTGGTGAATGGCTGGCCAGTCCGGTATCTGGAACCGGGAAGCGGTGCGGGTATCGGCATCGGGGTAAAACAGCCGAGCCAACTGCACATCATTCAGGTTGTCCGGCAATGGCCAGCTCAACTCCAGTTCGGTGGCCTGGCTCAGTAGCTTCTGGATGGAGCCTAAACTGACCTTGGTACTGGCATTGATCTGCCGGATGGACAAACCACCAGCCAGTCGTAATCGTAAAATATCTCTGATTTTTCGCATTGTAACCCTCTGTCTTGCCATGACCTCTTTCCTAAAATCGGGAGAGGGTAGCAAATAAGTGATAAAACAATGCGTTGAGATGGATTCTGGTTCATTGTGAACAGTGATTCCGGGAATCTGAACACTGATTCCGGAAAAACCGGGAAAGTGTTCAAATTGAACCAGAATCGCCGTTCACGTTAAACCGGAATAGGTGTTCAGATTGAACCAGAATCAGTGTTCAGATTGGACCAGAATATGCAGCCATGGCGGATCATGTCAACATCATGATATCGATTCCGTCGAAATATGCAGTATCCCAGGTCATGGGGTTTATCAAAGGAAAAAGTGCGATCCACATAGTCCGGACACGCTCTGGGCGGATGGGATAAAATTGCTGTGCCTGACACAGTTTCTTCCATGTTGTATGCTCAACACGTGCAGCACCAAGTTTTTTAATAACTGGTTTTATCCAAATTCATCGAACTGTTGATCAGATCTGAAAAATCAGTAGTGACTGCCTCACTCAGCGGTTGAACTTTCAGAGCGAAACCCGGAGAGTTAGGCGCATCGTCTGTTTTGATCTGAAAAACCGGCAGCTTGCGTTCCTGCATCTGCAGCGACTCTTGGTTCACCCACTTAGAGGTGACGTCAGACACAATAGAGATACCGAAATCTGACCGATCTATCATGTTTTCTATACCGTCACTTAGATTCTCCCCCACGCCAAGCGACGAAGCATCCAGCACTGACACTCCCTTGTCTTCCAAGTTCATTCGAACGGCTAATGCGGTTACTGCATCCGCGACCGAGTATGACAAAAAAGCAGTTGGCGGTCGGTCCCCAAATTCCTCTCCGAATTTGGCTTTTAGTTCTTTGCTTGGTGCCTTACCACTAAATCTCAACCAATGTTGTCGCTGTTCCTTCGTACCATCACGATACAGCAGCGTTATATAAATCATGAACTGACCCCAGCCTGAAGAATCCAGCCGGAACCCCGACTGACGATCACTTACTTCACGAATCGGCTTGTTGAACGTTGAATGGAGCTGATAGGTCACAGACTGGATGCCGTCCAACTCGTAACTGGGACCTTCAAGCCAGACACTCCACTTCCAATGTCTTGATGATTTTTCTTCAACTGTTTGGCTAATATGAATGGTCATTTGCTTACTCCACAGTTATCGGCATGGTCTGAGCAGTCGCTCGCGAGCGACGCACACCATTCGGGCTTGATACTTGTACCTCGATGAGATAGTCGTCTCTCACACCCTGCAAATGAAGATAGATCCCCCCCGGCTCAAGGACAGGATTAACATCGCGCCAGTTAAGAGAAATACCGCGCGAAATAAACCGATATTGACACGATGGTGACTGCAAATCTTCCAATAACTCATCGGGTAGTAGACGCACTTTGAGCCGGTTACCGGCCTTGTCTTTCCAAATCCCGAGAGTCTTAGCAAGCTTTAGGAGGGCCGGGGCCAGATTACTTCGTTCGAAAAGAATTCGTTCGTGACTCTCATACGCACCGTTAGTGGAGACCCCTTCCTCCACTATAGCAATCGCCTTCTTTCCAATGGATTTGGCATGCCCAAACTCATCATGAATCCATGGGTGCGTAACCCAGCGTTCAGATGCAAGTTGCTCGCGACGAGAGGCGAGAGCCACAAGTCCGTCGGACTGGCCTATCAAAGACTTTACCTCATCGGTTAGTTGGTTACCGCCAAGGTTTAGTCCTGTGATGGTTCTGATGCCGAAGCTCCTAAACAGATCCTCGAGTTCTGCGGCAATCACCCGGTCTTCAGACTTTGAAAACGAATAGGATAAAAATACGGATTCCAAGGCTGTCATCCCTTTGCATAGATCAACATATTCCTACCTTATCGAAGTTTCTGCAGAACGCAAGTTTCCTTGTTCGACTGAAAGGTGGCATTACGCTGGATCTGGTAGCAGGCATCATAGGGATAAGCAACGTATATCAACCAACTTGGGCAGAATCCTACTCTGCAATTACCCCAGCTTGGCCACAACCGCATCGCGAATGCTCTGGAAATAAATGCCTTCGTTGGCCGGGTAGGTTCCGGCCTTGCCATTCAACTTCTTCATATTCATGCCGCCGGCGTGGTGCAGCGCGACCAGATCCCAGTCCTGGTTGAAGACGGGACTGCCCGAACTGCCGCCCTCAGTGGGCGCCCGGTAGTGCACCACGGGTCTCTCGTGATCAAGGAGCAGATTGTCATCTATGGAATAGGACAGGCCACCGCCACGGGGATGACCAATGACATAGACCCGCTGATTTTTGTCCACCAGTGGAAGTCGCTTGGCAATCGGATAGGGGTTTTCATGCACGATGTGTGATTTAAGGCTGAGGATTGTGCAGTCCAGTTCGCTTCTGGGAGAGCTGAAGAGTATCTGATCAACTTCGAACTCCTTGTTCGAATCTTTTGCCTCGAAACGGATTCGAACCTCGTCTGCAGGTAGAGCGGCTGGTATGGAGTTTTGCTCCGCAAGATCATCACTGACTACGTGTGCGTTTGTGACCACCACACATTTTTGACCGATGCCTTGGTGCAAATCTGCACCGCGAATGAGGAAACCGGAACCGTGGCCGTTGCCGGAGCGGTCACGGATTTGGGCTACGCCGCTAGCCCGGTCCAGTCCCTTACGATACCACTGGAAGGTCTTGTAGCGGTCCTTGCCGAGGATTTGTTCAAACTGCTTATCTGCTTCCAGTGCCGTAGCAGTGATGAGGTTTTGGGCCGGGTTCTCGATCTCCACCCGGCCGCCTTCCTGCCGCAATAGCGCCTCGCGCAGCAGGTGAAGGATCTTTGCATGCTCCTTTTTGCTGTCATCCAGTTTCCAGACTTCCTCGAACTGCCGTAAGGTGCTAGCGTATTCGAAGGCATCGGCGTCTTTGTTTTTCTGTGTGTACCTGAGCATCCACTCAAAGGCCTGCGAGTAATCCTTCAATGCCAGGCAGGCTTCCCCTGCAGTTGCGTAGTCCCATAGATCTGACTTCTTTTTTGACGTAATCTGTTTCAGGATAGCTGTTGCGGTTGCCGTGGCATCGGGCAAGCCCTTGGCCAAGCTTATCTTGTCGCGTTTCGCCCGCTCGAGCAAAGCTACTGCGTTGATCCCATGCCATATGTGGTCCTTCTTTTTCCTATACACACCGGCGTAGTCTAAGACTGCATCCTCGAGCTGCTGACGAATCATGGTGCCCGGACGTTTGTCTGTTGCGGCATCCATATATATCTGTTTCCGTGCGCGGCCCTTGAGGCCCCGGGCTTCCGCTAATTCGGCAATGTTATTTGTTTCGAGGCAATCCTGCTCCAGGACCTGGAGCACATCAAGGCTAGCGGTGATATGCCCTAGGTCTAGCAGGGCCTGCGCGTATTGCCTTCGGATGCCCGGTTCATCCTGCCCGGTCTGAATCAGCACATCAGCAACTTTGATGATCTGATCGAAATATCGCTTGCGGCGAAGGATACCAAGAATAGATTCTGACTCGGCGAAAGGGTAGGGCTTCGCGCGTGTCCGCAGATGAACAGCCAGCTCGCCGCACAGGTCATCAGAACGTTGCCGGTCGAACGTCCCGATCGCAACTCCCAATTCCTTTACAAAGCCCTTGGGATGCGTAGCGATATTCTCCCGTATCTGTTTAACAAGCCTGTCGGATGCACTCTCGACCTCTCCGGCGTTATACGCTCTGGCCGCAGTACCGATCTCGTCAAGGAGGCCTTTTATTTTTTGGACCATCGCTGCTCCAGAATTACAGCTCGAGCAACTTCTTCAAGTGGTTGCACAAATCCTGCTGCCCGTAATATTTGTAGCTGCTATGGCGCCATTTCCCGGAGTTATGCACCCTCTGATCGATCACCACTTTATTCCCGTCCTTCTGGTAATCATTCGCGATACGAGCATCGAAAGCCACGGGGTCAAGGCGGTCATACACATTGACCCAGTCGCCAGCGACCTTGTCCGAAGGGAAAGCGTCACGCTTGTCGTAATCCGGTTTGAAATTGTCGTGAACCTCGCTGATGCCTAGTGGGCAGCCCACGGTCATATAGGCGCTGATTGGTGGGCAGTCGGCAACATTTTTAAGACAATCATAGGAAATCACCGTGCCCATGCTGTGGCTGACAACGACATGCGGACCTTCTAGGTTCGCGGTATCTTCTTTTAACTGGTCCACGAAAAGTTGACGGATATGATCCTGCACCTGGTATTTCTCGCCGGGTCGCGGGGAAAATTTAGCGTTAAACAGGTAATGATGCACATCCTTAAGAAGTGCTTTCATAACCCTCCTTTTGATGAACCATGGCAGGGGAATAGCTTCGAATGTGAGCGCCTCCAGTTCGTTTTCGTTCCCCTCGAAGTCAGGTGGCGTGTAATCGTCACTCTCCGGGGATTTCTTATCGAAACGGAGTTTCTCGCGAAAAGACTCGACGAAAGCCTTTTCCTCGTCGGGCAGGTCATCGATCCACGCCAAATCCTCGTCCATCCACGCAGTGCCCAGCCCTTCTTCCACACTTTCAAAATTGGCATCCGGGGCTGCCGGCTCAGCGTACATCACGTCGGCCCAGTAGACCATTGAGGTGGAGACGCCATTCGTGGCGAGATCCAGTCCCCCCTGTGCCAAGTGGGCTTCCCAGTTTTCAAGCAGTTTTTCTTTGGGTGGCTTGTTGGCGATACCATGTATAAATGTGACGTGCGGCATGTGCATTTCTCCTCTTTAGAAGTTCAACCAAGCTAGAGTAGTCGAAGCTTAATAATCCCGAACCCAAAATGCTCCAGTCAGCGCCAATTATTGACTGCCATACTAAGGGTCTGAATAGGCGCTATCAAGGTGAATTGGTGTATCGACATTTTCATGCGGTGGCTAAATTGTCCTTAGCAATGCTGCTTTTGCACAGAAACAGACGAGGAATAGGTCGCCTATCCGGTAGTATTTTATATTATGATGTCATGCTTTATTCTGATGATTGTTTTGAATCAACGGATTAATTATTTAAGGGTTTCTCATGGCTTCCAGTCAGTAAACACAACCGGATCCTTGCGTTTTTATCAGTCACCGGCATACATCTTTTTAAGTCGCTGGTTTTCTGTTTCCAACTGCTTGAGCCGCGCCATCAGTGACGCATCCATACCACCGTATTTAGCTCGCCATTTGTAAAAAGTGGCACTGCTCATACCATGTTCTCGGTATAAAGCCGGAACCTGCGTTCCGGCCTCGGCCTGGTTCAATATCGCCAGTATCTGACTATCGCTATATCTTGATTTTTTCATGCAGAATCTCCTTCGTTTAGTTTACGAGAAAATTTTACTTATGAATTCAATTAATTATTGGGGGGATTACCATGGGAACGATAGTTAACCCAGCATTTTTTTCAGCGAGTTTGTTTGTAACTCTTATAAATTCCATTTGTTTGGTATTCAGATAGTTTTTACGTTGTTTGAATTTGTCTGATTACGTTTAATTTCAGCAGTGATCATGTAATTGCCCTGCTACAATCCGCAAAATTCAAATCTTGGCTGCCAAAGCAAAAAACCCCTTCATCCCTTCTTATTAGTTGATTTTCCTTGTTAATACAGCTAACTGGTCAACTATATACCTCTCATCGAAAATCGCTACATATTCCGCCGATACTCCCCTCCAACATCATAAAGCGCATGGCTCATCGACCCCAACGAGCAATCCTTAGCGGCATCCATCAATGACTCAAAGGTATTCTTACGCTCACGTGCCACCTGCTGCAACCGAACCAATTCCGGTGAAGCCTCGGCCTGATGGCTATCTCTAAACACCTCGACATTGCTCACCTGCTGATCCTTCTCAGCATCCGTCGAGCGCATCAACTCCACTTCACCACCCTCAGCATGACTCTCCTTACCACCAAGGAAAGTATTCACGCCAATCAGCGGCAAACTACCATCATGCTTTTTATGCTCGTAATACATCGATTCATCCTGAATCTTGCTGCGCTGGTACATCGTATCCATCGCACCCAGCACACCGCCACGCTCCGAAATCCGCTCAAATTCCTGGTAAACAGCTTCTTCGACCAGGTCGGTCAATTCATCAACAATAAAACTGCCCTGCCAGGGGTTTTCGCAAAAATTAAGCCCCAATTCCTTATTAATAATCATCTGAATGGCCACTGCGCGGCGCACCGATTCTTCCGTTGGGGTGGTAATTGCCTCGTCGTAGGCGTTGGTGTGTAAGGAGTTACAATTGTCGAACAGCGCGTATAATGCCTGTAACGTGGTGCGAATGTCGTTGAACTGTATTTCTTGAGAGTGCAAAGAGCGCCCACTTGTTTGAATATGATATTTCAACATCTGGCTGCGACGGTTGGCGCCGTAGCGCTCACGCATGGCACGCGCCCAAATACGCCGGGCCACCCGGCCGATAACGGTATATTCCGGGTCCATGCCATTGCTGAAGAAGAAACTCAGGTTGGGCGCGAAGTCGTCGATACTCATGCCGCGTGCGAGGTAATACTCGACGATGGTCAGACCGTTGCTGAGCGTAAAGGCCAACTGGCTGATCGGGTTCGCGCCGGCTTCGGCGATGTGGTAGCCGGAGATCGAGACGCTGTAAAAATTGCGCACGCCGTTATCGACAAAGTATTGCTGAATATCACCCATCATACGCATGGCAAATTCGGTCGAGAAGATGCAGGTGTTTTGCGCCTGGTCTTCTTTGAGGATATCGGCTTGCACGGTGCCGCGTACTTTTTTCAGCGTCGCTGCCTTGATGCTTTCGTAGGTTTTGGCATCGACCAGTTTGTCACCGGTGATACCGAGCATCGCCAGCCCCAGACTGTTGTTGCCTTCGGGCAGTTCGCCTTCGTAATGGGGTTGTTTTCTACCTTTAAAGTAGCCTTTGATCTTCTTCTCTGCTACTTCCCATTCGCCCGCCGCCTTTAAGTGTAATTCCACTTGCTGATCGATGGCCGCGTTCATAAAAAACGCCAGTATCATTGGCGCGGGACCATTGATGGTCATCGAAACCGAGGTGGTGGCTGAACACAGGTCAAAACCGGAATAGAGTTTTTTCAGATCATCCAACGTGGCGATAGAAACACCGGAGTTGCCAACTTTGCCGTAGATGTCCGGGCGCGTATGCGGGTCTTCACCATATAGCGTTACCGAATCAAATGCGGTGCTCAGACGCGCCGTGACACCATCTTTACTTAAGTAGTGAAAGCGGCGGTTGGTTCGCTCTGGTGTGCCCTCACCTGCAAACATGCGAGTCGGGTCTTCGCCTGCGCGGCGGTAGGGGAAGACACCGGCGGTATAGGGGTAGGCACCGGGCAGGTTTTCACGCATCAGGAATGACAATAACTCACCCCAGTCTTTGTCGCGCGGCATACCGATTTTGGGGATTTGGATCTTGCTGAGTGATTCCTTGAAGTTGTTACCGGTGATTTCGCGGCCACGGACTTCGTAGGAATATTGCTCGGTGCGCAGGCCTTGTTTGCGCGCTGGCCACTCCTTCAAAAGTGCGATGGCTTCTTTTGATAGTTCGTCCAATGCGGCGTTGTAACGTTGGCGCAGCAGGACAAATTCGTTGTCTCCAGCCAGATCATCACTTCGGTAGGGTTCGAAGCTTGCTGGTAAGGCGGCGTCGCCCATATCTTTCAGACACGCAAAATAATGTTGCGCCAGGCTGGCGGCCTCGGCCTGTCTTTCGATGTCTTTGTTAACATCCCTGCCCTGCTCGGCGATCTCCGCCAGGTATCGGGCGCGGTTGCCAGGAATGAGCACAGTGGCTCTCGGTTTACGCACCGATGTGTCGATATCCGTACGCCACTCGGCACTGGGTAAACCCAGTTTTTCAGTCAACAGACGCAGTAGATTGACAAACATCCAGCTGATACCGGGGTCGTTGAACTGACTGGCGATGGTCGGGTAGACCGGCACATCGTCGTCTTCCATCGTAAAAGCCAGGTGATTGCGCTTCCATTGCTTGCGCACATCACGCAAGGCGTCTTCGGCGGCACGTTTATCAAATTTGTTCAGGATCACCAGTTCGGCGTAATCGAGCATGTCGATTTTTTCGAGCTGGCTCTGTGCACCAAACTCCGAGGTCATCACGTAACAGGCGAAATCGACCATATCGACGATTTCAGAATCGGATTGGCCAATACCGGCGGTTTCCACGATCACCAGGTCAAAACCGGCTGATTTGAGGAAGCTGATAGCGTCCTGCAGCATGGCACTGGTGGCAAGGTGCTGACGGCGGGTCGCCATCGAGCGCATGTAAATGTTTTCTGAGCGCAGGCTGTTCATGCGGATGCGGTCACCCAGCAAGGCACCGCCGGTGCGTCTACGAGTTGGGTCGACGGCCAGCACCGCAATACGTTTTTCTGGGAAACTCGTCAGCATGCGATTGAGTATTTCATCGGTGACCGATGATTTACCCGCACCACCGGTACCGGTAAGACCAATCACCGGCGCCGGGTTTTTGCTACCGGCCCATTCATGGCGTTTCATCTTCAGTTCGGCTTCGCCATATATGCCGGCCTCAAGTGCGCTGAGCATTTGTGCGATATCGTTGGCGTTGTTTTGTCTTAGCTGAGTGGGGAAAGCAGTTTGATGGCGGTGTTCACCGGCCCGCGCCACCACATCTTCAATCATTTCGACCAAACCCATGCCCATACCGTCATCTGGATGGTAAATACGATTAACACCGTAGGCTTCAAGCTCCGCGATCTCGTCCAGTGTGATGGTGCCGCCACCGCCACCGAATATCTGTATGTGCCCTGCCCCACGTTCCTTTAGCTGGTCGATCATGAAGCGGAAATATTCGTTGTGACCACCCTGGTAGGACGATATTGCAATTGCGTCAGCGTCTTCTTCGATGGCTGCGCGCACGATATCCATGACACTACGGTTGTGACCCAGGTGGATGACTTCACAGCCCTGTGCCTGGATTAAACGTCGCATGATGTTGATAGCGGCATCGTGGCCATCGAATAGAGAGGCTGCCGTCACAAACCGCAAGGGTGTGTTGAGTGCTGGTGTTTTGCTGACATTGATGTCAGAGGCTGCTTGTTTCATTCAGCTTATCTCGCTTGTGTTATTCATACTGTTTCCATATTCCGCCAGCGCCAGCTGGCATTGATCCTCAACATTCTTCAGATCGCTCAACATGACGGCCAGGTCTCTTTGTTTACGTTCCAGTTCGGCGCGCTTTTCACCAATACGTACGATAAATTTTTCGAGCTGTTGGCGGTTACCCTGTGCCGATCCATACATGCGGATAAGCTCTGCCGTTTCATCCAGGCTCAAGCCCAGGCGCTTGCCACGCAGGATCAGCCTCAGGCTGGTGCGATCGGGCGGGCTGTAAATTCGCCGGGTGCCATCTCGCTTCGGGCTCAGATAGCCCTTTTCTTCGTAAAACCGGATGGTGCGGGTGGTGATGTCAAATTCGTCCGCAAGATCGCTGATGCTGTATGTCTTTTTCACCCTGAATATCCCTGGCCGACATCAATGGTCGATTTGTATTAAGCGCATGCTGTAAGGATACATTACGTTTACGTTAACGTAAAGCATGATGGGAAAGAGCTGAGGTCGGAGTAAAGTACCAGAGCAAATACTCTGGTACTTTACTCCGACCCCTATTACCATTCCTACAGGATCTATTCTGAAAAACAACACGACCGCAAAGGAAACATTTTGCCATGGCATTAGATATTACCCTCTACGAATACGCCCCCAGCCGATCAAAACAGGTTCGCTGGACACTGCTTGAGCTTGGTCTTGATTTTCAAGCCAAAGAAGGCATCGAATTATTACATAGCGATGAGCTGAAAAAGGTCAACCCGATGGGTAAGGTGCCTGCGGTCTTGATCAATGGTGAACCCTTGTTTGAAGCGGTCGCCATTTGTACCTACCTTGCAGATCTCGTGCCGGAAAAAGGCCTGATTGCAGCCTCAGGCACACGCGAACGTGCCCTGCACCTTCAATGGATTAGTTTTGCTCTGACAGAACTGGAAGCCTATGTGTGGAGTAACGCACGGAATACATTTGTACTGCCGGAAGAACAGCGTGTAACAGCACTTTTTGAACAGAATAACGCGGCCTTTGTGAAGGCTGCCAAGGTGCTGGATCGATATTTGGCAGGTACTGATTATCTGGTCGGGAATCGCTTTAGTGTGGCGGATATCCTGGTTGGGTTTTCCCTGAACTGGGGGAATATGATGGGATTGCTGGAGAAAACGCCTAATTTGAAGAAGTATTTGGCCAGGTTGAAAGAAAGACCAAATTGCACACTTTAAAAAGGACAATGTGGCAGGCTGATACGATCGCGCCGCGCTTCCATGCGCTCTATCGCGATATACCGCCCGTCCTTGAAGATATGGGGGAGGTCGAATTGCGTACTTTAAATAGGACAGTGTGGCAGGCTGATACGATCGCGCCGCGCTTCCATTCGCTCTATCGCGATATACCGCCCGTCCCTGGGCATAATGCCTGAACCATTCAAAAATTTGTTTAATGAGTCCGTGATCAGCGGTATGGGTGGACACTTCGCCAGCGCCTGGTCAGATTTTGATCAGGCGGGTTTTGTTTCCGCCGCGATGGACAATCTCGATACATTGGAGCTCAAGCAGCGTTCTGATCAGATTACTGCGGCGATGGTCGCATTCCTGCCGGCTGATTTTGAACACGCAGGCGCCATCATGTTGGCAAGTCTCGCCCCAGAAGGTGAACATGATTTCGCACGCAGGACTGCAAATGAAACTGGAATAAGTGGCTGGGGCATCATGCCCATGACCCATTATGTGGGCCAGTACGGCGGCGGTCATTTTGATCTTTCCATGACGCTGTTCAAAGAGTTGACCAAGCGTTCCAGCTCAGAGTTTGGTATTCGTTATTTATTGCTTAAAGAGCCACAACGCACCTTGTCAGTGCTCAAGCAGTGGACCAGTGACCCCAACCTTCATGTCCGGCGCCTGGTCTCGGAAGGTACGCGGCCACGTCTGCCCTGGGGTATGGGCTTACCGGTATTCGTCAAAGACCCGACACCGCTGCTACCGTTACTTGAGGCGCTAAAAGACGACGATGAAGAATACGTGCGGCGCTCCGTTGCCAACAATTTGAACGACATTGCCAAAGATCACCCCGACATGGTTGCCGGGATTGCCAAAGCGTGGTTAAAAGGCGCCAGTAAAAACCGACAAAGACTGGTCAAACACGCCTGCCGCACACTGATCAAACAGGGTCACAAAAGAACTCTGGCAGCACTGGGTTTTGGTCCACCCCAAGTCGAAATACAAGCGCTGAATACCCTGACACCCCAAGTTATATTCGGTAATGGCCTGGAATTTGAGCTGACCGTGGCCTCCACATCAAAACAACCGCAGTCATTGATCATCGATTATGCCATTCACCACCAAAAGGCCAATGGCAGCACCAGTGCCAAGGTCTTTAAATGGAAGACCATCACGCTCAAAGCCGAAGCAACACTGATCGCTAAACGCAAACACGCCATGCGAAAAATCACAACACGGGTCTACTATCCCGGTACACATAGCGTGGAAATCCTTATCAATGGTGTTTCTTATGGCCGTCAGGATTTTGAGCTTGTCATGTAGTGAACGGAGTTATTGTGACTGGGGTCAGACTCAGACTCCGTCTGAATCTGACCCCTATGCCCCCCTGCCCATCCTGTATAACCGGGGTCAGATTCAGACCCTGGTCTGAGTCTGACCCCTATCCCGTGCGACCCCTACCGTAAAAACCAAAACTGCTTATCGCATCCCCGTTTCTTCTCATCGTTATGACCGCGACATTCGCTTCGTCGCGGAGCACACTGCGCGCTGAGTAGTGTCGGCGTCCACACTAAAGCACTGAGATACAAGTGCAGTATTGGGCCAGAGGGACCGACTCCTCTTTTTCTGTAATTATTTACTGAGGAGTTCTGATGAATAAGTCCATGTTTGTAACAATTACAGCCGGTCTGATGCTGGCAACACCTTTTATATCCGCCGAAGATACCTTGCCTCTCAAGGCGGTTAACCGTGCCAATGAAGTCATTGATGCGGCCCTCGAAGCTTATGGTGGTGCAGAGGCCATCACCAATCTGAATAGCGTCGCACGCAAGAGCCATTTCACCACCTGGGCCACCAACCAAAGCCGCTCACCAGGCCCTCCCTGGGATGAAAATGAGCAAATGAGTTTTAGTGCCGTTGATTTTGAAACCAAGACATTTGTGGGCAAAAACAAAGGCAGTGGTGGTGGCTTCGATTTTAATGTCAGTCAAATCATCAAGGCCGAAGAAGGCTGGCAGGTCAGCTACCGAGGTGGCACCGTCACACCGATCGCCGAGCCGGATTTTAATACCAGTTCCGGCCCCTTTATCCGTGTGACTGCACCGTTGCTGGTCAAGCAACTACAAAACCGGCGCCAGACATCACATTGGTTGGGTGAGGTTGAGTTTGAAGGCCGTGCTCACGATGTCATCACGCTGGTGATGGAAGTGGGCCCCGCGCTTAGCTTGTATTTCGATAAAGAGACCCACCTTTTAAGCCGTAGTGAACGGGTATTACCGCCATTCGGCCAGGTCGATTATCGTTTTACAAATTATGAACCCATTGAAGGTATCCCTTTCAGCAAGACATTCAGGCTGTTGGTCAATGGTGAGCCAAACATTAATATCGACATCAAATCTACGCAGATCAACCAGTCGATCGACGAATACGCTGTCGTGCCGGAAAGCCTGGAAGTCGTTGAAGTCGCACCACCTGCGCCCACCGAAGTGGAACTGCAGGAAGTCAAGAAAGGTGTTTTTCTGGTCGGTGCAGGTGGCACCTATGCCATGTTTGTCGAAATGAATGACCATGTCATCGCTGTTGGCGGTACCGCCGGTATCCCGGAGCGTATCAAGGCCATGCGTGAAGTGATTAAAGACAAGCCGATCAAATATGGCGTGATGACACACCACCATAATGACCATGTGCTGGGTGTACCTGCTTACCAGGCTGAAGAGGCAGTGGTGCTGAGTGTCAAAGAGCACGAGGCCGTCATGCGTGGGGCAGCAACCGATGCCGACTCACTGAAACTAAAATTCGTCGAAGACAAGTATGTGTTCGATGACGGTGCCCGTAAGCTGGAGATCATCGATATTGGTCCGACGCCGCACGCCAAACACCTGCTGGTGGCCTGGTTACCGGCTGAAGGCATACTCTTTGAAGCCGACCATTTCCCAAACCCGACCAATGGCCGTATGCCACCCGCGCAGGCGGTAACCAAACGGCTGGCGGAAGCTATTGACCAGCGTGGTATGGATGTGAAGACCATCGTCGGTGCGCACAGCCCACGCATTGCCAGCATTGATGACCTGCGTCGTGCACTTGCTTTGAGTCCAGTAAAGGTCGCACAAGTCAGCCCCTGATACTGAAAACTTCAGACTGGGGTCAGTTTCAGACCCTTCAGACCGGGGTCAGACTCAGACCCTGGTCTGAATCTGACCCCTTTGACCGACCCCTTTGACCAGCCCTGATTCATTCCCACTGCCCTGCTGACCAAGCCTCCGGCACAAGTATTTACTGCAAACATTTGCTAGACTTCTTCGCTGCCATTCATCCCTTCAAGGAAAACACGTGAAAAAACTAATAATGTTCCTGATAATGTTGACTTTGCTTGCCTGTAATAAGGAGTCCACCGAAGTCGCTGATGTCGCCGACACCGCTGCTGCCCTGCCAGACGGCATCACACTGGTCGACAAATTTAAAGGTGATGACAGCGGAATCGCCATTCCCTACGCCAAGTACCGTCTCGCCAATGGCCTGACCGTGATACTGCACGAAGATCATTCCGATCCGTTGGTGCACGTGGATGTGACTTACCACGTCGGTTCCAATCGTGAAGAGGTGGGTCGTTCCGGTTTTGCCCACTTTTTTGAACACATGATGTTCCAGGGCTCTGCCAATGTTGCCGATGAGGAACATTTCAAGCTGGTCTCCAATGCCGGCGGTACCTTGAATGGCTCAACCAATTCAGATCGCACTAATTATTATGAAACACTGCCCGTCAACCAGTTGGAAATCGCACTGTGGCTGGAAGCAGACCGCATGGCCTTTTTATTGGAAGCCGTCACCCAGGAGAAATTCGAGATCCAACGTGAAACGGTCAAAAACGAACGTGGACAACGGGTGGATAACCAGCCATATGGTCGCGCTTTCGAAACCCTGAGCAAAGCACTGTATACACAAGACCACCCCTATTTCTGGCCCGTTATTGGTTGGTTGGAAGATCTTAACCGTGCCGATGTCAACGATCTGAAACGCTTCTTTTTACGCTGGTATGGACCCAATAACGCTGCACTGACCATTGGTGGCGATATCGACCCGATGGCGACACTGGAACTGGTCAACAAATACTACGGTTCGATTTCTGCCGGACCAGCGGTAGAAAACCTGCCCAAACAACCTGGCAAGTTGGATGCCGACCGCTATGTCACGCTGGAAGATAACATCCACCTGCCAGCGCTTGCACTGATCATTCCAACCGTCTACGGCAGCCACGCAGATGAAGCGCCATTAGATGCGGCTGCCAAAATCATGGGCCAGGGACAGGCGTCCCTGCTTTACCAGCGTTTGGTTCAGACCGGTCGCGCAGTACAAGCCAGTGTCAGCCACCGATGTCGTGAACTGGCTTGTGAAATGATGTTTATCGTCATCCAGAACCCTGGTTCCGGTGAAACTTTGGCCGAAATGGAAGTCGCCGTGCGTGAAACCATGGATGAATTTGCCAATCGTGAAATTTCAGCTGACGATCTGCAAAAGTTCAAAGCAGAATACGAGTCCAATCGTGTCTTCGGTCTGCAGAGTGTGTCCGGCAAAATTTCAACACTGGCTGCATTTCAGACCTACACCGGCAGCCCGGCAGGTATTGGTGAAGAAATTCAACGCTACCTGAATGTTGAGATTGCGGACGTCAAGCGTGTCTTTACCCAGTACATCGCAGGCAAGCCTTCGGTGATACTGAGTATTGTGCCCAATGGCAAACTGGAACTGGCCGCAGCAGTACAGAATTATGATTCACCGGAGCGCGATATACCCGAAAGCTTTGGCGATGAAAACGCCGAACTGGCATTGCGTCCGGTAACAGATAGTTTTGACCGCAGCCAACAGCCGGTGCCGGGCAGTAATCCTGCGGTTGAGTTACCCGCCATCTGGGATACCACACTGAGCAATAACGTACGTGTACTTGCCGTACCCAATTCAGAAACACCTACGGTCACCGTGCGCGCCACTTTTACCATGGGACAACGTGACGAACCCGCTGGCAAAGCTGGCTTGACTGCGCTCACCGCATCAATGATGGGTGAAGCGACCCTGGATCACAGCGCGGCAGAATTTACCGAGGAACTGGAACGCATCGGTGCCAGCGTAAGTATCAACCCGGGTGAGTATCAAACGACCGTAACGGTTAATACATTGAGCAAGCACCTCGATAAGGCGATGGCGCTGATGATGGAACGTTCGCTCAAGCCCGCTTTTACAGACGAAGATTTTGCTCGTATCAAGAGCCAGACCATCGAAGGTCTGATGGCGTCACGTAAAACACCACAAGGTCTGGCCGGGCGCGCCATTGAATCGGTATTGTATGGTTCCACTCACCCACTCTCTTACCCGGCAGCAGGCTTACCCTCTACCGTTGAGGCGATTACGCTGGAAGATGTTAAAGCCTATTACGCTGCACACTTTCCCGCACATTTGAGTGGTGTAATGGTCAGTGCCGGTCTGCCACAGGCCGACATTATCGCCGCACTACAGGGTTTCGCTGCGTTGGAAGTGACAGAAGCCTATCGTGTACCGATTGAAAATCTGCCCGAAATCAAAGGCCGCACGCTGTACCTGGTTAACAAGGAAGGTGCAGCACAGTCCAGCCTGCGCACAGCACAACCATCGATTAAATACGATGCACTGGGCGATTATTACAAGGCTGGCCTGGCTAACTTCAACCTCGGTGGCACCTTCAACAGTCGTATCAACCTGAACCTGCGTGAAGACAAGGGTTATACCTACGGCGCTCGCAGTGGTTTTAACGGCGGTCAGGAATTTGGCAGCTTCCGTGTCTCATCAGAGGTTAACAAGGACGCGACAGCAGCCTCGCTGACCGAAGTGATCAATGAACTGGAGAGCTTCAGTGCCGACGGCATGAATGAAGAAGAGTACGATTACATGCGTTCCGCCATCGGTCAACGTGATGCCCTGCAGTACGAAACCCCGGGTCGCAAGCTGAGACTGCTTAGCAACATCATGCGCTATGAACTGCCGTTGAATTATCGTACCCAGCAGAACAACATTCTGAAAGAAACCGATCGGGAAGTACTCAACAGCCTGGCCAACAGCTTAATCGAGCCGGACAACATGGCCATCGTAATTGTCGGTGACGAAGCCAGCATCCGCGAGGAACTGGAAGCACTCGGTATGCCCATCAAAAAACTCGATGAGGATGGCTTCGAAATAGAGTAAGCGTGATATTGATCATCCCCGGGCAAAGCCCGGGGATGATTTGGACAGTAGGTGTCAGAGCAGGATAACCGGGTCAGCCCCAGCCGGGGTCAGACTCAAATACACTTTATGAACCGGGGTCAGACTCAAATGCGCTTACTACCATGTGATGTTTGAACACTGCCTGCCGCATTTGAATCTGACCCCTGACCAATGACCTGTGCCCCACCCAGCCGGGGTCAGACTCAAATGCGCCTACCACCATGTGATGTTTGAACACTGCCTGCCGCATTTGAATCTGACCCCTGCCTAACCTTGTGACCCCTGCCTTAACATGGCAATCCTCAACAGAAAATCTGCCTTGCCCACACCCAGCCCACTCACCGTTGCGCGCCTAATCGCCACCAGTTGTTTTGTGCTCAAGCGCTCTTCCAACAGCTCGATATAAGCAGCCAGGCCATCTTCAACAAAGCGTGAATACAATTTATGCGGCGTGACCAATGCATCTGTATTACCCAGTGCATTATGAGCGTAGCTGGAGTAGGGGTAGTCGACTGGCTTTCGAACCATACCGGCCCGTACCGGGTTGAGTTCGATATAACGGTAGCAGGTCAACAGATAGTTGTCGCTATCGACCAGCATGGATTTGTATCGCCCCTCCCAGAGGGCTCCACGGCGGTGATAACAGCTATTAAAATATTGCGCGTATCGCCGTCCCACCGACTGCATGCACAAAGGCAGGCTGCGGGCGCTGGATGGTGTGCCCAGCAGGTGAATATGATTTTGCATTAATACCCAGGCATGAACACTAAATGCATGTTTTTGCGCGGCTTCTTTCAAACAACTATACATAAACTGAAAATCTTCGCGGCGCGCCATGATGGGGTCACGATTATGGCCACGCACCACCACATGTTGAGGCTGATTGGGTAGATAAAGACGTGGATTTCTTGGCATCAGTGGTAATCAGGAAAACCGGGGTCAGACTCAAATGCGGCCACCCGGCCGGGGTCAGACTCAAATGCGTTTACCACAGAGTGATGATTGAACACTGTTTGCTGCATTTGAATCTGACCCCTGACCAAACCCCCTACTCAAAGCATAGCCCCGAAGCCGATTGCCAAATATCGGTTAAGCAGTTAAATCCTTACCGGCAAATAACGAAGGTTGTTGTAGGCAAACCACCCAAGCAGGGTCGGACTCAAATGCGCCTACCGCCGCGTGATGATTGAACACTATCTACCGCATTTGAATCTGACCCCTTTCCTTATTATTCGGCCAGACAAGTGATATTATTTATCCACTGTGAGTGAAAGAAGCAGGTTGTAGTTTTACAAAGGTTGCAATCAGGATATGAGAAAATCCGCGACGACCAGATCCTCACCAGACAAAGACACCAAGACCAGCACAAAGTATGTGTTTGCTTTTGGTGAGAACACAGATGGCAATGCCAGCATGCGTGAACTGCTGGGTGGGAAAGGAGCGAATCTGGCTGAAATGGCCTCCATAGGACTGCCCGTACCTTCTGGATTCACCATTAGCACCGAAGTTTGCACCTATTATTACAAGCATCAACAACACTACCCAGAGTCACTGCGCACGTCGGTAGACGCTGCAATCAAACAGATCGAATCACAACTTGGCAAGAAATTTGGCGACTGCAAGAATCCCTTGCTTGTCTCAGTACGCTCCGGCGCCAGGGATTCCATGCCTGGCATGATGGACACAATTTTAAATCTCGGCCTGAATGATGAAACCGTACAGGGCCTTGCAGATATCTCTGGAAACGCTCGTTTTGCCTGGGATTGCTATCGGCGTTTCATACAAATGTACGCAGATGTCGTTATGGATGTGCAGGCTCGTAATGACAAAGAAGAAGATCCGTTTCATGTGATTCTGGAAAAGATGAAAAAATCGCTGCAGCTTCGTTACGACAATGAGCTGAGTACCGAGAACCTACAATCGCTGGTGGAGCAATACAAGACGTTGATTCACCAACGTACACGCAGCGCATTCCCTCAAGATGTCATCGAGCAACTCTGGGGAGCCGTGAGTGCAGTATTCGGATCCTGGAAGAACGAGCGTGCCATCCTCTACCGTCAGCAGTATGGAATACCTGTCGAGTGGGGAACGGCGGTGACGATACAGGCGATGGTTTTTGGCAATACCGGCGATGACAGTGCCACCGGCGTTGCATTTACCAGAGACCCGGCAAGTGGCGAAAAAGTATTCTACGGGGAGTATCTGCTTAACGCCCAGGGCGAGGACGTTGTCGCAGGCGTACGCACCCCTCACGCTATCCGTGAGATGGCCAGGGAATTGCCGAAAAGCTTTCGTGACCTGGAAAAAATTCGCAGCAAACTCGAAAAACATTTCAGAGATATGCAGGACTTCGAATTTACCATCGAGCATGGACGTCTTTTTATCCTGCAAACCCGAAATGGCAAACGTACCGGCCTTGCTGCGGTCAGAATTGCAGTTGAGATGCAAAAAGAACGCCTGATAAACCAGCAAACTGCATTGCTTAAGATTCCGGCCGAATCAATCGACTCTCTGCTGCTGCCGGTTTTCGATCCCAAAGCATTGAAAGCAGCTACCGTGATCGGCCAGGGCTTACCGGCCGGGCCCGGCGGCGCAACAGGACGTGTTGCATTTACTGCTGAAACGGCAGAATTGGAAACACTCAAGGGCAACAAAGTGGTGCTTTGCAGGATAGAGACATCACCCGATGACCTGAAAGGAATGCTGTATTCTCAGGGCATACTCACGTCACGTGGCGGCGTTTCTTCCCATGCAGCTCTGGTGGCCCGCCAATTGGGTAAGGTGTGTATCTGTGGCGCAGGTGAAATAAGTATCAACTATGAGAATAAAACACTGACAGCGGGCAAGTATTTACTCAAGGAAGGTGATTACATATCGATCGACGGTAGTACTGGCCTGGTCTACAAAGGCATGATTGAAAGTACTGATTCCGAGGTAAAACGAGTCCTCGAAGGCGGACTGGACGCTTCCGAGAGTTATACCTACGAGCTGTATCAAACCGTGATGAAGTGGGCGGATAAGCATCGCACATTGAATATCAGAACCAATGCCGACACGCCCGCAATGGCCAGACAGGCAGTAACATTCGGCGCAGAAGGTATAGGCCTGTGTCGAACTGAACATATGTTTTTTGATGGTGATCGTATCGACGATATGAGACGGATGATCCTCGCTGTCGACGAAGCACACCGCCGGTCTGCCCTGAAGAAGTTATTACCCTTCCAGAAGAAAGATTTTGTCGGCCTGTTCAAGGCCATGAATGGCAGACCGGTTACGATTCGATTGCTGGATCCACCCCTGCATGAATTTTTGCCAAACGATGATGCAGTAAGACGACAACTGGCTGAGAAACTGGATGTGTCTCTCGATTTTGTGATTGATCGCATTGAGGCACTGCACGAAGAAAACCCCATGCTTGGTTGCCGGGGATGCCGTCTTGGAATTCTCCACCCCGAAATAACCGAGATGCAAACTCTAGCTATCTTTGAAGCCGCAGCACAACTCTTAAACGGCAAAAAAGGCATCAAGGTCAGGCTGGAGATTATGATTCCACTGGTCGGCTTCCGCCAGGAACTGGCGGACCAACTGAGTATTGTGCACCGGGTCGCCAAAGAAGTGATGAAGAAGCGAAAAGTGCGTATCAATTACATCGTCGGCACCATGATTGAGGTTCCAAGGGCCGCCATCACCGCCGATGAAATAGCACAAGAGGCCGACTTCTTCAGCTTTGGCACCAACGACTTAACCCAGACCACACTGGGTCTTGGCAGAGACGATATGGGTTCATTTTATGATGAATACCAACGTAAAGAAATCTATAGTCAGAACCCTTTCGCCAGCCTCGATCAGGTCGGCGTTGGAAAACTTATTGAGATCGCCGTCGAAAAGGGTCGTGCCACAAAACCCAAGCTCAAGCTTGGCATTTGCGGCGAACATGCTGGTGACCCTTCTTCTATAGATTTCTGCCATCGAGCCGGATTGGATTATGTGAGCTGCTCGCCTCTACGTGTGCCTATCGCCAGACTCGCTGCCGCACAAGCGAGGCTACGTAACCAGGAATAGTGTAGGCAGGGATCACACCAAGCCGGGGTCAGACTCAAATGCACGTAACATTTGTATGAGCATCGATCGGTATCACCTGCATTTGAATCTGACCCCTACCACGGACTTCTGTGCCCCACCCTGCCGGGGTCGGACTCAAATGCGCTTACTGCCATGTGATGATTGAACGCTGTCTGCCGCATTTGAATCTGACCCCTGATCATTTAACTTATTCCATATCGTTATATCGGCA
Source organism: Gammaproteobacteria bacterium (assembly GCA_021772935.1). Classification (GTDB taxonomy): domain Bacteria; phylum Pseudomonadota; class Gammaproteobacteria; order Xanthomonadales; family SZUA-36; genus SZUA-36. The sequence goes on from JAJFLA010000005.1 coordinate 75,459, forward strand.
TACGAACAACTTCGTTCACAGCGTGTTCAAGCGACTCTATGGTCTTTACTGACCCCAACGGTGTAAGACCATGTTAAGTACGCTTCGAATCGAAGACTCACCCTTCAATGAGCAACAATTAAACCAGCTAAAAAACAGTATTGGTGGTTTGAATCCTGCCCAGTCGCAATGGTTGAGTGGTTATTTGGCGGGTCGTTTGGCAGAATCCCCAGCCACGACTGGCACGCCGCAAACCCTGCCCACTGAATCCCTGAGCATCATTTACGCCACGGAAACAGGCAATAGTGAGAGCATTGCAACTGAACTGGCTGCAAACATCCAACAGCAGGGTATCGGTGCAGAACTAATATCCATGGACAACTTTCGTCCAGCCAGCCTGCGCAAGCTTAAACATGTAGCTTTTATTATCAGCACCCACGGTGAAGGTGAGCCACCCGACGAGGCGCTGGAGTTTTTTGAATTCCTGGAAAGTAAACGTGCAGCCAGGCTACCAGAACTGAACTACCGGGTGTTGGCGCTCGGTGATAGTAGCTACCCACTGTTTTGTGAAGCCGGCCGCAAACTTGATACGCTTCTGCAAGCATCGGGTGCCCGGCCATATGGTCCACGGGTGGAATGCGATGTCGATTTTGCCAGCAGTGCTAAAACGTATAACGAAGAGGTCATCCGTTATGCCTGCGATAGCTTGGCCACCGATAAGCAATACTCCCACACTGACTTAGCGACCAGCCCTCATCTTAGCCTGGTACCCAGCGAATCACACTGGAGCCGTGAGCAACCCTTTATCGCAGAAGTTGGCAGCATCCAGAAAATAACGGGGCTCGACTCAGGTAAAGACGTATATCACCTCGAGTTGTCCCTGGAAGGTTCGGAGTTACATTACCAAGAGGGCGATGCATTAGGTGTTTGGGCCCCGAATGACCCGAAGGTAGTAAGCCAGATAATTGAAACGCTTCAGATGGAACCATCAGAGTCGGTCACTATTCAAGAGCAGTGCTTGAGTATCAGCGAGGCGTTAACAAATCACCTGGAAATAACACGGCTTACCACCGCCACAGTGCTTGCTTATGCCAATGTGGGTGGTCAGAACCAACTTGAAGCCTCGTTTTCCCGGCTTGAGGCTGGTCAACAGCACACCTATTTAGAACAACATCAACTGGCAGACCTGGTTGAGGAACACCCTGCACAATTCGGGTCCCAGGCCCTGGCTGACATATTGAGGCCGCTCGCACCAAGGTCCTATTCAATTGCCTCAAGCCAGCAAATGGTTGACGAAGAAGTGCATTTGACCGTCGCCACCGTGCACAGCAATGCCATCGGTACACCTCGGCGAGGTGTCGCCAGTGGCTTGCTCAATCACCGCCTCGAGCCGGGTGATTCAGTTAAGGTCTTTCTGCAACCCAACCGGCGTTTCCATCTGCCAGAAGATCAGGATGCTCCACTTATTATGATCGCTGCCGGTACGGGAATTGCACCGTACCGGGCCTTTATGCAGGAGCTGGAGAATCGCACCACCAGTCCGGATAGCTGGCTGATTTTTGGTAATCCTCATCTGCGCACAGACTTTCTCTACCAGAGAGAATGGCTGCGTTGGCGCGACACCGGTTTGCTCAATCGTATCGATACCGCCTGGTCCCGGGACCAGGTCGAAAAACGTTATGTGCAGGACGTGGTTCGAGAGCAGGCCGAGCACATCAACCAGTGGTTGCTACGCGGCGCACATGTTTACCTGTGTGGGTCGTTACAAATGGGTCAGGCAGTGCAAGCTGCACTTCAGGAAGCACTGGCACAGCAACGTGGCATTGGATCAGACGCAGCAGCTGTAGTGTTGAGCGAATTACGTCGCGAGCGACGCATAAAAAGGGACCTCTACTGATGAGAAAAAGCATTTCGAGCAACCCCGTCGAAGGCATCAAAGCGGCCAGCAACTACCTGCGCGGCACACTGCAGAAAAGCCTGCTCGATGGCGCGACTGGAACGATCGCTGAAAACGATACCCAAGTGAGCAAGTTCCATGGTATTTACCAGCAGGATGACCGAGATGTGCGAGAAAACCGACGTCGACAGAAACTGGAACCAGATCACAGCTTCATGGTTCGTGCACGGGTCCCTGGTGGCATATGCAAACCGGCGCAATGGCTCGCGCTGGACGCCATTGCCACACGCTGGGCCAATCACAGTTTGCGCTTGACGACCCGCCAGGCATTCCAGTTTCACGGTATCGTCAAACACGACCTTAAATCCAGTATCCAGGCTATTAATGATTCCCTGATGGATACGATTGCCGCCTGTGGTGATGTCAATCGCAATGTCATGTGCACAGCCTTGCCGGAGCTGAGCCAGCTTCACACACAGGTCTACCAGACGGCAGCGAGTTTGAGTGAACACCTGACACCCAACACCCGGGCTTACCATGAGATCTGGCTGGATCAGAAAAAAGTAAACGACAGCAAGGATAACGAGCCAATTTATGGTGATCATTACCTGCCACGTAAATTCAAAATTGCCTTTGCCATCCCACCCCATAACGATGTCGATGTGCTGGCCCATGATCTCGGCTTTATCGCCACTGAAGATGCTGGAAAGCTGACTGGATTTACTATTACGGTGGCCGGCGGTATGGGCGCCACACATGGTGATGCGACGACTTACCCAAAACTCGCGGTAGCACTCGGCTGGTGCAAACCAGATCAAGTCACTGAAATAAGTGAAGCTATTGTGACCATCCAGAGAGATTTTGGTGATCGTAGCAAGCGCAAGCACGCACGTTTCAAATACACCGTGGAAGACCGTGGATTGGCGTGGTTGCGGCAAGAACTGGAACGCAGATTGGGTTATCTGATTGAACCGGCACAGACATATGAATTCACCCGAAATGGCGATCATTTTGGGTGGCAACTATCAGATGACGGTTCCTGGCATTTACTGCTGTTTACGGAAAACGGCCGACTGGCTGATACTGACCGGGCCAAACAACTGACCGGGATGCGTGAAATTGCCCGAGTTCACAAGGGTGATTTCCGCCTGACACCCAATCAAAACGTTGTTATTGCCAATGTCGCAGCCAGTCAAAAACCTGCCATCGATGCGCTGGTTCAACAACACGGGCTGGATAGCTACAAGCAACTATCCCGCTTGCGTTTGCATTCGCTGGCCTGTGTCGCCCTGCCCACCTGTGGACAAGCCATGGCTGAGGCGGAACGTTACCTGCCCGACTTAATCGCCAAAGTCGAGAAGCTGCTGCAACAATATCAGTTGCAGAATCAAGCCATCACTATCCGCATGACCGGTTGCCCTAATGGTTGTGCACGGCCTTACCTGGCGGAAATCGGTCTGGTGGGCAAAGCACCCGGTCGTTTTAATCTGCACCTGGGTGCCGCCTTTAACGGTACACGTCTGAACCAGATGATTAAGGAAAATGCCGACGAGGCAGATATCCTGGCAGTTTTGGATCAGCTGTTTGCACAATACAGCGCCAACAGACGAGATAATGAACACTTTGGCGACTACTTTGTACGCAGCCAACAGGCATCACCGATGGAAGTAGATCAACATGCCTGAAGCCAAACTGAAACTGTGTGTACCCGAGCCCCAGCATGGTTGGTCCGATTCCCAACTGGACTCCATTGCGCCTTGTCTTGAACGTCTTTCGGCCATAGAGCGTGTGCAATGGGCGCTGGATTACTTGCCGGGTCAAGCCATGCTGTCATCGAGCTTTGGGGCACAGTCGGCTGTCATGCTACATCTGGTGACGAATTTAAAACCCGATATCCCGGTGGTACTGATCGACACCGGCTACTTGTTCCCTGAAACATATGTCTTTGTGGATGAGCTAAAAACCCGGTTGTCACTCAATTTGAAAATCTTTCGTTCCGACCTGTCACCGGCCTGGCAGGAATCTCGCTTTGGTCAGCTTTGGCAACAAGGTGTAGAAGGGATTCAACGTTACAACCAGCTTAACAAGGTTGAGCCCATGGCCCGGGCATTGCATGCTTTGCATACCGGTATATGGTTGAGCGGCTTACGGCGTAGCCAGTCAAGCAGTCGTCGTGAAATCAAAATTGTTCAGGCACATCAAGACACGGTGGTAAAGGTTCATCCACTGGCAGACTGGAGCGACCGGGACATACACGCCTATCTCAAAGCACATGATTTGCCCTACCATCCACTTTGGGATCAGGGCTATGTTTCGATTGGTGACCATCACACCTCCCAACCCCTGACGGCGGTTGATACGGATGAAGAAACCCGGTTCTTCGGTCTGGTCCGCGAGTGTGGCCTGCATCAACCAGAACGCTTTTGAAACCACCCACCCGGGGTCGGACTCAAATGCGCCTGACCCAATACGATTTAGCAACCACCGCACAACGCCTTTGAATCTGACCCCTTCGAAGCCCGATTGCGTAACCATGATTGCAAGTGGCACCTATTGCATTTTCTCCATACTCTACTCAGAATCTGTATACCAACAGCGCAATGACAAAATATGCATGACTGACAGCAAAACAAGAACCCGGAGTGAACTTTTGTCGTGGATGGACGCACTGGAAATGTACGCTACCGACTGGGACAAGACATTCGATAACCGCGCCAGTTATTTTACCCAGGAGTTTTGGTACCTATTGGTTCGTTGCATGATCAATGACTGGAAAGGCACACCGCTGAGTGTTAGTGGCGCATGCCAGCAAATGAAATCCGGTTCAAACCGGACCCGCGAAGAACGTATCAGAAAAGTCGTTGCTGACGGTTATTTGATTAAACGCCGCAGTGAAACAGATCATCGGGAAGCCTATGTCGTTCCCAGCAAGAAGCTGGAAGCCCTGATGATTGCTCACTTCGAACGAACCCTGCAAAGCACTTTAGACGCACTACGCCACATCAACGAGAAATAGAGCCAACAGTCCGGCTTCGTCCGCCCGCTTAATAGCGGTAATTTCTGCGGATATATTCACTGTATACACGAACCCTGATCGCCATATAGATTATCCCGGTCCTTAACACAAAGCTCCGGAACCGGGAAATTGTCATGACTGAAACTGTAAATTCAAAAAAAGGAATGCTTATTGGCGCTGTTTTTACGCTGATCACCGGCGCTGCCTGCCCGCTGGCGAGCGCGCAGACAAATGATGAGAACCCTCTGGCTATTGAAGAAGTTGTAGTAACGGCGGAAAGGCGTGAATCCAACCTCCAGGATGTCGCGCTTTCCGTCACTGCATTCTCGGCGACTGCTCTTGAAGATTATCAAGTGGGCAACCTGGGTGATCTGCAATCACTGGTTCCCAATCTTAGTGTGCATGTCGGTGACGCCAATAACGCGGTGGTCTACATTCGTGGTGTTGGACAGGTTGATTCGGTCGCATTTTTCGAGCCCGGCGTGGGTATTTATCTTGATGATGTGTATCTGGGCCGGGCACAGGGAGCTTTTCTCAATGTACTAGATGTCGAGCGCATCGAGGTACTGCGCGGACCACAAGGCACACTTTATGGTCGTAATACCGTCGGTGGTGCGATCAAATATGTGTCTGCAGCACCGACTGAAGCCCCCAGCGCTGAAGTCACGGCCAGTTTTGGTAATTATGACCGTCTCGACCTCAGGGCTTCGTTAAGTGGGACCCTGGTAGAAGACACCTTGTTTGGCCGACTGACGGTTGCTAAATTGGATCGTAATGGTTATTCACATAACCTCTTTGATGGCCGCGATGATGGTGACCAGGACACGCTTTTCGCCCGTGCTGTGTTGAAATATAACGCGAGCGACAATCTTTCTATTCAACTTGCTGCCGACTACACCGATTCCGACCCGGACAGATCACGCACGCCAGCGAAGGTTACGCCCATCAGTGTACTTAGCGTCGACCCGCACACCTTTGGATTATCGGTTGAGACCTTTGCTGCGGATGACGACCCATTTCTGGTCAATGCGGACTTTAATACTGTCGAACAAACAAAAACAATAGGCACTGATCTTAATCTTACATGGAATATCAATGAAGCTTTGACGTTTAAGTCCATCACTTCATTTCGTGACCTGGAGTACGGTACAGAGCTTGATCTGGATGGCACACCCATCAATGCATTTGGCATTTACTACTTTAATGACCAGCAGCAGTGGACGCAGGAATTACAACTCGCCTACCAGTCAGATAAGCTCAAAGCCGTAGGCGGACTGTATTACTTTAATGAAGAAGGCACTACCTTTGACGGTGGTGTGTTCAGTAATTTTCTGATTGCGCTATCGGGTGACAGCAAGTTCAACACCGACAGCTACGCTGCATTCGGGCAGATAGATTATGATTTTACTGATCGTCTGAGCGGCATTTTTGGGCTTCGCTATACCGATGAGGAAAAAACTTATTCCCGCCGTGCCGAAGATTTCGATCTCACCGCACTTGCTGGTATCAGTTTTGACCCTGATACTTTTGCGGTCAGCTATGCCCACCCGGAACTTCTTAACCCAAGTAGCTCGGATCTCGCATTGGATGGCGGAATCGGTGTTCCACGTGTAGGCGCGAACCCTGACCCGGCAGATTTTGACAATCTGTCGTTTAAGGCCGGACTGAAATATCAACTTAATGATGATGCGCAAGTCTACGGTACAATCTCTGAGGGGTTTAAAAGTGGTGGCTTTAACGGTCGGGTCTCTGATGGTCAGCTGGAGCCTTACGACGAAGAGACCTTGATCAGCTATGAAATTGGCGTGAAGTCTCAATGGCTGCAAAACCGGCTGAGGACCAATTTTGCGGTTTTCTACACCGATTATAAAGACCTGCAGGTAAGCAGTTTTGAAGCCAGTGCTGATGGTGCGACCTTTATCCCTGTTTTCACCAATGCCGGCGCGGCAACCATCAAGGGCGCAGAGTTCGAACTGACGGCGCTGCTGACCGAAGGTCTCACCATGACTGCTAACGTTGGTTATCTCAATGCGGGCTACGATGAGTTTTTCGCCCAACCCGACCCGATCACCGGCGAAGTGATTGACGTTAGTGATGAGCGCGAGATTGTCAATTCACCCAAATGGGATACGTTCCTTGGCCTGTCCTACTCGGTACCACTCGCCGCCGGTGGTGATGTGACGGTGGCCACCAACTGGGCTTATCGCAGCAAGACCTACCTCGAAGTGAACAGCAGTGAAAACCTGGCGCAAGATTCATATTCCGTATTCGACGCGTCGCTCACATGGAATTCAGCCAATAATCACTGGCGGGTTATCTTGGGTGGTAAAAACCTGACGGACAAAGAATACCGCACCCATGCATTCGATCTTTCCGCTTTCCCGGGTGTTGAATTAGGCTATTACAATCCACCACGGACTTACAGCATCACCGCCTCGTATAAATTCTAGAGTACCCACTTCCAAACTGAACCGGCGCAGTGATGACGCAACACCTGGCGGGAATACGCTCATTAATGGTGGCTACGAAACGAATTCGTAATCATTGCCTGTGCAGTGGCAAGGAGACCGGTTCAGCCGTCATCTTTGTGCATGGAAACCTGTCAGCAGCCACCTTCTTTGAAGAAACCATGTTGACGATGCCGGCAGAATATTGGTGTATCGCACCCGACCTGAGAGGCTATGGTGACACCGAAGACCTGCCCATTGATGCCCGCCGGGGCGTGCTTGATCTGGTCGATGATCTCGAAGCGCTTTTTAATACACTCGGGATATCATCTGCCCACTTGGTCGGTTGGTCAGCAGGTGCTGGTGTCATTATGCAATTTGCACTCGAACATGTGCAGCTAGTTGAATCTCTCTGTCTCATCGCCCCGGTCAGTCCATTTGGTTTCGGCGGCAGCTACGATAACTCCGGCATCCCCACCACGAGTGATTATGCGGGCTCAGGCGCTGGTACTGTAAACACAGATGTCGTGGAGCAAATACGTCTGGGAAATACTCACTCATCACCGGCCACCGCTCCACGCCAATTACTGCGTGAATACTTTGTCAACTCCCCGGCACAATTTCCGCGTGAGGATTTATTGGTGGCTGCCATGCTCAAGCAAAAACTGGGCGATCAGCGTTACCCCGGTGATCACCTGGTATCAAAACACCCACCGTATGTGGCTCCCGGAAAATGGGGCCCCATCAACGCACTGAGCCCGAAATACTTCAATGCGAGTACACTTGTTGAGCTGCCCGACAAACCACCTGTTTTATGGCTTCGTGGTGATGCGGATCGTGTCATCAGCGACCATTCTTTTTTTGACCTTGCCACGATTTTGCGCCAGCAGGCCTTGCTTGAGCACGGCTTGTCAGTCGCTGACAGTATCCGCTCGCAGCCAATGGTCAGCCAGATGCGTGAGGTATTACTTCGTTATCAGCAAAATGGTGGGCAGTTTGAGGAAGTCGTCATGGAAAATGTCGGTCATAGTCCATTTTTGGAAGAGCCGGATGTCTTTCTGCGGCATTTTATTCAGTTTCTATCGGCCTCAGAGGCGCCCCCGGGGTCAGACTCAAATACATTAGACACTGAACGATAATTGATGCAAATTGCTTGTATTTGAATCTGACCCCTAAATTTGCCCCAAAATTTAGCAGCCCGATCTGGCAAAACAGGATTTAAACTGGTTACCGAATAAGGGATGTTTTTGTACCGGCTTGATACCGGGAAATGAAACGACATTTCCCCCTTTTGTATAACCATGAATGGCCTGTTCGATGCCAGACCGATTAGCGCCCGGCACCAACTGCTTCAGCAAGCTGTACATGTAATCACTTAGGAACCGGTCTTTGCGGAAACCGACCCAGGTGGTCAAGCGTGGAAACAGATTGCCTGTATTGATCGCGACGAGGTCGTTGTCGCGCTGCTCGTCATAGGCCATGCACGCCACGATACCGATCCCCATGCCCTTGCGCACATAGGTTTTTATGATATCCGGGTCTTGCGCAGTAAATACCACGTTGGGCTCAACCCCGGCATTGCTGAACACCTGGCCCAGGGAGGATTCTTCGTTGAAAGAATAGGTATAGGAAATGATCGGGTAATTGACGATATCCGCCAGGCTGGGATTCTCAATACTGGCCAAGGCATGATCACGGGGCACCAGGATAATCCGCTCCCAACTGTAAATGGGCAGGGTCACAAGGTCTTCAAACAGTTCGCTTTGCCCTGAAGCAATGGCGAAATCCACCTCCCGGTCCAGCACCTGCTGCGCAATCTGCTCGGACGTACCCTGGTGGAGGCGCAAGGCAATTCCGGGATATTGGTGATGAAACGTTTCCAGCATGTCGGGCAACACATAACGTGCCTGGGTAGTGGTGGTGGCGATCACCAATTCACCTTTAAGCTCACCGGAGAGCTCGTCTGACAGGGCCTTGATGTTTTCTGTCTCGGTCAGAATCACACGTGCACGTTTGACCACTTTTTGACCAGCGTCCGTCAGTGCGGTCAGGCTTTTACCCTTACGCACGAATAAATGTAGTGATAATTCTTCCTCCAGCAAACGGATTTGTTTGCTCACCCCGGGTTGTGAAGTAAAAAGGGCTTCAGAGGCAGTCGTGATATTCATACCGTTATCCACAATCGCCACCAGGTATCGTAATTGTTGTAATTTCATCCAGTTCTTCCAATGCTTGTCATGTGATTCAGTATTTAATTCAGCCAAAAAAAAACCACCCGCCTTTTGAGCGGGTGGTTTTGCAAACAATCTTTCAGGAACAGATCAGCAGACCACACGCCTCGGGGGCGGCAGACACATACAGATACATACCATTGCGTTTTGTTTAAACATTAAACAGCGTTCCATTAATTTCTGGCTTGAGCATAGATATAACGACCCGATAAAACAAGTATTTATCTCAGATCACTTATAACCATTTGGAATAAGCATGACCGAACCGACAGGGGTCAGACTCAAATGCACATGATATAGCATGATAATTAACTGCTGGTGGTTGCATTTGAATCTGACCCATACTCCGGGTAGCCAAACTGGTCTTAAATAAGCTTCATTTTACGGCTGCCTTCATCCCTGATGGACTGGGGCACTGACAGGAATGTATGGCAGGCCGCGTTATCGGTTTCATCCGTGAATCGGTAACCCGCTTCTTGCAGAAACTGAAGAAAAGCCTGGTCGTCACCCTCCGATACCAGAAACCCAGCGAGGATACGGGCATTGGCTGCCGCATGGTTGCGGTAATGGAACAGGCTAATCGACCAGCGCCCACCGAGCATTGTCAGAAACTCAAGCAACGCGCCGGGGCGCTCAGGAAACTCGAAGCGGATTAATCTCTCACGCTCATCGGATGGTAAACGCCCACCTACCAGGTGACGCAGATGCAGCTTCGCCACCTCGTTCGTAGACAGGTCCTCAACCTCATAGCCACATCCGCTCAGCTTATCCTGCAAATGCCTTGAAGATTCTTGCAGTCGCACTCCCACAAATACGTGTGCGTCACCTTCGCCAGCGTATCGGTAATTAAACTCTGTTACCGAAGATTCACCCAGCGCACTGCAAAATCCAAGGAAACTGCCTGGACGCTCTGGAATCGTCACCGCAAGCAAGGCTTCGTTGCCCTCACCCAGTGCGCAACGTTCAACAACGTGGCCAAGGCGATCAAAATTAACGTTGGCGCCACTGACTACGCAAACCCAGTCACCTTCAGACCTGTCAGCCGGATCCAATTGAGCTGCATACTGGATAGCACCTGCCACCGCCAGCGCGCCAGCGGGTTCTGCAACGGCACGTACCTCTTCAAAGATCGTTTTTACCGCAGCGCATACCTGGTCGACACTGACGGTGATGATTTCATCCACCAGTTGCCGACACATTTCAAATGTGATCTGCCCAACCTTGCGTACCGCAACACCATCTGCAAACATTCCAGTCGCACCAATGTCCACCGGTTGTCCGGCCTTGAGTGCTGCCTGCATGCTGGCAGCATCCTCGGGTTCAACACCGATAATGCGTACATCCGGGTAGACTGCTTTGACCGTGGCTGCAACCCCGGCCGCCAGTCCACCACCACCAATGGGTAAAAAGATAATCCCGGCGGGTGTTGCCAGTTGCTGAGTGATTTCTATGCCAAGTGTACCTTGCCCGGCGATGACTTCAGGGTTGTCGAACGGATGGATGAAATAACCGCCCGACTCTTCGCAAAATGCGATTGCCATGGCACAGGCGGCGTCGTAGTCATCTCCGCCAAGTTCAATACTGGCTCCCAGTGCCTCAACCGCACGAACCTTGATTTCCGGTGTGGTCAGCGGCATAAAGATGGTGGCCTTCACACCCAATTTGCGTGCGGAAAGCGCCACCCCTTGTGCATGATTACCGGCAGAAGCCGCGACCACACCATTGCTACGCTCCAATTCTGATAATTGCTGGATGCAGTGATATGCGCCCCGCAATTTAAAAGAAAACGTGGGTTGCATATCCTCACGCTTAAGCCACAATTTATGACCGACACGGGCTGATAAGGCCGGTGCGTGCTCCAACGGTGTGCGACGGGCCAGATCATAGACCGGTGCGGTCAGCGCTCGTCGCAAATAATCTTGTGTGATACTAACCATTTGCACACCGGGAATGATCATACGCAAGCAATCTCTTACGGACAGCAGCACCCGCTTCACAGGTCGTTAAACGACCACCCAAATCCTGCGTACATTCAGCACTCTCAATACACTCTGAGAGCACCCGCTCAATATGCTGTGCGGTCTCTTTCATACCCAGGCTGTAATCGAACATCATGGCAACCGATGCCAGCATCCCAAATGGATTGGCAATACCCTTGCCAGCGATATCCGGCGCAGAACCGTGTATGGGTTCATACAGACCAAACTTGCCGGTGCCCAGCGAAGCCGATGGCAACATACCCAAGGAGCCGACCAACATCGATGCTTCATCGGTGAGGATGTCACCGAACATGTTTTCGGTGACGATGACATCAAAGCGTGCGGGATTGGATATGAGATACATGGCGGCGGCATCAACCAGCATGAACTCATAATGCACATCGGAGAAGTGTTCCTGCATGATCTGCGCTGTAATCCTGCGCCACAAACGCGAAGTCGCCAGAACATTGGCTTTATCTATCATGGTCAGCATACCGTTTCGTTCACGCGCAATATGACCAGCCTTGATAACGACACGTTCGATTTCTTCACGTGAATAGCTGCAGGAATCCGAAGCAAAATCGTCACCTTCCTGCTTTTCACCAAAATAGCTGCCGCCGGTTAATTCCCGCACCACCATCAGGTCCACCCCTTCCAGGTATTCGGCTTTTAGCGGGCTGGCATCGACCAGCTTTGAATGCACCCGGACCGGACGCAGGTTGGCATACAGACCCAGTTCTTTACGTATCTTCAGCAAGCCTTGCTCGGGTCGCTTTGCCGCTTTCGGGTCAGACCATTTAGGGCCACCGACAGCGCCCAGCAAAATGGCATCCGCCTGACGGCAAACTGCCAGTGTTTCATCCGGTAATGGCTCACCGGTGGCATCTATTGCCGCACCACCAATCAATGCAGTTTGCAGGTCCAACGCTATACCACAGTTCCCGGCCAGGTCTCTGAGCAGCAATTCCGCTTCTGCTATTACTTCGGGCCCAATCCCGTCACCGGGCAAAAGAACTATTTTTGCACTCGAGGTATTTGCACTCATATTCCGTTCTCGTATGCCTGGATGGCAGGTTCTGCCTGGCTAAGAAAATCCAACCTGTCCAATCCGTGCAACAGGCAGTGACGTGCAAACGGGTCCATAGTGAATGGCCAGTTGTGCTGCTCGCCACTCTCCTCGCAGACAATGACACAGCACCGCTCCAGATCAACGGTGATTTCCCCAGCGTCCATTTGCAGCAAACGGGCGTGTTGTTCAGGTTTCAGCACCACCGGCAACAGACCTGTATTTTGTGCGTTACTCTTGAATATATCAGCGATTTGCGAGCTGATGACAACCCGGAACCCAAAGCCCAGCAAGGCCCGTGGCGCATGCTCCCGCGATGACCCACAACCGAAATTATGGCCACCGACCAAAATCGGACTGTGACGGGCGCGCGCCTGGTTCAAAACGTGTCCAGCCACCAATTCACCAGCATCGTCATAACGCCAGTCGGCAAAAGCACCTTCACCAATGTCATCAAAATTCGTGGCGGTAAGAAAGCGGCCAGGGATAATCTGATCCGTATCGATATTCTCCTGGGCCAGCACCAGTATATTTCCTGTCAGCCGCGTAAATGCTTGCATCATTCCCCCTCCTGTGTAGATTCGACTTCGCTAACCCCGGCCACTCGCCCCATAACGGCACACGCGGCTGCGGTTTCGGGGCTGGCCAGCATGGTGCGTGAACCTTTGCCCTGGCGACCTGCAAAATTACGATTTGAAGTAGAAACTGCTGTTTTTCCGGGCGGCACAATGTCCCCGTTCATGGCCAGACACATTGAACAGCCTGCTAAACGCCACTCAGCACCGGCCGCCCGCACGACCTTGTCCAGACCTTCCAGTTCGGCCTGACGTCGAATATTTTCCGAACCTGGTACAACCAGCATGCGTACATGTGGCGCAATTTTCCGACCACGTAAAACCTTTGCCGTTGCACGCAGGTCACTGATTCTGCCATTGGTACAGCTACCTACAAAAACGATATCCACTTTCCGCTCCGCAAGTGACTGTCCGCTACTCAGATCCATATACTCAAGCGCTTTTTGTTGTGACGCATTCACCGCCACCGGCACCATTTCACCGATAGCCACAGACATGCCGGGGTCGGTACCGTAGGTAATGGTCGGGCGTATTGCCGACGCATCCAGACTAATCTCGTGATCAAAATACGCAGATGGATCAGAAGCCAGTTTCAGCCATTTTTCTGCAGCAGCTTCAAAGGCTTCGCCTTGTGGTACTTTGCGCCGGCCACGCAGATAATCAATCGTCACCTGGTCCGGTGCGATCATACCTGCCCTGGCGCCCGCTTCGATGGTCATATTGCACAACGTCATCCGGCTTTCCATATCGAGACCTCGCACTGCCTCACCGGTATACTCGATGACGTGGCCCGTGCCGCCGTTCATGCCAATGTGATTGATGATGTACAGGGCCAGGTCCTTGGCGGTCACACCGTTGCCCAATCTACCATCCAGATTGATACGCATGCTGCCTGGCTTGTTTTGTAACAGACACTGCCTCGCTAAAACGTGTCCTACCTCGGTCGTTCCGATACCAAAAGCCAAGGCACCGAAAGCACCGTGGGTACTGGTATGACTATCACCGCAAACGATGGTCATACCCGGTTGTGTGGCCCCTAGCTCAGGACCCATAACATGCACCACACCGCGTGACGGGCTGTCCCAGTCATGCAGTTCAATGCCAAATTCCTTACAGTTGTTGCGTAAGGTCTGCACCTGTCGCTGTGCCTGTTCGGTGATATAGGGCCGTCGCCCATCTTTGTCAGGAGGCAGGGTCGGTGTTGAATGATCGAGTGTCGCCAGGGTGCGCTCGGGGCAACGTACAGCGATGTCTTTTTCACGTAACAGGTCAAAACCCTGCGGTGAAGTCACCTCATGAACCAGGTGCAGATCGATGTAAAGAATCGCCGGTGTGGTTTCGCTTTGCGCTTGTACAAGATGTGTATTCCACAGCTTGTCAAACAATGATTGGGGTTGAGATTCAGGCGCAGACACCACTGACCCCCTGTGTGCTTGTTTCCGCACTCTTAATCGCTTCCAACCAACCGAAACGATCTTCAGTGCTACCATCAAACAAGCCAAAAAAGGTCGACTGAATTTGCTCAGTCAATGGTCCACGACACCCATTTCCAATATCCAGGTCATCCACCGAACGAATCGGTGTAATTTCAGCGGCTGTACCCGTAAAAAATAACTCATCCGCAAGATAAAGTGCTTCACGTGACAAATTCATTTCACGTATTTCCAAACCCAGGGTGTGGGCCAGACGGATGACGCTGTCTCGTGTAATCCCGGCAAGGATCGACGCAGACTGTGGTGGTGTGATCAAGACATTGTCTTTGACCATAAACAAATTCTCACCGGCGCCTTCACTGAGCGTGCCATCCGGCGCCAAACCGATGCCTTCATCATAACCAAGACGGTGTGCTTCCATGCTGATCAATTGGCTGGAAAGGTAATTACCACCTGCTTTGACACCTGCGGGAATGGTGTTGGGTGCAACCCGGTTCCAACTGGAAATACATACACGAGCACCATGCTCACGGGCTTCCTCGCCAAGGTATGCACCCCATTGCAAAGCTGCAATCGAAACATCAATGGGCAAACCCTGCTCCGGCGCGACACCGAGGGAACCATAGCCCCGAAAGGCGACCGGGCGCAGGTAGGCGCTGGTCAGGCCATTACGCAAAATCAAGCCACAACACACATCGAACAAGGTATCGATATCATAGGGAATATCGAAACGGTATACCTTGGCCGAGTTATAAAGACGTTGCAGGTGTTCACGCATTCTGAATCCAACCGGCTCGCCTAAACGGTCATACACGCGGATGCCTTCGAACACACTGGAGCCATAGTGAATGGCATGTGATAACACGTGTGTGGTCGCTTCATGCCACGGTATATATTTACCGTTATGCCAAATGATTTCTGTCTCGTTCATTGCCATCGCCCATTCTTCTCTCAAGTGACCTTGTTCAAGCCGCGTCAGATTGTTTAATCTGCGCTGCACTACGTGTTGCACGGTTGATAATTTCCAACAAGGCAGCAGCACAGGCCGCAACGATATCGGTCGACAAACCGTGCCCGCTGTATTCCACCCCATCTACAGTGGCGCGCATGCTGGCTTCGCCCTGAGCATCCTCGCCCAGCGATATGCTGCGCATGGCCAGGCTCAGTACCTTGATCTTGGTCTCGGTGACCAGTTCAAGTGCTTCTACCATCGCATCAACTGGCCCGTCACCATCACCGGTGTGTGTACTGGTGGTGCCATCCTCATGTGCCAGGGTCAGGGATGCGGATGGTTCCGTTTCGCCATTGACGGCACTGACAACGCTGAGCCAGTTCAGCGACCAGGGACCAATCGTACCGGTCTCATAGCCGGTAATGATGGCTTCGAGATCCGAATCAAAAACCCGTTTTTTAACATCTGCAAGCGCTTTGAAGCGCTCCATAATGGCTTCGACCTCACCCTCTTCCAGGTCATAACCCATATGTTTTGCACGATCCACAACCGCATGGCGACCACTGTGCTTGCCCAAAATCAGTTGTGAGCCCTTCAAACCAACATCCTCGGGCTTCATGATTTCGTAAGTATCACGTGATGCAAGCATGCCGTGTTGGTGAATGCCCGCCTCGTGGGCAAATGCATTTTCACCAACAATGGCCTTGTTACGAGGCACAAAATTTCCAGTCACGGCAGCCAGCAAGTGACTGGCGGCCATCAAGCGCTCGGTTTCAATACCAATTTCAATATCGTAATGGTCTGCACGGGTGCGCAGCGCCATCACGACTTCTTCCAGTGCACAATTGCCGGCCCTTTCACCAATACCGTTGAGCGCACATTCGATCTGGGTCGCACCACCTTCTACCGCTGCCAGGGAGTTGGCAACGGCCAGTCCGAGATCATCATGGCAATGCGTGCTGACACGAACATTCTCAATCCCTGGAACGGTCTTGTTCAGCCAGCGAAATAAATCATACATTTCTGATGGGGTCGAATACCCCACTGTATCCGGAATGTTAACGGTGGTGGCCCCCGCTTCGATTACGGCTTGTAAAATATCGGCCAGATATTCCCTTTCAGTACGAATACCATCCTCGGCAGAAAACTCAACATCAGTACAGGCTTCCGCCGCCATCTTCACACCATTGACGGCATGACGCAGTACTTGCTCCCGACTCATGTTGAGCTTTTCACGACGATGAATCGGGCTGGTTGCAATAAAGGTATGAATACGAGACTTTTGAGCGGGCTCCAGGGCTAAAATCGTACGTTCAATGTCACTTGGGATCGTCCGGCACAATGCAGCAATCACCGGACCCTGAATCTCGGATGCTATCGCCTGGACCGCATTAAAATCACCCGGTGATGCGGCCGGAAACCCGGCTTCAATGATGTCTACCTTCAAATCCGCCAACGCACGGGCCACCCGCAGTTTCTGCCCCTGGCTCATACTGAAACCAGGACTCTGCTCGCCATCTCTGAGCGTGGTATCAAAAATATGGATTTTGCGGCTCATTTATATTCTCCTGCTAATGGGCCGAATGCCCGGTGGCTGCAGCTTGCTTATCACAGCCGGTTTTAATTCAACATAAAACACATCATGTAGTCTTTCCAACTGGCGTTTGAGCAGATCCCCGGGACGAGTGGATGTCACACTCACCTTCATCACCCGACCATTACCGTCTGCTTCACTGACTGAACAGCTGTTAAGACTGAAACCCCTGCGCTCAATTAATCCCAGTGCCCTTATCACCGCACCTTCACAACTGCTTAACTGAATATGTAATGTGTGATTCATATCTGTTCTACCTTCCCTTTACCGGGTTTGATCGCATCATCTTGTGATTGGGTTTACCGGGCGGAACCAGTGGCCAGACGTTGTCCATCGGGTCAATAGACACGTGCAGCAAGGCTGCCGCATCCGTATTGAACAACCATTCAATGGCGTCGGAAACTTCCTCGGGTTTACTGATGGATTTGGACTGGATACCAAAAGCGCTTGCAACCGCTGAAAAATCTGGATTATCGGAAAGATCAACCTCACTGTAGTTTCCGTCAAAGAACAATTCCTGCCATTGACGCACCAGACCGAGTGCCGAGTTATCAAATAGCAGGATCTTGACATCAATCCCGTAGCGTTTAAGGGTGGCGAGCTCCTGAATGTTCATCATGATAGAACCATCACCGGAAACACACACCACGGTTGCTTCGGGTTTGGCAATCTTGGCTCCGATCGCTGCAGGTAGCCCATAACCCATCGTTCCCAGGCCACCGGATGAAATGTGATCCAGCGGATGGTCAAACTCACAGTGTTGTGCCACCCACATCTGGTGTTGTCCAACATCGCAGGTAATGGTCAGACCTTCAGGATGCGCCTGGGACATATCCCGTAGTAACTTGGGTGCATAGATGCCTTCAACGGGTGCATCGTAACGCCAGGCAAATTCTTTTTTCCAGCCTGCGCATTGCGCACACCAGCCCGGATTGGCTTTGCGTTCCGGTCTGATACCCTCCAGTGCTGGTGCCAGTTCGCTGACAATACCTACATCTGCTTTGCGTAATTTTGAAATTTCAGCGGCATCAATATCCAAATGGATGATGCGCGCCGATGGTGCAAATTGCGCCAGGTGTCCTGTCGCCCGATCATCAAAGCGCGCACCAACCACCATCAGCAGATCACAATTTTGCACTGCGTGATTGGCCGCACCATTGCCATGCATTCCCAGCATACCGACGAAACAGGCTGCGTCAGTCGGCATCACACCCAAACCCTTCAGTGTGGCTGTCACCGGTACACCAGTACGGGCGGCAAACTGACGGAATACTTCAACCGAATCTGATATGGCAATACCACCACCAGCAATGACCAGGGGGCGCCTGGCTTGCGACAGCATCTTGCTGGCTGTCTCTAACGCCGTGGCATCCGGCAGACGCGCTTCGAGTGGTGCTGCGGGGGCAATGTCAACAACCGCACTCATCCCCGTTGAAATATCTTTAGGGAAATCGATCAGCACAGGACCCGGACGACCACCTTGTGCGAGCTGAAATGCCTCGTTCACAATACGCGGAATATCGGCGACGCTTCGCACAATATAGCTATGTTTCACAATCGGCAGTGTGATACCGAAAATATCCACTTCCTGGAAAGCGTCGGTGCCCTGCAAGGCTGTCGGTACCTGTCCGGTGATAACGACCATGGGTACTGAATCCATAAACGCGTTGGCAATGCCCGTAACCAGGTTAGTCGCACCGGGACCAGAAGTCGCCATACACACGCCTGCCTTTCTGGTAACCCGGCCATAGGCATCCGCTGCGAGTGCAGCACCCTGTTCGTGCCGACATAAATAATGCCGTAAGCCAGAACCGACCAGTGCGTCGTACACGGGCATGATGGTGCCACCCGGATAGCCAAAGATTTGCTTCACACCGTTGCGTTCGAGTGCCTCGATGAGTATCTGTGACCCGCTACGTAATGCGGGCGCGATATGTGTAGATGGATTCATTCAGACTTACCTCAGGCCGCACGGGCCTTTTTTGACTTGGCGATCCAGCTCATGCGTTCTCTAAGCTTGCGACCAGTGGTTTCAATCGGGTGCGCACGACGCTTGGCCAACATGGCCTTGTAGTTGTTAGAGCCGGATTTGTATTCATCCATCCACTGACGCGCAAAACTACCATCCTGGATGTCTTTCAGAACCTCCCGCATGCGATCCTTGACGGATTCATCAAGGATGCGTGGGCCGGATACCAAATCACCATAGGATGCCGTATCAGAGATGAATTCATACATCTTGTCGACACCACCTTCGTACATCAGATCAACAATCAACTTCAGCTCATGCAGACATTCAAAATAGGCTGCTTCCGGCTGGTAACCTGCTTCCACCAGGGTCTCAAAGCCATGGATCACCAGCTGGCTGGCACCACCACACAAGACCGCCTGCTCTCCAAACAGATCGGTTTCGGTTTCTTCTGCAAAGGTGGTGTCCAAAACACCGGCCCGTGTACCACCAAGACCGTGCGCATAGCTCAGTGCACGCTCGGCAGCTTCACCGCTGGCATCCTGGTGTACCGCACGCAGACACGGCACACCTCGGCCCTGCTGGTACTGGCGACGGACCAGGTCACCCGGTGACTTGGGCGCAACCATGATCACGTCCACGGATTGCGGCGGCGTAATTGCTCCAAAATGAACATTGAAACCGTGTGCAAACAGCAATGCATCGCCGTCTTTGAGCTTGTCCTTGATGTCTTCGAAAATTTGCGGTTGTGCCATATCCGGCATCAACATGCAGATAAGCTGCGCACGTTCGGCTGCCTGATCAAATGTCAACACTTCAAACCCACTGTCGGCAGCATCCTGTGCAGAAGGTCCGCCGGGGCGGGCACCGATGATCACTGTGTAACCACTATCACGCAGGTTTTGGGCATGGGCCTTGCCCTGGCTACCATAACCCAACACGGCAATAGTTTTCCCTTGTAGGGCATCGCGCTTTACATCTTCTTCGGTAAATAACTTCATTCGTTTACTTCCTCCAGGTTCATTGTTCGAATCGGTTCCAGTCATTCCACTGATAAAAAAAAACCCCGCTTCCTTTCGGTTGCGGGGTTTTGCTGATCTTGTTTCTGGTCTTCTAGGCGATCAAAGCTACCCCACTGGTTGTTGGAATAATCACTAGCACTAGAAGCAGAGCCATTGCTTTCAACGGGACAAGGCGAACAGCGACGCAGGCCTCGCGGCTTGCTGTGCGTAAACGTTTGTCGAGTTGTTGCAATTGCTTGGACATGCTGGCTTTATCCCATTCTAAAAAAGCCCTGTCAACCATTATTTTGTTTTTTCTCAAATCTGTTTGGCTGCCAATATCCTAATCCAACGTTTAATACGGTGGATTTTCAATCGCGACGAGGTGCCTATAAAACAGTAATGAGGTACAATGAACGGCTGATTCCGGCAGGCTGTCGGGCAGTCTAATAGACCAAATTTCGTGTTATGCAAAGACTTGGAATTCAAGCTTGGTTTGCATGACCATTTCCAAATGAAATTGATTCCTGGAGGATCATCTAATGGGAATTTTCGAAGCGATTGAAGTCACCGAACATGAACAGGTCATATTCTGCAATAACCAGGACGCAGATCTCAAAGCCATCATCGCCATTCACAACACCGTACTCGGCCCTGCCCTGGGCGGGCTGCGGATGTGGCCTTATGGCTCAGAGCAGGAGGCACTGGACGATGTGCTACGTTTGTCTCGTGGTATGACCTACAAGGCCGCCGTATCCGGCCTGAACCTGGGTGGTGGCAAAGCGGTCATCATCGGTGATCCGAGGCAAGACAAATCGGAAGCGTTATTCCGGGCTTTCGGACGTTTTATTGATAGCCTGCATGGCCGTTACATTACTGCAGAGGATGTCGGTATCGATGTGAACGACATGGAGTTCCTTTTTCAGGAAACTAATAATGTCGTCGGTGTGCACCAGGTACACGGTGGTTCCGGTGACCCCTCACCTTATACCGCTTATGGCACCCTCCAGGGTATCAAGGCGGCGCTGCAATGGAAATTTGGCAATCAGGAAGTGGGTCAATACAGCTTTGCTGTCCAGGGCGCCGGCCATGTTGGTTTCCACCTGGTGAAATTGCTCCGTGAGGCCGGCGCCAAGGTATTTGTTACCGACTTCAACGAAGACGCCGTGGCCAAGGCCGTGGACTTGGGAGCAGAGGCTGTCGGTCTCGACGAAATCTACGATGTCGATGCCGATGTATTCAGCCCTTGTGCATTGGGTGCAGTTGTCAATGAAGAAACCATCCCACGCTTCAAGTTCAAAGTTGTTGCCGGTGCTGCTAATAACCAGTTGGCAACGGAAGAATCCGGTGATCAACTGGCAGCGCGAGATATTTTGTATGCGCCCGACTATGCTGTAAATGCGGGTGGCTTGATGAATGTCTCGATTGAGTTTGAAGGCTGGAACGAGGAACGTGCACTGCGCATGACCCGTACTATCTATTACAATCTGATGAAGATATTCAGTATCGCCGACCGGGACAACATTCCCAGCTACAAAGCGGCTGACCGCATGGCTGAAGAGCGTATCGAAATTATCGGTAAGCTAAAATTACCGCATATGGGTAAGCCACATCGCTTCCCAGGGCGTGAACGAAACAACGGTAACCAATAAATACCAGGAATCTGTAAAAACATGCATGTACAAATGCCATTGAATGAAGAGCTGGAACTGCTACGCGAAACCGTACGGCGGTTCGCTGAACAGGAAATCACGCCTCGCGCTGAAGAAATCGATAGGAGTAATACCTTCCCCCAGGATTTATGGCCCAAGTTGGGTGAGTTGGGCTTACTCGGTATGACCATACCGGAATCACTGGGCGGCTCTGACTTGGGTTACCTTGCGCACGTGGTTGCCATGGAAGAAATCTCCCGGGCCTCAGGCTCGGTTGGTTTGTCATATGGTGCCAACAGCAATCTGTGCATGGATAACCTGAATAAAAATGGCTCCGAAAGCCAACGTCAGAAATATTTGCCCGGTTTGTGCAGCGGTAAACTGGTCGGTGCACTGGCAATGTCGGAATCCGGTGCTGGTTCCGATGTGGTTGGCTCAATGAGCTGTCGTGCAGAACTGCAGGGTGACCACTGGCTGACCAACGGTTCCAAAATGTGGATTACCAATGGACCGGAGGCCGACGTGCTGATTGTCTATATGCGTACAGCAGCTAAAGAAGCAGGTTCGTCTACGATGACCGGTTTCCTCGTCGAAAAAGGTATGCCCGGCTTTAGTACGGCGCAAAAACTGGATAAGTTTGGCATGCGCGGCTCGAATACCTGCGAGTTGGTCTTTGAAAATTGTAAAATTCCGCTTGAAAACGTCATTGGCAAAATCAACCGGGGCGTAAAACTGTTAATGGGCGGTCTGAATACAGAACGCCTGGTATTATCTGGTGGTCCCCTGGGTCTGATGCAAGCCTGTCTCGATCTGGTGATCCCGTATATGCGAGAACGCAAACAATTTGACCGCGCGATTGGCTCATTCGGCATCATGCAAGCCAAGCTGGCGGATATGTACACAGCCCTGCAGTCGTCACGTGCGTATGTTTACCGGATCGCAGAAGACTATGATGCGGGAAAACGGTCGCGTATCGACCCGGCGGCCTGCCTGTTACATGCATCCAGCAGCGCCATAAAAGTCGCTCTGGAGGCGATCCAGGCACTGGGCGCCAATGGCTATATCAATCAATACCCGGCAGGGCGTATATTGCGTGATGCCAAGCTATATGAAATTGGAGCCGGCACCAACGAGATTCGGAGAATGCTGATCGGTCGCGAACTGGTATCGCTGTAACCGGTCTGATCCCCTGCCTATAAAATAATCACCCAATACTTTTATGGAGTTTTTATCAAAATGAATAACAAAGTCGTCATTGTCGGTGCCAAGCGCACCCCTATCGGCTCTTTTCAGGGCCAGTTTTCCACGGTTCCCGCTGACGAACTCGGTGCCGCGGCTATTCGCGGTGCTATCGAACAGGCTGGTCTGAAGCCGGAAGCTGTCGATGATGTTCTGATGGGCTGTGTACTGGCGGCTGGTGTCGGTCAGGCACCTGCTCGTATTGCTGCACGCAAAGCAGGCATTCCAACCTCTGCCGGTGCAGTTACCATTAACAAAGCCTGTGGTTCTGCCATGAAAACCATGCAGATTGGTCATGATCAAATTCTCGCGGGCTCATCAAACATCGTTGTGGCAGGTGGTATGGAAAACATGACACTTGCACCCTACCTGCTGCCGAAAGCCCGTGGTGGTTATCGCATGGGTCATGGCGAGGTCCTCGACCACATGTTCTTCGATGGTCTGCAAAACCCCGATGACAAGTTGATGATGGGGGTTTTTGGCGAACGCTGTGCAGAAAAATATGCGTTCACACGGGAACAGCAGGATGCTTTCTCAATCACTTCAATCAAGCGTTCACTTGATGCCATGGAGAGTGAATTTGACGCGGAAATTACCCCAGTTACGGTCAAGTCCCGTCGTGGTGAAACCGTGGTCAGCAAAGACCAGGACCCGCCTTCCTGCAACCTGGAGAAAATTCCGACCCTGCGAGCTGCATTCAAAAAGGATGGCACGGTTACCGCCGCCACTTCTTCAAAGATTTCCGATGGTGCTGCAGCCACGGTCATGATGTCTGCACAAAAGGCCGCTGATATGGGCCTTACACCGCTGGCTACTATTGTTGCCCATGCAACTTTCTCACAGGATCCCGAATGGTTTACCACCGCCCCTATCGGTGCGATTGAACAGGTATTGAACAAGGCTGGCTGGAACACTGATGATGTGGATCTGTTTGAGGTCAACGAGGCTTTTGCGACGGTAACCATGGCAGCCATGCACGAACTCAACATTGAGCACTCCAAAATGAATGTTAACGGTGGCGCCTGTGCCTTGGGTCACCCCATCGGTGCATCCGGTGCCCGCATTGTGGTGACATTAATTAACGCACTGCAACAACGCGGACTTAAAAAGGGTGTAGCTGCCCTATGTATCGGTGGTGGTGAAGCAACTGCTATTGCCATTGAACTGCCAGAATAAATCAGAGACGATCAACTCATGGCAATCATAAAATCGCAGATAGACACCAACAGCAAAGACTTTGTTGCCAATGATGCACATATGCGCGAACTGGTTGCTGATTTGCAAAAGCAGCTGGACCAGGTCGAACTGGGTGGTGGTGTAAAAGCCTGTAAGAAGCACACGCAACGCGGCAAAATGCTGCCACGCGAACGTATCAAACAATTGATCGATCCCGGCACTTCGTTTTTGGAACTCTCGCCAATGGCTGCGCATGGCATGTATGACTCAAAGGCACCTGCAGCCGGCATCATCACCGGAATCGGTCGTGTCAGCGATCAGGAAGTGGTCATTATTGCCAACGATGCAACCGTCAAGGGTGGTAGTTACTTACCAATGACGGTGAAAAAGCATCTTCGTGCCCAGGAAATCGCGCTGGAAAACCATCTGCCTTGTATTTACCTGGTTGATTCCGGTGGGGCTTTCCTGCCGTTGCAGGACGAGGTATTTCCGGATCGAGAACATTTTGGCCGGATCTTTTATAACCAGGCCCATCTGTCAGCCGCCAATATTCCGCAAATCGGCGTGGTAATGGGTTCTTGCACTGCGGGCGGTGCTTACGTCCCCGCCATGAGTGACGAATCCATCATCGTCAAGAATCAGGGCACTATCTTCCTCGGTGGACCACCACTGGTGAAAGCGGCTACAGGTGAAATTGTCGATGCAGAATCCCTGGGTGGTGCAGAAGTACATTGCACTAAATCGGGTGTCACCGACCATTTTGCGATGGATGATGCACACGCACTTCAACTTGCGCGTGAAGCCGTTACCTATTTGAATCGTCAAAAAAATAACCCGCTGGAAATGCAGAAATCGATCAGCCCGGCTTATCCGGTCGAGGAGATCTACGGCATTGTTTCACGCGATACGCGCTACCCTTACAAGGTGCGTGAAATCATAACCCGACTTATTGACGGAAGTGAATTTCATGAATTCAAAGCCCGTTATGGCAAAACCCTGGTCTGTGGTTTTGCCCGTCTGCATGGCTATCCGGTTGGCATAGTTGCCAACAACGGTATTCTGTTTTCAGATAGCGCATTGAAAGGAACACATTTCATACAAATCTGCAATAAACGTAATATTCCATTGATATTCCTACAAAATGTTACTGGATTTATGGTTGGAAAGGCGGTCGAAAATTCCGGAATTGCAAAGGATGGAGCTAAAATGGTAACAGCTGTTGCCACCTCCCACGTACCCAAATTTACGGTCATCATTGGCGGCTCTTTCGGTGCGGGCAACTACGCCATGTGTGGACGCGCCTACCAACCAAGGATGATTTGGATGTGGCCTAATGCGCGTATTTCGGTCATGGGTGGCGAGCAGGCCTCGTCGGTGCTGGCTACCATCCGCCGGGATGCACTTGAGGCGGCCGGCAATGACTGGTCGACTGAAGATGAAGAGGCATTTAAAAAGCCGATCCGTGACAACTATGATAAAGAAGGTCACCCCTACCACGCGACCGCACGTCTATGGGATGATGGCGTTATCGACCCCATTGATACACGTCACGTACTGGGACTCGCGTTGTCGGCAGCCATGAATGCACCGATCAAACGAGGTAAACACGGCATATTCAGAATGTAGCGTTCAAAATACGCGGAGCATATCTTCATGCAGACCCTGATAAGTAGCACCGACAACCGAGGTGTCCTGACCTTAAACATGAACCGGCCGCAGGTGCATAACGCATTTGATGCGGTCATGATTCGTGAACTGACCAGGGCACTGAAGCTGGCAGATCAGGACGATAGCGTCAGGATCGTCGTTATCACCGGTACGGGCTCATGTTTTTCCGCTGGCGCTGATATGCACTGGATGCGCAGCTTGGTAGAAGCCGACCTGGCAGATAATGAACGTGACGCACTCGAACTTGCGACGCTGATGCGTAGCCTGAACTATCTCTCAAAGCCAACCATTGCCAGGATCAACGGCGCAGCGTTCGGTGGTGGACTTGGTCTCATAGCGGCCTGTGATATCAGCATTGCTGTTGATAACGCCCGTTTTGGTCTGACTGAAGCACGCCTGGGTCTCGCACCTGCCGTTATTTCACCTTATGTCATACGCTGTATCGGTGAACACAATGCACGACGTTACTTCCTCACTGGCGAACGTTTTGGTAGTCAACAAGCGCAACAGATTGGTCTGATTCAGCAATATGTAACAACCGATCAACTCGACCAGGCCGTTGAAGAGATGACCTTACAGTTACTCAAAGGCGGACCATTAGCCATCGCTCATTGCAAACAATTGGTCTTTACGGTTGCTGGTCACAACGCAAAAGAGCAAAAAGGTATAGATGCGATCACCAGCAAACTGATTGCAAGGCTGCGGGTTTCCGCTGAAGGACAAGAGGGGCTGTCAGCTTTCCTTGATAAACGCAACCCCGAATGGATCGACACTAAGTGAGCTCTGAAAGGAGTGATTTTGTCACAGTGGTCGAAGTTGGTCCTCGTGATGGCTTGCAAAATGAAACAAACATCCTGCCTGCAAGCACAAAAGTAGAACTAATCGAGCAGCTTGCTAATTGTGGTGTCCCAGTGATTGAGGCAGGCAGTTTTGTCAGCCCGAAGTGGGTTCCGCAAATGGCTGACACAGAATCTGTGATCACCGGTCTGACCATCCTGCCTGGCACACGCTACCCGGTATTGGTTCCCAACCTGACAGGCTTTGAACGAGCGATCAAGGCCGGTGCAAAAGAGATTGCCGTGTTTACGGCGGCCTCAGAGAGCTTTAGCGAACGCAACACCAATTGTAGTATCACTGAATCCATCAGCCGGCTTGAAGCGGTGACAGAACAGGCTAAAGCGACTGGCATTCGGGTTCGTGGTTATATTTCCTGTGTGCTCGGTTGCCCTTATGAAGGTGTCATTGATGCCAACGCAGTGACGGCGGTTTGTGCACAGCTGATGCGACTGGGTTGTGATGAAATATCCCTTGGGGACACCATCGGTGTCGGCACACCTGCACTCGCAAATGCTTTGGTCAAAAGCGTCAGTTCAGTAGTGCCTGTCACACAACTGGCGGTACATTTCCATGATACTTATGGGCAGGCCCTGGCCAATATCCTTGCTTGCCTTGATGCCGGAGTCCGCACGGTAGACTCATCTGTTTCCGGATTGGGTGGCTGCCCATATGCGAATGGCGCCAGTGGCAATGTGGCCAGCGAGGATGTGGTGTATATGCTGCACGGTCTGGGACTTGCCACCGGTATCGACCTTAATAGCCTGTCCATTACCGGTGACTGGATTTCAAAACAACTGCAACGCCCCAATAACAGCAAAGTGGGTCTTGCACTGAATCAAACAAACAGGAGTATTCACCATGCAATTGAATGAAGTTAAAGCACTGATAACCGGCGGCGTCTCTGGATTGGGACTGGCCGTGGCACGTAAAGTGGTCGCCAGCGGCGGTCAGGCGGTGTTACTGGATATCAACGACAGCGCCGGTGCAGATGTAGAAACTGAATTAGGCGGCGCCGTGAGCTATGTTCGAACCGACGTCACCAGCGAACAGGGTGTTATCGATGCCATTGCCCTGGCGGTTGATCACATGGGCCTGATCAATGTCGCAGTCAATTGTGCGGGTGTTATCGGCGCTGGTCGTGTACTTGGCCGGGAAGCGCCGATGGCACTGGATTTTTTTGCTAAAGCGATCCAGATCAATCTGATCGGCAGTTTCAATGTCATCAAGGCCGCTGGCGCGGTGATGGGATCTAACCCGCCTGATGCAGATGGCCAACGTGGTGTGATTATCAGCACCGCTTCTGTCGCTGCCTATGAGGGCCAGATCGGTCAGGCAGCGTATTCCGCTTCCAAAGCTGGAATCGTCGGCATGACATTACCGATCGCACGGGAATTTGCCCGTATTGGTGTACGTGTAAATACCGTCGCACCCGGTATATTCCTGACACCGATGGCTGACGGTATGCCAGAACACGTACAGGAATCACTGGGCGCATCGGTTCCATTTCCCAGTCGTTTAGGCAAACCGGAAGAATTTGCTGAATTGGTCGCGCATATCATGGAGAATGGATATATTAATGGTGAGACCATCCGTCTGGATGGTGCTGCCAGACTGGCACCAAAATAAGGAGGGTCCCATGGAAACTTTTGCCGAAGTAAGACAACATATTATTGATAATCACCAGCTGTTCATTGACGAGCCGTTCCAACTCGGATTTGAATGTCCGATTAAAGACAATGACAGAAAACAAAGTGTTTTTCTCGCGGAGCTGAAAGCCTCCGATAACCGACGTTATTTGCGGGTCGAAACACTGGTCTGCCCGTTGGCTGCCTTTGATGCGGAGAAATGTTTACGCATCAACCTGATTCTCCGGGTTGGATACCTGGCAGTCGGTGATCTCGAGGGCACAGCCTACATCAAAATGTGTGCAAACCTGGCCTATAATTCATTGAATAGTGAAGAGCTGGAATACGTGATCAGCCATATGGCACCGATGGCAGATCGCATGGAACAGGCACTTGAATCAAATGGTGATTTTGCCTAGGCCGGACATTTCACCAAGGATTCGGGAATTGCGCGGTAGCTGGCGAAACAGTTTGGTGAATCGTTCGAAAAACTATAGCAAAAGCTATGGTTTGAGTAGGATTTGCCGAAATGTGAAGCCAGATGCTGTGCAAAACCGGATAGGACAAAGTGTATTTTTCGAGAATCACTATGTACACTCATAATCATTTGATTCACATGAAATATACGACTCTATCGTCCGCCTTGGTGAAATGTTCGGGCTAGGCCGTCGTACCTTTAATGATAGCAAGTGAGGAGTAAACCATGGATATGGTCAAAGATTTTCTTGATTACCTGGTAAACAACAAGGCTATAACTTCGTGGTTGATTTCGCTCGCCATTGCAGTGGCTGTGTTCATAGTGGGTCGCTGGCTGGCAAAAAAGGTAACAGGCGTGATCCGTACCCTGATGCTCAAACGCGATATGGAAGAGACATTAATCAACTTCCTTGCACAGGTGATGTACGCCATGTTGATGACCGTGGTCATCATCACTTCGTTGAACACCATGGGTGTACCTGTAACCTCGGTCGCGGCCATTGTTGGCGCCGCCGGTCTGGCCATCGGACTGGCACTGAAAGATTCCTTGTCCAACTTTGCCCAGGGCGTGATGCTGGTTTTGTTTCAGCCTTTCAAAAAAGGTGATTTTGTTGAAGTAGGCGGCGTATCCGGCTCGGTTGAGGAAATTCGTATCTTCAGTACCATTTTAAAGACCGGCGACAATAAGCAGGTCATCATCCCCAATGGCATCGTCGGCAGCGGCACGATCACCAATTATTCGGTCCATGACACACGTCGTATTGATCTTGTCATGGGTGTCGGATATGACGATGACCTCAAAGTTGTACGTGATG
Organism: Gammaproteobacteria bacterium; assembly: GCA_021772935.1. Lineage (GTDB taxonomy): Bacteria > Pseudomonadota > Gammaproteobacteria > Xanthomonadales > SZUA-36 > SZUA-36. The sequence continues at coordinate 105,087 of JAJFLA010000005.1, forward strand.
TCCTGACCCGCACCTGTGCGGCCCACCCATTGATTATGGACGAACCAAAAACCAATATTTTTGTCTCCAACCTGGGTGACAGCAGTGTTGATTTTGTGGTCCGGCCATGGGTCAAAACATCAGATTACTGGACGGTCTACGGTGATTTACTTGAAAGCTTCAAGCTTGAACTCGAAGCCGCCGGTTGCAACCTGCCGTACCCGCAAACGGATGTACACCTTCATCAGGTAACGTCCTGAACCTTAAAACCAACGACAGGAGAACAACATGTCGAATGAGGGCTATCACGAACCGATTGCGGAACTCAGCGATGAAACCCGTGATATGCATCGCGCCATCACTTCGTTGATGGAAGAACTCGAGGCTATAGACTGGTACAACCAACGTGTTGATGCCTGCAAGGACGCTGAATTACGGGCTATCCTTGCACACAATCGAGACGAGGAGAAAGAACACGCCGCGATGGTGTTGGAATGGATCCGCAGACACGATGCCGGCATGGATCATGAACTCAAGGATTATCTATTCACTGACAAGCCCATTGCGCACAGCTAAAAGCCTGTCCAAGCATTCAAAGCGCCCTGGCCGGAACACACTGCGCTGGTTAATACTGCTGTTACTATCACAAACAACGGCGATTTCGCAGGCTGCAACATTAATCGGCTTTGCAACGCTGCCAGCTGATACTTTTACACCCGGACCAAGTTCCGGACAGTTGATTGAAGCCAGCAACGAACGCCAACCACCGTTTAAAGACCAGCAGCCTGTACAGGGTTTCTCCGCCTTGCTAATCGGTGAAAACGGTTCGTATTTCGCCCTCAGCGACAATGGTTTTGGCCGCCGGGATAACTCTTTCGACTACCTTCTGAGTATTTACCAGATCGTGCCGGATTTTCGGACCGCCAACGGTGGCACCGGAAACATCCAGGTCACTGAGATCACTCATCTCAGCGATCCTCAGCATCACCTGCCATACCCTGTTATCCACAAAGCAAGTCGTCAGCTGACCGGCGCGGATCTTGATCCTGAATCCTTCCGCAGAGCGGCTGATGGCAGTTTTTGGATTGGTGAAGAGTTCAATCCGTCATTACTGCACCTGAATACAAAAGGCACTCTGCTGGCACCCCCTTTCAAGCTGGATGGTCTGGCTTCTGTGGACAACCCATCCGACGAGCCGGCTACCCTGCCCCGCTCACGCGGTTTTGAGGGAATGGCAATCTCACCTGATGGCAAATGGCTCTACCCCATGCTGGAAGGCGGCTTGAAGGATACAGAAGCCGGTCTTAATATTTATACATTTGATCTGGAGCAACAAGTCTTCTTCAACAACCATGCCAACCAGCCCAGCTACCGTTACCGCCTTGATAACGGCGCTACTGCCATCGGAGATTTCACGTTGTATTCAAAAACCCAGGGCCTGGTTATTGAACGTGATTCGAAGCAAGGTGAAAATGCGCTTATCAAGAAGATTTACAAGGTTGATTTTAAACAGTTGGACGCAGACGGTTTTTTGATCAAGACCTTGCTTGTCGACCTGCTGGAGATCAAAGACCCACATGACCTGAACCGGGACGGCGAGTCACAATTTTCGTTCCCGTTTTGGACCATAGAAGGCCTGGTCGTTCTGAACCGTACAACCGTGGGAATCGTGAATGACAACAACTACCCCTTTGGCCAGGCACGCGATAACAGCAATACCCAGCCGGATAACAATGAATTTATTCTACTGGAGATAACACCATTATGGGATTAATCACAGGCTATAATGGGCAATAATTAAATAAAAAACTTATAAATATATAGTACTGGTGCAGCTTGACGAAAATTTGCACTCGGTCGACCTCTTGCAGGGGAAGGTAGATGACAGCAATTAAGGAGCTTTCACGCAGCCGCGTGCATAGCGGTCAACAGATACGTCTACAACATCAATCAGAAGTACTGAATTGTGAAATGACTTTTGGTCTGTTCCTGCCGCCACAAGCCGAGACTGGGCCAGTACCGGTTTTGTACTGGCTTTCCGGTCTCACCTGTACTGATGAAAATTTCGCCCTCAAAGCCGGCGCGCAACGTATGGCAGCACAGCTCGGCCTCGCCATTGTATGCCCGGATACCAGCCCCCGGGGCACTGACTTGCCCGGTGAACACGAAAACTGGGATTTTGGCTCCGGTGCCGGCTTTTATGTCAACGCCACCCATGCGCCCTGGTCTGATCACTACCACATGTATGATTACGTCAAGCAGGAGTTACCCGCGCTGATCGAAACAGAGTTTCCGGTTACGGACCAACGCAGTGTCAGTGGTCACTCCATGGGTGGTCATGGCGCTTTGATGTGTGCATTGAAAGATCCAGACCGCTACCAGTCAGCATCCGCCTTCGCACCAATTTGCCACCCCTCGGAAACGTCCTGGGGTGTCAAGGCCTTCAGTCACTACCTGGGTGACGACCGTAACGAATGGCGTGACTGGGATGCCACACAACTGGTCTGTACGGTTGAAAAACAGTTACCCATCCTGATCGACCAGGGTCTTGAAGATGAATATCTTGGCGAGGAGCTGAAACCCGGAAGTCTGGAGCAGGCCTGTATCTGCACTCACCACCCGCTGGAGGTACGTATGCAACATGGCTATGGCCATGGTTATTACTTCGTTACCAGCTTTATTGATGATCACCTGAGATACCATGCCAAAGCTTTGGGGTTATTGGGCTGACAGGCGGGTGGCTAACACGGGGGTGGGAAGCTACTGCTGAGACGCGCTGTGAATACATCCTTGTACGCTCATCACCGACATCCGTGTCGGTGAAGGTCTCAGCAGTAGCTTCCCACCCCCGTGCCATGATCCGAGTGCGTCAAAATAACCACAGAATGCATAATTGTCATCCCAGGCGCTGACTTAGCCCGAAAGCTTACTTCTGGTTCATCCAAACCCTGGCAGCCAGACCAACTTTGGTCGAATAACCCACCGATCGGCTTACAATCTTACCGTCACCGTCAATCACAAAATAAGTAGGAAAACCACGTACCTGCCAATCGCTGGAGGTCTGCGGATTACCCAGTAATACTGGTAAATGAACACCGGTCTGCTTGATAAACTCACGAACTTCATCAAGGTCGCTATAATCCAGCGCCACCGTCCTCGCCCAGGACAGCTTGCCACTGCTGACAAGTTCATCCAGATTATCGATGCTGTTGCGACAGTAAAAACACCACGGCGCGAAAAAGTAGACGACACCCACTTGCCCGGAAACCATTACAGAGTCCGCCTGCATGTCATCCAGCCAGGCAAGCTCCAATGGCGGTGTATGGTCATCATCCGGCAGGTCCCGTACCTGCCATAAACTGACCAGTAGAAAAGCCGTAATAATTAATACGACATCCAGCACCAACGAGCCCCAGAAATGACTCCGTAGTTTTTTCCAGCTGGATTTAAATTTTTTAATCATTAAAGATCATCACCCCACAACAGACGGTCCACCGCACCACGGTAACCAAAAAAATCAAGATCTATTTTACCGTTCAAGAAAACAACACCCTCGGCCTCAAGTTTATCTTTTTGTTTTTGCCAGGGGTTGGAATCTTCAGCAAAGGAAATTTTTCCTTGCGCGTTAATGACCCTGTGCCAAGGTAAATCCATGCTTCGCGGCGCCCGTCTGAGAGCCTGGCTAACACGACGTGCCGCCCGTGGCATGCCAGACAAACGGGCAACTTCCCCATACGTCAGCACATGACCTGACGGTATCTCTGATACCACCTTCCAAACCTTGTGGTACCAATTTCCGTCGTCAGTTTTTCCGGCTTGTGTATCTGAGTTCATTTTTTTGTCCGGCGTTAAGGGGTCAGATTCAAATGCATCGCACTTTCGTCGATAATCGCACCGGGTGACGTGCATTTGAGTCCGACCCCGGCCTGTCTGACCCATATACATTAGCCCGTGTGACAAGGTAGCATGTCGGCCATCGCAACTTCTATACAAAGAGACCCGGATGACACAAAAAGCTGACACAAAATTTGAACGCGCGCCCGACCGTGGCAATCATGACTTCAAACTCGCCTGCGATATACTCGATGCTGGCAAGATTTGTCATGTTGGATTTACACTTGACGATCAACCTTATGTCGTACCCATGGCCTATGCGCGTATGGGTGAACAATTATTAATTCATGGTTCAATCGCCAGTCGTCTGGTTAAAAACCTGGCCTCGGGCTTACGTTGTTGCGCCACCATAACCCATTTTGACGGTCTTGTTTACGCCAGATCCAGCTTCAACTCATCAATGAATTACCGCTCGGTCATGGTTTTTGGAATTGCCCGGCCGATTACCGATGTCGACGAAAAACGACGCACTATCCAGGTGCTTGTCGATCACCTGATGCCCGGTCGCAGGGCTGATCTGAGAAAATCCACCAAAAAGGAACTCAACGCCACCAGCGTACTGGCGTTGCCCATTGAAACATACAGCAGCAAATGCCGCACGGGACCGCCCCATGATAGTAAATCTGACCTAAATACACCGGTATGGGCGGGTGTTGTACCCTTGGAACTGAGCGTCGGAGATCCCTTGGATGCGCCCGATGTACTACCCGGCGTGATACGACCAGATTATTTGTGAGCGAGCCAAGTCGGAAGTCAGACTCAAATGCGGCAAGTCAGGGGCATAAGGGTCAGATTCAAATACATCGTACTCACGTCAATTATCATACTGACTAACGTGCATTTGAGTCTGACCCCGGCCAACTGGTCTGACCCCGACCAACTATCCCGACCAACCGTGGCCAGCCTGAGTGCTCGTTGCTCAATAACGAACTATGGTTCCCTTATGCTGATATTTTCACTCGTCCCGTTTATCAACAATAAGATCGGTTTGATGTTATTCAATCAGACACTGGTATTCACACACTCCAACGGCGAAAACCAAGCAAACCAGTCAGGAGCAGCAAAGTTATTGCCAATAATTGTCCGAAGCGCGACAAGCTGGGTAGGCCTATCGGTGTGGCAGAAGGCGTAACTGTCGCTTCCTGACTGATAATAGAGGCTTCGGTTGCATCATCTAACTCCCCGATAATTGCGCCTGCTTCCACCCACAAGCTATACGAGTGTAGTAAATTGGTGTTAAAAAAATTGGAACCATTGGTGAAAACGCCACTGCTGCGATAGAACTGCGTTATCTGTGAACCGTCCCAGAGAAGGCCCTGATCTGGCTGGCTGGAAAAATAGCTTGCACCAATATTGCTTGCAATAGATGAATTGCTGACCTGGAAATCACCGATTATAAAGTTTGCTGGGCCCGCAAGATCAGCCGCATTTCCGGTGGTGGTAAAAGATCCACTTTCGGTACCAAAGCTCCAGTTCCAAACTATATCGGCCTGAGCGCTTTGAACGTTTGAAAGCAGAAACAGCAGCAATAACAATGTGGTGATGTTGAAGGTGTTACGGGATTTTGATTTTTTGTGCATGACGTGATCCTTTATTAATTGATAACTCAAATGAGCAAATATTGCTCAAAGAGTTATCGGTTTATTCTGGACTATAATCGTTTCGGGCCTGAATCTCCTCGCTGATCATAAGTTATAGTAAGGCATAAATCAAAATGGCGCTAAACGGGGTCAGCCTGAACTAAGTCAATAACTTAGTTCAGGCTGTCCCTGTTTGTCTATCAATGCCCGACCGCAATATACCAACGGCTATCCGATCAGCCGCCTCTAATTGAGGGTAATGACCGACGTTATCCAAGGTCTCCAGATGGATGTGGGAATTATGTTCACACAACTTTTTTGCAATCGCATACACAGCAATGGGGTCCAGACGGCCCCAAATCAGCTTGAGTGGTAAGCGTGCATGATGTAACGGCTGCAGCCAACGTCTGCCATAACGTCTGCGCTCACGCATGTAAACAGCAATTTTGGCCAGGGTTTGCCGACCGTTGTTATTTAACATCAATGACCATTGTTGACGGTAATGCTGCTCATCAAAACTACCAGGCAAGGCATAAACCTGCGGATATTGGTGCCGGAATACACGGTAGCTGCTCAAGCGTGCAACCACTTCGCCCAACACCGGCGTGCGTAGTAGACGCTGGGTCAGTAAAGGCTGGTGCATATCCATGTAGATACCGGCATTTAATAGAGTAAGGCTGCGCAGATGTAATGCGGTTTGGGATTCCTGCAAACGGTAAAGCAGCTCACAAGCGACACTGGCGCCCATATCGTGCGCCAACAGGTCAAATTCGCTGATACCGAGCAATTGCAAAAGTGCTTCAACCGCATCCATTTGGCGGAGTAGGGAATAATCCCGCTCCGGTGCTTTTTCAGACAAACCATAACCGGGGAAATCGAACACTAGTACACGAAAATGTGGTGTCAATAACGGCAGTAAGCGGTGCCAATCCCAACTGCTGGTTGGAAACCCGTGAAAACAGACCAGCCATGGACCCTTGCCCTCAACCCGGTACCAGACATGCGTGTCATCAACACTGGCAGTCCGCCCGGAGGCCATCCAGGTATGCAGTTCTTCTGTCAATTCAGTTGTCATGCTTTTGTGCCGTTTGTTGCGTGGCGGTCAATATGCCACGCAGAATATTAATTTCATTCTGATCAGGCCGGGCACGATTGAATAATCTACGCATACGTGCCATCAGCCGCTTGGGCTGCTCCGGGTTCATAAACTTGATGTCCAGCAATGTCTGCTCGAGGTGAACAAAAAACATTTCCATTTGTCCGGCATCCACGGGCACCCAGTCTGAAGGCGCAATGGTGTTACCCGCGCCACCAATAACGGCCATACGCAATTCATAAGCCATGACCTGCACGGCTTGCGAGAGATTCAACGAACTATAATCCGGGTTGGTATCAACATGTACCAATTGGTGACAACGATGGATTTCATCATTGGTGAGTCCGGCTCGCTCTTGCCCGAAAATAATCGCAATGTGTTGGCCTTCATGTTCGCTTAGTGCGCTTTTGGCTGCACTGCGAAGGTCCATTTGAGGCATGGGCAGGCTGCGCATGCGAGCACTGGTTCCCAGCACCAGTGAGCAACCATCAAGCGCTGATTCCAATGAGTCATGTAATACTGCACGTTCAAGCAGATCATCCGCACCAGAGGCCATCGCGGTCGCTTCCGCGCAGGGAAAGTTCTTCGGTGTAACCAGGTGGAGATGTTGCAGGCCCATGACTTTCATAGCCCTAGCACTTGCACCGATATTGCCCGGATGGCTGGTATTTATCAAAACAATGCGTATATGTGACAATCGTGCTGCCACCTGCGCTTCGCTTCTGGTATCCTGTGCCGCCTTCAAGTTCATAGAACTAATACTCTTTCAAGGTTTTGTTGCCATGGCTCATCCGACATTAAATATCGCTATTAATGCTGCCCATATTGCTGGTGACCTGATGCGTCAGGAATTCCACAATGTCGCCAGTATCCCAGTGACTCAAAAAGCACGGCATGATTATGTCACTGAAATCGACAGATCCAGCGAAAAGCAGATTGTACGTGAAATCAAGCGTTACCACCCGGACCACGCGATCCTGGGCGAGGAAGGTGGTGAACAGGGTGAGAGTGAATATGTCTGGATCATTGATCCGCTCGACGGCACCAGTAATTATCTGCATGGCATGCCACATTTTGCCATCTCCATCGCGCTGCAAATCAAAGGCCGCACCGAACATGCGGTCGTCTATGACCCGATGCGGGACGAATTGTTTAGCGCCAGCCGTGGTGGTGGCGCACACTTGAATAACACCCGCATCCGCGTCTCATCGCGTATATCACTCGATAACGCCATACTAGCGACCGCATTCCCATTCCGCCAACGCGGCATGATGAGTGTTTATACGGGTATTTTCAGCGATGTGTACAAAAAAATCGAAGATATCCGCCGTTATGGTGCAGCATCGCTTGACCTGGCCTGGGTGGCTGCGGGACGCATGGATGCCTATTTTGAAATCGGTTTAAAACCATGGGATGTCGCAGCCGGCGCATTGCTGGTCAGGGAAGCCGGTGGTGTTGTTTCTGATTTCGAAGGCAATGACGCCGTTGAAAAATCAGACTCGATACTGGCTGCGCCTTACAAGCTGATGACGCCTTTACGCCAGATGATTGAACCGCGTTGGGCGAAGGCAAAAAAGTAGCATTAAAAACACACCTCGAAATGCAGTAGCGACCGGTTTAGTACCGGTCGAAATGCACTGAATCCATCAAGGTCTTACGTCGAGAGCGGCACCTTCTTTTTCAACTTCCATCAGGTCAAATTTACTCACACCCAAGGCCAGCAGTGCAGTACTTGCAACATAGATCGATGAGTAAGTACCCACCACCACACCGGTGATCAACGTAAACGCAAAACCGTGAATGATTTCACCACCAAAATAAAATAAGGCGCCCAAAACCAACAGTGTGGTTGTTGATGTCATCAAGGTACGTGACAGGGTTTCATTGATGGAAGTATTGACCACTTCAACCGGTTGACGTTTGCGATAACGCGGAAAGTTTTCGCGGATGCGGTCAAACAATACGATGGTGTCATTCAAGGAATAACCCACAACCGCCAGTATCGCGGCAACTACGGTCAGATCAAATTCAATGTACACAAAGGACAAAACACCCATGCTGATGATAATGTCATGAAACAAGGCCGCCACAGCACCGACCGAAAAGCGCCACTGGAAGCGGAACATGACATACAGAAAAACCCCTACCATGGCATATATAACAGCCAGTATGCCCTGCTCTGCCAGTTCGTCACCTACCTGCGGGCCAACAAATTCAACCCGGCGCATTTCAATTTCACCTTCAACACCCTGGCTCAGCGCCGCCAGTACACGGGTGGATAATTCTGCATTGCTTTCCTCTACATCAGAAGGTGGGATACGCACGACGATATCGGTGGCTGCACCAAAGGTCTGTACCACGGAATCAAAACCTGCACTGCTCAGGTTTTCCCGAACTTCGGTCGTATCCGGTGCCGAGGGGTAAGCGACTTCAATCAAGGTACCACCAGTGAAGTCGAGACCGAAATTCAATCCACGGACGCTAAGGGATACAATGGAAGCAACAATCAGGACAGCCGAAAAGATTAGCGCAATATTACGCCGGCTCATGAAATCGATGTTGGTCTTACGGTTCAGAAATTTCATCTCGATTCCTTAAATGGTCAACTTACGGACACGTTTATTGCCACCATAAATCAGGTTGACGACAGCGCGTGTGCCCATGATTGCCGTGAACATGGAAGTGATAATACCCAGCGACAGGGTAACCGCGAAACCTTTGATGGGGCCAGTTCCAAACAGGAACAACACAAATGCCGCGATCAGGGTGGTGATATTGGCATCCGCAATGGTTGAAAATGCTTTTTCATAACCCGCGCGGATACTGGCTTGAGGTGTATTGCCATTGCGAATCTCTTCACGGATACGCTCGAATATCAGTACATTGGCATCGACCGCCATACCGATGGTCAGGACGATACCAGCAATACCCGGCATGGTCAGGGTTGCACCCAGCATGGACAACAATGAAACCAGCAGAACCAGGTTGGCAAACAGCGCCAGGTTGGCTACCAGCCCAAAGACCCGGTAATAAAGGGCCATGAAAACAAGCACCAAAGAAAAACCGATAACAACGGATTTGAAGCCCTGGGCGACATTATCTGCACCAAGACTTGGGCCAACGGTGCGTTCTTCAACGATTTCCATGGGTGCCGCAAGCGCGCCTGCCCTGAGTAACAGGGACAACTGTGAAGCCTCGTTGATTGAGCCCAGACCGGTGGTCTGGAAACGTTTACCAAAGGGCTCACGCACCGTCGCAACGCTGATCACGTCTTCGATCTTGCGTCCATTGGGTTTTTGCTCAATATATACGACCGCCATGCCGTTACCCACGTTATCACGGGTGAAGTCCAGCATACGTTTGGAACCGACACCATCCAGGGTCACGCTGACGGATGGTTGACCACTTTGCTGGTCAAACGACGCGGATGCGCCAATCAACTGATCACCGGAAACGATCAGGCGTTTTTTCAGTAAGACCGGATTGCCTTCATAGGTATACAAACGGGACTCAGGCGGGATACGCCCGGTTTGTAAGGCAGTAAACGCATCATTTGTTTCATCTACTGCCCGATATTCCAGCGTGGCAGTTGCACCGATAATTTTCTTGGCTGCAACTGTATCTTGCACACCAGGCAGTTGCACTACCACACGGTCCGCACCCTGTTGTTGGATGACCGGTTCAGCTACACCCAGTTCATTCACGCGATTGCGCAGAGTTGTGATGTTTTGTTTCAGGGCAGTTTGTTGCAGGGCCAATAACTGCTGCTCCTGTACCGTGGCGGAGATACCAAAGGTTTCACCTGCCGCTAGCTCCGTCAGGTTCAAACCCTGCAGGCTCTGATCCGTACGCAAAAGATTCATGGTCCGATCCCGGTCTTCAGCTGAACGCAACATCGCCAGCAGACCATTGCCTTCATGCCGGACCGAAACATAACGTATCCCTTCATCCCGCAACACTGCGCGAATATCATCAACAAAACGATCCAGTTGCTGGCCACGGGCTGTATCCATATCAACCTGCATCAAAAAATGTACACCGCCTTGCAAATCAAGACCCAGCGTCATCGGCTTACCGCCGATAGCACGCAAACCATCGGGCGTTGCATGAGCGAGGTTCAGCGCTACTACAAACTGGTCACCCACAGCCGCACGCACGACATCGGCCGCTTTGATTTGATCTTCGGTATTGTGAAACCGATACAGCATGCGGTTGCCTTGCTGCTCACGACTGCTAAAGCTGATCTTCTCGACCAGCAGCGCATCATCGATATTCACCGCCAGCTCATCGGGTAGCTCGAAGCCACGTGATGAAGTAATCTGCAAGGCAGGATCTTCACCGTAAAGATTGGGCAAGGCATAGGTCACGCCCAGCACGACAATGACAACTATGAGCAGGTACTTCCAGACAGAATACTGGTTCATGAATCAGTCTCTATAAATAGAATTTGAAAGCGAAAAATCAAGCGGACTTAATCGTGCCTTTAGGCATGACGTTAGTGACAGCATGACGTTGCAGCTTGATCTGTATATTATCAGCCAATTCCAGCGTGACGAAAGACTCGGATACATCCGTAATTTTCCCCAGCAAACCACCATTGGTTATGACCTCATCGCCCTTGCTCAACTGTGAAACCAGCTGCTTATGTTCCTTGGAACGTTTCATCTGGGGGCGAATCAGCATGAAATAGAACACCGCGCCGATGACGATCAGTGGAAGAAAGCTCATCAGTCCACCGGGCTGAGGGGGGTCTGCGGCGTATGCATTGGAAATAAAAAAGTCCATGTTTGTTCTCTTGTTTATCTGTTGGGGTTTCCCCAATCGTTTTGTCAGATTTGGATCGTTAGCAATCTAAGTGGGGGCCATGTTGTCATTTTCAAACCGGGCGACCGTTACTTAGCGGGCAATTATAATCCATGCGGAAAGATAAAACCGCCGTTTTTATTGATATGTTCTCAGTCAATCCCATCGGAATATCGTGCCAGGAACTGGCTGGTATATTCGGCCAGGGCAGCATTTTCAATCGCCTTTCTAATCCCCGCCATCAATTGCTGATAAAAATACAGGTTATGAACTGTAGCCAGGTGCGAACCCAGCATTTCCTTACAGCGATCCAGGTGTTTCAGATAGGCCCGTGAGTAATTCTGGCAGGTATAACAGGCGCAATTTTCGTCAATAGGCCGAGTGTCCATTTTGAAGCGCGCATTGCGGATTTTAAGTACACCACGACGGGTAAAATAAAAACCGTTGCGGGCGTTACGGGTTGGCATGACACAATCAAACATATCTACACCATGCAAAACAGCGGCGATGATGTCTTGTGGCCGTCCCACGCCCATCAGATAACGGGGTTTATCGACTGGTAAGTCTGGCAGTGTGTAACCCAGAACCAACTCGCGTTCTTGTTCTGGCTCCCCGACCGACAGACCACCAATGGCATAACCATCAAAACCAATCTCGGTTAATGCCGTCGCTGATTGCTGACGCAATGCTTCGTACATACCACCCTGAACGATACCAAACAAAGCTGAACGACTGTCACCATGCGCCTCACGGCAACGCGCCGCCCAACGCATGGACATTTGCATTGATTCAGCAGCCTGTTTTTCACTCGCCGGATACGGTGTGCATTCGTCAAAACACATGACAATATCCGAGCCAAGGGCTGCCTGTACCGCCATCGATTCTTCAGGGCCTAAAAAAACACGTGCACCATCGATCGGCGAAGCAAAGGTCACGCCTTTTTCAGTAATTTTTCGACGTTTGGACAAGCTCCAGACCTGGAACCCACCAGAGTCGGTCAAAATAGGTCGTTTCCATTGCATGAAATCATGCAAGTCTCCATGTGCTTTGATGACCTCAGTTCCTGGTCGTAACATCAGATGAAAGGTATTGCCTAAAATAATTTCAGCACCGGTATCACGTACAGCTTTGGGCGTCATCGCCTTAACAGTGCCGTAAGTGCCCACCGGCATGAAAGCGGGTGTTTCGACACTACCACGATCGAAGCTCAGCCTGCCTCGACGGGCCTTACCATCAGTGTTTAACCGTTCAAATTGCATCAGATATCAGAAGCTCAAAGCGTAAAGGGAGCGTATTTTGACACCGCCGCCCAGATATTGCACCCGTAGTGCGGAAACTGGCGCTGGCAGTTGCAACCGGGTGCCGGGTCGGACTGACACTTATGACCTAGTGTGGCTGGACAAGTCAGGGTCGGGGTACGTGTGCAATATCAGGATCAACCTAACAGCATCGCGTCACCGTAACTGAAAAACCGGTAATTATTTTTCACCGCATGTTGGTAGGCTGCCAATATTGCCTTGCGACCGGCAAATGCGCTCACCAGCATCAACAAGGTAGATTCCGGCAGATGAAAATTGGTAATCATCGCATCCACCACACGGAATTGATAAGGCGGGTAAATGAATATCCGGCTATCTCCACTATAGGGCATTAACGAGCCACTCTTTGCGGCCGTTTCAAGACTGCGTACAGCAGTTGTTCCCACTGCAATCACACGTCCGCTACGCTCCCTGGTAGCTGCAATGGCATCGCAGGCTGATTGGGGAACATGCAACCACTCTGCATGCATGGCATGGTCTTCAATATGCTCCACCCTCACTGGTTGGAAAGTCCCCGCGCCAACGTGCAAAGTAACCGTCGTGGAACGAATGCCCTTATCCTTTAGCTGATCCAGCAAAGCCTGGTCGAAGTGCAGGCCCGCGGTGGGCGCAGCGACCGCACCCGGTGTTTCGGCAAACACCGTCTGGTAACGGCGTCGGTCACGATCGGTATCTTCACGTGTGATATACGGTGGCAAAGGCATGTGACCCAGTGTCTGTAAACAAGACATCAAATCACCACCGTCAGCCCGTAAATGGAAGAAGCTATCCTGCCTGCCGAGTACCTGCAATTCACTCTCGTCTTCCAGGATCAATCTGCCACCCGCTTGCGGGGATTTACTAGCTCGCACCTGAGCCAGACATTCCTGTTTGTTCAGCAATCGTTCGACCAGTATTTCTACCCGTCCACCACTGGTCTTTCTACCATAAAGACGTGCGGGAATGACTTCTGTATTGTTAAAGACCAACAGGTCACCCCGGTTCAGCATGGCTGGAAGATCACTGAACTTACGATCACTCAAGCACCCGGTCTGTCTTTCAAAACATAACAAACGGCTGGCACTACGTTGCTCAAGTGGCACTTGTGCGATCAGTTCCACCGGTAATTCATAGCTAAAATCTGTACGCTTCATCAAAATCCTGATTGACTGTGCTGCTTTGGCCTCACGATGGCCAGAATCCGTTATTATCCTTTAAAACCATCTCTGGCCCTACCATAATGGCAGGCTAACAGCTCACTATTAAGACCTTTTCAATGAACAACAACTTTAAACAGGCCCGGGAACAGGCCCGGGAACTTGACCGCCGCGACCCCTTACGCAATTTTCGCAAGCAATTCTGGATCCCGAAACAAGCAGACGGTCGTGAGCAACTGTATTTCTGCGGCAATTCATTGGGCTTACAGCCCAAAGCTGTCAAAGCCGCCATACTGGAAGAGCTTACACTCTGGCAGGAACGTGGGGTTGAGGGCCACTTCAAGGGTGAACGCCCGTGGACAACGTACAATGATTTGCTGCGCGGACCGATGGCTGAACTCATCGGAGCAAAGCCGCATGAAGTGGTTTTTATGAACTCACTGACGGTAAACCTGCATTTGATGATGATCAGTTTTTACCGGCCTCAAGGTCAACGAAACCGTATCCTGATCGAACAGCAACCCTTCCCTTCAGATCGTTACGCGGTTGAATCGCAGATCCGAATGCACGGTCTCGACCCGGCTGAATGCCTGGTTGAAATCGCCGCCAGTGGCAATGGCCGTATCATCAATGAAACTTCAGTGGAAGATTATCTTGCTGAGCAGGGTGACAAAGTGGCGCTGGTGCTGTGGCCCGGTGTGCATTACGCCAGCGGTCAGCTTTTTGACCTGGCCCGAATTGCAACAGCCAGTCATAAGGCAGGTGCTTTATGTGGTTTTGACCTGGCCCACGCCGCCGGTAATGTGCCACTGAAACTGCACGATAGCGGCGTGGATTTTGCAGTTTGGTGCACCTATAAATACCTTAATTCTGGTACAGGTGCAGTAGGGGCATGTTTTGTAAATGAGTCACACAACCAACGTGTCGGGCTGACCCGCCTGCATGGTTGGTGGGGTAACGACCCGGAATCACGTTTTCTGATGGGGTCTGAATTTGTCCCTGCCAAAGGCGTTGACGCCTGGCAGTTGTCCAATCCGCCTATCCTCGCGATGGCACCGATAAGGGTTTCGCTGGCGTTATTTCAGCAAGCCGGCATGACCGCCTTACGTCACAAATCGATCGAGATGACGGCTTATCTTGAACAACTGATTCGATCCGAACTGAACGACTCGCTGGAGATCATCACACCAGCAGAGCCGGAAAACCGTGGTTGCCAATTATCCCTGCGGGTTCTTGCCGGTCGTGACGCCGGAAGGGCCCTGTTTGAACGACTGGAAGAGAACGGCACCATACCCGACTGGCGCGAACCGGATGTGCTCCGGGTTGCGCCAGTTCCACTGTACAATCGATATGACGATTGCTGGCAATTTGTAAACCAGGTCAAGCGCTATCTGAGTATAAGCTGACAGACCTGACCCGGTTTCAGTAAAAACACAAGCCGCCTTTTACGCCTTGACCGTTAAAACTATTGGCAAGATAGCAGGTTGGTCAGCTTCTCCGTAATATCCGTGCGATCAACCGAACCACTCAGGGGTGGGTTCAAGACATAATTCAGATTCCAGCTCATATTGGCCTCATCGACGAAATCCCGAGTGAATACACCAACTGTTTCGTTGCTTGGCACGATTTCACTACACACCGCGCAATAGCCGTTCCACTGCAACAATGACATTTCTGGTGTATCAGGCAAATTGTCCGTCGCATCCGCACCGATCAGCCATACAGGTTTACCAAGGTCATCATAGATATAATGTATATAACCTTGGGACACTGCATTAACCAATACACTGGCACCACCCAGACCGATAACCGGCTTTGACCATATGCCGGTATAGCTAAGTTTCACATTATTTTTGACAGGACACACTGGTGCTGAGGTTGGAAACGCCCTGTCGCTGCCTTGTTTACCAAAAAGTACAAAAGAAAATATTTCATCTTCCTCGGCCAAGGTGGTGACAGAGACATGCCCGACCGGTGCTGACTGCTGCAAGGCACCGTCGTTGGTAAAGCGCCGTAATTCGGCCACCCAGACATTGCCCGCTTGCTCTGCGCTAGCGGCCAGGTACCAGGCTGGACTACCATCTTCATCAAAGGTGTACCAAAGCAAAGCCCGGTTACCACCTGCAGAATTGAAATCATAGCCTTGACGAATGTTGGGCCTGGAACTTGGTTGCCACAACCCGCCCCTGAAAGCTATCGGGTTACCTGCAAAGCTGATATCGGCTTGCACGGTTGCCGAACTTGGTGTCGCGCTATTGTTTTTGATCACGGCAAACCAGCGGCCAGGCACCAAAGAAGCCCCATTGACCGTAACGACAGGGCCAGAACCGCTTTCACCACTAGCCATCGCCAGAGGATCACCGCTCATGTCAGGTGCAGTGGCAAACGGCGGGTTGGTAAATGCATCGTCGAAACCCATCCGATAAAGCTCGATAACCAGGTTGTTGTTCTGCTCACTATCTGCACCGGACGCTGTAATACTTAATGACGCCGCACCGGGGGGCACATCCACATAGGCGCGGTCATGCATACCATTGGCATCGAGTGTCAGACCACGTGAGATGCCGTTCATCAGTACCAGTGTTTCCGGGCTGGCGACCGCTGTTTTGGTGAACTTGACCGGTACAATGCCTATATCGTTTGGCGTTTCACGCCGGGTACCAATGCCAACCGCACCAAGTAATTCGGTGCCCGGTGTTACGTTCACATTGTCCCAGGACACACGAACGTTTTGGCTTGCATCGGACGCGACTATTCCATTACCAAAGGCATCCAGACGCGTTGTTGTGTTTTTGCCTACAACCGCTGAAACCAGGGTTGCCTCATCAAGAATGTTGCCCCTTGCCCAGTTCTGCACAATGACCCAGTAGTCACCTGCAACCGGCGTAAATAAGTCACACAACTCAATCTCGGTTGGAGAGGTGCTGGAGCAGAGCTGTTCACTTTCTTGCGCGATACCATCGCCATTGCTATCCAGACCAACAAACAGATCAAGATCGTCAGACGTTGACGCCAGTGTTTCCGTGTGTAGCCATAGCGCATCGGCGGGCACAGTGTGCCAGGTGGTCATCAAGCCTGCAGAGTTATCGTATGGACTGTCGTTAGTCGGGTCTTCGGGCAGGTTTTCAACGGTTTCGGTTGGCACCACCAGACCAGCACTGGCAAAAGTGGCATCCGGCTGAGCCGCCAGACCATCCAGTGCAAATTCCTGCCAACCCGAGATGTCATCGGTATTAATCAGCCATTCGTTCGGTAACGAGCCACCATCGGCAAATATTGCGAGCGGAAAAACTGAATCGGGCAAACCCACTGAACTAAGCCGTACTTCACCATAGATCCATGTGCCGATAATCTCCGACTGGGTCAGATCGACATTGATAGTCAACAACTGTTGTGCACCATCGATCAGGGAAAAATTATCCGGTGAAACGCTAACACTCACACCAGGTACTAATCCCGAAACACTTGAAGTCCAGCTTGCACCGCCCACCAGGTCAGTGACCCTACGCTGAAAGCTGCATGAATTATGACAGGCGGTATCAACGAGACCAGGTAGATTCAGGTCCTTCGGGCTACCACCGTTACTCGGGTTCGCTGCCAGGAACCCATTCTGAGTTTCGTTCAGGTATAAACCCGCATTGACTGCCTGATCCAGGCGCGGCCTGCCAGCACCAACCTTATGTACGTTGGCCTCCGAGCCATCAAAATCATGTGCCCGTTCCGGCGTGGCTGTCATGGCCAAGGCCGATGCCAGCATCGTGGGCGACCAGCCCGGATGTACAGACTTGAGCAACGCGGCACCACCAGTAACATGTGGCGATGCCATTGAAGTACCTGACAGGAACGCAAAATTCTGATCGATATCATTAGCAGCCAGTATCTCTGACCCTGGTGCGATCACATCGGGTTTCATGACGTCTATGACCGGTGGCAAATTCGGTCCACGCGAACTGAAGCTGCTGATCTCGTCACCCGCTGAAGCGATATGCAAAATTGAAAAAGCACTGATGGAGCCTTGGTGACCCACACCACTGTCAAGCCACGTACGCAGCATGTCACCGTCGCTATCACCGATGTGTGTTGCCGGCAGGCAGTGGTCATCCGGCACAATAGCCTCACCCTGTGCGTCTGTATTGGCAAGAATATACCCGCCAGCACCGGCCAACAGGACGTTTTTGCCTTTTTCCACGCGACCATAAACACCACGATCACAAACCACAATCTCACCACTAAATGTGTTTGCTGCAAAAGGGCTGCTGGCACCAGTATTATCGCTGCACTCAGGTCCTGATTCAGTCGGACCTGTACCGCATAACGCATTGCCAAAATCCTTCGCGTGCACAATTTGGCGGATACCAACTCCGGCGGTAAAACTTGCACCCACCAGGTCATCCGGTGGTGTCGTGTCGCCACCGCTGAGGTTTTCAGCCAGATTACCCAGAACCCGGTCGTGGCTAGCACTACCAACCGCCATGATCCATGGCGCATTGGCTGGCGAGCCGATGGAGCCGGCATTGGGCCCTTCATTACCGCCTGAAGTGGCGACAAATATGCCCGCCGCCCTGGCGTTCAGAAAAGCAATCGGTGTCGAACCCGCGCTCCATGGACTAAATGCGCCACCACCGATGGAGTAGTTGATCACATCTACACCATCTGTAATAGCCTGATCAATAGCGCCCAATATGGCGGAGTTCTGGCAGCCGTCATCGTCCCCGTCAGCAGGGTTGCCAATGTAGCAAACCCGGTAACTGACAATGTTGGCATTAGCCGCAACACCATTAATTATTGTCGGAATACCATTAAGGGTTAAGTTGATCGGGTTACCCGCTGCAGTTGATGCAACGTGTGAACCATGACCCGCGTTGTCCTTGCCGTTGTTGCTTTCTTCGACCGTAGCAGTATTCGGATTGTCTACAACAAACTCGTAAACCCCAACCAGCTTGTCGTTACACAGGACTTCTGCGTTTGAACACAGACCCAGCTGACTACCGTAGGGGTTGACGTGGTTAAAGCCCGGCGCGCCAGGATCAGAAAATGAGGGGTGATCCCAATTCACACCGGAATCAATAACACCTACGACAACACCCTCACCGCCTGAAGCCGGAAAACCAACGCTGCCAGCATAAATTTTATCTGCACCGATCCAGGCAGGCCCCGAGTCGGTCTCAAGGTGTTGGATTTCATCTTCCATTACGGCCTTGACGCCAGGCATATCTCTCATATTCCGGGCTTCAGATGCAGTGAGATCGGTAGAAAACCCGTTCAGGGCGTTGCGGTAGCGGTGCACCGTGTTCAGTTGGCGACCCAGTCTGAGCAGGGCCTCACCACGAAAATGTTTAAATCTGTCATCCAGAAACTGTAGGTATTGACGTGACCGTTGTGATTTAACATCCAGTTTGCTTGCACCGGTATAACGATTAGACGTGGCCAGCAACCGGGTCGTGTCGTTGTTTTTTTCCGGTGTCGATAAGCCACTCCCGTCGTAGGTCGCCAGGGGTGGATCATCAAGTATGACGATATATCGTTGCGAGGTGCCTTTGGCCGCCGCTGCGGACGAACTTTTAGCCAACACTGACACAGGGGCCAACAAGATGGCTACCAGTGCCGTGAAAATCAATCCATTGATTAGTCTCATACGATAATCCATATTTACTTTCCTCATCCTTGAACCGGCAGACGCATGGTCACCAGCTCTTCTGCCGCGGTTGGGTGTATCCCTGTTGTATCGTCAAATTGTTGTTTTGTCAGACCGGATTTTATAGCAACTGCAAAGCCTTGCACAATTTCAGGCGCATCCATACCGACCACATGCATACCAACAACCTTGCCTGATGATGCCTGCACCAGCAGTTTCATCATAGTTTTTTCTTCTCTGCCCGACAGAGTGTGCTTCATCGGCGTGAATACAGATTTATAGATATCCAGCTTTCCATAATGGACAGCAGCCTCTTCTTCTGTATAGCCAACAGTAGAAACCGGTGGGTGTGAAAATACAGCAGACGGTATAAAGTCATGATTAACCGGTCGTGGATTCCCACCAAATTCAGAATCGGCAAATGCATGGCCCTCCATTAACGCCACCGGTGTCAGGTTGACACGATTGGTCACATCACCCACGGCAAAAATATTTGGCAGGTTGGTACGTGAATACTCATCAACAGGAATCGTTCCACCCGGCAACGCGTGCACCCCGGCGGCGTGTAAACCAAGACTCCGCACATTTGGTACACGACCGGTGGCGTACATCACGGTGTCTGCCTGTAGCTCACTGCCATCTTCAAACCTCGCTGTTATCTGACCATCTGCATGCCGGGTCAGTTCAGTAATATTGGTTTTTAAACGTATTTCAATACCTTTTTTCTCCATTTCGCCTGCCAGCGTGTCACGCACATCCTGGTCGAAGCTGCGTAGAATCTGGTCACCGCGATAGGCCTGTACCACCTCGGAACCCAAACCATTGAAAATACCGGCAAATTCACAGGCAATAAAACCACCACCGACAACGATGACACGCCCAGGCAAGGATTCAAGATGAAAAGCCTCGTCTGAGGTAATGCTATGCTCAGCACCTGGAATATCCGGCACCCATGGGTGCCCACCGGTTGCGATCAGTATCTTCTCGGCGCTGATTATATCCTCACCAAGCTGAACCTGGTGTGAATCCAGTAAAGTGCCATGTACGGGAAATAAGGTCACACCCGAATCATCAAGCAGTCGCAAATACACCTGGTTGAGCCTGTCAATTTCGCGATTCTTGTTCTCAATCAGACGCGGCCAACTGAAACGTGTCTCACCGACTTCCCAACCATAACCCTTGGCATCTTCGAACTCTTCAGCAAAATGAGAGGCATAGGAGAGTAGTTTTTTGGGTACGCAACCACGAATGACACATGTCCCCCCTACCCGGCTTGATTCACAAATACCAACACGCGCCCCATGCCCTGCTGCAATCCGCGCAGCGCGAACACCACCGGAGCCGGCACCTATGACAAACAGGTCAAAATCAAATTTACTCATTATTTCATCGCTATCCTAAAGTTGATGCGCCCCATTTTAACCATCAAATCTGTATTTGGGATAATCTTCTTTGTACATGAATGCCACATTAAGGATTCTGGATTCCCCAACAGTGCTTCAATCGATGTCATGGGTCGATGGGGTTTAAGATAAAATTGTGTTCTGCCAGTTCAGATACTATATTGTTCCGCGCAAACGATATCAGACCCGACTAATATCAATTTACATGACCAAAATCATTCAAAGTACAATTGTGTTAGGACATAATTCCTAACATTGAATATGCGGTCAATGCGCCCACATAATTAAATCAATAAATGGACTAAGCGGATTTGCCAAATACTCCTTACATGCTTTCAATTTCTGACCTCTGCTTTGAGCGTTACTTTGAACGGGTCTTCGAGCCGGTCAGTTTCGACCTGAGCGCAGGCTCCTTGTTATTGGTCACTGGTTCCAATGGTTGTGGCAAAACAACCCTGCTAAGACTGTTGGCGGGTTTGCTCGAAGCCAGCGAAGGTGAAATACACAGCCGGGAACACCCTTTGTATGCCGGTCACAACCCGGCTATCAAGGATGACCTGAGCGTGGAAGAGAACATCCGCTTCTGGATGAAGTTTATGGGTACGCGTGAGACCAATACGGGAACCGAATTATGTCAACAGGTCATTGAGGAAATAGGTCTGACACCGGTTGCCTTACAGGAAGGACGTACACTCTCTGCCGGCCAGCGTAAACGCTGCTCGCTGGCGCGGTTACTGTTTTGTGATGAAGCCCTGTGGTTACTGGACGAACCCTATTCCAACCTTGATCGCGAGGGCATCGTTATGCTGGACCGCATTCTTAAAACACACCTGGATGCGGGTGGTGCCTGCATCATGACAACCCACGGTAGCTTGCGCCCCGAGGGCTTTGAGTTACAGGAATGTCATTTGATCAGTGGACGTGAAAAATATAGCGGGACAGCAGCATGAGCAGACAATCAGCAGGTACCGCTTTTGCCGCACTGTTACGACGGGATTTCCTTCTCGCATATCGGCGTCGTGCAGAATTGTTGCAGCCACTGGTATTCCTGCTAGTGGTCACCACCCTTTTTCCATTGGGTGTAGGACCATCGCCACAACTGTTGGCCAATATTGCGCCAGGCGTTATATGGATCTCGGCATTACTGGCAACGGTGTTGTCGCTGGACAGCCTGTTTCGATCAGATTATGAAGATGGAACCCTCGAGCAAATGGTATTGTCCGGACAGTCGCTTGCGCTGATTGCCTTGTCAAGAACCGTAGCCCACTGGCTAGTGGCTGGCCTGCCAATTGTATTGCTTTCACCCTTATTGGCTTTGTGGATGAACCTTCCTGAAGAAGGCATGTCAATTCTGATTAAATCACTGGTAATTGGCACACCGGTGTTAAGTCTGATAGGTGCCATTGGCGGCGCGCTGACGGTAAGCCTGAAACGGGGAGGTCAATTATTATCACTGCTGGTGTTTCCCTTATATGTACCTTTACTGATCCTGGCTACCAGTGCTGTCAGTTCGTCCGTTGCCGGTTTGCCGTACACTGGCCAGCTTGGTTTGATGTTCGCTGGTTTGATTGCGGCATTAACACTGGCCCCTTTTGCAACTGCTGCTGCGCTTAAATTGAGTCTAAGCTAATGAATCGTTTATATTTATTTTTCCACAAAACTGGGTCACCACCCTGGTTTTATCGTTTTAGCGGATATTTGATCCCATGGCTTTGGGTAACCTTCGTTGTGCTCACCGCGATCGGCCTTTATCTCGGTTTGGTCCGTGCCCCGGCGGATTACCAGCAAGGTGAGAGCGTGCGCATCATGTATCTGCATGTGCCGGCAGCGTGGATGTCGATGATGATTTACGGTTTGATGGCCGTGTGGGGATTCATCGCACTGGTTTGGCGTATTCGCATCATGGAAGTGCTGATCATATCCAGCGCACCCGTGGGGGCCGCATTTACCATCATCGCATTGATCACCGGTTCTTTGTGGGGACGCCCCACCTGGGGTACGTATTGGGTATGGGATGCGCGCCTGACATCAGAGCTGGTATTGCTGTTTCTTTATTTTGGTGTCATCGCACTATACAACGCCTTTGATGAGCCACGTAAGGCGGCGCGGGCCGCCTCACTGATGGCCATTGTCGGTGCGATCAACCTGCCCATCATTCATTACTCGGTGCTGTGGTGGAATACCCTGCACCAGGGCAGCAGCATCGGTTCCTCGGGTAGCAGTATTCACCCCAGCATGCTCTGGCCTTTGTTGATCATGGCCATCGCTTGCAAGTTTTTCTACGGTGCAAATTTACTGAGTCGGTCAAGACTACGATTATTAAGGCAGGACCATCGCAAACGCTGGGTGCAGGAACTGTTGTCAGAGGAGTCCTAGTGTAGTGTCCTGTATTAAGTGGCGATTAAGAGCCCCACAAAAGATTCAGGTCAAGGCGCAGCCTGCAGTTAATGGCCGCTCCCTTAACAAAGGCTGCACCAAGAGTAGGCACCCTCAGGCGACGCAGGATTGGAGCTTTTGTGGGGCTCCCGAAGGGCGATACGAGAAAGCATCATCTGCTGCGTCGCCTGAGGGCGCCTACTCTTGGTGCGCCTCTTGAGAAGGACTGGGCCATTCCCTGCGAGGCGGGCCTTACAGC
>JAJFLA010000041.1 GCA_021772935.1 Gammaproteobacteria bacterium
CAGTGATTCCGGGAATCTGAACACTGATTCCGGAAAAACCGGGAAAGTGTTCAAATTGAACCAGAATCGCCGTTCACGTTAAACCGGAATAGGTGTTCAGATTGAACCAGAATCAGTGTTCAGATTGGGCCAGAATATGCAACTTCCAGCAGTCATTGCTCGTACTGGGCTCTCTCGCTCTACCATCTACCAACAAATGTCTTTGAGGCAATTCCCTCGCTCAATTAAACTCGGACCCCGAGCAGTTGGCTGGGTTGAAGTTGACGTAGACAATTGGATTAAAGGTAAGATTAACCAGGCAAAACCGGTAAAAAGACCAAAATTTTCAGACATAATGGCTCAGAGCGAAGGCAAATGACTGTCATGTTGCAGGTGTCCGTATTTGGTTATTCAGTTGTTGTATTTTAGAATTGCGCTGAACCCATTCAAGAATGAATTGCCGGTACTGAGCCATGTTCATAATGTGCTGTGGTGCTTTACCCAGATCATGAATACCAAGTGCAACTGCAAATGCCTCAAGTTGGTTGTCATCACGGGGAAGAGTGGTTGCCGATTCAGCCTCGGATCTCCTGATGGGTTCTATCGCTTCTTTCCATCGTTCATCTCGGAGATAGTTCTCAGGGTTCCATATAAAACCTGCCAAGCATCTTCTGTCGTTCGCTTTTCTGTTTTCGGTGTCGGCAATCAAGAGGTCTGCATCAGGCCTTAACCTTTTCCACTCCCGCGCGGCAGCTTTTTGATTTACTTTTTTTGGATACACACACCACCATCGTTCAAAACCATCAGACTGTTCACTGGACTGTGACCCCTGACTGTTGTGTGTTTGTTCAATAGTTATGTTATTAAGTTGTTCGTGTGATTCTCCGTCACAATGCTTCGTTTGAAAATCACAATGCCTGTGATTCTCCGTCACAATGCTTTCGTTTTCCGTCACAATACCATTGTGATTCTCCGTCACATTCAGTTGTGACTTTCTGTCATCTTGGTCTAGGTGGAACCAGACATATTTTGAGTTCTGCCCACCGTTTCTGTTTTCGGTGGAAATCAGTCCTCTTTCAACGAGAATCTTAATATTTCTAGCAACGGTTTCACGAGTCGTATTGATGTCTTTTGCTATGGTTGCGTGGCTCGGATAACACTTACCCGTCTTGTCGTTGTGATAATCGGCAAGAGATACCAGTACAAACTTTGCAGTCGTTGAAAGACCCGCATCAGTCTTCTTTGCAAGCAACCGCATCCTGTTACTCATGACTCAGACACAACCTCGCAACGCCCACATACCTGGCAGGTGGAAACGATGATTTTGTTGGGTTTGTTCCCGTTGATTTGCGGGCTATATTCCCACCACAGAGGTATACGCCAGTGAACTCAGAGTCGGGGGATGGTGCATACAGTTCGCATTCCTTGGAAAGGATGCGCCTGATTCTTTTGGTAGGTTTGTTATAATTGTTCATGACTGATACTCCAGTCGCTTATTAGAGGCCACCCAACTTCAGACTTGGGTGGTTTCTTTGTTTAGGGGTTCGGTTCTCTCCCAATCTTGATGCTCATGCCGCTGTTTCCCTCTTGAAGGGGCGAAACATGTAAAGCGGACAAGCAGATGATGTGCAGTCCTTGATAAAGGTGCGAAAACTCGGCTCCAAATGGTCAGAGAATCCATTTCCCTGCTCAGAGGCTGAGCAACCTACACATTGAGAGCAAAATGCGTTTATGGCATTTTTTCTGGTGGGTTTTCGGTGGAAACGCTTAATGGGGTTTGATTCGGGTTTACTGACGCCTGGTTCTGATTTACGGGTATTCATTCATCACCCCGCTCATAACGCTCGATCTCCTCAAACGATATGCGAACGTGTCGCCCAAGATAGAAAGCCTTTAGCTTTCTCTCGTCAATCAGGTTGTATATGTGCTGACGGGAACAATCCCAACGGTTGGCCAGCTTTATAGGTGAAGTAGCTGCATGAGTAATCTTAGGTACTTGTTCTGAATTGTTTCGCATGATTGGCTCCTGTTGTTACGCAGGATCAAGTATTGCGCACTTGTGAAGATTATTACTTAGAGATAGCGGATCGCCTTAATTCTTACCTCAATCGCAGCTTTTTGCCAATCTGAAATAAGCGTCGCGGGGTTCCCAACATCCAATTCAGGATGTGCATCTTTGTCATGCAAATACGCCTCATTTTTTAGATGGTTAAATATCTCCATTGCCCTTGGATTGCCTTGAGCTTGAGCGTCGAGCATCCGTAAATATAAAGGCCATTTATTTTTGTGTTTCCTGAATATGACCAGTTCTTGCTTACGTGACCTTTGCTGGTATTTCAGTGTTTCATAAATATTATCAAGTTGTGGTTTAAGTGGACGATTCAAATCAAATGAAGCCATGACCAGATGACTTCCATGACCGCCTTGCACGTCCGGTGGATTGAGAGTTATCGCCCCACTTGGATCAATCAATTGTGTTTGAACCGAAATAGGATGGTTACCGAAAGGGTCTGAAAGGAACCTGAGACGAAAGACCTTTAGGCAAATGTTAAAATCTTCCGGCCCTGGGGTTCGTAAGATTCCTTCTGCATTTCTAAGGTCAGTGCCTCGACTCCAAACTCGCTGATATTCTGGATCGCGCCTCAAGAACTCCCACCTCCAATTCCCTTCAGAAATGTCATCATAAGAATCTGGGTAAGCGTCTCTATCCTGCCAATTTGGAATGCCCGAGCCACAAGAAGGAATATTCAATTGATTCCCTCAAAGCTTGGCAGTTTTCTAACCACCTCTTTCTTTAAGGCATCCTGTATCACGTGCCCGTAGTGTTTCTCACATGTTGCCACGGTATCTCCGAGCAATGCCGCAACATCTCGGATACTCATACCTGGTTTTCCTTTTTTTGTTTCCAGCAGCAGTGTTGCATAGGTATGGCGCAAGATGTGAAAGGATATTGTTGGTTCTATTTCAGCTTTCTTGCAAGCCTCAAGCATGGGTCTGGTCTGGTGACTTCGCCCCCATTCGCCGTCATCCTTATGGGTCAACAGGAAGTCATTTCTGCCCTTCCCTTCTGTCAGTGAATTGAAAAACCTTATTCCAGCATCAGACAAAGGAATATCTCTCATTTTGCCGGTTTTACTGATTCGAATGTGTATGTGATCGCCCTTGAAATCATCCACTAATAAATTGCACAACTCACCATACCGGCAACCGGTCATCAGAGCAGCCCGCGCCATTAGTCTGAAGTCATCGGAGCAGGCTTTTAAGAGGTCTTGGGCTTGCTTTTGGGAGAGGTGGGCAATACGGGGTGCGTCTGCATTCTCAAATGGCTTAACACGTGACCAGGCATCCTTATTGGCGGTGTGATCATTTCGCCATGCGAAATTGAGAGCGGCTTTCAGGACAGTGAGAATACGATTCACACTGCTCTTTCGCTTGCGCTGCATTTCGGGTGTCCATTGTTTATAAGGCAGCTTTTTATAAGAGTAAATCTTGTGACCTTTTGGCTTTGTGTACTTTCCAGTGAAGGTTTTAATGGCAAACGGGGGCTTAGGCTTCCCTAATGGTGTCCGGGGTGGGGTTTGGGCCATGTTACGCACCCAGTGGTCAATTTGAGGTGTTGTAAGGCTATTTACGGGGGTGCTGCCCAACTGATCGAGGATATGTCGCTTGCAAATCTGTTCTGTGCTTTCGTGGGACTTGCGATTGAGTTTAAACCAATCAAGATAATCTGTGACGGCATCTGTAACAGTGTAACCAGTCCTCCTAGCAGAAGGGGTTTCGACTGCCTGTGCTGCCTGGTGAAAGGTCTCGGCAGCGTGGCGGGCCTGTGTGAAGCTCAAAACAATTTCACCGTCCGCTGGGTGGTGATCGTCCGTGTCACCTATTGTCCGTTTGATGTATTTTCCTTTCGCCCTAGCCCGTACACACCAAACCGCACCATCCAAATTCTTTCGGTACCCAAGGTGTAACCCAGCGTCAATTTCCATCCAGTATGGTTCACCCTGTGGCTTTAATCGCTGCCGTACCTCTTTTGACTTAAGGTTAGCCTTTGACTTATGTTTCGCCTTTGTCATTTTTTGTGTTTCATGCTTGGGTAATATGGGTAATTTTATCACCCAAAAACAACTATTGGCAACTGTTATAAAGTTATATCTATATCTTCTATATCCCTTGTTACATAAAGGGTTTATGACTTCATAACCGTTACCAATACATAACCCTGATAAACCCTTTCACGGCGGCAACAGGGGTTCGAATCCCCTAGGGGACGCCATACATAAAAAAAGCTCACCATTAAGGTGGGCTTTTTTTATGTCCGGCATTCCCAGGGGATCGAACCACTAGTCGGGCAGCGCCCTGCAAGCTACCCAGTACCCCACTTGGAATAAAGCTCACCTTAAGGTGGATCCTTTTATACATTTCTCTTGGGGATCAAAACACCAGTCGGGTATCCTAATATCACTTTCTTCAACGACCGATGCCCTGAGGAACCAACAGTGACCAGATTAATTCCAATACTTGCCTTAGCGTTGATTTCGACGGCCGCATGGGCTGACTGGGCAGTCAAGGGTGAAGGCAACTTTAGTTGTGCGGAATATGTATCCGCAAAAAGAAGTAATAGTGCAAAGCTCTATAGCTCAATCACGTGGGTGCAGGGTTTTATCACCGGTGTCAACTACCAACGTGCGAAGGCGATGGAGCGCGGCTCTTTTATTGGTCAGGAGTTACCCGCTGCATCAATCGTGCGTTGGCTTGAAAATTATTGCCAGGAGAACCTGCAGGACGACCTGGCGGATGCCGCAGAAACACTTGTCATAGAACTCGGAAGCAGCGATTAACTCACTACAAAAACCGTAAAATTATAGATGAAATGTGTACTTAACGGCTGAGTCGGTAAATAAGAATCGCAGCTCTTTGAACGGCTATGGGAATAGAGTCCAGATCGAGCGACTCATTTGGCGTGTGCCCACCCTTGCCATAGGCTCCCATACCCGCCAGTCCATCCGTGTAGGGCGCAACAAAAGAGATATCCGCAGCACCTCGTTTTGAAGCATCGAGTATTGGCATGGCTTCACGACCAAGATCCAGGTTGATGGATGAAAGCATATCCCGCAGTTGTTGGTTTCCAACGCTAGGCGCCATCGCAGGGTAACCATCCCTAAAGCTGATGGAGGCTTCAGTCACGGGCAAATTTTGGGCGACCACCGCCCGCATCGCTTCACGCGCACGTTCCATCTGTTGGTCTGAAATCGTGCGCATGCCGCCTCGCACGACAGCGCGGTTGGGAACAACATTGGTCTTGCCAAAGACCTTACCCTTGGGCTGCTCACAGCCCGCGTCAACTTCGGTGCCACCCATGATAGTACCCGCATTGAAAGTCAGGTATTCCTCACCCCTGACCTCGGTGTAAAACCCGTTGAGAATCCTTGCGGTCTCAAATATTGCCCCGGCCCCGGTTTTGTCATTAAAAATGCCGGCGGAGTGGGCTTGCTTGCCTCTCACTTCAAGACACCATGCACTCGAGCTGCGTCGCGATATCGTGGCCCACTCCTTACCGTCACTATCGATTCCTGATTCAAAACCGAGTGCAACATCGGCCCATCGACCCGCTTCGATCAAATCCTTTCTGGCCACATGTACAGGCTTACCGGTTTCTTCCTCGTCACCGGTAAAGGCGACCATTATTTGGCTGTCATCCAAGGCTCCCACATGCTGCAAAGCTTTGAGTGCATAAATAATCACAACATCCCCTGCCTTCATGTCTTCCACACCTGGACCAGTGGCTGTTGAGCCTTCACGCACAAAAGTCTGAAACGCATCATCCGGCTCAAAAACAGTATCCAGATGGCCGATCAACAAGATTTTTTTACCACGATTGCCATCATGCTTTGCAAACAGATGGCCTGCCCGCTTCATTTCACTTGGCAAATCGATCCATCGTGTCTCAAAATTCAGTGCATCCAGTTCAGTTCGCAAAATCGCCCCGACCTGTTTAACACCTTGCTGGTTATAGGTGCCGCTATTGATATTTACCAGGCTTTCAATCAGATCGATGGCTTCCTCAGTGTGAGATTCACTCCACTTGATTATGGCCAATTCATTAGCATCAAGGTTTTGTGCAGCAACCGTTGGACACGGGCAAGCAGAAAAAAACAGAAACAGAAGCATGAAATTGAAGATTTTAATGAGATGCATCCACTTTATTTACGAATCGAACATCCTACAGGAAAAGCATGACAGGACGGTAAAGTGGCGTAACTTTGAAGCACACAGATCGAAAAAACTCCAACTGAAAAGTGGTCAGTCGGGTTTTACAGTAAAACCATACTAGCCGAATAACATAGAGTAGCTTGACCAAAATTTCTGATTTATTCAGAACATTTCCCGTTGCAAACCCAGCTCCGAAAGCACGCGGCTGGATATTTCTTCAATCGAGCAGTGAGTGGTCTGGAATACTGCAATCCCTTCCGTGCGCAACAAGCTTTCGGCCAGGTCAACCTCTTTGTGGCATTGTCTGAGTGAAGCGTAACGGCTGTTGGGCTTTCGGGTTTCGCGGATTTGTGCCAACCGGCCCGGTTCTATCATGAGACCAACAATTTTGCGCTTATAACGCTTCAAAAAAACGGGTAACCGCATTTCATCCAAATCGTCCTCGGTTAAGGGGTAATTGGCTGCTTTGACACCATAATGCAGCGCCATGTAAAGACAGGTCGGGGTTTTCCCTGAGCGCGACACACCGACCAGGATGAGGTCAGCTTGCTCAAACTCAATACTCTCACCATCATCGTGGCTGAGCGCAAAGTTAGTGGCTTCCATACGCTCTTCGTAACGGGCGAAGTCTTTTATGCCAAAGGTTCGGCCAATGGTGGGCTGAGGTTTGACACCCAAGGCCTGTTCCAATGTGTCCTGAAATGTTGCAAAAAGATCCAGCACAATGCCCTCGCTACTGTGGATCACGCTTGATATTTCCTTGTCAACGATGGTGTTGATAACTATCGGAGAGGCTTTATCAGTTTTGTTAGCGGCATTGATCTGCTTAACCGCCTCAAGCGCGGCATCTTCATCACCAACAAAAGGAATTCGCACCTGTTTGAATTTGATCTGGGGAAATTGTGCCAGCAAAGCGTGCCCAAGCGTCTCGCTGGTAATCGCTGTGCCATCAGAAACAAAAAAAAATGTTCTGGACATAGGTAGAATCTCTTTTGTAGGGATAAAAGCTGTACTGTATATGAATAGTAAGTGATTACGTGCGCTTGTAAAATGCCCGTGACACCCACGCAACGCTAATGAGGAAAAACCAGTGAACCAACGCATCGCCTGGCTACATGAATTGGGAATGGAAGATCTGCACAGAGTCGGTGGGAAAAATGCCTCACTGGGTGAAATGATCAGCCAACTCAACAGTCTTGGTGTGTCGGTGCCGGGTGGCTTTGCGACGACAGCTTTTGCTTACCAGGAGTTTCTCAATCAATCTGGTCTGAAAGATCAAATTGACGCAAGGCTCGATGCACTGGATGTCGATGACGTTCAGGCATTGACACAAGCGGGTAAAGAAATCCGTAAGTCTATTATGGATACGAGCTTTAGTTCTGAGTTGAACCAGGCAGTGACACAAGCCTGGCAGTTACTGGAAGCCAAATCCGGCACAGACCCATCGGTCGCTGTTCGCTCCTCTGCCACCGCGGAGGACTTACCCGATGCTTCCTTTGCCGGCCAGCAGGAGACCTTCCTGAACGTACGCGGACTGAATGATGTAAAAGACAAAATTCACGAAGTGTTTGCATCGCTCTACAACGACCGCGCCATAGCCTACCGTGTCCACCAGGGGTTCGATCATGCCACGGTTTCCTTGTCTGCTGGTATCCAGATCATGGTACGTTCAGATCTGGCATCAAGCGGGGTTATATTCACACTCGATACTGAATCCGGCTACGAGGATGCCGTTTTTATTACCTCATCATGGGGTTTGGGTGAAACGGTTGTACAGGGTGCGGTCAACCCGGATGAGTTTTACACCTACAAACCTAATCTTAAACTGAACAAACCAGCCATTCTGCGCCGAACACTCGGTAGCAAGGCGATCAAGATGATCTATGCAGAATCAGGTGCTGGAGTTGAAACCGTTAACGTGCTGCCCCAGGATAGCCAACGCTTCAGCCTGGATGATTCAGAGGTTGAAAACCTGTCGAAGCAAGCCTTGATCATCGAGCAGCACTACGGTCGCCCGATGGACATCGAGTGGGCCAAAGATGGTCATAACCAGCGCTTATACATCGTTCAGGCACGTCCTGAAACCGTCAATAGTCAGTCGCGTGGTCAGGCCATCGAACGTTATCACCTGGAAAGTCGTGGTGAGGTCTTGTGCGAAGGTCGCAGCATTGGACAGAAAATTGGTGCAGGCACCACGCGTATCATCGATTCCATCGAAAACATGTCTGAAGTGCAAGTGGGCGATATACTGGTCACCGACATGACTGATCCAGACTGGGAACCCGTTATGAAACGCACCTCTGCGATCGTCACCAACCGCGGTGGTCGTACCTGCCATGCTGCCATCATCGCACGCGAGTTGGGAATACCAGCTGTGGTCGGCTGTGGCGATGCCACGCAACGTCTTCCGGACAATGCTGAAGTTACGGTCTCTTGTGCCGAAGGCGAGGCAGGATATGTGTTTGCAGGCAAGCTGGACTTCACCATCAAGCGTGACGACTTGCAAACCATGCCTGAGGCACCATTAAAAATTATGATGAATGTGGGTAATCCCGATCGTGCCTTTGATTTCTCTCGCATTCCCAACGCCGGTGTTGGTCTTGCCCGGTTAGAATTTATCATCAACCGCATGATTGGTGTTCATCCAAAAGCACTGCTGGAGTATGACTCGCAGCCGGATGATGTTCGTGCACAAATAGACAAACGCATGGCCGGCTACTCGGGACCGGTTGAATATTACGTGGAGCGCCTGAGTGAGGGCATCGCCACTATCGCAGCCGCATTTGCGCCGCAACCCGTTATCGTACGACTGTCGGATTTCAAATCAAATGAGTATGCCAACCTGATTGGCGGCCGTAACTATGAACCTCATGAAGAAAATCCGATGCTGGGTTTTCGAGGTGCCAGCCGTTACGTTTCAGAAGGTTTTCGTGACTGCTTCGAGCTCGAATGCCGGGCAATGCGCAAGGTCCGTGAAACCATGGGTCTGCGCAATGTCTGGGCGATGATCCCATTCGTGCGCACCGTTGCCGAGGCTCGTGGTGTTATCAAGGTAATGAAAGACTTTGGCCTGGAACAGGGCAAACATGATCTGAAAATCATCATGATGTGTGAATTGCCATCCAATGCACTTTTAGCAGATGAGTTCCTGGATATCTTTGATGGTTTTTCGATCGGATCAAACGATCTGACCCAGCTGACCCTGGGTCTTGACCGGGACTCGGCAGATATTGCTCATCTGTTTGATGAGCGCGATGAGGCCGTCAAGGCTTTGTTATCAATGGCCATCAAAACTGCCAAAAAGAAAGGTAAGTACATTGGTATTTGTGGACAGGGACCCTCGGATCACCCGGACCTGGCGGAATGGTTGATGGACCAGGGGATCGAAAGCATGTCACTCAACCCGGACACCGTAGTAGAAACATGGATAAAACTGGCAGAACACAAAAAGGGTGGCTAGGGCCCTGTCGGGTCCTATTTACTCCCTTTACCGCCAAATTCTCCCATAAACTGTCGGTAGTAACGCAATTCTTCGATAGACTCACGAATATCCGACAGGGCTTCGTGACGGTTTTCTTTATCATAATCCTGTAACGATTCAGGCATCCAGTTACGGGCAAGTACCTTGAGGGTACTGACGTCCAGATTTCGGTAATGGAACCAACTTTCCAGCTCCGGCATTAAGCGGTACAAAAACCGGCGGTCCTGGCAAACGCTATTTCCACACATCGGTGATGCGCCTTTTTCCACCCATTCCTTCAAAAAGTGGATATTGGCAGATTCTGCAGCACGCATACTGTACTGACTATGTACAACCCGCTGCCAAAGACCGGAATCTGTATGGTGGCTGCGATTCCAGTCATCCATCGCCTTCAAAACAGCTTCATCCTGCTGGACAGCACAAACCGGACCTTCGGCCAGCACATTCAACTCGCCATCGGTAACAATGACGGCAATTTCAATGATCGAGTCGTTAATCGTATCCAACCCGGTCATTTCCAGGTCGATCCAGATTAATCGCTTTTTGTCTTCAGCAGCCATAGGGTCTTTTTCAGTGTTTTGCGAACTATACCGACCAATGCACCTTTGTGCCATGCTCAATTCACTTTTGGCAGGTACAATAGTCGAATGCAGAGCGTCAAAAAGCCTAAGTGACAAGCACATTCCTATCAGAGGCCCTGGTGCTCGTGTCCTATGGTGGCCAGGGTGTTGTACTACTGCCTGATGGTGAACGTAAGCCATGTAAATTTCGACGTAAGATTGGACGTCCATTTTGTGGCGACCAGGTTCTGGTCGGACGGGCCGATGATGCCTCCCTGGTGGTTAACTCCATACTGCCACGAAAAAATAAATTTGTACGGGCAGATGAGCGTCAGCGTCTGCACATCATTGCCGCTAATCTTGACCAGGTCTTGATCGTAGTAGCTGCACGCCCCCTACCCTCACGGGATTTAATGGAGCGTTACCTGCTGGCCGTACACAGCCTCGGTATTGAGCCACTTATCGTACTCAACAAAACAGACCTGGAGGTAGCCGCAGACGAAACAGCCGCCGGGGCAAAAGTGCTGGCCCATATGCCAGACTATGAAGCGCTGGGCTATACCGTCATTCGCACGTCGTGTAAAACCAAGCCGGGTATAACAGGTCTGCAATCTGTGCTTAAAGACCGTACCAGTATCCTTGTCGGACAATCCGGTGTCGGTAAATCTTCGCTGATCAACCAGTTATTACCTGACTTGCATATTCAGACTGGCGCCCTTTCCACTGCTACTGGTAAGGGTACGCATACCACAACCTCAACCATACTGTATCAGTTCACCGGTGGTGGTCACCTGATTGATTCGCCTGGTGTGTGGGAATACGGCATCTGGAAACTGGACAACAATGAACTTGCAGCAGGGTTTATTGAATTCAATCCATGGCTTGGTCGATGCCGGTTTAATAATTGCGTGCACGCGACAGAGCCTGATTGCGCCATTAAGCAAGCGGTCACCGAAGGACATATCCGAGACTGGCGTTATCAATCCTATTTGCGTTTGTTGGCACAAAACTCTTAACTATAAGCTTTGAGATTTAGTCGCAACGCTTGAACAAAGCCCAACTGCACCAGTCTCAGCAGCAGTGTAAGTGTGCAACAAGTAAGCAATAATCGTTTTTATGCTATTCTGAGCACCTCCAAACACACAAACTAAGTGGAAGAAGATGATGACACGGATTGTTCTGGCTCTTACGCTGGCTTTAAGCTTTCAGGCCATTAACGCTGATGTGCTGATTATTGATGAAGTGCGTCAGGCTGAGCGCATGGAATTACCAAAAAACGGGCAAAGCAAAGCCAGTATCGAGGCAAAATTTGGCACACCGCAGCAAAAACTGGCAGCGGTGGGTGAGCCACCCATTTCCAGCTGGAAATACGACAATTACAGCGTATACTTCGAGTATGACCTGGTCTTATTTACTGTTTTACACCCAGGCACAGTCATAGAAAAATAAGCACGAGCTGCGCTTCTGCGTTATCCTTGCGCCCTTTCAAATTAGATCGAGTCCCTGTGAGGGCTCCCAAAGCTGAATGCCTGACTCAGACACCTCAATTACAACAGAACAATTGACCCATAAACAAGGGCTTAACGAGCAACCAATACGGGAGATAACTCGTGACGGTGTTCATTATGTGCTTTTGGGTACTGCCCATGTTTCGCGGACCAGTGTAGAGGCCGTGACCGAAATGGCTGACAGCGGCAAGTTTGACGCCATTGCCGTTGAACTCTGCCCGGCGCGCCACCAGGCCCTAAGCAAACAACAGCAATGGAAAGAGATGGACCTGTATCGCATTATTCGCGAGAAAAAAGCAGGTCTGGTCATGGCCAGTTTGGCGCTGGGGGCATATCAACGCCGCATTGCTGAGCAATTTGGCATCGAGCCAGGCGCAGAGCTTAAAGCAGCTTCGGATGCTGCTATTGCCCACGATATACCGTTACAACTTATCGACCGTGACCTTGCAATCACCCTGAAACGCAGCTATCGCGCTGTACCATGGTACAAGCGCATGATGCTGACGACTGGCCTGGTCATGAGCACCGTCAGCTCTGATGAGATTGACGAAGGTCAGATAGAAAAACTGAAAGAAGGCGACATTCTGGAGTCCACTTTTACGGAATTCGCTGAACAATCCCCCGAATTGTACGAGGCCCTGATTGCTGAACGTGACCGCTTCATGGCTGCACGTTTACGTCAGGAAAACCTGAATAATGCCGGCAAGTGCATCCTGGTGGTGATTGGTGCCGGCCACCTTGAAGGTCTGGCGAGCTACCTTAAATCGGACCCGGCAGACCCACAATCCGAAGTAGAGGCGCTATCAAAACTAGCCCCTGCCGCACGCTGGCCAAAATTTGTTCCCTGGGTGATTGCCACATTGGTTATAACCGGTTTCTGGCTCGGCTTTTCCCGCAGCCCGGAGCTC
Organism: Gammaproteobacteria bacterium; assembly: GCA_021772935.1. Taxonomy (GTDB): domain Bacteria; phylum Pseudomonadota; class Gammaproteobacteria; order Xanthomonadales; family SZUA-36; genus SZUA-36. Next base: position 12,647 of record JAJFLA010000041.1, read on the forward strand.
GGATGGGAATTGGTCACACTTTGGGTCGTCATTAATGGCAGCCTCGCGGCACTGGGCGCATTGATCGCACGCGGCCACCCATTGACTATACTCAGTGCCATGGTTGCTGCGCCGTTAACATCTCTGAACCCGGCAATTGCGGCTGGCATGGTCACCGGCGTGGTGGAATCCTGGCTACGTAAACCGAAGGTTTCCGACCTTGAAAGATTACGTGATGATGCCACTACTGTTAAAGGCTGGTTCAAGAACCCCGCGACACGCATATTACTGGTATTCTTTTTTTCAAATCTCGGTTCCGGTATTGGTACCTGGGTGGCAGGATTTCGAATTTTTGATGCTCTAAGCTGATATTATTAACCATAACGCTCATCAATCGCGCCCATGCAAATTGGATCCTACACATTACCCAACCCCATAGCCCTGGCACCAATGGCAGGGGTTACCGACCGCCCGTTCCGCCAGCTTTGTCGTGAATTGGGTGCGGGATATGTCGTTACTGAAATGGTTACTTCAAACCCGCAACTCAGGCATACCCGCAAATCCAAATGGCGGAGTAGTTTTGACGGCGAGCCAACACCTCTTGCAGTGCAAATTGTCGGCAGCGAGCCCGACACACTGGCAGAAGCTGCCCGCTATAACGTTAGTCTGGGTGCACAGATCATTGATATCAACATGGGTTGCCCGGCCAAGAAGGTCTGCGGCAAGCTCGGCGGCTCCGCGTTATTGTCAGATATCACATTGGTCGAAGCGATACTCAACTCCGTGGTTGCAAGCGTCTCTGTACCCGTCACACTGAAAATGCGCACCGGTCCGGATACCGGTAACCGCAATGGGCTAGAGATCGCAAAAATCGCCGAATCATGTGGTGTATCAGCATTGGCAATACACGGCCGTACTCGAGCAGATCGTTTTCGTGGTCAGGCCGAATACGAAACCATCCGCACAATCTGCAACAATATATCCATACCCGTGTTTGCCAACGGTGATGTCAACACACCGGCACAGGCACGTGAAGTGCTGGATTTCACCGGTGCAGATGGTCTCATGGTGGGGCGCGGCGCACAGGGAAATCCTTGGATATTCAGGGAACTCAGCCACTATCTGCGTACCGGAAAAATGTTAGCACCACCGCTACCGGAAGAAGTCCACAGCATCATGCGTGACCACCTGCAGCGCTTACATGGTTTTTACGGTGAAATTCATGGTGTACGTGTCGCCCGCAAACATATCGGCTGGTACCTGAAGGGTCGACCCGACTCAAAGCATGTATTGTATGATCTAATGCGTGTACAGACTGCGGAAGAACAATTCCAATTATTGGAACAACACTTTCTGGACCCATCTAAACCAGGACTTGTTAATACTTATCAGATTGCTGCGACGGGAGCCTGATCTTAAATGAACTGGAAGCAACGTCTTTTCAAACCTAAATGGCAACACAAGAGTGCCGATATTCGCCTCGAATCGGTCACCACTGAACAGCACCCGGAACTCATCGGTAAACTGGTTGAAATCGCCGGCACCGATGAAGATAGCCGGATACGTTGTGCAGCTATCAAGCGATTGCACCAGCTGGAAAATATCTTAAAGTTATACGGCGGCGAGACAGACGGAGAAGTAAAAGCGCTGCTGGAAGACCGTATTCATCAGCTGGCTTCTTCCTCAAACGAATCCCGTCCGGCGCTCAAGTTTCGTATGCAGGTTGTTGAATCCACTTCAAACCGCGAACTAATCGAACATCTTGCCAGCCACGCCCCGGAAGCCGAGTTGCGTTACGCTGCACTGGGCAAAATTGAACGACAGGGTGTGCTGGGGGATTGCTGTATACAAGATAGTGATGCTAAAAACCGTGGCTTTGCCGCCAGCCGGATCACCCAACACACCACCCTTAAGCGGGTTATAGATGCATTGAGAAAGCGTGACAAAGCACTTTACGCAGTATTAAAGTCACGACTTCATCAGGAATTGCTAAAACAGGCTGACCCTAAAGCCATTCATACTGAAGCACTTAAAATCTGCAGCACACTGGAAAAACAGGCGTTGGATCCAGACCAAAGAGACCCGTTGGTCAACAGAGCCCAACACACTGCCTGGCAACTCATTGCCAGCAAAGCCACTGCAGACATGAGTGAACGCTACCAACGAATCTGCGAACGACTTGCTGCTCCAGTGGTAGCCAGTCCGCCAGCCCAGGTGGCAACAGTTACTGAAGCCATACCTAAAAAAATACTGCCGGCAGAGCCAAAAAATGTGCTCGTGGAGGCACCACACGCCAATGAACTCTTGCAGCAAACGGCGATAACGATTGACCTCTACCAATCCGAAAACCCAGAACAGCCCCAAGCGGTAAATGTTAATAAGCTAAAGCATCAATTAGACAAAGTCTGGAAGCAATGTAAGCCACCACACGCAGAAGATCTGGTGTGCTGGAAAAAAGCCACTGCCACGCTTCAACATCTTGAAACCAGACTGGAACAACAGCAACAGCAGTTCGAAAAAGAACTCAGCCAGGCTCAACAACTGTTAACCCAGCTTGAGACAGAACTGGAACAAGGCGAACTGCACAAAGCCCTCGAAACCCGTGCCAAACTGCAACAATTAGGAAAAGAGCAAGGGAAAAACAAAGGCTGGCGACAGATCAACAACAGTATGGCGGCTATGCAGGCACGCCTGCGCGAGCTACGCGACTGGCAGCATTGGTCAAATAATAAAGTCAGAAAACGTCTGATTGCTGAGATGGAAGTTTTGCCTGCCGCTGACCTGCACCCGGATGCCCTGCTCGATCGGGTTAAAAGTCTACAAGTAGAATGGAAATCACTGGAACACAGCGAACAGATCCCAGGTGACAAACACTTTGTAGCCACCCCATGGATGTGGCGAAAGTTCAGCGCTGCCGGTCATACGGCTTTCGATACCGCGAAGCCATACCTTGATAAACGTAGTGAAATCCAATCGCGTCATGCGCAATCATTGGCTACTTTTTGTGAAGAGTTGGAGCAACTGGCCCAAGCCATACCGGCAGACCTGGTGGCACTTGGCAAAGGCCTGAACCAGGGCCGGAAAAAACTACATGATCTCAACAACATACCGGCCAGACAACGACAAAAATTTGCCAAACAACTCAAAACCGCACTGGATAAAGCAAATGCAGTTATACAGGCTCACTACCAGGTGGTGGAAAAAGAAAAAATGAAATTGATTCGCAGCGCCAGTCAGTTGATACATATGACAGAGCGCAGCGAGGCTATTACCCAGGCAAAATCACTACAAGCAAACTGGAAAGCAGCAGGTAGCCTGTGGCGTAGTAAAGAACAAGCACTCTGGAATCAATTCCGTGAGCACCTGAATCCCTTGTTTGAAGAACTCAAAGAGCAGCAAGCAAGTATTCGCAGCGCCGATGGCGAAAAATTAGCCGCACAAAAAGCACTGTGTACACAATTGAAAAATATATTGGGATCCGAAGAGGATTTATCCGCCCTCCACGGCAAGGTTCAAGGCCTTCAGGACAACTGGAAAGAGATTCAAAACCCTGACCGCAAACTTTTGCTTTCATTCCAGGCCTTGGTGACGCAATACCAGGCGCAGGTCAAACAGGCCCAACAACAACAAGTTGAAACAGACCGTGAGCGCTGGTGGCTGAAGTCTGCACTGCTTCACGAATTAACGGTGAGCGGTAAAACCAGCAAAGGCACAATTAGTAAAAAGATTGAAAACAAGATAAAAAAAGCCTGGCCAGAAGACCATTCCGATGACAGCCTTGAATGCAATATGGATCAAACCTATCAAGAAATTCTGAATGAAAATATAGAAGGTCTGACTGAAGACGAGATTAGCGATATGCAGAATCGAGCCAGATCGCTATGTATCGGGCTCGAATTCATTGCCGGGTTACCATCACCGGATGAAGACCGTGACCAGCGTATGCGATACCAGGTTGACCGTCTGGCCGAATCAATGTCTGGCGAAGGTATCAGACAACCAGCCGCCGAGGAAGCCAGTTTCTCAGAAAGAGAATGGCTAAGCATGTACGCACTGCCTGAGGCCGACTTCAAATCCTTTGGAAAACGCATAAAGCAGGCGTTAACCACAATTACGGAGAGCATTTAATGCTTAATAACAATAAATTAGCAAATATTCTTTATGTATTTTATCTATTGTTATTCAGTACTGTTACACATGCCACAGAAACAGAACCACAAGCTGCTGGAAGCTGGATTGCGGTCTTACCACCCCTACTGACCATTGTTTTTGCACTGACATTCAAACGTGTGATTCCTGCTCTTTTTCTGGGTATCTGGATGGGTGCCTGGGCCATAAACGATTTCGGAATCTTCGGTCTTTGGACCGGCTTGCTGGATACTTTTCAGGTATTTGTCTCAAATGCGTTGTCCAATCCTGACCACACTGCGATTGTACTTTTTTCCATGATGGTCGGTGGCATGGTAGGCATTATTTCACGCAACGGTGGTATGCAAGGGATCGTCAACCACATTGTTAAATGGGCAGATTCTGCGCGCCACGCTTGCCTGGCAACCGCTTCGCTGGGCGTCGCCATATTTTTTGACGACTACGCCAACACACTGGTAGTTGGCAATACCATGCGCCCGGTAACCGATTCAATGCGTGTTTCAAGAGAAAAACTGGCCTATATCGTAGATTCAACTGCTGCCCCCGTAGCCTGTATCGCAGTCGTGACAACCTGGATAGGTTATGAAATCGGCCTGATCGGTGATTCCATCAACAAGATGGAGGGACTGGATACCGAAGCTTACCTGTTATTCCTCAATACCCTGCCCTATAGTTTTTATCCCATCATGGCGATCGCCTTTGTATTCATGGTTTCTGCCAGCGGCCGGGATTTCGGCCCCATGCTTGCAGCAGAAAAACTCGCTCAACAACAGGGCTCCAAAAGCCCGGAGATGAATCAGGATGGTCCACAGGAAACAGACAGCCTTGAACCTATCGACGGCAAACCCCAACGTGCGTTCAATGCTTATATTCCTGTTATGGTCATGATTTTGGGTATGCTCGTCGGGCTTTATGTTACGGGCAAGCAAGCGCTGAGCGGCATCGAAGACCCAGCGCTACGTGACATTATCGGCAGCGCCAATTCATACACAGCCCTGATGTGGTCTTCGCTGGCCTCGATGATGACCGCAGCCTTGCTGTCTCTGGCACAGCGAATCATGGGTCTTGAAGAAGTGGTCAATGCCTGGTTCCACGGTGTGCGTGCCATGCTGATGGCGATGATCATCCTGATCCTGGCCTGGTCCCTGGGAGAAGTAACCGACATATTGAAAACTGCACAGTTCCTGGTCGACATTCTCGGTGATTCACTACCAACATTTATTCTGCCTACGATGGTGTTTGTGCTCGCTGCGGCCACTGCTTTTGCGACTGGCTCCAGCTGGGGTGCCATGGGTATTCTATTCCCACTGGCGATGCCATTGACCTGGGCAGTAATGGTTTCCCACGGACAAACAGGTCCGGAACACATGCATCTCCTTTATTCATCCATATCTGCCATCCTTGCAGGTGCCGTTTGGGGTGATCACTGCTCACCCATTTCTGATACCACCATTTTGTCCTCACTGGCATCTGGTTGTGACCATATTGAGCATGTCCGTACCCAGTTGCCTTATGCAATTACAGTGGGTGCAACTGCAATCCTGTTCGGCAGCGTCATGACTGCGTTGGGCTCGCCCTGGTGGCTTGGTATGTCGCTTGGCTTGCTTGTGCTATGGCTGATCCTCAGGTATTTCGGCAAGTTATCCTGCCAACCACAAATCGGCTAATGAAGTCAGCGGGGTCCATCAGCAGCCCACTGAGGGCTCGCTTTGATAGCGGATCATCAAGCTGGACCGGTCTGCACGGCAGCAGTACTGCATTGGCATTACTGTCAGCAGCATCTGCGTTTGACGGCATCGTACTGATCGTGACCCGTTCCAGCCACCAATCACATTTGTTGGAGCAGGATGTGCGCCTGCTCAGTGATGGAACACTACCGATACTACATTTCCCGGATCACGAAACCCTGCCCTACGATCCGTTTTCTCCGCACCCGGACATCATCGCTGAACGTCTTGCTACGCTGTCGTCTCTGGCCGGGATAAAGCGTGGATTATTGCTCGTTCCGGTTGCCACCTTGATGCAACGTTTGCCGCCAAGAAGTCATGCATTGGGGCAGAATATACAGTTGAAAACGGGTCAGACACTGGTTATTGAGGATTTTCGGCGGCAGTTGCAACAAGCTGGCTACAGCCATTCCGATCCTGTTTACCAGGCAGGCCAATATGCCGTACGTGGGTCCGTTATCGACCTTTTTCCCAGTGGTAGAAAGCTGCCATTGCGCATCGATCTGTTTGACGAAGAAATTGACTCCCTGCGGGAATTCGATCCTGAAAGCCAACGCTCGACCTCCCAATTGCAGGAATTCAGCATGTTGCCGGCGCGCGAGTACCCCTGCGACGATGACTCGTTTGATGCCTTACGCAAGGCATTTCGCTATCGTTTTGTCGTTGACACGCGTAATGTTTCTTTGTACCAGGATTTGCGCCAAGGCATACATCCGCAAGGTCTGGAACAGTATCTGCCCCTGTTTTTTGAGCATACCGAGAGCCTGCTTGATTATTTGCCAATAAAGCCCCTGGTCATCACTCAGCACGGCATCGACGCCGCTGCTGTCGATTTCTGGTCATCTACAACAGAACGCTGGGAGCAACGCAGACACGACATTGAGCGACCCGTTCTTGATCCGCAGGAACTCTATTTCAGTGCCAACGATATTCAGGAAAAACTCATTGGGTTCAATACTGTCAGTCTGCTAGAGGCAACGGAGGGTTTTGATTCCGCGGTACAATTTGATACGCAGCTCGCGCCGAATCTTCACATCCATGACCGTGGCAATGAACCTGCTGCTGCACTACTTGAATTTACTAACGAGTTTAGCGGACGGATCATGTTCGCCGCTGATACCACAGGACGGCGCGAAGTGCTTTCCGAAACACTGCGTACGTTCGGTATCCGTCCACAACGTTTTGAATCCTGGAGTGAGTTTCTGTTATCCGGCGAACGGCTTGGGCTAACAGTCCTACCGTTGGAACAGGGTTTTATAACTGGGAACGACATTGCTGTTCTAACCGAAAGCCAGTTGTTTGGTGGCCGGGTCCGGCTTAAAACCACACGTGCACTTTCCGAACGTGACCCCGAAGCAATCATTCGCAGTCTTTCAGACCTTGAACTGGGCGATCCGGTTGTGCATGAGGATCACGGCATCGGACGTTACCGGGGGTTGCAGTCACTGGTAATAGATGAGCGCAAAGCAGAATTCCTGATGTTGGAATACGCCAACGAGGACAAACTCTACGTACCCGTTACATCCATGCATCTGATTAGCCGCTATACCGGCGGCGCGGCAGAAAATGCACCCCTGCATCGCCTGGGCAGTGAACAGTGGGCCAAGGCGCGTAAACGTGCGGCAAAAAGGGTCCACGATGTTGCCGCCGAATTGCTGGATTTGTATGCGCGCAGACAGGCCCGAAAGGGATTTGGATTTGAACTCGACAAACCCATGTACGCTGATTTCAGTTCCGGCTTTGCGTTTGAAGAAACGCCGGATCAGCAAACCGCCATCGAAGCGGTGCTCGACGACATGGTCTCCAGCCAACCGATGGACCGTGTCGTTTGTGGTGACGTTGGCTTCGGTAAAACCGAAGTTGCGTTACGTGCGGCTTATGTAGCGGTCCAGGGTCAAAGACAGGTCGCTATTCTTGTGCCAACCACCCTGCTTGCCCAACAGCATTTTTCTAATTTCAGCGACCGTTTCGCCGATTGGCCGGTACGTATAGAGCTCTTATCGCGCTTTCGCACCGGTAAACAGCTGAATGCCACGTTAAAAGACCTTGAAGCAGGCAAAGTGGATATCGTCATCGGTACCCATAAGCTGCTGCAACGGGAAATTCGCTTCAAAAACTTAGGCCTGGTCATCGTCGATGAAGAACAGCGTTTCGGTGTGCGACAGAAAGAGCGCTTGAAGCAATTGCGGGCTGAAGTTGATTTGCTGACCCTCACCGCAACACCGATTCCACGTACGCTCAACATGGCCATGTCGGGAATCCGGGACCTATCCATCATTGCAACACCGCCAGCTCGCCGTATGGCGGTTAAGACCCTGATTTCCAGCTGGGATACTGCTTTGATGCGTGAAGCCCTGCAGCGTGAAATCCAACGTGGTGGTCAGACCTTTTTCCTGCACAACGAAGTAAGAAACATAGAACAAATAGCACGTGAAGTGGGCGAACTTGTGCCGACAGCGCGTATTCGTGTGGCACACGGTCAAATGCCAAAAGGTGAGCTGGAGAAAGTGATGCTGGACTTTTACCGTCAGCGGATCAATGTGCTGGTATGCACGACCATCATCGAAAATGGCATCGACGTGCCCACTGCCAACACTATTATTATCAACCGTGCTGACAAATTCGGGCTGGCCCAGCTGCACCAACTCAGAGGTCGTGTGGGTCGCTCGCACCACCGCGCTTACGCTTACCTGATCATACCGGATAAACGCAGCATGACTCGCGATGCACATAAACGACTGGAAGCCATTGCTGCACTGGAAGAGCTGGGTGCGGGCTTTACACTCGCCACCCATGATCTTGAAATTCGTGGTGCTGGCGAACTGCTCGGAGATGAGCAAAGTGGCGAAATCCAATCGGTGGGTTTCAGTCTCTACAGTGAATTATTGGCGCGTGCGGTCGCGGCTATGCGCGCCGGTAAAGAGGTCGATCTCGAAGGTAGTCTGCAGCAGGAAACAGATATCGAGTTGCATATTTCCGCCTTGATACCTGAAGACTGGCTGGGTGATATCCACGTTCGCCTAACCTTATACAAACGCATTGCCAGCGCACCGGACACAACCGCGTTAAGAGACCTCCAGGTTGAAATGATCGATCGTTTCGGTCTGTTGCCACAACAGACCAAACACCTGTTCCAATTGGCAGAGTTACGTCAAAAAGCACGCTCCATCGGTGTCAGCCGTATTGATTTTGGTGAAACGGGTGGCCGTATCGAATTCACCGAAGACACCCGTGCCAACCCCACTGCACTGCTGGAAATGATTCAGCAGCATCCCTTTGATTACAAGCTGCAAGGCCCACACAAACTACGCCTTCTTTTTGATGAAGAATCGATTGAGGAACGCATACGCATCAGTGGGGAAATTCTGGATAAGCTCACCCCATGACACTACACTAACCACGATGAAACACTTGTTGCCTTTCATATTATTGCTGCTCAGCTCCGCTACCCTGGCAGAATCCGGGGCATACCGCGTCGAGCTTATCGTATTTCGCAACCAGGCTGAGACAACAGAAACGATTGTGAAGGTGAGCCCTGAAACCGATCCGAAAGTTTGCCTGATCGAAGCACAGGAATTTCGCAGTTTTTCACAATTCCCTGGTCTTGCCGAAACCGCGCAAGCTGAGCTTGTAATTGAAGATACGGCTGATGGATTGACAAAAGAATTGCCCAACGACTTATCTGATGTTGTGCGTTTCGATCTACCTGATGACTTACACATCATCAGCCAAAAAAGCAGTCGCATGCAAGGTGTTTGGAGACGTCTGAATAACAGCAGCAAATACCAGCCACTGGTCTACGCCGCTTGGCAACAAAACCGCATAGACTACTATCCGCCGATGCGCATTCATGATCAGCGGATCATCGATACACGGCTGCGCCCACCGACCCACATTATGCTTGCAAAGCTTGCGGCAGAAGACCCACTGGCTGCGTATCGCAGCACTTTTTACCAGCTCGACGGCAGTCTGCAACTCAAGCGGAGCCGGTTTCTGCACCTGTTTCTGGATCTGGAATATCGTGAAGAAATACTACATGCTCAAACCATGCCGCAGTTTTTTGCTGAAAATGATATCCAAACAGAAGCCGGTAACGGAATGGTTAGCAATAATGATTATGACGTTTTTACGCTAAAACAGAACCGGCAAATTCGCACCGGACAGGTGCAATATTTTGATACCCCTTATTTTGGTGCACTGGTTTTTGTCTCAAACATTTCGGCAAACTCGGTAAAACCAAACTGACCCATCAGATCATCAGAAAACAACCAACCACGCGCAATGACGAACAACTATATAAATAACGGAGAATCCCTATGAAGTTTTCACACTTATTCAGGGCCTTAATGCTGGCCATGCCAATAAGCTGTGCCACTGCATTGGCCGCTGGTTCAGCGACGATTGATATCCCTTTTGATAAATTCACACTCGACAACGGCCTCACTGTTATCGTCCATGAAGACCGCAAGGCACCTATTGTCGCCGTCAGCATCTGGTACCACGTCGGCTCCAAAGATGAACCAGAAGGTAAAACCGGGTTTGCACATTTATTTGAACACCTGATGTTCAATGGCTCTGAAAATCATGATGGTGAATTTTTTGAGCCTCTCGAACAGGTCGGGGCAACAGCAATGAACGGCACAACCTGGTTTGACCGTACTAATTATTTTGAAAACGTGCCAACACCGGCACTGGATATGACCTTGTGGCTAGAATCCGACCGTATGGGCCACCTCTTGGGCGCCATCACTCAGGAAAAACTGGATGAACAGCGCGGGGTGGTACAAAACGAGAAGCGCCAGGGTGACAGCCAACCCTATGGCAAGGTTGAATACCGCTACCTTGAAGGTGTGTTCCCCCCCGGCCATCCTTACCGTCATAGCACGATTGGCTCAATGGCCGATCTTGACGCAGCCGCACTGGATGACGTTCATCAATGGTTTAAAGATTATTACGGTGCAGCCAATACAGTGCTGGTACTCGCTGGAGACATTGACACGGAAACAGCACGGACACTGGTTGAAAAATACTTTGGTGATATCCCCGCAGGCGCGCCCGTCAAGCGCTTAAAGGCCATGGTACCGGAGCGTTCAGTTGATGCTCATGAGGTCATGTATGAACGTGTTCCGCAAACACGCAGTTACCGTTACTGGGCGATACCCGGGCGCACCGAAAAAGAAAACATACAGATGGGACTGGCCGCCGACATACTGGGCTCCGGCAAAAACTCTCGTCTATATCAGGCTCTTATGTATAACACCACATTGGCCACCAATGTTTCTGTGTATGTAGAGGACCATGAACTGGCAAGTATTTTCACCGTAGATGTTCGGCTCAAAGACGGCTCATCACTGGAAGAAGTCAACCGTGTCATCGATACCGAAATAGAGCGATTTTTAAATAAGGGCCCCACCAGAGATGAGCTTGACCGCGTAAAAACCCAAACCAAGGCATCGATCATTCGTGGCCTGGAACAGATCGGTGGATTTTCCGGCAAGGCGACTGCGCTTGCCCGCGGTGAGTTATACGCCAATGATCCTGGGTTTTTCAAAAAAAGTATCGCCTGGATGAACGATACAAGCGCCGCAGATGTTCGTAAAACAGCTGCCAGATGGCTGAAGAAGGGTAAATACCTGTTGGACGTGTTGCCATATGGTGAACATAAAACTGGCGAAGTACTGGTGGATCGCAGCACTGGCTTGCCCGCTGTTGGCAGTTTACCCGACCTCGCTTTCCCGACGATTCAGCGTGCTGAACTCAAGAACGGACTCAATGTCGTGCTTGCAGAACGCCACGCTGTGCCCGTAATCAATATTTCGCTTCAATTCGATGCCGGTTATGCCGCTGATTCATTTGGTAAACCGGGTACTGCGGACTTCACACTATCCATGTTCGATGAAGGCACAAACAAACGGTCAGCGCTGGATATCAGTCTGGAAGCTGAAACGCTGGGTGCCGAAATTGACACCAACTCCAACCTGGATATGTCCTCGGTCAGTTTGTCAGCCATGAGCGATAAACTCGTACCATCGCTGGAATTATTCTCTGACGTTGTGCGTAATCCAGCTTTTAATCAGGTTGAGATCGACCGTCTGCTGCCACGCTGGATTGCCCGCATCAAACAGGAAAAAAGCCAGCCAGTACAATTGGCATTGCGCAATCTTCCACCACTTCTTTATGGCCCCGACCACGCTTATGGCATCCCACTGACGGGATCGGGTACCGAGGACTCCATCAATTCGCTAACACGTGCGGATTTACAGTCTTTCCATGAAACATGGATTCGACCAAGCAACGGTACCCTGTTCGTTGTCGGGGACACCACCATGGAAGAGATTTTGCCGCAACTGGAGAAGGCCTTCGGCAACTGGCGTGAAAGCCGAAAGGCACTGCCACGCAAAAACCTGGCCAGCGTTGAGCTACCAACACACAGTCGGGTTTTTATTATCGACAAACCCGATTCGCCTCAATCACTGATATTGGCCGGTCACGTCGCGCCACCCACTGGTGCTGAAAACAATCTTGATATCACAACCATGAATGACATTCTTGGCGGACAGTTCAGCGCGCGAGTCAATATGAACCTGCGTGAAGACAAATCCTGGTCCTATGGTGCCTATACCTTTATGTTCAATTCACGTGGCCAGCGTCCATGGATGGCATACGCACCCGTGCAAACGGATAAAACCATGGAATCCTTGCAAGAACTCGAAAAAGAGTTTGACCAGTACCTGGGAACAAAACCCGCAACCCCGGATGAACTGAGCAAGAGCATACACAATAACGTTAATAGCCTGCCCGGCCAGTACGAAACCGGCAACGCCGTCATGGGTGCCTTATTGTCAAACCAGCGTTTTGGCCGCGATGATGATTATGTAACCACGCTTAAGTCACAATATGAAGCCATCAAGCTTGAAAATGTTCAGGGTGCAGCAGAAAACGTTTTACACCCGGACAAGCTCACCTGGTTGGTGGTGGGTGATCGCAAGGAGATCGAGCATAAGATTCGCAGCATGAACCTTGGCAAGGTCTCCATCATGGATGTTGATGGCAATATCATCGACGAATAAGCCCACTATTTCATCACCATAACAAACGGGGCCAGGCGCCCCGTTTTTTTGAATTACACAACATTTATTGGCCTTACCAAGCTGCCACGGTGTCCATTGATACTGATGTTTCAACGCCCGCATAGAGCTCGGCTGGCAAACACAAAAGCCAACAACTTAACGGCTGATGTAAATCAATTAAATTTTATTTTTGCATGGGTACAATGCGGACCAACATGAGGAAAAAATAATGAAAATATCTCGCATATTCTTCCTGCTCATCCTGCTATTAGCGCCACTTCTATCAAATTCTGCAACACTCAATGAAGGTACTCTGATACCAGTCCGGTTGACACAAAATGTAAACGGAAACATCAATCAACTTGGTGAAACAGTTTACTTTCAGGTAACCGAGGACATCCTGGTTGGCGACGATAGAGTTATTCGGCAAGGTACTTTTATTAAAGGAAAAATTAGTGAAGCAACCGGACGAAAAAGTCTTGGCAAGGCTGGAAAGTTAAGCCTGATCGCAAAAGGTCTGAAAACAGAAACCGGTCAAAATATCAGATTTGTTCAGGACCCGATGGCTGCAGAGGGTCGAAAACGTACTGGTGCTACCGTCGCGCACGTCGTTATGTGGGGGCCTTTAGGGCTTTTTGCCAAGGGCCGCGCAGCCTTTATTTTTCTTGATACCGAATATGACCTTGAGATCAGCCATGATGTCGAATTACCACCACTGACAACGGTACTGGATGACCAGGAAGAAGCTTTCTCGAATGCAGAAACCGATCAGGTAAAATTTGAGCATTATCGTAAGAAAATCAATTACAGAAAAGGAAAAATCCAGGACGATTTCGTGCTAAACATCCAAGTTGAAGATGAAACTGTATTGAATCAAAACTCAGTGAAAATCACTCGGATACTTGATTATGATTTACCTAAAATCATTGAGCCTGTGAGTGTTCAATACAATTCAAAAAAGAAATACTACGAAGCTATTTTTTCTTTTCGGGAGATGATTAAATACATCACACCCGGAGTCTCAAGGGTAACTGTCGAAATTGGTGTCGAAAACCCGGATGTATATTCGGCGATACTGGAAACCAAGTGGAAGTTAAAGTAGTTTTCTTTAAGCCACGGACCTATCAGGGTAAACTGGTCCGACGCGGTTCGATCGATAAAATACAGCTTACTGTGTATTTATTCTGTAGCAGACAAAGAAACATATGAGTCGACCACAAAACGAAACATTGTTGCCTGCTCTATTGACCCTGGTCTTTCTTGTTGGTTGTGGAACAACTCAGCCGATTGATCAAGGGGCTGTTTATTATGAGCAGGGTCTTTATGATCAGGCAGCGGAGTATTGGCAGCCAATCGCGCTTGCTGGCAATGCCATTGCACAACACAATATGGGTGCGCTCTCGCGTGATGGTTTGGGTCAACGCCCACTTGATCTCAATCTGGCCACAAAATGGTTCAGGCAGTCGGCTGAGCAGGATTACGTCCCCGCCATGGTGAGTTTGGCTGAAGTCCAACTAAGCCTTGGCAACGAAGTTGACGCCGAATCATGGTTAATTCTTGCCGCAAGGTGGGGAAGTATTGACGCTATTGAACTGCTGGAAAAACGAGGTGTATCAATTCCCGATGCAGATTTATACAAATTACAAATGGAAGAAGAAAAATTAGAGAAACTGCGATCAAGTGGCGAAATGATGCGTCCAGCTATCAGGGAGCGAAACCGGTAAATAAAACCAGACCGTAAAAGCCGGAGCAGTGCCAGCAACATCTTTACCACATGAGTACACCCACCCGCTATATCAACTCAACCCTTGGAGCCAATAGCTAGTTACACGTCCTACTGGCAGGCAAATGTGATTAGGACTATTCTAAGGCCCGAAACCAACAGGGAGCGCAGCCACCGTGAATTTCGAAAAAGTAATGTTTGCCTTTTTTATCGTTTTGGCACTTACCCTTAACTTCGGTTTCTTTATTGGTGACATCGATAACCCGGCTCACCATGATGGACTGGAACTCGCTGCAGCACTGGCTGTGAGCATAATAGCCACGATCATGAAGTTCGGTGATCGTTCACAAATGGGTGCGGTCTTACTCGCCACCAGTCTGGTCGCAGATCTGCAATTATTGATTGCCGCCGGTACCTGGACCTGGGCAGTCAATGTTTCCGATACGGGCACGACCGTAGAAGTTATCTCCCGGATCGTGTCACTTTCCGGTGGTGCCTTGTTGGCAAACCTGGTTTCTGTAACTTTACTGATAGCCGAAACAATCAACATTCGACGTTAACCGCAAGCGTTAAAGGAGCATAGTTTGCAACGCAAAGCGCCAGGAAATGACATCGTTTGGATGACGATGCGGCGTATGCGCACACCGCTTATCAGCCTGATACTGGTTTATTTCTTCTCCATACTGGCCATGATTTCAGTGCCTGGTATGGACGATGCCGGCATTCCTTTTCATATGAGCTTCCTGGATGCAGCCTATTTCATGGCGATCCTTCAAACCACCATTGGTTTCGGTGAAATACCCTACAGTTTTACCGCTGAACAACGAATGTTGGTTTACTTGCTGCTGCTGCCAAATGTAGTGGCTTGGCTATATTCAATAGGTACTTTGCTGGGATTGGTTCTTGATAAGCAATTTCAGGCAGCGTTTCGTCGCAATCGATTCAGTCAACAAGTCAAGGCCTTAAAAGCACCGTTTTATATTGTATGTGGTTTTGGCAACACCGGTTCAATGACCGTATCAGGCCTGCTGGCACGTGGAATACGAGCAGTTGTCATTGAAGCTGACGACAATGTGGTTCATCTGATGTCACTGGAAGAGGAATACGCTCAGGTTCCAGCCTTGGTCGGTGCCTCAGGTGATCGACTCATGCTGGAATTAGCCGGCCTACATCATGAAAATTGCCAAGGTGTCATCGCCACAACAAATAATGACCACGTCAATCTGACCATCGCCATAACGGTCAAATTATTACGCCCGGAACTGGCCGTACTGGCTCGCAGTGAAAACCAACGTGTCTGTGACAATATGGCTTCATTTGAAACAGATTCGATTATCAACCCCTACCGTATCTTCGCTGAACGCTTATCCCTGGCCTTGAATTCACCCATTAAATACCTGGTGCAGGACTGGTTAATCAGTGTGCCTGGCAGCGAATTGCGTGAAGTCATAAAACCTCCCATGGGGCCTTGGGTGGTGTGTGGTGTCGGGCGTTTTGGTGCACTGATGGTTGAACAGCTGGAGGAATGTGGTTTGCCAGTCACTGTGATTGATGTGCACCCGGATAGACTGCCTGCCTACCAAAACGCGGTGCTCGGACGGGGCACAGAAGCACATACGCTGATAGAAGCTGGAATAGCAGATGCCGAAGGTATCATCGCGGCAACCGGTGATGATATCGATAACCTTTCGATCATCATGACAGCCCGACATTTGAACCCAAACTTATTTTTTATCTTGAGACAAGAGCGACGCCAGCACAATGCGCTTTTTGACAGTTCTGGCGCAGACCTGGTTGCCCGACGCAGTTTGATCGTTGCCCGCAGAATTTTGTCCGTTGTCAGCACGCCGTTACTGCAATCTTTCGTGCAACAGCTGATCAGGAGTGACGACAGCTTTGCTGAACGTGTAGCAGCCAAACTGAAGAATGTGCTGAAAAACCGCGCACCCAATATATGGGTATTTGAAATAAAAGGTGAGATCGCTAGAAATTTTCGCTTTGTAAGAGCACAAACCAGCGGGGTTACCCTGGATCATATTGGCCGCAACAGCCGTAGTGAAGAAAATGAAGTACTACCCTGTGTTTGTCTGACACTGGAACGTGGCGCGCAGAGAATTTTTTTGCCCGGCCCCGAAACCGAATTACAAATACACGATCGTTTATTGTTTGCCGGTCGTGCTCATGCCCGCAGGCAAATGTTCTGGACTCTGATGGACAGTCATTCACTAATGGGAAATATCAGTGGCAAACATCTGCCTCGCGGTGCCCTGTGGAGGCGCTTGTCCAAACGAAAAACTAGTTTAAAGTGAAATCATCAGCATCCTGTTGAAATGGCAACTGCTTTCGGACTTCCGTAACTTTTGCTAATTCAATCGTGACGCGTCCACTACCCTGTTCTACACCCAAATCCAATACCGTTGTACCCAGCGGGTCACAAACTATACTGCCGCCTGCATATTCCAGACCCCTTGGGTCTTTCCCGCTACGATTAACACCGATCACATAAGATTGGTTCTCAACCGCACGCGCCTTGAGTAGAGTCGTCCATGCAGCCATGCGTGGTTCTGGCCAGTTGGCAACAAACAACAAAACATCATAATCATCCCGATTGCGGCACCAGGCAGGGAAACGCAGGTCATAGCAAATCTGTGGACAAATACGCCAGCCTCGATAATGGATCACTTTGCGCTCAGTGCCTGCAACGTATCTTTGATCTTCACCGCCGTAAGAAAAAAGATGACTCTTGTCGTAAAACTCAACTCCACCATCGGGCTGGACCCACAAAAAACGGTTGGCCGGGCCCTGCCTGGTCGCAATAGCCGCGCTGCCGCAGAGCACGCAATCAAGTTCATTCGCCAGAGTCTTCATCCAATCCAGTGTTGCACCATCCATGGTTTCTGGATCAGCCTCAGCATCACCCAAAAAACCACTGGTAAAAGTCTCTGGAAAAATGATCACATCACAGTCAAAACCCTGGTTTCGGGCGATTAATTCCAACTGGTGTCGGTTGGCTTCAGCGTCTGCCCAAAACAACTCGGACTGGACCAGCAGGCAGCGAAGACTTTTTAAGGATTGCATCATCATGATTTTAGCAGGAAAAATAGTTCTTATTCTGTCGGAATCATGACTGCCGTATAATGCGTCTTTGTTTGAATCGGAGCGACAATGTTCCAGAATCCCGAAATCGCGTTGCATGAGCTGCCAGGTACTGATCAATTGCGCTGGCAAAACCTGCATCCCAATTATAAACGCCGCCTAAGAGTACAGCGGATAATAGTCATTCTGGCTATTAGCGTCATTGTCTCTGTTGCAAAATTTACTCTGGATGCACCTACACTTGTGACTGCTCTTCCCTTGGCACTACTTGCAATTACGGCCACAGTGCTTCTGGTCTGGCCGGCGGTTTCAGTTCCGCGCCGGGGTTATGTCATGCGGGACAAAGATATTGTGTTTCGGTCTGGTGTTTTCTGGCGGTCCGTGACCGCAATTCCATTCAACCGCATTCAGCATGTCGAGACCAGCAGCACACCGCTTGATCGAAAATTCAAAATCGCCACACTGAAGTTATTCACCGCAGGTGGCACGAAAGGTGACCTTAAGATCGATGGCTTAGGAAAAGACATTGCCGAACAGTTGCGGGTATTTATTCTGAAAAAGATCGGGAGCAGTATTGAAAACACCTGATCCCAGCGGTTGGCATCGCACCTCACCATTCGCAATTCTATTTTTCATTGGCAGAATTTCACGCAATATTGCAAAGAATGCATGGCAATCCCTTGCTCCCTTTATTGCGTTTCTGTTCGCATATCAGGGAGAACTTGTTAACAAGTTACTTATTGGTGGGGCCGGCTTCGTAATTATTCTTACAACCGCGTCGATTTTGAGTTACTGGTTTTTCCGTTACCGGATACTGACTGATTCCGTTTTGATCCGGCAGGGCGTTATCAATAAAAAACAACTCGATATCAAATTTGAACGTATTCAAGGTATTAACATCGAACAGAATGTAATTTATCGATACCTTGGGCTCGTAACCTTAAATTTTGACACGGCGGGGTCTATTGGCAACGAAGGTAACTTACCGGCTGTAACACAGACTTTTGCTGATTCGTTACGCCTACAAATCAATGGCAACTCGGGTACTGGGGACACAAGCCGTACCAGCAGTGTAACAACGAGCAATGCTCTGTTGCGTCTTACTTGGCATGACATGATACGAATTGGGCTTACCGACCGCCGCGCCCTGATCTTGTTTGCCTTTGCCGGCCCCTTCTTCGAACGCATCTCCGATGATGTCGAACAGATCATTATTGAATGGGTCGAAATCGCTGCCGGTTTCGGTCTTCATCTTGATGCGAGCAATGCCGTTTCAATTGCTGTGCTGATTGTTATGGTGATCGTCATCATTCTGGTCGTGATTTCTATTGCTGCCGCATTTTTGCGCTTTTACAATTTCGAATTAACTCTCGATCACAACACCTTGCGCTCGGTCGGTGGACTATTCACTCGTCATGAACACTCAATGAATCTGGGCAAGATTCAGACCTTGCGTTTGCAACAAGGCATCGTACAGGCCCTGCTCGGGCGTCACCGAATGACAGCCCATCAGGCCATGAGCGGTGGCAGGCAGCGGACAAAGAAAGTATTTGATATCCCGGTGGTCACAGCAGAACTAGCCGACCAACTGCGGAAACGATTGCTGGCGCCTGAAAGTGGCAACCTAAGCCAGGACCCTAAGAGCGCTCCGTTCGTTTCAGTTTCACCATACTACATGCGTTCTGGCATTCTCTTCCTCGGCTTACTACCCGCCTTGATTGCCACCATAGCCCTGGCGCCTCAACTTGGTATTTATAGCCTGCTAATCCTGCTTTGGGTACCGGCTGTGGCTCTGCTGACATTTCGAAAATGGCGCCGGGCCGGATACTTGCATGATGACAATGAAATCATCAGACGCTCAGGTTTATTCGGCTATCGCACGGTCGGGCTGTTATTTCGTAAGGCGCAACGGGTGACCATCACGCAATCAAGATACCAACGACGCAAAAGCCTTGCCAGTCTGCGTATCCACATGGCATCAGGAAGTGTGCGTATTCCGTATATTGATCATACGGTTGCGACGCAATTGCGTAATTACATGCTTTATAAAATTGAAGTCAGCCAACAGGCCTGGCATTAACCCACTACCTAGCCCGTTATTAACGCGGCCCAAGCTCTGAACAAGCCATCAAGCGACAAACAAATAATCCTGCCCCTCAACTTTACGGCGTGACTGTAAAAACCCAGCAATCTTCTCCCGCGCCCCCGCAGCACCGACAGCGATCAGCAACATTACCGCACCCAGGTCTTCAATTTTCTCTACCGACCAAACGGGTAAACCACGTTTCTGACCACCGATGCGACGTGGGTGTACTTCGATAAAACCCTCTATTTTTCCACCTTCCTTAATCATCAGGTCATGCATCAGACGCCCCGTGGGCCCTGCCCCCCAAAGAATCACAGACCGGCATTTTAAACGGTGGTGCACCAGAAAATGTGCCTTGGCCCGCATAAATTGTTCTCGTGCATAGACAGAATCGGTGTGCGTCAACCGCTTTTCATGCTCGCGCCAACGTAATAAAACCGGTTCCGGTTTACCCATGCGCATATTTGCGGCATCTGCACGCAGAAACAGATCATAGTCCTCAGGCCATTCATTTTTTCGATAACCCTTAAGTTGTTGTAATGCCGCGCGGCGGAACATAACGCTAGGATTCGGCAATGGACTTTCGATGAATATCTGTTGATGTACCTGTTCCGGTTCACGAACGGAGTTCAGCCAGTTTTGATAACGTTCAAGACCACCGCGTATACCGTGTTGTGAAAATATTTCCACACAACTACCGGCAATATCGACAGATGGGTGCCGGTCCAGGTAATCAAGCTGACACTGCAAACGCTCAGGTAGAGAAATGTCATCCGCGTCCATACGTGCGATCAACTCACCCCGGCAAAGCGCAAAACCCGTATTAAAGGCGTTGACCACACCTTGACCCTGACTCTCAATGCACATTAGTCGCGGGTCGCTTTTGCAGAGTGCGGAAACCGCTTTATCCGTGCTGTGGTCATTGACCAGGATAAGCTCAAACTCTTTAAAGGTCTGGGACAGAATGCTCGTTACTGCCTGGCTTAGATACTCGCCGCCGTTACGGACCGGTAAAACAACAGAAACCAGAGGATTCATATCTCCAGTAAAAGCTCTTCATCCAACTGCTGTACTACACAGTTTTCCCCGCTTCCAACCCGGTCAATAACAAGATAGTCAGACTCCTGCCCAAGCGATAGCTGGTAGTGGTGCCAGACACCAGCGTGAATGTTCACACCCTGACGGCCATTGCTGAGAAATACACGGATATCCGCAGGGCCAGGAACTGCAACCGCTGTCGCTACCACCACCGGAAAGGGGCGATCATGTAATGGGTAAAATGCCTGGCTACCTAAAGGGTGGCGTTCCAGCGATCGAATTCTGAAAGGTAATTCAATCGCACAACTGCGATAAATACTGATGTGACCCTGGCCACCATCCATGACGGTGATGGCTGCCAGATCAGCAAATTTTTGCGTGTGTCCGTAATTGATTGACTGTGGCGATACACCATCGCTTTCCAACACGTCGCCGAACGACTGGAATGACCCCTTTGTCAGTGCTTCAGGCCGAATAATCATTTACGATTAAACCCAGTAATTTTAACCTCGCAACACCACCGTCAGGATAAATATCCAAACGCACATGGGTCACATTGCCCACATCAATGACCTGACTTTCGAAAATGTGCAACTGATCGGGCCCAAGTGCAATCTGCGGCAATGCCTCTGCCCAGCGCACAGAGTCCCGTTCGATATCGACATCCGTAGTCAGGGCCGCTGCCTTTAACGAACATCGTGCCGGATAATTTCCACGAAAAAAGGCCGTATCCACCTCAACCCTGCCAATCTGGCCTTTTCGACCCAGTTTCAATATCACCCAATCATTACCGGGTTGCCGTCGTCTGCGTGTTTCCCAGCCGTCACCCATGTTAGCGACAGGCCGGGTCAATAGCAGATTACTCATATGGCCAAAATGCATGTTGTTACATTGCAGTGCTTCACCACCAACATCGGTTGAAGAGAGATCTGTCCATAAATCGCGCTCAGTGGTGTGATCAAACTGCTGTGGCTGACCGTAAACCCTGAGCCTTGCCACACCTCCATCAGGAAACAGGTTGAGACGAAGGTGGCTCCAGCAACGCTCATCATTGACCGTGAAAGTCTTTTGACTGTCGCCCACAAGCACCGAGGGTGCAATCAGTTCGGTCCAGTTTGTGTCTTCATCCGGCTCAATATCAACCCAACAGGCCTGAAGTGAGATCGCTGGGGCAAAATTGCCGGTAAAGTAGCTGGTATCAATTTCTATTGCATGGATAACACCAGGGCAGATTCGAAGCACACAATAATCATGACCCTTGCTGCGTTTGCGACGACTTTCCCAACCATCCATCCACTTGCCGTGCGCATCGTACTTGTCTGCAACAAATATTGGTGGTTCTGCGCTCAGCATTCGTTTCGCCGGCGCAAAAAACTCATCACTCACACTACAGATAGCCCCACCGTGTTCAGGCAAGGCCAGATTGACATATCTTTCAGCCAATCCAGATAGCTTAGCCATCAAGAATGTCTCCTATCCTGATCCGTGCAATTCGGCACACTTGCTTTAGTGCGGTTTGAAATTCTGTTGCCTCATCATTGTTCAAACGTGCCTGAAAGACCTGCAGAATTTCCTGACGCTTGCGACCCTTCACGGCAATGATAAAGGGAAAACCAAATTTTTTACCGTAGTCTGCGTTCAATTGTTTAAAGCTCCCAAACTCCTCTGCAGAGCATTGATTGAGCCCGGCTCCCGATTGCTCGTCCTGGGAAGCCGATGTGAGCTGTGAGAATTTCGCTTGAGCACAGGCGAGCTCCGGGTGAGCCCGCAAAACAGTCATTTGACGCTGCGAAGACGTTGTCATAAAAACCTTTTCAAAACAATCACTCAGAGCACCAGCATCGCTCACATCCCGTTCTGCACCGGCATCATAGGCTGTCCCAGCTACCCATGGTGAATGTTCGTAAACACCGCCAAATCTGACCAGAAAACTTGCTTTATCCATCGCTATATTGATCTACATCACTCAAATTGGTGGGTGATGTTCGTGCCAATGACGAGCAATGTCAATCCGTCGGCAAAACCAAACATTATCGAACGACCTGGCATAACGCAGAAAAGACTGCAATGCAGCAAATCGCCCCGGCCGCCCCGAAATACGACAGTGCAGACCCACGGACATCATACGTGGTGATTCTGCTCCTTCCGCGTATAGCACATCGAAGGTATCTTTAAGATATTGTAAAAACTGCTCGCCACTGTTAAATCCCTGGTTGGTGACATAGCGCATGTCATTAACATCCAATGTGTATGGAATCACCAACTGTGGATTGTCATGCTGTCGATCCCAAAAAGGCAGTTCGTCGCTATAGTCGTCCGCATCATAGGCAAAGCCGCCCTCCTCGACCACCAATGCGCGCGTATTCGGGCTGGTACGACCGGTATACCAACCCAAAGGTCGTTCACCGGTAGCATCTTTTATCGCCTTAATCGCCTTTTGCATGTGCTCGCGCTCAGTGGCCTCGTCTACATACTGATAATCGATCCAGCGATAACCATGACTGCATATTTCGTGGCCAGCGGCGTGCAAAGCCTTGACTGGCTCAGGGTTCCGTTCCACTGCCATGCCTACGGCAAAAACGGTGACGGGTACCCTAAACTGCTCAAATAGTGCTTTCAGACGCCAGACACCCACACGCGAGCCATATTCATAGATAGACTCCATACTCATATGCCGCACACCTTCACGTGCCTTGGCAGCAACGATTTCAGACAAGAAGGCCTCGGAAGCCGAATCGCCATGAAGCACACAATTTTCCCCGCCTTCTTCATAATTAAGTACGATTTGCAAAGCCAGCCGGGCTCCGCCTGGCCAGCGTGGGTCAGGTGGTGTGGCACCATATCCGTGCAGGTCTCTGGAATATGTTTCAGACATTAAATATGATTATCCGGTGTTAGATTTGAACAATTGCCACTGACAAACAGGCATAAGCAAAACCCATTAGTCCAGCCTGGCCAAACTGATATAATCTGGCGGGTAGGTTAAAGTATAACTGATAGTCCACCACTAATATTTGGAGAACTGGCAACACCATGGGACGTCTGACCACACATGTACTGGATATTGCCAATGGTTGCCCTGGCGCAGCAATTCGCATCGACCTTTTCCGTCCCGGCCAGCACGACGCCATTACCAGCATTACCACCAATGCAGATGGCCGTTGTGAAACACCATTACTGGAAAATGAAACCTTTACCGTCGGCGAGTACGAGCTTGTTTTTCACGCCGGTGAATATTTTAATAAAAAGGGGCAGGAGGATGGCGAACACAGGTTCCTTGACCGGGTTGTAATTCGCTTCGGCATCAACGATCAGGACCAACACTACCATGTGCCACTACTGCTCTCTCCTTTTGGCTACAGCACCTATCGCGGTAGTTAAATGCACAACACTGTTCGATTTATCCTGGCAGGCCAGGTAGAAGAGGTACATTACTGCGAAGCTACCCGGACTGTGCTGGAGTTTTTGCGTGAAGACAAGGGCTTAAAAGGTACAAAAGAGGGCTGCGCGGAAGGTGATTGCGGTGCCTGTACAGTCGTTATCGGCGAACTGCATGACGGGGGTATCCGTTACCGTGCGATTAATTCCTGTATCCAGTTCCTTCCGACCCTGGATGGTAAGCAACTGCTGAGTGTCGAAGACCTTGCACCAGACGACAATCACGCCATGACTGAACTTCATGCCGTGCAACAGGCCATGCTGGACCAGCACGGCTCACAATGTGGCTTTTGCACACCAGGTTTCGTCATGTCGTTATTTGCCATGTATCACAATGAGCCTGAGCGTGATGTAGAGCGTAGCGAAATTGATCTGGGCCTCGCAGGTAATTTATGCCGTTGTACGGGTTATGCACCCATCGTACGGGCCGCTGAGCAGGCCTTGGAAGCTGACCGTAAAGACCGTTTCACAGACGATGAAAAACACAGCGTTGAGCTATTGAAATCTATCCAGCCTGCCGAAATGCTGGTGATCAAAAGTGAAAATGGAGCGTTTTATGCGCCTCGCTCGATCAATGAATTGTGTGACTTGCTAGAAAAAAAACCACAAGCCACCATGGTTGCAGGTGCAACAGATGTTGGCTTGTGGATTACCAAGCAAAACCGCCAGCTGGACACCGTCATATATCTGGGTGCAGTCACGGAACTAAAACAGATTGAGGAAGATGGCAATTACCTGCATATAGGTGCAGCGGTTTCTTATACCGATGCAACAGCTTCAGTCAGCACTCATTACCCAGCATTCCTGCCCTTGATCGAACGTATAGGTGCCACCCAGGTACGCAATGCCGGCACCATCGGTGGCAACATCGCAAATGGCTCCCCAATTGGTGACATGCCACCTGGATTAATCGCCATCGGTGCCAGACTGGTATTGCGAAGCTCACAGGGTCAACGTGTCATCGATCTTGAGGATTATTTTATCAGCTATGGTAAGCAGAACCTGCAGCCAGGCGAATGTGTTGAGCAGATACTGCTGCCACTGCCTCCACCGGAACAGATATTTGCCACCTATAAGATATCCAAGCGCCTTGAGCAGGATATTTCCGCCGTTTGCGGCGCCTTTGCCTTGCAACTTAACGATGGAATGATCAAGCACGCGCGGGTCTGCTTTGGTGGTATGGCAGAAACCCCAAAACGCGCCGCAGCTTGCGAACAGGCTTTGACTGGCAAAAGCTGGAGCCAGGACACCATCAGCAGGGCCATGCTGGCACTGCCTGAAGATTTCACACCACTAACGGATATGCGTGCGAGTAAGCAGTACCGCATGCAGGTAGCACAAAACCTTTTGCAACGATTTTATCTGGAACACTCTGCGACGCCCTACCCGATTCGGCTTGGAGTGCGAAATGTCTGATCCAAAACGCACCACCAGGGCGAGACAAAAAATTCAAAAGGTATTCTCAAGCATCGCCCACGACAGTGCCCGCAAGCATGTTTCAGGTAAGGCGTTCTACGTCGATGATCTACCGGAGCCAGCCAACCTTCTGCATTGTTATATTGGAACCAGTGAATTCGCTCATGCGCGAGTCTTGAGCATGGACTTGTCTGCGGTCAATGCATACCCGGGTGTGGTCAGGACCATAACTGCTGCTGATATCCCCGGTGCTAATGATATCAGCCCGGTACATCTACATGATGAGCCTGTACTGGCTGACAAACTGGTCCAGTTTGTGGGACAGCCGTTGTTTGCAGTGGTCGCACACAACCGCTCCATCGCCAGACAGGCGGCACAGCTTGCTGTCGTTGAATATGAAGAACTACCAGCCATTCTGGACATCGAAACGGCACTGGCCGAAAAATCTTTTGTGCTTGAACCTCACGTCCTGCAACACGGTGACTCACAATCGGCTCTTTCAAAAGCCCCTAACCGGCTTCAAGGTGAGGTTTCTATTGGTGGCCAGGATCATTTCTACCTCGAAGGTCAGATCTCTATGGCTTTGCCACAAGAGGATGGCGATATACTGGTTCTGACCTCATCCCAGCACCCATCCGAAGTTCAGCAACTGGTTGCTGGCAGCCTTGGTAAACCAGCTAATGCGGTCACCGTAGAAGTTCGCCGTATGGGTGGTGCTTTTGGTGGCAAAGAAACCCAGGCAGCCCAATGGGCCATCATTGCTGCAGTCATGGCAGATGCAACAAACCGCCCGGTCAAACTGCGACTGGACCGGGATGACGATATGCGCAGCACCGGTAAACGCCATGACTTCCTGATTCGCTACGATGTCGGCTTCGACGCCCAGGGTCTTATTCTCGGAATCGATTTTATGCATGCTGTACATTGTGGGATGTCGGCAGATTTGTCCGGACCGATTGCCGATCGGGCCATGTTCCACAGTGACAATGCCTATTATTTGCCGAATGTCAGCATCACCTCATACCGCTGCAAAACCAATACGGTATCAAATACGGCTTTCAGAGGCTTTGGAGGCCCGCAAGGCATCGTCGGTATTGAGCGGGTTATCGACGCGATTGCACATCGACTTGGAAAAGACCCACTGGGAATCCGTAAAGTCAATCTGTACGGCCAGGGCATGCGCAATATCACGCCTTACAAAATGATGATCAAGGACAATGTCTTACCAGAGTTAATCACCGAATTGGAAGCATCATCTGATTACCTTAACAGGCACCGTGATATTGCCAACTTCAATCAGAACAGCCCGGTCATTAAGAAGGGCATCGCCCTGATACCGACAAAATTTGGTATTTCCTTTACCACCACCTTCCTTAACCAGGCTGGCGCACTGGTGCACGTATACAAAGACGGTAGCGTTCACCTAAATCATGGTGGTACGGAGATGGGCCAGGGATTGATGATCAAGATCGCACAGGTAGTGGCTGACGTATTTCAAATCGACCTGGATCAGGTCAAGATCACCGCAACCAACACGGGCAAGGTTCCTAATACTTCGGCTACGGCCGCTTCGGCTGGTACCGACATGAATGGCATGGCCGCCAAAGCGGCGGCGCGTAAGATAAAGAAGCGTCTGATCAAATTCGCCAGTAATCAATTTGCAGTCGAAACGTCTGGTATCCACTTTGTCGATAATTATGTGCAAGCCGGTGAGAATGAAATAGGCTTTGCAAAACTGGTAGAACAGGCCTGGATGGCGCGTATCTCGCTGTCTGCAACAGGTTTCTACCGCACTCCAAAAATTCATTACAACCCACAAACCTCCAGTGGCCGGCCTTTTTTGTATTTTGCCTACGGGGCAGCGGTCTCGGAGGTGGAAATAGACTGCCTTAGCGGTGAATCCCGCATTACACGGGTCGACATCCTCTACGATGCAGGTCAATCATTAAACCCGGCCATCGACATTGGTCAGATCGAAGGTGGCTTCATTCAGGGTGCGGGCTGGCTGACTTCCGAGCAGGTCTGGTGGGACACTAACGGTCATCTTCGTACCCACGCACCTTCCACCTACAAAATCCCGACTTGCGGTGATATACCGGACATATTTAATGTCAAAATCTGGGAAAAAGGTAAAAACAGGGAAAAAACCATCCATCGCTCAAAAGCGGTAGGTGAACCACCATTGATGTTGGCAATTTCCGTACACAGCGCGATTAATCAAGCGATAGCCGGGAAACTGAACGAAAAAAGCCTGCCATCACTCAATACACCGGCAACACCCGAAGCAATTCTCAATTGCCTGTATCGGTGAGAGGTCAAATTCAAATGCACCACAACACAGGGGTCAGATTCAAATGCAACCAACACCAGCCAATAATTGCACAAACTCAGGTGCATTTGAGTCTGACCCCGACAACTTCCGTTCAACACAGGGGTCAGATTCAAATGCAACCAACACCAGACAATAATTGCACAGTCTCAAGTGCATT
The DNA here is from genome assembly GCA_021772935.1 of Gammaproteobacteria bacterium. Classification (GTDB taxonomy): domain Bacteria; phylum Pseudomonadota; class Gammaproteobacteria; order Xanthomonadales; family SZUA-36; genus SZUA-36. The sequence continues at coordinate 40,858 of JAJFLA010000041.1, forward strand.
TGAGTCTGACCCCGACAACTTCCCCGACAACTTCGGCAACTGACAATGGAAGCACACCTACATATGTGGTTGAACCTGTTGGTTCGCTGGTCGCACCTTATTGTCGGTATCGCCTGGATCGGCGCCTCATTTTATTTCAACTGGCTTGAGAACCACCTGAACCGGCAAGACCAGGCTGAAGGCACTGCGGGCGATCTTTGGGCCGTGCACGGCGGTGGTTTTTACTATCTGAAAAAATTTGCCGGTACACCCGGAGAGCTCCCACCTACCCTGCATTGGTTCAAGTGGGAGGCCTATACAACCTGGATCAGCGGTATGGCCATGCTGATCATAGTGTTCTACTGGAATGCAGAAACTTACATGCTCAACCCCAATGTCACCGGCATAACACCCGTCCTGGCAGTAACTATTGGCATCGGCTCACTGCTGGCCAGTTGGGTTTTTTATGATGTGTTATGCGGCTCACCAATATCACGTTTCGAATGGTTGACAGGTTTGATGATATTGGCCTGGTTCGTGATACTCGCCTGGAGCCTTAGCACCTGGCTAAGCGATCGTGCTGCCTATATTCATGTCGGCGCAGCCATTGGCACAGTGATGGTGGCCAACGTTTTTCGAGTCATCATTCCAGGGCAAAAAGACCTCGTCAATGCGGTCACAGAAAACCGAAAACCCGACCCCAGCAAAGGTCTGAAAGCGTTGCAGCGCTCTAGACACAACAATTATTTCACATTACCCGTGCTTTTCATCATGATCAGCAGTCATTACCCTGCGACCTACGGTCACGCTTATAACTGGTTGGTACTGATAGTTTTCTCACTGGCAGCCGTGGCCATAAGACACTATTTTAATATCCGGCATTTACCGGACTTTAAAGTCTGGCCGTTGATCCTGGCCGGTTTGTTATTGGCTGGCCTGATTATCGCCACCGCACCCGCACCGCGACCGAGCGCTTCACAAGCTGGTGAACCAATAACAGTGGTTACCATCGGTGAGGCACACGCCATCATCCTGCACCGCTGTGTAAGCTGTCATGCCGCTCAACCCGGCTTTGAGGGCTTCACTGCTGCCCCGCTGGGTGTTGAACTCGATAGCCAGCAAAAGCTGTTACAGCACCGCGAACGGGTCTACCAGGTGGTTGCAATGTCCCGAACCATGCCCCTGGGCAACCTGACCCGAATGACCGAAGCCGAACGAAACACCATCGCTAACTGGTATCAGGCGTCACGATGACACCCAGGGGGCGTCGTGCTGGTGGCAAACCACCCTCCTTGCTAAAAAGCTATTCGCTGGCAACATTGGGTGGAACGTTGGAGTGCATCGTCTCAATCCAGCGCACAAACCTCATCTGTGCAGCCTGATGCTACCTGCTTGTCGTCTTCGGTAGACTCTCCGGAACTTTTTCTGGTGGCAATCAATGTTGCCAATTCTGCACCCAGCATCAGATCATCAATGCGTCCAAAACCATGACGCCGGATGATGCCATCTCGATCGATCAACACCAGCGAGGGTGTTCCACGCATCGTATAGTCGCGCATGGTGATCGGTTGATAGTCATTGTTACCCGGTGTATCGATGGCAATTGGAAAACTCAGCCGGTATTCGTGTATGAACGCCTTCAGAGCAGTAGGTGTCATGGCATCGTGGTGCTCGAAAACCGTATGCAAACCAACCACCATCAGGTCATCGTGACTGAACATATCCCACGCCCTTTGCGCCTGCGGTAGTGCATGACTGACACAACCAGGACACAACATCTGAAATGCGTGCAACATCACCACCTTGCCGCGCATACTGGCAAGGCTGTAAGGTCCTTGAGTGTTCAGCCATTGATCAACCGACCACTCCGGGGCTATGCTTCCATTATTGCTCATGTTCAATCAGGGCCTGTACTTGGCGAATACGTAGCTGGACGACGCAACTGCCGTATGGCAACCGTAACACGAGCTACCATCACCTGAAACCAGCCGCTTTGTCTTGCTATCGCCCGCAAAACCCTCAAACCCCCAACCGCCGGTACTGGCAAAAGCCTGGGTGTCGCGCAGCATGACACCGACCAGTTTGCGCGGTCCCTCTGCGATCGCATTACCACCTTCCTGGTACTCTAGTAAATCAAAAACCAAGGTGGCCCCATTTTCATAATTATTGGTCTGCTGTCCCTTCATCGCGAGTTCATTTCCGTACACGTGGTGAATACCATGGAATGGGTTTTCCAAGGAGTGACCCGGCAAAATCAACATTGTCTTCAAATGCTGCCAGCTACGATAGTTTTCAGGATAAGGCACAAGAGTCTTGTCCTCTGCTTGCGCGCCCGACCATGTAAACCCAAAAGAGCCGATTACAACGATGGCGATCAGTAATAACTTTTGCATTTATGTACTCCCTATTTCACATATTGTATTGAGTCGATACTTTATTATCGAATGTAACACTTGTCAAGATAATATCGAATCAATACTATTGATAACATGAGTGGGTCAAAACTTAGAAGTTTGGTGGAAAGACTCGGTGGTTTGATTCGTACCGAGCAACGCAGTGCGGGTCTTGACGACCAATTGCAACCCGTTCATCAGGATGTTCTTCATTATCTCGCGCGCTGTAACCGTTACAGTAATACACCCGCTGCGGTCACCGAGTATCTGCAGATTACCAAGGGCACAGCATCACAATCCATTCGTGTACTTGAGCGTCGCAAATTCGTTCTGAAGCGGGCAGATAAGCAAGATGGCCGTGTTGTGCGTTTGCGACTCAGCCTCAGCGGCCAACGTCTGGTGGATAAACTACGGCAACGAGTTTCCTGGCAGTATCTGACTGATGAAATCGGTTCTGCAGATCTGGCCGCCGGTGAGCTTGCTTTGACCAAAATCCTGAAACACCTTCAACAGCACAATAAATTCAGGTCGTTCGGGCAATGTAATACTTGCCATCACTTTTGCCAGCAAAGTCCGAATAAATTCAAATGTGGCTTGACCGGAGAAGTCCTGCAACTGGAGGAGACACTGCAGATCTGTCGTGAACACATGGCATGAATTACCAGCCACCATTACGCAATGCCGAAGGTTATTTATTCCAACCTGGGGATTGGGACGAAGATATTACATGTGCGCTCGCTAACTGTTGAATAGGAATTAATAATGAAATTACGACCAAGGACCCTGTTCAGCGTCATTGCAGCCATCGGGACGATCATTCTCACCCAGGGCACCTTTGCTGCGACCGCTGGTTTGCCATGCGAGGCACAAGATTTCACTATCATTGACGAGTTCAGTTCTGCCCGGAGAGGCTCCTGTACGGCGCTTGTGGACAATCATGTCAGTATTGAGATCATTCCGGAAAACAGCGAGCCGATTAATGATAGTGCCTGGTATGCATTCAAGCTTGTCCCTAAAGCCCCGGTGGTGGCACGAATCTTAATAAATTATACGGGAGGCCATCATCGCTACTGGCCAAAAATCAGTCAAGATGGCCTTAACTGGCTGCCACTGGATGAGCGTTATGTACATGCACATGCCGGCGGCAGGAAGGTTGAACTCCAGGTACCTTTGGCAGATAAGCCTGTATGGATTGCAGCACAGGAGCTTATTACGTTATCGACCTATCAACACTGGAGTAAGCGGCTCGAAAGGGAGTCGGGCGCAAATTTGAGCATACTGGGTGAGTCGAAAGGCGGATTTCCAATTCATGTTCTGGATAGTGGGGAATCATCACAGGATGTGATCTTAATCATTGGCAGACAACATCCTCCCGAGGTTACAGGTGCCATCGCATTCTTTACCTTCGTTGAAACCTTGTTTGGCAGCACTGATCTCGCACAGCAGTTTCGCAAACATTATCGCTTGCTGACAATCCCGGTGCTTAACCCGGATGGTGTGCACTATGGACACTGGCGACACAATCTCGGGGGTGTCGATCTGAACCGCGACTGGGGCCCATTCACGCAACCGGAAACCCGGCTGGTTAAGGCATTTCTGGATCGACTCGAGGGTGAGGGTAAACAGATTCGTTTATTTCTGGATTTTCATTCGACACAAAATAATTTGCTCTATACACAAAGCGACCAGGAGACGACAATCCCCGCTAACTTTGCCGCCAACTGGTTTTCCAGAGTGCGCCCGAGATTGCAGGACTACTCTTTCCGTCACGAGCCACGAGCGTTGTCAGACAAGGCGACCGGCAAGAATTATATGTACAGGCGCTATGGCATACCTTCAATAACCTACGAAGTTGGTGATAAAACCGAAGCCACTGCCACTCAAGTCGCCGCTCAGGTATTTGCCGAGGAAATGATGGTCTTGATGCTGGATGCCAGCGGCTTTGAGGTGCAGAAAGGGCAATGAGCGAGCTCTCTATAAAGTCACTTTGCCTAAATTTCCGGAAAATCAAACAGTTGATGTTCGTAGTCCTGTGTGTAATTGCAGTGTCCGGATGCCAACCAACTGAAGACAATCGGCCCGACCGGGTCAGGTCAGAAACCCGTACAATTACAAATAAGCTAGCCGAGTTACACGCAAGCAATGGTGATATTCGTTACAGCGTATGGTTGGGGCACGCTGAGGGGGAGCCCTGGTACCAACACAATGCTGATAGTGTTAATCCGGCCGCGAGTGCTATCAAATCGGCCATCCTGATCGAGTTTTTTAGCGTACAAATGGATTCTCTGGACAGTGTTTTTACGGCACTGGATAACATCATTGATAACCCCCGGAGTCCCGCCATTAACCATTTCAAACCTGAACAGGTCAATGCAGCACGCAATGAATTGCGGGGGCTAACCGTGCGTGAACTGGCCGAGGCGATGATCAGCAAAAAACATGTCCAGTCCAACGCCGCATATAATGCGGCGGCAAATGTTGCAATCCAATACCTCGGTGGGCCGGCAGCTGTTACAGAACGTATTCATCGTCGCTTTCCTGGCACTGATCAATTGGTAATAGCACGCTATATGCTGGCCGACCGGCAGAAGAATGATGACAACCTGCTAACCGCGGAGTCACTAGCTGTCGTGTTGCAATTTCTCAGCCAACAGCATCCACCCAATGATCTACGATCGGCGGCACGTAAGGTTCTATGGCTGGAATCAGACCCCTCTCGCGGTGACCACTTTTACAAAGGTGGAACACTCACGTCATCACCACAGGTGCGGATTGAAGCGGGCTGGTGGGATCATCGAGGTGCGGTCAGTGTTTACGTAGTTATTGCAACGCAATACGGAACTCAAGGCGGCAGCGGAGACTTTGGTGATTTACGTGCAAACCTTAGCGAGCTCTCAGTTATTGTTCAGAATTCGGGTATCCGAATTCGTGATGCAACTCTGACGCGCTAATAGTTGCCCAGTTCTACTGGGCGTTAATGTTCCATCATCAATGACAAACTCCCCATTTACCAACAGATAATGAACACCCTGGGCTAACTTTTCAGGATTCTGATAATCGGCCATCGCTTGGAAACCCGATCGGCTCCAAAGCGCCACATCGGCCCGGTATCCTTTCAGTAAGTACCCCCGGTCACACAAATTCAGAATCTCCGCGGTAAGACTACTGCTACGCCTCACGAACTCTGAGAGGGTCAACAATGAGCGGCGTTGCACATACTTCTGGTATTTTTTCGGAAAAGTAGCGTACTTCCGGGGATGGCCTTGAGACCCATCAGAACCGGTCACTACCCAGGGCTGGCGCATCAATCTTTCCACATCCCGTTCCTGCATCATAAAGGATGCGACCGAAAGGTCGCCGTCAAGAATAATAGCAATGGCAGCATCAACCGGTTCACTGGATGTCAGGCGGGAAATCTCAGCCAGAGTTTTGCCCCGCCATTGGGAATTGCCGGTTATCAACAGCGCATCAGCACCACCTCGACGAATCAGGTTTGCTTGCATTTGCGGGCGGATTTTTGCGACCACTTTCTTATCCTGCAAACGTAACAGCATAGCGGGCTTACCGCCGTCCATCATCTCACGCGGCACCAGGGCGTTGCCAAGGTGAGTACCTGAAGCCAACCATGGGTACTGGTTGGCAGTGATTTGCAAACCTTCCAGACGGGCATCGTCAATGAGGTCTATAACAGCCTGACTTTGGCCCCAGACGGAGGGTCCGAGAGCTTTGATATGAGAAATATGCCCTGCTACGCCAGACTGCCTGCTTATTTCGATAATTTCCTCTATGGAGCCAAGCAACCCAATGGAATAGTCACTCTCATCCCGAATATGACTGTCATGAACGCCATTGTAATCGGCCACGATTCCTGCCAGGGCAATCAGCTCGTCCGTTTTGGAAAAACTGCCGGGGGCATAAAACAAACCCGAAGAGAGCCCCAGACTACCTTGCTCCATGGCAGTAGCTAACAGACTTTTCATCTGTAACAGTTCCGTTGTCGTTGGTGCCCGGTTATCTGCGCCCATAACCGTCCGCCGCAAGGCACCGTGGCCCGTAAATTGTGCGACGTTGGTACCGGTACCGTGCCGGGAAAGCCGCTCACCAAGAGCCTCATAATCAACCTCACCGCCGCCGTCACTACCGATGATAACTGTCGTTACTCCCTGAAAAAGCCAGGCAGCATTAGCCCTCTTTTCAGCGGACCGGAGGTCTGCATCCGCATGTGTGTGAGGGTCGATAAAACCCGGCGTAACAATCAGGTTACTGGCATCTACAACCCTCTTGGCAGCAAGGGTGGTGTCAGGTCCAATGTAGACAATTTTATCTCCTCGTATACCCAGGCTGAGCACTTGCGGAATGTTCTTGCTGCCATCTACAAGTGTCCCGTGAATGATTAAGACATCCAGTGGCTCGGGCTTTTGTGAACAGTTGCCAACAACCGTCATGCAGACCATTGCAAGCGTCACAATCATGCGAAAAAAAAGATTAGGACTCATTTCAGAAGTGTATCCTCTTGTCATGATAGCAACTCTCTAAAAAGTCCGGCAAAGCTAGCCTTTTGTCTGACTAGGGGGCCTGGCGGCCCCCACACGCTTGTTAAACCGGTCAGCTAGAAACTCTTGCTCAGATCCAGATAAAGAACCCGGCCACGGGCATTGTGCATGCTTGATTTAAACCCTCTGATCTCATCATCCAGGCGAGGGGCCTCATTGGTGACATTATTCGCACCAAAGCGAACCCTTGAGTTAGCCAGGAAACCATCTCCCTTAAACTCGTACTGACCATAAACGTTGGCAGTAACCCACTGTTTGACTCTATGCTGTTTTCCATTGGCGTCCAGGCCGGGGCTGGTATCGATATAGCTGCCAATATAACTTCCCAATAATCCTGCTCCAAAACCACTGTGGTGGCGCCATGAAAAAGTAGCCAGTCCGCGCCACTTCGGCGTACCGTTTCGCTCCAGAAGACTGCCGGCACCAGCCACTGTAACGGACGAGTCGATCGCTCCCGATTCAATGGCGTCAAGGATAATATTATCTCTATCGGATGGTTCTACATCGAATTTCCTCATTTGTGAGGCGTTAATTTTAAACTTGAAATCTCCCACTGCCGTATCAAACAGGTCGTAGTAAATAGCGTAGTCGACGCCTTCGATCTTTCGTGGCAACAGATTGAGGTAGATATCGCTAATAAACAGGATTTCGCCAACGGGGTCGATACCGGTTCCGGCAAACCATGCGATATCATCTTCATTCGGGTCAGCCCTAACCACATCCGGGTTTGACGAACCTTGTACCCGCAAGGCGTAGTCAAGATCGACATGATTGCCACCACCAAAGATACCAACAACATCAGTTTGTTCGATGTCCCACCAGTCAACAGTAAAGGTGAAGCCATTGAGGAAGTCGAATCCGCCGCTGAAGTTTTGTGGATCAATCACAATGCCCACGGTTTTGTTCGTCGACTCCTCCGGTGTCAGGTCGGGGTTGCCCGAACGCCGTTCCTCGCGCGATTCTGAAAAACCTTCACAATCAGAAAAATCGGCAAAGGTGCCATTGCGCACACCGGCCTCACAAAAAATTTCGTCGGTGCGTGAATTTGAGCGTAAAACAAGTAATTCATTGATTTGCGGCAAGTTAGGGGCTCTGAAACCCTCTGACCAGGAACCACGGGCCATCAGCCAGTCGTTAACCGCCCAACTACCGGAAATACGGGGTTTAAAGCCGCTAGAGCCAACATCTGAAAAATCCTCAAAGCGGCCAGCAAGTTGCAGGTTTAACTGCTGCACTAAGGGTATGTTTTGCTCCTCGCTGATCAACGGCACCAAAAATTCACCAAATATTGAATAGACCTCGCGGGAGCCACCAGAATCTGAGGTTGGGGATGAACCCATGGCATCGCTGCCTACAAATTGGCCAGTGACCGGGTTGGTAAAGGTAATGGTGCCATCAAGGCGGTCATCACGATCTTCGTCATAAGATTCGTAGCGTGCTTCGATGCCGAATGCTGCACCGATTGAACCAGCAGGCAGATCAAACAAGTCACCTTTTGATACCCTGAAATCGGCCAGAGCCAGTTCAGTCGTGCTTTGCCGTTCGACATCAATCAGAAAAGTATCAATGACGTGTTGTGGATTAACCGTGCTATCCAGATGATTCGGGTTGTCAGGATCGGCACCGTTGAACATGTTGAAAGCATCCGGTGTTTCGTTATCCAGTGCCGCGGCAAATGCGGTTGACGATACCCGGTTGTCGGTAACATCGGTGGTTCTGGCTCGTGAATATAGAGCGGCACTGTCCCAGTCCCATCCCGATTGGCCAATTTCACCGCGCGCTCCTAACAGGGCACGAAATGTCGTGTTGACAACATTGACGTTACGCACACCCAATTCGGTTAAGCGATAGCGGGCACCGTCAACAAATACCGGCAGCCCTTCATCCGGTACGTTTTCCAGTCCAGGTAAGCGATTAGGGTTGGGTGTGCCATCAGAGAAAGTAACGGGTCCAAACGGGTTCCAGTAATTATTGGCCGGTACTACGATATCACCACTGGAAATCGGTGTGACGGCCTCAATGGTCGCATCAGTTTCGGCGCGGTAGTAACCCGCCTCGCCGTAAAGTTCAGTGCCATTTCCAAGGTCATGGTTCAGGAAAGCAAATATATTGACCCGGTCTCTGTCTGAAATTAAGGAACGATCAGCACCGCGGTTATGTCGTAAATCACGATCGAGCGAACTGTCATCGATGCATATGCCGTCTTGCGTGAGATCATCTGCCGTGGTGCCACGACAACCTGAAAATGTATCGGGTTGAATGTGGAACCGACCGCTGGAGTTTGTCAGGGTGACACCGTTTTGTCGCACTCGTGTGCTACTTGTGGTACGTAATGTAAATTGACCCCAGGCGGTTCTGGTATGACGGTTGTCAAAGGATGTATCACCCTCAAAACTGGTTCCGATCAGGAAATCACGCTGATCTGAATTGGCTGAGAATGGAACTTCGCTTGAATGTAGTCCATCGCGCTGGGAATAACTGGCTGCAAACGATATGTTGGTACGGTCATCATTAAACGTTTTGCCCCCACTCACGGTGATTTGTTGCTCGTTTAAGCCATTACCTGTTGCATCGGAGGCTCGAAAGGCGACCCTGATCCCCTCATAATCATTTTTTAAAATCGTGTTGAATACCCCCGCAACTGCGTCCGAACCATAAATTGCCGAGGCACCATCAAGCAGTACTTCTACACGTTGGATACCGGCTATCGGCAATGCGTTCATGTTTACCGTCACCGCAGGCACCAGGTTTTTTGTTTGCGTTCCGGGGTGGTTTACCACGCGCCTGGAGTTTAACAGCACAAGCGTATTGCCTGGCCCCAGTGAGCGTAAATTGATCGACGAAATATCACCGCGTGAATTATTCACCGTATTGTTATTGTCATCACGAAAATCAACTTCGCCCTGGCCCGGCAGTGAACGAATCAGATCATCACCATCAAAACTGCCGAGTGCCTCAATATCCTGCTCGTTATAGATTGCGACCGGCAAGGCCGCTGTTACGCTGGCACCCTTGATATGTGTACCTGTAACGATGACCTCTTCGAGCAAGCCATCTGCATCCAATGATGCGAGCTCATCCGCATCGCCTTGTGTCTGAGCCAGTAATTGCGAATTCAACAATATCAGTGAGAATAAAAGGAGGAATTTGTTGCCTGTTACGTATTTCATGAATACTCTCTATAATTGAAATATCAACGCTAATTTAATTCCCTCGCTTTTGACAGGTCAAATACCAATATTGATCTTGCATATAACCTATCTGCATGGGGTAGAATATCCTTTAGCAAGTTGGGCCGGAATCACCAGGCGAAATAAACATGCGTTTACGTCATATCGAAGTCTTCCATGCTGTATATATGGCTGGCTCTGTCACGGGGGCAGCCAAGCTGTTAAATGTTTCACAGCCGTCAGTCAGCAAGGTTTTGGCACACGCCGAACAGCAGTTAGGCTTCGCTTTATTCGACCGCATAAAAGGCAAAATCATACCAACCCAGGAAGCGGAACGCCTGATAAGTCATGTTGTCGACGCTTATGACAATATCAATGAACTTCGCCGTCTGTCGGAAAACTTGCGCGCTTCAAATACAGGTCTAATCCGAGTTGCAATGACACCTGCATTCGGAACAGACCTGATTCCTGCTGCGATCGCTACATATATGGAGCACCACCCGGCAATCACCTTTGAGGTTGAAACCTTATACCATCAACAGGTTATAAGAGCACTGAAACAATCACGCGTAGATATCGGGATGGTATTTGACTCCCAGGCCGTTCAGGGCATTAGTATCGATCATCTGGCGATGGCGGAGTGTGTGGTGTTAGCCCACAAATCAGTTGATTTTGGCAATAAGCAACACCTGACGCTTAAAGATCTGGATGGCATGCCATTCATCAATATGAATATCCGCAGCCCACTGGGTAGACTGCTTGCGAGTCGCATGGAGGCGGATAAAATTAAGTTCAAAAATGTCGTACAAGTCGAAACCTACCAGATGGCCAAAGCACTTGTTGCACACGGCACTGGCGTGTCAATAGTCGATAAAATTACTGCCAAATCAACGGGGCACAGTGGTGTTATTGCCCGGCCACTGTATCCGCCACTCAAGTTCAACATCTCTTTACTACATGTCGAAAGCCAACCTCTTTCCATTGTGACCCTACGTTTCATCAAACATTTGAAAACTGCAATTACGGCATTTCTGTCGGACCACAAGCCAAACGACATATAGACCTACGCTATAGCCTTCAAAAATAAGTTCATTTGAGATTTCGGTGCGTGACTGGATAAAATTCATTTCCTAATCAAATTGGGGTCGTTTTATGCATGTGGTGGTATTGGGTGCCGGTGTTGTCGGAGTTACAACTGCATATTACCTATCTGAGCGTGGCCATTCGGTAACAGTCATTGAACGCGCAGGTGATGTGGCTACGGGGGCCAGCGGTGGTAACGGGGGCCAGCTTTCCTATAGTTTCACAGACGCAATGGCTAATCCTGCATTGTTGACCAAATTATTCCCGATTATCCTGGGTCGTAATTCGGCATTCCGGATGCAACCGCCCTTCAATGCCTTGCCTGCCCGTTGGGGCTGGGCTTTCTTGCGGCAGTGCACATCGCATTCGGCCCGATCTAACACACTAGCCGTGTTGCAAACAGCATTGCGCTCATCCGCTTTATTGGCTGAGTTGCGAAAGCACGTACCGCTGGAGTTTTCGTTCCGCAAAGCCGGCAAACTGGTATTGCTAAACACGCCATCAGAAGTAAAAGCAGCCGAGAACATCTGTACAGTCAAACAGCAACACGGTTGCAATGTGCAGGTAATATCACTTGCGCAGGCCAGTGCAATTGAACCCGCTTTGCCACACTTGAACAGTCGGTGTATTGCTGCAGTCTATTCAGAAGACGACGAAGTTGGTGATGCCCTTGCATTTACATCACAACTAAGTCAGTGGCTTATCACTAACCACGATGTGGAGTTTTGCTTCAACACTGCGGTCGATCGTATCGGCGTCGAGAATGGTAAGCTTATTGAAGTAGAAACAAACAATGGAGTATTCAAGCCAGATGCTGTTGTGGTCTGTCTGGGTGCCTGGAGTAACCGCTTTCTTAAGCCGCTTGGAGTCAGGACCAACATTTACCCTGTACGCGGTTACAGCGTGACCTTGCCACCGGGAAATAAACCAAATACTGTCAGTATTTCCGATCTGGACAACAAAATGGTATACAGCCAGCTGGGAGATGGCATCCGCATCGCGGGGTTTGCCGATCTGATAGGCTTCAGGACAACACGAGATTCAGACAGGATCCGGATACTACTCGATACTGCCCGTAATTTTGCCCCTAACATAGCAAATTATGATGAAAGCTTTATTGACGAGTGGGGCGGCTTCCGCCCAATGACACCCAATAGCCGCCCTATTGTTGGGCCTACTACGACTGAAGGTCTGTACCTCAATACCGGTCATGGCATGCTTGGCTGGACATTAGCATGTGCTACTGGCAATGACATTGCAGCCTCTGTGAAAACCCAACTTTAAGCAAAAGGACTGCAGCATGAGGTCAGCGTGCTAAAACGGCAGCTTGCTATATCAGGAACAAATAGGTGTCATTGAAAGCATCGCAGAAAAAAATCTTCGCGGTCAAGCCCACGACCTCAAGCCATTGGTGACCGTCAGATTCCAATACAACAATGATTCAGCAATAAATCTGACCCCAGTTTTTTCTTCCTGCTGTTCCATATCGATGTAATCGAAGATATCTAGTGATACACTCCCATTAAATTAATAAATCAAATCAGCAATATATCGTCATGGAGGACCGCTGTTTTTTAGGGTATTAAAATGACAAAAATATTTTACCCAGCTCAAAGGGTCTCCTTGTTTAATAAGGACGGTTTTCTTGTTGGTCGCTTTGCAGTATGCCACTGTTGGTACAGTCGAATCCGAATGCCAGGGCACGGCAACGCTAATTCAATAGTCTAAATGCATCGTTCTCCTTCATTAGTCCATACATTGTTTGTCACAGTGATGGCCAGGGAGAAGTTTCGGATACTGTCACTGTTCACGATTCTTACAGCCCTGCTTCTGACCCCCATTTTATTTAGCAGTTACCGATTTGATAGTTGGCCGCTTGTTTTTGAATTCTGTATTTCTACAACAATTATCGTTGTATTCCTCACAGCATTACGTCACGCCTGTTTTCACTTCCGCTCACTAAGCCCAATATTCTGGCTGCTGTTAGTCGTCATTTTCGTGATCAGATTGACCTGGTTCCTGGTAGTAGACTTCTCGGGAGAGGGTTTTACCGATAATTTCTATGCGCATATTAATGTCCAGGCATTACATGTGGCTTTCCGGGAATACTCGGGTAAGCTGTTGTTGGCGTTGATGCTTTTGACACTGACTAGTGTGGCAATTGTGTTATTGCAACCGAAATCTTCAGTTAAATCACGCTCAGCCTTTGCAACGATTACTGTGGCACTTCTACTGTTTTACTTTATTCCTTATGTCAGTATTGAACAGCAACTTCTGTACAACTATCTACAGTTTCAAGATGCGATAAAGCCCGGCAAGCTCAGCCCGGCAGATGTTATCGACCTGGAGCAATCCGGTCTGGTAAAACTTGGCGGCAATGAGAAATCGGAAATAATTGCGACGCCGGGAGCAACAAAAAAAAACCTGATCCTCATGTACCTGGAGTCATTTCATCTGGCATTCACCGATGATGGCCCACTGCCTGATCTGACACCGAACATCAACCGCCTTAAACGCGAGTACGGGCACCACTCAAATTGGTTGTCATCGGCTGATCAAACCATGGAAGCGATAATCAGCACACAGTGTGGCGCGCTTATTTCGAGCCCACAAGGCAGCAACACCTTCGCCAATACACACTCGATCCTTCCGCGACTGGCCTGTCTGCCAGATGTTCTGCACGAGGCGGGTTATTACCAGGTTTTCTTTGGAGGATTTGACAAACACTTTTCCGGTAAAAACCTTTTCTTTACTGAACATGGCTATGATGAGGTCACAGGTTGGGAGGATTGGCAACAGCGTGGGTTTGCAAATAGGGATGGTTACTGGGGCTTGTCGGATGAGGACCTTTTCGAGCAAGCCACAGAGCGTATCCGTGCAATGGTTTCCACAAGCACAGAGCAACCTTTTAATCTAACCCTATTGACCTTGAGCACTCACCCACCCGGCTTTTCTGCATCTTCATGTACGCCGTATGCAACAAACCCGAATGGATCCAGACTATTAGAGGCCATACATTGTACCGACCAATTAGTGGGCAGGTTCGTCAGGCAAATGCAATCCGGTCAGCTACTTGAAAACACCACGCTGGTCATTATTGGGGACCACGATATTTTTAACCTGCCAGAAGTGCGTGAACACTTTCCCAACCTGGATGTAGACCCTCGCCTGCTCAATATCATCATTGATCCGGATCTGTTGTTTTCCTATCCAGAGCAAGTCAATGTCGCTTATGACCTGGCACCGACACTACTCGACATACTACAGGTCGATCACAATACACAGTTTACTTGGGGTATTTCAGTATTTGCTCGGCGCAATTACCACGTAAGTCGCCGTTTTCGGGGTCCTGACACTAATAAGCTGGACTTTCATGTCACAGCCAATCGGGAGTGCCGCCAACAACAAGGACCACTAACCATTCCCCTGGATGACTGTGAACACAACCGACTACTCAGTTTGTCAGACAAGTACCTGTATGGGTTTTATGATGAAGAGGTGATACAGCCGGGTCTGTGTAACGCCGAGCAGGATGTGCAAGTCGAGGTCGGGACGCAACTGGAGCCGGTATCTATCCGCTTTATGGGTGCCGAACTGGCGAACTCCTTTGCCCACAAAGGCAGGCCCTTAGTACCAACAAGTCCAGGGTTTTACCTGTTTATCAAGGCCTCCCATTCAACAGCGCCATCATACAATTTCTATGGATTGGACCATGTCTATTGGCAAATGAGGTTGGTCGATACCTTGATGGAATTAAATGCTACGGATCAACTCATTCTGGTTTACAAACCGAACGATGGCATCACGATAATTGAGCCCCTTGAGCGGTTAATGCGTGACTATGGCTTCAGTGAGCAAGATCTCACTCAGCCTTTTGTTGTAATAACAAATGGTAATCCCGGTCCAGGTCAGGTTTTCCTTGATCGTGGCGATGTCAGGGCCACACTCACGCTATCTTCAGCAGACTGCACTGCGTTGATTAAAACCGAGACGAATAAGCCGGTGCTCGACAAGCCAGCTATGGATACTTTGCTGACACCCTATAAAGAGAAGTACCCTGATATCTAGGGGGGCGATCTGCGGATATTGAACGACGCCTACCTCATCATTTAAGTCTGATCCTTATTTTGTAAATCAAAAAATACTTGACATGGGACGTTTACATCTCTATATATAACCTATAGGTTACTTTTTGATACCTTATCCACCCATTAAGAACCCTAAACATTACATACCTTATGAAGGAGATTATTAATGACCAGCAAGAAAAATATGTCTGTCGCAGAGCATATCGACAAAATGATGCAAATAGTGGCTTTGGCAACTTTTTTGGTCGCAGTCATCTATGCCATCGCAACTGCCAAACTTTTAGTAACAGAAGAGACTGGTGATGTTTTAGACATCATTTCCAAAGTATTGGGGATCCTGATCTTTGTCCTGGTTCTGCCGGGGTTTATTAAATTCATGAACCTGAAAAGGAAAAACCTGGAGGCCTGTCGCGAGCCAGAAAGTTTTGTTGTTGAAATGTTTAACAAGGCCACCGGAAAAGCATTTCAGTTTACATTTCTCTTTCTCATTTTCTTTGAGATTTTGAGCAAAAATTACCTGGCCGACCTGCCCGGTGAATTTTTTGTCAAAGTAATCGTATCGGTAACCCTGGCAGTTTTCAGCATAAGCTTTTTCTTCTTAAACCGCTCCGGGGATATTGGAGATGACGAATGAATCGCGAACTTTCCAACAGGATTCGGGTGTTTCGCGCAGAGCACCGGATGAGCCAGGCCGATTTGGCCGAAGCCATCGGCGTTACGCGCAAGACCATTAATACAATTGAGGTTGGAAAATTTGTCCCCTCAACAATCATTGCCCTGAAAATTGCACATTATTTTAATGCGGCGGTCGAAGAAATTTTTTCACTCAAAACCTGATCAGAATTGATCACGACAACTCAAGGGAAGCTAAAAAGGAAAATATTATGACCGGTAAAAAACCTACAACATTAATACTTGGAAATGCCCTCGCCTGGGCAGCGGCAATTCTCGGTACCGCCTATTTCACTCGCGGCACGGTGGATAAGGACACCAGCTTTATGATCACCCTGTTCCTGATCACCGGCTGGTTTACCGTAAACGGTCTGCTGACTGCCAGGTCTGGCGCAACTCGAAAGGGGCTCGCCTGCATCAAGAAACGCTATTGGTAAAATCAGCACCCAACAGGGGTCGAGCACAACAGGGGTCGGATTCAAATGCAACATACACCAGTCAATGAATCACAAAGCCTCAAATGCATTTGAGTCCGACCCCAGTTTAGTTTTGTCACCTATTTTTGCTTGTGTTTCAAAAACTCATGTTTCTCAAGTCGGGTACGAATAGTTTCATCTTTTGCCAGTGTAATGGCGGTCGCGCCGTCATCTGCTGTTTGTTCCGGGTTGGCACCAAAGTCGAGCAATATATCCAACATACATGTTTCGCCAACTTTTGCTGCCGCTTGTAATGCCGTCCAACCACCCTTTTGACGGGCATCAACATTCGCCCCCCGTTGCAAAAGCAGCTTGATAATCTCAACGGAACCACCGGCCACAGCGCTATGCAATGGCTGTACCTGGCTGGGGTTATCTGCAACCGCATTGACATCTGCGCCAGCGTCAACAAGCAAGCTTGCACTCGGTTTTTGATTAAAAAAAGCAGCCAGGTGTAGCGCGGTAAAACCATCGGCAGAATGGATCTCTTCAGGACGCAGGTTTTTGAGGTTATTTATCACTTGTTGTTCATCACCAAGCGCCGCTGCTTCGAATAGATCAAATTCTGTGATTTGATTTCTGAGTAACTGAAACATATCGGCTTTGCCGTAATACAGCGCCGTCATCATGGCAGAAACACCATTTTCATTACGGGACAATGCAACTGTCCGATTGGACCTAAACAACTGTTGTAACTGGCCGGAATCTCCGTTGGCGATTACATCAAAGATGTCAGATGTCTTTTTCAATAAGTTTTTTCCATCAATGAGATCTGCTCGGCTTCGGCCTTCCTATTTTGAAAACGCCCTCTTTCCTAGGCTTCCGGGCGCATATGCGGAAACAATAATACATCACGGATGGAGGCTGAGTCGGTCAACAGCATGACCAGGCGGTCGATACCAATGCCCTCACCTGCCGTGGGTGGCATACCGTATTCCAGTGCGCGAATGTAATCGGCGTCATAGTGCATGGCCTCCAGATCACCGGCATCTTTTTGTGATAC
This sequence comes from Gammaproteobacteria bacterium, assembly GCA_021772935.1. Taxonomy (GTDB): domain Bacteria; phylum Pseudomonadota; class Gammaproteobacteria; order Xanthomonadales; family SZUA-36; genus SZUA-36. Next base: position 58,275 of record JAJFLA010000041.1, read on the forward strand.
CTGTTCCTGAAAACGGGCAGCCTGGTCTTCCGGATCATTTAACTCCGAAAAGCCGTTGGCGATCTCTCGACCTGCTATGAATAACTCGAATCGATCCGTAATCATTGGATTGTCATCATTGCGACGTGACAGTGGTGAAACCTCGGTCGGGTAGGAGGTAATAAATGTTGGATCAGCCAATTTTGATTCAACCGTCGCTTCAAACAGTTCGATCAATAATTTGCCTTCACCCCAGCTATTATCGATGTGAATCTCACGCGCAGCGCACTCAGTTTTAAGTGTCTCCATATCCCATAAGTCTGAGTCTGCCAGTTCCGGGTTGTACTTTCTCACTGACTCTTCCACCGTCATGCGGTCAAAGCGTGAACCGTAATCAATGTCCTGGCCCTCGTAGGTCACTGTCGTGCCGCCGCAAACTTCCAATGTCAACTCACGCAGCATGGTTTCGGTCAAATCCATCAGATCATTGTAATTGGCATAGGCCCAATAGAATTCAAGCATGGTAAATTCAGGGTTATGTCGTGTTGAGACACCTTCATTACGAAAATTTCGATTGATTTCATAAACCCGGTCTAATCCACCAACCGTCAGACGCTTTAAATACAATTCGGGTGCTACCCGCAAAAACATTGGCAGGTCTAACGCGTTGTGATGGGTTACAAAAGGTCTTGCCGTGGCACCACCGGGTATCGGGTGCATCATAGGTGTTTCAACTTCCAGAAACTCCCTACCATCAGCCTCCATGAAGTCTCTGATAAATTTGATGATTTTTGATCTTATACGAAATGTGTTTCGTGATTGTTCATTCATGATCAAATCTACGTAACGCTGACGATAACGGGTTTCAGTATCGGTCAGACCATGAAACTTTTCCGGTAGCGGACGCAGCGATTTACTCAATAAACGCAACTCAGTTGGCTTTACCGACAGCTCGCCTTTCTGGGTCCGGAAGATCGAACCGCTGCCACCTATAATGTCACCGATATCCCACTGCTTGAACTGCTGGTAGTGGCCTTCGGGCAGGTTGTCCCGTTGCACCACAAACTGCATGTTGCCAGTGCCATCCTGTACTTTCACAAACGCAATCTTGCCCATCACACGCTTGGCCAGCATACGACCAGCCAGTGCGAATGTTTCATCAACCCCGGCCAGGGCTTCAGTATCATCCTCCACGAAGCGCTGATGCAGTACAGCGGCGTTGGTATTAGGGCGAAAATCATTTGGGTAAGCGTTGCCTTCCGCTTTTAAGTTGTGCAGTTTTTCCCGTCGCTCCGCTATCAGACGGTTTTCATCCACTACCTTGCTGTCGTTGGTATTCTTTTGGTTTTGTTTGCTCACGCGTAAATTCCTGTTCCATGGCAGGGGTCAGACTCATGGCAGGGGTCAGACTCAAATGCTTCATACTGCGGTGAATTAACGAACGGTATTTTGTGCATTTGAATCTGACCCCATTAGTCTGGTATTTTGTGCATTTAAATCTGACCCAATTAGTCTGAGAGGCCCTGTTTCAGGGACGCCTCTACAAATTGATCCAGATCGCCGTCCAATACAGCCTGGGTATTACCTGTTTCCACGTTGGTACGTAGGTCCTTGATACGGGACTGATCCAGTACATAAGAGCGAATCTGACTACCCCAGCCGATATCTGATTTTGAATCTTCCAGTTGCTGACTCTCAGCATTACGTTTCATTAATTCCAACTCGTACAGTTTAGCGCGCAATTGCTTCATCGCGTGGTCTTTGTTTTTATGCTGTGAACGATCGTTCTGACACTGCACCACCGTATTGGTGGGTGTGTGGGTGATACGCACCGCTGATTCGGTCCGGTTAACGTGCTGTCCACCCGCCCCGGATGCCCGGTATACATCAATCCGCAAATCAGCCGGGTTGATGTCAATATCAATATTATCATCCACCTCAGGTGACACAAACACAGCAGCAAACGATGTGTGACGCCGGTTTCCTGAATCAAAGGGTGATTTTCTCACCAGACGGTGTACCCCGATTTCTGTCTTGCACCAACCATACGCATAGTCACCGGTAACGTGGATAGTGGCACTTTTGATACCGGCGACATCCCCCGCAGATACTTCGATCAACTCACCCTTCCAGCCGCGCCGCTCAACCCAGCGAAGATACATGCGCAACAACATTTCTGCCCAATCCTGAGCCTCTGTTCCACCTGAACCTGACTGGATTTCCAAATAACAGGGATTGGCATCAACTTCACCCCTGAACATACGCTGAAATTCCAGTTTACCAACTTCACTGTCTATGTCATTGAGCTCTGTTACCACCGACTCCAGGATTTCTTCATCCTCTTCATCGATCGCCATCTCCAGCATTTCAGCATTATCAGCCAGCGATTGTGAAACCCTTTCAAGGGTGCCGACGATAGCATCAAGCTGGGCTCGTTCACGCCCCAGCGCCTGTGCATTTGCCGGATCGTTCCATACCTCCGGGCTTTCTAGCTCGCGATTAACTTCTTCCAGCCGGTCTTTATTGCCGGCATAGTCAAAGATACCCCCTGAGTGCCGTTGAGCGCTGCTGCAGATCTTCAAGTTGGTTGCTTATCTGATTTGTTTCCACACTGACTACCCTGAATCGCTAAGTTTAAAGCGGTGCATTTTACAAGGGGTCAGATTCAAATGCATCACACACCAGTCAATCATCACACAAGCTTATGTGCATTTGAGTCTGACCCCGGCCTCTGAACTAAAGAATTTGCTCTACCATCAACTGACAGGTCTTACGACCACGAAAATGATTGATATCCAGTTTGTAAATGAATTCAACGGTATCTGAATCCGGTAAGTCCTCTGGCAAACGACCAAATGCAATTGCATCAATACTGGCGTGACCATCTACGGGCCGCAGTTGCATCTTGAGATGTGCGCCACCCACCACTCTTTTTTCTTCAATCACGAAACGGCCTTTGAATACTGGTTCAGGAAAATGCTGTCCCCAGGGGCCCAGCTTACGCAATTGCTCGGCGAAACCCAGGTCGATATCATCGGCCGATAGCTCACCATCGGTCAATATCTCGTTATTCAATGTCCTGTCTTGTAAGAAAAACTCAACCGATTCAATCAGCGCTTGTTTGAAGGACTCGAGTTGATCGGCAGGCAAGCTCAGGCCCGCCGCCATCGCGTGCCCGCCAAAAGCCGTGATCATGTTGGGGTGGCGCGTATCGATACGTGCTAATACGTCACGAATATGCAGACCATTGAGCGAACGGGCCGAACCCTTGAGCACATCAGAATCATCTGACTCGGGTGCGAAAGCAAACACCGGCCGGTGTACTACATCCTTGATACGTGATGCGACCAAACCGACGATACCCTGGTGCCAGTTGGCATCGTATAGACACAAACCAGCCGGCAATTCCTTATCTTTCAGAGCGGCCAACAACTGCTGTACCTGGTCAAGTGCCTGCTGTTGCATCTGTGCCTGGCGGGCGCGTCGATGGTGGTTCAACTCATCCAGTTCAGTAGCCAAAGTCATGGCTTCTTCACGATCATCTGTGATCAGACAACGGATACCGACACTCATATCCTCCATCCGCCCTGCAGCATTCAGACGTGGCGCTACCGCAAATGCCAGATCAGAAGCCACCAAGTGACGGAAATCTTTCTTCCCCAGACGCAAAAGCGCCAACAAACCGGGGCTGCAAAGCCCCTGGCGGATACGATCCATACCCTGACGGATCAGGATGCGGTTATTGTTATCCAGTGAAACCAGGTCGGCCACTGTGCCCAGTGCCACCAGATCCAGCAATCTCGCAAGGTTCGGTTCCTTACGCGGCAAAGTAAACCAATTGCGTTCACGCAAGGCACTCCTGAGCACGCTCATCAGGTAAAAAACCACGCCAACACCGGCCAGGGCCTTGCTTTCGAACAAGTCCCCAGGACAATTTGGATTGACGATGGCATCTGCCTCAGGTAACAACTCACCTGGCAGGTGGTGATCGGTGATCACAACCTTGCAACCCATCTGTCGGGCACGTTTCACGCCATCATTTGAGCTGATTCCTGAATCAACCGTGACCAGAACATCGGGTGGCTTAGAGGCCAGTGTTTCAACCAGTGCCAGACTGAGTCCATAACCGAACTCAAAGCGGTTGGGTACACGGAAATCCACATTTTCCGCCGCCATCAGATGCAAAGCCCGCACAGCCAATGCAGTACCCGTGGCACCATCAGCATCAAAATCACCCACGATCAGTATGCTTTGCCCCGATACCACTGCATCAGCCAGTATCTCAGCTGCTGCCTTTATACCGGATAACGCAGCCGGTGGCTGTAAACGGCCCAGTTTTAAGTCGAGGGATTTTTCGTCGACAATATTGCGTGCCAGAAGAATGCGTCGAATAACCGGGTGCAAGGATTCCGGCAGCGTGTCTGAAACAGATCGTGTGTCCCGTTGACTGACCTTACGGCTGGCGTGCAAAAGGTTTGTCCCTAAATATATTCAATACGGACAATTTCGTATATCAATTCACCACCGGGTGCGTTGACGACGATCTCATCGCCTTCTTCCTTCCCGATCATGGCCCTGGCGATGGGTGACGTAACCGCAATTCGCGAATGCTTGATATCCGCTTCAAGATCACCAACCACCTGGTAACTGATCTCGGTCTCTTTGTTCTCATCATACAGGGTCACAGTAGCACCGAAGACCACTTTACCACCCGGGTTCAGCTTGGTTATGTCAATGACCTGTGCCCCCGACAGTTCAGAATCCAAATGCCGAATACGGCCTTCAGTAAAGCTCTGTTGGTCTCTTGCCGCATGGTACTCGGCGTTTTCTTTTAAATCTCCGTGTGCCCTCGCCTCTGCGATGGCAGCAATGATTCGTGGCCGCACCACTTTTTTCAGGTGTGCCGCTTCAGCCCGCAATCTTTCGGCACCATGGTGCGTTAGAGGTGTTCTTTTCATATTCAGTGTTCCTAAAGGAGACTCATGTCCCGTTAGTACCGGTACCATGCAGCTCTTGCAGGCTACGTACTTCCGGATCAAATTCGTGGTCAATTGCCTGTAACGTGGCCCAGCCACGCGCTATCGTTGTTGTATAACTTACCTTGTACTGTAGTGCCTCACGACGAATGGAGAAAGAATCCGCAATCGCCTGGCTGCCTTCGGTGGTGTTGACAATAAACTCTATTTCACCATTTTTAATTGCGTCAACAATGTGTGGGCGGCCTTCATCTACTTTATTGATACGCTCACATATAAAACCACGCTCACGTAAATACTTGCAAGTTCCAGCGGTCGCCATCAGTGCATAACCGCGCTCCACCAGGTCCTGGGCAATCGGCAATAAGGGCTCCTTGTCCGCATCCCTGACACTCAGGAACGCCAGTCCAGGTCTTGGAATACCGTAATTAGCAGCCTTCATGGCTCGTGCACAGGCCTCACCAAAACTTTGCCCAACACCCATTACCTCGCCGGTCGATCGCATTTCAGGCCCCAATATGGGATCGACGCCCGGAAACTTCAAGAAGGGTAATATGGCTTCTTTTACGGAATAGAATTTAGGTATGATTTCTTCTGTAACATCTTGTTCTTTAAGTGCTTTACCAGCCATACACAATGCTGCAATTGATGCCAACGGTCGGCCTGTAGCCTTGGATACAAATGGCACAGTACGGGAAGCACGTGGATTGACCTCAAGAATGTAAATATCATCACCACGCAGAGCGAACTGGGCATTCATCAAGCCAACCACACCCAACTCAAGCCCCATAACTTTCATTTGTCGACGCATTTCATTCTGTATTGGAACGGACAGGCTGTGCGGCGGAATGGTACAGGCAGAATCACCCGAATGCACACCCGCTTGCTCAATATGCTCCATGATGCCGCCGATCAACACATCTGTGCCATCACAGATCGCATCAACATCCACTTCAATGGCATGATCAAGAAAACGATCCAATAGCACCGGTGAGTCATTCGACACCTTGACGGCATCACGCATATAACGACGTAAATCCTTTTCGCCATGGACCACATCCATGGCACGCCCACCCAGGACATAGGATGGCCTGACAACCAGGGGGTAACCAATCTCTTCTGCCAGCAACACCGCATCATCAACACTGGTCGCGGTGCGATTGGGTGGTTGGCGTAAATTCAGTTGATGCAACATCTGCTGAAACCGTTCACGATCTTCAGCGAGATCGATGGAATCTGGAGAGGTACCAATGATCGGCACACCCGCTGCTTCGAGCGGTCGGGCAAGGTTGAGCGGGGTTTGACCACCGTATTGAACAATCACACCCTCAGGGTTTTCAACATGGACGATTTCCAGTACGTCTTCCAGTGTCAGCGGCTCGAAATAAAGCCGATCCGAAGTATCGTAGTCGGTGGATACTGTTTCAGGGTTACAGTTAACCATGATGGTCTCATAACCTTCATCACGTAAGGCCAGGGCCGCGTGCACACAGCAATAATCAAATTCAATACCCTGGCCTATGCGGTTGGGGCCACCGCCCAGCACCATGATCTTGCGATTGTTCGTCGGCTCGGCCTCACACACCTGTTCATAGGTGGAATACAAATAGGCCGTGGTCGTGGCAAATTCTGCCGCACAGGTATCGACACGTTTATAGACCGGGCGCACACCCAATCGCTGCCGTAAGTGACGTAATTCATGCTCTGAACAATTCAACAGCGTCGCCAGACGTGCATCTGAAAACCCTTTTTGTTTGAGATTGTATAATCGCTGCCGGTCGAGCGCGGCCAGTCCTTGTTGTTCCACCTCTTTCTCGGTCTCGACCAGGTCTTCAATTTGCGCAAGGAACCATGGGTCAATTTTTGTCAACGCATTAACTTCTTCAAGACTCAAGCCTTCTCTGAAGGCATCAGCCACGTATAACAAACGTTCCGCACCTGCTTCACGTAATTCACGCTTCAATTCTGTCGCTCGATCTTCAGAGTCCTCGGCCTCTAACACCGGGTTAAGGCCGTCCCGACCGGTCTCCAGACTACGCAAGGCTTTTTGCAAGGATTCCTGGAATGTCCGGCCGATGGCCATAACCTCCCCGACCGATTTCATTTGTGTGGTCAGACGATCATTGGCGGCTGGAAATTTTTCAAATGCAAAACGTGGAATCTTGGTTACGACATAATCTATTGCAGGCTCAAATGAAGCGGGTGTCGCACCACCAGTAATCTCATTACGCAACTCATCGAGTGTAAACCCGACCGCAAGTTTGGCCGCAACTTTGGCAATCGGGAAGCCGGTTGCTTTCGACGCCAACGCCGATGAGCGTGAAACCCTTGGGTTCATCTCTATGATGATTACTTTTCCATCTTCCGGGTTGATCGCAAACTGTACATTGGACCCACCTGTATCTACGCCAATCTTGCGTAACACCGCAATCGATGCATCCCTTAAGCGCTGGTATTCCTTATCAGTCAGGGTCAGGGCTGGCGCAACCGTGATTGAATCACCGGTATGGATGCCCATGGGGTCAAGGTTTTCGATAGAACAGATGATAATGCAGTTATCCGCCTGGTCACGCACCACTTCCATTTCATATTCTTTCCAGCCCAGCACGGAAACTTCGAGCAAGACCTCCGTGGTTGGCGATTCTTCCAGTCCACGTTTTACAATTTCTACAAATTCTTCACGGTTATAAGCGATACCGCCACCCGAACCACCCATCGTGAACGAGGGTCGAATGATGGTTGGGAATCCAATTAATTCCAGTTTCTCAAGTGCATCATCAAGATTATGGGCAAGCTCTGCATTAGGTGTATCCAGACCTATATCTGCCATGGCCTGGCGGAACAAATCCCGATCTTCCGCCATATCGATGGCTTCACGCGAGGCCCCGATCATTTCCACATCGTATTTTTCAAGCACACCTTTTCGAACCAGATCCAGGGCACAGTTCAATGCCGTCTGGCCACCCATGGTCGGCAGTAAGGCATCAGGACGTTCCTTTTCAATAATCCGTGACACTGTGCGCCACTCAACCGGTTCGATATAGATAGAGTCCGCCATGTTCGGATCGGTCATGATGGTGGCCGGATTCGAATTCACCAACACCACCCGATAACCTTCTTCTCGTAACGCCTTACAGGCCTGGGCACCGGAATAATCGAACTCACAGGCTTGCCCGATCACGATCGGACCGGCGCCGATAATCAGTATGCTTTTTATGTCAGTTCTTTTCGGCACAGAGCGTCAGCCTTTCTTCTTCATCAGTCGCGTAAAGTGGTCAAACAATGGCGCGACGTCATGCGGACCAGGACTCGCCTCAGGATGACCCTGAAAGCCAAAGGCCCGCCCATTGTTGAGTTCAATTCCCTGCAAACTGTTATCAAATAGTGATCTGTGCGTGGTCCGAATAGACTCCGGCAGGCTCGCCTCGTCCAGCGCGAATCCATGATTTTGACTGGTAATCAAAACCGCTTTACTGACCAGGTCCTGTACTGGGTGATTGGCACCATGATGACCAAACTTCATCTTGATCGTGTTGGCACCGGCGGCCAGCCCCAATAATTGCATGCCCAAACAAATACCAAATACCGGCAAATCAGTGCGTAATATTTCCTCTATGGCCGCAATGGCGTAATCACAAGGTTCAGGATCACCCGGACCATTGGATAGAAACACACCATCGGGCTGCATGGCGAGGACTTCACTGGCCGCCGTCGTGGCAGGCACTACCGTTACCCGGCAACCGCGATCACTCAACATACGCAGAATATTACGCTTGATACCAAAATCATAAGCGACGACATGAAATGTAGCTGTAATGGCTTTCCACTCACCGGTATCAAGCTCAAAACCACCCTGAGTCCATTCATACGCTTCGGTCGTTGTAACTTCGCGTGCAAGGTCTTGCCCTTGTATCCCCGGAAAACGCCTGGCATTGGCCAAAGCGACCTGTTTGTCTGCGTGCTCTCCGGTGATAATGCAGCCACCCTGAGCACCTTTTTCTCTCAGTATCCGTGTCAGGTGACGGGTATCAATGCCAGCGATGGCAATAACACCGTTGCGTTGCAGGTATGCTGTGAGCGATTCCTTGCTACGCCAGTTACTATGTAACATCGCTGCATCGCGCACAATCAATCCGGCTGCCATTGGCCGCAGTGATTCTTCATCAACCGGGTTGCAACCAGTATTGCCGATATGGGGAAATGTCAGCGTGACAATTTGTTTGGCATACGAGGGATCTGTCAGGATTTCCTGATAGCCGGTCATCGAGGTATTAAATACCACTTCACCGCTAGTATCGCCGAGAGCACCAATACTATGACCGCAAAACAGACTGCCGTCTTCGAGTGCCAGCACTGCCTGCTGCGTCAATTCCCTGCCTCCAGATACACAAAACGGGAATGCTGTTTACAGCTATTCCCGCTTAGATTTGATGAGTATTCGCTGCACACCTCGAACCAATCTGGACCGAGCTGCAAATGTTGCTCTAAGCGACAGAATTTTACTGGAACCTATTGCACCTGTCTAACACAATTAGCGACTCACCAGCTTCAGGACCAATCACCGCTGGAGTAATAACCAGGGCCTTGCTCAAGCAACCATTCACCCGCTTTCAGGGCACCCCTGGCAAAAACTTTACCATCAAGCGCTTTATGAGTGATTTCTATGACTTCATCACCTGATACAAAACTAACCGTATGCTCTCCAACAATGTCGCCTTCACGTACACTGGAAAAAGCCACATCACCGGGCTCGCCGTGTTGCCATTCTGAGCGCCCTTGTTCGACAGCCATCGCTAATGACAGGGCGGTTCCAGAGGGGGCATCGATTTTGTGCTTATGGTGAATATCCGTGATCGTAACAACGGAGCTTGCATCCAGGGCAGCCGCCGTCTGCCGCACCAGTGCAGCCATTACAGCAACCCCGAAACTGAGATTCGGCGCCCATAAAACCGGCACCTGCAAGGCCGCACTTTTCAAGGCCTGGATGTCTTCGTCCAGCAAGCCCGTGGTACCACTGAGCATAGCAACCGCTTTTTGCTCACACCATTGCGCCGCCGTGTGCGTACCGCCTGGAAGAGTAAAATCGATCAGCAGGTCCGCTTCGCCGTCAAAATCGTCCAGTGACGGATACCAATCAATATCCCTTATCTCGTCAGGTGGAATTCTCGAAATCCACCCGACAAGCTCATAGTTTCCAAACTCTGGCATCTGAGCCAGCACTCTGCGGGCCATCCTGCCCGCGCCATATAACAAGGTGCGGATCAAGTGGTCATCCGGTCAAAAAACTCCCGCACACCACTGAGCCAGGAGCTGGATTTTGGATTGTGCTCGGTTTTACTGGACTCATAGGTTTCCTGGAACTGCTTTAACAGTGCTTTTTGATCTTTGGATAATCTGACGGGTGTTTCAATAACCACTTTACACATCAGATCGCCCTGGCGATGGCTGCGAACCGACTTAACCCCTTTGCCTCTCAGCCGAAACATACGCCCAGTTTGGGTTTCGGCCGGTATTTTTAGCTTTACCTGACCGCTAAGCGTGGGAATCTCCAGTTCACCGCCGATCGCTGCAGTGGTGAAATGAATCGGTACTTCACAATAAAGATCATCACCATCACGTTCAAACAGACGGTGCGCACGGACCCTGACTTCAACATACAGATCACCCGTCGCGGCACCTGCCATGCCGGCTTCGCCCTCCCCCGCCAGCCTGATCCGGTCGCCCGTATCCACACCCGATGGGATTTTCACCGACAGGGTCTTGGTCTCACGAATACGACCTTGACCATGACAGGATGAACATGGATTCTTGATAACCTGTCCCATGCCTTTGCAAGCCGGGCATGCTTGCTGAACTGAAAAAATCCCCTGCTGCATCCGCACCTGGCCAACGCCACCACAGGTTGTGCAAGAGGTTTTTTCACCGTCTGCAGCACCGCTGCCATTACACTTTTTGCAGCCGCAAAGGGTTGGGATACGAATTTCACGGGTAATACCGGAGACGGCTTCTTCCAAATCAAGATCCATGGAAAAACGTAAGTCAGAACCACGTTGTTGCTGACGTGCGCCACCACGACCTCCGCGACCTCCAAAAATGTCCCCAAAAATATCTCCAAAAACATCACCGACATCACCGTCAAACCCGGCAGGGCCACGTGCGCCAGGATTGGTCGCCGCATGCCCAAACTGGTCATAGGCAGAGCGTTTCTTATCATCTTTGAGAATATCGTAAGCTTCCTGAGCTTCTTTGAAATGCTCCTGCGCATCAGCATCATCCAGGTTACGGTCCGGGTGATACTTCATCGCCAGCTTGCGATAAGCTTTTTTGAGTTCCGCCTTTTCAACGTTACGCTGAACTCCAAGCACTTCGTAATAGTCACGTTTAGCCATATTCTAAAAATCTACTTGTGGTTGATTTACCTGCAGCAGATTTGAGGCCTGACAGTAACTAATTCAAGCGTAACGGCTTATTTTAAACGGTAAGCCAACAGATTTTTGTGCGCGCTCAAGAGCCTTTGAAATATCACTGATCAGATCCGGCATATGCTCGATACCCACTGACAGCCTTAACAAGCTGGTCTCGATACCTGCTTTAGCTTGTGCTTCTTCCGTCATTGCCGCGTGTGTCATGGTAGCAGGATGGCAAACCAGGCTTTCTACACCGCCCAGTGACTCAGCCAGGGTAAACAAGGGCAAGCCATTCAGAAATGCCCGCACCTGGGTCTCGTCGCCATCCAGTTCGAAACTGATAATCGCGCCAAAGCCCGATTGTTGCGCCTGAGCCAGGTGGTGATCGGGGTGTGTCGTCAAACCGGGATAATGAACCCGGCTAACCGCAGTATGGGCATCCAGAACCTTGACAATCGCCCGCGTATTCTCTTCATGGCAACGTAACCTGGCATGCAAGGTACGTAGACCCCGCATAGTTTGACTACAATCCCAGGGTGAAGCGGTCGAACCGATACAATTCGCCCACCAGGCCAGTTCTTCCAACAAAGCAGGTGTTTTGGCCACCACCGCGCCACCGACGACATCGCTGTGTCCATTGATATACTTGGTCGTGGAGTGGACCACGATATCAGCGCCCAGTGACAGCGGTTGCTGTAACAATGGTGTCAGGAAGGTATTGTCCACCACCAGCAATGCCCTACATTCTCGCGCAAGCGTCGCCATTGCACGTATATCCGTAATACGTAACAAGGGATTACTCGGTGTCTCCACCCAAATCAATTTTGGGTGATGCTGCAAACAGGCCCGACGCACAGCATCAGTATCTGTAAAATCAACGAATCGGGTTTTAAAGCGCCCTGCCTCAGACAATGATGAAAATGCCCGATAGCAACCGCCATAACAATTATGCGGTGCGATAATGGTGTCATCAGGTCCGAGTAAATGTGTCACCAGCACAACAGCTGACATGCCGGTATTGGTCACCACACTACCGTGACCACCTTCAAGTTCAGCAATCGCCTCAGCAAGTATGTCCCGGGTTGGATTTCCACTACGTGAATAGTCGTACTCGCGCTTGCCACCAAGGCCTTCGAAACTAAAGTTGGAAGACAAGTAGACCGGTGGCATCACAGCACCATACTGCCCGTCAGTATCAATGCCTGCACGTACCGTATTGGTTATTTTTTGGTGTTTCATGATGATCGCCTTGCTTCCATAAGTGAGGTTTTTGGTAAACCTCATTGGAAACTCCGGCGCAGCCGTTGGAAGTGAACTGGCCCATCACACTATTAGCTGTGCTGCCTGCTCGCTCATTTTTCGGTAGTCCGGAAGGACTCCGCAGGAGTTAGCACCTTTACGGGATGGTTAGTCCGGAAGGTTGCCCCAGCGTCAAAGGGCCTGTCCCTCAGCTGGTCTCAATGAGTGTTAACAGCAATAGTAGCGATAAGCACTGTGGTGTCAAGCACTTAATGATAAAGCCCGGTTGATTGGCTTGTGTGCTGTGGGAAAGGCGGTTCTGATTCTGCTTAAGGCCTTAATATCCTCTCATAAGACATGACTTATCATTGTGGTAGTTTGACAAATACAACACCGCTGACAAACAGGATCCAGGTTTATAATGGCGGCAACATGAACTCACGCAATCAACAACAGATATACCTCGACTTTAATGCAAGCACACCCATTGACCCATGGGTTGAAGCAGCCATGCACCACACGATGGAACATGCCTTCGGTAATCCGTCGAGTTCACATTGGGCCGGCAAACCAGCGCGGATCGTTGTCGAGGCTGCACGACACAAGGTTGCAACACTATTGGCTTGCAAACCAGCTGAGATTGTATTCACCAGCGGTGGCAGTGAATCCAACAACCAGGTACTGAAAGGCCTATTCTTCGCCCGTCAAGCTACAAACGCACATATCATCACCACAGCCGTCGAGCACCCCGCTATCGTCAAACCCTGTCGTTTTCTGGAGCGTTTAGGTGCGAAAATCACATGGCTACCCGTCGACAAAACAGGACGCATAGATGCAAACGACCTCCGCCAATCCATCACAGCGGACACTATCCTTATCAGCATCATGCATGCAAACAATGAGGTTGGCACCATTCAGCCCATTGAAGACTGCGCACAGATTGCACGTCAGCATGGCATACCATTTCATACTGACGCGGCCCAGTCTGTTGGAAAAATACCTACCCGGGTTGATGAGCTTGGCGTAGATTTCCTGACCATTGCTGGGCATAAGCTTTATGCCCCCAAAGGTATTGGCGCACTTTACATGCGCGAAGGCAGCCGGCTCGAGCCACTCATTCATGGTGCAGATCACGAATCAGGGCGCCGTGCAGGCACCGAGAGCGCATTATTGGCAAACGCACTCGGGGATGCCTGTGAGCTCGCGGGTGATCTCTCCGACATGACCAGAACAGGTGCTTTGAGAGATCGGTTATGGACTGCACTGAAGGAGCATTGTGGTGACCGTGTAGTGCTCAACGGACATCCTGAAGCACGCTTACCCAACACACTCAATATTTCCTTCAAAGGTCATGTGGGTAGCGAGTTATTGAAGCTTCTGCCCGGAGTAGCGGCTTCTACAGGTTCAGCCTGTCATGCAGGTCGCGTGGAATTGTCACCCGTTTTGCATGCAATGGGAGTTTCACCTGAAGCAGGTGCCGCTGCGATACGCTTTAGCCTGGGTCGAACAACGACCGCTGAGGAAATCGAAGTGGTTGTTAAACAACTTATCGCACTACTGACCGCGTGACTTTGCTCCTGAGTGGCACCTCGAAGTGATCACTTTACTGATTACTAAGCAAAAAAAACCCCGGCGTATACCGGGGTTTCATCAACATTGCGGGTCAAACAAATAAATTATTTGTCGTCATCCTTGTTTTCATCAACTTCTTCGAATTCTGCGTCAACCACATCATCCGCTGTCGCTTCTGCCGAAGACCCGGCATCAGCAGCGCCCGCCTCGGCATCAGCAGCAGCTTGCTGGTAAATAACCTGAGCAGCTTCGGTCAGCTTGCCCGTTGCGGCCTCGATCGCTTCCTTATCATCGGCCTTCATGGCTTCTTCGACAGTTTCGATCGCAGTTTCTATGTTCTTGCGATCTTCGTCACCAATCTTATCGCCCATCTCTTTCAGGCTTGAACGGGTGGCGTGTACCATCGCGTCAGCACTATTACGTGCTGTCACCGTCTCGTGGAACTTGCGATCTTCCTCAGCATGTACTTCAGCATCCTGAACCATCTCTTCGATCTCTGCGTCGGAAAGGCCTGAACCTGACTTGATTTCAATCTTCTGTTCCTTGCCGGTGGCGCTATCCTTGGCGCTCACATGCATGATGGCATTGGCGTCAATATCGAAAGTCACTTCGATTTGTGGCATACCACGCATGGCCGGCGCAATACCTGCCAGGTCAAAACGTGCCAGCGACTTATTCGCACTGGCGATTTCGCGCTCACCCTGCAGTACATGCACGGTAACAGCAGTCTGGTTGTCTTCTGCGGTCGAGAAAATCTGCGAAGCTTTGGTCGGTATCGTAGTATTTTTCTCAATCAGTTTGGTCATGACACCACCCATGGTCTCAATACCCAATGACAATGGCGTGACATCCAGCAGCAATACATCTTTGACCTCACCTGACAGAACACCACCCTGAACAGCTGCACCCAGTGCAACGGCTTCATCAGGATTGACATCTCTGCGTGGTGACTGGCCAAACAATTCAGTCACAGCTTTTTGTACCATCGGCATACGGGTCTGACCACCCACCAGGATAACATCTTCAATCTCACTGACCTTCAAACCAGCGTCATCCAGTGCTGTGCGGCATGGAACAATGGTCTTTTTGACCAGATCTTCAACCAAAGACTCCAGCTTGGCGCGGGTCAGCTTGATATTCAGATGCTTGGGACCACTGGCATCAGCCGTAATGTACGGTAGATTGATTTCGGTTTGTTCAGTGGTTGACAGTTCGATCTTGGCACGCTCAGCACCTTCTTTGAGTCGCTGCAGGGCCAGTGGGTCATTACGTAAATCAACACCCTGATCTTTTTTAAACTCAGAAACCAGGTAATCGATAACACGCTTGTCAAAATCTTCACCACCGAGAAAAGTATCCCCTGAAGTTGATAGTACTTCGATCTGATGTTCGCCATCGACATCTGCAATTTCGATAATGGAGACATCAAACGTACCACCACCGAGGTCATAGACCGCGACTTTGCGTTCGCCGCCTTTTTTGTCAACACCAAATGCCAGTGCTGCGGCCGTAGGCTCGGAAATGACCCGGCGCACTTTAAGACCGGCAATCTTGCCTGCGTCTTCAGTTGCCTGGCGTTGGTGATTATTGAAGTACGCCGGAACCGTTATAACAGCTTCGGTCACTTCTTCGCCGAGGTACTCCTCAGCGGTTTTTTTCATTTTCATCAACACACGTGCAGAAACTTCCGGCGCTGCCATCTTTTTGCCACCGGCTTCTACCCAGGCATCACCGTTGTCGGCTTTTACGATGGTGTAAGGCACCAGATCAATGTCCTTTTGCACCACGTCCTCGGCGAATTTGCGTCCGATCAGACGTTTGATCGCGAATAGTGTATTGGTCGGGTTGGTAACAGCCTGGCGCTTGGCTGACTGACCTACCAGTACCTCTCCATCTTTTGTGAACGCAACAATAGACGGTGTGGTACGGTCACCCTCGGCATTTTCGATAACCCGCGGCTCACCACCTTCCATAACTGCAACACAGCTATTGGTGGTGCCCAGATCGATTCCTATGATCTTACCCATTTAAACTCTCCAAAAATATACGATTAATTTGATGTTCTAAAACATGGGGTCTACCCCATGCATTTC
Organism: Gammaproteobacteria bacterium; assembly: GCA_021772935.1. GTDB lineage: Bacteria > Pseudomonadota > Gammaproteobacteria > Xanthomonadales > SZUA-36 > SZUA-36. Next base: position 74,541 of record JAJFLA010000041.1, read on the forward strand.
AATTATGTTCAGGATGAACGGTATATCGCGACAGAGCACAAGGATGTGCGGCGCGATTGCCCGGTTGTCGCATGCCACATCCAACAAACGACAAATTGCACGGCTTCAAGTGCCCATTTCAGGGTTTCCGCGATACCACGACTTTTGCCGGTCTGATCAAACGATCATGTAACTGGTAACCCTTCTCAAGCACGTCAATAATGGTATTTTCGTCATGTTGCTCTGAGGGCAACATGGTCATGGCTTCATGCTTCTCAGGGTCAAATGGCTCGCCAGCCGGATCAATGATCTGTAAGCCGTGGTCACTCATGGCTTTGTTCAACATTTTCATGATCAGGTGCTTGCCTTCAACCAGCGCCTCAACGGTAGCGGCCGAGTCTGCGGCTGCTTCCAGGCCACGCTCAAGACTGTCACGTACCGGTAACAGGTCTACCATAAACCGTTCCAACGTCCGACGACGGGCTTTTTCGTGTTCACGTACCAGGCGTTTGCGCAGATTTTCCAAATCGGCTTGCATCCGCAACATGTCCTGCCTGGCCTCCACAGCCTCCAATTGAGCTGCTTGCAACGCTGTTTCAAGTATTTCAATAGGGTTGTCTGAATCTGACTCCACTGTCACTTCATCACCCTGCTCTACAACCCCCTCCAACACTTCATCTTCGGTGTTTTCGGTTTCATGTTCTTTGTCGTTATTTTGTGCGGTCACAGTCTTTGCTCCTGAATTTCGGGAAGCAATTTTTACTATACTTGCTTCCACGCCCTGATATGGGGATTGGCAACAGCGATTCAAGCGGCGATACTAGCAGGCTTTAATCTCAATACCATTGAATATGCTCAATCACCTCCACATTCGCAACTTTGCCATCGTACCAACACTCGATCTCGACATTCGTGAAGGATTCACTGCGATTACAGGTGAGACCGGGGCTGGTAAATCCATCCTGGTTGACGCACTGGGGCTGCTATTAGGTGAGCGTTCCGATGCCAGCTGGGTACGTTCGGGAGCTGAACGGGCTGAACTGACGGCTGAATTTTCAGTAACCGATAACAAGGCCGCCCAGGAATGGCTGGATGAAGCCGAATTATCCGCAGATGGTTGTTGTCTGTTACGGCGCACCATCAACACAAATGGTCGTTCACGTGCCTTTATCAATGGCTCACCGGTGACGCTTGCGCAAATTCAATCGATCGGCCATTTACTGGTTGAAATACATGGTCAGAATGAACACCTGCGACTGGCCAAAACAGCAGAACAATTCAGACTGCTGGATGGTAGTGGCAACTATCTCAAAGAAATCGCCAGGGTAAAGACCACTTTTACCAACTGGCAGCAGACCGCTCAACAACTGGACAACCTTGAGGCCGAGTCTTTCCTGTCAGCTGCCGACCTGGAATTCCTGAATTTCCAACTTGCTGAATTACAGCAACACGACCTGGGTGCAGATTCTGTCATTGCCTTGCAAACCGAACATGATCGTCTGGCGGCCGGGGGTGCGTTGCTTGACGCACTAACATTGAGCATTGAGTTACTGGAACCAGAAGCTTCAATAGACAATGGCGGAATTAATGCAGACATCAATACCACGCTGGGGCAGTTGCAGGAATTTATACCACTGGATACTGATATCGGCGAAGCATGCCAAATGTTGCAAGAGGCTGCCGTCAACTGTGGGGAGGCCATCAACTCGCTGCGCGCAACGCGCGACCGGATTGACCTAAGCCCATCGCGCTTTGAAAGTGTGGTCAAAACTCTGGATCAATTGCATGATCTGGCACGCAAACATCGCGTTCGCATGGATGAGCTTGAAGCTGTCCAGGACAACTTACTTATCCGCATTGAAAATGCCGGTGGCTCAGAACAACGACGAAGTAAACTGCAGGCAGACCTGGAAACCTATTTGAGTGACTACCGAACAGCTGCACAAAACCTGCACAAAAAACGTCAACAACATGCCACTGAACTATCAAACCGTGTTATCGAACTGATGGCCGAACTGGGTATGGCTGGTGGTGCATTTGAGTTGGCGCTTAAGCTGAACCCTCAAACAAACCCTTCCCCACGTGGTGACGACGAACTGCAAATTAACATTAGTGCCAACCCTGGCTTGCCACCCGGCCCACTGAATAAAATCGCATCGGGTGGAGAGTTGTCCAGAATCAGCCTGGCTATCAAAGTATCAGTCGCTGGACGTGGTGAATCGGTTACACAAATTTTTGATGAGGTTGATGCGGGCATCGGTGGCGACACCGCCAATGCCGTTGGTCGCTTGATGAAACGCTTATCTGGTAATGGACAGGCGTTATGTGTCACCCATCTGGCACAAGTCGCGGTTTGTGCAACACATCAGTTACAGGTCCGCAAATTTTCTGCAGATGAAACCACGGTCGTAGAAACCAGTTTGCTCGACAACGATGAGAGAGTCGATGAAATCGCACGGATGTTAAGTGGGAAAATCTCAGAACAAAGCCGCGCCCACGCGCTTGAACTACTCAGAGCGGCAAATACGGCGAGTTAGCAACCTGCCCTAATCAGCCTTTTTTGGCCGAACATAGATAACCAGACTGTGATCTACAATCTCATAGTCGTGCTTGGCAGCAATATCAGCCTGCAATTTTTCAATTTCATGGTTGGAAAACTCTATGACTTTACCGGTTTCGACACAGACCATATGATCATGGTGATCACCTGAATCAAGCTCGTAATATGCCTGTCCACTTTCAAAATTATGTTTGACCACCAATCCGGCTGCCTCAAACTGATTCAGTACGCGATAAACCGTAGCCAAGCCGATATCCTCACCAGCCTGAATCAGAACACGGTAGATATCGTCTGCTGTGACATGCTTATTACCGGCTTCTTCCAGTAATTGGAGGATATGTTTTCTCGGTTGGGTAACTTTCAAACCGACTTTTCGAAGATTTCCAGTGTCCACTGCTTTATCCTGTCATCAATATATTTTAACTGGCCTGTTTTTCAGGACTACGTACTATTGTATCATTCACGGCCCTGATCTCTATTAGGAGCCTGTCAGGTTTAACATGACCAACTGGAGTAAAGCAGAGTTTGACCAAGTTTTCCGCCTTTTTCGCTGAATAGCGGTGTTATTCACGTCAAAAGACCAAAAAAACCTGACTCAAATCTACTTTTCCTTGCTGCGATCATTTTAGTCCGACAAACTCTTTATCAGCAGTTACTGAAGGAAGCAAATGACCAAATACCTGTTTATTGCCCTGCTGGCAGTCCTGACCTTGAACACAGGCTGCCAACTGATCTACAAACAAAATGTTCAGCAGGGTAATGCCCATGAACAGGATGACCTGGACCAGGTAGAACTTGGCATGAGCAAAAAGCAGGTTTCCTTTTTGCTCGGTACACCCGCTGTCCACGACCCTTTCCACAAGGACCGCTGGGACTATATTTCATTGTTGAGCCGTGGCGGTGGAAAACCGGTTCGCCGCCTGGTGACACTGACTTTTGAAAACGACCTGCTGGTTGCAACCAACGGGATCGGTGATTCAAAAGGGGGTGACATCAAGGCACTGGAGGATACCAAATCTGCGGTTGCCGAGATAAAAAACATCGCAGTGGCGAAAAAAACAGAATTACTCACCGATGATGGAGTCATCAACTGGACGTTGCAGTTGGGTGCGTTCAACACCCATGAACAAGCGTTGCAATTTGCAACAGAGGTCACAGCAAAAGGATATGAGGCAGAATTTGAGGAACAGGTCGTTCCAGGGCTCGGCACCCGCCACCAGGTTCGTACTGGGCTTTTTGACACTCTCGATGAAGCGCAGGAAGTACTTAGACGTATTGAAAAAGACCTGGATATAGCTGGTATTACCGTGCCGGTGGATGTACCGACCGACCCATAAAAGCTTGCTGCCCTCAGGGCTTGGCCTGTTTAACCGCCCGTTGCCGTCGCGCCTCTTTGGGGTCGGCGATCAGGGGCCGGTAGATCTCTACCCGGTCACCATCGCGTAGAACCTGCTCCAGTTTGGCTTTTTGGCCGAAAATACCCACCCTGGCGGGATCCAGCTCAAAGCCCTCAAACCTATCGGGCAACCCGGACAAGGCAATTGCGTCCGCAAGTGTCGAACCGGTAGTAAGCTGCAAAGATACAAGCTCCTGTCGCCCCGGCATGGCGAGCACAACCTCCACTTGAATGGCTGTGTGCGTGCTTTGATCCGTCACAATTGGTATACCTTTTCGGCACGTCTGCAAAAATCATCGACTAAACGGTCCGCAACTTTACCAAAACCTGTACCGAACACGGTTGCCAACAGACCACTGCTCATTTCAAAATCCAGTTCCAGGCTGATTTTACAACCAGCGTCTCCCAATGGGACAAAACACCATTCGCCCTGCAGGTTTTTAAACGGCCCTTCGAGCAGTTGCATTTCAACCTTTTCACCGGCAGACAAGGTATTGATTGTTGTAAATTGTTGCGTAATACCAGCAACCATGACTGTCAGTGAAGCCTTTTGAATAACGCTGGTTTGCTCATGAACCGTGGTTGCAGCACACCAGCTCAGAAACTGCGGATAGGAGGGAACCTCCTCAACCAGTCTGTACATATCCATTGCACTGTGTGTAACCAATGCTGAGCGTGCTATTTTCATAAATTCAAATCCTTTGGCATAGAAAATTTTACACGATAAGTTGCTCTGAGTGATCACAGCATGGAGGTATGTAGCCACACACAGTAAAATAGCCTGCTAACAGGAAGGCAAAATGAATAAAAAGACCGAAAAAGGCACTAAAACGATTGCCCGCAACAAGCGGGCCCGTTTCGAATACCACATCGAGGAAAGACTTGAGGCCGGGCTGGGTCTGGAGGGATGGGAAGTCAAGTCTCTGCGTGAATCACGGGTACAATTTACTGACAGCTATGTGCTGTTAAAAGACAACGAAGCATTTCTCTTCGGCTGCCGCATAGATCCGCTGCCAACCGCCTCCAAACATCTCATACCCGACCCCACCCGGACCCGCAAACTATTATTACATCGACGGGAAATTGACCGTATCACAAGTCTGGTCGAGCGAAAGGGCTTCACCGTGATTCCGACGGCCATGTACTGGTCACATGGCAGGGTCAAAGTAGAAATAGGCACCGCCAAGGGCAAAAAAGCACATGACAAACGTGCAGACCAGAAAGACCGGGACTGGCAGCGGCAAAAAGCCCGCATCATGAAGCATGGTTGAATTTTGAGTTTTCCAGACCTACCAATACATCCTCCCCGTACCAAAGGAAGAATTTACAATGCGGTATCCTGAAGCCATCGTATGGGATCTTGATGGCACCCTGATCGATTCGGCACCGGATATGGCAACGGCACTGAACAACATGCTGGATAAACGAGGCTTTGCCGGTCATTCACTCACTGCGGTACGTGCGATGATCGGCAACGGTGCGGCAAAACTGGTAGAAAGAGCTTTCAATACACTTGGCGTTCGGCTGGAGGCTACAAACCAGGAAGCACTGGTGGCCTTGTTTTTACAGGAATACGCAGCTTGTGCGACCCGGCTCACCCGCCCTTACCCGCTCGTTATTGAAGTGCTCGAACAGATTCACGACATGAACATCCCAATGGGTGTGTGTACCAATAAGCCAGAAGCAATATCCAGACACATTCTGGATGAGTTGGGTTTATCTGGCTATTTCAGCAGCGTTATCGGTGGTGATACCACCAGCGCCCGCAAACCGGACCCCCTGCCCCTGCTCGCTTGTCTCAAGGAACTCGTAGCAAAGCCACAAACCAGCCTGATGATCGGTGACTCCAGCATCGATGTGAATGCTGCGCGCGCAGCAGATGTATGCGTTGGCTTGGTTCCATGGGGTTACAGGCACGAACCTGTAGAAAACCTGGGTGCAGACTTCATCATTCATGATCTCTCCGCCCTCCCCGCTATGCTGCTTAGACCTCAACAGCGACAGCAGACAACCGCCCACTGACACATTCCAAGCAACCGATGAAGAAATATCTATATATTATCAGTGTGTTGATCGGCATGGCTGTTTCATCCTGTGCTGCACCCACAGCTGGCAATTATGTATTCTCACAACCGAATGTCGCCCTACCCCTGGATGTGTCAAGCGGCACTCTGGTTGTCCACGCCAGTCTCGATGGAGGTGAAGGTGTTCCTTTCTACCTCGATAACGGCACCACGGATATTTACATCGTCAGTCTTCGGGTCGCCGAAAATCTGGGTATGGACGACCGCACATCGATACACAAAGGTCGGGCGGAAGGTGGTGCCATCGATGTGCGTCTGGCTATTTACCATCAAGCACATTTGTCTACTTCATTTGCATCAATCAGAATTACGACCGCGGAGCATTCCTGGTCACTGCGGTTCATCCAGGAATGCTTTGTGCCCCTCTGCACAATGCAATCTCCGGCTTTCAGGAGATATTCGCCATCCTCCATGATCATCCAAAGCTCGCCGGTCAAAACCACCATATAGTCTATGCTGTCAGTTTTGTGCATCAGGCCATGAAGGTTGCGGTCGCTCTCCGTCGGTTGATTTTTGCTGCCTATATCCTGGAAGAATTTCTTTGCCTCTTGTTCGCTCGCCTCGGTTGCTGGCGGAAAGCGCATATACCGAAATATAGTTCCCCCTGGTGACGGGTCATGGATGAATGGGCGAAGGGAACGATCCTCGTTGCCTGTATTGTCGGCAGGAGTTTCGTTGGTCACCCAAATGTCGGCACCCGAAATAAAGCCAAAATCAAGGGCGTTTGGTGCGTAGTCATCGAAAACAACCGTCGATTTTCCTTTGGTATTCAATCCTGTTATGTAGCGCCTGACCCGGTCCGTCATAGTATTTTTTTCACTGTGCTTTGCGTTTGTTTTTTGATAATTCTGTTCCTCAGAGTGCCTATATTTTCGATCTCCAGCTCAATGCAATCGCCGTCCTCAAGAAACCGTCCAAGTTCAAGTCCACTACCTAGTGGTACAGTTCCCGAACCCAATATTTCACCAGGATAAATGGTCTGTTCCCGGCTGACATAGGCAATAATATCTTCAAATTTAAAATCCATTTGCGCGCTGGAACCCTCTGATCTGACCTCACCGTTGATACGGACGGTCATTTTCAGATTGTGGGGGTCTGTAAATTCGTCAGCCGTGACGATACAAGGTCCAAGAACAATGCCCGTGTTGAAATCCTTGCTTTTGTTCACGCCGATGCCTGCTGCCATTTCCCTGACCTGGTAATCACGGGCGCTGACATCGTTGAAAATTGTGTAGCCAAAAATATGTCCGCGGGCCTCGTCAACTAAAATGTCACAACCGGTATTGCCGATAATGGCAGCCAACTCCAGTTCGTAATCCATCAGTTTGGCAAAGTCAGGCCAGATAATATCCTGGTCTGGCCCGATAACCGCCAGATTATTACATCGGTAATAGACGGGATTCCTGAGCATGAATTCCGGTAGATCATCAGCGGTAAGAAGACTACTGGAATTTTCCAACTGATGGCGCGTTGCCTCGGGGTCGGGTGATTCCGCAATCATGATTTCAACTAAAGCGGGCATGCTGTTGCGCATATGATCAAAAAAAGCAATGCAATCGCGAATCTGAATGGGTCGTGGCAAGGGGGCCAGGAGCGTGATAGATGAGACTTCGATCAGAAATTCCTGAACATCGTTTTGCAAGGTGAGGGCCAACACCTCCTGTGCCGTTTCCAGCGCATCCGTCCCACCCTCAATCAACGCCTGCAGTGATGAAAAATAAGGGAAAGGTTTACCGAACAAATGTATGGCGGCACCATTCAAATCGATAATAACCTTATCTGTACGGCACAAGGCGCCAAGGCGATTTTGACCGCTCTTGTCAGTGAATGTTGTCAGTCTCACGTCAGTAACGCAGGGTGCCCAGAATGCCGAATTTCGCTGGTTCATTCACGGCGCCGAGTGGAAACGACCCCAATGCGGAGACTTGTGTGATATGACGGGAATCGAAAATGTTGCTGCCAAACAAGGCCAACTCGTAACGTTGGTCCGCCGTAGTGAAGGTCAGGCGCACATCGACCTCTTCCCAGCCATTGGAGCGGAATGTGGGCTGATCCTGATCGGTTTCGGTGAAGAAAACACTGGACTGGTGCTGGAGGCTGACCAACAGATTGCTCGTGCCCCAGTTACCCATCCGGAAAGAATAATCCCCAGCCAGATAAAGTTGCCACTCCGGTGCCCGACTCAAGCGGTTGCCGTCAATATCGACGGTTTCGAGTGGAATGGGTGCACCGATCGGAAACAATAAATCATTCGGAACCGCGCTTAGTTGACCGCCTTTGAACTCAGTGTCCAGATAGGCAATATTGCCCGTTATTCTTAGCCCCTGGGCAGGCAGAGCAGTCACTTCAAGCTCAAAACCCATGACTTCAGCGGCGGGGGCATTTTCAACAAAAGCTCCACCGGTGGGCACAGGTCGCCTGACCTGCAGGTTGGTGTAGTCGTAGTAAAAAACAGCAACATTGGTGCGCAGGCGATTTTCCATAAAATCAGCTTTGGCGCCAAATTCTACCGCCTCGATACTTTCGGGCATGAAGGCAGGATCAAGACCAAAGGAATTAAATCCACCTGATTTGAATCCCTGCGTATAACTGGTATAGAGAAGCACATCTTTTGAGATTTTGTAATCGAGCACAGCACGACCGGAAAAATCATCCCAGCTTTCTTCATCGTTAAACGTTGCAGGAGGTACCAATACGGTACCAGGCGGAAGCGTTAGCCCGCCAATTCCCGGAATAAAGGGCGGGACAGTCCCACCGTTCAGAACGAAGACATCTTGATTATTTTCAAACTTTTTGTTTTCGTCGCTGTAACGACCACCGACACGGATCGTCAGTTGGTCAGTGACCTGAAACGCAACATCGGCAAAGACAGCGACCGCGTCCAGATCCTGGAAGGCATTGAATATGGCGTTGGTGCCCAAGCCGAAGAAGCCATTGAAATTATTTATCGACAGTGGGCTCATTTCGTTGTCTTCATGGAGATAATAGGCACCAGCGACCCACTCAGTACGGCGCTCATTATTCGAACGAATACGGATTTCCTGGCTAAATTGCTTGTTGTCAAGACGGCCATTGTTGTTAAAGTTGGAAAATCCACTGCCATCCGAATCCTGGGCACCATTCAGTTCCCAGCTCCTGTACCCGCTCAGCAAATCAACAACGACATTGCCCAGATCCCAATTTATCGCCAAAGTCGAACCCAGGGTCTCGGAATTGGCGAACTGGGGGTCGTTAATGGCAAAATTATTGCTATCAAGCATTTGATCAAGGTCATCTCTTAAGATGAAAGGCGAAGAGGCCAACGGATTGCTGATATCAGCAATCTGGAAGGTGAGTGGTTTCGCCCTGCGCTCCTGATACTCATTTATCAGGTCGATGGTAAGCGTATCACTGACCAGAAACCGCAGTCTCAGTCTGGCGGTGAAGTCCTCGGAGCCACCCAGATCGCTCCCGTTCACCAGATTGTCGCCGAAACCAGACCGGTCAGAATAGGATACGGCAGCACGGGCCAGTATTCTGTCTTTTACCAGTGCCCCGGAAAGAACTCCGGATGCACGCCATTCGTCCAGACTGGTCCAGCCTGCGCTAATGTTACCTTCCAACTCTTCTGTAGGGGTGGCCGTGTTGATCAACAATGCGCCAGCAGTGGAATTTCGTCCAAAGAGAGTGCCTTGCGGTCCTCGTATTACCTCAACCGAGGATATATCTACCAGATCCGCAGTGGAAAAACTAAGTCTGCCTATGTAAATACCGTCCACATAAACGGCAACAGGCTCGTCCGCGAAAATATTCGCGCCACCGTTAGAACCACCGATACCACGGATGCTGAGAGGGGCTTGAGAATATGCCACCGAATTCGTTGTCACAAAACCGGGAACCAAGCCGTTCAGGTCTTCCAGCGTGCGTATGTCTTTTTCAATCAGGAATTCAGTGGTCAGTGCAGTGATTGCGATTGGAACTTCCTGACTGCTCTCCTGACGACGCTGGGCCGTCACTACAATTTCTTCAAGTGTTGTCTGGTAATTATCAGACTGGGCAGATGCGGTCGATATACCTCCCATGCCGATCAAGCCAACTGTGGCTATAACAAAGGCGGTAAGGTGTCTACACTTCCGTACCATAATAGAGCCGCTAGTACGTTTGGTAAAACTCTTGTGAGTAGACGGAAATGAGGTGGTGGACATCGCCAGACTCCTGTTCTTTGACCAACAATATTTTGTTAGAATTAAATTTATCTCATTTGCTTGTCACTTGTAAAGTTTTATTTGGTCAAATGACAAATTAATTATTCTTACAAATCACAAAATATAGTCAAATATCCTGACACTCAGGACGAACCGAAACACTGGATGGTACTTAAGTACTGATGGATTAAGACTTGACAGATGAGCAGGCAGCTCGAATTCCAGCCACGCAAAAAGCTATGGTCAGGTCGCGGATGTGGGTGTTCTTGCCAGAGCTTCTATTTTTCATTACTGATTCAAAACGCCCTGAATCGGACAAAGTAGTGATCATGCTGGAAATCATCAGTTGGTAGGCAAAATACACATCACTTTGGCTGGCCTCCGGCTGAGCCCGGTGCAGTAAAAGCACTATTCTGTGAGCTGTCGGATCAAAATATCGGCTGGTCAGTTCCTTCCATTCCTCAAGAGCTGTCATCTGGGCAATGAGTTTGACATAATTACGCCAGCCTTCGGTACCACTCTGCCGCAGTTCAAATACAGGCTCCAGAAAACACGCTACGACTGTCTCCAGGGAAGGATTTCCGGGGGCGGCATCCCACTCTACAGAGTCCAGTCGTTCGGCACGCTTTTTGGCGAGCACATTTGCACGTCGGGCGATAGTGGCTTCGAACAGCTCGACCTTTTTGCCAAAATGATATTGTACAAGGGCAAGTTTGACCCCGGCCTTCTTTGCAATCGCGCGTAAAGATGTTCCGTGATAACCCATGTTTGCAAACTGGGCTTCTGCAGCATCAAGAATTACCATCTTGGTTGAAGGTTGTTTACTGGCGACCATAAATTTTTACTCGAACAAGTTACTTTCAGGGAATAAATTTCTACTTTACATATGTTTAATAATAATATACAAAAGACCAAATTACACTAGTCAAATAACAAATTAATAGTCAAAGGATATCAGATGCTATCAATAATCAGGAGATAATATGTCAAGCACGAAAACCGCCAAGATCCATGATGTTGTGTTCAGTTGCCGGGGTACGGCAGTGGGAAAAATGCGTAATGACCTTACCGTAAAAATGGTGAAGCCGTGGCCAGAAACCCACGTAATGGCCACCGACGAGGGCAAATATTTGGGTGGTGAGGGAACGGCACCACCACCGCTTGCTCTTTTCGTTGCCAGTCTGGTCGGATGCATCATGACCCAGATCAGATCCAGTGCAAAACGCTGGACTTTTACTCTGAAAGATCTGACGGTAGAGGCTATTGTAAAATGGGAAGCACACCAATCAGAAAATGATTCTTATGAGGCTATGCCAAAGGGATTTCGCCTCGATATTGATATTGATAGCGATGCGCCTTTTGAGGATGTAGAGAAGCTTTTGGAGGTGGCTCGAAAATCATGCTTTATCGAACAAACGCTCGGCTGTACAAACACCATCCAGCATCGTTTGCGAAATGATGCTGGGGAATGGGTAATTAAATAGGGCATGTGAGCATAGAAGATATAGTCGCCCCCGTCCTTGGCTGAACCGAGAGCTAACCTCAATGATGAATTTTGGCAGTATTATTCTGGACACCCCTTACTTCCCATACAGAGCTCACCTCAGATGAGTTATTGAAGACATGCAGGAACCAAACCGTTAGAATAGCGTCCGATAGATTTACCCAGGGGGCGACCTGGCTTCGACGTGGGTCGTGAAACTCTAGGTGCATGCCGAGCTGCTGATAACTCGTTAAACTGATTGCAAACTTTTAGTTGCCAACGACGACAACTACGCACTAGCAGCTTAAAAACCTAGCTTAGTGCCTTCCGCCCGAAGCGTGCCCGTACGCGTCGGAGCCCGGGAGTCACCCTAAACGGGACCGCGATGAAGCACGCCTGGTGTGGATTCGTTAAAACCTATCCAGGCTCGTTGCTGGTTTTCCCTGCCGACCGGGTAGCCTTCAATTAAAACAATAGGCGGATAAGCATGTAGAGCCGAAAGCGAATCATTTGCGGACGCGGGTTCGATTCCCGCCGCCTCCACCAATTCAAAGACCGCTCCAGACCACTGTAGACCCTTTAAAACCAGTGGCTTAGAGCGGTTTTCGTTTTTTCAGAATTCACTTCGATTTGTCTCAAATGGTCTGTTTTGGTCTCCAAAATGGCACAGATTCGTCACATGTGTTTTCGAGGGTTGTCAATCGTGACTGTCATGATCGATTGGATCACGGCAAAGGTGTCACTTCGGCACTCAGAACAGATTCATGATGGTCGCAAAATCGAAGTCACACCCGACGGGGATATCAAATACGACACGCCCATGTATAAACCAATAGAAGGGACATACTCTCAAAACTTGTCAATAAAAACGATTGAAGTTGATCATCAGGGCAATGGCAAACTTTTATCGATTAGCGGGAATCCTACCAAGTGGTTCCAGGGGCATAACATTTTTGGAACAGATGATGTGTGCGGTCTGGTTTATGAAACCATGCTTCGCCTTTGTACCATCCTTGAAATCCCGCCTTCGCCCGAAGATGTAAGAGCATGGCAACAAGGCGATTACTCATTATCACGAATTGATATCAATGCAATGTACTCTCTAGGGTGTAGAAAGGATGTCAACGCTTGGCTAAACGCCGCATACAAAACAGCCAGGACACGTATGGGCGTTGGTGTCCTCACAGGCGGCACAGTTTATTGGGGAAAGCACAGTAGCCGGTGGGCAATCAAAGCGTATTCAAAGGGCGAAGAGATCAACAAAAAGGGACACAAGCTTCCACCTGAATTGTCACTAACAAGTCTTGCAAATTATGCAGATGATAAACTCAGGTTAGAAATAACCCTCAGACAGAAAGAGCTGAAGAAATACGGTTTAGAAAAAGGGTCAACCTGGAATAATTTTGAAGTTGAAGACCTTTATGAAAAGTACAGAGACAAGCTGCAAATGAGCGACCAAATATTGACAAGCAATAGCATTGTTGATTTACCCAGTTGTATTCGCGGCACCTATCAGCTTTGGTCAGACGGGCATGACTGTAGGCAAATTTTGTCGGATAGAACTTTTTATAGACATCGAAATGAACTGCGTAAACATCGCATAGATATTTCTATTCCCAAAAGTGATGTCACCAAGAACGTTGTCCCTCTTATCCGCGTTCTTGAGGCTGTTCCTGTTGGTGTACCGGATTGGGCAGAGGGAACTAAACTTTATTTTGAACCTAGAAAACACTTTGAGTTAAGAGAAGTTGCTGCAACGAACAATCCGAAATCTGTACTCAAAAAAGCAAGATAGATCAGCTTATTTCATGTGCGCAGGCGCAGGCGAAGGCAATGTCTCACCATGCCGCGCGCGCTGCGCTTGAATGCTGAACGAGTTTAGTTTGATATGCGAATTGGGACTCGCATTTCTAAACAAGACTCTACCATTACCATTCCCTCAATCACCCATGATCAACGATCTACATTCCTAAGCGCCGTTAGTACAGGTCTCTGCCACCCTGGTTGTAAAGGCTGTCCGTATGCACATTAACAGGACCAATTCCACATTTGCTTTTGTGCCTCTATTGATCTAGGTTACGGATCAAAAGGGAGAACCAAAAAAATGAAAGCTACAAAGCACCCATTTGGCGCGTTACATCACTGTTTTCCAGTAAATTGTAGTTAGGCATGCAAATTGACTTCCCGCAGGGTTCGACCGCTACTTACCCAAAACAGACTCCAAGATACCAAATTTAGGGCCAATTGTGTGGATAGATTTAGTTGATTATGCCCAGTTTTCATGTTCGAAACTTTCTACTGAGAACGTAGGTAGTCACTATAGGGAGTAATTCTTGGCACCAAAACACAGCGCCAATAGATTCTTGATTAGGTATGTCGAAAGCTATAAAAGAGCTACTGAATTGCTGCTCCCCGAATGGGAGCGGGACAAGAGCACTCTGCATTTTGCAATAACGCAGATGAGTGGGCAAGCGTTAGAGTTAGCTTTTAAGCACTTCCTATTCATGGTCGACGGTAATTTTGAGCGGAGTCATAACCTTCTTGATCTATATGAAAACTCCAAACGCGCTGGCTTGCGAGCCAATCCATCACGCATGCTTACCCAAGGTGAGTTGGAATCCCTAAATGCTGCCTATTATCAAGTTCCTGGCAATCAAGAAAGATTTGCTAGTCGGTATCCCAATGCATTCGTGGAAACTGGTGGCATGGGAGGGCCTTCGGTAGAAAGAACGCTTAGAACAGTAGATGAAGTAGTTGCTCAAGCGAATGGGTAAGAACGACCTGCCAGATTTTTTTACTTATTCTTATCTTTCTACAAGTTGATAAAGCGTGCCACTGGAGCATGCAACTTCAGGCAGTTTCTGTGTCAGGCGTTGGTCGAAGACTGTCGCTTCGAATAACATTTGGGCTGAGACCCGTATAGTGGAGCTCGTTGATGCCTAACAAGCGTTTAAGTTCGTTCCGGCGCTACGCGCCTCCACCGGACCCAAAAAGGCTGCACCCTTTTGGGCCGCTTAACTAAAACGTTAGCTGTCACTCAAACAAAATACAAAGGTAGAGGATAAATAGTCATGCATGAAATCATCTGTCCACATTGTCAGAAAGCATTCAAAATTGACGAAGCAGGCTACGCAGACATTCTGAAACAGGTTCGCGACGGTGAATTTGAGGAGCAGTTGCACGAGAGGCTTGAGTTAGCCGAAAAAGATAAGACAAGTGCTATTGAGCTCGCCAAGGAAAAAGTCGGCAGCGAAATGCAGAAGGCAGCAGCAGCCAAGGACGCTGAGATTCTAGGTTTGAAGGCAAAACTAGACGCTGGTGAGGTCGCGAAGCAACTTGCTGTGAATGAGGCTCTGAAAGTCGTTGAAAAGGAACGCGACATACTCGCCAATGAACTTAAGCAGGCCAAGCATGATAACGACACATCTTCGGAACTAGCTAAGGCAAATCACTCAAATCAACTTCAAGAGACTTCTGCTAAAAAGGATGCAGAGATTCAAGAACTAAAGGCAAAGCTCAGTTCTAACGAGGTTGCGCAGAAGCATGCAATCACCGAGGCGGTCAATGAAGCTGAAAAGGGGCGCGATCAACTGAAGAGTGACCTTGAGCGAGCTACGCTAGAGAAACAGCTCGCCGAGACGGCACTCAAAGATAAGTACGAGACGCAGATCAAGGATCGTGATCAGGAGATTGAGCGTCTCCGGGAAATGAAGGCCCGCTTGTCAACCAAAATGGTTGGAGAAACTCTCGAGCAACACTGCGAAACCGAGTTCAACCGTATTCGAGCAACTGCGTTCCCCAAAGCATATTTTGAAAAAGACAACGACGCACGAACTGGTAGCAAGGGAGACTACATCTTTCGTGACTTAGATGAGTCGGGTACAGAGAGCGTGTCGATCATGTTCGAGATGAAAAACGAGAATGATGAAACAGCAACTAAGAAGAAAAACGAAGATTTTTTTAAAGAACTCGACAAGGACCGCAATGAAAAGCAGTGTGAATACGCGGTTCTCGTATCTCTTCTTGAGCCTGATAGTGAGCTTTACAACTCAGGAATTGTCGATGTGTCCTACCGTTATCAAAAGATGTATGTCATTCGACCACAGTTTTTTATTCCGATAATTACATTGTTGCGAAACGCAGCCCAGAACTCACTGAAATACAAAAATCAACTCGCTATAGAAAAAGCACAGAATGTTGATATCACCAACTTTGAGAATGAGCTTGATTCGTTTAGGGCAGGTTTCGCTCGGAACTACGAACTAGCATCGAAGAAATTCAAAACAGCTATCCAGGAGATCGACAAAACTATTGACCATCTTCAGAAGACTAAGAGTGCGCTTCTTGGTTCTGAAAACAATCTTCGTCTTGCCAATAACAAAGCCGACGACCTAACCGTCAAGAAATTAACTAAAAAGAACCCCACAATGGCAGCGAAATTCGCTGAGCTCAAGAACAATGATAATTCCGGTTCTGCCAAGGACGGAGAAAAGGTTTGAAAATTGAGTCCGTTAGAATAGAGAACTTTAGAAGCTTTAAAGATGAGATAGTTCTGTTTGATGACTATAACTGTTTTGTAGGTGCTAATGGTGCAGGTAAATCGACAATTCTGTATGCATTAAATGTCTTTTTTAGACAAAGCAAAGACTCTCAAACAAATATTCTTCAATTATCATCTGAAGATTTTCATCATAAGAATATTAAATCACCAATAAAAATAACGGTCACATTCACCGATTTATCTGTAAAAGCAAAAGAAGATTTAAAGGATTATGCACGCCAAGATAAATTGATTGTTACAGCAACCGCAATATATAACGAAGCAACTGAGCAAGCTGTTGTGAAGCAATTTGGGAATAGACTAGGTTTTGAGGAATTTAGGCAATATTTTGAGGCCGACAAAAACAAAGAGTTAGTTTCTAAGCTAAAAGAAATATATAAAGTACTACGTGATAAGTACCAAGATTTACCGGCTGCAGCATCAAAAGCAGCTATGACTGATGCACTTAAAGAGCATGAGGAGAACAACCCTATAGGTTGTGTACTTATACCCAGTGAAGACCAATTTTATGGGGCAACCAAAGGAGCAAGTCGGTTAGCGCCTCATATACAATGGGTATTTGTGTCCGCTTCAAAGAATGTAGGTGAAGAAGGTGAGGAATCTAAAACATCCGCACTAGGTCAATTACTTGCTAGAACTGTAAGATCAAAAGTTGATTTTTCTGAAAAAGTGTCATCCTTACGGACCAAAACCCAAAAGGATTATCAAACAATTCTAGATGCAGAACAATCTATTTTGACTGACTTATCAGAATCATTAGAAAGAAAATTAAAGGATTGGTCACATCCTGACGTGAGCATTGAAGTCTTATGGAAACAAGACCCTGACAAGTCAGTTAAGGTTGAAGAACCTTGGGCATTCATAAAATTGGGTGAGCGTGGTTTTGAAGGAGGTTTAGCTAGATTTGGTCATGGCTTGCAACGTTCCTACATGCTTGCTCTTTTACAAGAGCTAGTGATGGACTCGAGCGAAGAAACACCAACGCTAGTGATGGGAATAGAAGAGCCAGAGCTTTATCAACATCCACCACAGGCAAAACATTTAGCCACTATTCTTTATGAATTAACGCAAGGTAATTCACAAATCATGGCTTGTTCACATAGTCCATTATTCATACTAGCTGACAATTTCGAATCAGTAAGGGTTGTTAGAGAGCATAAAGAACCAAAAGAGTCTTATGTGTCCCAACTCAATTATGAAGACCTTGCAAAAGAATTAAAAGATTCTGGCGCCGATAAAGTATTACTAAAAGAGGCAGGGATTCAAGCTAAGCTTTACCCAACACTTAATCCAACCATTAATGAAATGTTTTTTTGTAAAAAATTAATATTAGTAGAAGGAGTTGAAGACGTTGCCTATTTAACAACATATTTGATGTTATGTAACAAGATGGACGCGTTTAGAAAAAACGGGTGTCATATTGTCGCTGCAGGCGGAAAGAGCAATATGATAAAGCCTTTAGCAATGGCAAAATTATTGCAAATCCCATGCTATGTTGTTTTTGATGCCGATACAGATAAGGATAATATTCCTGATGAAGACAGGCGAAAATCAGAAGTAGGAAAACATAAAAAAGATAATGCTTCTCTAGTGACGATCAGTGGCAACGAGAATGTGGATATATGGCCAACTGATGATGTTATTACTGATAACCTCACCATTTGGAAAACAAATATAACAGATATGGTTCAGAATGAAATTGGCAATAAATGGACTGAATATCTAACCTCGGCATCCGCCAATTATGGTAATGCGAAAGGTCTACAAAAAAATCCTTTAGCAATATCTCATGCACTGGAGACAGGGTGGAATAAAAATGACAAATCCACCATGCTTCAAGAGGTAATAGAAAAATTAGTAACTTTCTAATTCGTTATAAAAAAGCTAACAAACCGTTCAAGTTTGACCTTCACTACGCTGCGGCAACTTAACCCAAGCGTTAGCTAAAAGGGATCAAACTTCGTGCAACTTACCGGTCTTACAACACCAGAGAAAATTGACCCAAAGGTCTACTTATTTTGTAGTGGTCTCAGCATTACCACTCCGCTCTATGTGTCCGTTGAACCAGAGCTTTGGTGTCGACAAAGCACCTGTGAAATGAATGTTCAAAAACTCATTGTGCAAATCGGCGGCACTCCAGTCAATGGATACAAGGTTTGGTACCTGAAAAACAAGTACATAGAAGCAGAGCGCCACGTAATTCATAAATCTGGTGACACATTCCGAGACCCTACTTTCAACGTTGATGGTGAGACAAGAATCTTGTTCGTTCCCGACAAAAGCACTGACACTTCCTACGACGATCGACCAATGAAGATCCGGAAAGGTTTCACTCAGAGAGCTCGCTTGTTTGCCCAGTCAAAAGACCAGGAGGAGAAATTCGCAGTTCACCTCAGTAACGAGGAATCTTGGGACCGAATGCTCACTTACGAACGCTGGCTAGCTGGAGAGCGCATGTCCAACATGTGGGCTGAACCAGTCAGGTAAACGCTCATTCACGCCGAACCCGTTATACTGCTAGGCTTCACTCAGGCATTAACTGAAGAAAGGAATTACGGTTTGAGTTATCAATTATCTGAATATATTAAGCTTGTACTAAAAGACAATGATGTTGTCTGGCCCACTACAATGGATGGTGGTTTTCGACTAATTACCAAAAAAGCTGGACACAATATTTTGGGGGAAGGCGAGCATCCAGTGTCAGAAAAAGAGATGATTGACGGAGTATTAAACGACGGACTCCCATCAAGGTGGCGCTCTAAAAGCAACAGAGAGCGTAAGAAAGCAAATCATTTCTCAGTTTCCAGCCCGTCGGTCAACGAGGTTTACGTAAATGTAGGTGGCGTATGGGTCCAGCTCAAGTAGTCGCAGCTAACAAAGCGTTTAAGCACGTTCCGCCAGCAAGCTGGCTCCACCGGACGTTGCCCCGCAACGCCGCTTAACTAAAACGTTAGGCGTCATGGTGAAGGGCATTCTAGGTTTGGCGCTCGTTCTACTCTTCGCTGAGAACGCGTACCCCTGTTCTTGCATGAGACCACAACTTACTCCCGAAGAACGCATAAGTTCATCCGAACACATCTATCTCGGGAGAGTGATGTCGATATCTACAACGGTATTGAACCCGACCCATGGCAAATCGACGGAATTCGACGTGTCTATCGTGATCGTTGAAACCTGGAAAGGACCTAGGGTTTCAGAGGTGCATGGATCAATGACCGACCTCTACAATGATCCATCGATAGAAGGGAGGAATGTGACTTCGTGTGGTGCTCCGATATCGCTCGGGTTTGTGGTTGTACTCACGAACGACACCCGGCCGGTGTTTGCTACTTGCGATCACAATGCTTGGATGATTGATGAGATTGAGATCGACGATATGCGAGAGTACGTTACAACAAAGTTAGAAGGTGGTGTAGATGACACCTAACAATTCGTTAAAACCAGGAGGGAGAAAATGAGCAAAATAAACCTGGAAAGACTTGAACGTCAGATATCAAAAGGTAAATTTCACTTCGTCCTCTTGTGGGGTGTTATTGGTTGGGGGATTCCAGTGGCTCTAGTAATGAAATTAATCCAATATTTTTTTGGAAACCGGTCATTTTTCGACGGGCTAATTTCATGGCTGGTAGTGTTTTCAATAGCCGGTATATTTTATGGTATTTGGCTGTGGTCTTATCAAAACAAAAAGTACGAGAAAGCCAAGTCGGCAAATGGTTAGTTATCGTGCGGCGTCAGCTAACGTGACTCTGTAGATATGTCCATATCACAGTGATCAACCAAAATTAGAGTGTAATTTAATTGAAGGGCCCTCTTTTATACGTGATTAAAGTCCGTCTTAGTAATACAGGACTTTACTGCCAAAAATGGCACACTATCACTATATTTAGTATTGTTTACCTATACTCGGCACTACAATTTTATGTTTATTGTGACGGTCAAAACGCCTGCACAATTCGTAGCTATTTATTTGACCTTCAATTAATATGTTCCGTACTTCTTTACGCGTATACGGAAGCGCTTGTCGCTTCTAGTCAGGTGTATTGCCAGACTATTGATTATTGACGACACTAGGTTGCGATATAAAACTTCGATGCCTTCATGTCGCAAAAAGCGCGAAATAAAGGCATAGAAGCCTTATATCGCTCTTCTGGGTAAAGAGGTTCATTTTATTCATATAATTCAATCTAAATGAGACTTTGGAATTGAAAGATCCTAGGAAAGACGAAGTCAAAAAGATTAAACTTAATCTTTTAAGGATCAATCGAAAACCTCCAATTATTTTCCTTTGTGGTGGGAAAATAAGTGAAATAGGAGGCTCTGGGGTTTCTGCGAGAAACTCCTTCCTTCACCATCTTGCCACTAACAATCATGCTATCCACGATTCGATTGCCATAGCAGAGAGATTCACAGACTGGATCAATGGCACCACATACACTGACCTAATGGAGTTCGAAGAAGACATTGCTGGAATCTCTTCTATTATCGTTTTAATTCTAGAAAGTGCTGGGGTAATCCTCCCTTTTTTAACCGACTTCAAAAGTAGAGGTCAGGCCACCATGGCCAGTTTCTGAATCGGGGTAATACCACCCAGACCCATGTTAGGTCGCTCATGATTGTACGTCCACAGCCACCGGGTTGCATATTCCT
>JAJFLA010000042.1 GCA_021772935.1 Gammaproteobacteria bacterium
TATTACGGGTGATTCAGCTCAATTTGTTCGAGCGGAGAAGTTTGCTGGACATACTCAAACCAGACCCTCCGAGGCACAAAAAAAGCGAACCTCAGATGAGGTTCACTTTATGACTGTCAAACTGTGGGACAGTAGTGGCCGCAATAGCCCTTTTGAGGCGGTAACGCGGCACCAGCAACACGGCAGTCACCGCTATTAAAACCAGCACAACAAATACCCAGTAAGCCATCTAAACCACCCTCACAATACCCAGGCTCCTAGCTTACCAGACACTTCTCCAATTCATTGGGTCGGAGTAAAAACTCTTTGCACAAGACTTCCAACAATGTGGTTTTTACACTGACCCCAAATATTTCAAATATTTTCCCCAAATATTTTGTATGAATATTAATTATTTATAACCCAACTTGCAGTTGGCAGCGCATTGCAGACTCTAGCGGCGTGTTGAATGTTTTCCGCATCATATAAGCCCTCATAATGCCAGGTAATAATCTCAGCCAGTGTACCTTGACCCATATTACATCCTCCCATAAACGGCCTCGGGCAAGCGCTCTGTGAAGGTGTTCCGGCGCCTGTGCAGTTTGGAACAATATTATCCCAAGTCCAAAACGAGCCGATATATTCGACGCAAGTGCTTCCTCTTTCTACAACATTGCATGATCCTCTGGCTTTATTTTTATAGTAGTTGCTATTAGAAACCTCTTCTCCTGACCCAGGTCCTTCGTTTTCGTATTCCCCGCTTCCCGGACCGGTTGGTTCGGCCGGAGCGTACTCACCACTTCCCGGGCCGCTTGGTTCGGCCGGAGCATACTCACCACTTCCCGGGCCGCTTGGTTCGGCCGGTGCGTACTCACCACTTCCCGGACCGCTTGGCTCCGGGCCAGTTGGTGCGACTGGTGCGTACTCTCCACTGCCTGGACCGGTTGGCTCCGGGCCGGTTGGTGCGACTGGTGCGTACTCTCCACTGCCTGGACTGGTTGGTTCAGCGGGAGCGTATTCACTGCCCGGTTTCATTGCGTAGATAGTGCAAGATAAGAGGATCGCTGCGGCTGCAAAAATGATCTTCCAATTCATAATGAACCTCCTTACAAACGTTAATGCATCCGAGCGGAATTGCCCCTACAAAACCATGACGTATGAAAATGGATAAATTTCATTACCCACCCCATAAAATCAGTCCACGACCTTTCTACCGAATCGGGAGACTATTGGATTTTTATTTGCTAACTTATATGAATAATCTGACGATGAGGCAGAACCCAGTAACGCGTTGATGAGTATACGCTTTTTTAAGTGGGTATACAGAGTGATACCGCATCGTTATCTCAGGTACAAGCCTGCCGGCATAAGCCACGCTGGAATGGTTGTTTCTGGCTGTGGATTCAACCGGTACCGGACGGGCCGGTACCAGACACCCACTAACCGTAGATTTCTGGGAAATAGCTGCATTTGGTCTTATACTCTTCCGTGTACACAACCTCATGAGGTACACCAAAGGTATTATGGAATCAGAAGTGGGCAGTATAGGTTGGACTAAAGAACTTGAAACCGGAATTGATATTCTGGATGAACAACATCATCGATATGTTGACTTGTTAAGTGATTATTTTCAAAAAGTCGCTGAACACACCAGGACTGAAGAAAAAGCTGACCAGCTAACTGATTCATTTGATTTTTTGCGTCAATATGCAGGTGAGCATTTTGCTACAGAAGAATCAATTATGAAGGATGCAGGGTATCCTGATTATTTATCCCACCTGGAAGAACATTTGCATTTTCTACAGCATGTGGGAGAGCTATACAAGGATATGAAATCAAAAGGCTTTAGTCCCGAACTTTCCCGCGAAGTTAATTACTATACCGTTGAGTGGTTTATCGAACATATTCTTTTGGCAGACATGAAACTGGTAGAGTTTTTGAAGGCCAAAGACTGGAAAATGTAGACAAGTGGACACCTGCTCTGAATCAGGTTTTAAATAAACTTTTTCATGAATTGGGTTGACGTTGGTGCAACGTATAGCCATCCCCAATAATACGATGTTGAGTTTAAGCTTGGTTTTGCAGGGACAAGTAATGCCATGAAGAGGTGATGAATGTCCCCATCCACCGGATCAGTCGTACTGACAAAGCAGGCTATCTTGAACATGGCACCAAAATAGAACAGAAATATACGGCGCTTAAAAATACTTTCCAAGCGGGTAACCTGATCAATGTAATATCTGGCCATCGTTTCCGTGCCATCACCAACCGTTCTGTTAACCTTAAAACCCCCTTGCTTATAACCATCGATATCTTTTGACAACTAACAACAGAGATTGGAATAAAAATGATTGGGAGAACAAAAACTATATCTAAAAGTTTCAATCAGAATAATTCTAAATATTTGTTGCTGGATTTGACAATCTATATTTCTGTCATGTTTTTAGTTAGAGAAATATACCTCCCGAATGTTGGGTTTTTAGCAAATGGTTTGTTTTGGTCGTTCTCCACTCTTGTCGTAGCAAGCTGGAGAATGAGAGTAAGAGGGGTGACATGGAGCGAATTGGGTTTATGTAAACCCAAAAACTTTACCAAAACCCTGATTGTCGCCGCTGCAATTTTAGCAGCTGTTGTTATATCAATGATTATTTTTGAAGTACTCAAGGACCAACTACCATTTTCGTTAGCTCCAGATACATCGAATGAGAGCGCGGTCTCAAAATTTGGGGATCTCAAAGGAAACTTTACTCTGTTTTTCTCAATTATTGGTCTGGTTTTGATTGAGTCGTTTTTGGAAGAGCTATTGGACCGGGGTTTCTTGATGAACTGGTTCGAGCGCTTTTTCTCCAAGGTGCCTTGGAACACCATTATCGCCGTGATATTGCAGGCAGTCATTTTTGGATTCAGACACTCTTATGATCTATCAGAAAGATCTATAACTGCTGGTATTATTGCTCTCATTATGGGAACGGCATATATGGCTTTCGGGCGAAATTTATGGCCCTTAATAATTGCTCACTGCGCACTAAATACCATATCTATGCTGGGGAGAGTAATTTGAAACCGATACCCTGCTATCTCATCACCAATAGAGATGGGGAACCGGGTAAAGAACCTGGATGCTCGGGTTGAATCATTGAGATTGAAAACCCAGGGTTTTTAATAAAAAATATGTATCGCAAAAAAATCGTAAGGCAATCACGAATGTATACTAACAAGGCCTTCGCATCTGGCTGCATCTTGATTACCCTTTTGGGCATGTCATTGTCTGTTGCCTCTGAAGACAAGGTGACGAATGAGGCTGAAGCTACGATTAATGCGACCGACAACTCAGTCTATCCCGCAAGTTTTTTTGAGCAATACCTACCACAAAACGCCCTCGAGATGGTTGAGCGATTACCGGGGTTTAATTTTGATCGGGGATCAGACGCACGTGGTTTTGGTGGCAATGCAGGCAATGTGCTGATCGATGGTGCGCGCCCTACGTCAAAATCAGGTGGCTTGCGTTCGGCCCTGGTTCGTATGCCTGCCAGCCAGGTCGAGCGAATAGAGATTTTACGCGGTGGTATCAGCTCTGGAGAAGCCGCAGGGCAAACGATTGTCGCTAATGTCATCCGTAAAAAAAATGTCACCAGCGGTAGCTGGGCATTTAAAGAGAGGTGGGTTAACCACGAGCGGATACGACCGAACCTGGAAGCGGCAATAACAACCCAGTTAGGTGTTTGGGACTCTTCATTTGACATTGATATAGGGGCAAACCCGAGATATCGAACCGCCATCATCGAAACCAATGATGCAGAAAATCAGCTTATCTTCGGTTCTGATGAAGTACTTAGCGAACTCAATGAATTCGCATTTATCAACGCTGAAGGTGCGCGGGATGTTGGTAAAGGCCGGCTCACACTGAATGCTCGCATTGGTGGTAACCGACACGGGTCAAATACCACTCGCGACCTTTTTGATGGCCGTCTGCCAGAAGGCAGTAGCCGTGATCGGTTTTGGGAATTGGGTGTTATCGATAAAAATAAAATGGCGGAACTCGGTTCGGACTGGAGCCATAGCAATGATGACTGGAAATGGCGGGTGATAGGACTCGGCCTTATCGATGACGATCAATTCGACAATCAATTTCATATCGAAACAATCGCCAGCGGCGCAGTCTCCGACAGTAGTTTCTCCCAGGATGCGTTGACCACCGAATTGATTGCCCGCACCACCTATGGGAAAGTATCCGGTTCAAATTTCAAGCCTGAATTTGGTTTTGAAGTCGCTAAAAACAAGCTGTCCAGCGATGCGGTATCTTTTCTCGATGGCGTGCAACAAAAACTCAATGGTGGCGATGTCGAAGTTGAGGAGTTGCGCGCAGAAATTTTTTCCAGCTTTGTTTATACCGCGAACAATCAACTGAGTATAGATGCAGGCTTAACCGCAGAAATATCAAGAATCAAGGTTTCTGGCGACGCCTCTCAGCGACAGACCTTTAACTTTATTAAACCCCGGATATCAGCAACCTATAAATTCAATAAAGATCACCAATTGGCATTGGAGCTGGAGCGTAAGGTAGGTCAGCTCGACTTCAATGACTTTGCAGCCAGCTCACAGGTAAGCGATGATCGCACGACATCAGGGAATCCTGACCTGGAGCCCAACCAGACGAATGAGATCGTTGCCACCTATGACTGGAGCTTCAGCGAACGCGGCAGCTTGAAGATCAAGGCGTTTCATGAATGGCAGAAGGGCCTTCTGGAGCAAATCCTATTACCGTCTGGTGGCCAGGGTATTGGCAACGCAGGAAACGCCAGGCTTTGGGGTCTGGAGACTAATATCAATTTGCCTCTTGATCCCGTGTTAAAAAATGGGCTGCTGGAAATCTGGCATTTTTTCAGTGATTCCACTTTTGATGATCCCTTTATCAATCGCAGCAGAAGAATCAACGGCTACTCACCAAACTGGTTAACATTCAAATTGCGTCAGGATTTGACACAACATAAGTTTGCCTGGGGAATTGAGTATTTTGGCAACTTTAAAGATCAGACTTTCTTTGTTGATGAGAAACAGACCTTTAGTGGCAACAAGCGTTACCGGTTTTTTGTTGAATCGAGCCGGTTTTTTGGTGTCAAAACCCAGTTGGAAGTAACCGACCTGAACACCGCTGATTTAACCCGCTCACGATTCATATTTGATGCAGATCGTGGTGGTAAATTTGCAGGTGCTGAAATAGCTCACCGACAACGTCGTCCGCAAGTAAAATTGACGTTTTCGAGAAATTTTTGAAGCGATTGACAAGTAATTAAGCCGTAACCTTATTGTTATTTGCCAGCACCCGTATGTACCGAGGTCTTATATAACCTTCCTTAGGTATATGGCAAAAGTGTTAGCGGGTCTTACGCCAACATTTCAGACCACCCTTGGCAGACTCTGCTATCCAACTATTGGACGTTTATACCTTTAATCAATAACCAAAAGCCAAGCACTACCTCGTCAATAAACATAGGTAGAAACCCCAGCCTAAGCATGGCTGCCTGATGAGGATAAAGAAGGGCGGCAAAAGAAATTATCATTACCACTAATGATGAGAATATTCCAAAAACGGCTAACAACCTTGGGATCTTGTTTGACTTGAACCATAAATAGTTAAAGACAGTTGACCCCAGACCAAAAAAAACCAAACCAATCCAATACCCACTGAATCGAGCTGCGAGAAACAATTTCACCAGGGCCTGCAACTGGTCTGTTGCAAATACCGTCAGGTATTCAGCACCACTTAAAAGCACCAAAACAAAAATATTAGTGAGCAGAACAGCGCTCATAACAGAGACCTCTCCCAACCTCCAAAATAGCGCTAGCTGTGCAAGGTTCTTATTGACCGGTTTGAGTAATACATAAAGAGACGAGGCCAACAATACAACACCGGCATAAGTGACTAATTCGCTGACAATGGCGATACGAAACAACCCATCAAAAGCAACAATATTGTTGGCTGTTTCTGCCACATTTCCGGGCACAAAAAGATATTTGAAACGAATAAATTCGGCGAAGATACCGGTTGCCATAGTAAGAAGAAACATGAAACCTGCAACTCTTGCTGGCTTCTGCTGCATCATATCGGTGATACTTTTGCTCATGTCAGTTCCTCCAAATAAGCATCCATAATGAATACACTTAGTCGCCCCACCGGAGCCAAGGTCTTGTTGACCGCCTACAGTTATACGAATACATTTCCCATCTTCATGCCACGTGGGAATATAGTAAGTGGTATCTGTTCCTAGACACATGACAGCAGTGATCAAAAAGATGACTTCAGATTTCAGGCAGGACAAAAGCAATGGCTGAGCCCACAATTTCGGCGGGGTTCGCCAAAGCATTGATGAATCTGGCTGTTTCAAAAGGCGCCAGTCAACAACTGCTAATTGAGCGATCTGGTATTTGTCTTGACGACCTGCTGGATCAGGACAGCCGAATTTCACTTAAAAACTACATGGCGCTGATGCAGGCGGGCGTGGAATTATGCAACGAACCCGCCCTCGCATTACAGTTTGGAGAGGCATTCAGCATGCCTGAACTATCGATTGTAGGACTCATTTGCCAATCCGCTGAAACAATGACTGAAGCATTCGCACAAATGAACCGATTTACACGCCTAATGCTTGATTCAGATGAGGGTGAATCTACGGATTGGTTTGAGATCGTCCACAACGAGAAAGGGGCATGGCTGGTGCTTACAAGCAATATTTACGCCATATTTCCACAACTTACAGAGTCCGCTATCGCGCGGTGTATTAGCGGATATAGGGGCACTTTTGGCGATAATCCATTTGCGAAAGCAGTTCACGTCACCCACGCAGAACCAAGCTACCGGTCTGAGTATGATCGTATATTTAAGGTGCCAGTGATTTTTGGTAGCGATAAGAATGCAGTGCTGATCGATGAAGCATGCATGTCTTTAGAAATGCCGCCGTCTAATCGCTATGTTTTTGGAGTATTGAGTGAGCGTGCAGACGGCCTACTCAAAAGTCTGGAAAGCTCAAAAACCATCAAGGGACAAGTGGAGAGCTTACTCATACCTATCTTGCATACGGGCGACCTAAGCATGGAGTTGATTGCGAAGAAGTTGGGACTAGGCCGCCAGGCACTTTATCGTAAGTTGAAAACAGAGAGTGTGAGTTATGAAAAACTGCTTGATGAATTGCGGCACAAGATGGCATTGCATTATTTAGGTGAAAAAAAAGTTTCCGTAAATGAAACTGCGTACTTAGTTGGTTTCTCTGAGCCTAGCGCTTTTTCTCGTGCCTTCAAACGCTGGACCGGTAACAGCCCGAGCATGACATACCAAAAAAAAACAAACGGTAACTTTTAAGATACACCTTGTTTTTATGAGAGACAGATATTTAGTGGCAACAGGCGTTTTCAGATATTTTTTGAAGTGCTTGGCACCTTAGCAGCGCACTTTACTAACCGCACTTTGAGAACAGGAAGAATGGCAAGGAACCGGGCAAGGACAGCTCCAAAGTTTTGGCTTTAACATACCAGCTGTTGTATACACCAACCTGGGTTTGTCATTTCTAAACCATTATCAAAACGTGAAGCCTTAACAGAATCAGTACGGGGAGTAGAAATATGGCATGGGTCTATTTGTTCATAGCGGGTCTTTTTGAATGTGGGTGGGCGATCGGGCTCAAGTATACCGTTGGGTTTACAAAACCTGTTCCATCATTTTTAACCATCGCAGCCATGGTGATCAGCTTTTGGTTACTGTCAATTGCCATGAAAACAATCCCGGTGAGTACTGCTTATGTGGTTTGGACCGGTATTGGTGCCGTTGGTGTTGCTATCCTGGGTATGATTCTTCTGGATGAATCACGGGACATCATGCGAATATTGTTTTTGCTAATGATTGTCGCGGGCATAGTTGGTCTGAAACTGGTGTCGCCGTCACCAGCAGCCACCTAGCAAACGCAGTTGCATTAAATGCACTGTAGATGGGTGTCAGCCTTGAAAGGCTGAAACTGAACCTGGATAAATCTATGCGCGTAGAGCGACATGGTGAGTGAGGGAGCAATATGGTTGAACTGAAAGGGAATTTTCCAGTCGTGTTGTCGCAAGACTTGAGCTGGAGTGACATGGATGCATTTGAACATATCAACAATGCAGTATATTTCCGTTTTTTTGAAGATGCCCGAATCGCGTATTTTGAAAAGCTCAAAGTCATGCAGCACAAAAACGATACGGGTGTAGGACCTATATTGGCTTCCACGAGCTGTGACTTTCGTGCACCTCTAAGCTTTCCGGACACCATCCAGATTGCCACTGTTATTGAGAGTATTGAGCGCAAACGCTTCAAGATGAAATACTTCGTGTACAGTGAGAGGCTCAACAAGATTGCAGCTGAAGGGGGAGGCCTGATCGTCTATTATGATTATGGTCAGGAGCGAAGTTGCGAAATCCCCGATGTTATTTTGTCTGCAATACATGCTTCACAGGATGATTATGTATGAACGGGCCCGCAAAGCGTTTGAGATTTTGATCGATTTGGTGGATAAAGAAGCATAACTAATGACAACAAACATAACTCGTCGTGCTTTTACAGGTCTCCTTGGTCTGGGTATGACCTGGCCTTTTGCGGCCAGGCTGGGTATTGCCGATACAGCCAAAAACTTTCGGATACGGACCATAACCGCCGGTCTCCATTTGCAAAATGCCGATCATTTTGAACCACTCAAACAAGCGCTGGTTTTTTTGCAAGGGGCACAAAAAGCATTTCAAACGGATGGCTACGAAGTCCAGACCCTGCGGATGGCAACCCAACCACTGCTCAACTACCTGCCAGACTGGAAGAGCCCGGCTGCATTGCGCTCACTGCAGGCGATCGACCGCTTCGCCGTCGACAACGGTGTCATGTTCAGCATCGGCCCGGTGATCACTGATGACCGGTACGATGCGGAATTTGCACCCTGGGCCGCGGAGGTCGTGCAGCAAACCAACAACATCAGTTTTACCATGCGCGCGGCCTCGGCAGAACAGGGCATACATCGGCAGACGATCCGCATGGCTGCAGAAACTATTCAGGCCCTGGCAACCACAAAGAAAGGTGGTGAAGGCAATTTCCGCTTTGCTGCAACAGCATTTGTACCCGCGGGTTCACCGTTTTTTCCGGCGGCTTATTACCAACAAAGCCAATCATTCAGTATCGGTCTTGAGTCTCCAAACCTGTTAAGTGAAGCATTCGAGGGCCCACTGAATCTTGAGCAGGCAAAGCGGCGACTGAAAGCACAGATGGAAGCAGCATTTACACCGGTGGCCAAGTCCGGGCAAAGACTTGCACACCAGGCCGGCTGGCAGTACCTGGGTATTGATGCCTCACCCGCGCCCGGTCTTGATGCCAGTATCGGTCAGGCCATTGAAACCTTGACACACAAAGCGTTTGGTAGTGCATCAACTTTGGCCGGCTGCGCGGCGATCACCGATGTGCTCAAGGGCCTGGAGCTTAAGACCTGTGGTTATTCCGGTCTGATGTTACCGGTTCTGGAAGACCCGGTATTGGCCCAACGAGCCGCTGAAGGTCGTTATGGGGTTGCCGAGCTGCTGCTGTATTCAAGTGTATGTGGTACCGGTCTTGATGTTGTGCCGCTGCCAGGGGATACCACTACAGAGGCGCTTGCTGCCGTCATTGGAGACATGGCGGCACTCGCCACCAAGTATCGCAAGGCGCTTTCCGCCCGGTTATTTCCGATGCCCGGTAAACGGGCGGGTGAGATGGTCAGTTTTGACAATCCCTTTCTGACCGAGACGATGGTCATGTCACTTGACTAAGAAGATTCACCATGCTGTCTTTGACGCTATTAGCCAAAACAATTTTTCAAGTCATCATACTTTGCAGTAATTGCGTGCACATTGGTATAACCCATTTCTTGCAGCGTCAGGGCCGAGAGTGATGCACGACCGCCACCGCCACAATGCGTCAGGATTAAGGTATCTGCATCCGGGCACAATTTTGGCACTTTCATTTCAACCAGACCACGAGAGATATTAATAGAGTCTTTGAGTTTGGATTCAGCCGCGTTATTAGCCTCCCGAACATCAATGATTACAGCATGATCTGATGCCTCATACAGTGCTTTGGCAGAAGCAACATCAAGACAATTGATCCGTGTCTGGGCTTCGCTTATCAACTCAGCGGCGGTCTTTATCAATGTAACTCCCCTGGTGAATATAAAAAGTGCAGTGTTGATTTAGAGCATAGTCTGGGACGCACGCGTTTGGGAGCCTCTCCAGATGGTTTTCTACCGAAAATGCGCTCCATTTCAAGCTTCCATAATTAGCTCGATTCGAGCTCAACCGCGTCAACAATGCCAACGACGATTGAACGCACTGGCGCATTACCGTCGCCGAGTATCTGGCGAGCGCCAGTACCCTCATCCAGGATCAGGACGGTCTCGCCATCGCCGGCACCGATCGTATCGATAGCGATGAGATAACCGCCGGTCGGTTTCCCAGTCGGGTCGAGTCGCTCAGCGAGCAGCAGCTTGCGACCGTCGACGATGGTGTGATGGATGGTCGAAACGACGTTGCCGGTAATGCGGGCGAGAATCATCAGTTCACGTCCCCTGATCCATGCCCATGGACAGATAGTTTGTGACCTCATCGACCAGGCCGACGATGGCATCGTCGACCGGGACAAACGAAGGATCAAGTGTAAGCGCGGCCTCGCGGCTTGCTACCCAGTAGATTACCTGACCGGGTCCCGCCATGCGGGTACCATCGGCGCAGACCAGTGGTTCTCCTTCGGCCTGGCCCTCACGGTCGAGTGGCTGGACCCAGAGCAACGGCGTGGCAGAGAGTTCATCCACCAGCATCGCGGGGACCACGGTTCCTATTACGCGTCCCAAGAGCATGCAATCTCCTCGGGGTATTCAGCACCAGCTGGCTCAAGAACGGGGCACAAACTAAAATGTGTTCCTTGGTCTAGCAGCAAGCGCAAGTCTGGTTCAAGCCGTGGCAATAGTGTGCGTGCAAGAAGCTGGTCCCCAGCCCGATCGGAACAGATATCGAGCGCAGTCTCAACATCGGACAGATCACCGCACATCAGCGCCAGCGCGTGCCCGCCCAGGTCATCACCAAGGCGAACCTCGGCGAGCATAACGGGGGTACTCTTGACCGCCGCATCAACAGCGGCCAGCAATGCGGGTGAAGAATTTGTTTCCACCACCGCCAATGCGTCGCCTTCGAGATCCTGGCGCGCGCCGAGAACCGCGTCATGCAGGTATGGGTGAACGTCACCGAGGAATACGCTATCGCTAAGACAGTGTTCAGCCTCACCCAGTTGCAGTCCGACCGCATAAGCCTCTTGCGTACTGGCAACACTGCCTCCGACAAGAATCAGGAATCTACCCGGATGGATCGTTCCGCAACGCAGCATTGCGATGGGTGATTTTTTGAGCATCAGATCACTTGCCAGTACACCGGTAGCGATGGTGTTGAATTCAAGTAATGCCATGGCTCCGTGTCGCCTCTTTTTCTGCACCTTAGGTCTTGCCCGCAGACTGCATTATTGGTAATTGTGAGAATTTACCCACTATCCATTGATGTATGAAAACAGGTTTGATTTTTTGATCCACCTTCATGAAATATACGGCTTAAACAATACGGAAGTGATCGACCATGACGCAGCGCCTCAGTCGACTAAAAGAGATCGGGCCAGTGAGTCCTTCACCGGTTGGGCTGGCAATGGTAAAACTGGTGTAACCTTCCCCACCTTCGCCGAGACCGGCGAAAAACGGCCCATTCTTGGTAAAGATACTGGTGTTGATCGTGCGAGCCATGCGACTCAAAGCATCGATATCGCGTGAGTACATACCGGCCGAATGTCCAAATCCGTGTTCAGCTTCCTTGGCCAACTCAATACCCTGATTAACATCTGGAACGGAGGTAACCGGCAGCACCGGCATCATTTGCTCGGTCCAGATCAGAGGGTGGTCATTCGGCACACGTGCAACCAGTAGTGGCGGATCACCGGCACATGAAATGCCTGCCCGCAAGAGAATCTCTTTTGCGTTCTTACCAATGAGGTCTTTCTCAACCACCGCGCGTTGCCGCGGCCCGCGTTGTTCGCTGAAAATCGCCTGTTCCACCCGGTGGAGTTCACCTGCAGTTAAAACATAAGCGCCCTGTCGACCCATCTGTTGCAACAGTTCCTCAACAATACTCTCGACGGCGATAACTTCTTTTTCATCTACGCACACAATATTATTATCAAACGAGGCACCTGCAATGATGCTACGGGCGGCGTGTTCAATATCGGCAGTTGCATCGACCACCACAGGCGGGTTACCAGGGCCAGCGCAAATAGCGCGCTTGCCACTCTTCATCGCTTGTTCCACAACGCCGCTGCCACCGGTCACGGCGAGCAGACGGATACCCTTGTGGCCCATTAACGTCTGCGCAGATTTGATAGTCGGCTCAGCCACTGCAGTTACGAGGTTGGCCGGTCCACCGCCCCGAATGATTGCACGGTGTAACAGACGAATATTGGCCATAGAGCACTCACGGGCGCTCGGGTGTACATTGAAGACGATGCTATTACCCGCCGAAAGCATGGCGATCGTGTTGCAGATAATGGTGGAAGTTGGATTCGTTGTCGGCGTGATGGCGCCGATCACGCCATAAGGCGCATATTCTGTAAGTGTCAGTCCGTTGTCCCCGGTGACAGCTTGCGGTGTGAGCACCTCAGTACCGGCAGTCTTTTGTGTGACCAGTCGATTCTTGATTATCTTGTGCTCAACACGACCCAGACCGGTTTCACGTTGTGCGTGGCGCGCAAGTTCTTCGGAATGCTCAAGCATTGACTCGCGAATCGCGGCGATGATTTTCTGCCGTCCTGCAAGTGACATACCATCTAATTCTCGGAAGGCGATGCCCGCTGCCTCGACGGCCGCATCGACCGTAGCAAAGACCCCTTCACCAAGTGCTTCCCGGAAAGCACTTGCCGGTTCATTTTGCTTTACAGTGAATTTCGCCTGCGCAGCCGATGACCCCGAGAGGCGTTCGGCAAGACGTCTGGCGATGGTGTCCACCTGTTGATCGCTAATCCCGCCCTGACGGATCACGCGTCAGTCTCCCCCTTACGGTATTTCTCGTCACCACCAATCTCCCAGCTATCGACGATTGCCATAACGACTGCGTCAACCGGTTTTTGGTCGGTCCGCTCGGTCTGGCGGGCAGAAGAACCACTGGCAAACAGCACCATTTCACCAACCCCGGCACCGACGGCATCTACCGCCACTACCGAACCGCCTGAAGGCTTGTTGTCGTGGCCCCAAAGGCCCAGCATCAGGAATTTCAGACCGACAAGCTTGGCGTCTTTTTCGGTGGCAACGACAGTGCCGAGTACTTTTGCGAGTTTCACAGCAGCACCTTTCCTTTATCCGCTACTTCTGCGACGTTTCGGGGTTGCGGCCCAGTGGGATCGCCATATCTACACCGGAGTGAGGACGTGCGATAACATGTGCAGCAACTACATCACCGACGCGGGCACCTGAGATTCGTCCGGCATCACAGGCCGCCCTTACGGCTGCGACGTCGCCCCGCACCACTGCAGTTATATAACCACCACCAGTTTTCTCGTAGCCAACGAGTTCGACTTTGGCCGCTTTGACCATTGCATCGGCCGCCTCCACCATGGCCGGAAAACTGCGGCATTCGATCATTCCTAATGCTTCTGACATTGTCTTGCTCCTCGCAAATCTGGGCATTGTGCCCGGGTTAATCTATGTTTTTACCTGGCCTGTAATGGCCATGATCGCCTGTGTTGCTGCCTCTTGAGCCACCACCACATCTCGTTCCTCACCACCAATGTAAACACGTCCGAAACTGCCGACTGCACGTACTTCCAGGATATTGATATCCGCAGCCTTTTCTGCCTCATTGGCTGCAAGCGCGGCATAGGCCGCCGGCTCGACTTCAAGTACAAACAGCGTCTGACCGGCGAGGATCATATTGCCGTGACGGAAACGGTTGATGAGCATGGTCTGGGTGTCTTCGAGGTGACGCACAACCTGGTTGGCGACAACTCGTGGTTTGTGGCGGTCTTTTTCCTGCAAACCCAGGAAATCAAGTATCGCTTGTCCCGCTTGCCGCACATCGGCCTGGCTTTCAGAATGCAACTCGAGCATACCGTAATGCCGTTCAACGATCTGCATACCCGCCGTGACGTCTGTTGACTTGAGTGCAACATCAAGAATCTGGTTAATTGCCATACCGGGGGCGATTTCTACAAAAAGGCTCGCCTGACCCACTTTAGGCAGGAAACCCTTCGAGATTGTCGCCTGAAAGGAGGCGAACTGCGGCTGTAGTGAATCGAGAAAAACGTAAGCTCTCAGATCAACCATTGATAAAACTCCTTAAGCGCTAACGCTTGTTAATTTTGCTTCTCGCACGATGCCGATACTGGCACTCACACCCAGTCGGGTGGCACCTGCCTCGATCATGGCCCTGGCATCGCTATAGGAACTAATGCCGCCAGAGGCCTTGACCTCCATACCGGCGCCGCGTACAACTTCGGCCATCAGTGCCACATCGCTCACGGTTGCACCGCCGGTTGAAAAACCAGTCGATGTCTTGACAAAATGGGCACGCGCGGTTCGCGCGAGCTCCGAGGCACGTCGTTTCTCTTCATCGCTCAGCAACGCTGTTTCAAGGATAACCTTACATACTGCATTGCCATCAACACAAGTCTCGACTACGCCCCGAATATCACGCAGCACCAGTGCGTCGTCGCCGCCTTTGAGCGCGCCTACATTGATCACCATATCAATCTCGCGGGCGCCGTTGCGAATTGCACGACGTGCTTCCATGGCCTTGATCGCGGGCTCATTTGCACCCAAGGGGAATCCAACAACTGTACATGTGAGCACCTCACTGTCACGCAGCAAATTAGCCGCCAGCGAGACCCACGTCGGGTTAATACAAACCGAACGAAAATTAAATTCGAGGGCCTCGGCGCAAAGTCTGCGAACCTGTTCTTCGGTTGCGTTAGCTTTGAGTATGGTGTGGTCGATGAAACGTGCCAGATCGCCGGGTATATTGCCCGGTTGTTCCGCAAGCGCAACGCTGGTCAAGCCAGTAGCACCTAATCGCACAAACTCACGGGCGGCTTCCGGGTTTTCACCGACGGACTCGCCACCTGCTTCAGAATTCTTTATCGGGCCAAGAATGTCGTGCAACCGACTCACGACCCGTTCGATGTCCTGGTCGGACAAGTCCATATCCGCCATCTCTTCACCAAACATTGCGACACGTTTTTGATGACGAGGTTCGGTGCATTCAGTTACCAGCCATACATCAACAAGCTGTTCCGCAAGCCCGGTGCCAATTTGTCCAGCACCCAGCGCCAGTACGTTGGCGTCGTTGTGCTCTCGGCTGTGGCGCGCAGTCAACAGGTTATTGGCCACCGCTGCACGCACGCCTGGAACCTTGTTTGCGACCATACATGAACCGATACCGGCACCATCGATCATAATTCCGACGTCTGCTTTACCCCGCGACACGGCTTCTGCGACCGCACGAGCAAAGACTGGATAGTCAACAGCTTCACGGGATGAAGTGCCGACATCCTCCACCGTATGCCCAGTCTCACGTAAATGGGCTGCAAGTATGGCTTTCAGGCCGAAGCCGCCGTGATCGGCACCGAGAGCAATTCTTTTTGCTTGTGTCATGCCCATACCGCCGAATCATCAGGTCGAGTGCGGCGCGGCGCCGTTCGTTTGGAACTCCTTTCTACATCAAGAATCTGCTGCAACTTCACAACATGAAGCCGAAGACGTTCGCGCCCTAACTCAGACATAAGAAACTTGGTCACAGAACGCTTACCATTCATAGTCTTATTGATTTCTATATAACCCACCTCGGCCAGTTTACGCGTCTGCGTGTGCAGGTTGCCATCGGACAGACTGGTTGCAGCTTTCATCTCAGTGAATGAGACAGGTACACCCGGCACAAGTGTAGCCAGGATGCCCAGGCGGCAGGGCGCGCTGATTATTTCGTCAAAATTTATGTTCATAGTGCCACTTACTTTATTTCGCAAAGTATTATGTATAGACCAATCTGTGTCAAGCACTTCTTTTGCCCTGGTGGGAAACCGCAGTGTTTTTTACTTTGTTATATGAAGTACTAAATTGGCAAGTACTCATTGATACAGTGTCATGCAGAAACGCTAAGAAATTAAACTGTAAAACAAGCCCACAACAAGGGCCATTGTATGCAACGACTGAAACCATGCCTTCATCATTACTACCGACCCGACTGCAGAAAGGGCGACCATGAGAGAACCACTTTGGCTGCTAGTGATAGTTTTTTTGATCTCGTTGTTAACAAAGTTTCCATGTCCCGACATCTTAGATTAGTATACAAAAATATTATCTGTCCTATTAATTAGTCTTTGTTATCCACACAACTTAAACCGGACTTGAACCCGGTAAACTGACCCCAGGTTGCCGAGCAA
The DNA here is from genome assembly GCA_021772935.1 of Gammaproteobacteria bacterium. Lineage (GTDB taxonomy): Bacteria > Pseudomonadota > Gammaproteobacteria > Xanthomonadales > SZUA-36 > SZUA-36. The sequence goes on from JAJFLA010000042.1 coordinate 16,475, forward strand.
ATGAATTACGCTTTTTCAAACTTCGACAAGAGGTTGTCAAATCTCGTAGAGCTTCATGCTTTGGAGTCTGCAGGTAGCGTAAATGACACAGAACACCTGGAGGGCGAAAGTCTTCAACAGGCGGTGACACTGTTGAACCAGCCTCTTTTAGCTCCATTTCTAAAAACATTACTGGTCACCGATGGCACCGTTACCATGGCAATCCAAGCATATTATGGCGAACCGATAGAAGTAAAAACCCTGGCCCAATCTCTGGTTAAAAGCCCAGGACCCATCAAGCCATTGAAATTATCTGCTGAGGACGAGATTTTATATCGTGAAGTTACTCTGACCGGTGCCGCAAGTGGCCGACGCTATGCCAGTGCTTACTCCATCATAAAAAAGGCTGTAGTACCTGAACCTATGTTCGATGATTTGGTAAGTCAACGCGCGGGAATTGGAACACTGCTACGCAATACCGCCAGGGGAAGTTACCGCGATATACTAAAAATACGATCAGGTGGGCTTGGGGACCCACAGCCTTGTGTTAATAGAACTTACTGCGTCTATCTTGACGCGCAGCCAGCTATTTTGATCACCGAAGTATTTCCACTGAACGCCCATGGAAAACTGACAAAACCGACCAAGCCTCACCCGTGCCCTGCTGATACTCCGAGCAGAAGCTGACCAAATATATTTCATTGTTTGCCCAAGACTATGGCCATGTAACTACGCAGAGCGTCTTGCAACTGTATACTTAAGGTCTCGCACCTAGGCTCACACAATCAATGTAAGCAAACCCATCACAGAACGAAGCATCACAAATTGCCCCGTCTGGTAAGAGTTTGGTGTAACCAACGTCTTCGTCCTTACTAAAAGCAGATGCCGCATTAAACCCTTTCCATCTGCAAAAATTGTCTGCTGCTGATTTACCACACTTGTTAGAACCACCCTCTACAAAGCACCAGTCAAGCGCGACACCTGATACTTTTGGTTTTGTGAAACGCACACCTGAGGGTTCCGTTGTTGTGCCGCCGTCAACCAAACCACCAACCCCTAACGCAGAATCTATGCTGGCTTGATCGCAACCCATAATCCGGGCTTCGTTAGCAGCAGCATTGGCCCCGATTTTGAGCAGATCGCCGCCCTGAGGGTGATTACCTGCCGCAATCATAAAATTTCGAATTTCGGCAATTTTCATTTTACACTGCTGATGATTGCCATCGGCTGGCCCACAACGACTTGCCTGGTTCCAAATGACTCCTGCGGAGCATTCACAGACCAATTGCCCATCGGCATTTTTACCCGTCGGCGATGTACCTGGGAAATTTGTCGCACAGGACTGTTGATCTGTCTGCTGTGGGCAACTTCTGCTGACTTTGTCCCAAACAATACCATTCGGGCATTCGCAGACTAATTGCCCATCGGCATTTTTACCCGTCGGCGATGTACCTGGGAAGTTTTTTGTACAGGACTCTTGATCTGGATGAGGACTGCTTGAACAGGAAGGAAGATCTGGACGCCCTCCACAATCAACAAAAGCCCTTTCAGCGATTTTAGGTATTTTTGAACCCTTGTCGCCACAGGCTTCTGCATAAAGGCTCGTTGCGCTATCGGATTGAAAATCCGGTATAACAGACCACTCTGCGGGGGAGCCAAAGGCACAGCATATCTTTTTTGGGTTTGGCTGAGGTGGCCAACCATCTAGTGCAATCTCCAAACCATTTTGGATTGCGTCGCGCAGACTGCTGTTAGCCCCACTCTGATAATAAGCCGCCCGTGCTCCCGAGCGTCTGTGTGGCGGTGTTATCGCTGAGGCAATCGCAGCCCGGCCGCAGTAATAGCCGACATCCAAAAAAGTAGAATCACAATTAGGGTTCGACTGAAAACTGTCCTGACGACCTGAATAATAAGTTTGAGCCAGAACATTTCTGTACATTCCCCAGATGGACTCAATATACTTTGCCCGGTGAGAATGACTGGCATTCCGTGTGGCATTGCCGTAGTTATCAATTTTCCGGACAACTTCTTTTAACACATCAAGAAACTGGATGTTTGTACTGAATGGTTGTTCCAGCAAAGATTCTGCTGCCAGAATATGGGCTTTTGCATTTGCAAGATTGGTTGCAATGTCCGTTATCTGATCGGGTGGTGGCGTTCCACCAAAAGCGTCACCAAAAAGTTTCATGCGTGCGCTTGCTTGCCCCAGGTTGATACCGGCAGACACGATATGTGATTGTGCCGAGGTAGCCCACACTTGAGCACTTGATAAAAGTAGCGAAATGATAGCGCACAAAACATAACCCAATAGCTTGCTACTATTTCTTTTCATGGTTGATTCCTGCTTAATAAGTTTTTAGCTTACAACATACAAAATTTCTTTCTGGTTAAGTGACTAATAATTTGAAAAAAACCATTATTTGTCAATTGGTTAGATATAAAAAGGATAGTGTTGAGTATAATTAAAACAGAAGTGACTTTCCATCTGGGCACTTTTGAGGCGCGCAAACTTAATGACTATCTCGTGACTGGCTCAGTTGTCATTGTTTATTCGCTCATGCCAGACGGCTCGACAAGCCATTATAGAACACGCATTGGTATGGGGCGTATTTCGCGGAATCCATCATGCGAGCAAGGTGAATATTAGTGAAATTACAACGATATTGATGTATGTTCTAGACTTACCATAAAGTTGCCTGGAGTGTCAGTCCATAAAAACAACGAAGCTGTTATGAACAACTTGAATTCATCATCGGGTTTCTCTATCCGATATTACGCGGCCCTGCTGGTCATCGGATTGACTTTGCTCATCGTCACCTCCCTTATTTGGAACACCACCAATCTCAATAAGCAAGCCATCTATATGGCCACCAGTGAGGCGCGGGCCAACTGGGACAAGGATATGGCTTTCCGTCGCTGGGCAACGCTTCATGGCGGGGTCTATGTAAAACTGAATGAGAGAACACCGGCCAACCCCTACCTGGCACATTTACCGAACCGCGATGTAGAAACCACCGGTGGGGTCAAACTCACCTTGATGAACCCAGCTTACATGATGCGTCAAATAACCAAAGAGTTTGAATCCATGTATGGCATCAAGGGGAAAATCACCAGCCTGCTAACTCTTAACCCGACAAATGAGCCAGACCCTTGGGAGTTAAGTGCGCTGAAGCAATTTGAAACCGGAACCAAAGAGATCATCCAGCAAACAAATATTGATGGGCAATCATATATTCGTTTAATGCGCCCCATGATTGTGCGTAAAGGCTGTCTCGCTTGCCATGGTCATCAAGGCTACAAGGTTGGCGACATTCGAGGGGGCGTCAGTATTTCTATCCCACTCAAACCCTACTTTGAAATGGTTATGAATAGCAAAACATCTCTATTCTTTACCCATGGCTTGGTTTGGGTGGTGGGCATGCTGATGTTGAGCCTCGGTTTGTGGCAAGCGCGAAGACGGAAACAAGAAAGAGCCCAGATGGTACAGGAGCTGTATGATCATCGCCATCACCTCCAGGAACTGGTGGAGCAACGCACCACGCAGTTGACTGAAGCGGGGCAACTGGCAGAAAGTGCCAACAAGGCCAAGAGTGCCTTCCTGGCCAATATGAGCCATGAAATTCGCACACCCATGAACGCCATCATCGGCTTGACCCATCTGCTACAACGTTCCAATCCGACGCAGGAACAGGTGGACAGACTTGCCAAGATAGATGTCTCTGCAAGGCACCTGCTGTCCATCATCAATGACATCCTGGATCTATCCAAGATCGAAGCAGGCAAACTCTACCTGGAACATTCAGATTTTCACCTGGACGCGGTTTTCGATCAGGTCCAATCGCTGTTCAGAGACCAGGTTACATCCAAAGGCCTGACCATTGAAGTGGACCAGAACGATGTGCCACGGTGGCTTAATGGTGACCTGACCCGCTTGCGCCAGGCTCTGCTCAACTACGTTGGTAACGCCGTTAAGTTCACCGAGAAGGGCAGCATCTTCCTGCGTGCCAAAATGCTGGAAGAGCAAAATGATGAGGTTCTGGTGCGCTTCGAAGTACAGGACACAGGTATCGGCATTGCAACACACAAGCTATCCAGCCTGTTCAGGGAATTTGAACAAGCTGATGTGTCTACCACCCGCGAATACGGTGGAACCGGTTTAGGGCTGACCATAACCCGCCGTCTGGTGGAATTGATGGGTGGCGACGTGGGGGTTGAAAGTGAATTGGGCCGGGGCAGCACGTTCTGGCTTACCGCCCGGCTTGGCTATGGTCATGGCCCCCTGCCGAACACACCAGCAATTGAAGTGGTGGATGCCGAGGTACAGCTACAAACCCAACATGCGGGTTCACGCATCCTGCTGGTCGAAGACAATCTTGTTAATTGCGAAGTGGCAGTGGCACTGCTGAGTAGCACGGGTCTGGCTGTAGATACAGCGGAAGATGGTGTAGAGGCCTTATCCATGGTCCGTTTCACTGATTACGACCTGATCCTGATGGATGTGCAGATGCCGCGAATGGACGGCCTGGAGGCAACCCGTTTGATCCGCTCCATGCCGCGCCTTCCAGGCACCACTACTGATGTACCGATCCTCGCGATGACTGCCAATGTGTTTGCAGAAGATCGTCAAGCCTGTTTGGATGCGGGTATGAATGACTTCGTCGCCAAGCCCGTCGAGCCGCAAAACCTTTTCACAATGCTCATCAAATGGTTGCCGAAATAACAATCAAGTCACTCTAAACATACTTCCCGATTATCAAAGTGCTACGCGCCACGCACCGGTGTTAGAACCGGTAGTTTGGCTGTACCGGCGCTCGCGTCTAATACTGCGCTCAGCGCTTTTTACCTGATCAAATTGGGTTGCATTTGCTGCTTCTTTATCGATGCCATTGAGTTTTGTCACAAGCTGACTATCGATGCATTGGTGCAAATCACTTGACTGGCTTTTATATTTAGTATTGTTTAACATATGTAAAGTCTCCTTAAATCTATATATCTAACTGTATTCAGCTTAAAATTACGCCTTGTTCGTGTAACTGTCGAACGGGTTTTTTTCATTTTCAGTTAAGTTTTTCTTAATGGTAATACAATGCACTTACCTCTCAATGCCCTACGTACTTTCGAAGCTGTTGCCAGTCGTTTGAGCTTTTCAAAAGGTGCAGCGGCACTGAATGTGAGCGCGGCGGCGGTGAGCTCACAAATTCGCTCCCTGGAGGACCGACTCGGGCAACCACTTTTTCATCGCCATGGCCGTAACATAACGCTGACAACAGCCGGTCAAATGCTGCTTCCTGGTGTGCATCGGGGACTGACAGAATTAAACCAGGCCGTACTTTCGTTGCAGGAAGATCGAACAGGTGGCGTGCTCAATGTCAGCATGATGCCATCATTTTTACAAAAATGGCTGACACCGAGACTGGCTGATTTCTACCTCACATACGACAATGTTGATTTACGCATCAACGCCGATATTCAACCGGTGAGCTTTGACGAAACAGATTTTCATGCAGCCATTCGCTTTGGTCGTGGTAACTGGCCAGATCTCACTGTTGTAAAGCTTCTGGATGAGTGGACCTTACCGGTGTGCAGCCCTGAAATGTGGGCCAGCATCCAGCCGATTGAATCCGCGTCTGAACTCACCCAGCACACACTTTTGCAAGGCGAGGATGAACTGTGGGAAACGTGGCTCAAAGCACTCGGAGGTAGTGCTGTACACCGGCGCGGACCAAGGTTTAATGACTCGGTATCTATTGTGGTGGCGGCTGAACAAGGCCTCGGTATTGCATTGGCACGCTGGTCACTTGCAGCTGCAGAGCTCGCCTCCGGTCGCCTTGTAAGCTGTTTTCCACCTGCGGTTAAAAGTGATTTTGCATATTACTTTGTTGCACCATCACATTATTTTGACATGCCCAAAGTTGCTCTGTTTCGTGCATGGCTGGAAGAGTGCTGTCGCGCCTTCCCCACACCGGAAGCAAATGGGGTTGATGGCTAAAAAACCTCTATACCTAATCATGAAATTACATCTTGCGTACTCAATTTCCCGCTTGTAACCACAACGCAATAGTCTTGGCCTACCCCGAATTGAGCCATTAATAAGCTGCATACTTGAGGCTTAGTTTGCGCGAGCTATCAGTGTTGGCGCTCCTGTTCATAAAGACGGCTGATATAATCAGTTGTGTTGGGATAACTGCTTATCCAGCGTTCTATGTCTGCCTGCATCGCCATCGGCGCACGTTGTCGCTCAACCCGTACCGCGGCGGCCTTTTCACGTCCAAATCCTGGAGGCTGTAACCACAGCGCAGAAAGTGACGCAAATGTGATATCGACATAGTTAATTGACGCGTCGCCGAGAATAGAAACCCGTCCATCGGCGAGTTGCGAATCGATCTCTGCCAGCACGGTTTCAATATGATCGACAGATTTTCTGTAGCCGACATCGGAGATTCGAAACGCCTTGCGCATGAGAGCACGCAAAACTGGAAACAACACGATCACCGTATAACGCTGCCAGGCTGGTATCGCAGGGCTGTTGCAACCCCAGGCGTGCTGGGTCAGGGCCCGGTCATCAAGAATATGGTAATAAACCCAGACTTGTAGATCCACACCATAGCGATCGAGCCTTTTTTCCAGTGCGAGCCGGTCCCCGGTAGGCTCGAGAAATTTTGCTCGATCAGCAAATTCAGCCGTATACGCACCCCACAGGTAGCGCAGAATTTCAGCTGAATTACCGATACTTGAACGCACCATCCCGGTACGGATTTTGAGTTGCGGCACGCTCCGACCGGCGAAAAAGATACCAAGCACGCCTACCATCTGGCGCTCAGTGTAATCAACACCAAGCCGATCCATACACCAACGGATTTTTTCGACAAAGTGGCTGGCTGCAATGGTTTCAAGCTCAAGCTCGGGTGAAGCCGCAGGTGCAACGATACCACTTAAAGTTATTAGCCAGTGCCAGACAAGTGCAATCGCGACCAACGCGGCCGCAGCTGCCATTGAGACCCCAAACCCGACAACAATTAACGGCAGTAAAAACAAAAAAACAGCATGAATTAATTTTCGCTTTCCAGTCATATCGACATCGTAACGACACACGCCTTGAATTGACATAGTGTGCGGCCTTATGCGACAAATAGGCCTATACCTTTATCGTACACAGGAACCCAGAAGCAATGCGAGCAATATGGAATGGCGCGTTAATCGCAGAAAGTAATGACACCGTCGTCGTTGAGGGAAATCACTACTTCCCGGCTGAATCGGTCAAAATGCAATTCATGCGGCCAAGTCTTACGCATAGCACCTGTCCCTGGAAGGGTGAAGCCAGTTATTACTCGATAATGGTAGGCGGTGAAGAAAACGCCGACGGCGCCTGGTACTACCCAAAAACAAAGAGTGCGGCAGATAACATCAAGGGGCGGGTGGCTTTTTGGAAGGGTGTCGAAGTCAAAGAATAAAATTGACAAAATATAATGATCATTCGACCTCAAAAAAACCAGGACATAAATGCGGTGTATGCCATCAATACAGCGGCCATTGAACTACAAGCTTCTGTGTTGCAGGGGAAAACTGGTATGGTTAAATACCATACTGCGTTCAGTAAGCTATAGATTAAAGGGGCAAGTCTTGTTCGGTGAAAAAAATCTGGAAAATTTGCTCGGCTCAATATCACCTGAATTAATCGAAGGTGATTATGTCTTCTGCAGTGTCGAAAACTCAAGCTATGGTGACTACGCCGACGCCCAACCGATCGCTTCGTTCTCCGAATCAGAGGGGCTAACCCTGGTATTGTTGAAAGAAGCCGCTGATCGTTTTGGTTTGACTTACGATGGCCTGTTCAGATGCATCACGCTTGGTGTCCACTCAAGCCTTGAAGCCGTTGGTCTGACGGCCGCGATTTCCAGCAAACTTGCCACACATGGAATCGCTGCCAACATCATCGCTGCCTATTTCCATGATCATGTTTTTGTTCAATCAGAACTTGCAGACCAGGCAATTGGTATATTATCGGAAGCCGAAAATTAAAAACCAAATTTTTTTCATTTAATCAAAGGTAAAACACATATGCACTCTAATCTGATTTTTTGGCCAGTTCTTGTACAAATCCTGATCACCATCGCCGGTTTTCTTTTGCTGGGTGTTCGCAAAGCCAAGGCACTCAAGACAGACAATGTGGACATGGAAAAAACCTCTTTGGACAATGATGCATGGCCAGATTATGTATTGATGGTTTCCAACAACATCCGCAACCAGTTCCAGGTTCCGGTGTTATTTTATGTGCTGTGCTTTATCTTCTACAGCATCAACGCGGTCAGTACCACAGTGCTTTACCTGGCTTGGGCCTTTGTGCTTAGCAGAGTTGTTCATGCCTATATTCACATGAGCTCAAATTATGTTCCGGCACGCTTCAGAGTGTTCATACTTGGGTTTTTAATCATGCTTGTCATGGTCATATTTGCAGCTTTGGCTTTACTAAAAACCTGAATATTTATTTCCACCCACCAAAGCAGCAAACAACAAGGAGATCAAGATGCTGGGCCTGATGCAAGATTACCCATTACTGGTTCAAACCATACTCGACCACGCAGCATTGAATCACGGTGAGCGAGAGATGGTAACCCGCTCTATCGAAGGCCCCATTAGGCGTTACACATATCATGATCTGAGAATCCGTGCCCTGCGTGTGGCCAAAGCCCTGCAAAAAGAAGGCATAGGCCTGGGCGACCGGATCGCCACCATGGCCTGGAACACAGACCGTCACGTTGAAGTCTGGTACGGAATCATGGGTCTGGGCGCCATCAGCCATACGGTCAACCCAAGGTTATTCGTAGAGCAGCTGATTTATATCATCAATCACGCCGAAGACAAAATGCTGTTTGTGGACCTGACCTTTGTGCCAATTGTTGAAGCCATAGCAAAGCAACTACCCAGCATTAAAAAGTACATTATTCTAACCGATGACCAGCATATGCCCGAAACCAGTCTGCCCAACGCACACGCATATGAAACCTGGCTGGCTGCATCCGATGCAGATTTCGAATGGCTTTCATTTGACGAAAATACCGCTGCCGGGCTGTGTTACACCTCCGGCACCACCGGTAACCCCAAGGGCGTGCTTTATTCTCATCGTTCCAACGTCCTGCATAGCCTGATGTGTAACCAGCCCGACGTACTTGGGGTCGATTCACGAGACAATGTCTTGCCCATCGTACCCATGTTTCACGCCAATGCCTGGGCAATCACTTTTTCCATTCCGGCCGCAGGTGCAAGCATGATCATGCCGGGGGCGGGCATGGATGGAAAAAGCATTTACGAACTGCTGGAAAGCGAGAAGGTATCCGCGTCAGCCGCCGTACCAACGGTATGGCTTGGACTGATGCAATACCTCGCAGACAATGATCTGAAGTTGCCTTATTTGAAGCGGGTTCTGATCGGTGGTGCCGCTTGCCCAAGGATGATGATCGAAACACTGGAAAACGACTATGGCATGGAAGTCATCCACGGTTGGGGCATGACCGAAATGTCACCGGTAGGCACCACAGGCAAACTGAAAAATGCCACTGAACACCTGCAGGGTGATGAGCGCATCAACCTGAAGCTCAAGCAAGGCCGCACACCTTATCTGGTGGAAATGAAAATTGTAGATGACCAGGGCAATGACCTGCCGCGCGATGGCGTCACCTCCGGTCACTTGTTGGTACGTGGCCCGGCGGTTTCCAGTGGGTATTTCAAGATTGACGGCGATATCTTGAATAAAGATGGCTGGTTCGATACCGGTGATATCGCCAATATCGACAGCCTGGGTTATATGCAAATCACCGACCGCGACAAAGATGTCATCAAATCCGGCGGCGAGTGGATATCTTCCATCGAAATTGAAAATACAGCAATAGGTTGCGCTGGTGTTGCCGAAGCCGCGGTCATTGGTATCGCCCACCCCAAATGGACCGAACGGCCATTACTGATCATTGTGCGCAAACCTGATGCCGATGTCAGTGCAGAACAGATCCTGGCCTACCTTGACGGTAAGATCGCCACTTGGTGGATGCCTGACGCGGTTGAATTCATCGACGAAATACCACATACAGCCACCGGTAAAATTCAGAAAATGATATTGCGGGAGCAATTTGGGGGCTACCAGTTCTAAGGGACCAACTATCGGTTTAGTATTAAAAATCCTCCAAATCAAGCGGGGATGTGTGTAACAGACCCCGCTAGCTTCACCAATGGGGATGTAAGCAATGAGCCCGCATGGACGTGTTCACGGTGTGTCTCAAAGGCCGCCAGCTACAGTGCAAACTCCGTAGAAGGTGAGAGAAGGTGAGACCAGGAACTGGTCGAGAGGCTGGCCTGGGCCATCCTTGGTGAATTATGCGGGTTAGCTTGACAAGCAGGTCTCGATCAATCAACCTGCTGCCTGAGTCTGCAGGTGTCCTTCTGACTGCTCGGTCAGAGGATTAAACGGGAAGACGGTGCGCCACTGAAGGTTAATTTCTTTAGGGTAATTCCGTCGCTGCCCCCGCAACGGTAGGCGAAGGTACGGGTCATTGCAGCCACTGTGCATCAGCATGGGAAGGCGACCTAACACTGGCGATAGTACATCGCCCTTCGCAAGCCCGGAGACCGGCCAGCAGTTTTATTCACTTGTGCATTCGCGGTGGGCGGAAGTTTGTGAGAACTGCTTCCTCCGGCCCATCCGGTACCAGAAACAGCCTCCCAACTTCGATCTCCGTCAAAAAACACAAACCCTACGCGTTCGGGTGAGAACGCAGTGGAAAAAGACGATGGTCAAACAACACATTAGAACCATTTCACATATGGTTAGCTTTGTATTATTCACCTTGTTCAGCACTCAACTTCTTGCAGAAAAGCCCTTGAAACTCGACGACTTGCTGGTCACAGCCAGCCTGCAACCCATATCCATTAATGATGTTGCCAGTTCTGTCACCGTCATTACACGTGAAGAAATTGAGCTAAAACAGGTTAAATACCTGTCCGAGCTATTGCGAGATGTACCTGGTTTTTCAGTCAGCCAGGCCGGTGGCCCCGGCTCGCAGACCCAGGTGCGTGTACGCGGCGCAGAAGCCAATCAATTACTGGTGCTGGTAGATGGTATCCGCGCCAATGATCCCGCGGCCAGTGGTGAGTTTCAGTACCAATTTGCACTGACATCCAACATTGAACGCATCGAGATCATCCGCGGGCCTCAAAGCGCCACCTGGGGCAGTGATGCGATGGCGGGTGTGATCAACATCATTCGTAAAAAGGACAACGCAAGCCAGTATATTTCAGGCACGCTTGAGACAGGCTCTTTCAACACCGTCAATGCGGGTGTTGACGGTGGTTATTCGGGAGATAGGTTTCATATCTATGGCGGCCTGTCTTACCTGGATAGCAGTGGCAGCAATATTTCACGAAGTGGGGATGAAAATGACGGCACGGAAAACACCACTGCCAATATCGCCCTGGAATTCGAAGCCAGCGACGCGTTCAGCATGCGGTTTTCAGGTCAGGTAGTGGATGTATCCAGTGAATTTGATGACATCGATTTTTTTGTCACCGGTCTGCCCGTCGACGCCGACCGAATGACAGAATCCAGGCAGACTTTCCTAAACAGCGAATTACACTATAAGCCACAACAAAACCCCTGGTCCGGCAGCATTTCTGTGAACTGGATGGAATCTGACAATAACAATTTCAGCGATGCACTATGGACCAGCTCAACCAACGCAGAAACACTTGAATTCCGCCTACGCGGCGGCTTTACATTTGGGGCAGGTGAGACACCCAACAACCGCATCAGCTTTGCCCTCGAGCGTGAAGATATAGACTTTCATCAACGAGGTGAAGCTTCGGTTTTTGGCGACCCCAACCAGGACCAATCCTACGCTGTTAACAGTTATGCGTTGGAGTATGTTGGCAAGCCGATCAGTGGATTTACCTGGACCATGAGTAGCCGTCTGGATGACTACAATGCATTTGATGATACAACGACCTGGCAACTGGCAGCGTCATACCAGCTATTCTCTGCCCTGCGCATACGTGGCTCGGTGGGGACGGGCTCCAAGGCGCCGACGTTTACCGAACGGTTTGGCTTTTTTGCAGATTTCTTTATCGGAAACCCAAACCTGAAGCCGGAATCTTCTCAGGCTTGGGAAATCGGTCTGGATACCCGTTGGCATGATGACCAGTTTCAAATTCAGCTGGTTTATTTTGATCAGGATTTGCAGGACGAGATCGACGGTTTTGTGTTTGATCCTGATTCATTCCTGTTTACCGCTCAAAACAAGGATAGCGACAGCAGGCGGAAAGGTGTTGAAGCTCTATTTGATGCACGCTTGAGTCAGGCAGTTACACTCTCAGCTTCTTATACCTACACCGATGCCAGTGAGATAGATGCCGCGGGTTTAGCAGTATCTGAAGTCAGGCGACCAGAACACGTGGCCAGTATTTCTGCCAGCTATTACTACGCAGATGATCGTGGCAACCTGAATCTGAGTCTGAACCACAGTGGTAAACAGCAGGATGTTTTCTTTTCTCCTACAAGTTTCACACTGGACCGCGTAGACATCGATGCCTTCACCGTACTTGATCTGGCTGCGTCATGGAAACTGACGCAATCATTGGAATTAACTGGTCGTATCAGCAACCTGTTTGATGAGGAATACGAAGAAATTCTTGGCTTTGCACGCCCCGGCCAAGCGGTATATGTCGGTCTGCGTGGACGCTTTAATTTTTAAGGAGAATGATGATGCATTATGTAATTTTGACCATTGCCGCACTCCTTCGCCTGCTACCTCACCCTTGGAATATCACCCCTATAGCTCCCATCGGTTTATTTGCCGGAACCTGGTGTAACCGACGGGTCGCCTGGTTAATGCCGATGATACCGTTGCTGATTGGCGATCTGATTACGGGTCTTTATAACCCATTGATCATGGTGTTCGTTTATACAGGTATCGCATTGAGCGCCTTGTTTGGCAGGATATTTCTAGCCCAAAAAAGAAGTTTGTCGCGTTTTGCCGGTGCCATTACTGTCAACGCCCTGATCTTTTACCTGCTATCCAACTTTGCGGCATGGCTGGTGTACTACCCACGCACAATCGCTGGTCTGGTCGAGTGCTATTTGAAGGCAATTCCTTTTTTGGGGTATTCGTTGCTGGGAGACAGTGTGTTTGTCGCTTTAATTTTCGGCACCCACCACCTGGCCAAAAGATCAATGGGGTTGGTACATGCCAATCAAACCACTTAGAGCTTTGCTGTCATGGAGTAGTGGCAAGGACGCCGCGTGGGCACTGCATAATGTACTTAAAGCCGGAAAATATGAAGTCATGGGTCTGTTCACGACGGTCAACCAGGCGGCTCGCAGGGTTGCAATGCACGGTGTTCGACAAACCATCCTCGAACAACAGGCAAAAGCTTGCAACCTGGATCTGTTTGTCGTCAACCTGCCCTGGCCATGTAGCAACCTGGAATATGAAACCAGAGTAACTTCCTGTCTGTCACGTTTGAAGCAAGAACTCAAAATCAGTCACATCATATTTGGTGACATTTTCCTTGAAGACGTGCGTCGCCACCGCGAAAAGCAGATGCAAAAGATTGGGCTTGAGTCGGTTTTTCCACTTTGGGGGCAGTCCACTCAAAAAGTAGCACAGGAAATGCTGACAGCTGGTCTCGAGGCGGTTATAAGCTGTGTGGACAAAACCCAAATAGCAGAAGGTTTTTCTGGCCGAAAATATGATTTTACGTTGTTAAAGGACTTACCTATTGAAGCCGACCCCTGTGGCGAAAACGGTGAATTTCACACCCTGGTGATCGACGGGCCTATGTTCAAACAAAGAATTGTTGTTGAACGCGGCAGACTTAAAGTTGACCCGCGTTTTGTATTTACAGATTTTCAATCGACCCAAACAGGTGGTGGTTAAAAGACAGCGCATGAAAATCGCTTCGCTCCTACCAGTGTCACAATCCACCATACTCGGGGCTTTACGTTAAACCGGATGTTTCACCAAGGCATTTTGTGCATCCAGGCTGTGTAAAATTCCATTTTCAATATTGTAAATCCAACCGTGAACGGTGAGTTCCGACCCGTTTTTCCAAGCATTTTGAACCACCGAGGCATTACAAACGTTGGTGAATTGTTCTATTACATTTAACTCGCAAAGCAAGCTAAATTGTTCATTGAATGGCAGACCCGTCAGTTTATCGGCATTAAACCTGCGAACATCTTTAACATGCCGCAACCAATTGTCCAAAAGACCGTGTTGCTGGTTTTCCATTGCCGCCTTGATACCACCACAGCCATAGTGACCACATACGACAATATGCTTAACTTTTAATAATTCCACAGCATATTGAATAACTGACAGACAGTTCAGATCGGTATGAACCACCACATTTGCGATATTTCGATGAACAAATACCTCGCCAGGTGGCAAATTGACTATCTGGTTTGCCGGAACCCGGCTATCCGAACAACCAATCCAAAGATATTCCGGCTTCTGCTGCCTGGATAAACGAGAGAAATATGTAGGATCTTTTGCTTTGATCGCAGTGGCCCACTCCAGGTTTCTTTCGAAGAGGTGTTTTATGGTTTTCAAAACTCAATACCCCAGGTCAAAATTTACCACATGCAGCAAGGGCTGCTTTGCCATGAAACGTTGATAATTATCCACAAAAACCCCCACAATATCTTCAGGAAAACTGGTGGCCGCATTATGAGGTGTCACATACACATTGGGCAGGTGCCAGAGCGGACTATCTGAGGCCAGGGGCTCGCTTGCAAATACGTCGAGCACAGCACCACCAATAATCCCTGCCTGCAATGCAGCAACCAAGTCGGCTTCGTTGATGATACCACCCCGCCCCACGTTCATCAGCACGGTTGATGGCTTCATCATTTTAAGCACATCAGCATCGATGAAATGCTTCGTTTGTGGCGTATCCGGAAGCGTGACCACCACGTAATCTGGCTTTTCAAGGAAGCCGGCCAGGTCATCGGTTGTGTAGACTTCTTCGACATCAGCGCAGGCTCGGCCAGAACGGTTAAGACCGATTACCCGCATTCCAAAATGTCGGGCTGTACCTGCAAGGTGTTGGCCAATAGACCCCAAGCCTATAATGCCTAGCGTGATTTCCCGCGCTGGGCGATATGACAAGGGCTGCCAGTGTTTTTTCTGCTGATTACGTCGCATGGCAAACAGCTGTCGCTCGAGCGCGAACAGGTAGGTCATTACATATTCGCTGATTAGAGGACCAAACACGCCTTTTGCACCAGTCAAAATATAATTCCGGCGTTGGCCGGGCCGACATAAATGATCCACACCGGCCCAGCTTGACTGTACCCATTGCAATCGCTCAGCTGATGCGAGTACTTGTTCAAGCAGCGGTGGGTCACCAAGAATGATATTGCAAGCAGCGATATTTGTGGCCGCAGACTCAACATCACCGGCTGTCACAATCTCGAGTTGCCGCAACTTGGCAGCATTGATCAATGCACTGTATTTTGCAAACTCCGCTGCGAGGATAAGCAGTCTGTTCATTGAGTCGGGTTCAGAAGCGAATTCGACAAGATGGGCGATTAACAGGTATCTCGACGTGCCAGGTCTTTCAGTTTACCTTCGTTCAGAATAGCCACCTTCTTCCGATTCACACGGATGATACCGGCACTCTGAAAACGCGCCAAAACACGTGAGATAGTTTCGGTGGCAAGACGAAGATTACTGGCGATATCACGACGTGACATACTCAAGTTAAACTCTTTTGCAGAGTAGCCCCGACTCGCAAAACGTTCTGATAGCGAACATAACAAACGAGCAATTCTTTCCTCTGCGCTGAGATCGGCCGCACTCGCCTCTAGCTCAGAAATATGCAGGCTCATAACGCGAAACAGTTCATCTTGAAGTTGCGGTAGCTGCCTGGCCATATCAGTAACCGAGTCAAAACTCAGACCACAAACAGAGCTGGTATCAAGTGCTACGACATTAGCTTTGTGGGTTTTCTCATGAATGGCATCAAAACCTATGATTTCGCCGGGCAGGTAAAACCCCAGCACCTGTTCTTCGCCGTTCTTATCGATGACATAACTCTTGAAGCAACCCGCACGAACCGCTGCAATAGACTGGAATTTATCACCTGTTCGAAAAATGTGCTCACCGGGCTGAATCGGCCGGGATTTATTGACGATATGTTCGAATTGCTCGACTTCTCCGACACCGAGGCTGCGAGGAAGACACAGATTCCCAAGCGTACACTGACTGCATGCAACCTGCGCACGCTCTGGAAAATAAGGCTTTTGTTGAATACTCGAACCCATAAACCGCTGAACCCAACCCCATAGTATTTAGTTAGCGGTGGATTATAGCCTAAGAGTGTCATTAAATGACTTTTGAGTACGCTTTTCCTTTCATATCTTTAATCAGGTATTCGTCAAATTTCATCGCGATTACGCGTAAAAGCAACAAGCCGGTCGGTGTAACCTCAAGACTTTGCTCGCTCAGCACAATCAGACCATCATCCTGTAGCGGTTTAAGCAACTCCAGTTCCAACGCAAAATGGTCGGCGAAGTCGATGCGGTATTTACGCTCGAACTCAGCAAACCGGACACGGCCCTGGCACATAATTGCAGAGATCACTCCGCGTCGAAGCCGGTCTTCACCACTCAAGCCCAAGCCTCGCCATACCGGCAGTTCGCCATCATCTATGGCTGACTGCCAATCACGTATGTCCTTACGGTTTTGTACGAAACTGTTGCCAACTTTACCGATCGCACTGACACCCATCCCAATCAGGTCCGTCTCACTACAGGTAGAATACCCTTGGAAATTACGTTGTAGTGATCCATCTTCCATTGCAATGGATAGCTCGTCATCCGGCAACGCAAAATGATCCATGCCAATATAGACATAACCAGCATCCACCAGCTTGGTAACAGTAGAGGCCAGTAATTGGAGTCGCACTTCGGCAACCGGTACCTCTTCCGAGTTGATCATGCGCTGGGCACGAAACAGGTGTGGCAAATGGGCATAGTTGTATACCGATAAACGATTCGGGCGAGCCGTGAGTACGGAATCAATGGTCTTTTCAAATGACTTTGCAGTTTGTAGTGGCAATCCATAGATCAGATCCACCGATACCGAGTTAAATCCGAACTTACGCGCCGCATCAATCAGGGCCAGCGTTTTACCCTCATCCTGGATACGGTTGACGGCTTTTTGTACAGCAGGGTCGAAATCCTGTATTCCCATGCTGACCCGGTTAAAACCAATATCAGCCAGATAGGCAATTCTTTCTTCATTGACGGTTCGCGGGTCGATTTCAATTGAGAACTCACGACTGGCCGCACGGCTTAAGAGGAAGCTCTGGGACAATTGTTCAATAATATGCTTGAGTTGCATATCATCGTAATAGGTTGGAGTACCGCCACCAAAATGTAATTGCACGACTTGCCGGTCACGGTCAAACAAGCTTCCTTGCATCTCGATTTCTTTATCGAGGTGTGCCAGGTAAATCTCTGCTCGTCGGGTATTGCTCGTCACCTTCTTATTGCAAGCGCAGTAATAACAAAGCTCTTTGCAAAACGGTAAGTGCACATACAATGACAACGGTCTCGGGATCAGATCGTCATTGCTGTTTTGTATATGCCGGCGATAGGCCTCAGTATCAAATCCCTCATGAAACTGCAACGCAGTGGGGTAAGATGTATAACGAGGTCCGGCCAGGCCGTACTTGGTGATAAGTTCTGTCGGAAAAGACGTAGTTATACTCATGGCGAAGCTTCCCGTGCCACTCAGGCAGACAGGGATGTACCCCCCGCTGTTGGAAAAAAGCCCTGGAATACCATAAGCGATATTTGCTTAACCTTGACGAGCTTTGTCATGTAAAATCTGCCTGTTTTGTTAATGTGGGTGTGCTGCGCACGGTAGCACCGCCTCAGCCAACGACAAATGACTCAGGTCAAGAACAACTTAGGAACCCCGATTTGCTTGCTTTCACGACCGCGTGATCGGAGTGCAAGTGAAACACATGACTTGAGTCATTTCAAGGTCATAACAAACCAACTAAGCTGCGCGCTTTTTTTTTGAAGGAAGTAAATAAATGCACCGACCAAGATGGAAACTGGTTCTGATATGGGCACTATTACCGATAACGGCTACAGCCGAAAATGCAGGGGATAGCCTTGACCTGGAACCAATAGAGCTCGATCCGATGGTCGTGGTTGCAAGTAAAAGTCCAAGACCACTTTCTGATGTGGTTGGCCAAGTCAGTGTTATAGGTGCTGATTTTATTGATCGTTATTTAGTTGAGAGTGTTGATGAGCTGTTGCGTTACGAGCCTGGCCTGAACCTTGAGAGCTCAGGTACACGTTTCGGTACAAACGCGATCAACATTCGCGGCATCGGCGGCAACCGCGTAGCCATTGAGGTTGATGGCATCCCGGTGCGTGACAGGTTTGCTATTGGAAATTTTTCAGATAGTGGCAGGGTATTATCGGAGACCGACAGGATCAAACGGCTCGAAGTCCTGTACGGTCCGGCCTCCACCCTGTACGGGTCTGATGCGCTTGGCGGTGTAATGGCCATCACCACCTGGGACCCTGATGATTTATTGGCGAAGGCCAATGGCAGGAACTTTTATTCATTGCGTGGTGGCTACCAAAGCAGCAACGACAGTATCGTCGGATCGGGTGTTGCAGCTTGGGGAAATGATAATAATGGACTCCTATTTGCCGCCACCTGGCGCGATGGTCATGAACTGGACAACCAGGCAGTTACCGGTACATCTCAGGACAAACAGAATTGGAACAGTCAGGATTATTTCCTGCGCTACACCCACGATACGCAAGGCGGAAATCGTCTGCGTATCACGCTGGATGACTATCAGAAAGAGGCCAAAACCAATATTGATTCGCTACCGGGTAACGGCCGTTTCCGCAGCACGACTTCTCTTAGCGGTGATGATAGCGATGAAAATCGCCAGCTGAGCGTCGAGTACCAATTCAACACTAGCTGGGGTAACGGTGTGATGCGTGCTTTTGATGTCAATTCAAGCACACAACAATTGACACATGAGGAAAGGGCTGCTTCGAGCAAGCCAATCCGGCTGCAACGTTTCTTTCAATACGATCAGGAATTCAGCGGCTTGGAGCTAAACCTGTTTCGTGATATATCGCTAGCTGGCAGCGACCACCACTTCGGTGCTGGCATTGAACTGCAGCGCACAGACTCCAGCGAATTCCGTGATGGCCTCCAACAAAGCCTGGTGGATGATTCCATCACCAATATTGTGCTGGGTGAAACTCTGCCGGTGCGTGATTTTCCAAATTCACGTACCGATGAGCTGGGCGTATTTATCCAGGATGAAATCAGTCTGGGAGACGGTCATTGGGAACTGGTGCCAGCCATTCGCTATGACCGTTATGACCTCGACCCGCGCCCGGACGTCTTGTATCTGGAAGACAACCCCGGAGCGGAAGTTGTTGCCATCAGCGAGGACAACCTCAGCCCTCGCTTCGGAATCCTGTACCACGTTAATGACGACCTCGGCATTTACGCACAGTATGTGAATGGATTCAGGGCGCCACCGTTTGAGGATGCCAATATCGGTCTGGATATTCCCTTGTTCAATATCCGCGCCATCCCCAACCCAAATTTGAAATCCGAAACCTCCCAAGGCGTTGAGCTTGGCTTCAGATACATCTCAAGCAGTACCCGCCTGACGCTGGCATTGTTTGATACCCATTACGATGACTTTATCGAAACCAAGGCGCGCATCGGAATCGACCCGGAAAGTGGTGTACTGTTGTTTCAGTCACGCAATATTGAACGTGCCCGTACCTACGGTTTGGATCTGCGTCTGGAACAAAACCTGGCTGGCTGGAGCGAGTCCCTTGAAAACTGGTCTTTAAGCGGCGCGGCTTACTGGTCGAGAGGCGAAAACCAAGAAACTGACCAGCCTTTGAACAGTGTCTCTCCGCCACAAATGGTGCTGGGCGTTTCATGGTCATCACCTGACAAACGATGGGATGCCAACCTGACAGGCACCTTCACGGCCCGCCAGGACAGAATCGATGTAACTGCCGGCGCGCGGTTTCAAACCCCTTCCTGGGTTACCATAGATTTGGCGGCAGGTTGGCACATCAATGATCATTTCGACCTGCGTATTGGAGTTTATAACCTGGCAGACGAGCGCTACTGGCGCTGGTCGGATGTCAGCCTGTTTAGTCCTGACAACCCAATGCTGGAACTACTGAGCAGACCAGGGCGGAATTACTCAGTCACCGCTCGGTTCCAATGGTGAGCCTGGTTTTTTCCAGTCACACAATGCCAGGAACGTTTTACATGACTCATGTCAATTACGCTGGCACACTAACAGTGTAAATTCCAGACTGGATTTTTATAAGCTAAAAACTACTAAAGACTTACCTTGTGGAGCTTCACTATGAAAAAATTGATTTTATCTACTCTGTCGTTATGCCTGGTATTCGCAACAACTTCCGTTGTGGCGAAGACCAAGGATGACGTCGTACACGCTGCTGAAGTTGCTTCGGCAAACGCAGCAACAATAAGTGAGCGCATCAGCAACGGCCAAAAACTGTTTGTGACCAATTGCGCTGCTTGTCACCAGGCCGATGGCAAAGGCCTGAGCGGCGCGTTCCCTCCGCTCGCTGAATCTGATTACATCGCCGAGGACCCCATGAAGGCTGTACACGCTGTCCTTAACGGACTGTCCGGTCCGGTTACTGTTAACGGTGCGGATTACAACTCCGTCATGCCCAATCTCTCGTATATGAACGACTCCGACGTAGCTGATGTTGTAACTTTTGTTATCAATTCATTTGGTAACAAGGGTGGTGATATCAATGCAGCACAAGTTGCCGCAGCACGTGGTGGTGAGAAAGTCACCGGTCCTTCTGATCACCCGGTTTCGGCGGGTACAGAAATGGCCTACGCCGGGGCGCCATCAGCTATCACTGGTGCGGATACACGGAGATTTATCGATTCAGAAGGCCCGGGTATCACCCAAGCCGAATTCGATACTGCCACCGAGATTTTCTTCCAGCGTTGCGCAGGTTGTCATGGTGTATTGCGCAAAGGCGCAACAGGCAAACCCCTGACTACGGACATTACACGCGCGAAAGGCACTGATTACCTGAAAGCACTGATTACTTATGGATCAGCCGCTGGCATGCCCAACTGGGGCACATCCGGTGACCTGACCGATGAACAGATTGACATCATGGCTCGCTTCCTGCAGCACGAACCGCCTGCACCGCCGGAATGGGGAATGCCAGAAATGGTTAACAGCTGGAAACTGCTGGTTAAACCTGAAGACCGCCCTAGCAAACCTCAGCATAATCTGAATATTGATAACTTCTTTGCAGTCACCCTGCGAGACTCCGGCCAAGTGGCCATTATTGATGGCGACACCAAGGAAACCGTCACCATTATCAAGACTGGTTACGCTGTGCATATCTCACGGCCATCTGCATCAGGTCGCTATGTTTTCACCATCGGTCGTGACGCAAAAATCGATATGATCGATATGTGGATGAATCCGCCACAACGTGTTGCTGAAATCAAAGTGGGTCTTGAAGCACGTTCTGTCGAATCATCAAAATACCATGGTTATGAAGACAAATACGCGATTGCCGGCTCTTACTGGCCTCCGCAATACACGATTATGGATGGCGATACGCTGGAGCCACTGAAAGTCGTTTCCACACGCGGCATGACTGTAGACACGCAGGAGTACCATCCTGAACCACGCGTTGCAGCAATTGTGGCTTCTCATGAGCACCCTGAGTTCATCGTCAACGTTAAGGAAACCGGTAAAATTCTTCTGGTTAACTTTGAAGACGTAGATAACCTCAGTGTCACAACAATTGGTGCCGCCCGCTATCTGCACGATGGTGGCTGGGACGCGACTCACCGTTACTTCCTGACCGCAGCTAACCAATCCAACAAGATTGCCGTGATTGACTCCAAAGAAAGAAAACTGGTCGCTCTCACTGATGTAACCAAGATTCCTCACCCTGGTCGTGGCGCCAATCTTATTGATCCAAAATACGGTCCTGTCTGGGTCACCAGTGCATTGGGTAACGAAAATGTTACTTTTATCGGAACCGATCCCACGGGACATGCTGATAATGCTTGGAAAGTCGTACGCACCCTACCGGGTATGGGCGGCGGTTCCCTATTCGTCAAGTCTCACCCGAAATCAACAAATTTGTGGGTAGACGCACCGTTGAACCCTGATACCAAATTCTCCCAGGCTGTTGCTGTCTATAACATCAATAATCTGGATGCAGGCTTTGAAGTATTACCGATTGCTGAGTGGGCAGATGTGGGCGAAGGACCAAAACGTGTCGTACAGCCTGAATACAACATGGCCGGCGATGAAGTCTGGTTCTCGGTCTGGAATGGTCTGGAGCAACAATCTGCAATCGTGGTTGTTGATGACAAGACCCGCAAACTGAAAGCGGTCATCAAGGGACCTGAGTTTGTTACCCCAACCGGTAAATTCAATATCTACAACACAGTTCACGATATCTATTGACCACAACCCGGCTGGCTGCAGGCAATGCAGCCAGCCGGATTATTCAACCAAATTTTTAAGGATTATCGTCATGGATAAGAGATGTGCTGCGACCAAAACAACCGCAGCTTTATTGACCATACTACTTGCTGCAGTCAGCGTGCCGGCTATTGCAGCAGATGATTTAGGTGAGGCATTTACCCAGGGTAAATTTGGCTACAGTTTCCGCTGGAGACTGGAAACTGTTGATCAGGACCCACTTCCTCATGATGCGACAGCAGCACCTTTGCGCGCACGTATCAATTACAAAACAGCCGACTTGAATGGTTTTTCATTCAAGGCAGAGTTTGACTATATCTTTGATCTTGGTATCGATAAGTCTAATGCCGGTGGTGGCAACATGCCCATTCTTCCCGGTTATCCAGTCGTCGCTGACCCTGAAGGCGAGGACCTCAACCAGATTTACCTGCAATATAAGGCAGCCTTCGGTGGCCAGTTCCGTATCGGTCGCCAACGTATCATTTTGGACAATGCCCGTTTCGTTGGTAACGTGGGTTGGCGGCAGAATGAGCAAACCTATGATGCATTCTCGTTTAACCATAAAGCTGACAATGGATTGAATATCCAATATGCGTATGTGGACAACGTCAACCGAATCTTTGGCGAAGACGTAGCAGCAGGTGATCACTCGCAAAACACCCACTTGCTTAACCTCACTTACGCCTTTGAAGGCATCGGCAAACTGACGGGCTATTACTACGATATCGATAACGAAGATGTTGCTGGTCTTTCAAACACGACCTGGGGTGTTCGTTTCAGCGGAAAAACAGCTGCGGACAGTCTCAAATTTGGCTATGGGTTTGAATATGCGACCCAGTCAGACAATGCTAATAACCCGGTTACATACGATGCAGATTACTGGCGAATCGACCTGTCAGCTAACTTCAGTGCTGCAACTGTTTATGCGGGTTACGAGTCACTTGAAGGCGATAGCTCCAAAGCGGGACAGGCATTCCGTACACCATTGGCAACCTTACATGCCTTTAATGGTTGGGCTGACAAATTCCTCGGTACACCCGGTGCCGGTTTGAATGACGCCTTTGTCGGGGTCAAAGGCAAACTGGGTAAGTGGAAGTGGAATCTGTTGTATCACGACTTCTCAGCACAATCCGGTTCTGCCGATTTCGGTACCGAAATTGATGGTTCCATCGCTCGCAAGTTCAAAGAAAACTACGGCATTTTGTTCAAAGTGGCCAATTTTGACACAGACAGCTCAAGCTACGGGGATACCACTAAAATCTGGGTACAACTGACTGCAGACTTTTAAGAACCTTATCAGCCCCTCCACAGGCTGAAAGATTTGACCCGGCCATTTACTCTCCAGTGCCGGGTCTTTTTTTTGCCTGGGTGAACCTTGTATGGTTCATTGGTCTTTACCTGCAAAGCTGTTGACGACCTTGAAAAATAGTCAGATACTATGCAAATGAGTAGTGCCTCAATGGAGATTACCAACAAGCAATCCGATATCCTCGCTTTTTGCATCGAGTGCTGGGAAGCGGGAGAATCCCTACCGTCTCTGCGAGAAATTTGTGGCCATTTTGGATATGCCAGCACACGTGCGGCGGTCGATCATTTGAGTGCCCTCAAAACTAAAGGCTATCTAGCCGATGACACCGAGAGTAAAAGAGGTTACCGATTAACGGAAAAATCCACTGGATTGCCGGTCCTGGGTTCCATCCCAGCTGGTATTCCTTTGGCAACGGAAGAGTACGTCGAGTCCCGTTTTTCCATCAATACGCGTTCTTTTGGCATCACCGACCGCCGCAAGGCCTTCTTCCTAAGTGTCCGCGGTGACTCGATGACTGGTCGCCGTATTTTTGATGGCGATCTTGTCCTCGTTGAAAGGTGCACCCGCTTCAAAAATAAAGACGTAGTCGCCGCCCTTATAGACAACGAGTCCACCTTGAAGACCTTCATCAAAAAAAACGGCGGTCGTCCCTGGCTCCGCAGTGAAAATCCTCAATATCCAGATCTGATCCCTGCATGGGATCTTCAGATTCAGGGTGTTGTTCGCGGCGTAGTCCGCGTTTTCCCGTCATGAGCGCACTATTGCAAGAGCTCCATCTTGCGCCGCTAAAGGGGGGCAAGGCGGAGTTTTCGGGATTAATCTCAGTCAAGAGTAACCAGCTCCCTCTATGCTCGATTGCTGAGATAGTGGCTCAACGTGAGGCGGCACTCTTAGAAGGTGGCAAGGAAACGGAAAATATCTCCATCGATTATATTTTCTTTCGCCGCTTTGCCGATGAGCGGTCTTCGCAAGTTGCCGCCTACATTCTTGATAACAGTGAGGGTATACACTCGAATGAACAAATCGCCGAGCTTCATTATCGAGTATGGCTGAGCGGAAACGCACCACTACTTTATGTGGAATGGCCCACCCGCGTGGATATTCTTAAATGCGCGGCAGGGCCTGTTTTTTGGGACAAGAAAAATAACAGTACGAAGTATTGCGCATCAGAAACAATTAACACTGTTTCCGACGTTTCCCGAGCACTTGATGTGACTTTGTCCAAGCGCTTTTCTGCTTACCGCTTAAGTGATGGAACATTTTGGGATGATCCTGATAATGCAGACTGGGCTTGTGCAGACAAAGCTGCTCACAAGTCATTGATTCAAGCAGTGGTTGAAGCCGATAAGGCTTTGGACGGAGAGAATAGCCCTCTCATGCGCCGTTTTTTACTCTTGTTCATTCTTGCAAAGTATCTGGAGGATCGTGGAGTTTTTCCCAAGAAATGGTTCGACGATTTTCATAGTGGAGCATGTGGCTTTCTAGAAGTTCTTGCCAGTGGAAAGACTACAGCTGTGCGGAAAATGCTGACTGCCCTTAAAGAAAAATTCAACGGTGACATTTTTGATATTTCCAACGACATAGAAGAATCTCTCACGCGAAAATCGTTGACGCATTTCACTGTTCTTCTCGAAGCCAACACTTTAAAAAGGCAGATGTTTTTGTGGAAGCAATTTAGCTTCAGCTACATTCCTGTCGAAGTTTTGAGTTATCTATATCAGCATTTTGCACAAAAAGAGGAAGGCGCTGTTTTTACACCTCCATTTGTTGTAGATCTTATGCTGGATCATGCCATGCCCTATGAAAAAATAACGGGAATGGAGACGGTATTAGATCCTACATGTGGTTCTGGAATTTTTCTAGTAGGAGCCTTTCGCCGCCTTGTAAATCACTGGCAAAGCCAAAATTTATGGGCGTGTCCTAGTGTAGGGCAACTAAAGAAGATGCTGAAGTCTTCAATTTTTGGCGCAGAACTAGACCCAAATGCGGCTCAGGTAACAGCCTTTAATCTGGCGCTAGCTGTATGTGATGCTCTCCAACCCAATGTCATCTGGCATCACCTTAAGTTCGATAAACTTATCGGGAAAAACATTCTTGTTGGTGACGTATTTGAAAATATAGGAAGAATTCAAGATATTGTAGGTAATGGATTTACTACAATTTTAGGTAACCCTCCTTTTAAGTCCAAACTGACGAAAGCAGCGTTTGATACTCGAAGGAATGGCTCTAACAAAATTCCCATCCCCGATAATAATATGTGTTATCGGATTGCTGAAGAAGCGATGGCACTATTGGCACCTAAAGGTCGGATGTGCCTCATACAAACGGCAGGCTTTCTTTACAATGCGAAGGCTCGCCGCTTTCTTGTGGACTTTATATCCTCGAACACGGTAGATACAGTTTTAGATTTTATTTCAATCCGGCACCTTTTTGAAGGAGCTGATCCTAAGACAGTAGCGATCGTCGCGACGCCTGGGGTTCCATCTACGGATCATGAGATTGTCCATCACACATTTCGGCGGACCAAGAGCGTACATGAACGCATTGGTTTTGAACTCGATCACTATGATCGCCATATTGTCCCGCAAGACACGGCTAGAGATTTTCCTTCGGTATGGAAGGCCAACCTTCTTGGTGGGGGAAGACTGCTACACCTTTCGCAAAAAGTATCGTCGTATAGAACACTCGGAGAATTTTGGGATATGCGGGGATGGAGCCATGGAGAAGGATTTATCGTTGGGAAGGGTTCTAAACGCAAATTAAACAATTGGTTACCAGGCAAGTCATTTTTGCCAACGGAAGCTCTTACTAAGGACGGCATAAAGAAAGATTTGATTGGTATTGTGAAGAACACGGAATTTTCAGCCCCTCGAGTTCCCGAGCGCTTCACTCCTCCCATGTTTTTGATTCGTGAGAACGAAACTCTATCAACAACATTTTGGAGGAAAGGGACCCTCACTTTTCTCCACCAGATA
Organism: Gammaproteobacteria bacterium; assembly: GCA_021772935.1. Taxonomy (GTDB): domain Bacteria; phylum Pseudomonadota; class Gammaproteobacteria; order Xanthomonadales; family SZUA-36; genus SZUA-36. The sequence goes on from JAJFLA010000042.1 coordinate 43,307, forward strand.
ATCAGTATCAATGCTCCGGCAGAAAATGAACATGAATTAAGTAGGTTTGCCGAAACCTTCGAACGAAACAAAAAGCTGAGTAGAGCTTTCTGTCTTCTAACAAGTTCTCGGGCGTTGGTAGGAAAATCAACATCACTTTTGAAAAAAGATATCGAAAATATCCCTTGGCCTACAGATGAAGGGATTATCGACTTGGTCTGGTGGGAGCGAATCTTGCTGGATGACATCTTAATTCACACATCGAAACTCATTCGAGTTGGACAAAACTCCCCGGTTATTAAAAATGCAGTTGATGGGGATTCTTTGGCTCGTTATACATCCTTATTCGTAAAATTGCTGGGGAGCGTTTATAAAAATTTGTGCCCAGGGAAATCCGGCCGTTTCGATGGACTAGCTTACCAGGCATTTTATTTTGGAGAACAATCTAATCTTGATTGGCCCGATGACTGGAGCAGAAAGCTTGCAAGTGTTGTTTACAAGAGCAACTCTGCGATCCACACATCTCGCGTGATCCGCTTTTACGAGGAAAATACCCTTATCATTGTCAAACCGGATCGCCTGCGGCATTGGATACCTTCCACCGCCATCCGGGATGCGGATGAAACCCTGGTTGAACTACAACAGCAAGGATTCTAAGTCATGTCGCAATCGGGCAATTCAATCGGACGACTCGGCAAAACAGCTATCTGCAACAAGTTAATTGACCAGACAATTGATTTTATCTGGAGTTCACTTCTCCCTTGGAAAAACGACCCCACACGCCCATTCGCTGAGGCTGAAGAGGAATTAAATGCACAGCTCCAAAACTTTCTACAATCGCGTGCTAGCGAAGAATTTCCAATGATCTTTTTCCAGCATGAACAGCGCCAGGAGGGACGCAGAAGAGTGGATCTTGCGGCAAAACCAATACACTCTGTCGCTATTCAGGGTGTAGGGTACAGTCGATATCAGCCGATAATTGTTATAGAAGGAAAACGGCTACCTGCACCATCAAAATCTAGGGAGCGTGAGTATGTAACTGGCGGAGAAAATATGTCAGGAGGCATTCAGCGTTTCAAGTTGGGCGTTCATGGAAAGGATCACGAAACAGTAATCATCCTCGGATATATCCAGAAGAGAACTCCACAAGATTGGTATTCTTGCATCAATACATGGATTTCTGATTTGACTAAAACTCACCCGGATGATTGGAGCACCAAGGAAAAACTGTCCGAATTTCAGTACTTAGATTTAGGCGTAAGGGCGAAAACAGTTTCGATTCATCCACGTATGAAGGGAAGTAAGTCAAGAACTATACGAATTCTTCACTTTTGGATTCAATGTTCCGAAATTCCGTGACCTACGTTTCCTCAGGCCCAACCGGACATTCTCTGGTATTGACAAGTTAAGTGATGTTAGTCGGTAATAGTTGGATGAGCAGATCCACAACTTTATACAAACGCCACCGGTTTCCACCGGAAATCATTCAATACGCAGTATGGCTCTATCATCGTTTCAATCTCAGTCATCGAGATATCGAAGAACTGTTAGCTGAACGAGGTGTCGTCGTAAGCTACGAATCCATTCAGTTGTGGTGCAACAAGCTTGGACCCCATTATGCTAGGCGTTTGAAACGCCGTCACCAAGGGTTTGGTGATACATTCTATATCGATGAAGTCTTCGTGAAGATCAACGGCGAACAACACTATCTCTGGCGCGCAGTTGACCAGGATAGCAAGGTGGTGGATGTGTTTCTGCAGGCCAAGCGGGATGGTGCCACTGCGAAGCGATTTTTCAAGCGATTACTCCGAAACCATGGCGGTGAACCCAGGAGGATTGTGACCGATAAACTGCGAAGCTATTGCGTTGCTCACCGGGAAATTATACCTGAGTCAATCCATGACACTGAACGATATGCGAACAACCGGGCAGAACAATCTCATGAATCCACTCGAATCCGGGAACGTGGGATGAGGTGATTCAAATCAATTGGGCAGGCTCAGAGATTTCTGGGAGTGCATGCCGCCGTTTACAATCTATTTAATCTCGGAAGGCATATGATCAAGGCTGAACACTATCGAAGCCTTAGGGAAGGTGCGTTTGGACGGTGGGTAGAGGCAGTTGCATGATATTAGTTACCAGGCTTTCACAGCCTGAGATATTTAACTTGTCAGTACCTCCTAGCCAGCTTGCGATTGGCTTCAATACTGCGTTGCTCCCAGAACCTGCATTGTCCAACGATCAACCAAACTGTTTCGCCAGCTACAGCGCAATTCCCGTATTTTTGGTGAAATGTCCGGGCTAGGCAGTAAAGGCCTCAGCATTGACCAGGAAGTGGACCGCGATACTGGCCGCATAACCAATTGCAATGGCCCAAGTCCACTTCAGGTGTGTGAAAAATGTGTATACCCCACGTGCCTGACCCATCACTGCAACCCCGGCAGCCGAGCCGATGGATAACATTGATCCACCAACGCCCGCCGTTAACGTAACCAACAGCCACTGCCCATGATCCATCTCAGGGTTCATGGCCAGTACTGCAAACATTACCGGAATGTTATCCACCAGGGCCGACGCGATTCCCACCAGCACGTTTGAAATAGTCGGCCCCAAACCGCTATACATTAACTCAGACCCAAGGGCCAGATAGCCGAATGCCCCCAAACCACCGACACACAGGATTACACCATAGAAAAACATCAGGGTATCCCACTCAGCTTTTTGCAAACTTGCATAAATATCGTAAGGTCTGGCCGCCAGTTCACTTTCTGCCAAATGAATGGCTTCGCTGCCAAGTGCCGAATCTTCCCTTGGACCATCGGGTACCCGATCTTGCTTTCGGCGTTTAAGGTAGTAACCGAATAATTTCAGAAAACCCAAACCTGTCATCATGCCCATTACCGGTGGTATATGCAGGTAGCTGTGCATCGAAACCGCCATGGTTATCGTCAGGATGAATAGTGCTACCACGATCCACGCACCATGTTTTAAATGTGCTTCTTCGTGCACCGGATCAGGCTTGCCAGATGATAAGCCAAAAGACAGCAGGCCAGCGGTAACCAGCCAATTAACGATTGAAGGTACCAACAAGGCAAAGAATTCACCGAACTGGACATGCTCTTTTTGCCAAACCATCAAGGTGGTTATGTCGCCAAACGGGCTGAACGCCCCACCGGCATTAGCAGCGACAACAATATTGATACAGGCCAGCGCCACGAAACGGTGATTATTTCCGCCGACAGATATAGCCACTGTCGCCATCAACAAAGCAGTGGCCAGATTATCAGCAATGGGTGACATTACAAAAGCGATACCACCCGTGATCCAAAACACCTGGCGCAGCGAAAACCCCTGGTTAACCAGCCACGCGCGCAGCACTTCAAATATCCCGCGCTCTTCCATGGTGTTAATAAAGGTCATTGCGGCCAGCAGAAACAGGAATAATTCTGCAAATTCGAGCAGATTATGGCGAACCAGTTCTTCTGCCGAATGAGTGTCGCCTGCAGCCGCATAGGCAAAAGCAACCAGTATCCAGATAAAGCCGGCAGCCACGATGACGGGCTTCGATTTTCGCAGGTGAATATTCTCTTCAAGAATAACCAGGATATAAGCGCCAATGAATATCGCGACAGCCATCAATCCGGCCCAATGTGTAGTCAGGTCCATCCTATTAATACTTCCTGTTAATTAATCCCATACCAATTATTTTACAACTTATGCGTATCTGTATCCTGATGTTGTCAGTTAGTGATTGCAATGGACGGTAATTAATGATCGATATCTGCTTTTGCTACTTTATCGTGATGTCGTGCACCTGGGGGTGTTTATCAGTTTATAATCTCTGTTCCAGAAACTGAACACTTCACCTGACTGTGAAACCAAACAGAATAAGAACAGTAACAATTCCCCTGGTTTTTTTAACGCTTGCTGCATGCGCTTCAATGATGCAATCGGCAACGAATAGTATGGCTGCCAATCTCAGTGCAGCCATCATGAATCAAAATGATCCTGAAACAGTTCGCGATGGTGCGCCCGCTTATCTACTGATGCTCGATAGTTTTATCGAGGGCACGCCTGGTGATGCTGCAATGCTGGGTGCAGCCGCAGAACTATACGCTGCATATGGCGTCATATTTGTTAAAGATGAGCAACGTGCCAATCGTCTGACCAATCGCGCTCTTTCATACGGGCAACAGTCTTTGTGCGCCAGCAACGAGACAGTTTGCGGAATACACGCGCTTTCATTTAAGGAATTTGAAAGTTCATTGGAAAAACTGGATAAAAAAGATGCGGCCGCCCTTTTTACATTTGGCCTGACTTCGATCGCTTACATTAAAGTCCACAGTAATGACTGGGGAGCAATGGCTAAATTACCGCGTGTTGAATCCGCACTCAAACGTGTACAGGTTTTGGACCCACAATACAACGCCGTCCAGGTTGAGCATTTTCTCGCCGTACTAAACACCATCCGACCACCAGCGCTGGGGGGGGATTTTGAAGCAGGTAAAGTACATTATGAGCGCGCACTGGCCCTGTCAGACAACAAGGACCTGTCAATCACCGTGGACTATGCCCGCTATTACGCACGTACACTGTATGATCGCGAGCTTCACGACCGCCTGTTGAACGATGTCATGTCAGCGGAACCGAATCAGGATGGCTACACTCTATTTAACACCTTGGCACAACGCGAAGCACAGGAGTTGCTAGATACAGCGGATGACTATTTTTAAACAAGGAACACACATGGAGCTCTGCCTTAACAAAGGTTTTCCTAACCGGCATTTTGTCGGGCGAATTGCTATCACGCTAATACTGCTTGGTGTGATGTCTCATGTCAGCGCCCAAACCATCAAAATAGCCACTCTCGCACCGGAGGGCTCCGGCTGGATGAAAGCCATGCGGGCAGGCGCCAAAGAAATCGGGGAGCGTACAGACACGCGCGTCAAATTCAAATTTTATGGTGGCGGAGTTCAAGGCAATGACAAGCAGGTGCTGCGGAAAATGCGCATCGGCCAGTTACACGGTGGTGCCTTTACATCAAATGCGCTCGGTGAGTTCCAGAAAGACGCCCTGCTTTATGGCATGCCCATGCTGTTCAACGACCTCGAAGAGGTAAAGTTTGCCAGAGACCGTATGGATGACGAATTGCGCACACGTATGGAACAGGCCGGCTATGTCAACTTTGGTTTTGCTGGTGGGGGGTTTGCCCACATCATGTCAATCCAGCCTGTCGCCAATCTGGGTGATTTGCAGGGGCTGAAGGTCTGGATACCGGATGGGGACAAAATTTCATATGGCGCAATCAAGGCGCTTGGTGTCTCTCCGGTAACCATGCCACTGACCGACGTATTGACCGGTTTGCAAACAGAACTGATTGATACCATCATGAGCCCGCCCGCCGCTGCCATAGTTTTGCAGTGGAACACAGGGGTGAGTTATATCACTGAGTACCCCCTGGCCTACATTTTTGCCATGCTGGTTGTAGATAAAAAATACTTTGACCGCATCCCTCCTGCCGACCAGGACATTGTGCGTGAGGTCATGGAACGGGTTTATCTTGGCTTTGACCAACAAGGTAATGAAGATAATGAAAACGCCTACAAGGCTTTGCTTGATGATGGTATGAAGTCCATTGTTCCTGACCAGGGCCAGGTTCCTGAATGGCACATTGCAGTTCAAAAATCCAACCACCAACTTGCTGAGGAAGGTGTAATAGATGCCAGGCTGCTTGGTGAACTTGAATGTTACGTAGCTGCCTTCCGTGCGGATGATCAGGCGAAAGACTGTAGCCAGTACTAATGAGCCGCATCGCTTTAGTTTTCAACAGACTCGAAAAAGCTGGAACCTATGCGGAAGACGCCCTACTTTTAGTCATCCTGATCAGCATGATCTTGCTGGCCGGCACACAAATTTTTCTAAGAAACATTTTTGATACAAGCCTGTTTTGGGGCGATGAAATGCTTCGCATGATGGTATTGTGGTTAACCGTAGCTGGCGGCCTTGCGGCCAGCAGAATGGACAAACACATTAGTATTGCAGTGCTGGATCGTTTCCTTCCAAACGCCGTACAACTGGCTACAAAAATTATAATTGATTTTTTTACAGCATCTGTTTGTGCGCTATTCGCCTGGCACAGTGCGCGTTTTGTCATGAGTTCATATGAGTTCGGTGACACCCTGATGAAAAACACGCCAGCATGGATATTACAAATCATATTACCCATCGGATTTGCGCTGATGGCTTACCGTCACCTGGTGCTTGCGATCAAGCGTCCTTTTAGTTTGACTGACAATTTGACTACTGGTAACAACCGCCAATGATCATCGTGGGATCTATACTGGTGTTATTGGTTTTGTTCGGTGCCCCGTTATTTGCAGTCATTGCTGCTGGTGCGTTCTGGAATTTTTACCAGGCGGAGATTGATCTCCAGGCCATAGCCATTGAATTTTACGGTATCGCGGAAATGCCGATTCTGTTGGCCATCCCGTTGTTCACATTTGCGGGTTACCTACTCAGTGAAAGCAATGCACCCAAGCGACTGGTGCGTCTGACAAGTGCTTTGCTCGGCTGGATGCCTGCCGGTCTGGCAATCGTTTCCCTGGTTGCATGCGCGTTTTTCACCGCCTTTACGGGTGCGTCTGGTGTTACCATCATCGCCTTGGGTGCGATATTGTTTCCCGCGATGCAACAAGCCGGCTATCCAGAGAAGTTCAATCTTGGACTCGTCACCTCAGCCGGCAGTCTTGGCTTGCTGTTTGCACCATCTTTGCCCTTGATTCTGTACGGTGTAGTTGCAGAGGTACCTATAGAAAGCCTGTTTCTTGCTGGCCTGTTGCCCGGTTTCCTGATGCTTATCGTCTTGTCTGCTTTCAGCATCTGGAAAAATCGCGCAATCCGTACACCTCTGGGAGATTTTTCCTGGCGTGAAGTCCGTGCCGCAGTAGGTGAAGCAATGTGGGAAATACCATTGCCCATTGTCGTTCTCGGTGGAATCTATAGCGGTTATTTTGCAATTTCCGAGGCCGCTGCGGTCACGGCATTGTATGTATTGATCATCGATGTGGTCGTACTCAAAGAAGTATCCCTGCGCAAACTACCGTCCATCATACGGGAATCCATGATCCTGGTCGGTGGTATCATGATGATATTGGGTGTGTCGCGAGCCTCCACCAATTTCATGATTGATGCTGGCGTGCCACAACAGTTATTGCATTGGATCAGCGGGTTTGTTACCGGTGAAACTGCTTTCATGGTGATGCTACTGTTGTTCCTGTTGATGCTCGGCGCAATCCTGGATGTGTTTTCGGCAATTGTGCTGGTCGTGCCATTGATCCTGCCGGTAGCCACCCAGTTCGGTGTGGACCCGGTACATCTTGGAATTGTTTTTCTTGCCACCATGCAATTGGGCTATATCACACCACCCATTGGTCTTAACTTGTTCATCGCGGGGTACCGGTTTGATCGGTCGATCGTAGATATTTATTTATCTACCTTGCCATTTTTTGTGTTCTTGATGATTTCTGTCGCGATAATTGCTTTCTGGCCAACCTTGTCGCTGATCTTGTTATCGTGATAAAGGTGGCCAAGCATGCCCCCTTTACAGGTCATTTGATCTCAGAGTTGACTGCTGCAGTGATAACGGCCCAATCCTGATAACATGCATCCAGAATTTGGAAGTCATCCTGATCGTCTACATCCAGACTCAGGCCACCGTAGGGGGTTACAACAATCTTAACCGGACCTCCGAGAACTTCACTGAGACTTTTTTCAACCCGCTCCTGAGTGTTACCCATCTTCAAGCGCCTATACCAGCGACCCTTTCCTTTCGAGAGCATTAATGTGAGCTGGATTCGCATCGCCAACCAAGCTGCCTGCCAGCCTCCCTGGCTTCTCAAAAAATTGAAAATCAAGGCCACGACATTGCGCCAATCTATCGCCTTACGGTAAGAAAAACCGGTTTGAAGGAATTCCTGATGAGATAGATTCCGTGGCCGGCCTACATAAATGTTGGCCAGGCGCAATCGGCCACATTCCAGTTCAACAAAAGGCCGTTTGATCCCCTGCTTGTCAACCGACGGATAAAACGGTTTGACACCAATCTCGTCAACCACACCGGCAAGCATGGCGTAAGGCTTATCGGATGCATTATCAACACGTGCACAGCGGGATACAAAATCGTCTATTGAACGACTGGTCACCAGTGGCAAATCACAAGAAATAATCAGCAAAGGCCTCTCTTTCAGCCCCTTGGTGGAGTCAGATTTGTGACGGTTTTCTGATGCTTCGATACCTGCCCAGCAATTGGTCAACATTTTTCCGCGCTGGGCGATGATCTGAACCCTGGAAGAAATACCTGCGAGTGTTTTCTTTAACTCTTCTTCCGGGCCGACTACAAAAATCTGGCCGATCCTTTCAGCATCCACCAGGGCATTGACTACATAACGGATCAACACTTGCCCACTGACTTCCAGAAAAGCCTTGTTGCAGCCGGCAATCAAACGCTTTGGGTTTTGATGGGTACCGGCCAGAACAACAGCATCCAGCGGCAAGGTATAGGCATCTGAACGCTGAACCGCCTGCCCGGAATCGTCTGCTTTGTTACTGCCGTTTCGTTCTGTATTGGAATGCATGGTTGCCTGTTAAGTTCTGTTTCTCTCCAGAGGAGACCATACTGCTCATCTGTATGAGCCCGTACGCCTGACTTTAATAGTCGTCTCTGCTCACCTGATTTTATAGACTACCGCGTCAACTTGGAACACTAAAAGTAATTCACTTCCATCGCAAATCAATTCAATTACAAACGACTGTTTTCTGAATCAGTAAAACTACTGTACCCTATTAGGGCTCTTTGCTCCGAAAGGGTGGCATTGCCATCCTCATATTCATCACAATAACCTCTAAGAGGGAGAATACAACCGTGGAACAAGCAATATTTAACGAAATGTTTTTGGCCTTTATATTTCGCTGGGTACATTTTTTGGCTGGCGTAACCTGGATTGGTTTGCTGTACTACTTTAATTTCGTGCAAGGAGAATATTTTAAAGAAGCTGATGGCGGCGCTAAGTCTGATGTCATCCAGAAGCTGGTTCCACAGGCGCTTTGGTGGTTCCGCTGGGCTGCTATGTTCACCTTCTTGAGCGGAGCCTACTTACTCTACACTTTTCACCTCAGTGGTATTGGCATCCTCGTTGGCGCCACCCTGGGAACGATCATGTTCCTTAATGTGTGGCTAATCATCTGGCCCAATCAAAAAGTCGTCATAGCCTCGGCCAAACAAGCCGCAGCCGGTGGAGCGGCTCTACCGGGTGCCGCAGCCGCCCTGGCCAAAGCAGGACTGGCCTCACGCACCAACACTTTATTTTCTATTCCTATGCTGTTCTTTATGGCCTCATCAAGACACGTGGGTCAGCTGCAAACCTCAATACACGACATTAACGTGGCGTCAATGGCCCTGATTTTTGGTCTCATTGCGGTGCTGGCACTCAATGGTGTAGTTGGGAAAACCGGACCATTCACTTCTGTTAAAGGTGTCATTGGCAGTGGATTCTTACTGACCGCAATTATGTTTATCCTGGTTGAAATGATTTAAACAGACTTTAACAAAGGTCTAGAGATCAGACCCGGGGTTCTCCCCGGGTCGATATGATCAGGGGAAGGTGAGAGAAGGAACTGGTCGAGAGGCTGGCCCGGACCACCGTAAAACTGTCAAGTCACCGGCTTGGTTCATGAGCGGTTTGTCATTAACGTATGTTGAAAAATTTATTTGGGTCATTTTTAATCAATTATATTCGCTTCATCGCAAACCAATAAAACACTTCATTTCAGTGTTAGTTATCTATTCAGTTACTTGTGATTTTTTACTGATATTTACGTTTAGAAAAACACCCTAAATAACCATTTTCTGGTTTTGACAATCCTGTCCTTCAGGAGTAGCTTAAGTACCCCGTTAGACAGAAACCCACCAACCGTAAGGTTGGGGTCGCAGGAAGAACGGAGAAGGTCGAAAGACTGGAAAACGTACGAAGAAAGTCGCAAGACTGGAAACGTGCGGAGAAAGTCGAAAGGCCGGAAGCGTACGGAGAAAGTCGAAAGGCCGGAAGCGTGCGGAGAAAGTTGAAAGACTGGAAACGAGCAGAGTGCGAATCTACTGGAAGGCCGACCCGCCTGAAGGTAGAGAGGGTGGAAGAAAACGGACAGCGTCCAGGTGGTACAGGGCGCGTCACCCGGACCGGGTTCTGCCAAAAGAAGCGGTCGTACCATAAGGGTGACTCGATAGGAACACGCGATTCCTTGAGATAGACGCGAAACACGTCGATAAATAAAAGCGGGAAGAAGACTCGCGACCAGATACCGAAGGGCGGAACAAATCGGAGCTGGACGAAGTTGGAAAGGCCTAGGAGGATCTGCAGTCCACCGCAAGCGGAGTTCCTACACTTCTATGACGAGGGAGACGCAAGTCTCCCTCGTTTTTTTTGTCTAAACAAAAGCAAACCAAAAACAGCCACTCGATCCCGAATTCGTACTACAATTGCACCCAGGTGAATTGAAATAGAACCATGCACTTCACGGTCAGTACCACTAAGCAACTATTACAGGCCAGACTGGCAGCAGGAACCGCAGCTTGAAAGACCCGATAATTCGCATCCGCAATGTGCTTTTTAAACGAGACGAAAAAGTCGTGCTTGATGACGTAAGCATGAATATTGGTCGCGGTAAAATTGTGGCCATAATGGGCCCGAGTGGTGTAGGTAAAACAACGATTCTACGACTGATCTCCGGTCAGCTACAACCATCCAAAGGCAGCATTGAAGTTGATGGAAAACTGGTTTCAAGCTTATCCAGACGTGCATTATATGATTGTAGAAAGGACATAGGCGTGTTGTTGCAAAATGGTGCTTTATTTACCGACCTGACAGTATTTGAGAACGTCGCCACACCGTTGAGGGAACATAGCGACCTGATAGAAAAGGACATTGAGGAGCGTGTTATGGCCAAGCTGGAATCTGTAGGGCTGGCGGGCACGGAAGAGCTGATGCCACATAGCCTGTCAGGCGGAATGGCTCGACGCGTCGCACTGGCACGGGCCGTCATCATGAATCCAAAAATCGTATTGTTCGACGAACCCATGACCGGGTTGGACCCAATTGCCATGTCCACCGTGGGCCGTCTGATACGGGAAACCAATGACCAGTTGGGTTTAACCAGTGTCATTGTTACGCACAATGTTGTGCAGATGAAAAGGCTGGTGGACTATTGCTTTATTCTGGCCGGTGAAAAGCTAATTGCTGAAGGTACTCCGGAGGAGTTAATGCAAAGTGATGAGCCTGCGGTTGACCAGTTTATGAATGGTCGGGTCGAAGGGCCTATATCTTTCAAGTACCAAAATGCGGCGAGTAGCAGCGCCACAAGTCCTTCCTGATCATGAAAATACACTGGACCCAAAATAGCAAGCTACTGGCCCCCATCGCTGAAACCGGACACTGTGGTATCTTTCTGGCACGCATGCTCAGCGGTATACGTTTTGAACGTGAACTGTTAATAAGCACCTTACAACAAACCTACCTGATTGGTGCCCGTTCGCTGGTAATTATCATGATTTGCGGTTTTTTCGTAGGCATGGTGCTATCACTACAGTCCATCAATGCGTTGCAGCAGTTCGGCGCTTCCGACCAGGTCAGCCTTTTGGTGGGTAAATCGCTTTTTCGGGAATTGGGGCCGGTATTAACGGCCTTGTTATTTGCGGGTCGCGCGGGCACCTCAATTGCTGCTGAAATCGGCCTGATGAAAGCCACCAGCCAGATTGAGGCCATGCAGTTGATGGCTATCGACCCGGTACAGCGTATCGCTTTACCCCGTTTTCTGGCCGGTCTGATTTCGCTGCCCTTACTGACCGCAATGTTTAATGCCTTCGCAATTCTGGGTGCCGTGATGTTTTCCATCGGGGTCATGGGGCTGGATCCGGGTATTTTCTGGAGCAAGCTGCAAACCAGTATTTATTTCAGCAAGGACTTTATGGGCGGAGTCTGGAAAAGCGTCGTGTTTGGCGGGCTTGTAAGCCTCATTGCTGTATATTTCGGCTATTATGCGAAGCCCACCGGTGAAGGTGTCGGCACGGCGACTACACGCACTGTAGTAATGAGTTCAGTGCTAGTGCTTATTTTCGACTTTATTATGACTTCATTTCTCATTTGAACGAACACTGATCTTAAAGCGTTGACGGAAAAAACATGCGTGCAAATTATAAAGTAGAACTATCTTCAGGAATTTTCCTACTGACGGGTATCGCAGCCTTGTTATGGCTGGCCACCGAAGCGACCGATTATGGCATGCAAGTTGGGGATGATACCTATGTGGTTACCGCCCGTTTTTCAAACGTCGCTGACCTGAAGGATCGGGCCCCCGTCAAAATCGGTGGTGTTACGGTAGGCCTGGTAGAGCGTATCACCCTCGACCCGATCACATTTGATGCAGTCGTTGAGATGAAAATTGACCAGCGGTTTTCTGACATTCCCACCGACAGTAGTGCTTCTATTTTAACCAGCGGTATATTGGGTGATCGTTACATTGGTCTGGAACCGGGTGGTGCCTTGGAGGCACTGGTCGACGGCGACGATATTTTCATCACGCAGTCTGCTGTTGTGCTGGAAACATTGATCAGCAAATACCTGTTCAATAGCGACAATGGGGATAAAGAATGAGTATCCGGGTACTACTGTTAGCCATCGCTTGTCTTTTCTGCAATGGGCTTAATGCCCAGGCACAAGCAGATGACCCAGTTGCGTTGGTTGAAAGGACCACAGGTCGTATTTTTGCAAATGTAGCTGAAAACCTGGAGGAATACACGGCCAACCCGCAGGCTCTAAAAACACTGGTTCGCACAGACCTGATGCCATTGCTGGATGTTAATTATGCGGCACGTCTGGTCCTGGGTCGTGCTGGCAGAGGTCTTGAAAAAGAAAAAATTGAAGAATTTGCAATTTGTATGAGCAGCTTGCTGGTCAATCGCTATTCCAAAGGCTTGCTCTATTTCAGTAGTGATATCAAGCTTCAAGTATTGCCACAGCGTGGCGAACTGAACGAAAAGGTCACACGAGTACGAACACGCGTAACACTGCCAAACGGTAAAGAAGCACCGGTAGATTACGCGTTTCATAAAACCCCCGAAGGTTGGAAGGCTTTTGATGTGATCGTTGAGGGTATATCTTATATCACAACTTATCGAAACCAGATCATGCCGGATGTTCAGGCCAATGGAATAGATAGCGTTATCGCACGCCTGGGTACAGGTGATCTGGAGCTTTCTAACTAGTGTACTGCATCGTAATTAATGGAGCTTTCAGACTATGAAAAAACGACTTTCATTATTCAGCTTCATTTTTCTCAGCTTGCTGATAGCAGGGTGCGCGGGTACACAAAACCGCCATACCGATCCGGAAAATGATCCTTGGGAAGGCTTTAACCGCAAAATATATGCTTTCAATGACGGGCTGGATAAGGTCGTACGACCGGTCGCTGTGGGCTATGACAAAATCATGCCCGATCCGTTTCAGCGCGGCGTCGGCAATTTTTTTAGAAATATCGATACCCCGGTGACTTTTGTTAATCAGGTCCTGCAGGGGAAATTCAAACAAAGCGGTTCAAGCGTTGGTCGCTTTCTGGTCAATTCGACCATTGGCCTGTTGGGTTTTTTTGATGTTGCCACCAAAATGGGCCTGCCCTACTACGATGAGGATCTTGGCCAGACTCTGGCCGCTTGGGGCTATGAAAACAGCCGTTACCTGATGTTGCCAGTATTAGGTCCTTCCTCGGTCAGAGATGGTGTCGGTCGTTTTACCGACAGCTATTACCACCCGGTTGGTCGTGCTCTCCACGGCCGAGATATATACGCTTACTGGATCGTCCGCGGCGTCGATCAAAGAGCCCGTTTCCTGGATCAGGATGAAGAATTCGAACAGGCTTACGACCCGTATGTGCTTTTGCGTGATGTCTGGCTGCAAAACCGGGAGTTCCAAGTCTATGACGGCGACCCGCCCATGACGGATTATGACCTTTACCTGGACGACTACGCCGAGGAAGAAGAACCCGACTCAGAAGAATAGCTGTTTGGATTGACCTATAAATTGGCTTGTCATGTCCTACTGGGATAAGCTTCTGTTTCTGATGCTTCACCTATGAGCGAGCATCCGTTAGGGCAGAATGCTTAAAAAAACCAAAATTATAATTCTGTTGGTACTACTCATGTTAGGCGGCTGCGAACAACCACCGCCCACAGACAGCGGGTTGCCAGCCAAAATATACAGACACGCCATGGATGGCGCGCCGGGTTCGCTTGACCCCGCTCAGGCAACATCACTGTATGCTAAATTTATTGTCGTCAACCTTTACGATACCCTTTATCGTTACAAGTATCTTGCCCGCCCTTATCAAGTGCAACCCAACCTGGCCGTTGCCATGCCGGAAGTCTCGGAGGACGGTTTACAGCTGACCATCCGGATAAAAAGGGGGGTTTATTTTATTGACGATCCGGTCTTTGAAGGTGGTATCGGCAGGGAAATTAAGGCCAAGGACTTTGTCTATTCCATCAAACGGCATTTTGATCCCGCCACCCGTGCACAGGGCGCATGGTTATGGCAAAACCGAATTGAAGGCTTGGATCTTTGGAAAACAGAAGGGTCTGACTATGACAAGGAAGTCATCGGTCTGCGTGCCCTGGATGACTACACGGTGCAGATAACACTGAGTCGGCCATTCCCACAATTCGTGCATACATTGACGCAAGGCTATGCTGCCATTGTTTCCAGAGAAGCGGTAAGGAAATATGGGCAGATGTTATCCAACCACCCAGTGGGCTCCGGACCTTTCAGACTGGTTAGTCGTGATAGTGTGCGAGCGGTGCTGGCCAAAAACCATGGTTTTCGACAGGAACCATTTGACCTGACAGATGAGGGCTTTGACCCTGCAAAGCATGAAAAACTTGGCATACAACAGCTGCAAGGCAAAAGCCCTCCATTTATTGATCAGCTGGAATTCGAGTTTATTACCGAAGATGCGGCCCGCTGGAATGCATTTTCGGCGGGGGAACTACACTTCATTAAGGTTCCTGTAAGTCAGTTTGACAATGTTCTTAGCCAGCGCAGCCCACTGACGCTGAGCCCACAATACGATGGTATGTATCATTTCGAAGCATCGCCGGAAGCTGGTTTCATCTATACCAACTTCAATATGGCTGACCCGCGCATTGGCTACCACCCTGACCAGGAGCAAAACCATCGCAACCATGCCTTACGCTGCGCGATGGTTAAGGCCTTTGACTGGGAAAAAAGAAACGAGATTTTCTTTTACGATATTGGTCAGGTCTTTCCCGGGATCATCCCGCCTTCCGTACCCGAATACGATGCCGACAGCGATACCAGCTATGTTCAGCGCGACTTGAAGGGTGCCAGGGAACTGTTGCTGGCCAACGGCTATGATGAGACCACGCTGCCAACACTCGAATACGGCTTTCCCAATAGCGTGACGGAACGGCAGATATTCGAACAATTCCGAAATTTCATGACGGACGCTGGCTACCCTGCAAGCAAGATCCGACCGCTGATATTCGCCACCTACGGTGATTACCAACGGGCATACTCTCAGGGCAAGGTGGCCTTGATCAACAGTAGTTGGACAATGGACTACCCTGATGTCGAGAACAACATGCAACTGTACTTCGGACCCAATGCTGCGCCAGGTTCCAATTCTGCCAGTTATAATAATCCAGACTACGACCGCTTATATAAAACCAGTGCAGTACTCAATGAATCACCCAGGCGCACGCAAATCTATCGCGAAATGAATCAATTATTGATGAATGATTGCGTAAGCATTACCGGGATTTCGAGAACTTTACTGTTTCTGTGGGACAAAGAAACCATCATGAAACCCGACCGTTCATTTCTCGGCGGTTACTTTATGCGTTTTGTTGACTTGGTGGATTCTGCTAGTTCCACAGCACCATGAGTGTTCCATACATCACCAGCAGGCTGTTGTATGGCATCCCGTTAATGCTCGGTGTGACATTTATCAGTTTTTTACTGATGGTCCATTTCGGTCCAGACAAGACCTATGAGTTGATTGGCAAAAACCCAACCGAGGAACAAATCAACGAAGTCCGGCAATCATTGGGCTACGACCAGCCCTTCCTGCTTCGCTATGGTAATTATGTCAAGGAGCTGTTGACGCTGGATCTGGGCTTGTCAGATTCCAGCGGTGAACCCGTTTCCTCGATCCTCATCAAGACCCTGCCTATTTCGCTTGCGCTTGTCTTGCCAGGATTTGTACTGGGAAATTTACTCGGCATGGCACTCGGCTTACTGGCCGCCTGGTATCGTGGTAAATGGCTGGACAAACTGGTCATGAGTGCCTCGGTCGTGGGTATGAGTGTCAGTTTTCTCGTCATTATTATCAGCTTACAGATTTTGCTATGCACACCTTACGGTCTTAATTTATTTCCTGTACGTGGTTGGCAGGTTCATGGTCTGGGGTCCTACTTTTATTATGTGACGGTACCAACCTTAGCGCTGGTGCTGGTAACACTGGGCTACAACACACGCTTTTACCGGGCAATCATGGCGGATGAAATAGAACGGGACCATATCCGTACTCTACGAGCATACGGCGCCGGGCCTGCCGAATTATTATTTAAACATGTTTTGAAAAACAGCCTGATCCCAGTGCTGACCCGAATCATGTTTTCGGTGCCGTTTGTGGTGGTATCAGGCAGCCTGCTGCTGGAAAGCTATTTCGGAATTCCAGGTATAGGTCTGGTGACCTTTAACGCGATTACCAGTGGTGATCAGCCCATACTCAAAGCGGTGGTTGGCCTGACTGGTGTGTTGTTTGTGCTGGCATTGACGATCAATGACATGCTCTACAGCGTAGTTGACCCAAGGGTCTCAAAATCATGATGGGGGGCGCGTGGCGGCGACTAAAGTCTGACCGTTATGGCATGACTGGCTTGTTTATCGTGATAGTTTTTTCCATGGTCGCAGTGTGCGTCTGGAGCGGTCTACTGGGTCAGGGTTGGTCAGACGTCAGCGGCAACCGCTGGGAAAGTGTTAGTACCACGCATTGGTTTGGCACCAACCTGCTCGGCCAGGACATCCTGCAACGTACACTTTTTGGCACAGCGACTGCGTTTGAAGTAGGCTTACTCGTGACCTTTTGTTCCACCCTATTAGGTACTGTAATGGGGGCGCTGGCTGGCTGGTACAGTCATGGCTGGCTGGATGAAGTTATTTTGTGGCTCAAGGGCGTATTGGATTCAATTCCGTTTTATCTGTTTGCGGCAGCCGTTGCATTTGCATTGCAAGGCATTCCCTGGGCCATGCACCTGGCTATGATTATTACTTTCTGGACCACAACCGCTCGCATCATCCGAGGTGAAGTCATGCGAATAAAGCAGCGGGAATTCATTGAGGCTGCTCGTGCGATCGGCTTGCCATCTATAAAAATCATATTTCGCCATGTGCTACCAAACACATTTCACGTTTTACTGGTGCAGGCCTCTATTGTATTTGTAGCCGCTATCAATACCGAGGTCATATTGAGTTTTCTTGGTCTTGGCATTCAGGATGGAGTGAGCTGGGGTCTGATGTTGGCTGAAAGTTCACAAGAGGTACTGGCCGGTCATTTCGGAAATTTTGTCGCCGCAGGCACCTCACTGTTTGTTTTACTCATGGGTTTTAACCTGCTGGCCGATGCCCTACAGGATGCACTGGACAGCCGCAGGGCTACCGCATGAGTTGCCACGCCCTTAAAGTCAATGACCTCAGCGTCTGGTTTGAGACCGATTCTGGCCGCCGACAGGTTGTAGACCATATTAGTTTCAGTATCAACGCAGGAGAATCTACTGGGCTGGTAGGCGAATCCGGCTGCGGGAAAACCATGACAGCACTCGCCATATTGGGTCTGCTGCCGACATCTGGTGTGGGTGTCAGTGCCGCCAGTATTGAAATTAACGGCAAGGATATTTCCTCACTGAATGCGGCACAAAGACGTGCTGTTCTTGGCCGTGATATTGCCATGATTTTCCAACAACCCGGCACCGCACTTGATCCTGTATTTACAATAGGACACCAAATCAGTGCCGTGTACCGGCGCCATTTTGGTGGCAGCAAAAAACATCTCTGGCAGATCATGCTCGACTCACTTGAGGCTGTCGGTTTTAGTCGGGCTGAAAAGATCGCCAGCGCCTACCCACATCAACTATCCGGCGGCATGCGCCAACTGGCCATGATCGCCATGGCGACGGTGTGTAATCCGGTTGTAATCATCGCAGATGAATCAACCACAGCACTGGATAACAGTACCAAGTCATTGATTTTAAAACAACTAGAACGGCTGCAGTTACAGCATAAAACTGCCATTTTACTCATCAGCCATGACCTGGCTATGGTGCGACAAAGTTGCCGCAATGTGTTGGTAATGTATTGTGGCCGTCTACTCGAAAGAACAGATTGCCAAAGCCTGTATTCCCATGCCCAGCACCCCTACAGTGCGGGGTTGTTGTCATGCATACCTCAGGTTAGCGCCAACCGACCACCCCGCATCAGTGCGATCCCGGGCCAGGTGCCTTCGGCGACGGACTTACCGTCAGGTTGTCACTTTGCCCCCCGGTGTATAAGGGTGAAACCTCAATGTCAGCAATCAGTTCCACATTTTGATTCTGAAGATGACAGAGCTGTAGCTTGTTTCAGGCCCCTGTCATGAGTACACCTACACCACCAACCAAGCCACCACTGCTTGAAGTACGCAATTTATCCTTGAGTTTCCACCAGCAGGAACAGGTAGCCATAGACCGGGTCAGTTTCAGCATCACCGCAGGCAGCACACTTGGCCTGGTCGGGGCGTCAGGAGCAGGAAAAAGCAGTATTGCGCGTGCCATCATGCGTCTGATCAAGCCCGATAGTGGTGAAATTCTGTTCAAGGGCAAAAATATTTTCATGATGAATTCGCAGCAAATGATGGCAACCCGCCAACGCATGCAACTTGTCTTTCAGGAACCTTTCACCTCTCTCAGTCCCCGGCGTACGATCGAACAAAGCCTATTGGAACCACTGCAGCATTTTGCCATTGGTGATACAAACTCCAGACAGGAAAAGACCAGGCAGATTATACAAACTGTCGGACTCGACCATGATGTCCTGCGACGATACCCGCACCAACTCTCCAGCGGGCAGCAGCAGCGTATTGCTATCGCAAGAGCACTGATTACCAGCCCGGACCTATTGATTGCGGACGAAGCAGTTGCTTCATTGGATGTATCCATACAGGCACAAATCATCCAATTAATACAGTCTCTGCAAGAGGAACTTGGTATAACTTTGCTGTTTATTTCACATGATTTGGCCGTGATCCGACAAATTGCGAATGATGTAGCCGTGATGTACCAGGGTCAGTTGCTGGAGCAATCTCCTGCAGACACTTTTTTCAGCAAACCAAACCACCCTTACAGCAAAACCTTGTTGTCTTTCACCAACAACAAAGCACCGACATCATTACCGGTTGAAAACTGGCGTCTGGATCGCGGGCGCACAACAGCTGAAACCACATCAAATTGTGTCTTTGCCCGTAGTTGTCAGGTCAAAATGCCCATCTGCGATCAGCTTGAGCCCGCCAGTCACCAAATCCAATATAGAAATCAACACCCTTTGGGGCCACATTACGTAAAATGCCACCTTTATGAAGAAGTGAATACCAATGACACATGAGAAGTATATTGACAAGAAACACCTAAGGTTTGCTTTGGTGATATTAGTGGTCGTGCTTTGCACCGCTTGCGGAGCGAAAATCATACGCGGCGCATCACCTTTGATGCGATTAAATGAACTAAGCCATCAAAACAACAGCATTACGCTAAAACTGAGCATGCGTAACCTCAATGGGCTTGCGCTTGATGTCCAGAACATTGACCTCAGTCTTACCATGAATAGCGACCACTCACTAACCTACAAGGGCTCTGTCGACACTAACATTGCTGCCAATGGCACCGAAACATGGTCAGTGGACATTGTCGAAAGTAAGAGCAACCGCGAACTGCTGAATACACTGCAAAACGGTGACATCAAGAGCCTTCCTTACACTTTAAAGGGTTCAATCACTACCCTGGGCGATGGCACCATGCGCTTTGAGCATGAAGGTCATCTCTACCCTCTTCCTGGACGACCGGGACATTTCCGCTAATGACTATCCTGACTGCTGGGCCTAAACCAGCACAAAAGTTAATCTGTAAACAGAATCAATCAACCGCAGGAGTTGGCCATGTCTTTACATATTAGTTTTGAGCTCAGCCAGTCCGATCTGGAACATTTTTGCGATGTCATGCTACGTGCCCGTGAAAATGCCAAAGGCTATTCTCAACAACAAGTTATTGATCGCGCCGAAAAGTTGATGAGACAGGTCAACCAGTCTGATGCAACCGATTTTATCCGTGACCGCATGTACCAATTAGAAACATTGATCGGCATGGTTGTAGACAAGGGCTGGAACATGATGGAAGACGACCGTGAACGGGTGCTCGCTGCAATGTCTTATTTTTCCGAACCAGAAGACCTTATACCTGATGATATTCCTGGGCTCGGATTTTTAGACGATGCCATCATGATCGAAATTGTCTGCAAAGAACTTGAACACGAAATCCAGGCTTACCGGGAATTTGTAGTCTTCCGCGCCACCGAAGCCAGCCGTCGCGGAGAAGATGCACTGACACTACAGCGGTCTGACTGGCTAGACGAGCGACGCCAGCAATTACATTCACGTATGCGCCGAAGACGCAAAGGTAGAACCGGCGCTAACAAAACCAAGTCACCATTTTCTTTACTTTGACAGGCTTTCTGTAATGGTCCTAGTGTATGCAACCCTTGGGAAGAACTAGCCATTCCCTGCGGTCTGCGCCTTGTCTTGGAACATCATGGTAGCTCTGAACCCTACAATACACGCGTGACACTACACTAGATTTGCATCGGCACATGCTGGATTCCATCTTCAAGGAATTCATCCCCACAAACCTGGAAACCCAGAGACTGATAAAATTCCTTTAGGTAGGTCTGTGCAGCCAAATATACCTTACAAGACGGATAATCCTGCTGTACCTTTTCGATCGCCCTGAGCATCATACTCCTGGCAATGCCATGCTTACGCCAAGATGACGACACCGCAACACGCCCAATCCTGACACAGGCCTGCTGCCCGGCAGGCGGCAACACACGTAAACACGCAATAACCACCTTTCCTTCTGTCACCAGCAGATGCTGGGCCGCTTTGTCCAGACCATCCAATTCCTGGTAAATGCAGTTTTGTTCAATTACGAATATTGCCTCCCTCAGGGCGAGCATGTCATACAGTAAGCGTGGCTTCATTTCGTCCAACACATACCAGCGCCATCGTAGATCTGAATCTACTGGTTGCTGTTGTTTACCATTTTTCATACCCGGATTATCACTTACAATGAGGCTTAAAGTACAAATGAATCAGGAAGATCACAGCATATGACATCGGTCGGGCATCACTATATTCTGGTTGGCATCGAGACTGACCCAACCCGTTATCACGGTGAGAACGCCAATCGGCCCGCCTTGCTGGACCGGGTCGCTGCGGAACAGATACTGGCTCACATCGCAACCGACCTGACCCGTATGTTTCCAGCCATCAGGCACTGTGGTTTGAGCATGGCCGGGGCCTTGTTTGATCAAACCCAGGTTCTGCGTCCACAATTACCGTTATTCAGTGCGCTGAAAACATTGCAGCAATCCGTTAACCCGGGTGATGATTTTCAACCACGCTTATTGAGCGTTGGCGCAAACGAAGGGCGAATGCCGTTGCAGGAATTACAGCCCTTGGAACAAATTCCGCTTGGACTGTTACAGATATTACCCTTACTGATGAGTGGTCCGACGGAACAAGTAGATGAACTTGCCACGGACATGGAACATCGTTTTCTTGAACAGGGCCAGCTTTCAGCCCACTCGGCTAAAGCACTGGAATCACACTTCCAGATTTCTATCAATCATGCCCGATTCATGACGATCACTGACCTGAATGCAATGCTGCGTCTGCAGTTGGAACGCTATGGTTTTTTGCCATTATGGGAGTTATTGGATGCTGCCATGACCCCATCCGATGGCATGCTGGAAGTCACAACGCCAGGTGGGCTTATATTCAAATGGCAGCAAGGAGTCGTGCATAGTTTTTTTGAATCGTTTGATTGGTGGGCAAGCTATGGTTGTGGAGCTGACATGCCGGCTTCTGATCAGCAATTACAATCCAGCTATGCCGACTGGACTCGTGAATACCGCCAATACCTGACCATGCTCACCGCGCATGGTGTCACTGTCAGCCAGCACCTGCCAGGAATGGTAGATGCCGAGCTAAAGGATACATTTTTTCTGGAAGAATCAACGATAAAACCAGCTGCATTTGCAGCACCTGTAACCGAGCACAGCGCCAACGACTTGGGAACCGTGGCGGTCACGGTGGTCAATGGAAACCGACAAATAAATTTCTATCCTTTGCAAGCCAACGGTCTCATCGACCTGCATCAGTTCATCCACCAACAAGGCTATAGTGGAGGTATCGCCTATCCTGGCCGTATTTGTTACGACGAAAGCACACGTCAACTCACTGCGGAACCCTTACAAGCTTAAAGATGGAATATTAAATGGCTGATTATGATACCAATCATCTGTGCTTTGTTACTCACTCACCAGTTCATGGGCGTGGTTTGTTTGCACGTCAGGATATCCCTGTAGATACCTGGATTGGGCATTATGACGGACCACAAACACAACAAAATGATACCCATGTGCTATGGGTCGAAGCGGAAAGCGATGCACATGGAAGTGACGATACCGAAGCAGCATGGATCGGATATGACGGCAACAATGAACTTCGGTTTTTAAACCACGCTGCGCAACCCAACGGCGAAATGGATGGTCTGGACTTATACGCCAACCGCAATATAGTCGCGGGTGAGGAAATCACCATTGATTATGGTGAAGATTTCGAGGCGGCTGCTTGATACTCTGCTTTCAGCACCCCATGTTTATGCCTCAAACCAAATCTTATTAATTGAAAAAAGACTGGAAGCCCAAGCTATGACCCTTAATGACAGCACCCGCGAAAAAATTGAAAACCTTATTCAGCAGAGCCGTGTTGTTCTGTTCATGAAGGGTACGCCGCAAGCACCCATGTGCGGATTTTCGTCAAAAACCGTTGGATTACTGGGTTCCATCCTCAAAGACTATACCAGCGTAGATGTATTGGAAGATCAGGAAGTGCGTGAAGGTATCAAGGTTTTTAGTAACTGGCCAACAATTCCACAACTCTATATCG
Organism: Gammaproteobacteria bacterium; assembly: GCA_021772935.1. GTDB lineage: Bacteria > Pseudomonadota > Gammaproteobacteria > Xanthomonadales > SZUA-36 > SZUA-36. The sequence goes on from JAJFLA010000042.1 coordinate 66,659, forward strand.
ACGGAGAATTAGTGGGTGGTTGCGACATCGTCACTGCCATGTTTAATAGCAGCGAGTTGCATGACATGCTCGGTGTCGAAGCTCCAGACCGTACACCACCCGAGGTTACTATCACCGATGCCGCTGCGGAGAAAATTCTCGAAGCCATGGCTGGCCATGAAGGTATTGGTCTTCACTTCGCGGTTGATGCCGGTTGGCAGTCACAATTCAACTTAGCCCCGGCTGAAGGACATGAAATCAAGGTCGATGCCAACGGTATCACCTTACTCTTTGATCTGGCCTCTGCTCAACGTGCGAATGGTGCGATCATTGACTGGGCCGAGACCATGCAGGGCGAAGGCCTGACCATCAACCTGCCGCAAGCACCCAAGCCGGTAAACCAGTTAAGTGTGACCGGGCTTAAAGCCAATCTCGACGATAACAGTGTCATACTGATAGATGTGCGCGGTAGTGAAGAACGTGCACTTGCATCACTGGATGTCGCCAGGTTAATGGACACCGCTACCATGCAAGAAATTGAAGCCATGCCAAAAGATACGGCACTGGCCTTTATTTGTCACACTGGCGGTCGCAGCCAGGTAGCGGCTGAACACTTCCGCAAACAAGGCTTCAGCAATGTCAGTAATGTTGTTGGTGGGATTGATGCGTGGTCAAAGGAAATCGATCCATCGATACCCGTGTACAAAGACTTTAAATAAGACTTAAGCACTCAGCTTTATGAGGTCAGGTTCATTTTCCTCAGAAAATGAACCTGACCTCATTAGTCCTTTCTAATTAAACTCGGCAACCACCGGTGTATGGTCGGAAGGCCTGTCCTGACGACGTGGTTCTTTATCGATATAGGCGGCCTGACAAATTTTTGCGAGCGCCTCTGAGGCAAGCACCAGATCAATCCGTAGACCCATATTGCGTCTGAACGCAGCCATGCGGTAATCCCACCAACTCCAGGTTTTTTCTTCTTGCTCGAATTGCCTGAAGGTATCAGAAAGGCCAAGATCAAGTATTTCCTGAAGAGCTTGCCGCTCTGCGGTACTACAAAGAATTCTCCCCTGCCAGGATTCCGGGTCGTGTACATCCTGGTCTTGTGGTGCAATATTGAAGTCACCCAGAACGATGACTTTATCAAACCTCTGCATCTCACCCGCAATCCAGCGCCTTACCTGCTTCAGCCAGTGCATCTTATACGCATACTTTTCAGAACCTACTTCTGAGCCATTAACAACATACAGATTAATGATGCGTACATCACCAATACTCGCACCCAGAATACGCCTTTGCGGATCATCCAGTCCTTCAATATCAGTGATTACCTGTGTCGCCGGCTCGCGACTGAGTATGGCTACACCGTTATAAGTCTTTTGTCCCGAATAGACACTGTGATAGCCTGCTTCAAGCAGTTCATCGACAGGAAAGCGATCATCTGTCAGCTTGGTTTCCTGCAATGCCAGGATGTCCGGTTGGGCTCCCTCACACCAGGCCAGGACATGGGGCAGCCGGACATTCAGTGAATTAACATTCCATGATGCAACTTTGAGCACACAAATTCCTCAGGATGAAATAAATTTATTGATGGTCGCATTGTTGTTACAGACCAGCTTACGCATAATACCAGTTGGTACGACACGAGTTGTGGGTAAAAAAATGAAAAACACTGTTCTTTGGTCACCTCCAAGGACACTAATATTGCGGAGGTATCAAACATGAAGCCGGGACTAAGCGGTATAACAAGAATCATGGCGGCCACAAGAAACTCGTTTCGTGGGATACGTGATGCCTGGCAGCACGAATCGGCCTTCCGGCTGGACACCTGTTTATCAGTGGTGCTGTTGTTGATTTCTTTCTGGCTGGCGCAAACTCTGGTTGAATGGTTGTTGCTGATACTGCCATTGTTCCTGCTCATCATTATTGAAGTGCTCAACAGCGCAATTGAAAACACGGTTGACCGTATTGGTGGAGAGCGTCATATACTATCCGGCAGGGCCAAGGATATGGGTTCCGCAGCGGTCATGTTCTGTCTGGTTTTGATCGCTATTATCTGGCTGAGCATGATTTGGAGCAGGTTCTTTGTATAGATATTTCCTGACTATCACCGCGTTGATTTTGTTAAACAGCTGTAGCACCACGTCGGCTGAAACCGGGAAAACAGAGGGCTGTGTAATCATGCCACCACATGAGCCCCGCGCCTGCACCATGCAATATGATCCGGTGTGTGGCTGTAATGATAAAACCTATAGCAACGCCTGCATGGCCGCTGGTGCTGGTGTGCCCCGCAGCACACCAGGTGCTTGTGGAGAGAATGCTAACAATTGATAACCGTAAAAGGGTCAGGTTCCTTTTTCAGGTATAGTGCCTGAAAGTTGCCAATGTCAAACCAGAAAATGAACATGACTCTTTTTTTGCTGTATCCGGCAACAAGAAACACAGTCACAGGAAATTTTGATCATGAAATTAATTCTGCGCACGATACTTATGCTTGGCGTGGCCGCTTTGCTTTCAGCTTGCCCTCAAACCAAAGAAGGTAAAACCCTCTCTGACACACTAGAACAATACGAGACTATGATTCGCTGGGCCCAATGGGACGCCGCAGTTAACTTCATTTCTCTGGATTACCAGGAAGACAACCCCATAACAAGGCTTGAGCTCGATAGGTTAAGACTGTTTCGTGTGACTAACTATTTAGTCCGTTCATCGGTCCCGGTTGATGATGGAAATGGTCTCTTGCAGTCTGTAGAAATCCGTATGTTCAATAAAAACCAGGCACGTGAACGCAGCATCATTGATGAACAGCACTGGAAATACAACAAACAAACCGAGAGCTGGCAATTGCATTCTGGCCTACCGGACCCAACCCAGAAAAATTACTAAGTTGGTTCGATCCTACAAGTTGCATAGACAGTGTGCTGCAATAGTAAATTTGCCATGACGGGCAGCGATAAACTGTAAGTCATTAAGCATGGCTTGCAACCAGGGAACGGGCAAACCGACAGGGGTGCTGACAGATAAATTCAACTTTGCAACTGTACTGGTCGCAAAACCCATCAAAAACTCATCCAGTGCTGACTTTTTAGGCTCGATCCATTCAATTCGATAGCTGTCGCCCAAACCTGCGATACGCGCACTGGCTTCGATAGCATCCTGAAATGTTCCAGTTTTATCAATCAATCCACGCTCAGCAGCCTGTTCACCACTCCATACACGACCCTGAGCAATTTCATTAACGTCTTCTATAGACTTGCCCCGAGACTGGCTGACCAGGTTGATGAACTGCCGGTATATCCTTTCTGTGCTGGACTGAAACACACGTGCGATACCCGCATCTAACGGTAGATCAAGCCTTAGTTTGCCAGCCATTTCCGTGGTTCCAAAACCATCAGTATGAACACCAATTTTATCAAGCGTACCGGCAAATGTTGGCAACATCCCAAACACACCGATTGACCCGGTAATTGTTGCTGGACTGGCCCAAATCTCATCTGCAGCCATGGCTATCCAATAGCCTCCCGATGCAGCAACATTACCCATTGATATGACAACTGTCTTACCTGAATCTCTCACCTGCTGTAGTTCAAGGCGTAAAACCTCAGAAGCATAAGCATCACCACCTGGGCTGTTAATGCGTAAGACAACGGCGGCTACTTTATCGTCACGGGCTATGCGGCGCAATTGCTCCGCTGTTGATTTGGAGCCAACCCGGCCGGCCGGGTGATTTCCACTGACAATTTCACCTTCAGCAACGACGATGGCAATACGCTTTTCACCACCCGGTTTGCGTGCTGGCTTGGTGATAGCCAGGTAGTCCTGCATACCAACGGCACGGTAGCCATCGCCAGCGAGGTTAGGGACACCACGCTTGGCTAACTCCTGACGTGCCTCAGGCTCCGTCATCAAACGATCAACAAGCCCGAGATCCAAAGAGTACTGGGCAAAATTACCATCTACATTTTCAATCTGCTCAGGTAAGTCGTCAATGGACGCTTGCAACGATTCGAGAATCAAACCCCGGTGCTCAGCGACCCCTTCTATGTACTGCTGCCACAAGTTATTTAACCAGAACCTACCGGCTTCTTTCGCTGCATCAGACATATCATCACGAATGTAAGGCTCCATCGCTGATTTGTATTTACCCACCCGGAACAGGTTGATCTCCACTGCCAGCTTCTCCAGCCCATCACGGTAAAATTGCCGGTAGCTTGAGTACCCATCTATCCAGATCGTGCCATTGGGGTTAAGCCAGATTTCGTCAGCAAGTGATGCCAGATAATACTGATTCTGGCCAAGGTTGTCCGCCAACGCGATCACTGGCTTACCGGTAGACCTGAATGCATCCAGCGCCTGGCCAAGATCATTCAGCGCAGCCAGCCCTATACCCCACATATAGTTCGGGTCAATAACAAGCTGGGTGATATTACTATCTTCAGTGGCACGATGAATGGCTTCCAGCATGTCACGTAAACGTGTTTCTGTCCGTTCCTGACCGGTGGCTTCCTGCAACGCACGGTCCATAGGGGTTGTCGTGTATTGTTCTACGATATTGCCGTAGGGACGGATGACCAGTGCGGAATCAGGCTTGAGACGAAACGTTTCTGGTGATTGCACTGCGACATACATAAGGTAAACAAAGAACAAAAAAAGCAGGTTCAGGAAAACTTTTCTGCTGCCGTTGACAAAATGCCACACACCCAGCGCAAATTTAACCGGTAAAGAACGTTCGTTAGCCATGGTATCACCTGTTTAAATATCTGCCGACCATTGTATGAACAGTGACCACTAATCACAATCGATCGAAGGTCACACATCAACACAGCAGGAGAACCGGTCAAACTGGTGGACTGTAAAAACACCAACAGTTTGCCAAAAAAACCACTTTGAACCTATAAGGCAGACCCGTCTTCATACTATCTCATTGTTATTTATAGTTTTGTTGTGGTGGCATGAATTCTGCATCTAACTACGTAAACAAACCCGAACACAGGAGACTGAATCATGGGATCTTTTTCTCGCTTACGCTATGTTATCGCTGCAAATATAAATTCACTGCTTGAGAAAGCAGAAGACCCGGAAAAACTCTTAAGAGCCCTCATCCGCGACATGGAAGATGCCTCCGAAGACGCCCGCCTGGCCAGTGCCGACCTTCTTGCCGAACAAACTCACCTGCAACGTTTGAAAGAGCGATATGATCGCGAAATTGAGGAATGGACGGCGCGTGCGGAAAAATCTGTGGCAACCAACCGCGATGATTTAGCCCGGACCGCTCTAAAGGCCAAAGCAGATCTTGAGCAGGCATTGCATTCCGCCACTGATGAATCTCAAAATCTTGACGCCCGTATAACGCAGCTTGAATTCGACATGGCCAAGCTCAAAAACAAGCTGGTTGAAGCTAAGACAAAACTGAAAGAGATAACGTTACGTAAAGCTCCGTCAGGAAAAGAGCATGCTGGAAACACTGAGCCCGATATTTCACCCGCTGAACGGAAAATCCGCCGCGCCATGGGTCGCTTCGACCGCTTGCAATCACAGGTAGAAAGACTTGAAGCCCGTGTTCGTTCTTATGAGGTCGGCGGTGAGGCGATCAACACGTGGGTAGCAGAAGAAGCACCGACTGACCCGGTTATTGAAGCCGAATTGCAACAGCTTAAAAACCGTATCTCACCAGAAACCCCGGTGCCAAGCGAGACCGAAAGTTAATATCGCAACGCCATCCCTGCTTTCGCGGGGATGGCTGTAGCCCCTATCATAAAGCCAGGGTTAGCTAACGCCCATCTAAACGCCGGCCCCTAAACGTACCAGCTTGCTGCTTTTATGCAGAAAGCGCCCCAGCAATAAAACCGCGCCAAAAGACAGACCAACAATCATGCCGATCCACATTCCAGCAGGCCCCATGGCTTGATTGAACGTTAGGTAATAGCCGACACTCAATCCAATTAGTAAATAGGACAATATATTGATATACATGGGTACCAGCGTGTCCTTCAGGCCACGTAACGCACCTGCAGCGCAAATTTGGATACCATCTGCGTACTGGAAAATGGCGGAATAAAAAAGCAATCCTACAGCGATTGACGTAATCGCCGCATCATCGGTATAAATCCGCACAATGAACTCGGGAATAAGCAACATGGTTGTTGCCCCCAGTGTTTGAGTGAAAAGCACGATTCCCAGTCCAATCAAGCCCGCATATCGTGCGGCCTCAGGCTCACCCCTGCCGAGGGCATTGCCTACCCGGGTCGTTACCGCACTGGCAAGGCCCAGCGGCACCATGAACATCAGGGCGGAATAGTTAATCGCAATCAAGTGGGCCGAAGCAGGCAAAGCACCGAGGCGGGCTATAAGCAACGCTGCACCAACAAACAAGCTGCCTTCCACAAATATACCCATTCCAATTGGCAAACCAATTTTAAGCAGATTCAATATGGGGACCCACTGCGGCCAGTCCCAACGCTGAAACAATTGAAATTCTTTAAAATGACCATGCCAGCGGATGTAATAAAACACCACAAACAGCTGCACCCAGATCACAATGGAGGTGGCAAACCCACATCCTTGCGCACCGAATTCTGGTAAGCCAAACTTGCCAAACATCAACACATAATTGAGTGGAACGTTTAACATGACGCCCAGTAAACCCATGTACATGGTCAAGCGGGTAAAACCACTACCCTCGCTAAAAAAGCGCAACATGAGTAGCAAGCACATTGCTGGCGCCCCCCAAGTCAACGCGCTCATATATTTAACTGCCGTTGGCACGATATCAGCGCCAACCGCCATCCATTGCAACATTGGCCCACCTGACAACAAAACGAACACGAACGGCAATGAGACAAACAATGCAATCCACATCGACTGGCGTGCAGCAGCACCGCCTTCAGACCGGTTACCAGAGCCATCCAGTTGTGCAACAACCGGTTGTACCGCCATCAACACACCTAATATGAACATCAACACAGCCGACCATATAGCCCCCCCCGTCGCTATACCCGCCAGAGCTATTTCTTTTTCTGGCAACCTGCCAGCCATCAGTGTATCGACAAAATTCATGCTAAAACTGGCAACCATACCCACGATAACCGGAATAGCCAGTTGTAAAGTACGGAAAACTTCAGCCTGATGTTTTTTTTTATTTGTTTTTATACCAGTGTTGCGTTCCATACGTTTTGGCATTTAGGAACCTCTCAATTTTTATCAATGCAAGGCGCGACTTGCAGGCAATAGTGGGTCTCTTGTCAAAAGTTGTAACGCTGTCCATGGCGAATTTGAGAGACGTCTTTCAGGCACAAACTTAATGGCTATTTGCAGCTTTGTCATCACTTGAAACAGATTTTCTAAGACTGCTCAATGACGCCTTGCAACTAAGCCGTTATGCTTATGCTTAAACCTCATACAATATAGAACACTACTCTCGATACTGACTACAATCTGGAGGGTATCAGGCATTGTAGTACATGAGGCTAACAAGATGGGTAAAACAGCGGTGGCTAGATGAAATCTGAACAGCAAGTAACTTCAGAAAAACTTACGGACGCTCAAGCTATGATAACTGCGGGCGATCCATCACTTTCCTTAGCCACGAAAAAGCTCGCAGGGTCGGTGCAATGCTTAAATTGCGGCACCGTACTCAAAGGCCCGTTCTGTTATTTCTGCGGTCAACCTGATCGAAATTTCATGCGCTTTTTCCCAGCCCTGCTGAGGGATTTGATGGAGGATTTACTGGACCTGGATTCGCGTTTTATGCGTACACTCAAACCACTCCTTTTCAAACCGGGGCGCTTGACCCGGGACTATATGGAAGGTCGTCGGTTTCGCTACGCGCCACCCATGCGTTTGTATATATTCTCCAGCATTGTTTTTTTCCTGTTGGCGGCATTGCTTTCAAGTGACGTAATATCGATCAATGGCATAGATAATGATGACGGCGCAATTCATATCATTACAGATACTACACAGGAACAACAAGAGGTGGCAGACGCGCTGGCTAATCTACCCGAAAATGTGCGCGCGCAAATCGATATCGACCAGGCCTTGGCAAAAATGGACGATGAAGAAGTGGATAACCCCGGCTTTAGCTTGGAAGATATACAGTTTAATGACCAACCCTGGGACCGCGAAACCAACCCGGTTGCTATCAAGTGGTTACCGGACTGGCTCAATGACCGCATTAACGACGAGATCGAAGGGTCGCCGCAAAAAGCAGAGCAAATCAATGAGAACCCCAACCTGATTATTGATAAGGTTTTCGACATCCTGCCTGCTACCATGTTCGTACTACTGCCGGTTGTGGCCCTTATTTTCAAGTTCTGGTACCTGTTCGCAAAACGCTTCTACGTCGAACACCTGATTTTTTCATTGCACAATCATGCCTTCCTTTTTGTCAGCCTGGTTTTGATATTGCTTGCCAACATAGCCAGTACAACCTTCACTAAATACGGTTACCTCTCAGCCTCAACGGGTACTGGGTGGGTAATAACCATTATCAGTATCTGGATCCCGGTTTATATGTTAGTTTCATTGCGCGTGGTCTTTCAGCAAAACTGGTTGCTGACCATTGGTAAATTCGCTGTGATTGGAATCAGCTACATCGTGCTGCTATCCCTGGTCACCTCCGGGGTGGCTATTGCCAGTTTCGTACTTTTGTAAATGCGCCGATTGGTTTTATTTATTTTGAGCCTCAACCAGGAAAATTACGCTAATGATTAAAGCAAGCTGCCATTGTGGCGCTGTTAAATTGAATGTCCCCACGCCACCGGAAAACATCAGCGTCTGCAATTGTTCAGTGTGTACAAAGATTGGCGGGCTCTGGGCCTATTACAACCCAGCTAACGTGACGATTAAGTGCCCCAGGAGCGCTATTGACACATATATCTGGGGAGATAAATCAATACAGTTCTGTCGCTGCAAGACCTGCGGTTGCACAACACACTGGGAAAGCATTGATCCTGAATATACCGAAAGAATGGGCATCAATGCGCGCATGATGACAGGGCTCAGTCTCGATCAAATCCCGGTCCGCCATGTGGACGGTGCCTCTTACTAGTGCCCAGTTTACGGGCTCAGCAATAACGCTTTTTCAAATAATGAAACACCGCCCTGAGCCCCAAGGCTTCGCCACCAAGCGGACGGCCAGGCCGGGCAGTTTGATTCCAGCCAAAGGTATCGATATGCACCCAGTCAGTTTGCGTGGTCACGAAATATTCTAAAAACAGGGCTGCAGTGATACAACCACCGTAAGCAGTATTACCCATATTGTTCAAGTCAGCGATTTGGCTTTTTAACAATTCCTTGTAGGGCTGGTAAAGGGGCATAACCCATAGTGGGTCCTCTTCAAGCTCACCTGTTGCAGTAATCTCATTTGCAATCGAAATATTATTACTGAATATGGGTGGCAAATCAGTGCCTAATGCGACTCGTGCAGCACCGGTTAGGGTCGCAAAATCTATCACCAGATCAGGCTCAGACTCACAGGCGTAGCTGAGTGCATCAGCCAGCACAACACGCCCTTCAGCATCGGTATTGCCGATTTCAACGCTCAGGCCCTTGCGTGTAGCGATCACATCACCCGGACGATATGCATTTCCGGACACCGCATTTTCCACCGCTGGAATCAATACCATCAAGCGTACTGGCAACTGTGCCTGCATGATCAGACGAGCCAGCGCCAAAACATGTGCTGCACCACCCATATCCTTTTTCATCAGTGCCATACCAGCACCAAGTTTAAGGTTCAGGCCGCCGGTGTCAAAACAAACCCCCTTGCCACAAAGCGCCAGTAATGGCTGGTTTTCTTTACCCCACTCCATTTTTAACAGACGTGGTTCACGATGGGAAGCCCGTCCGACGGCATGGATGGCGGGGAAATTATTGCTCAACAGATCCACACCATGGACCACTGACATACGGGCACCAAACTGATCTGCTTGCACCCGCATGGCATCTGCCAGCTGAGCCGGCCCCAGATCTTCAGTCGGGGTATTAATCAGGTCACGCACCAACGATTGTGCTGATAATAAGCGCACTACATCGGTGGCAATATCGTCATCGAGGGCCAATGACGGCATCTCTTTTGATGCCTTGCGATACAAATCAAACTGGTAACAGGCCAAACCCCAGCCGAGACTGGCCTGCAATCGTTGCTCAGGCTCCCAGTCTGTTACCAACCGGTAATTGCCTGCTGCCAGTTTCGCTGGTAAAGGGGCAAGCTGATACAGCCAGCCTTGTTCCGTCATACCAAATGCATAGCCATGTAATTCACCATGGTTGTCTGGAAGACTGCATACCTCACCCGCAAGTGCACGGAAGCCGGCGGCCTTCAACCATTTCTGCTGAAGTTCTGACAGGCCCGTCAGCCAGTCTTCGAAATTGGTTGGACTCACCGGATAAAGCGACAGGCCACCGTCGCTGCTGCTAAATGGATTGCTCATGTCAAAATGCTCAGTCTGGGCCGTTCTGTCAATTGTACCGTTAAGTCGACATATTGCAGCGGTCTTCGGTATGCAATAGGTGGGCTTTTAGTCGATTCGTGCGACATAAGACCTTCCTCTTCGCCTGATTTGCAACAGTATACTGCCATGTTTCTCTTCAAGTGCCTGTGTAAAATCGGCCAGGTTATGAACCCGTTGCCGGTTGACACCGGTAATGATATCGCCCGCAACAAGCCCTTCACGGGCAAGGCGGCTACGCGGAGCAAGTTCATCCAGCAATATGCCAGAAAGATTCTGTTGCTTGTGTTTCAAGGTCAATCCTGTAAACCGCGCCCCCACCAGACGGTGATCCAGTTCAGCACCATCTATTACCGGCACGGACTGGATAACCAACGGCGTGGTTTGACTAAGACCTTCCCTTAGAAATTCAACTTGCAATGACTCACCTATTGCAAGTCGGCCCTCGGCATTGTGAAAGTCTTGCGCACTATTGATGGTGCGATTTGCCATGCGGACAATAACATCCCCTGGCTGTAAACCCGCATCCTCAGCCGCTGACCCTGCGACAATCTCAGCTACAAGCACACCTTGACCTGCGTCCACGGCAAAAGCACCGGCCAGTTCAGTGGTCAGATCCTGTACAAATACACCGAGGGTTCCGCGACGCACTTCACCAAACTGTATCAGTTGCTCCATCACGTAACGGGCCATGCTGGATGGAATAGCAAAACCGATACCCACATTGCCGCCGCTGGGTGTAAATATGGCACTGTTGATACCCACCAGTTCACCACGCAAATTGATCAGCGCACCACCGGAGTTGCCAGGGTTGATGGAAGCATCCGTCTGGATGAAGTTCTGATATTCAAGGCCACGTAAACCTGTGCGCCCCAGTGCACTTACAATACCGGAGGTCACGGTCTGACCCAGGCCGAACGGGTTACCGACTGCAACAACAAAGTCCCCAACTTGTAACTCATCCGTGGCTGCCAGTTGTAGTGCGGTCAGATGTTCGGCCGGAATCTGGATAACCGCCAGATCGGTATCAGGGTCAGTGCCGATCAGTTTTGCTTCAAGGCTACGTCCATCCTTGAGCCCAACCGCAATTTCATCAGCACCGGCTATGACGTGATTATTGGTCAACACATAGCCCTTTTCCGCATCTACGATGACACCCGAACCAAGACTTTGTGAAACACGTTCACGAGGAACATCGGGCACGCTAAAAAAACGCCTGAAAATGGGATCATCCAGCAAGGGACTACGAACCCTAACCCGGGTTTTTGTATTAACATTTACGACCGAAGGCGTTACTTCCTTAAGTACGGGTGCTAGCGACGGCAATGGCGCCCCGTCAATAGCCACCGGCAAAGCGGCCAGTGTCGGGCTTGTCACCGATACCAGGGCCAAAAGCAGTAGTATTCTGCGTAATACCATTTTGTCACCTAAATTTGATTGAAACGATGAGACTGTGACAACACTAACAAGCCGCAGGTTCGCGTTGACAAGGTCTGGACTTTGTCCACGAATATAAAGACCATATCCAATTTTCGCTTGCGATTGCTTCCAAAACAAGATATACAGCTATTGAGAGGTAAAGCAACACAACATCAGGTGTCAACGGATATTTGCGGACCAATTTCTAAAGGGAGGTTATGGATTTACAACAGCGAGTTCTACGCACTGATGTATCCGGCATGCCAATGGAATGGATCGGGTACCAGGATGCCGTCAAGCTGATCACGCTTGACCAGGTTTCATACTCCCTCGGCGAAACGCTTTATCATATCCACGGCGGCATTAACGCGCTCAGCGGCTGTCAAAGCATTATCGGTGTCGATGCCATCATCGCTACCCAGGGCCAGCATCCCCACAAACACCTGTTCGCTGCAAATTACTACCCTCCATTAAGCAATCAATCCCTATTCCGCCGTGATCAGAACCTATGTCTTTATTGTGGCCAACAGTTTCCAAACTTCTTGCTTTCAAGGGATCACGTCCATCCGTTGAGCCAGGGAGGGCAAGACCGTTGGGTTAATGTCGTCACCGCCTGTAAACGATGCAACAACCACAAGGCTGGCCAGACACCGGAACAGGCCGGTATGGAGCTGCTTGCGATCCCGTTTTGTCCCACCCATGCAGAGTACGTCTATTTACAAGGCCGACAGATTCTCACTGACCAGATGGAGTTCCTGCTGGCACATTTCCCACGCAACAGTGTTTTGCGCAGACGTGTCGAACAAGGTGAATCGTTGTTGGTGTAGTTTCAAGTTGCACGCTGTTCTTTGGGTTAACTTTGTATAAGATATACGGCTTATGAGCCTACAACCCGTTTACCTCGTTGATGCCAGCATCTATATATTTCGTGCCTGGTTTTCAATTTCTGATGAGTTCGTCAACTCGGCGGGCGAACCCACCAATGCAACCTATGGTTTTACCGGTTTCCTCTGTAGTCTGCTCGAAGAAACCAAGGCCGATCACATCGGGATAGCATTTGATGAATCCTTGAGCAAGAGCTACCGCAATGAAATTTACCCGGCATATAAAGCCAATCGCGACCCAGCACCTGAAGAATTAAAGCGCCAGTTCAAGTGGGCCAGAAATATCGCCGAATCGATGGGGCTGAGTTGCTTTGTTGACCAGCGCTATGAAGCAGATGACCTGATTGGCACCCTGGCCAGGCACTGGCGGGAACGTGGTCACCCGGTGTGTATTATCAGCAGCGACAAAGACCTCACCCAACTAATTTCAAAGCATGATACCTGGTGGGATTTCACCCGCAACCAGAAACTCAGTCACGCTAAAATCAAGGATAAATTTGGTGTATTTCCCGAACAGATTGCGGAATTTCTTGCATTAACCGGCGACAGCGTTGACAACATCCCTGGAGTGCCTGGGGTGGGACCAAAATCGGCTGCCGCTTTGTTAAGTCATTTTACGGACCTGGATACGTTGTGGGAGCGGATTGATGAAGTTCAGCACCTGCGCATTCGTGGTGCTAAATCGTTGCATAAAAAACTGAATGAACACAGAGACGCAGCAGAACTGGCACATCGCCTTACGCTTATCGAAACCCGGGTACCTTCAGCACTTGAAAACCCGGATGTGACCCGTAGCGAGGTGGATGAAGCCCGCCTTAACCGTTTGTTTGACGAAATGGAATTCGGTGGAATGCTCAGGCGGCGTTGTTTACAAACGGCATAGGGATCTCTCTGCTTATACCGTGGAATCCTTTAGATGGATGCACCGAGTGCTGGCAACCGATTGCGAAAACCAGTTTTGTCGCGCCCAGGCAGGGTGGGGTGTAAGTCAGGGATTTTCATCCCTGACTCAGTACTGTAAATACTCATTGGTCAAGTAATCAAACAGGTATCCAATATTGACATTAAAAGCTGCAACGTTGGCATCAAAATCAACTTACTCACTTACTCCAGGTAAATTCTTTGAACATGGCATCGGTCGGGGTTTCTGCAAAATGATTGATGTAGTTGCTCATCACTTTTTGTGCAATTCCAAGCACAATTTCCTGTAGGTGAAGATTTTCATATCCTGCTGCATAAAACCTGGCTCGCTCCTCCTGGCTCAAGTGCCCACGGTTACGAACCAAAGCCAGTGTGGTTAAATGAAGCGCCTGTAGCTTTTCAGTGGGTAATTCTTTTTGTTCCCGCAAGGCTTCTGTTATGGCCGGATCAATTTTCATCATGTGTGCAATGCCCGTGTGTGCTGGCACACAATAATTACATTCGTGTTCAACATTGACGGTCTGCCAGATAACGGTCATCTCTTCCGCATCAAAGCTGGTTTGCTGAAACAACTCATGTAACTGCTTGTAAGCACTCAGTACGGGGGCTGAATCGGCCATCACTGCATGAAGACCCGGGATCATACCGAAAGACTTCAGAGAATCATCCAGCAATGGCTTGCTTTCACTTGGGGCAGTTTCCAGCGTATGTAAAGTAAATTTCATTATGTTTTTCCTTAGATTTAATGGACTGATTGGTCCATATTTAGTTAAAAAAAATCAATCCAGTATGGACAAGGTTAGCTCAACAATCTGGTCTACCTGCGTACGTTCTGCACCCGCTTTTATCATATTTCTCAAGCCGCAAATACTGTTGACAAGATAGGAAGCAAGTTGTCCCGGGTTTTGAACACCTGGAATTTCACCATTTGATTGGGATTGTTTAACCGCCAGTTCGAAAACACTTGTGATGCTCTGGATACTTGAACTGACCAACCGGGCAATTTCGGTGTCAGTTTGGGAAAACTCGTTGGCGGTATTCATTAACAAACAACCCTTTGGTGGCGTTGTTTTATCTGTTTCGTTGGCAATATTTTCAAATACAGACCTGATAAAAACCTTGCCCGAGCGTGACTCGATTAACTCCAGGCTCAGTTGTTCTACCAACACCTCCCTGTAATATTGAAGACATAACTGAAACAGGGCCTGTTTACTCTTGAATGTCTGGTAAAAAGAGCTCTTTGATAATTTCATGACTGAAATTAAATTTTGCAATGAGCTTGATTTATACCCCTCACACCAAAACAAATCCATCGCAGACTTAAGGGCGATTTCAGGGTCAAATTCGAGGGGTCTTCCGAGCGTCATAGTCTGATGACTATAGAACCATTCGGTCCATATATCAAACAGGCTTCAAACACACACTTAAAATGGGTTTGTTTGAACACTCAGGTGACATCACTCACAAACAACTCAAGGCTTCTTTTCAATACTCTTAGGTCGGGCCTCGATTGACTCTGGTTTTTGTTTGGGGTAGCCCTGCATATCTGGTGGTGCCAGATTATTGCTGGAGTTTATCGGTGTACGCAGAACCTTAACGGCCTTTTTCTGTGCCTCACCAAGTGTCGACTGACTATTCGCAAAATAGTACAGGTCTTCTCCCCGTACTGTGCCAAAACTGGGAAAGTCGAATTCCGGCTGCGCAACCGCCAATGGTGCCACTGCTGCAACCTGTGTTCCTGTTGCATCAAGCTGAAGACGCATGACGCGTTGTGGCTTGATGCCATTTTGAATAACGATCAGGTGGTTATTCCACAAGTACAATCCATCTATGCCACCCAAATTGAGGGTTGTAGGAACGGCCAGTTTAGCGACACGACCGGTATTAATGTCTATCACCATTATGCCCATCTCGCGATCAGCCACATACATCACACTTCCGTCAGGCTGCATGGTAATTCCACGCATGCTAATCATGTCTCTTGTTGCCATCACTGCTTTGAGTTTTTGTTCCCCTGCTGGCTTGGCGTATATGATCGGCAAGGCTCGATCCACGATGAAAACATCACCGTTAGGGCTTTGCGCCATGCTACCGAGGACATGGGGGCGTCCGTCGACCGGTACCGGGTAACGGTGAATCAACTGCAAGGTTTCCAGGTTGAACTCGAATAAAGCTGACCGTCCTTTGTCAACTGGATCAAAACCTGAAAACACCGGCATGGCTGCACTGCTTACCCACAGGCGATTACGTGTTTGATCAACCAGAATATCGAGAACGGCCCACATGCCGTTTTCCTGGTTGGCTTTGAGTAGCTCAGTGAGCTGGCCATCCTTGTCAACCGCAAGGATACTGCCTTCGGTTACTGTACCAACCAAGAACCTTTGACGGCTTTCATCCCAGGCTATGGTTTCGGGCCAAACCACACTATCCGCTAACGTGAATACAGTCTCGGATATACCCATCGGGTCTGCGGCACTTTTCATCAAGTCATTTACATAGTCAAAAACCTCGGTGTTTTTGATGTTCTGGGTGCTGTCTGACCTGCTGAAATCATAAGCGAGACCCTGCTGTTGCATGCGCAACATCAGGTCATAAGCCTGTTGTTTCTCATCCAGCAAGGCATGGGCAACAACTAATTGGTACATGTACTCACTATTATTGGGGCGCATTTTATGCAAACGCTCCAGTGCTTTGCGAAAGGTCAGGTAGTCTTTGGCAACGTAAGCAGTATTGGTCTTAAGCAACAAGCCGGGCACATTATCCGGCAAGGCAACCAATGTTTCGGTCTGTGCTGCCAAAGGCAGACTGCTGATCATAAGGCTGACTGCCAGCACGAAGGTAATAGCTGTTTTGTTCAACATGGTTGTCCTTTTATTTCCGCTCACTATGATCGGCAACTCAAGCTTTGGTTCCATCGAAATATGACTCGAAGTTTGGTAAAGCTTGGGACCAGAAACCTGGGGGCAGAGTCAAATGCTTCGCTTACACATCAATTATCACACAGCGTTGTACGCACTTGAGTCTGACCCCGATTATTTTGACCCCAATCATTTCACGTAATGCATTTAAGTCTGAGCCCCCAATCTTCTTTCTGGGCTACCTTAAAAGAGTACTTGGGATACAATCGGCGCAGTTTATCAGAGCAATGGGAAATTCTGTGTCAAATAGTGAAAAAGTCCATTATAGCGGGCGCTATCTAGGTTTAAAAGAACGTGAGAGCTGGGAATACGCTTTCCGCACCAATGCCCGAGGTGTTGTCGTGCTGGTACCGGTAACCGATGCCGGCGAGCTGGTACTTGTAGAACAGTACCGTATCCCGGTCAAAAGCCGGGTAATGGAATTGCCCGCCGGCTTGGTTGGTGATACCGACGATCGTGAAGAGACGCTTAAGACAGCTGCGCAACGAGAATTGATCGAAGAAACCGGATATCGTGCCAGTGTTCTCGAGGAACTATTGACGTGCCCAAGCAGTCCCGGTATGGCCAATGAAATGGTTACTATCTTTTTTGCCTGTGGGCTTGAACGCGTCGGACCCGGTGGCGGCGATGGCAACGAAGACATCACCGTTCACCATGTGCCGTTACAAAGCGCCGCAGAGTGGTTGCAAGCACGTATAACGGAAGGCCTTATGCTGGACCCAAAAATCTATGCCGGCCTGTATTGGGCAGGAATGCGATCTTGACCAGTTCGATCCGTATTGCCAACATTGAATGACTACACATGACCCATTGAGCCAACCCTGGAAGTAACATGCATGAACAGATTGCCAGCCCCATCAACAAAACCATTTTCATTGTATTTGTCACCGGGATACTCAGTGTGAGTACGGTTTTGGCACAATCACCACTAGCCCTGGTTATCCATGGTGGTGCCGGTACGATCACAAAAGACAGTATGACTGCCGGCAAAGAGGCCGCAATCCGCGCAATTCTTAAAGAATCCCTTGAAACAGGCTACCAACAACTATCGGACGGGGCGAACAGTACCGACGCTGTCATTGCTGCTATCAATGTCATGGAGGATTCACCCTTATTCAATGCCGGCAAAGGTGCTGTTTTTAATGCGGCAGGAGCAAATGAAATGGATGCATCCATCATGGAAGGCGCGGGTTTGAACGCCGGTGCCGTTGCATCAGTCTCACATATCAAGAACCCGATCAACCTGGCCTTGAAAGTCATGACAGCATCAGAACACGTCATGTTGATGGGTGAAGGTGCGGAAGCATTTGCCCGTCAGCAAGGCTTTGAGATGATGGACCCGGCCTACTTCCACACCGATTTTCGCTGGCAACAGCTTCAACGCATCAAAGCGGCAGAATCTGAAACCAAGGAAACTACCGGTCAAGATTCGCTAGCAGAAGACCAGCATGATCAGTGGTTCTCTACTGTTGGTGCCGTGGCGCTGGACAAGCATGGCAATCTGGCTGCAGGCACCTCCACCGGAGGAACATCCAACAAGCGTTGGGGGCGTGTTGGTGACTCCCCGATCATTGGCGCTGGCACCTATGCCAACAACAACAGCTGTGCAGTAAGTGCGACTGGTCACGGCGAATACTTTATTCGCCATGTGGTGGCCTATAACATCTGCAACCGGGTTGAGCTTGGTGCAACGCTAGCCGTGGCCGCCGATACGGTGATCAATGACATTCTCGTAAAGGCTGGCGGTGAAGGTGGAGTTATAGCCATGGACCGTAAGGGTAATATCACCACCCCATTTAATTCAGAAGGCATGTACCGGGCCAGTATTGATACCGATGGTCAGATGACCATTTTGATTTATCGTGAAGAAGGTGAACCAGAGGGCGCCCTGATGGGCAATGTGGAGCATTAGAGGTCCAAAGGGCAGGGGGCGCAAAAAGGCAGGGGTCAGACTCAAATGCATCTGACTTCTGCTTGACTATTATAAGGCAGGGGTCAGACTCAAATGCACTTGATTTCTGCTTGATTATTTAGCAATGTTCGCTGCATTTGAATCTGACCCCGTTCGGTTTTAGAGATGATTCAAGCGTTGCCACAAGCGCATGGTCGCATTAGCGCGATTGAGCGTATAAATGTGCAACCCCGGCGCACCACCGTCGAGCAGTCGCTCGCTGAGCTTGGTGACCACATCCAGACCAAACTCCCGGATCGACGCGCCATCACCACCGTAAGACTCCAGGCGTTTGCGTATCCAACGTGGAATTTCAGCACCGCACATGGCTGAAAATCTGACCAGACTGTCGTAATTTGTGATCGGCATGATGCCTGGTGTGATCGGAATATCGATACCGTTGCGTTCACAATCGTCCAGGAACTGGAAATAGCAATCTGTGTTGTAGAAATACTGTGTGGTGGCACCATCAGCACCCGCGTCCACTTTTTCTTTGAAGTATTTGAACTCGGTAGCAGGGGATACAGATTCCGGATGGAACTCCGGGTAGCAAGCCACCTCGATATGAAATTCGTCAGGAAATAGTTCTTGCACAAACCTGACCAGGTCACTGGCGTACTGAAACGGGCCAGGACCACTGACGCCTTCAGGCCGGTCACCACGCAGAACGACCAAACGCTCAACACCCGCTTGTTTGTACGTCTCCAGCAAGCGGTGAAGCATATCGCGGTCCTTCGCCATGCAGGAAATATGTGGTGCCACAGGAACACCGGATTTCTCCAGCAAATCAGAAACCGTTTGTAAAGTTGCATCCAGGGTGGAACCACCTGCCCCGAATGTTACAGACAGGTAGCGTGGCTTGAGCCTGGAAAGCTTCTGCCAGGTGGACTCCAGTACCAGTTTTTGCTCCGCTGAGCGTGGCGGGAAAAACTCAAACGAGATGGGGACGTTTGTTTTTTTAATATTCATGCTGATACGACTAAACTTGCAGACACCATCCCAGGCAGCACCCGGGACAGCACAACTCTCTGGCAGCGGTCAGATTCAAATGCTGCACAGACCAATCAATAGCCACACAAAAATTAAACACATTTGAGTCTGACCCCACATGGTTTCACTTAACCCGCATATCGTGCCAATACTCCGGTGCTGGCGCTGTACAGGTGTGACTGGGCGCCGGGGTATTGGTGCGATATGCGGGTTCATTACGCTTAACCCGCATATCGTGCCAATACCTCGGTGCTCACGCCGGACAGGTGTGACTGGGCGCCGGGCTGGACTGAGACCAATAGCCATAGCTATTGGTTGAAGGAAGCCCAAGTCCAATCGCATCTGAACAAGCTGGCGCCGGGGTATTGGTGCGATATGCGGGTTCATCATTAGTAGCGGTAATGATCCGGCTTGTAAGGGCCGTCTGCATCCACACTGATGTAACTCGCCTGTACCTCAGTCAGACGTGTCAACCTGGCACCAATACGACCCAAATGCAGTCGTGCAACTTTTTCGTCAAGATGCTTTGGCAACACATAAACATCATTTTTATACCGCTCCGGGTACTTCCACAGCTCGATTTGCGCCAGTACCTGGTTGGTAAAGGAATTCGACATCACAAAACTCGGGTGGCCAGTGGCACAACCCAGATTTACCAGACGTCCTTCTGCCAGCAGAATGATACGTTTGCCGTCCGGGAAAATAATGTGATCCACCTGCGGTTTGATATTTTCCCAATCGTATTGCTTGAGGCTGGCTACGTCGATTTCATTATCGAAGTGGCCAATATTGCAGACAATAGCCTGATCTTTCATCGCCGCCAGGTGGTCATGGCTAAGAATGTGGAAGTTTCCAGTCGCGGTCACAAAAATATCTGCCTTATCAACGACATCTTCCATGGTCACAACACGGTAACCCTCCATGGCAGCCTGCAAGGCACAAATCGGATCAATTTCAGTGATCCACACCGTTGCTCCAAGTCCGCGGAGAGACTGTGCACAGCCCTTGCCCACATCGCCATAACCGGCAACAACGGCAGTCTTACCGGCGATCATCACATCGGTGGCACGCTTGATACCATCGACCAGGGACTCACGGCAACCGTAAAGATTATCGAATTTCGATTTGGTCACTGAGTCATTCACGTTGATGGCGGGGAATGGCAATGTACCTTCCTTTGCCATTTCATAAAGGCGTTTTACACCGGTCGTGGTTTCTTCAGTCACACCCTGAATCTTTGAGAGTGCTTTTGCATACCAGCCATGACGCAGGTCCAAGCGCTTTTTGATCGCATTAAACAATGCAACCTGTTCTTCACTATCCGGCTTATCCAGTATTGAAGGATCCTGCTCGGCTTGTGCGCCCAGGTAAAGCAATAAGGTGGCATCACCACCGTCATCAAGAATCATGTTGGCGAAATTTTCGTCACCGTCACCATTGCCCCAGTCAAAAATACGGTGGGTAAACTCCCAGTATTCATCGAGGTTTTCACCCTTGAAGGCAAATACTGGTGTACCACCCGCCGCAATCGCAGCCGCTGCATGATCCTGGGTAGAGTAAATATTGCAGGAAGCCCAACGGATTTCCGCGCCCAGCGCCTTGAGTGCTTCAATCAGCACTGCGGTCTGAATGGTCATGTGCAAGCTGCCGGCAATGCGGGCACCTTTAAGCGGCTGTTCTTCACCATACTCTTTACGCACCGCCATCAAACCGGGCATTTCCGTTTCGGCAATCGCTATTTCCCTACGCCCAAAACCAGCCTGCTCGATATCGGCAACGTAGTAATTCTGTTTACTTATTTCTTCAATCACTGCATTCATTTCATTGTTCCTCTTGCTTACAGGCCAGCGGCTTTACGCAACTCGTCTGCTTTGTCAGTCTTTTCCCAGCTGACGTTCAAATCTTCCCTGCCCATATGGCCATAAGCCGCCAGCGGGGTGTAAATGGGCTTGATCAAATCAAGCGCCGTAATGATGCCGTACGGGGTCAGGTCAAAATGCTCCCGTACCAGTTGTTCAATCTGCTCAGCCGGAATTTTTTCCGAGCCGAAGGTATCTATGCCAATTGATGTGGGCTCAGCCACGCCAATGGCATAAGACACCTGGATTTCAATTCGGTCTGCCAGGCCTGCAGCAACGATATTTTTGGCTACATAACGCGAAGCATAAGCTGCAGAACGATCCACCTTGGATGGGTCTTTTCCGGAGAAAGCACCGCCACCATGACGGGCCATGCCGCCATAGGTATCCACAATAATCTTGCGCCCGGTCAAACCGGCATCACCCACTGGCCCACCAATTTCAAACCGGCCTGTTGGGTTAATGTGGTATTTGGTGTTCTCGTCCAACCAGTTTGACGGCAATACTGGTTTGATGATTTCCTCCATTACAAGCTCTCTGATTTGCGCTTGCGTGGAATCTCTATGATGTTGGGTAGACAGCACAACCGCATCAATACCAACCGGTTTGTCATCCTGGTAACGAAAGGTCACCTGGCTTTTTGCATCTGGACGTAAATGAAATTGTCCATCACTTGAATTCCGGCGTACGTCCGCCTGTTTCTTGACCAACTCATGGGCGTAATAAATGGGGGCCGGCATCAACACGTCGGTTTCATTCGAAGCATACCCAAACATCAAACCCTGATCGCCCGCGCCCTGCTCTTCCGGCGATTGGCGGTCAACACCCTGACTGATATCACTGGATTGCTTGCCAATGATATTGATGACACCACAGGTGTGGCCATCAAAGCCAACCTCGGAAGAGTCATAACCAATCTTCACAATCACTTTACGTATAATTTCTTCCAAATCCACCCAGGCGTCAGTGGTGATTTCACCACCCACTATGGCGACACCGGTCTTGATAAAGGTTTCGCAAGCCACATGGGCAGCTGAATCTTCTTTGATAATGGCATCCAGGACCGCATCAGAAATCTGATCGGCAACTTTGTCCGGATGACCCTCGGAAACGGATTCCGAAGTAAACAGGTAATTACTCATGTTCATAAACTCCAGTGAAACATATCTCTTTATTCGAATTAAGAGATATATTCTAAAACAAACAATTCCGGATTGCATCTTCGGATATGTAATGAAGGACTCTGATGTTGCATGGATAATCGGACATACCTGCAATACCAGGGTTTGTCGATAAATTGAGAAAAATGTATAGTTCAGTGCATAATAGATGGAAACCTTCACTCGTCCTACAGACTAAAATTCACCAGGAGACCATAAAAAATGACAGAAACCCTTGTCATGAACGACTCGATGATGATTTCGGGAATCATTCTAGCACTCACATTTGTCGGCATTTTCACAGAGACACTTCACGGTTTCCATCGCGCCAAGTTCGCAATGATGGGCGCTATTATGATGATCATCTCAGGTCAGTATTACGGCTTTTATGATTCACATCTTGCGGTTCTCGCCATCGACTGGAATGTTGTATTCCTGCTGGGTTGTATGATGGCAATCGTCTCCATCATGATTCCCACTGGTGGTTTTGAGGCCATGGCTAACTACATGGCCAGGATCAGTAAGGGCAGACAATTCATGTTGATGGTGCTGCTTGGAACCTCTGTAACTGTACTTTCCCTGCTGCTTGACAACGTCACCACGGTGGTAATTTTTGGTCCCTTGATTATCCTCATTGCCCGCGCAATGAAAGTCACACCCATACCCTTTCTGCTGGCCGCAGCATTGCTGTCTGATACCGGCGGTGTCGCAACACTGGTCGGTGATCCACCTAACCTGATGATCGGCTCGGCCAAGGGCATCGACTTCAATACCTTCCTGGTGCACATGGGTGGTATGACTTTCTTCGCATGGGTTACCGTGTTGTTCATGTTGCGCTTTTTGTTTCGTAAACAATTGGCGGTTACACCGCAGGGCGAATTCCACGAAAAAGCCGTATACAAGGACCGCAAGTTGTGGAATCAATCACTGCTGGTACTTGGTTTAATGGTTGTGTTGTTCACAGTACATCACTCCATCGGCTGGGAGCCGTGGATGGTTTCAGCGGCCGGCCTGACTTTATTGGTATTTATCGCCCGGCATGTTGAGATGGACCATGCAATGGAAGAAGTTGAGATACCATTGTTGATCTTCTTTATCTCTCTGTTTATCGTCGTAGGTGGTGTGGAACACAGTGGCTTTTTACGTTACCTGGGTCAGTTCATTATCCCTTTTGTCCAGGAGGACTTATTAACCGCGACGCTGGTGTTGTTGTGGGTAGCGGCCGTTCTTTCGGCAGCTATTGATAACATACCGTTTACCGCTGCCATGATTCCAATTTTGCTGGGTATGGAAGCACAGGGTATCCACGTCACGCCCTTGTGGTGGGCACTGGCTGCCGGTGTTGGCATGGGTGGCAATGGCACCCATATTGGTTCCACCGCCAATGTTTATATCGTCACCATTTCTGAAAGACTGGCAA
Organism: Gammaproteobacteria bacterium; assembly: GCA_021772935.1. Classification (GTDB taxonomy): domain Bacteria; phylum Pseudomonadota; class Gammaproteobacteria; order Xanthomonadales; family SZUA-36; genus SZUA-36. Next base: position 90,611 of record JAJFLA010000042.1, read on the forward strand.
AACGTGAAAACGATCCTTCACTGGCGATTACACCGTGGATATGGTTCCGCTATGGCACACCGACAATGATCGCGACACTGATCATGTGTAGCCTGATCTTTTACTTTTTCTTTGATTTTTATGATCAATCGGTGATTATCGACCATACCGCTGCCATTGTACCGGCGCACTAGACGTTTGACGTGGTTCATAAAGACGCCCGGTCATGCCGGGCTCTTTTTTATCCAGCAAAGTAAATAATTCATACACTAATGTCTGAATCGAAACACCGAAACATCCGCAGTTATGTGTTACGAAAAGGCCGCCTGACGGTTGCTCAACAGCTTGCACTGGATGAACTGTGGCCGCATTACGGTATCGAGCGTGGAAAAACCGTACTGGAATATGGCGAGCATTTTGCTCGCCCAGCCGATGTGATATTGGAAATCGGCTTTGGAAATGGTGAATCTACCTGGCAAATGGCGCAACAGGAACCCGATAAAAACTTCATCGGTATTGAGGTACACGAACCTGGCGTTGGTCACCTGTTGATGGCACTCGAAGAGCACGCCATCGAAAATGTCCGTATTGCCTGCGAAGATGCCGTACCTTTCTTACAACACCGCGTCGCATGCGGCAGTCTTGCCGGTGTACGAATATACTTTGCTGATCCATGGCCAAAAAAACGTCATCATAAACGCCGAATAATACAACCAGAATTTGTTAGCCAATTGGCACACTGTATGACGCAAGGTGGTATTTTACACTTGGCCACCGATTGGCAGCCTTATGCGGAACATGTACTGGAGGTGATGCAATTCAGTCCCGATTTTGTCAACCTCTCAGTCACCGGCGACTACTGCGAACGGCCAGACTGGCGACCTTATACCAAGTATGAAAAGCGCGGCGAGCGTCTTGGACATGAGGTGCGAGATCTGTTGTATCAGCGAGCTTGAGCAAAGTGACCTGTTGCCACCGGGGATATCAAGGTAAAATTACTGAAGAATGAATCCACCAACCCCACGATTTCCTTGACCTGAACGCACACAGGATTACGATTACCAACCATGGAAACGGGCCTTACACTCACAGGCGACATGATGCTGGTACTGGTCGTGCTGGCGATTACCATTGCCCTGTTCGTTTTTGAAGTCGTCAGGGTCGACGTGGTGGCCCTGTCGGTCATGGTAGCACTGGGTTTGCTGGGCCTGGTTCCATCAGACCAGTTATTCAACGGCTTTGCTTCCAACGCGGTCATTTCCATTATTGCGGTCATGATACTCGGGGCAGGACTGGACAGAACCGGGGTCATGACAGTCGTTGCCGCGTTTATATTGCGTATTGGAGGCAAGACGGCGAATAAGATTATTCCTTTGATATCCGGGACGGTCGGTGGTATTTCCAGCCTGATGCAGAACGTCGGTGCCACGGCGCTGTTTCTGCCCGTCGTATCTCGTATTTCAGTACGTACCGAAATACCGCTTTCCCGTCTGCTGATGCCGATGGGCTTTTGCGCCATCATGGGCGGCACCATCACAATGGTCGGTTCCTCACCGCTAATCCTGTTAAATGACCTGATATCAGCCTCCAATGCGTCGCTGCCACCGGGCGCCGAAACCCTGGGCCAGTTTGAGTTATTTGATGTGGCGCCTGTTGGGCTGGCATTACTGGCAACAGGGATCCTGTATTTTCTCACTATCGGTAAATGGCTATTGCCGGACAACAAAATTGAATCATCCGGTGTCCCTGCTCGTACCAAGACCTATTTTTCCGATACTTATGGTATCGAAGGTGATGTATATGAACTGTTGGTCACAGTAGATAGCCCCCTGGTCGGTATGCAGGTCGGTGATGCGGAAAACCTGGAAGCTGCACCGCGCTTGCTGGCCATCCGCAACACGGATGAACCCCGCATGGCACCGCCCTCAGATGAGATGATCTGGGTGGGAACAATACTAGGAGTTATGGGGACCCGTGATGTGGTTGGGCAATTCGCGTTGGATTACCATTGCCGTCTGCAACCCCGGGTGAAAACCTTTGGTGGTCTGTTTAACCCCAGCCGGGCCGGTATTTCCGAGGTTGTAGTCCCACCCGGGTCCAAAATGATTGGTCAGTCTATCGGCGAAGCCCGCTTGCGTAAGCGTTATGGCATCAGCGTATTGGCTATCAACCGACGTGGCAACATTATCAATGAAGATGTTCGTGAACAGGTGCTGGCGGCCGGAGATTGCCTGGTCAGTCACAGCACATGGCGGGACCTGTCCGAACTGCACACAGAACGGAAGTTTATCGTTGCAACGGATATTCCCAAGGAAGAGCAACGCCCACAGAAGGTCGCGCATGCACTTGTGTTTTTTGCGCTCTCAATCAGTATGATCATGTTCACCGATTTCAGGCTGTCCATTGCCCTGCTGGTCGGTGCACTCGGCATGATACTCACCAACGTACTGAGTATCGACGAGGCCTATAACTCCGTCAGCTGGAAAACCGTATTCCTGGTAGCCAGTCTGATACCGATTGGCCTCGCCATGGAATTGACCGGCACCGCTGCATGGATTGCCCAGCAGGCCATGGTTCTACTCGGTAGCATGCCCGACATTGCAGTACAGGTAGTTATCGCTGTGCTGGCAACCGTGTTCAGCCTGGTCATGTCGAATGTAGGCGCAACCACCATCCTGGTACCGATTGCGATCAGCATCGCTTTAACCACCGGTGCTAACCCAACCATGTATGCCCTGATCGTTGCCCTGTCCACATCCAATGCCTTCATCCTGCCCACACACCAGGTCAACGCCCTGATCATTGGTCCCGGCGGTTACCGGGTGGCAGATTTTGTGCGTGTAGGAAGCGGTATGTCAGTTATTTTTCTGATCGTTATGCTGACGGTTGTTAACCTGATTTTCTGAGAGCTTATGAACTTGAGGGGTCAGATTCAAATGAGAACTTGAGGGGTCAGATTCAAATGCAGCCCACACCAATGGCTTTACGCACCTGGTCAAGTGCATTTGAGTCTGACCCCGGTGTTACATCTGGTCAAGTGCATTTGAGTCTGACCCCGGTGTTAGTCTGACCGCGGTGTTGCGAAAACTTGCCCTGCCCAAAACTGACCCAATGTAAGCAGGAATGCTGTTCAATTCTCAGGACCGTGCCCATCATGCCGATGTACATTAACCCACCACCACAGAACCCCCTGACCAGGATCATCGCAACCATCATTGCTGTGTTTGCATTGGCCGGTGCCTTCATGATTGGGATGGTTGCACTACTGGTTGTTGCCGCCGTGGCCCTGGTAGCCGGTCTTGCGATCTGGCTACGCATTGTCTGGATAAAGCGCCGCTTGCGAAAAAGCGGTGTGGAACTAAATGTTGGAGTGGCTGAATCACGGCAATCCGGTCAGGTAATTGACGCCGAATATACAGTCGTATCAAACCAAAAGGATCACCGCGACGATTAAAATCGAAATCCGCGTTGAAAACTCGGCAATTAGGACTAGACTTAATATATCTATCCCAACACGGATTATCATCATGTCTACAGTCTCCGAAATTCTGAAAAACAAGGGCGGGATGGTGCTATCCGTCGAGATCAATGAAACTGTTTTGGATGCCATCAACCTGATGTCCCAGGTCAATATCGGCGCCGTTCTGGTGCAGGATGGCGATACCATTGCCGGTATTTTTACAGAACGTGATTACATGCAGAAAATAGCGCTCAATTCACTGTCTTCACAAAAAACACGGGTAGGCGATGTCATGACATCACCCGTAATTTCAGCCCATCCGGGTGATTCCATACAGCAATGTATGGAAACCATGACAACTTGCCATTGCCGTCATTTGCCCGTGGTTGAGAATGGAAAGCTTCTCGGTATTGTATCCATTGGCGATCTTGTAAAAAGGATGCTGGGGGAAAAAGAATCAGAAGTGGAGCAACTCAACCAATATATTACGGGTTCCTACTAGTTAAGGAGTTAAGGGGTCAGATTTATGATGTGGTAAACCTTAAAAACCGCTCAAAATTGAACCTGACCCAGGGTTTAACTCCGGAAATCATTCTGACTCTTGTGCCCTGGCTTTGTCGTGTGCAAGCTGCAAGGCCTCGTCTATCTCAGCCTGTGCACTGGCACTGGTTCCCGCAGCCTGATAGTGCTGTTTCAGTGTTTTTTCCACCTTGATAAAAAGGGCATCAATTGACGCAACTGCGTTGGCATTATCCGCTACTGCGTGATTGCCAAACAGGTTGATCCATTGTTCTGACTCGCGGCCGATTGCTATCACCTGGTTAAACTCCCGCTCAGGCTCATCACCACCCCTTAACAGGCCAATGATCGTTGCAACCAATGAAACTGGCAGCAAAACCAGGTCGCGCAAACCGTCTGCCATCAACTTGAGTTGAAATACGACAGCATTACGAACAAGTACGCCGCGTTTTGATATGTCTGTATTGCTCATGCAAGAACTCCGCATCGATTGGAAATTTAAACTGGATACCAAGGGGGTCACAATGTCGCGGGGTCAGATTCAAATGCAACACACACCAAATGGCTTTACGCACCTGGTCAAGTGCATTTGAGTCTGACCCCCGTGTTAATCTAACCCCGGTGTTGAATCAGATACTGTTTAGCTTAATCGGTGAACGCCAGCAATGAAATAGTTCCAAAGTCACCTTGTCTTGATACTACAACAAACGTTAGCCTTGCACGCATGAGACTATCACAGGGATTCGCCCCGGTTGCACGTGAGGATGCGCGTTTACTGATACTTGGATCCATGCCTGGTATCGCTTCGCTTGAAGCTACGCAATATTACGCCTTCCCGCGTAATGTTTTCTGGAGAATAATGGGGGATCTATTCGCTGCCGGACCAGATTTGAACTACCGTTCGCGACTGCAAAAGCTGCTCGAAAACCGTATCGCCTTGTGGGATGTTATTGAAGCCTGCAACCGCCCCGGCAGTCTGGATTCTGCTATTTCGGAAGAAGGCATGGCGACCAATGACTTCAGAGGGTTTCTGACGCAACACCCACATATCACTCATGTGTACTTCAATGGCCAAAAGGCCGCCAGCTTGTTTAAAAAGAGAGTGGCACCCGGTCTGACCAGGCATTACGAGTATCTTGCACTACCATCAACCAGCCCGGCCCACGCCGCCAGATCTTACAGTGCCAAACTTGAAGCCTGGTCGGTAATCAAGCATTAATAGAACCGGGGGCAATCAAGCATCAATAGAACCGGGGTCAGACACAAATGCATTTAACGCCTGTGTAGTTATAACTTGTGGTTGATGCATTTGAATCTGACCCCTAATCTCCCCTTAATCACAGACTAACGCTTGCCATGATCCAGCCAAAACTCCAGGCCTTGGGTATTGAGCGCCACGTCAGGCTGCAACAATTGCAAACAGGTTTCTTTTGCCAGGCTCACGCCATGTTCTTTTAAACCTTCCGCTAACCATGCATTGATGGCAGCCTCGATTTTCTGTCGACGTTGATCGTCATGTTGGTAACGCTGCGCGAAACCAGCCAGCATATCGACGCCTTCTATCATCTTTTTAGCCAGGCGCTGGACATCGTCGACCCGGCCATAATGGGTCAGATACATGCAGTCCGGCGCATCGGCCACCAGTTTTCTGACTGACGCCTTTAGAGCAACAGGATCAAACTGAATAGGGGTGGTGGTCGGCAGTACAAAGGCACCCTTGTCAGTATCGAACTCACGATATGACAGGCCAAACGTATCACCAGCAAACCAACCATTGCTGAGGCTGTCATGTACACAGAAGTGGTGACGTGCATGTCCTGGTGTATCCATAAACCGCAATTGACGGTTAGCCAGGCTTAGCTCATCACCATCTTCCATGACTCGTACCCGTTGTTCAGGAACCGGGATCAGCTTGCCATAAATCCTTTCATACATCTTGTCGCCGTAAACCGCCCGAGAACCAGCTTCCAGTTTGGCCGGATCAATCATATGACGGGCGCCATAAGGGTGTACCAACAAGGTGGCATTAGGCAGCAATTGCATCAGGCTGCCTGCACCACCTGCATGATCGAGATGAACATGCGTAACAATCACATAGCGCACATCCTCTGGTTGCCAGCCTCGCAGCTCAAGAACTTTCATTAGACGGGCAGTGCTTGAATTAGTACCTACCTCAATAAAAGCGACTTCTTTCCCAGCCTCCATCATGTAACAGGCGGTCATGTGATCACGGCCAAAACCCGCGTCGATGACGCTTACGCCGCCAGCGTATTGTTTGCAAGAGATGTGGTCATTTGCGGTCATTATCGAACTTCCGTATTGAGCCCAAGTCGGGCAACATAGCACAATGTTATGGAATTGGGCCAACAGTAGCACACAGGTGTTTATCCTCGATCTGGACGGTACCTTGATACCGAGCGCTGAAATTGACAACGAGTGTTTCTGGCAAGCTGTTTTTGCCTGCTTTGGTAAAAGGGATAAGTTACCTGACCTGCATGGATTTGAACATGTGACCGACAGTGGCATATTGCATGAATGGTGTACGCGTGAGTTGGGTCGCACTCCCAGTGCGGAAGAAACCGATCAAATAAAACAACATTTTTTACAACTGCTGGAATCTGCCTGGACCCAGCAACCACAGCACTTCAGCCCCCTGCCAGGTGTCAATAAATGGCTGGAGACTGTTGCTGACAGCGACAACGTGAGTGCAGGAATTGCCACCGGTGGCTGGGGACACAGCGCGCGTTTGAAGTTAAAACTTTCTGGGCTGGACCAGTTTGATCTGCCACTGGCCAGTTCCGATGATGCAGTTGCACGTACGCAGATCATGCAAATCGCAGCCCATAGAACACTTAAGCCGTCGGTAAACAACGCTCTTTTTACTTATGTAGGTGATGGCGTATGGGACCTGCAAGCCAGCCAGCAACTGGACTGGGAATTCATTGGCATTGCCTCAGGAGAGCAGGCAGACCGGCTTAAAAGGTCAGGTGCAAGCTGCGTTCTGACTGATTTCTATAAACCTGACATCAGCGCGATTTAAGCCGCCACTTAAGGTGTAAAATACAGGCACCCTTAGCAAATATACAATGAGGAATTTCGATGCCAAATAACCGCTGGTCCATAAAAACCATCTATGCTGCATTAATCAGTTTCGGTGTTTTTTTTGCCAACATCGTGGTAGCAGGCAGCGGCGACCCTGAAGCAGCGAGGCAGGCATGGCCAATGATAGAAAAAGGCGCTTTGCTGGTTGATGTACGTTCTGAAGAGGAGTTTTCAGCAGGACACCTGGAAGGTGCGCTCAATATTGAGTGGAATAGAACTGATGAGTTGATAGCGGCCATTGGCTCTGACAAGCAACGCCCAGTGGTTTTTTATTGTCGTAGTGGTAACCGGGCCGGAAGAGCTATCAGCGTGTTGACTGCTCGGGGATATACCGACATTTTTAATGCCACCGGTCTCGATGCACTGAATGCAACCAAACCTTAAATATTTTTCGAGGTGTTTGTATGAGTAAACATACCGTTTTCATTCCTCTTCTTTTGGTTCTCAGCCTGGCACAAGCCGCGTTTGCGTCTGATCAAGCCACTGTCGAGCAATGGGATAAAAACAGTGCCATGGCTGCGGTACGCTCGGTCAATTTCGATCCTGCCGTTGATGAAATCGGCAATCTTGCTTCACTTGCTGATGGCGCAACCACGCTTAGTCACCTGAAAGACATGGAAAGCCGAAGTGACTGGCCATTACCCGCACGCGAAGCAGCAATTTATCAATTCACCCGGTCATTGGCCGAGTTACCACGCGCTGCAGTCGCCAGGGAAATCATCCAGCACTTGCTCAATTACCAGCCTAAAACCCTGGTGCCACACGAAGACCATGGAGATGCATTTATTCCACTGTTCAATATTCGTGCTGCAGCGACCGGTGTCGAAAACGGCTGGCAACGAGCAGAGTTTGCCACCGAAGCAGTCGCTCTGCTTGAAGCTGACCCTACCGCTCTGGTTTCCACTTACTCAGCATCCGTCAACCAAATTCAGCGATCAGGTTACCTTGATGCCCTGGCGCAAGCTGCAATGCACGACATCATGGCGGTCCAGAACGTTGTTCTCAAACAGCTTGACCACAGCTCTGTGCTAACACCTTTGCTTGCAGTCACCACGACGATCACCACTGACACTTTTGCAATACAACAACTGCTTGTCAACGGTCGGGGTGCAGGACTTTCATCAGCCTTGGTGCAACTAGATAAGCAACTACCACTTAGCGAAACATCCACCCTGCTGTCATTTGCAGTCGAGCACGCACCACCGGTCAATACGACACTGGCCATTGCTGCATGGTGGCCCAGACTAAGACATGACTCCGCAACACGTGAACTGCTGCTGGATACGCTGGCCGATCCGGCGCTCGGAGCAAGTGCTGCACTGGCACTGGCACAAAGCCCTGATGTGCAAACAATCAAGGTGTTGCAGGATACTGCCAATGGGACATCAGACGCCGCACGGCGTGCGCAGATGGCACTGGATTTCAACCGCGACGGGCTGAGCGGAGGAGATCAACCATGAGACGGTCGAACATATTATTATTTTTCGCCATTGTTTTATTTAGCACTCAAACCAGCGCACAAGTATTGACACAATGGGTGGAAACCAAGGCCCCACAGGAAACCAACAAATTCGCACTGGGTTACCCGGTTCCGATACCGGTTGATACCCCGCTGCCTTTTGACGGCTTTCGAACCTACGCAGGTTTGCACATGCGGCACCAGGATTTGGTGGCAACCACAGCCTGGGTGCACCCAGAGCAAATAGGCTTCACCCGCAGCGGTCGCACCATCTGGGCTTACCGACTGGGTGATGATGACTTATTGACGATTGACGGATTGCCAGAGCCCGCGACGCTCACCAATGGCGGTATACACGCACGCGAATGGCAAACACCTGAGGTCGTCACTGGTATCCTGGAGTTGCTGGCCCTGCACCCGAATGACCATCACTTTTATGATTACCTGCGTGACAACGTCAACATGATTGTCATTCCGTCGTTAAACATTGATGGCTTCATGCAAACCCAGCGCTTTCCGTCGCTCAATTACATGCAAACCGATCCTAACGACCCAAATTTTTCACCCCGTGACGGACGCATGCGTCGCAAAAACATGCTCAATACCGATGAAAACCTCGCCACTATCGGGGACCACCTCAATGGTGTTGATTTGAACCGAAACAACAACCCGTTCTGGGCCAGCAGTTTCCAGAATTCTTCCGGCAACCCACAATCCATAGTGCACCACGGCGCCGGTCCTGCCTCAGAACCTGAAATACAGGCGCTGGATGCAGCGGCGCAGCTGGGGCCAATTGAGCGGCTACGTATTTATACCGACGTACATTCCTTCTCAATGGTACATTTCTGGTCGCGCAACACTAATTTCCGTCTGGCTCAACAAACCGAACAGGTGTTGGCCACATTTACCAATCACCACATCTCTTTCCCAGCCGCCAAGTGGTATGCATTTTCCGACCGCAACTCTATAGCCATCAACCAGGGCATCGGAACCACCGATGAGTATTTCACAAGCACTTACCAGGTGCCATCCTGGACACTGGAAGTTGAACCCAGTAACGGGCAGTCTTTTCATGCGCCACTACCGGGCAGCGGCGCAGACTACGGCGGCGTCAGTGAAAACGGTCACGATGGATTCATACTTCCAGAATCAGAAATTCGCAGGGTTCGGGAGGAAATGGCGCAATCATTTGCGGCCGTCTACTATCGCCAGGCCGGACCACCCGCAATCCGGGCCTTACGTGTCATCGACACAGAAACCAGTGCGGTCGTTTATGAAGCCGAGTGGGATACCGAGGACAGTCAGACCCGTTCGCTTTATTCCAATCAGTTACAAACTTTGCAGTTCGACAACCGCTATACACTCTGGCTGGCCTTCAACAAACCGATGCGCTGGCGTGAAAACGGCCTTGTTGTACCATTTCCCGGCCAAGCTGCAAGTAGTCTGGATGTCGATGCCGATATTCTTGTCAACAACTCGGTTTTGGCTACCACCGTTGAAGATACGACATGGCTTGATCAGCCCGGTAATGCACCTGATGGCTATATGTACTATCAGGACGACGCCTTGAGGGTCACTTTCAGCTTACCTTTTAATACCCAGAACCGTAGCCTCGTCGGGAGAGAGCTTGCGGTAACACTCAAGTTACGTACCACTGATATGACCGGCATGCGCACCGATGCCAAGCCCGGCACCGTAGCCGACTGGAACAATGGCGCGTGGAGCCGATATGAAAACACTAACGGTGACGAATCCGACTTCGGCGGCTTTGATACTGAAATCGAAGTGCTGCTGACCGACGAGCTTGTACCCCCACCTTTTCTGTTGGAAGCCGGTATCACCTCATCATGGTTTGACCCCTCTCGGGATGGGGAAGGCTTCCAGCTTGAAATGCTGACCAATAATGTCGCGGTCATGTACTGGTTTACTTATGACACCGAAGGCGCGCAAGACTGGTACGTAGCCGTCGGTGAGGTACGTGGCAATCGCATAGTATTCCCCGAGCTCTACCGAGTATCGGGCGGTGAGTTTGGCCCTGGTTTTGATCCGTCAAAGATCAACCGGGAAGTTGTGGGCTCCGCCAGTTTTATCTGGTCGAGCTGTGATCAGGGTGATATGAGCTACCATATCGGAACACAACACGGCCGCATGCAGTTATCCAGAATCACCAGCTTGATGGGCATCGATTGCGGTATACCACAGCAGCCACCGATACCAGAAGAAGCGCTACTGAGCGGTTCCTGGTTCGACCCGACTCACGATGGCGAAGGCTTTAACATAGAAGTGTTGATAGATGGCCGCGTGGTCATTTACTGGTTCAGCTACGATCCGCAGGGCAAACGGCGCTGGTTTTTCGGCGTGGGTGAATTTCGCGATGGCAAGCTGGTTTTCGACGACATGCTAACCACTAACGGCGGTATATTCGGACCAGGATTTGACCCCCTGCTGGTTAGCCTCGAACCCTGGGGCTCATTGGAGCTGGATCTGAATTGCAATAACGGTACCGCCACCTATAGCAGTACCGAGGCGGGATTTGGGTTCGGCACGTTAAATGTCGTACGCCTCACCAGCATCGATCAATTAAGTTGTCCATAACAGTGGTCTATTCACTATCCCCTCACACAGGCAAAGCCTTTATAATTGCCGTCATCAACAGAAATTGAAGGAAATAAATCCGTGAGCAACAGAGAAAAACACAACCACTGTACCCATAAGTTCATTGAACTGGCTAATGAGCTGGGAAAAGAGGACCACGAGCCACAATTAATATCTGCCGCGCTGATGGCAGCATCCGGCATCTACGCAACCTTCGTCACCGCGGGCAACAAAGGTGGTCTGCAACCATCCGGCGTAGATAAGATCGTAATGATGTACCGGCGTAACCTGGAACACATACAAGAACGTAAAAAAGCAGAAAACGAGGCTGCAGAAGAATAACTTGCTGGTAAATTGCATAATTTTCGTGCAAACCACTTCTATGCCAACCCCCATCGAAGGTACAATTACACCCCGCACAAACGGGCCCATAGCTCAGCTGGTTAGAGCACTCGACTCATAATCGATTGGTCGTAGGTTCAAGTCCTACTGGGCCCACCATTTAACTCAGGTGCTTACCGGGCACATAGGTAACAGTTTATTCCGAGGACATGGGTTACAGTATTAGAGCGAATGGGTTATTCCCCACTGGCTCCACCCTGTTCTCGTTTTGATCAAAGAATCCTAAATCATAATTCATGAAGCTGACA
>JAJFLA010000043.1 GCA_021772935.1 Gammaproteobacteria bacterium
GCAGTTTTACTTCCGTACGACGGATGTAACGGGTGCGGTGACGTTGCCTGATGGTGTAGAGATGGTGATGCCTGGGGACAATGTACAGATGAAAGTAGAGTTAATCGCACCGATTGCGATGGAAGAAGGTCTACGATTCGCGATTCGCGAAGGTGGCCGTACAGTTGGTGCTGGCGTTGTTGCCAAGATCTTTGAATAAGGCAAATTAGATATTTGTTATTTTACGGAAAGCTGGCGGCCTTAGGGGTCGGCCAGCTTTCTGGTCTGATGCAGTAATGAAAGGCCAGTAGCTCAACTGGCAGAGCAGCGGTCTCCAAAACCGCAGGTTGGGGGTTCGAGTCCCTCCTGGCCTGCCAATACTGCAAGTTAGATTTACATCACGGCTGTTAGACCAGTTGGAACAGGTAACACAAGCACAGGAATGGGTAGAGCGGCGGAATATGAACAGCAAAGTAGAAAATAACAGGTCGGCATTTGCAGATACATTGTTGCTGTTGGTTTCAATTGTCATGTTGGTAGGTGGAATCGCTACCTACTATTATTTCCAGGACTTGGCGATTACGCCAATCCGGGTTGCGGCACTGATTGCCGTTGTTTTACTGGCGTCCTGGGTAGCTGCGCAGTCACAGAAAGGTGGCGCATTTTTTCGTTTTCTGAAAGAGTCCGACATTGAGCGCCGAAAGGTAGTTTGGCCAACGCACCAGGAAGCAGTTCAGACATCTTTGATGGTGGTGATTGTGGTGATTATTATATCGCTGTTTCTGGCGGGTGTGGATTGGATGATTGGTGCAACAGTTCGTAGTCTGCTAAGCGGGGGCGGTTGATTATGAGTAAGCGTTGGTATGTAGTGCATGCGTTTTCAGGTTTTGAAAAGCAGGTACAGCGATCTATGATGGAACGCATCGCCCGGGCCGAAATGGAAGACATGTTTGGCGATATTCTGGTGCCGACAGAAGAAGTGGTTGAAATGAAAGGCGGACAAAAACGCCGGTCCGACCGCAAGTTTTTCCCCGGTTATGTGCTGGTGGAAATGGAAATGAATGATGAAACCTGGCACCTGGTTAAAGAAGTACCCAAGGTGATGGGATTCATAGGCGGCACTTCTGATAAGCCCGCTGCGATTACAGAAAAAGAAGCCAACACCATCCTGAGTCGTGTTCAGGAGGGTGTCGACAAGCCACGGCCGAAAATATTGTTCGAACCAGGCGAGATGGTGCGGGTGGTCGATGGACCATTCAATGATTTCAATGGCACGGTTGAAGAAGTCAACTACGAGAAAAGCCGTCTGCGGGTGGCCGTACTCATTTTTGGGCGTTCTACACCAGTGGAGCTTGATTTCCACCAGGTTGAGAAGGCCTGATAGCGTCACACGAATTTAAACCTGGCAAAAAAGAAAGCTGAGAGCTTTTCTGTTTTGCCTTAACAAATATGGGGAGCCTTGCTACTGGTTAGCAGGCGTTTGAACCCAGGGAGTAAAACATGGCTAAAAAAGTCACTGCATATATCAAGTTGCAGATTCCTGCAGGGCAGGCTAACCCAAGTCCACCAGTTGGTCCCGCGCTTGGGCAACACGGTGTTAATATTATGGAGTTCTGCAAGGCATTTAATGCCCAGACGCAGAAGACTGAGCCGGGGTTACCCCTGCCAGTCGTGATCACAGTTTATGCTGATCGTAGTTTTACCTTTATCACCAAAACGCCACCGGCAGCAGTGTTGTTGAGAAAGGCTGTTGGTATTCCAAAGGGCAGTGGAGAGCCGAATACTAATAAGGTTGGTACGGTGACACGCGCACAACTGGAAGAAATTGCCAAGGCTAAAGAGCCCGATTTGACTGCGGCCAGTATGGATGCTGCAGTGCGTACAATCGCAGGATCAGCCCGTAGCATGGGCTTGGATGTAGAGGGGGTGAACTAATGGCCAGGGTAAGCAAACGTAATAAGGCGATTCACGAACAAATAGAGCCAGGAAAAATCTATGCCATAGACGAGGCATTGGCGTTTCTTAAAAAAACCAGCAATGTGAAATTTACAGAATCTGTGGATGTTGCAATCAGATTGGGTGTTGATCCCAAGAAGTCAGATCAGAATGTACGCGGGTCAACCGTGTTACCCAATGGTACTGGCAAAACGGTAAGGGTAGCGGTATTCACCCAGGGTGACAATGTAGAGAAAGCAGTTGAAGCTGGTGCAGACGTCGTCGGTATGGATGATCTGCACGACCAGATAAAGGGTGGCGATCTCGCATTTGATGTTGTGATTGCAACGCCCGATGCCATGCGTGTTGTCGGCAGGCTTGGCCAGGTTTTGGGTCCAAGGGGTCTGATGCCCAACCCTAAAGTGGGGACCGTGGCAACTGATGTTGCTGCCGCAGTTAAGAACGCAAAGGCTGGTCAGGTGCGGTTTAGAACCGACAAGGGTGGCATTATCCATAGCACTATTGGTAAAGCTGATTTCGAGGTAGAGGCATTGCGTAATAACCTCGCAGCACTACTGGATGACTTGGTAAAACTAAAACCAGCATCGGCTAAAGGCCAATATCTTAAAAAGGTCGCAATATCAACCACTATGGGCCCTGGTCTGGTGGTGGATCATTTGGCAATAAAGCCTTAAGAATTTCGCCAACGAAAGTTGGTGAAAAGGCGGGCTGATTCCGGTCATATCGTTATCGGGGAATCCGATAACGGTTATCCGGGAGTAGGCCGTCAGAGACCGTAGGTATCGGATGACTAGTACAAGAGTCACTCGGTTTAAGCGTGTTCTGGGAAACCGGTCACTGCCTGCGCAGATGGTGAAGCCCCCGCTTCTCAATCGGGTTCGAGAGAGCACAATTGAGAAGCGGGGTAGTCACTGAAGGACCGTTATTGGTCCTATGACATTCACAGATGTGATTGTCATGAGTCGTTAATCGTGCCGGGTAACCGGCTATTTGACTCTTGGAGGTATCAAATGGCTCTGAGTATTGAGCAGAAGAAAGCAGTCGTTGCGGAAGTGGCAGAAGTAGCCCAGACCGCACTGGCTGCAGTAGCAGCGGAATATCGCGGCTTAACCGTTGAGGAAATGACAGATTTGCGTGTCAAGGCACGTGAAAGTGGTGTTTACCTTAAAGTGGCCAAGAATACGTTGGTGCGCCTGGCTGTAAAAGGCACCGAGTTTGAATGCATGCAAGAATCTCTCACGGGACCATTGCTTCTGGCTTTCAGTATGGAAGATCCAGGTGCGGCTGCACGTCTAGTCAAAGACTATGTGAAGTCGAATGACAAACTCATTACAAAGCTTGTTGCTGTTGGTGGGGAGGTTTATGGAGCCTCTGAACTGGACCGTCTGTCCAGCTTACCGACTTACGATCAGGCTATTGCAATGCTGATGGGCGTGATGAAAGCACCGATTGAGAAATTGGTCCGTACACTGGCTGAACCGCATACCAAACTGGTGCGTAGTTTTGCTGCTGTTCGCGATGCAAAACAAGCTGCTTAAATTTTTTAACTAACCCCCGGTAACCGAAAGGTTGCCTTAATTGACATTTAGGAGAGACGACGATGGCCGTTTCAAAAGACGATATTTTAGAAACAATTTCTGATATGAGTGTGATGGATGTAGTTGAGTTGATCAGCGCCATGGAAGAAAAATTTGGTGTATCTGCTGCAGCACCTGTAGCTGTAGCTGCCGGTCCGGCAGCTGGCGGTGATGCCGCTGCTGAAGAAGAGCAGACTGAGTTTGACGTAGTTCTTACTTCTTTTGGCAGCAGCAAGGTTCCTGTAATTAAGGCAGTTCGCGAAATTACTGGGCTCGGTCTTAAAGAAGCCAAAGACCTGGTTGAGAGCGCGCCTGCCAAGCTGAAGGAAGGTGTAGCAAACGACGAGGCTGAAGAGTTGAAGAAGAAGCTCGAAGAGGTAGGTGCTACCGTCGAGATTAAGTAAATCAGAATTTTTGATTTACTAAAAGTAAGAAGGAGTTGGCTGGGGATGTACGTCCCCGGCCTTTTCCTGTTTGTCATTTAGTGACGCGACCATTGCCTGGGTCGCACAGAGGCGGTTGGTAATATGAATTACTCATTTACTGAGAAAAAGCGTATCCGCAAGGATTTTGGTAAACGACAGTCGGTACTGGAAGTGCCTAACCTGTTACAGACTCAAATCCGGTCCTATGCGGAATTTCTGCAATTGGAAACAAAGCTGGATGAACGGCGTGAACGTGGTCTTCACGGTGCACTGAAATCCGTTTTTCCGATTGTTTCATATTCCCGTAATGCTGCGCTTGAATATGTCAGCTACAAACTCGGGAACCCGCCTTTCAATGTTCGGGAATGCAAACTGCGTGGTATGACTTATGCAGCGCCTTTGCGTGTCAAGGTACGTTTGGTTATTTACGACAAGGAAAGCTCCGCCAAGCAAAAACCAGTGAAATATGTGAAAGAACAAGAAGTCTATATGGGCGACCTGCCATTGATGACTGATACTGGCACTTTTGTTATCAATGGAACCGAGCGCGTTATCGTTTCACAGTTACACCGCTCACCTGGCGTGTTTTTCGATCATGATAAGGGCAAAACTCATTCAAGCGGAAAACTACTTTTTTCAGCACGGGTTATTCCTTATCGTGGTTCCTGGCTGGATTTTGAGTTTGATCCCAAAGACGGGATTTTCACCCGTATTGACAGACGCAGAAAACTGCCCGTGACAGTGTTGCTTCGTGCACTGGGTATGAACAATGAAGAAATACTGGACACCTTCTTTGATACCAGCAATATTTCTTTGCTTAAAGATGGCGCCAAGCTGGAGTTGATTCCGGAACGCTTGCGTGGTGAATCTGCCCTGTTTGACATTGCAGATAAGAAAGGCAAGGTGATTGTCGCAAACGGTAAACGTATCACTGCACGACACGTCAAGCTGATTGAACAAGCTGGTCTCAAAGCTCTACAAGTACCCAATGATTACCTGTTGGGCAAAATCATTGCGCACAGCATTATCGACAAAGAATCAGGTGAATTACTGGCTGATGCCAATGCAGAAATCACCGAAGAGCTATTGCAGCAATTACGTGAGGGCGGCATCAAGAAGTTTGAAGTGTTGTATGTCAATGATCTTGATCAGGGGCCGTACATTTCAAATACATTGAACATTGACTCCACTACCAATGAACTTGAGGCGCTGGTGGAAATTTATCGAATGATGCGCCCAGGCGAGCCGCCCACTAAGGAGGCTGCACAGAATCTGTTCAAAAACCTGTTTTTCGCTGAAGAACGTTATGACCTGTCCGGCGTTGGCAGAATGAAATTTAATCGCCGCGTTGGTCGTGCCGAAATTACCGGTTCAGGTGTATTAGATCGTGAAGACATACTTGCGGTTTTGAAAGTACTGATCGATATTCGTAATGGTGCCGGTACTGTTGATGATATCGACCATCTGGGTAACCGGCGTGTGCGTAGCGTTGGTGAAATGGCCGAAAACGTTTTCCGCGTGGGTGTGGTCAGAGTAGAACGTGCTGTTCGTGAGCGTTTATCGGTGGCGGAAAGTGAAGATCTTTCACCACAAGAATTGATTAACGCCAAACCGGTTGCTGCCGCGATTAAAGAGTTTTTCGGTTCCAGTCAGCTCAGCCAGTTCATGGATCAGAATAACCCATTATCAGAGGTTACCCATAAGCGCCGTGTATCTGCGCTCGGCCCTGGTGGTTTGACTCGGGAGCGGGCAGGTTTTGAAGTTCGTGACGTTCACCCGACGCATTATGGTCGTGTGTGCCCAATTGAAACGCCTGAAGGCCCGAATATTGGTCTGATTAATTCACTGGCGGTCTACGCCAGGACCAATGACTATGGCTTTTTGGAAACACCTTATCGAAAAACCTCCAAAGGCAAGGTCACCAATGATGTGGAATATCTTTCCGCCATTGTAGAAGGTGAATATGTTATTGCTCAGGCCAATGCCGAGTTGGATAGCAATGGCAAATTTGTGGATGATTTTATTCCTTGCAGGCATATGGGTGAGTTCACATTAAAAGAACCTAGTGAAGTCAATTATATGGACGTGTCGCCCAAGCAGATCGTTTCTGTTGCCGCGTCACTGGTACCGTTTCTTGAACACGATGATGCCAACCGCGCTTTGATGGGCTCGAATATGCAGCGTCAGGCTGTTCCCACCATGGTCGCTGAAAAACCACTGGTAGGTACTGGCATGGAACGCGTGGTCGCGACCGACTCGGGTGTAACCGCTGTAGCCAAGCGAGGTGGTGTCGTAGATCAAGTAGACGCAGGACGTATTGTTGTCCGTGTCAATGAAGAAGAGGTTCCTGCCGGTGACCCCGGTGTGGATATATATAATCTGGTCAAATATCAGCGTTCTAATCAAAACACCTGCATGAACCAGCGTCCGTTGGTAAACGTTGGTAATATTGTAACCAGTGGCGATGTGCTGGCCGATGGCCCGTCAACTGACCTTGGTGAATTGGCCCTTGGTCAGAATATGCTGATCGCGTTCATGCCGTGGAATGGTTATAACTTTGAGGATTCAATCCTGATTTCTGAACGCGTCGTGGAGGAAGACCGTTTCACCACGATCCACATCGTAGAGCTGACCTGTGTTGCACGTGACACCAAGTTGGGTTCGGAAGAAATAACTGCAGATATCCCGAATGTTGGTGAGCACAACCTTAACAAACTGGACCAATCCGGCATTGTATACATTGGTGCAGAGGTCAAGGCAGGTGATATTCTGGTTGGTAAGGTTACGCCAAAGGGTGAGACCCAGCTGACACCGGAAGAGAAATTGCTGCGTGCTATATTTGGTGAGAAAGCTTCAGATGTAAAAGACACTTCGTTAAGAGTTTCATCGGGTACTGATGGTACCGTCATTGATGTGCAGGTTTTCACCCGTGATGGTGTTGAGAAAGACGAACGTGCGATATCTATCGAAAAAGATCAGTTACGCCAGGTCAGAAAAGATCTGGATGATCAGTTGCGAATTGTTGAGGCTGCCATATACCAGCGTTTGGAAAATGTACTGGTTGGCAAAGTAGTCAATAAGGGTCCGCAAGGTATCAAGAAAGGCAGCAAGATTACCGCTGAAATTCTTGTCAGTCTTGATACAGACGAAAGATTCAAGTTGCGAATGCAAGACAATGAAGCCAATGACCTGATTGAGCAGCTCGCAGACCAGGTTAAAGAACAGCGCGAAGTTTTCGACGAAAGGTTTGAAGAGAAAAGGGGCAAAATTACCCGGGGTGATGATTTGGCACCGGGTGTGCTCAAGATGGTCAAGGTTTACATGGCCGTCAAACGGCGTATTCAGCCGGGTGACAAGATGGCCGGGCGACATGGTAACAAGGGGGTTATTTCCATGATTGTTCCACAGGAGGACATGCCCTACATGGAAGATGGTACGCCTGTGGATGTGGTTCTTAACCCGTTGGGTGTTCCGTCGCGAATGAATATTGGTCAGGTTTTGGAAACCCACTTGGGTTGGGCCGCCAAAGGTCTTGGTCACCGTATTTCGGAAATGCTTGATCAAAAAGCAAAAACCGACGACATTCGCAAATTCTTGAGTGATATTTATAATAGTGACCAGAGTGGTCGGGTCAATATGAATAGCTTCTCTGCGAGCGAAATCAAGGAGATGGCGTATAACCTCAAAGGTGGGGTGCCAATGGCGACGCCGGTATTTGACGGTGCACCTGAGTCTGAAATCAAACGTTTGCTTGAGTTAGCGGAACTACCGGTATCCGGTCAGACCACACTTTACAATGGCCGGACGGGCGACGCTTTTGATCGGCCTGTCACAGTTGGCTATATGTACATGCTGAAATTGAATCATTTGGTTGATGACAAAATGCATGCACGTTCTACCGGTCCTTACTCGCTGGTCACGCAACAGCCACTTGGTGGTAAAGCCCAATTTGGTGGTCAGCGTTTTGGTGAAATGGAAGTGTGGGCGCTTGAAGCTTATGGCGCAGCCTACACGTTGCAGGAAATGTTGACGGTTAAATCCGATGACGTATCCGGTCGTAACCAGATGTACAAAAACATAGTCGATGGTAACCACGAAATGGTGGCAGGCATGCCTGAATCCTTCAATGTATTGGTGAAGGAAATCCGCTCGTTGGCTATTAATATCGAACTTGAAGAAACATGATCCGAGGAGACATGAGGTGAGAGACTTACTTAATCTCTATAATCGTCAGCGCCAGCCGTTGAATTTTGATGCGATCCGGATCGGATTAGCACCGCCGAACTTGATTCGGTCATGGTCATTTG
Source organism: Gammaproteobacteria bacterium (assembly GCA_021772935.1). Lineage (GTDB taxonomy): Bacteria > Pseudomonadota > Gammaproteobacteria > Xanthomonadales > SZUA-36 > SZUA-36. Next base: position 8,245 of record JAJFLA010000043.1, read on the forward strand.
GTGAGGTGAAGAAACCAGAAACCATCAATTACCGGACTTTTAAGCCGGAACGTGATGGTCTGTTTTGTGCCTCCATATTTGGTCCGGTCAAGGACTATGAATGTCTTTGTGGCAAATACAAGCGCATGAAACACCGTGGTGTGGTTTGTGAGAAATGTGGTACTGAGGTCACACTGACCAAAGTTCGTCGTGAGCGCATGGCGCATATTGATCTCGCCAGCCCGGTAGCGCATATCTGGTTCTTAAAGTCCTTGCCTTCGCGCATCGGCCTGATGCTGGACATGACTCTTCGCGATATTGAACGGATTCTGTATTTTGAATCTTATGTAGTACTCGATGAGGGTATGACGACATTGGAACGCGGCACCTTGCTGACTGATGAACAATATCTTGATGCAGTTGAAGAATTTGGTGATGAGTTTGTTGCCAAAATGGGTGCGGAAGCTATTTTTGAACTGCTACGTACGATTAATTTGAGTGAAGAACTAAAGCGGTTGCGCGAAGATATTGGTGGAACGCGTTCGGAGACAAAACTCAAACGTTTTTCAAAACGCGTCAAACTGGTTGAGGCCTTCATAGATTCAGGTAATCGTCCTGAGTACATGATCCTGACCGTGTTGCCGGTACTGCCACCCGATTTGCGTCCTCTTGTACCTTTGGATGGAGGTCGATTCGCAACTTCAGACCTGAATGATCTTTATCGGCGTGTTATCAACCGCAACAACCGCTTGAAACGGCTGCTTGAACTTAATGCGCCAGATATCATCGTGCGTAATGAAAAACGCATGTTGCAGGAATCCGTGGATGCCTTGCTGGACAATGGCCGTCGTGGTCGCGCCATCACAGGTACAAATCGCCGACCTTTGAAGTCTCTGGCAGATATGATTAAGGGCAAACAGGGTCGCTTCCGCCAGAATCTGCTGGGTAAGCGAGTGGATTACTCTGGTCGTTCGGTTATTGTGGTCGGTCCAACGCTGATGTTGCATCAATGTGGTTTGCCAAAGAAAATGGCTTTGGAGCTGTTCAAACCGTTTATTTTTAGCAAGCTGCAACTCCGTGGTATGGCTGCCACAATCAAAGCCGCCAAAAAACTTGTTGAAGCTGAACGTGCCGAGGTATGGGACATTCTTTCAGAAGTCATTCGTGAACATCCGGTACTTCTGAATCGCGCGCCAACTTTGCATAGACTTGGTATCCAGGCCTTTGAACCTGTACTGATCGAAGGCAAGGCAATTCAATTACACCCGTTAGTGTGTACTGCTTTCAATGCGGATTTCGATGGCGACCAGATGGCGGTTCATGTTCCGTTGTCGATTGAAGCACAACTTGAAGCACGCACATTGATGATGTCTTCAAACAACATTCTTTCTCCGGCCAATGGTGAACCCATCATCGTGCCAACCCAGGATGTTGTACTTGGTTTGTACTACATGACTCGTGAGTTGGCCGGGGTCCCTGGCGAAGGCATGTATTTTTCTGACATTGCCGAAGTTCATCGTGCTTACGAAAACAAAGCCGTTGATGTGCATGCTCGAATTCAAGTACGTATTGATGAGACTATTATTTCTGAGCGCGGCGATGAACGACGTGAAACCAACCTGGTTCAAACCACAGTTGGTCGCGCCTTGCTGGCCGAAATTCGGCCTGAAGGTATGCCATTTCATTTATTGAATGAAGCCTTGAAGAAAAAACAGATATCGGGATTGATTAATTCATGCTATCGCAGACTTGGGCTCAAAAAGACGGTTGTCTTCGCAGATCGGTTGATGTACACCGGTTTCCGTTATGCCACTATCGCTGGAATTTCAATTGGTATTGATGATCTGGTTATTCCGGAAGAAAAGAAGGCCATACTTGAAGCCGCGGATAACGAAGTCATCGAGATTCATAATCAATATATTTCTGGTCTTGTTACCGCAGGTGAGCGCTATAACAAAGTAGTGGATATCTGGTCTCGGACCAACGAGCAGGTCGCGCGGGCAATGATGGATGGTATGGGTAAAACTGCGGCAAAAAACCTCAAAGGTGAGGATGTCGAAGAAGACTCCATGAATTCAATTTTCATCATGGCAGACTCCGGAGCCCGTGGTTCCGCAGCGCAAATCAGACAGTTGGCAGGTATGCGTGGCCTTATGGCCAAGCCGGACGGTTCGATTATTGAAACACCTATTACGGCTAACTTCCGTGAAGGCCTGGATGTTTTACAGTACTTTATCTCGACTCATGGTGCTCGAAAAGGCCTTGCGGATACTGCGTTGAAGACAGCTAACTCAGGTTACCTGACCCGACGACTGGTCGACGTGGCTCAGGACCTGGTCACCACAGAGTTCGATTGTGGTACCAGCAATGGTTTAACTATGCACCCTATTGTTGAGGGTGGTGACGTAGTTGAGGCGCTTAGTGAGCGTGTGCTTGGCCGAATGATAGCCGCCGATGTGCTAAAACCAGGTACTGAGGACGAGGTTCTGTGCCCGCGTAATACCCTGTTGGACGAGCAATGGGTGGAGATACTTGAAAGAGAAGGTGTGGATCAGATCCAGGTCCGCTCAACCATTACCTGCGAAACCCGTTACGGTGTTTGTGCTTATTGTTATGGTCGTGATCTCGCTCGAGGCGAGTTGGTGAATCTTGGCGAAGCGGTAGGTGTCATTGCTGCCCAGTCAATTGGCGAGCCGGGTACGCAGTTGACGATGCGTACTTTCCATATTGGTGGTGCCGCATCACGTGCGGCAGCAGTTGATCATATTCAGACCAAGTCTGGAGGCACTATTCGTTTGCACAATCTTAAATCGGTTGTGAATGCGGATAAGAAGCTGGTTGCGGTCTCGCGCTCTGGTGAGTTGTCGGTGATTGATGAGCACGGTCGTGAGAAAGAGCGGTACAAGATTCCTTATGGCGCAATCGTGGGAATACGCGACGAGGATACTGTAGAGTCCGGTCAGGTTGTGGCCAACTGGGACCCGCACACTCATCCGATTGTGACGGAAGTAGCAGGTATTGTTGGTTTTCATGATTTTGTTGATGGCATCGCTGTCAACGAAACCGTGGATGAGATCACTGGACTCAGTAGTCTTATTGTTACAGATCCCAAACAGCGTGGTAGCGCCGGTAAGGATCTGAAGCCCATGATTAGTTTGAGTGACAAGAAAGGCCGGCCGTTGTATTTGGCAGGCACAGAGATTCCAGCGCAGTACTTCCTGCAGGCTCTTTCAATTGTAGGCATTCAGGATGGTCAGGTAGTTGCTGTTGGTGACGTAATCGCGCGTATTCCTCAGGCATCTTCCAAGACCCGCGATATTACGGGTGGTTTGCCACGTGTTGCCGATTTGTTCGAAGCTCGTAAACCGAAAGAATCGGCCATACTCGCCGAAGTTTCCGGAATTTTCAGCTTTGGCAAGGAAACCAAGGGTAAGCAACGCATCGTAATCACCAAGGACGATGGTGATCATTATGAAGAGTTGATTCCAAAGTGGCGCCATTTGATCGTATTCGAAGGCGAGCGTGTAGTGAAAGGTGAAACCATAGCAGATGGTGAGCCCAATCCACATGACATTCTGCGCTTGATGGGGGTTGAAGCCTTGTCCGATTACCTGACCAAGGAAATTCAGGATGTGTATCGTCTGCAAGGTGTGAAAATCAATGATAAACACATTGAGGTGATCGTCAGACAGATGCTACGTAAAGCTGAAGTTCGGGAATCGGGTGATACAACACTGCTGATGCGTGAGCAGCTTGATGTGGTCCGGGTTAAAGATGCGAATGCTGTGGCAGAGAGGGACGGTGGTGAACCGGCTGAGTATCAACGTTTGTTGTTGGGTATTACCAAGGCATCACTGGCTACAGAGTCATTTATTTCTGCTGCATCCTTTCAGGAGACAACCAGGGTGTTGACCGAGGCCGCTGTACGTGGCACGACTGATCACCTGCGTGGCTTGAAAGAAAATGTCATTGTGGGACGTTTGATCCCTGCAGGTACTGGCATGGCTTATCACAATTCACGCAAACGGCCACCGGAGGAAGATCCGGAGATAGATCTGGCAGCGCTGGCAGCTGCGGTTGCAGCGGAAGAATTTGGTGAGTTGGAGGATGCAGCTGAAGCTAGCGAATAGCTTAGCTTTTTCTAGGGAAACTGGGGTTCGGGTTTTGAACGGACCCCAATTTTTGGGTGATGACAAAAGCCTGTGTTAATTAAAGTGAGAATCAGGCAATAAATTTGGTTTTCCTATTGCGCAAAAATACCTTCCCTGTCATAATTGTTCGGCTAACAAATTCAATCCCTTCATAAGAGGGGCCGAATGGAAGAAAGTGTTTCTGACAAGACAGTTTTTAACCATTTCGGATAGCCGATGTCACCGGCGCGTGGGCCGGACTCATGGGTGCCCAATCCAGGCTGTTAAGGCTGGGGTTGGGCATTTGACATTGTTAAGAGGGCTGCGTAGAATTCGCGGCCTTCGACAGACTGGGATTTTGGTCCCGTCTGTCGTTTTGTTTTTACCATTTTAATTTTGTGTGGGTAAAGAGTTTATGACGACTGTAAATCAACTGGTACGTAAGCCTCGCAAGCCAAAAGCATATAAAAGCGGTGTGCCCGCATTGGAAGGGTGTCCGCAAAAGCGTGGTGTATGCACGCGTGTTTATACGACAACCCCAAAAAAGCCGAACTCTGCTTTGCGCAAGGTTGCACGTGTCAGGCTGACTAATGGGTTTGAGGTTACCAGCTATATCGGTGGTGAAGGCCACAACCTGCAAGAACATAGCGTGATACTGATACGCGGTGGGCGTGTAAAAGACCTGCCGGGTGTTCGTTATCACACCGTTCGTGGCAGTCTAGACACCTCGGGTGTTAGTGATCGTCGCCAGGGACGTTCCAAGTACGGCGCCAAGCGGCCCAAGAATTGATACGGATCAGTTAAGGATCAGGTAAGCACAATGTCAAGAAAACATTCAAATTTTGCACGTGAAATTTTGCCAGACCCAAAGTTTGGCAGTGAGATGATTACCCGTTTTGTCAACATGGTCATGAACAGTGGCAAAAAATCAGTGGCGGAACGGATCGTTTATGGTGCGATTGAAACCATTGAAAACAAGAACAAAAGCGCGACTGCGGTAGAGTTGGTTGAAGCAGCGCTGGAGAATGTCAGCCCCATGGTTGAGGTTAAGTCCCGCCGTGTTGGTGGTGCGACATACCAGGTGCCAGTAGAAGTGCGACCCAAACGTCGCCAGACTTTGGCAATGCGTTGGATTATCGATGCCGCGCGTAAGCGTGGTGAAAAAAGTATGCCTCAACGGCTGGCTGGTGAGTTGTTGGATGCTGTAGAGCAGCGCGGTACAGCGGTCAAGAAGCGTGAAGACGTGCATCGTATGGCAGAGGCTAATAAGGCCTTCTCCCACTACCGTTGGTAGCAGGATTTAGAGGAAACTATAGTGGCTCGTAACACGCCAATCGAAAGATATCGCAACATCGGCATCATGGCTCATATTGATGCAGGTAAGACGACGACGACGGAACGTATTTTGTTCTACACCGGTGTTTCACATAAAATCGGTGAGGTGCATGACGGCAATGCCACCATGGACTGGATGGAACAGGAGCAGGAACGTGGTATTACGATAACTTCTGCTGCCACCACTTGTTTCTGGAGTGGTATGGACAAGCAATTTAAAGAGCATCGGATCAATATCATTGATACACCGGGACACGTGGACTTCACGATCGAAGTTGAGCGCTCTTTGCGTGTTCTTGATGGTACCGTGGCCGTGTTTTGTGCTGTCGGCGGTGTTCAGCCTCAGTCAGAAACGGTATGGCGTCAGGCAACCCGTTATAACGTGCCTCGTATGGCTTTCGTTAACAAAATGGATCGTACCGGGGCGGATTTTAATCGTGTAGTGCGACAAATTAAAGAGCGCTTGGGCGCGCGCGCGGTTCCCATTCAGTTACCGATTGGTGCTGAAGAGGGTTTCGAGGGTGTCATTGACCTGGTCAGGATGAAGGCTATTTACTGGGAAGTTGAAAACCTGGGTGTGGCATACGAAGCGCGCGAGATACCTGAAAAAATGCTGGCTGAAGCAGAAGCTGCTCATGAATACATGGTAGAAATGGCTGCTGAAGCTTCTGAAGAATTGATGGAGGCTTACCTGGAAGATGGTGACCTTACTGACGATCAGGTTAAAAAAGGCTTACGCCTGGGCACATTGAATAACGATATCGTGCCATGTCTTTGCGGCACAGCATTCAAGAACAAAGGTGTGCAGGCATTGCTTGATTCGATTGTTGATTTGATGCCTTCACCGCTGGACGTACCGGCTATTAACGGCATTCTTGAAAACGAAAAAGAAGGCGTGCGCAATAGTGATGATGCTGAACCGTTTTCAGCTTTGGCCTTCAAAATTGCAACTGACCCATTTGTGGGAACCTTGACATTTTTCAGGGTGTATTCGGGTGTACTGAGCTCTGGCGACACAATATATAACCCGGTTAAGGGCAAAAAAGAGCGTGTTGGCCGTATACTTCAGATGCATGCCAATACTCGTGAAGAGATCAAAGAGGTTCGAGCGGGCGATATCGCTGCGGCCGTCGGTCTAAAGGATGTTACTACCGGTGACACTCTGTGTGCTCTGAAGGAAGTTATCACTCTTGAGCGTATGGAATTCCCGGATCCTGTAATTTCGGTTGCGGTTGAGCCAAAAACAAAAAGTGACCAGGAAAAAATGGGTGTTGCGCTGGGTAAATTGGCACAAGAAGATCCTTCATTCCGTGTCAAGACTGATGAAGAGTCAGGCCAGACAATTATTTCTGGTATGGGCGAGCTACATCTGGATATTCTTGTTGATCGCATGAGGCGAGAGTTTAATGTGGAGGCCAATGTTGGGCGCCCGCAGGTTGCTCACCGCGAAACAATCCGTAAGTCGGTGGAAGCTGAAGGCAAATTTGTTAAACAATCGGGTGGTCGTGGGCAGTATGGTCACGTCAAGATTCGTTTGGCTCCGTTAGAAGTCGGCCTGGGTTACGAATTTGTTAACCAGATTGTTGGCGGTGCGGTACCTAAAGAATATATCAATTCTGTTGACAAGGGTATTAAGGAAGCCCTGCAAAATGGGGTTGTTGCCGGTTACCCGGTGGTTGATGTGAAGGTCGAACTTTTTGATGGCTCATATCATGAGGTTGACTCCAACGAGATGGCATTTAAGGTGGCGGGCTCTATGGCCTTCAAAAATGCAGCAAAAATTGCCAGCCCTGTACTGCTTGAGCCAATGATGAAAGTAGAAGTGGTCACGCCTGAAGACTATATGGGTGACGTGATGGGGGATGTATCCCGTCGTCGTGGCATTTTACAGGGCATGGAAGATTGTCCGTCAGGCAAAATAGTTAACGCAAATATTCCGCTTTCGGAAATGTTTGGTTATGCAACTGACTTGAGGTCGCAGACCCAGGGTCGTGCAACTTATACCATGGAATTCGATCACTACTCCGAAGCACCGGCCAGTGTGGTTGAAGAAATCGTCAAGAAGATCGCCTAGGTCCCGGACCGGCTAAGAAGAGGTAAACAGGCATGTCCAAGGAAAAATTTGAAAGAACAAAGCCCCATGTAAACGTGGGTACGATTGGTCACGTTGATCATGGTAAGACGACGCTGACGGCGGCGTTGACGAAGATATGTGCAGAAGCTCGTGGTGGTGATTTTGTA
>JAJFLA010000044.1 GCA_021772935.1 Gammaproteobacteria bacterium
AAACATTGTTGACGGCACCCACCGGTTCCGGGTAACAATATGCAAAACCCGCGTCGCTATCGCTCCGAGGGGTGGCAACCTTGACCGGTTCAGGTGGCAACCTTCAAACGGAATAGGGGGCAATCTTCACCGGAATACGCATAGTTGTAAGCACCGTGAAAATATTGGTGGCCAGAGGTGGAATCGAACCACCGACACGCGGATTTTCAGTCCGCTGCTCTACCAACTGAGCTATCTGGCCATTTTGTCTAACGTCTCTCTGGAATCAGAGAGCGCGGTATTAAACCGTTTAGGCGGGGTCAAGTCAAGATTTATGCGTGTTATTTGTAATCTTCGGGCACATATCCTTCGGGTATTTCTGAGCCTTCGCCAAAAAAGTATTTTTCCATTTCACCTTCTAAAAATTTTCTGTGCTCTGGTTCTATGGGGCTCAGGCGGTGTTCGTTGATCAAAATGGTCTGATGTGCCAACCATTTTTGCCAGGCTTGCAGGGATATGTTGTCGAAAATCTTCTTGCCCAGTTCCCCCGGGTAAGTTTGAAAAGCCAATCCGGGTAACTCTTCTTTCAGCAGTGTGCAGTTAACCAAACGATCTGTCATTTTCTACCACTCTCCAGGTATGTTTCCAGCAGTTGTCTGACTGGTTTGGGCAGGCCAAGTGTTGGCCATTGCTGTGCTTTAAACCAGCGTTGATCAGACGTACATTCTACGCTTGTTGAAGCGGGTTCTGTATGCCCAATTGATGGCATTATCGTCATATGTATATGGGTCAGTTGATGTTGCAAACTGGGCAATGATTGCAGCGTATCGCCATTTATGCCCAGGCGCTGATGTAACAACTGCTCATTATCATCTGCAGGCAGTGACCACAAACCACCCCAGATGCCGACAGGTGGGCGTCGTTCGAGCAGAACCATTCCTTTGTGGTCAGTGAGGATCAGCATATGAAATGACTTCTTGTGTATTTTTAATGCTGGACGAGGTGTTGGAAAATGCTGCACGGAATTTGTACAGAATGCCTGGCAGTCATCATTAACCGGGCATTGGCTGCAGGCTGGTTTTGTTCGGCTGCACACTGTTGCGCCAATATCCATGATGGCCTGGCTGTAATCTGCTCCGCGGCCACTCGGCAACAACTGTTTGGCGGTTTTCCATAGTTGTTGGTGAATACTGGATTTGCCCGGCCAGCCTTCGATTGCACAGTATCGGGCAAGTACCCGTTTGACATTGCCATCCAGGATCACGGCTGGCTGGTTATAGGCTTGCGAATAGATGGCATTCGCGGTGCTCTCGCCGATTCCTGGCAGCGCTACCAGTTCCTCCGGTGTTTGCGGTAGTTGCGCTGCATGGTCGCGCAGACAAATTTTGGCGGTCTTCAGCAGATTGCGTGCACGGGCGTAATAACCAAGACCGGACCACAATGCCAGCACTTCATCTGAAGTTGCTACAGCCAGACTTTGAACATCTGGAAAGTGATCAATAAACCGTTCGAAGTAGGGAATAACGGTTTTGACCTGGGTTTGCTGCAACATGATTTCTGCAACCCAGACACGATAGGCGCTACGTGGATGCTGCCAGGGTAGGTCTTTGCGACCGTGCTCATCCCACCACTCAAGCAGACGAACGGAGAAAGATGGCTTGTCCGCGGGTTGTTTCAGGACTGGGATATTGCTGCAATATTCGGGCTTGGGCAAATTGAATTAATCCAACGGCAATATCGCGTTGATAAACGTACCCGCATCAAAGGGGCGCAAATCTTCTGCTGCCTCGCCAACGCCGATATAGCGAATGGGGATACCCAGCTCTCTGGCAATTGCAAACAGCATGCCACCACGGGCGGTCCCGTCCAGCTTGGTAATTGTGATGCCGGTGATTTTAACCGCAGCGTTGAAGTGCTGGGCCTGGTTCAAGGCGTTGGTGCCGGTACCGGCATCCACCACCAGCATAACTTCGTGTGGTGCGCTGTCATCGACCCGGCCGATAACACGGTGTATCTTTTTCAGTTCTTCCATCAGGTTGGATTGGGTATGAAGACGACCTGCGGTATCCGCAATCAGTATGTCAACTCCACGCGCTTTTGCCGACTGTATCGCATCAAAAATAACCGCGGCAGAGTCGGCCCCGGTACCTTGCGCAATCACCGGCACATCATTTCGCGCACCCCATGATTTCAGTTGTTCAACGGCGGCGGCACGAAAGGTATCACCGGCCGCCAGCATTACGGACAGTCCTTCTTCTTTAAATCGTTGTGCCAGTTTGCCTATGGTCGTGGTTTTTCCCGCGCCATTGATGCCCACCATCAGGATAACAAATGGTTGTTGCTTGGTATCGACAGCCAAAAACTGTTCACAGGGTGCTATCAGTTCGTATAGCTCCGCTTGTACTGCGGGTAATAATGAGAGTGGCTCTTTGATAACACCGTTGGCAATTGCGCTACGCAGGTTGTCCATGATCTCCAGGCTGGCTTTGACACCGACATCTGCGGTCAACAGTGTGGTTTCAAGTTCATCCAGCAGGTCTTCATTGATATTGCTATGATCACTGACCAGTGCTTTCAGCCGTTTTCCAATGGTGCGGCGAGAGTCTTCCAACCGTTTTTCCAGGGGATCAACACCGGACTGCTCCACCGGCCGAAGTTGAACATCCTGCAATTCGCCGGATTGTTTGTTCTTTTTACGGAAAATTCGAAACATGAGATTGGGTTTAACCCTTGGCACCAAAAGCGATATGCTATCAGTTTGCTTGTTTAATAACAGGTAGGTTCGAGGTACCTTACATGTGAGCAAATCTGGAAAAAGCAATAGTGTAAGAATAATTGGCGGTCGCTGGCGCGGTCGTCGTTTGCCAGTTGCCGAAGTGCCGGGGCTGCGTCCGACGGGTGATCGTTGCCGCGAAACCTTATTCAACTGGTTACAGCCTTGGCTTGCGGGTGCCGATTGCGCAGATTTGTTTGCCGGTACCGGCGCGCTCGGTTTTGAGGCCGCTTCACGTGGTGCCACGTCCGTGTTGATGATCGAAAAACATCCACGTGCGCTGGCGGCGTTACGTCTAAGTATTGAGCAACTTCAAGCCACGCAGGTCAAGCTGCAAGCCGGTGGTGCGATGTCTCTGATCAAAGATATCAAGCCTGATCGTTTCGACCTGGTATTTGTTGATCCGCCGTTTGATAGCAATCTTGGTGCGTTGGTGCTCGAGCGCCTTGATGAAAACGGTTGTGTCCGGCGTGGCGGGTTTATCTATATAGAATCTCCAGTATCAATAATAATCACACCGCCAGAAGGCTGGTCGTTGTGGCGCGAGCAGCAGCTTGGGGAAGTTCGCATGCAACTTTTTCGCAGACAATTTCCAAATAACGAAAGAAATCTGCCGGGTGTCGGGTCTGATCAGTGAAGACAGGCCCCACGCCTGTTTTCAGTCCCTGCTTTTAGGTCGGCTTCCAAGCCGGCCTTTTTTTATATCCGTACTTTGGTTTAATCCCACACCCTATCAAGGGTAGAATATCTATCCCTACAGTTTTAACAGGATAGCCCGTTGATGAAGAGCCCTTGTGTGGCGGTGTACCCCGGCACCTTTGATCCAATAACCCACGGTCATACAGACCTGGTTACTCGTGCTGCACGTGTTTTTGAGCATGTCATTGTGGCGATCGCCGAGAGCCCACACAAAACACCATTCATTAGTTTGGAAAAACGTATTGAACTGGCAAAAAGCCAGCTTGGTGGTCTGAACAATATTGAGATTGTCGGTTTCAGCAACCTGCTGGTCGATTTTGTCAAAGAAAACGGCGCGACTGTCATTGTGCGCGGCTTGCGCGCGGTATCGGATTTTGAATACGAGTTCCAGTTGGCCAGTATGAACCGCAACCTGTGTGGGGAAATTGAGACGATGTTCCTTACACCTGATGACCAATACGGATTTATTTCATCAACGCTGGTGCGGGAAGTAGCGCGACTCGGCGGCGATGTTTCCCAGTTTGTTGGTCCGGAAATAGAGCGCGCGCTCAAGGAACAGTTTGGGTTTACGGGCAGCTGACCTTGGCGCTGACAATCACCGAAGAATGCATCAACTGCGATGTATGCGAGCCTGAGTGTCCCAACGAGGCCATTTACCAGGGCGTCGAGATATACGAAATAAACCCCTCGCTATGTACCGAGTGCGTGGGCCATTTTGATACACCGCAATGCGTGGAAGTCTGCCCGGTAGAATGTATTCCGAAAGACCCCGGACATAAAGAGACAGAGGAACAACTGTGGAAGAAATATCACCAATTAATAAGTCGGGCGAAAGTTTGAAAATCCGGCTTTGCTTAATCGCGCTTTTTGCGGTTATTACGCCAGCTTTGCATGCCGCTGGGCCCGGTAAAGCGGCCATTGCCAGTGCCCATTACCTGGCGACAGAGGCTGGACACGAAGTACTTGCAAACGGTGGCAATGCATTTGATGCCGCAGTGGCCGTCAGTTCTGTGCTGGCAGTGGTTGAGCAAACCAGTTCCGGTATTGGTGGTGGTGGCTTGTGGGTGCTGCACCGTGCATCTGACGGCTTTGAAGTCATGATTGATGGTCGCGAGATGGCACCAGCGGCGGCTGATAAGGATATGTATTTGAACGCAGATGGTTCTGTAAATCGTGATTTGGCAGTAACTGGTCCCTTGGCAGCAGGCATTCCGGGGGAAGTCGCCGGCCTGGATCATCTGGCGACTCATTATGGCAGGCTGCCACTTTCAGAGAGTTTAAAACCAGCTATTCGTATTGCCCGGGAAGGTTTTCCCGTCTATCAAAAATTCTTCGGCATGCTGAAGTACAAGGAACAGGATATTCGACGCTGGCCGGCAGCGACGCAGGCCTTTTTGCCAGACGGGAAAATACCGGCAATGGGCGATGTGATAAAGCTACCGGATCTGGCATTGGTGCTGGAAAAAATTGCTGCTGAGGGCCGCGATGGTTTTTACACTGGTGGAACCGCCCAACGTCTGGTTGACGGAGTACGTGCTGCTGGCGGTATCTGGAGCATGGCAGATATGGCTGGCTACACCGTCAAAGAACGTGAACCGGTGCGCACAAGCTACCAGGGTTATGAATTGGTCACGGCGCCACCACCCTCTTCGGGCGGAATCGCGATTGCACAAATGCTGAATATCCTGGAACCTTACCGGTTGGCTGAATTGGGCAAGGTGCAGCGTGCCCACCTGGTGGTTGAAGCGATGCGCCGTGCCTTTCGAGACCGTGCTTTGCACCTCGGTGATTCGGATTTCTACCCGGTGCCGCAAGAGATGTTGATCGATGAAAATTATGCCGCCGGTTTACGCGCCGGTATTATGTATGACAAAGCCACACCCAGCGACATGCTACCCGGTCGTGAAAATCTTCCCGAAGGCACAGATACGACCCATTTTTCTATTATCGATGCCGAAGGCAACATGGTGGCGGCAACACTGACCGTCAATACGATATTTGGCTCAAAATTCATGGTGCCGGGTACAGGCTTTGTGCTGAACAACGAAATGGATGATTTCTCTGCCAAGCCCGGTGAGCCCAATGCCTATGGTTTGATAGGTTTTACCGCCAATGAAATTCAACCCTTCAAACGACCACTTTCAAGCATGACACCTACTTTAATGTTGAGTGAAGAAAAGCTTGCTGCTATTGGAACACCCGGAGGAAGTCGCATTATTACCATGGTGTTGTTAGGTGTGCTGGACTTTATGGATGGCAACGGCCCGGAATCATGGGTATCGCTGCCGCGTTATCACCACCAGTATCTGCCAGATACAGTTTTTGCTGAAAAAGATGCATTTACCGCAGAAGAAATAGCTGAGCTAACGGCAATGGGGCATACGGTTCAAGTCAGGGAGCGACCCTGGGGCAATATGCACGGCGTCATGTGGAACCGAAAAACAGGAGAGGTTACGGCCGGCTCGGATTCTCGTAGTGATGCGGGACGTGCGATTGTTCGCTAGTGCTCCTACTTTGATACACACAGTTTGTGATTACATAGATTGCTGCGAAATAAATTACGCTCCCTGCCTAAGTTGGAGATTTGTATGAGTAAAACTATTCTCGCCATTGTTGCCTTAATCGCAGGACTGCCGGTAGCACAGGCAGGCATCACAGCTGAGGAGATCGATCTGGCTGCAGCAGTTGTTCAGCCGCAGGTGGTTGAATGGCGTCGCTGGTTTCACCAAAACCCCGAGCTCAGCAACCGTGAATTCAATACGGCTGCCAGGGTCGCAGAAATTCTGCGTGGCATGGGACTCGAACCTCGCACAGGCATCGCACATACTGGCGTGATTGCAATTATCGAAGGTGCTCTTCCGGGTCCGTTGGTTGCTATCAGGACAGACATGGACGCCTTGCCGGTGGTCGAAAAGACAGGCCTGGAGTTTGCCTCAAAGGCCCGCAGTGAATACAACGGTCACGATGTCGGTGTTATGCATGCCTGTGGGCACGATAGTCACATGGCCATGGTGCTGGGTGCAGCGAAAGTTCTGAATGATATGAAAGCCGAGCTTCCCGGCTCAGTGATGTTGATATTTCAGCCCGCCGAAGAAGGGCCCCCGGCAGGTGAAGATGGTGGTGCTTCGATGATGCTTGATGAGGGCATATTTGAAGGGCAGAAGCCGGCCGCTGTATTTGGGATGCATGTTGGTATCAGTGTTCCAGGTGGCCAGTTTGCAGTCCGCTCCGGCCCGATGATGGCCGCTGCCGATCGCTATCAGATTACCGTAAAAGGAAAACAGACCCACGGCGCACGGCCCTGGGATGGAGTGGACCCAATTGTTGTGGCTGCTCAGATCGTGCTTGGCCTGCAAACCATAGCCAGTCGACAGGTAGATGTAACCCTGGCACCTTCGATCATCAGTGTTGGACGTATCAGCGGTGGCATTCGTAATAATGTGATTCCAGAAGATGTGGAGTTGGAAGGCACTATCCGTACCTTTGATCCCGACATGCGGGACTATATACACAAAGCGGTGGAACGCACGGCCAGGCTGATCGCTGAAAGCGCCGGTGCCGAGATTGAATTCGTGATTGATCAGGGTCCGCCATCGCTACAAAATAACGCTGAACTGACATCGTTGGTGCTGCCAGCGCTTGAACGGTCTTCAGGACACCCCGCGCTTTCTATCCAGCCACAAACTGTAGCCGAAGATTTTTCCGAGTATGGCAATGTAACGCCGGCCGTATTCGTGTTTCTCGGCAATTGGCCCGAAGATATGGACCCAACTACCCAGCCAACCAACCATTCACCATTTTTTGATATGCATGAGCCTTACATGGAAAATGGTGTCAGGGCATTCAGCCACATGGTCGTGGATTATTTGAAGTCACAGTAGCCACACTCCAGAGCACAGAACTTTAATCATGGACGGACCCCTTGCTGGCACCCTGGTACTTGATCTTTCAAGGGTTCTCGCTGGTCCGTGGGCCAGTCAGGCGCTGGCCGATCTCGGCGCACGGGTGATCAAGGTTGAACGCCCTGGTCACGGTGATGACACGCGTAGCTGGGGCCCGCCTTACGTGGAATCCGGAGAAAACAGGGAAAGTGCATACTTCCTCTCCGCCAACCGTGGCAAGGAATCGATAGCGGTTGATTTCAAAGACCCGCGCGGGCAATCGATCTTGCGGATGCTTGCGAAAAAGGCAGATATATTGATTGAGAATTACAAAGTTGGCGGGCTTGCTGCCTATGGTCTTGATTATGATTCGATCCGCAAGCTTAACCCGGCCATTGTTTATTGCTCGATCAGTGGTTTTGGACAAACAGGCCCATATGCTAAAAAGCCCGGATATGACTTTATGATCCAGGCTATGAGCGGCTTAATGAGTATTACCGGAGAGCAGAAAGCAACCAAGGTTGGCGTAGCCGTCTCGGATCTGGTCGCCGGTCTTTACGCAACGGTCGGCATCCTGGGCGCGAGCATTCGGGCCCGTGAAACCGGGCAGGGCGAACATATTGATATTTCCTTGCTTGATTCGCAGCTCGCCTGTCTGGCAAACCAGGCCTTAAATTATCTCGTAACTGGTGCAAGCCCTGGCCAGTCGGGTAATGCCCACCCAAATATCGTGCCTTATCAGGTGTTCGAAACCGCCGATGAGCCGATCGTGGTTGCGGTTGGTAACGATGGCCAGTTTGCGGAATTGTGCAAGGCCATTAGTTGTGAACAGCTCAGCTCAGAGCCTCGCTTTATCAGTAATTCTACTCGCGTGCAAAACAGGCAGTCCCTGGTTCCACTGATTGCAACTGAATTGAAGAAACACCCCTCGAAGTATTGGCTTACATCACTGGAAGCTTGCGGAGTTCCGGTGGGCCCGGTCAACTCTATTGGCGATGCATTTGCAGACCCGCAAGTCATCGACAGGAAAACTGTGATGCAATTACAGCGTGCTGATCTCGGCAGCGTACCCAGCGTGCGTTTCCCCATCAGGTTGCGCAATTGCACACTGGATGAAGGTCGTGCCCCACCGGCCCTCGGAGATTCAACAGTGGCCGTCTTGAGTGAAATTGGCCTCAGTCAATTGGAGGTCGAAAACCTCTTATCCAAAGGTGTCATAGCGACACCGAAAAAAGATTGAAAGATATTTTCTTTGTACCGGGTCAAGTACACTCCGCTCCCCCTCAAAAGCCTATAACGAGGAAAAGGCCGTTACTATGAAAAAGTTCGTTTCGATAATATTGCTTGCAGAAAGTACGGTGACACCCACGCTTTTTTTTAAGAGAAATGGTTCATGTACCGTCATATCAATTATGGATTGCAGCGAATGTGCAACAACTCAGCGTGTGTTTTGAAAAATTGAAGTATTTTAAGATCGAAGCATGGGAATCAGCTGGATTCAGTTAGTTCCGGGCAGCCTCATGCTCAAGCTGGCGTACAAGTGATTTTTACCAAGCCCTTTTCGGGAAGAGTCTGTCGCCAAGTATGTGCCCTTGATAAAACTTCGACCCACGGATTTGGCAAAGACATTAAACCTGTTAACCTGGCCCAGCGCACCAAATGAGATGATGTTGTTTTTTGTGAGGTAGTCCACTATCGGTGCAGCATGCATCCTTAGCCAGGTTATTATCAGGTCACATTTCCAGATGGGTTCATTTGTTTTGCAGTTGGACTTGAAATTCATCACAATTACCTTGAAATTGTCACTCACCTAATATAAATAGAAAGTCCTTGATTCCGGTTTCTACTCTACCCTTGTTTAGGGCGCCCAGATAGCAGCGATCCGAATATGGCACATTTGAGTCTCACTCCGACTAACTTATGATCCCGGTTAAAACATATTATTTTGAGCAGTGGTGTTTTTGCCCAACACAAGCAACGCTAAGCTCGCCAGAGGGTGACCTCCAGGAAATAACGCCACGTATGCGCGATGTTCTGATTTTATTGCTTCACCGCGCTGGTTCAGTCGTGGGTCGCGATGAAATTTTTGAGCAAGTTTGGCATGATAAAAACGCCAACGACGAAGCACTGTCAAGGGTTATAGCCGATTTACGTAAAGCGTTGGGCGACAGTGCATTCAGGTCGCGATTTATCAAAACCATCCCCAAAGCCGGCTACAAGTTCATCGCGGGGGTGGACATCAACGTGTCGCCACCACAGCGTACTGCGGAAACACCACAACATGGATTGTCAGACAACTTACGACTGAAGTGGTGGGGCAGCGTTATCATGCTGCTCATCATGGTGACTAGTGCCTGGTATATTTCGTCCGCAATAAACCGCACCACCCCCGTCCAACTCGGATCTTCACGGCCATTATTTACTTCTCAGTGGAATGCAGGGCTAGCCAGTTGGTCACCAGATGGCGAACGACTGGTCTTCTCACGCACTGACGCAAGTGGCTTGGACAACCTGTATATAATGTCAACAGTGGTAGGCGCAGCGGAAATTCAATTAACCGAGTCGCCCGCCTTTGATTGGTTTGCAAGTTGGTCACCGGATGGGAACGATGTCGCCTTCCAACGATTTGATGGTGCGGGCGGTTGTCTGTTAATGCGCGTCAACCTTTCCACGCGTCAGGAAACCCAACTAACGCATTGTCTCTTCGGCAGCGGTGTTGCCTGGTTATCAGCGGATGAGATTGCCTATATCAGTATGAACGAGGGCCAATCGGATCGTGCGGTTTGGATATTTAAACTGAGTAGTGGCAAATCGGAGCTTGAACCCAATTCTCAGAAGCACTCCCCGGGTCCTTTTCATGCACTGGGCAGCGACTCGAGTCGGCGGTTGACTGCTATATTTAAATCGACAGGCGAATCCACGCAAATCTTGCGGGCAGATAGCCACTGGAACTACCAGTCCGTGTTGACTTCAGCAACACCTATCATGGGTTTCACCTGGCTACCAGACCAGCAACAATTACTTTTTAGTCAACATCTCAATGGCGTGCCGACACTATTTTATTATCGATTGGGCTCAGATACACCGATCCGGCTGGATCCTCTGGTCGGGTCAGGCATTGCCTACCCCAGCCTATCGGCGGATGGCAAGAAACTGGTTTTCAGTCGCTATGAATCCGATACGGAGTTGTGGCATTTTGATACGGGTTCAGCCAAACGCCTGGACCGTTTTTCAGGTTCTTTCCATGGTGTTTCCTGTGAACCGGATTCTGAACAAATGGCGGTAATCGTGCGCCCACCCAACAGCAAAAGGCGGCTTCAGGTGAGCAATATTCATCAACGGCAATGGCGACGTATCAGCGAGTTTGACACCACGGTGGTCAGGCCCATATTTTCACCCGACGGTGAGCGTATATTACTCACCCGGGTTGATATTGAAACAAACACCAGCCAAGTCGACCTGGTTGATCTCGAGACGGGGTTGCTCAATCATGTTACCAGTGGCTCAAGAGACCATGTTCCAACGAGTTGGAATCACAACGGCGAGCTTTTCTATGCGCTTGAAAGAATTGATGGCAAACCGAGCTTGGGTGAATACAACGTCGATGGACAGCGGTTGGGAGTTGCATCGATTCAGGCCCCCAGGTTACGTGAACTAAGCAAGGACTCGCAAGTGATTGCACGACCTAATAGCGACGGCGAGCGAGTTTTAGTTTGGCGCAAGGGTACACAGGAGACCACCCTTATCAAGCTCAACAGCGCCCTCTCACCCGCCGCTTGGGATGCGTCCGCAAGCGCCGTATATTATTTTGCTTACGTCGGTGATGGCGTTGAGCTAAAACGCTTGCCGTTGACGGGTGGGGCGGCAGAAACCCTGGTGCATGTGGACCCACCATTTAATCATTTATCGTTACGGGTGTGCGCTCTGGATGATCAATCCGTTATGTATTCGATTGGGCGGGACAAAATTGAACTTTATGTGGCGGATGTTCATCACTAGCGCTGGGCCCATAGAGGGGCTTACACACACAAAGTTCAGATTCAAATGCATCCAACACTTGTCAATCATCACAAAGGACCTGATCGCATTCGAATATGATCCCGATTCTGTCATTTTTTTTGCCCGATCTTCGAAAAACTCATGTTTCTCAAGTCGACTTCTTGAATAATGCATGACTTTTGTGGCCATACGGGTCGTGAAGCATGAGGCGTTCTATGATGAAAAAGTTTGCACTGATGGGTCAGACTATTACTCTGCTGTTAGGAGTGTTAACACCTTATGGCAGCACACTCCGCTAGCCTCGAAATTTATCTTGAAATTAGTAAAAGGCAATTGTTATGAAGAAGTTCGTTTCGATGATATTGGTCACAGGCTTATTGTTTTCCGTTGTAGCAGAGTCGGCCACGGTCAGCACCATATTACATGGTGGGACAATGGGTGGCGTTACGGTACACCCGACTACCGGTGATATATATGCATCGGAATTTGGTGGGGTTTCCGATAGGACCCCAAATAAACGGGTTTTTCGGATAACCGCAGCCGGTGTCATCACGACCTTCGCCAGCGGTTTTACTAACGCCGAGGGCAACGACTTTGATTCGAATGGTAATCTTTTTCAGACCAATATGGGCGATGGCAGATTTAGCAAGATCACACCAAGTGGGGGGATCACTACGTTCGCCAGATTTGGCGGGCCAAGTGATGTTGTTATTGATTCGCAAGATACAATGTACGTGGTTGATTTTAACTCCAGCCGGATCGCGAAGGTTTTACCCAACGGTTCGGTAACCACTGTCGTCCGTAGCTCGGTATTGAATCAACCCAATGGGATTACCCTGGATGCCAATGACAATCTTTATGTTAGCTCATTTGGTGGTGGGGCCATATTCAAGCTTGAGAAAAGTGGCTCCTTCACCAGGTTTGCCCAGGTGCCGGGACAGGCGCCGCACCTCACCTCAGCCAATGGCAAGCTTTACGTAACATCCTGGAACAGACACGCGATATACGAAATACCGATTGAAGGCAGTTCGCATCCAGCCACGCTGATAGCTGGACAATCAGGTTTTAGGGGTGGCGCTGATGGTTCCGCCCTGGAAGCCACTTTCGACAGCCCGAATGGAATTACCGTGAATCGTGATGGCACGATTCTATACGTGAATGATAAAAACGGTGTACGGCAAATCACCCTCGATGAACCTTCAACACCAATTACAAGCACTGTGGGTTTGAGTGGTGCGTGGTTCGATCCTGCTCTTGATGGAGAGGGTTATAACCTGATTTTCTTCGCAGGTGGAATGGTGGTTTATTTTTATGGGTCGACCACAACAGGTGAACGTCTGTGGTTGTTATCTGATGTTTTTTCCGGGCCTCTGTCGTTCGGAGAAGTGGCAGAAATCACGATGTTCGAAGCCACAAGTGGAGAATTTTTGGCGCCCGTACCTTCGGCACAATCCTTAACCCCATGGGGCGTTCTCAAGATGCAGTTTGATGATTGTGCGAATGGTGTCTTTGAGCTCGACGGTGCTGATGGCGTCAAGTCGTCCAACGTACAACAGCTGGTCGGAATTGATGGGGCCGTCTGCAACTGACCCTTGGATGAGGGCCGGCCCCCGCCGGCACTTGCAGATTTAACCGAGGCGCTTTTAAACCAATAAAATTAAGGTAATTACGATGAAAAAACTGAGTTCAATGATGGTGGTTTTAGGGCTACTGTTTTCGATGGCGGCAGAGTCGGCGCAGGTCAGTCTGAGTGCGGCTTTGACACCAATCACAACGACTGCCGGTTTAAGTGGTGCGTGGTTCGATCCTGCTCTTGATGGAGAGGGTTATAACCTGATTTTTTTCCCAGGTGGAATGGTGGTGTATTTTTATGGATCCACCACAACGGGCGAACGTCTTTGGTTGTTATCTGACGTTTTTTCCGGGTCTCTGTCATTCGGAGAAGTAGCAGAAATCACGATGTTCGAAGCCACAAGTGGGGCCTTTCTGGCGCCCGTACCTTCAGCAGAATCCTTGACCCCATGGGGCGTTCTCAGGATGCAGTTTGATGACTGTGCGAATGGTGTTTTTGAGCTTGATGGTGCTGATGGCGTCAAGTCATCCAACGTACAACAGCTTGTCGGGATTGATGGGATAGTCTGCAACTGACAGCTGGGTTGGAAAAAAGCCAAGACCTATAATTTAAGGTGTTTCCGGTAGTGTGAGGTCACCAAAGTGATCTCGTGCTACCGGAAAATATTTAATTGTCGTCGGGTAGTCCCCTTTTCTCGTGCCGCAACATCCAGGTATTCGATCCCCAAAAAAACTATAAAAAAAAGGTAGTTGCTATGAAAAACTTAGTTTCGATGTTATTGGTCACAGGTTTATTGTTTTCCGTGGTAGCAGAATCGGCTACGGTCAGCACAGTGTTTTCCGGCGTGACCAATGGTGGCGTTACAGTGCATCCGGTCACAGGCGATATTTATGCCTCGGAGTGGGGTGCGACAAATGCTCCTAAAAACCCGACGCATAGGATTTTTCGAATAACACCAGAGGGCAATGCGACGCTTTTTGCTGGTGGCTTTGCCAATGCAGATGGAAATGATTTTGATTCGAAAGGTAATCTTTTTCAGGTCAATTACGGTGATGGCAGATTGAGCAAGATCACACCGGGCGGTTCGGTCAGTTCGTTCTCCGGCTTCAGTTCGCCGACCGATGTTGTGATCGATGCAGAAGATACGATGTATGTGGCAGAGTGGGGCAACAATAAAATTTCAAAGGTCTTGCCTGATGGCACCAGCAGCACCATCGTGCGCAGTGCAGTTTTAGATGAGCCTAGTGGTATCACAATCGATGCAATGGGGGATGTTTATGTCGCGTCCTGGGGTAGTGGCAGGATATTCAAGTTGGAAAAAGATGGTTCAATCAACTTTTTTTCCAACGTCTCGGGGAATACACCGCACCTCACATCCGCGAATGGTAAGCTCTACGTAACCTCTGCTAGCACCCAGACGGTTTGGGAAATACCGCTTGAAGGTGAAACTCACAAAGCTACGCTGTTGGCCGGCCGATCAAATATTGCCGGTAATGCTGATGGTCCTGCACTGGAGGCCACATTCGACCAGCCAAATGCAATCGCCGTAAATCGAGACGGAACGACACTATATGTGACCGACCTGAATGGTGTAAGGCAAATAACTCTCGATTAGCCTTCAACACCGATCACAAGCACTGCCGGTTTGAGTGGTGCGTGGTTCGATCCTGCTCTTGATGGAGAGGGTTATAACCTGGTTTTTTTCCCAGGTGGAATGGTGGTTTATTTTTATGGGTCCACCACAACGGGCGAACGTCTTTGGTTGTTATCTGACGTTTTTTCCGGGTCTCTGTCATTCGAAGAAGTAGTAGAAATCACGATGTTCGAAGCCACAAGCGGGGACTTCTTGGCGCCCGTACCTTCAGCAGAATCCTTAACCCCATGGGGCGTTCTCAGGATGCAGTCTGATGACTGTGCGAATGGTGTTTTTGAGCTCGACGGTGCTGATGGCGTCAAGGTGTCCAACGTACAACAGCTGGTCGGAATTGATGGGGCCGTCTGTAACTGACAACTGGGTTGGAAAAGTGCTAAGACCTATAATTTAAGGTCTTTCCGGTAGCGTGAGGTCACCAAAGTGGTCTCGCGCTACCGGAAAATATTTAATTGTCGTCGCGTAGTTACCTGTTCTCGTGCCACAACATCCAGGCAATGGTGCCGGGCCCAACAACTCCCAGTACACTGACCCACTGGGGTGTGTGCCACACACCGATAATCAAGTCGACAGCAAAGACCATTCTTAACAAATGGGCCGTTGCAACCACACTAAACAAAATAATTGCGAGTTTTGATCCGGTTTTCATGATGACCTCTTTACCAAGAGTAGGCGCCCTCAGGTGAGAGCGAATCAGAACAAGCATACGCCAAAGAAGTGCTCTCGTTCCCAACAGTTCGGATTTCCAGTACGTGGCAGGATATTACTGTGTTGTTGAGATAGGATAAATACAGTATTCAGTTCAATGATAATTGCCATACAGCAAAAACATGCATCTGGTGATTGTTTCTACCCAGCAATTTGGTTGGGGTCGAATGCTGTATTTGTCCGATTGGGACAACAAATTACCATTGTGCCAAATGGTGAAGCACGGACGAATATGCCACTGGGACTGTTCAGGTTGCCTGGTTGATTTTCTACTGTGTTGGGGACGCTGCCTAAAAGAAATCGGGTTTATCGTAAAGGGTTGCGACAACGTCTGCCCCCTGATCACGGATTTCCACCAGGTCCTGGTAGTCTTTGGACATATACCAGCCCTCAGCTGATGCTCTATCAGGAAATTTCAAAACTACCGCAGCTGAATGACCTGCTTGTCCTGACGAAATGCCGGAAACGGTACTTCTGAATACCAGTTCCCCGCCAAAAGATACGACTGTTGCAGGAGCCGCATCAGTATATACCTTCAATTTGACAGGGTTCTTAACACTGATTTGCAGAAGGTAAAATGCGCTCATGATTTCTCTGAATCACCCCGGTATTCCGGAGACTCCGTGTTTTGAGAGGGTGAAGTCACGTTTCATCAATAAGAGACTACCCGGATAAAAAGGAACGTGCAACACACATGGGTGTTGGAACAGCGGGGGAGCACAGTTCACTGTGGACTGTTATCCAGTACAGAAGTAAACGGTAAAATGGTACATTTGCGCATTCCGGATCGAAGTTCAAGGCAATAAAATCATCTTTACCTGTACTTACAGTCTGCTGACACAAGATTACTGCAAGCTGGGTTTTAATATAGTCAGGAATTTCTCTGCCGGTATGTGTGCAAATGAATAAGGCTTTCAAATATCTATTCTATATTATGTTATTGCTGGTATCGGTCAGCGATAACCTTGCACACGCCGAGACACTCGTTGACTCAAAGATGAGTGGGTCGTGGTTTGATCCTACCCACAATGGTGAAGGCTTTTTGCTGGAAGTGCTCGAGAGTGGCACGGTCGTTGTTTATTGGTTTACCTATGATGAGGCCGGTAACCAACGCTGGTTTTTCGGTACTGGATCGACGCAGGGTGATACGGTCGTGGTCGATACATTATTGGCTGCGAGCGGGTCGGTTTTTGGCGAAGGGTTCGATCCTGATGATGTCGTATTTTCCGAGGTTGGAAACTTATCCATCAAGTGGGCCGATTGTTCGATTGCAACAGCAACCTATACCATTGATGGCGTGTCAGGTAATCAGGATCTAAGCCGCCTCACGACCCTCGCTGGTTTGGATTGTGGTGGCTCTGTTTCTACCCCTTCTCCCATGACCGGTTCCTGGTTTGACCAAACCCATGATGGTGAAGGCCTGCTGGTCGAAATCCTCAACGATGGCCGCGCACTTGTTTATTGGTTCAGCTATGACGGTGATGGCAATCCGGTCTGGTTTTTTGGTGTGGGTGAGCAGGATGGAGAGCTTATTTCCATTCCTGAGATGTCCATCACCAGCGGCGGTCGTTTCGGGCCTGACTTTGACCCGGACCAGGTCCAGCTCGAGCCGTGGGGCAGCTTGTTGGTCGAATTGGATTGTGATTTTGGTAAATTTGACTATGTTTCCGATCAGCTGGAATTTGGTAGCGGAAAGCAGACATTGACCCGTCTGACAAGCCTGGGAAACCCGATTTGTGAGGCCGCCAAGGCGCCCAATATACTGCTTGTTATTGCAGATGATCTTGGCCTCGATGCTTCCAACCAATACGATATCTCAGATGAGAACCCGACCACCCCCTCGCTCGACCAATTGGCGGCCGAGGGGCTGGTATTTGAAAATGCGTGGTCCAATCCGACCTGCAGTCCGACCCGTGCTGGCATCCTGACCGGAAAATTCGGTACGCGTACCGGTGTATTGACCCCGGGGGATGTGCTTTCAGAAGATGAAACTTCGTTGCAGTCCTATATCCATCAACACCTGCCCGGAAAATATGTCGATGCCGTTATCGGCAAGTGGCACCTTGGCCCCCAGCCGGGCGGGCTCGACCACCCTTCGGATTTGGGTATTACTCATTTCGCCGGCATTACAGGGGGGGGTGTTGATGATTATGAAGACTGGGTGTTGACCACTAATGGCCAACGCAGCGATGAAACAGAGTATGTGACCAGTAAACTGGTTGATCTTGCCGTTGAGTGGACCGGACAGCAGGAGAATCCCTGGTTTTTATGGTTGGCTTTTAACGCACCGCATACGCCGTTTCACCTTCCGCCTGCAGATTTACATGACAGAGAATTGTCGGGGACCCAATCTGACATAGCCGCCAATCCATTGCCCTATTATCTTGCTGCCATCGAAGCGATGGACATGGAAATTGGCCGCCTTCTGGATTCATTCGACGCGGAAACGCGGGCAAATACAATCATCATTTTTGTGGGTGACAACGGCACGCCCGGCCAGGTCGCACAGTTTCCATACTCAAGGACAAAGGCCAAAGGCTCTCTGTACCAGGGCGGTATCAACGTACCCCTATACATATCTGGCCCGGGCGTGACTCGCACCAGTGAACGCGAAACCGCGCTGGTCAACACCACGGATCTTTTCAGCACCATCGCCGCGCTTGCCGGTGTGAACGTTGA
This sequence comes from Gammaproteobacteria bacterium, assembly GCA_021772935.1. GTDB lineage: Bacteria > Pseudomonadota > Gammaproteobacteria > Xanthomonadales > SZUA-36 > SZUA-36. The sequence goes on from JAJFLA010000044.1 coordinate 17,943, forward strand.
CCAGGTCCATGACAGTGTTTCCTTTGCAGGCCTTGGCGGTGAGGATCGCGGGGTTGAGCGGTTCACTCAATATTCCGAAAAATCAACCGATACAGGTGAAGAATGGACCCTCTCTGATGGTCTTTACAAACTGATTGAATCCAGTGGAGGCACGCAGGAACTTTATCAGCTTTCGTTAGACCCTTTTGAAGCCACAGACCTGGTGGAATCGGGCGCTGCTCCAACTGATGTGGTCGATGATCTGCAGTTTCTGGCAGATCAAATCAGGCAGGGGTCCAGTAAAACAGAGGGGTTCGCTGTTGTCGATACCGGTCAGGAAGCGTGCTACGACGACCTGGGCGCAGAAATATCCTGTCCTGCCAGCAATGAAGCTTTTTATGGTCAAGACGCTCAGTACACCGGCAATCACCCTGATTTCACTGACAATGGTGATGACACGGTATCAGACAATATCACTGGCCTGATGTGGCAATCAGACCCCGATACCAACCAGGACAGCCTCATTGATGCAAATGACAAACTGACATTCACCCAGGCGCAAGCCTATTGTGGCAACCTGGATTTGGCCGGTAACACCGATTGGTGGCTTCCCGATATCAAACAGCTTTATTCCCTGATTAACTTTGGTGGTATCGATCCGAGTGGTTACGAAGGCAGCAGTACAGCCGGCCTGGTGCCGTTCATTGATACAACGTACTTCAATTTTGCTTATGGGGACAGCAGTGTAGGAGAACGAATCATTGACGCGCAATATGCTTCGAGCACGCTTTACGTCTCCAATACTGCCAACGACGGGGGCCAAACCTTGTTCGGAGTCAATTTTGCCGATGGGCGTATCAAGGGTTATGGGCTCAGCCTTTTCGGCCAGGAAAAGACGTTTTATGTCATGTGCACACGAGGAAATAGCAATTATGGCCAGAATGATTTTATGGCCAACGGCGACGACACTATCACCGACACGGCGACCGGCTTGATGTGGGCGTTCGATGACAGTACCTCCAGCTTCAACTGGGAGCAGGCACTGCTGTGGGTTGAAGAACAAAATACTGCGGACTACCTGGGTTATGCCGATTGGCGACTTCCAAACGCCAAGGAGTTGCAAAGCCTGGTGGATTACAGTCGCTCGCCCGATACCAGCAACTCCGCTGCCATTGATCCGTTATTCAACGCCACCGGCATCATTAACGAGGCCGGCGATACCGATTATCCAGCCTACTGGAGTGGCACCACCCACATCAACTGGACGACAACACCGGGAGTGGCCAGTGTGTATATCAATTTTGGCCGCTCGATGGGTTATATGAACAACTCCTGGGTGGATGTACATGGTGCGGGTGCACAACGAAGCGACCCCAAGGCGGGTGATCCGGCTGACTACCCCACTGGCCTTGGTCCACAGGGTGATGCGGTTCGTATTTATAACCTTGTCCGCCTGGTTCGTACGCAGTAATCATGGACGCCAGCCGCGCTCGACGGATATCAAGCACTCCCAAATCAGCGCAGCTGGCTGTCTTTACTGCCCCGTCGATTGATTCCGCTAATGTTTTCCTGCTTTTTATCAGACGTTTCCTGGCAACTGATACACAGGCGTACTCCCGGGACGGCTTGGCGGCGGGCCTTGGGGATATCGGTACCGCATTCCTCGCAGTTGTTCAGGCTGTTCCCGTGCGGCAACTGACTGCGGGCACGTTTTACTGCGTCCTCGATTGTGGCATCAATCTGGTCTTGAACCGCCCCGTCTTTTGCAAATCCACCTGCCAAAATAGTTTCTCCAAATTTCCTTGCGTGATATTCGCACCAATGCTTCGAAGCTGCTGATTTACAGTTTCGAGCCGAGCCTGCAATTTTAGAATATGGGCTTCTCAATCACCATCACATTGAAGGAGCACTAGTTCGATGAAGCCACTTGTGGACCGATTACTGTGTGTCCTGGCATTGGTGTTGATTACAGTCAATGCATCGGCTGCTGGAAAATTTTCCGGAAGTGCTGCGTGTTCCGAATGCCATGACCGGCAATTCCAGGATTGGAAGGGCTCACATCACGACCTGGCCATGCAGCACGCCAATGCCGAGACCGTGCTGGGTGATTTCAACGACACGGAGTTCACCAACAATGGTTTCACTTCGCGATTTTTCCGTAAAAACGATAAATTCTTTGTCAACACCGACGGCAAGAACGGTCAACTGCAGGACTTTGAAATCAAGTTCACTTTTGGGGTAACACCGCTGCAGCAATATCTCGTTGAGTTCCCGGATGGCCGGGTCCAGGCGCTGAGTATTAGCTGGGACTCGAGACCGGAAAATGCAGGTGGTCAGCGCTGGTTTCACCTTTACACCGACGAATTTATTGACTACAAGGATGAACTGCATTGGACTGGACCACAACATAATTGGAACTACATGTGTGCCGACTGCCATTCCACCAATTTCAGCAAGGGTTACATGACGAGCAGCAACAGTTTCAACAGTACCTACTCGGACATCAACGTTGCCTGTGAAGCATGCCATGGTCCAGGCACGGATCACCTCGAGTGGGCAAAACAGGATACCGAATTGCAGGCAAACGATGTCACCAGCGGTCTCAACTTTATACTCGACGAGCGCCGCGATGTAACCTGGCCCATCAAACCGGCGACCGGAACTGCGAAACGCAGCAAGCCAAACACCCAGCGTACCGAGATGGATATCTGCGCGAGTTGTCATTCCAGGCGTGGAATCATCCGGGAGGGCGCAGCGGATCATGCTTCATTTCTTGACCACTACCAACCGGTATTGCTAACCCAGGACCTGTATCACGCTGATGGACAAATATTCGATGAAGTCTTTACCTGGGGATCATTCAAACAGAGCAAAATGTTTGCCGCTGGTGTTACCTGTAGTGATTGCCATAATCCCCACAGTCTGCAACTACGTGCTGAAGGTGATGCAGTCTGTGCGCAGTGTCACCTGCCGGCGAAATTTGCTTCCGAAAATCACCACCACCACCCAGCAGGGTCAACGGGCGCGAGCTGCCTGAACTGCCACATGCCCGAAACCACGTACATGGTGGTGGACCCGCGTCGGGATCACAGCATACGTATACCAAGACCCGATCAATCACAGGAATTCGATACACCCAACGCCTGCAATCAATGTCACAGCGGCGAAACCGTGCAATGGGCTGCGGACAAATTTGCCACTTGGTATCCACAGGCAAAACAGCCTTTTCAGAACTGGGCACCGACGTTTGCGCAAGCACGGTCGGGCTCACCGGCTGCCGGCGAGGCGTTGGCCGATTTGATTCTCGACCTGCAAACACCGGATATCGCCCGGGCAACCGCTGCGTACGAACTGCGTCACTACTTCGATGCCCGGACTATAAGCGCATTGCAGTCCGCGCTCGGTGACCGCAGCCCACTGCTCCGCATGGCTGCCTTGCTCAGCCTGGAAACCATCCCGCCGGCAAATCGTTTGCCGCTTGCCGGCCCCCTTTTGCAGGACGATCACCGGGTTGTTCGTATCGAGGCGGCCCGGGCATTGGCTGGTGTACCTCGGGATCAAATAAATAAAACTACACGAACTTTGCTGGATAAATCCCTGGGTGAATATATCGCCTCACAGGCACTCAACGCCGACCGCGTCGAATCACAGCTGAATCTTGGCAATCTGTATGTCAGTCTGGGTGAGCCCGTCCAGGCCGAGCAGAGATTCAGAAAAGCGATCAGTCTCAACCCCAGGTTTGTTCCCGCTTACATTAATCTGTCCGACCTGTATCGATCTCAGGGACTTAATGACCAGGCAGTCGTTGTTCTGCGAGAAGGAATTGAGCAACAACCGGGCGCGGCTGTGTTACATCACTCGCTTGGCCTGGCGCTGGTTCGACAGGGAGAGGCGGCGATGTCACTGGCTGCACTTGAAAAAGCGGTTAAATTGGACCCGGAAACCGCTCGCTACACGTATGTATACGGAGTTGCATTGAATTCAATGGGGCAGGCCGAAACCAGTATTTCGGTGCTAAAAAAAGCCCATGACCGGCACCCCGAGCAACGTGAAATCCTGTTGGCATTGGCGACCATCAACCGGGATATGGGCCACAAAGACAAAGCTGTAGACTGGGCCGAAAAACTGCTGGCACTCAACCCCGCTGATCCCGGGGCGCAGCAGTTATTACAATCGCTTGTTATCGAGGAATGAAGTGCCAGGCAATGCGTAACCCCGTCCACAGGCTGTAAAACAAGAGCGCAAGCATAAAGACAAACAAACAACTAAAGCGAGTGTTCGATATGCCCCAGGGCACCCTCACTTGATGCTGTGCATCAATCCATCCTGGCGATATAGTGTTTATTTCACCTATACCCAACAAATTTACGGCGTCTTACAACGGTCTTCTGAGGCTTCCGGCTTGTAGAAAATGTATAATAATGAGGACCTGTCTGGCCAACCCAGCTTAAAAGCCCTTTCACTAACAATATAAATGTAACCCTCACAATCCATAGTGATACCTTCTGCCTGCGGGACTTGCTCAACTAATATGTCAGAAAACTCCAAGGTGGATAATGTGTCTGGCTTAGTAAGATCGACCTCTATTACCGCCTCTGATTGATCGCTTAGAACTAATAAGTGGTTTGTGTCATTGTCAAAATACAATCCGGATAGGTCATATAAATACCTCACATCCTTCTCGACATCAAAATTGGGAATCAAATTCATGGGTTGTGATTTTTTCGATTCCTTATTTTCTTCAACGTTATAAACACTGTGATTTAGTTTTTTTTCACAAAACCGTGGTTTTTTGTTGTCTGGACAGGCACTAGTGATTTCTTCCTGCTTTTTTTTAGTTTCTTCAGAAGGCATCTCTTTGGCTACAAAAAAATATCCGTTGCCCCCATGTTTTGTTGGCGCAACGTAAGCCACACCTTCCCAACCCTTATTATTATTTTCTTCTGACCTTAAGCCAGTAATCGGAAGTTTTACATTAAATTCATCTAGTTCACCACCTTCCATTTTCACATACCGCAGTGCCATGCGCTTCTCTTCAATTACTGCAAATGTGTGGTCAGCAATATATGCTAAGCCCTCTGTGTCGTCAAAATCCTTAAGTTTGTATACATTCTCCCAGCGAGCTTTTTTCAGTTTGTATTTGTACCGGTTTTCCGTTGTATTACAAGTGAGCAATTGGTCACGCTTGATTTCATAAATGCGAGGGGGTTTTTTCCTCTTAAGATCAAAAATGTGTGGCGAAGCGTTAGTGACAATAAAAAATGAATCAGTTTTACTGTTATACGTAATACCCGAAGCACCTTTAATTCCATTTAATTTCACGCGTTCACAGAGAGGTTCATATTTGCCAAGATCAATATTTTGAGCAAAAACGCTTTGCGCTGTAAAACTACATATTGCTGATAACATACAAATCTTAATAAGAAACCGCATTCTGACCGCCCCAGTAATTACCTGTTGATGAATTTTGTTATTTAAAAGTATAGGATATTTAAACGCTGGCTGAGTATAAGCAGCATAAAAGGTATCGCCCAATCGACTTTGTCGATTACGCACGGAAGGCCTCAATCATGCTGGAAGAGTGTGCCCTCGACTATAGCGTGCATTCGTTGTCCGCTCTCGCCTGAGGGCGCCTGATCTTGGTGGTGAAATATGCGGCTAAGTAGGTTCATGGTTTGATATAGGCTCTTGGCATATCCGGGTTTTCCGGTAGGTATCGGTCACGCAGCTTTGTCTGGCGTGATTCCATCGGGATCAGTCGGCCCTCGATGATGACGACCTCTGCGGCCGATGTAACCTCGAGCGGATCACCGCTCCACAACACGAGGTTTGCCGACCTGTTACGTTGGATGCTGCCTTGCTGGCCTGCGGCATTGAAAACACGGGCAGGATTGCTGGTTAATGCAGCAAGGCCGCTTTCATGCGGCAGACCGTAGGAAACAGCATTACCAGCCATTTGTCGTTGCTTGCGGGCGTTATGTGAGCCGGCACCACCGATGATAACGGTGACGCCGCTCGCGTCCAAAATGGCCGCGTTGTCTTGACGTGCACCAAGACTGTCGAAGTTGGATGGCAGGTTTGCCAGTGGGTTAAGTACCACCGGGACTTTTGCCGCGGCCAGTTGTTCGGCCACCATCCAGGCTTCTGTTCCACCGGAAATCACAGCATTGAGACCGTAGCTATTTGCAAACCTGAGTGTTTCAAGTATGTCGCTGGCACGGTTAACCTTAAAGACCACTTTGCCGCCATTTGCGAAAGCAGATAATGTGCCACGACCTGCGCGTGTCAACAGTGCTGTTTCGGTTGATGAGGGTGGACTGTCTGCCTCTTGCATAGCCTGATGCAACAACATCCACTGACCGGCACGGGAACCGCCGCTGAGCGCACTTGCGTCCCTGCCTATATTGATAAACAGAACTGAGCTGCCGATAAAACTTTCATAACCGCCATTGAGGATGACCATGCGCCCCAGACCACCAAAAATTGAGCCCTTTGCACCGGCCCCCAAAAGCGTAAAGCTAAAGCCTTCAATGCGGGTGATGGGTAACAGGCTTGAGTTTGGGTTGAAGGCTGAGACCACGTTAAATTCGGGACGCATCTCTTGCAGTGCAAGCCCTGAGTCTGCAGATTCTTCAACCGCGGACACTTCCTCAATGCCAATGCTGCTGATACCCGCAAACAAACCCGGTGTTAATGGTTTGCCTTTGGCCTCTATGACATACACATCATCTTGCGGTAGCGATAAATCCTTGCCGATCTCTCTAATTTTTCCATTTGAAATCAGTACATCAGTATTTTCCAGTGTGCCGTTTTTATCCATGGTGTGCACACTGGCACCACGGATCATGATGGTATCGGCCTGTATTGCCAGGGAGAAACCGGCCAGGGCTGTGATCAATAATGTTCTGAACCCGCTCACTTTGATACTCCCTGAAGTTGCCCCAGCTCAAAATCGGATAAGGGCTGGAGGTTCGAATTATCACGGTCATAGACCAACGCACCGTCGATGAATACCTGACTGGCTTTTGCGTAAACACTAAACGGATTGCCGTTCCAGATCACAACATCGGCCATTTTGCCGGCCTCAAGGGAGCCGGTACGGTCTGCAATACCCAGCGATTTGGCCGCGTTGGAGGTGATCCAGCCAATCGCACGTTGTGGTGTAATATCCATGCCCGAGCGGTTGCCACTGCTCATGGCCTTGGCAGCCTCCTGGTTCAAACGTTGTATACCTTCTGCTGAATCTGAATGCACAATGGCACAACTGCCTTTGGCTCGATCCACCAGGGCAATATTTTCCTGGATACCGTCATAAGCCTCCATTTTGAATCCCCACCAATCTGCCCATAAAGCAGCACAGACACCATTTTCAGCCAACTTATCGGCTATTTTGTAGGCTTCAACACCATGATGGAAAGTACCAAGCTTGTAGCCAAACTCATCTGCCATATCCAGGATGGTCAGCATTTCATCGGCGCGGTAACAATGCATGTGGACAATGATTTCACCTTTGAGTACGCCGGCCAGTGTTTCCATTTTCAGGTCACGTTTGGGAGCTTTGGCACCGTCTTTGCCCTTCGCAACTTTGTCGTTGTAAGCCGTCCAATCATCAATATAGCGTTGTGCGTCTATCCATTGCGCGCGATAGGCTGCCACATTTCCCATGCGGGTCATCGGTGCTTGTTTGCGCTCGCCGTAAACACGCTTGGGGTTTTCACCACAGGCCATTTTCATACCGTAGGGGGCATTGGGAAATTTCATGCCCTGATAACTATTGCTGTATATATTCTTCAAAGTGACACCGCGACCACCGATCAGATTGCCGGAGCCGGGCAGAACCTGCATTGAGGTAATGCCACCGGCCAGCGCACGCGCAAAACCTGGGTCCTGCGGCCATACGCTATGTTCGGCCCACACATTGGGTGTCGCTGGGTTGGTCATTTCATTGCCATCTGAATGCGCCTTAACGCCCGGGCTGGCATACACACCCAGATGTGAGTGCACATCGATCAGGCCGGGTGTTAGCCAAAGTCCGCTGGCATCAATCGTGGTAATCCCCGTGGGTGTTGTGCCTTCGCCCACAAATGCAATTTTTCCGTTTTCAATCAACAGGCTGGCATCTTCCAGCCGCTCGCCGGTACCGGTGAGGATGGTTGCATGGGTAATCAGGGTCGTTTTGGAGGGTAGTGGTTGATAAGTGGAAGCGTAGGCTTCGGCTTGCACAGTGCCAATAGGTACCATCAGCATGGCCAACAACAGCAAGGATTTGAGCGGCATGAAAACTCCTGCAAAATCGGGAAAAGATCAGCATGTTAGCAAACGATGACTGAATTACATAGGTTCAAACTGCTTGTATCTTTAGTGTTGAAGGTTATCAATGGTGCAATCGAAGGGCGCATGCCGGTATCATCCACAATCAATGAAAGTAAGCGCACACAAACCAATCGCTACCATACCGCAAGATTTACAGCAGTGGATAGAATCCAGTTTGGCAGCTAAACGGCATATCCTCGCCACCTCTAATCAGGGTACCTTACTGTTGTTTGAGGGGGACGGTTTGAAACTGGTTGTTAAAGCAGCCATGGGCCGTGGCCCAGTTCGTCAGGCACGTCAGGCGACACTGGAGCGGGAGTATTCGGCTTATCAGCGCCTGCAAGGCGTCGTTGGCGTACCTGTTTGTTATGGTCTGCTTGCGCAACGCTACTTGCTGATGGAGTTCATCGACGGTACGACTTACCGTGAAGCGAACTGGCAGGATCGAGAAGGCTGGTTTGCGCAGCTCTTGATTATCATCCGTGCGTTTCATGCGGTTGGTGTCAGCCATGGTGATCTGAAGTCCAAATCAAATTTGATCGTGGGTAAGGACCAACGACCCTATGCGATCGATTTTGGCACAACGTTTCTTCACAAAGATGGATTCCACCCCATCAATAATCGTTTGTTTGAATATGGCAAACGGCTGGATATCAACGCCTGGGTTAAGCACAAATACCACGGACGTTACAAAGATGCTTCCGAACAGGACCGGCAGTTACTGAACTATTCAAAACTTGAGTATGTGGTAAGGAAGTTACGCGGTAGACCGATGCATTGAGGACCTTTACGAAAGGCTGGCGGCCAGTTTGTCTAAGCCCTCAGCAATGCTAATTTCAACAGTGTAGCCAAGCTCACGTTTTGCGGCTGAAATGTCATACCAGTGAGCAGTCGACAGGTGTTCAGCCGACCAGCGTGTCAATGGTGGTTCTGATTTCAATCTGAGTAGTCTCCAGGCAGTTTCCAACAGCGTTCCTGCTGCGATCGCGATACGTGGTGAGATTGGCTGTATGTCTACCTCAATGCCAGCGGCCTTCAACAGCCCCTGAATAACTTGCGCCTGGCTCAATGGTTCATCATTGGAAATAAAATAGGTTTTGCCGCCGACGATTTCTGGGTTGGAGTAAAGACGGTCCAGTGCTAACAGATGGGCTTTGGCCGCGTTTTCGATATAGATGGTATCAATTAATTTATCCGGCCCTGGCAGCTTCAACTTGCCGCTTTTTGCTCGCTGTAGCAAGTGTGGCAACAGGTGATTGTCACCCGGACCCCAAATCAGGTGTGGTCGCAATGAGACGGTGTGTAGTTGAGGGCAGTTAGCCGCCATTACCTGTTGCTCAGCCAGTGCTTTGGTGGCCGGGTAAGGTGAGTTGTAATGGTCTGCGTAGGGTAGGGACTCGTCACCGCCTTCAACATCTCCATCTGCATGTGTGACGCTCGGAGAGCTGGTAAACACGAGTTTACTGATGCCACTACTCAGGCAGGCGGCAATGACGGCTTTGGTGCCAATGACGTTGGCACGAAAGTAACTGTCATAACTCCCCCAAATCCCAGCTTTGGCAGCCGTATGAACGACTGCATCAACACCCTTGAGTGCGGCACATAACAATTCGGTATCGGTGATGCTTGCCTGGATGATCCGAACGCCTTGTTTCTCAAGTTCATTGTTGGCACTACGCTGGTAGGCTATTACATCATCACCGCACGCCAGTAGTTGACGGCAAATAGCGCTGCCAAGAAACCCGCCACCACCGGTAACCAATATTTTCATGCGAGTTTCTTTGCTGCCCACATGGCCAGTTTTTCCCGTCCAATCTTGGCGTTGTGACGAATATCGACGGGGAAGGCCTTATGAAACAGAAGCTGTTGAATCAATTTTGTAGCTGTATTATTCCGTCCGATCTGAAGCAGGTCGGTGCGAATCCGTTGCCGGCGGTGTTTGCCCGGTTTATCAAGCAACTCCACGCACAAAACCGGGGTTTGTCGACCGTCGGTACCGATACCTACCAGGGCGGTGCGTGCCACTTCCGGGTGGACATTGAAGATCGCCTCAATCTGGTCTGTGAATAAGGTGCCATGCTCGTTAACCACTCTTTGGGATTTACGTCCGCAGTACCACAAACGGCCTTCGGTATCGAAATAACCCACATCACCCATGCGGTGCCAGATATTGCCCTCAGCATCCATGATTTTTGCCAAACGGGTTTGTTCGCTTCGTGACCAATAACGATCTGTTGAGGTTGGTCCGTGTACAACTATTTCACCGCTAATCCCGACAGGTAGATCAACCGTGTCCTCGAACGACTCCAGGCCACTGTCAGTTATCGGAATGATTCTTAAATTGTTCGGGGCAACCGGCCGACCGATACAGATGCCTTCACCACTTGCCGTGCGTTGCTCCACTTCGGCATTCAGCTCTTTGCCGGAGACGCTGGCGACAGGCAGACACTCTGTCGCGCCATAAGGTGTGAATACTTCTGCGTCGGTGCTCAAAGCTTTTTGCAGACGCCTGAGGGTAGACATCGGCATGGCAGCACCGGCTGAAATAACCCGCCGCACAGAGGGCAGGCTGATGTTTTCTGATTCAGTATGGCGACCCAGGGTATTCAATAACGCTGGCGAGCCGAAAATATTGGTCACCGCAAAGCGATTAATCGTCTGCACCAACAAATCCGGGTCGACAGTTGCCGGTCTGGTTGGGTCCATTAGCGGTACCACCGTGGTCATTCCCATGGCGGGGTCGAACAGGGCGAAAGGCGGGAACGTGGGCAGATCCACTTCACCCGGACAGATGTCAAACGCTGATTGCAGCATTTCAACCTGGGAGATGAAATGTCGGTGACGGTAGACCACGCCCTTTGGGATACCGGTGCTGCCTGAAGTGAACAATAAGGCCGCCATCTCGTCGGGCTGTGTATCTGCCAGCACTGCACCGGACGTTTTCTGACCGAGCTTCCTTAATTGCTTTGTATTCAGTCCACCCCAGCCCAGTTTTGGGCCTGAAGTGACCAGTTTCACATGCGGTGCCCAGCCAAGTAATTTCCGTGCGACTTGGGCCTTTGTAACACCGATGAAGGCTTCCGGTTGGGCTTCCGTGAGGCACGTCTTGAGTGGTTTGATACCGATGCCAGGGTCAATCAACACCGGTACCGCACCCACTTTGAAGAGCGCAAAAAACATTGCGAAAAAGTCGAGACCGGGTGAAAGCATTAATGCCGTACGGATACCCCGACCGATGCCATATTCGATTAAACCACGCGCATAATCGTCCGACAGTTCATTCAGTACTGCATAGCTTGCCGATGCATACTGAACCTGTTTGGCGCGCTTTCCAAGCGGATAATGAATCGCGATATTGTCGCCTTGCCGTTCAGCCTGACTGACCAGCGTTGCTGCAATATTACAGGGTTCAGCCTGCTTCGGTTCCACGGTCATTATTGTCCAGGAAATCACAGATGGCTTGAGTTAATGGTTGACCAGCATCTTCAAGAATGTAATGCCCGCAATCTGGATAGCTGAGCACTTTGGCCTGTGGAAATATACGTTTCCACTTGTTCAGGAAATGCAGATCAAAAACAAAATCCTTCTCACCCCATACAAGCAAGCAGGGTTTGTCGCTAAAATCTGGTAAGCATGATTCGGTGGTTTGCACAATGTTGTAACTGGGATCATCTGGTTTAAGTGGAATATCCTGTACAAAACGCAATGTTGCAATGCGATTGTGCCAGCAGTCGTAGGGGCCAGTATACGCTTTGCGAACTTCGGCACTGACCGGTTTTTTGAACGCAACACGCGCGGCCAGACCGGAAAACGCATTCAAACCCTGAACCAGCAAGGCACCCAGTTTTGTGTTGCGTACCAACCACAGGGCTGCAGGTAATTTTTTTTCTGTCGGCAAGGGAAACGCTGCAGTGTTGGCGATAACCATGCTGGCGATCTGTTGTGGCCGTTTTATCGCCCAGCCAAACCCGATCATACCTCCCCAATCATGCACGACCAGGTGGACCGGTGTTTTGGGCTGAACGTGGTTCATTAAGTCACTCAGATCAGAAATTCTTTGTGCCAGAGTGTAGTTGTAACGGTCATCGCCGGGTTTGTCCGACAGGCCGCAACCAATGTGGTCAGGTACGATGCAGCGGTAACGGTCACGCAACGCGAGCACAAGGTTGCGATAGTAAAACGACCAGGTCGGGTTGCCGTGCAGCATCAAAACGATTGGCGCGTCCCGTGGACCTTCGTCGAGAAAGTGCATGCGAATGCCAGAGATATCGAGCCAATGTGACTCGAAAGGGTAGAGTTTTTCAGGTGCCCGGAACACGTGCTGCTCTCCGCTCAGGAGCGTATCGGTGAATGGCCTGTGTCCATCTTCATCACCAGACAATTTCTGCCATTGAGCAATTCAGGCCGGATCCGATGCCCAGTAGTGCGATACGGTCCCCGGTTTTGATTTTGCCCATTTCAACCGCCTTTGCAAGCGCGATGGGTACTGCCGCTGGGCCGATATTGCCGAGTTCAGGGTAGATACGATGAATTTTCTCCGGATCCAGTCCCAACAATTTCATCAGGGAATCGGTATGTGCTTTACTGACCTGGTGAATGATGAATTGGTCGAGTTCATCCACAACCCAGCCGAGTGCTTCCCGCGCGGCTGCAAACGTCGTGGTTGCCAGTTTAAGGCCCTCTGTCAGTAGTACCCGCGTGTCGGTTACCATGCGATCCATTTGACCGTAACAAAGCTTGTTGAACTGCGTCGCCGCGCGAGTCACGCTACCCAGGTAGGAATGCCCCTGTGGTGCCAGTTCACGTCGGCACATGACCATGGCAGCTGAACCCGAACCCAGCGTCAGGGAGGCAAACTCAGCACGGAACTGTTCTTCTTCTACACTCGGATGCAACAGGCGTTCAATGGTAGCTTCGGTGATGGGTCGGCTGGATTCACCATCAACGATCAAGGCATATTCAACTTCCCCACGCTCAATCATCCGTGCTGCGACATCCATGCCGTTCAAAAAAGCCAGACATGCATTGCCAATGTCAAAATTGAGGCAGCGTTCATGCAGGCCAAGATTGCCGTGTACGAGGCAAGCGGTGGACGGTTCCAGATAGTCCCGACAGACTGATGTATTGATCAGTACACCGATTTGATTACGATCAATACCGGCATTATCTATGGCTTTTTCTGCTGCCAGAGTAGCCGCATCAGAGGGCTGTGTGCCGTTATTCCAAAAGCGGCGTGCCTTGATCCCGGATATTTCTTCTATCAGGCCGGGACGAATCCCCAAGCGCTCCATTGCTGGACTCAGTCTTTCTCCGATTTCTGCAGAGGTCATTTTAATTGGTGCATCTACAGCAGCAAGAGATTGAATTACAACATTTTTAAATTGCATGTGTATCCGAGTTAAATGAGGTGGCGGCCGTGGATTCAGGCGCGAATATTTGGAACGCGACATTGTAGCCTATGCAGGGTGTTGAGGCTACACGGTACCTGTTTGAGCAACTATGTATTAGACTGATTCCATTGTTGATTCAGAGTGTGAACAGGGTTGCCATTTGGACATCTTCATTGGTCAGAATTCAGTGGTTAATAAAATAAGCAAAATCATTGGGCCGGACTCATTCAGCCCAAGACAACTCCCGCTGCGGCAGCTTGAAAAGCCACAGGGTAGCGATGTGCATCTGTGGCACCTTGATTTTAATAAATTATCAAACCCGCTTCATTCAGAAACGAGGGTTCGCTCCAGTGAGCTTTCTGTTTTCCAACAACGCGCAACAAGACGTTTTTACCTGCGTTTATTACTAGGGGCGTATCTTGGTATTCCGGGTAAAGACATTCACATTACTCGCAGGATTAAAGGTCGGCTGGAACTTGATTCTACCCGGTCAAATGCTGAGCTGAATTTCAGCGTGGCCCGTAGCAATGGCTGTTATTTGATCGGTATCAGCAGTGGCGCAATCATTGGTGTCGATTTGGAAATAGCGGCGCGGAGGTCGGGCAAACCTATGGAACTGGCCAGACGTTATTTCAGTCAAGACGAAACTGTGGCGCTGTCCGCGCTCAATGAAGATGAATTGCACCGTGCCTTCATGCATGCGTGGGCCTGTAAGGAAGCAATCGTTAAAGCCAGTGGCATGGGTATTGCTAATCAATTATGTCGTTTTAGCGTGGATGTTAACCCCGACAACCCACCTTCGGTACTGAATATGCTGGATGATGATCACACGGCCTGGAAATTGGCGATGGCAGAACCTGCCAAAGGAGCTATTGCAGCGATTGCCGTACGCCAACAAGCCGTGAGACTAAAGGGCTTCAGCCTTTCATGATCGCGCTGCGAACACTTGCCATAGGCGCCTGATCTGAAAGACTGACGCGGTTGTGGCGCGTATCGACACCAAGATTTTCCCAAGTGGAGCGCATATCCGGAAACCCCTCCGCATGTACGTGCTTTTTGTATAAAGCCGTAAAAACCGCAGTGTCGGTTAACTGGTCAAGTTGTACGAACATGTCCCATGCACGCCAGGTTTTTCCATTTTTCATACAACAGGTGGTTAGTGCTTGTAACGCAGTATCGAGTGACTTCAGGCCACCACTGGTTTTGCGTAGTTGTATGTCCGCCAGTAACATCAGGGCGGCTCCCGACCAGTACACACGCATGGTTGAACGCCGGCCCTTTTTTGTTGCTTGTGCTAATGAGCCTCTGTGGGTCCCATTTTCTCCTCGCATGAAGCCTTCGTACAGTTTCTGCCAAGCTTGTGTTTCTGACAAACGGCCGTTTCGTGCCCGCAGAACATTCTGGTAATACGAAGCCAAACCTTCGGATAACCAGCGGTCACTGCTGGAAATATATGGAACCAGCATATGGCTGAACTCATGGGTGGCCGTCCAGTCGCTGGTAAACTCCTTTAGCGGTCGGTTTTCATCGACAAAAAACTCTGCGGCTAAACCACCGCCACGTATGACGTGCGCCCGTACCACGGCTTCACGTCTTGTGCCTATTGGTACAACCAGCACCTGTGGCTGCGGCTGTGGAAAACGACCGTTAACGGAGCTTACCGTGGTCACGGTTTCTTCTATCCAGAGCCTGATTTTTTCCCTCTGTTGGTTTGACAGACTGCCAATTGCCGCCAGTCTGACCTGTGCACCCGGCAGCTTGATTGTATCAACTTCAAAATGACCAACTGCGACTCTTGAGTCCCAGATTGCGGGGGTTCTGTCCGGGCGATAGCGGGTTTTTCCATGGGACTTATCTATGGCTATCCAGGGTGTTGAAATTGACATGTCCTCAGGTAGCACTATATCTACGACAAGATCCCTGTTCTTTGGTCCTTTCCAGAACCAGAGGGCTGTACTCATCACCAGGTCGTCACCCGTTTGTAAAATTAATCGGTAGTTTTTCTTCTTCAGTGCCGCCTTAAGGTTTGTTTGCCAGCTAATACAGGCATTGTCAGCTAAACCTGGCAGTCGCAATGACGATCCATTGCCGGTGATCTTGAGCTTTGTTCCAGAATGGTAAATGCCGCTGGAAAACCTGTCGGCGTCTTTGTGTCTATACAAATGAGTCGGTGCCTGACCATCAAAACACAGGCGGGCGTGCACCTGGTCTAAATTATCTGAAAATGTGGCGGTAAAGACATCTCCGGCCGTTGCGAACAAGGGGTACAACAGTATCAGGCAAGTGGCAATCAAAGGTCTCATGATTAAATTATGTTGTATCCCTTAGTCATTTGCGTTTCGTTCAGTGGCACGAAAAAAACCGTTGGTCTGAAATGTGACCCGAATAACACGGATTAACGTACATATAAAAACAGCATTGCCTTTGCCAGTGAGATAAAATTGCGCAATTCGGTTGGGCCATTTTGAGTAGTTTCTTTCTGACGATTATGAAAATTATCTTATTCTTACTCGCACTGCTGATGGTTGGCTGCGCAGCGCAGGTACAGCCTGAGCTTAAGCAGGCAGTTGATGAGAAGCTGGCTCAGCGGCGATCAACAGAAGTTGATTGTGAGATGCCAAAAGATCCACTTTGCACGATTCGATCGCCGCTGCTTGAGCTGGGCCGCAGTGCTGTGCTCCAAGATTTGCATTACGCAGCATTGCTGGATATAGGAGAGGACTCCCTCAAGGCCCGCTTGCACTTGATCAGGGCAGCGAAGCAGAGAATTGAATTTCAAAATTTCCTGTTCCGCAGAGATCAAACCGGTGGGTTGATCATGCACGAGCTGGTACAGGCGGCCAAACGTGGTGTACGTGTACGGATATTATTCGATCAACTGTTTACCATTTCGGAGTTGGATTACCTGGTCAGCCTGGCGCTGGAGCACAGTAATTTCGAAGTGCGTTTATACAACCCTGTATTCAACAAGGCGAAAACCAGCAAATATTCCATGTTTGGCAGTGTGACCTGTTGTTTTAAAAAAACCAATCAGCGTATGCACAATAAACTTCAGGTCGTTGATGATGTAGTGGGCATGGTCGGTGGAAGAAATATTGCTGATCGGTACTTTGATTTTGATACGGATTACGACTTCAAGGACCGGGAAGCGCTGATTTACGGGCAAGTGGCCAGGGAAATGCGTAGTTCCTTCGAGTTGTTTTGGGACAGTAAAACTACAGCCGAAATCGGTCATTTACGTGATGTGGCGTCCGTCATTGTGCGTGATGACTTTTCTTCTTTGCCTCAATTTGAAGCAACTGAAAGGTTACAGCCGTTACTGAAGGTTATTGAAGACTGGCAGGTGATGGACAGCTTGTTTGTTAAGACGGCGCATCAGGTTGATTCGATAAAGTATTTTTATGACCTCCCGCACGGAAACGATGATGAAGGTTTATCCCATGAGAACACCACGGACGGTTTGCATTTGGCATTGGCCGGGGCTGAGAACTCGGTGGTTATACAGTCACCCTATCTTGTTCTGTCTAAACGTTCGCGCAAGCTATTCAAGGCTTTGCGTAAAGACCATCCTGATATTAAATTGTTATTTTCTACCAATAGCTTGGCGGCAACCGACGCTTTTTCAGCCTATTCATTTACCCACAAACATAAGAAACATTACATAAAGACGCTCGGTTTTGATGTCTATGAATTTCGTCCATACGCAGCAGATGCAGCTGAATTTATACCACGTATGCCGTTGTTAATTATTGAAAAAAAAAGAGGTGTCACTAGCGGTCTGGTTCCTGCCATCGGGGCTAATCCAACGTTGGAGATGCCGGGACCGAGGATTGGACTCCATGCCAAGTCATTTGTGATTGATGGTTTGGTTTCCATGGTAGGCTCGCACAATATGGATCCGCGCGGAGAGGGGTTTAATACTGAAAATGGCATTATCATTTACGATCAGGCTTTCGCGCAGGAGTTGGAAAACAGCATCCGCAAAGATATTGAGCCGGACAATAGCTGGGTGGCAGCAATGAAGCCCCCAGGTCTGCCGATTTTGAGTAGCATCAATGGGATGATTGAATCAGTTTCACGCGCTTTGCCAATTTTTGATATCTGGCCTCATCGCTCCACAACGGTATATGAATTAATCCCTGGTGCTACACCGCTGCCGCCCAGTGCAGAAGGGTTTTACGAAAATTACCGACCGCTCGGCAGTTTCCCGGATGTGATAAGTCATCAGCGGCGTTGGCAGGTAATTTTTATAAGTTCGTTTTTGGGGTTTATGACACCGGTGTTGTGAGTCAGTTTGAGCATGGCATCTATTCAGCCTTGATTAGAAAGTGACTGGAAGCTTAACAATGATGAAACATTCGCCGATGCACATTAGAAGGTCTGGTCGTCAACCACCGGTATACCTGGGGTTGGTGCTTGTATTGTTAATGGTTTTGCTTGCACCTGGTATTAGCATGGCAGATGGTCTGGCTGCATGCCTGACGCAAATGATGGAGCAAGCGAGTGACTCAACGACGCTGGGAGAGTTGCGCGCTCAATGTGGTAAAAAAGTAGCAGAAGAAATATCAACGGGGTCGAAGGACCCAGACCCGCTGCCCGCGGTTGTTGATGCTCGGCTAAAAAAGGATAAACGAAACGTTCTTCAACCGTTTTCGCTGATGGCTCACAAGCCCAATTATTTCCTGTTCGGTGTGTATAACAAAGATAAATATAATTCGGCGCTATTTCAGCAACAGTTTGCTGATTCATCATTACAGTTTGACGACAATGAGGCTCAGTTCCAGATCAGCCTGAAAGTCCCTTTGGGGATCGATCTTTTTAATACGTTTGATGTTTATGCGGCATACACCAACCGATCTTTCTGGCAGGTTTACAACCCCGAGATATCATCTCCTTTCAGGGAGACAAATCATGAACCTGAAGCATGGATCCAGTTTACTCCGGGGTGGCAAATTTTCGGCTTTAGAAATTTAGCTAACTCGCTTGGTGTGGTGCATCAATCCAATGGGCAGGGTGGTGTGCTTTCCAGAAGCTGGAATCGTGTTTATGCAAATTTTGTATTCGAACGAGGTCGCTTTGCGCTTGGTTTTAAACCCTGGATCAGAATTTCTGAGGATATTGAAAATGATGATAACCCTGAAATAACCGATTACCTGGGTCATTACGAACTGCGGGCCGGCTACAAGTGGAAGAATCATGTATTCAGCCTAATGTCCCGCAACAACCTTGAGTCAGGTTTTGACAGGGGTGCGCTTGAATTGGCCTGGAGCTTTCCTGTTTGGCATTACCGGTACCTTAAAGGTTACATCCAGTATTTCAGAGGCTATGGTGAGAGCCTTATTGATTACAATCAACGCGTCAACAGAATTGGCGTTGGGATTTCACTGACCGACTGGCTGTAGTTTCTACTTTAAGGCAGCTCAGTTTAATCATAAGCCCATATGAATAATGAATGGCTAATTAAAACGGACTATTCATCGGCTCAAATAGCTTGAATCACCTGCCTTTATTACGCGCCTGAATAAGGCTTTCTTTTTCGGGGTTTTTACCACGTCGATTCGCATAGAATTGGCGTATTTGTTTGAAATCAACCTCGATATCATCACCGGGAATAAACGATTCACCGATACCAACCTGCTTGTTTCCAAAGTCCAGGTAGCACATCACGATGGGGACGTTGGCAGCGCGTGCTATGTAGTGAAAACCGGTTTTCCAGTGGTCGGTTTTGCTACGCGTGCCCTCAGGTGCCAGCGCTAAAACCAGTTGCTCGGAGTGTTCAAATAAGTCGGTCATTTGCCTAATATAATTCCGTCCCTTTTCACGATGAACTGGGGTGCCACCTATGGCGCGAAAAAACCAGCCATAGGGCCACCGAAACAGACTGTGTTTGCCCATCCAGTGAACCTTCAGCCTGATCGCCTTGGCCGCCAGGATCCCGAGTGGGAAATCCCAATTACTGGTATGTGGGGCGGCAATTGCCACGTATTTTTTGATATCTGGCAAATCTGCCTGAATCGTCCATCCAAGCACGTTGAGAATCCACATGGAGATGTGTGAAAGCATAATAAGCCTTAATCAGCTAATGATCTTAAATCGATTGGGGTCAGATTCAAATGCACGGCAGGACTGGGGTCAGACTCAAATGCAGGGTCGGGGTCAGACTCAAATGCATCTGATCCCAGTTTGATAACAACTTGTGGTTGCTGCATTTGAATCTGACCCCTATAAATTATTAATATTAACTTGTGGTTGCTGCATTTGAATCTGACCCCTATGAATTTGAATCTGAGCCCTGAGTATGAGACATATGGGCTGGCACCCTTGTCGGGCTTATCTGAGTGCTTTAAAAATCTGCCAGCCACCCATGGCGAGCAATGCCAGGCCGGGCACAGAATACCCTCCAACAAACCAAGAGCCGGTCTCCATCGCGATCAGGATGGTGCCTGCAATACTGAGTGAGCCGCCCGCCAGCGCCTGTGATATTTTTTGGCGTGAGACAAGCTGCTCGTGTCTTATCCGGGCAGTGTCTTGTGAATCGGTATGTTTCAACAGCTGGCCGTTGTTGGCCTTAAGCAGGAAGTCATGAACAAGTTCGGGTATTTCCGGGGCTTTTGCGAGCCAGCCGGGCAGACGTTCACGTAGATCATGAGAGATATTTTCAATCTTGTGTTTTTCTTTGAGAATAGTTTCGAGTTCCGGCTTGGCCACGCCCCAGATGTCCAGCTCCGGGTCCAGCTGGCGAGCCAGACCTTCGACATTCAACAGCGTTTTTTGCAGCATTAATAGCTGTGGTTGCAAGGTCAACTGGAATCGATGTGCAACCTGGAAAAGATCAAATAGCACTTTTCCAAAAGAAACCTCATTCAATGGCCGGGTAAAGTTCGGCTCGCCCACCGTCCTTACTGCAGCTTCGAGTTCGTCCAGACGCGTATCTTCCGGTACCCAGCCAGCATCAATGTGCAATGCAGCCACGCGTCGGTAATCCTGGTTGAACAACGCCTTGAAATTCTCAGCAATGTAATAAAGATCCTTGGGTGACAAGCTGGCGACGATGCCAAAATCCATGGCGATATACGTGGGTTCATCTGGGTCGCTGGCATCTACAAGAATATTGCCCGGATGCAAATCGGCGTGGAACAGGTTGTCACGGAAAACCTGGGTATAGAAGACTCGTACACCACGTCGTGCCAGTTTTTTCAGATTGACACCGTGTTTGCGTAAATTTTCAATATCGCCTACCGGCAGACCTGATACCCGTTCCATGACCATTACCCGGTGCTTGCACCATTGCCAGTACACTTCCGGGATATATAGATCCTGGGAGCCTTGGAAGTTTCGCCGTAATATTGACGCATTGGCAGCTTCGCGTTGCATATCGAGTTCATCAAAAACGACTGTTTCGAATTCACGTACAACTTCTAAAGGCTGAATTCTGGCACCACCCTGCAAGAATTTTTCAGCCAGGCGAGCAATAGCTTTGAGTAGATCGATGTCCTTACGTAACTGCTTTCCAATACCGGGTCGCACAACCTTGACCACAGCTTCTCGGCCATCATGCAAGGTGGCTGGATGGACCTGGGCAATGGAAGCTGAAGCCAGTGGTTGGGTATCAAATGATGCAAATATTTTTTCAACGGGTTCGCCCAGTGCCTGCTCGATGATATCGCGTGCTTCTTCGCCGGGGAAAGGCGGTACGTGATCCTGTAGCAGTGCCAGCTCATCGGCGACATCCAGCGGCAGCAAATCCCTGCGGGTGGATAGTATTTGCCCGAACTTCACATACACAGGCCCCAAATCCTGCAAAGCCAGTCGTAAGCGTTCGCCCCGTGGTAACCCGGACACGACTTTGCCGGTTGGGATGAACACCCGCACCCAACGAATGGGGCTCGGTAAGCGGGTGGTATTGAATAGTTCATCCAGTCGGTACCGTTTGAGGATGACACCGATGTGCCAGATGCGCATAAATTGGCGCAGATTGTGCCTCATGAACCGTTGTCTTTTATGATTTCAGACAGTATCTTGCGGGCTGTACGCGCGGTTTCCCGGGCTGTCTCCACGCCTTGGCGAATACCCTGGGCAGCCTGGTGCCCAGCTACATCGCCAAGCATACCGGCCAGTGGGCCTTGCCAGTCGGGTTCCAGTTTACTGAATATACGTTCCAGATCGCGGGCCAGGCTGGCATCACCGTTGATTTGCACTTTTGATTCCGGTAAACCCCAGTCGGCCTCTTCGGGTTCGGCCATGGAGAATAATGCGATAGCTGTGCCACTGATGATGGTATCCGGTGTCATGTCTGTTTCCAGACGCACCCGCGCAACGCCGTGTTTAAAGGTAAAAAATAGTGTGATAGCCAGACCTTCAACGTCCAGCTGCAATAAACGACCTTCCAGCTTTTTGATCCGTGATGGTGATTCCATATCCAGTTGCAGTAAATGGTTGATGGCCGTTTCCAGCGCCAGTGCCAGCATGCCTGGTAGCGGTGTGAGGTACTCAGCCATGATGGCCACTATGAATGGCAACAACCCCACCGGTCAGATTGCGGTAAGTGACATTGCTGAAGCCCGCCTCTATCATCATGTCTGCGAGATCATCCTGACTGGGGTGTTTACGTATGCTCTCTGCAAGATAGCGATAACTGTCTTCGTCGTCGGTTACCAATTTTCCCAGTCGGGGCAAGATACCGAATGAATAAGCGTCATAAACTTTTTTAAGGCCCTCAAATTCTACTTTTGAGAATTCAAGGATCATCGCGCGGCCACCCGGCTTGAGTACACGAAACATTTCTTGCAATGCGGCCTGCTGATCGGTGACGTTACGCAGCCCAAAAGCGATGGTCACGGCGTCAAACTCTGCATCGGCAAAAGGCAGCTTTTCTGCATTCGCCAGCGAGTACTCGATATTGCCCACAATACCGCGGTCTTCCATACGCTCGCGGCCAACAGCCAGCATTGCCTCATTGATGTCACTTAAAACAACACTGCCATTTGAGCCGACCCGTTTGCTCATCAACGCGGCTATATCACCGGTACCGCCGGCAAGGTCCAACACCCTTTGACCCGGCTGGATATTACTGATGGCAATAAAATGACGTTTCC
The DNA here is from genome assembly GCA_021772935.1 of Gammaproteobacteria bacterium. Taxonomy (GTDB): domain Bacteria; phylum Pseudomonadota; class Gammaproteobacteria; order Xanthomonadales; family SZUA-36; genus SZUA-36. Next base: position 40,720 of record JAJFLA010000044.1, read on the forward strand.
ACAAACGATGAACCCCCAAAGACATCAGGTCATTCATCAGGTCATAACGACTGGCCACGGAGTCAAAAACACCGCGTACCATCCGGGTTTTGTCTTCAACGGGCACATCCTGGTAGCCAAAATGTGTGGTAACGCCTTTTTTTGGGCTTTTGTCTGCCTGTTGCATTGTTTAGGCCAGCTGGAAGAAAAAAACCATTGTACCTTCCCCGCGCTAAAACGTGGCGATATTTGTGAGTCAATACACTCGATAGACACTTAGCTATAATTTTTTTAATTACACTCGAGGGTTGATGCTGATGACACAAAATGGCGTGACCAGCATCAATTTCAAAGATTGCTTGTGATGCTGGTTTTGTCTGCCTCGCACCCCGAATTTAGAGCTGATGCGCTACGGAATCAATCGTCGCAATTACTCGATCAAGAGGCTTGGAGTCTGGTCAGTAGGTGGTCACTATCCGCTGATTGACAAAATGACCCAATCGTGGTGACAGTTTGGTTCAGTCTTTGACTTTCCAGGTAACGTATTTCCAGTCTCTGCGGTCGGGTGAACTGTGGTCGAGACCGACCCAGTAGGTTTTCCCGGCTTCAAACTCCGCTTCAAGCGGGGGGGTATGGTTCTGGTTGCTTACCCGTCCCACCGTTGGGCAAAAGGACGTGTTGATAAAGGCCTTTCCCGACAGGGTGTGCTTACCAGGTTCCAGGTCAAATCCCATTCTCTGTACACGGGCTTCACGACCATCAATTTTCAGGACATGCACGGATGAAATGCATTGAGCCGCCTTGTCGACGCTCGTAACAATCATTGCTTTGTCTGTTTTTTTAGCATTGGCCTGGAGTGGTAGCAAAAACAGGCAAAAAAGTACAAAAGTAAGTGTTTTCATTCTAAATCTCCGCAATGAACATTTAGTAGACCTGTTGGAGGGGCAGTCTATTGCATCTTCGCAAGTGTATGGCTTTCAGAGAATATACCGACTCAGGTCTTCGTCCGCTGCCAGAGCATCGAGATGCTCATTGACGTAGGCGGCATCCAGCGTGATGGTTTCCCCGCTGCGGTCCGGTGCCTCGAATGAGATGATGTCAAGCAGGCGCTCCAGGATGGTATGCAAACGACGCGCACCAATGTTCTCGGTTGACTCATTGACCTGCCAGGCGATTTCAGCAATCCGTTGAACACTGTCCTCACCGAATTTCAGCTCTACACCTTCGGTCGCCATCAAGGCGCTGTACTGCTCGGTCAAAGAAGCCCTGGGCTCAGTCAGTATGCGGGTGAAGTCATGCGCATCCAGCGCGCGTAACTCGACACGTATTGGCAAGCGACCCTGTAATTCCGGGATCAGGTCTGAGGGTTTGCTGAGGTGAAATGCACCGGATGCGATAAACAGCATATGATCGGTTTTAACCATGCCATAGCGGGTAGAAACGGTGCATCCCTCTACCAACGGCAACAGGTCGCGCTGTACACCTTCGCGTGAAACGTCAGCGCCAGCGTATTCCGAGCGCTTGGCGACCTTATCCAGTTCGTCGATAAATACAATGCCGTTTTGTTCAGCAGATTCCAATGCCTGTTGCTTGATTTCATCGTCATTGATCAACCTCGCAGACTCTTCTTCAATCAACAGCGGTACAGCATCCTTGATACGCATCTTGCGCTTTTGCGTCTTGCTACCACCTATGTTCTGGAACATCCCCTGGAGTTGACTGGCCATCTCCTCCATACCCGGTGGTGTCATGATCTCTACCCCAAGCTGTGAGGCAACATCGAACTCGATTTCACGCTCGTCCAGTTCGCCAGCCAGCAATTTGCGTAGCATTTTCTGCCGTGTCGAAATCTGTTGGTCATTGCTGTCAGCAACCGGTTCGGGTTCGTTGGCGAACCCAATGGGGTTGGGTTTTGGCAGAAGAATATCCAGGATGCGGTCGCGGGCAGCATCTTCAGCGCGCGCCCCGACTTTTGCAACCGCCTGCTCGCGTAGCATATTGACGGCAAAGTCGACCAGATCGCGAATAATGGATTCAACATCTTTGCCGACGTAGCCCACTTCAGTGAATTTGGTTGCTTCGACTTTGATAAATGGTGCATTGGCCAACTTGGCCAGGCGTCGGGCGATTTCGGTTTTGCCGACACCTGTTGGACCAATCATCAGTATGTTTTTGGGTGTGATTTCATTCCGCAGGTCTTCATCTACCTGCATTCGGCGCCAACGGTTACGCAATGCAATGGCAACAGCACGCTTGGCATCCGATTGGCTGATAATATGCTCGTCCAGTTCCTGGACAATTTCACGTGGGGTCATTTGAGACATGTTTATTTGATATCCAGAGTTTCTATAATAATATTGTCATTGGTGTAAATGCAGATGTCAGAAGCGATACACAGTGACTTTCTGACAATGGCTTCTGCATCCTGATCGGTACCATCCAGGTAGGCCATTGCGGCAGCTTGTGCGAACGGGCCACCGGACCCAATGGCAATCAAGCCATTTTCCGGCTCAATGACATCACCGTTGCCGGAAATCAATAGTGAGTTTTCCTTGTCGGCAATTGCCAGCAAGGCTTCAAGCCGTCTCAGCATACGATCAGTGCGCCAATCTTTTGCCATTTCCACGGCCGAGCGTACGAGGTTGCCGGAATATTTTTCCAGCTTGCCTTCAAAGCGCTCAAATAGTGTGAATGCATCGGCAGTGGCACCGGCAAAACCGGCAATGACCTGGTCTTTGTACATACGCCGTACCTTGCGTGCATTTGATTTCATCACGGTATTTCCAAGTGTCACTTGGCCGTCCCCACCCATGACTACCTGCTTGCCCCTGCGGACTGAGCAGATGGTCGTTCCCCGGTATTGTTCCATGAGATACTCCTTCTGAAATACGTGAAACAAACGTGGGGATACGTGCAGGTGATTGCAAGCATGACGTAAACTACATTAGTCAAAAAAATTGGGTGAGGAAAAACTGTGGGGTTTCTGATTGAAGTTTTTTGGGCACTGTTGATGGTTACTGTGCCGATTACTGCGTTTACCTTGATGTTGGTTTCGTGGTCTTTTCGAAAAGGGTTTTTTCAGGAAACTCTTGATACCAAAGCACTTGAGCGCGAAATGAAAGCGATGTCGCGCAAGGGTAAAAAGAACAAGACAGAGGAAAGCACTGTACAACATCCACTACAAAAAAAGTGGGCAAAATTTGGTGGTGGTTTCTACGGTATTGTTGCTTTTTTTACTTATATTGTTATCGAGGTGACTGACGTAATCACCATGATTGTAAATTTTGGTGGGTTTTTTGATTTTCTAAGACAGCTCGATTTCAATGTCATTATTAATCTACTTGTCGAAGCGGTGACCAATTTCATTACCGCTATGATCTGGCCGATGTACTGGATGAAGCGTATTGATACCAACGAGGTGTGGATATGGTTCGGTATGGCTTATGCGGGTTACTGGCTTGGGTTGAAACTGGCACAGGCATTGATTCAACGCCGTTCAGGCGTGGAAATCTGACCCGGTCACTTTTTCTTTGCGCGGGGGTGGGCCTTGTCATAGACCTTGGCGAGGTGTTGAAAGTCCAGGTGGGTATAGATTTGCGTGGTCGTGATATCGGCGTGACCCAATAACTCCTGAACGGCTCGCAGGTCACCGGATGATTCCAGCATGTGACTGGCAAAACTGTGTCTTAATAAATGTGGGTAAACGTTTTGCGGTAATCCCTGGCGTTTTGCCCAGTAACGTATGCGGCTTTGAATCGTACGTGTAGCGATTGGGTTTCCGCGTTGGCTGACAAAAACGTGTGGTTCTTCAAAAGTGGTGATTTGACTGCGTGTTTTGCGCCATTCAAGCAATGCCTGTGTGGCAATGCGGCCAACCGGCACCATGCGGCTGCGATTGCCTTTACCGGTCACGGTAACCATACCTGATGCAAGATCAAGCTGTTCCCAGCGAAGGCTCGCCAGTTCTGACAAACGCAAGCCTGATGAATAGAATAATTCCATGATGGCTTTGTCACGAATAGCCAATGGTGTATCGCAGGGCATATCCAGTAATTGAGTGATGCTGTCAGCATCCAGCGTTGCAGGCAGGTGTCGCGGACTTTTTGGTGCTCTCACTGGTGTTGCCGGGTTGTGCTGGGCAAATCCTTCACGCAGCATCCAACGGTAAAAGCTGCGTATTGCCGACAACATTCGTTGAAGTGATTTCCCCCCCAGCCCCTGACGATGTCTTTGTGCAATAAAAGCACGGATATGGTGTTGTGTGACTTGATCAGGTCGGTCGATTTCTGCTACTTCTAAAAACTGCAGCAGCTGGTCAAGATCGTGTTGGTAGGCTATTAACGTCCGCGCAGACAAGCCACGTTCATTTTTAAGGTAAATAAAAAACTGTTTAAGACGTTGTTTCATGCGGGTGCGGTTTCAATGTCGTAATCGTAAACTCAGCATTGCTGTGGGGTTACACAAGTGAACCCTAAAGATGACATTGAAAGAGTGCTGGCGCCCAGCTTATGCCGGTCATCAGGAAAGCCCCTGGGGAGCTTTCGTTCATACTGGCGCCTAGGCTGATTTACGCTGTTCTTCAGGCTCTTCCAGAGCCAAGCGGCTGCTGACAACCTGTGCCAACAGATCAAGGAAAAGAGTTCCCATTCCAGGGTAAAAACGTGCCGGGTCGCTGCTGCCGATGGCCAGTATTCCATCATCACCCATCGGTACCAAAGCAGTAGATTGTACCCACTGGGCACGGGAGCCAAACAGGTGTGCACGTTTGTTGCGGTTCAAGCGACCGCAGACACTTACACCTTTTTCGATGTGGTCATGGAATTGTTGCATTTCCGGGTCGTCGCGGCGGATATGAAATATCGACGTTTTTGGCCCTGCTTCAACCTCCTGGTTGAATAGTGTGATATTGATGATGTCAGCTTTGAACTCACTTAAGAGGGCTTCGCTGAGTCGGTCGAAGAACGACGGCAGGTCACCTATTGTCACTAATTCCAGTGTCAATTGGTGTAAGCGGGACATGAGTTTTTCGTTATCTGAAGCGACTTGTATCAGCTGATTATGCCGGTGTTCGAGGCTTTCGTTCTGTCCGCGCAGGTACTGTACTTGTTTTTCAATCAGGGAAACCGCCGGCCCACTGGCATGGCTCAATTCCAGATGTTTTAATAACGCAGGTTCTCGTTCCAGAAAGTCTGGGTTCTGACGCAGGTATTTCTTAACGATATCTTCAATCGACCTGGTATTGTCACTCATGTCAACTTCCCTTTAAAAACGTGAGTTGCAGGTCCCGTCATTATGACGGGTTCGGTCCCCCCCAGCCACTTTATTATAAGGTTTCCGCCGGTCTGCGTCACGTTTATCCTTTTTTCTACCAGCTTAGCCTTGCGCAATATGCTCATTGCGGCACAGGCACCTGAGCCACAAGCGTGGGTTTCAGCGGCGCCGCGCTCAAATACCCGCAGGCGGATATGGTCGCGATTCACAATTTCTGCAAAACCTGCATTACAGCCGTTTGGAAAGGCAGAATGCGAGCTGATGGCGGCACCTAACCGGGCGACATCAGTGCTATCAATATCATCAACTACCATCAAGGCATGGGGATTGCCTATCGAAACTGCACCCAGGCGGCAGGTTTGCTGATCGATATCCAGTGAGTACCAGTTATCAATAGATTTCAACAACACGGGAACCCGCGGTGCTTCAAATATGGGCTGGCCCATATCGACTCTCACCTGAGCGTCATCCAGACATTCAACTTTAACGATACCGACCGGACCACCAAGCAAAAACGGGCCCGCGGGTGCTTCTGAGCGCATATGCAGGTACAAACCCAGACAACGAACACCATTGCCGCATTGTTCGGCACTGCTGCCATCTGCATTCCAGACCTCAAATGATGCCACTTGCTTGTCAACAGATGGCTCACGCAGGACCAGTAACTGGTCACAGCCTATGCCGGTGTGGCGGTTGGCCAGTTGCGTTACCACACTTTTATTGATGGGGAAGTCCTGTTGACGCAAATCTAAAAGGATAAAGTCATTACCCAAGCCGTGCATTTTGTGAAACGTAACAGCCATTTCTAATTCGAAACAGTGTTGCTCTTTTCGTCGTCATCGGTATTTTTTAACGCATCTGCATCCGAGCCCTGCTCATTGGTGGGATTTGAGGCCGGGTTTTCGTCCGGAAGGTAAAGCGGGCCCTTGAGGCCACAAGCACACAGCAAAGCAACACATATCAGTAGAAGTAAGGTGGCTTTTAGAGTTCGCATCAGTACGTAAATCCAAGCTAAATGACTGCTACACTATACGCCATGGATAACAGCAATTCAGTACACAATACAGATAGTGAGGCACTGCTGGAGTATGTGGAAGTGACCACATCTGACAATCCGGAATATGTCGTCATCTGGATGCATGGACTGGGTGCTGACGGTCATGATTTTGAGCCCATGGTGCCGTTTCTTGGCTTGCCGCCAGATACTGCCGTCCGCTTTATCTTCCCTCATGCACTGATGCGACCGATAACGATCAACGGTGGTGCGGTCATGCGCGCCTGGTACGACATCATTGAGATCAGCAATAATAAAGGTCAGGATGAAGCGGGTATTCGCCACAGTGCCGGGAAAATTCAGGCGTTGATAGATCATGAAATCAGGCGCGGCGTTCCAGCATCAAGAATTATATTGGCTGGCTTTTCCCAGGGGGGTGCAATGGCGTTATACGTTGGGCTCCGCTATCAGGAAAGGCTGGCGGGCATCATGGCGCTGTCTGCTTACTTGATGTTTCCTGAACGACTGCAAAGCGAGTGTTCAGCGGTTAATTCTGCAACGCCAGTATTTGTCGGCCACGGAACTCAAGACGCCGTTGTGCCTATCGCCTTGGGTGAGGCTGCCCAGTCGGCGCTGCAAGCCGGGCGATGGCCGGTGGAATGGCACAGTTATCCAATTCCACACTCGGTATCACAACCCGAAATAGCGGATATTGGCCGCTGGTTGCAAGGCTGTTTTGACAGGCCGCCTCAACAACGCAATCAATGACCCCATGGAAGGCATGAATAATGACGAAATCACCACATTGCAGCGTGGTGTATACCCGCCTTCATTTTGTCGTTGGAGGTTGTTGTTGGCGGTGATGGCAGTGACACAAGTCTCGGTACTGTTAATGGGTGTCGGGACATTACAGGGTTTCAGCCTGGTCTGGCTGGGCGTTATATCGCTGTACGCGCAAATACTAGCGCTGGTTACTGCGATGAGTGTATGCATCAGCCGGGCCTGGCTTGGCCGACTTTCCGCCCGTGGTGCGTGGCTGGGTAGCTGGTTGGTAGCTATTGTCGTCGCTCTGGCTTTTAGTTACTCGGCGGGCATAATCGGCACGGTACTTGGGGCGGGACCCGGTCGGCAAGACTTTGGAATGTTTGTATTACAAAGTGTGTTGGCCGTTGCATTGGTTTCCCTCGCTCTTTTTCGTTATCTGTTTGTACGGGTCCAATGGCGGGCGCAGTTACTGGCTCAATCAGAAGCGCGAGTGCAGGCCTTACAGGCCAGGATTCGGCCGCATTTCCTGTTCAACAGCCTTAATACCATCGCCAGCCTGATACCGGAAGATCCTGTTAATGCTGAGCGGGCTATCGAAGACCTGGCGGATTTATTCCGCGGCAGTATGCGCCGAGCTGATAGTTTGATCAGCCTGTCAGAAGAGTTGAAACTGGCTGAGAAATACCTGCAGATGGAGCAACGTCGCTTGGGTGAGCGTTTACGCGTTGAGTGGCAGGTGAGTGAGCTGCCAAAAGGCGCGTCGGTATTGCCATTGACGCTTCAGCCTTTGCTTGAAAATGCAGTTGCCCACGGCATTCAGCCGAGAGTTGATGGCGGCGAGATTTACGTTTACGGGCGGAGTGAAAAAGACAATATCGTTATCACTATCTGCAACCCATTGGCGCCGGACAAGTATCACAACGAGGGTCATGGCATGGCCCTTGCAAACATTCGTGAACGATTGGAGCTGGCATTTGGGCCGACTTCCAGCCTGATTACACATCAAAATGATGAGCAGTTTTTTGCTGTTTTGAGTTTACCTTATGTTGAGAATACTGATAATTGATGACGAAGCACCGGCCCGTAACCGCTTGCGACGCATGCTGGCGGACATACCGGCGGTGCATGTAGTAGGTGAAGCCGCCACCGGGCAAGAGGCTTTACGCCTGATTCCGTTAAAGTTGCCGGATGTACTGTTACTGGATATCTCCATGCCGGGGATGGATGGAATGACGTTGGCGCGGATGCTGCAACAGCAGGATTCAGAGCCGGCTATCATTTTTTGCACTGCCTGGTCAGACCGGGCAGTGGAGGCGTTTGAATGTGAGGCGGTTGATTACTTGGTCAAACCCGTCCGTGTGGATCGACTTGAGGCCGCGTTGGCTAAAGCCAGGCATTTTGTCGCCAGGGTCGATACAGGTGCAAACGGTCCTTTTCTTCGCTCAAAAACCGGCGATAAGGTCAAGCTGTTGCCGTTGGCCGACGTGATCTACCTGAACGCAGAGGATAAATACACGACGGTTGTGCATAAAAACGGCAGCTTGGTTATCGATCAATCGTTGCTGGATTTGGAAAATGAACATACGAATATTTTCGTGCGCATTCATCGTGGCACACTGGTTGCAAAAAAATGCATTCGGGGACTGGAAAAAACCTCTGACGGGCGCCATTTTGTAAAGTTGGCGGGCTGTGAAGATGGTCCACAGGTGAGCCGTCGTAATCTCCCTGTTATAAGAAAACTCATTCGGAAATTAACATGAAAAAAATCCTCAGAATCGCAACACGCAAGAGCGCATTGGCTTTGTGGCAGGCTAATCATGTGCAATCACTGCTACGTGAAGCACATGCCGGCATTGAAATCGAATTGGTGAAAATAGTCACCGAAGGTGATCGTATCCTTGACCGGCCGCTCGCAGAAATTGGCGGGAAAGGACTGTTCTTGAAAGAGCTGGAACGCGCCATGTTGAATGGAGAGGCTGATTTGGCGGTGCACTCGATGAAGGATGTGCCAGCAGGTATGACTGCCGGTTTGGTGCTTGACGCGGTATTACCAAGAGCCAACCCATTTGATGCTCTGGTGAGTCGTGATAATCAGTTGTTGGCTGATTTGCCAGCAGGCAGTCGTATTGGTACCTCAAGTTTGCGCCGCAAGTCTCAGCTATTGGCGCTGCGGCCTGATCTTTTAGTTGCTGATCTGCGCGGTAACGTCGATACCCGCCTGCGAAAACTTGATGAAGGCCAGTATGACGCAATCATTCTGGCCTGTGCCGGCTTGCAACGCCTTGGCTTGGGTGCACGTATTACCGAAACACTTCAGCTACCTGACTGGCTGCCCGCTTCAACCCAGGGAATTATCGGTCTGCAGTGTCGGCAAGATGATGTGGTTACACGTTCTTTAATCAAGCCGCTGGCGGATACCGATACGATGGTTGTGGCCAGTGCAGAAAGAGCGGTAGCGCAGGTTCTGGAAGCCACTTGCCAGGTACCGTTGGCAGTTTACGCGGTTCTGGAAAACGGCATGGTCAAGTTGAAGTCTGTGGTAAGCACGCCGGATGGCAAAGAATCAATCGAGGCAGCGGGCGAGGCGTCGGCTGCAGACGCAGTTGCTTTGGGTGAACAGGTAGCTGCCGATTTGTTAAAAAGTGGCGCTGGAAAAATTATTGCGAACTTGTAGGGCTGGATTAATTTCAGCATCGAGGACTCATGACTCACGTTCTTGTAACACGGCCGTTAGCGGCATCTCAGCAACTGGCCAACCAGCTTGAAAGCTTGGGCTTGTTTTCCATAGTCATGCCCATGTATACATTTTCAGCTTGCAAGCCTTCAGTTGATATGAGCTCAGTCTGGTCTGCGACGACGGTGCGTAAGCTCGCCGTTTTTACCAGCCCACGTGCCGTGCAATTCGGACTTTCACATATCCCTCGTAATCAATTAGGCGATCTGGAATTTGCCGTTGTTGGGTCGGCCACACGCGCCAAGTTGGAATCCTCTGGTCATACAGTTCATCTGCAGGCCCAGGCCGGGTTTACCAGTGAAGACCTGTTGCAAATACCGGAATTGACTGTTAATCCAGGCAAAGCCGTCATATTTTGTGCGCCGGGTGGTCGTGAGGCTCTGGCAAAGGGCCTGGGTGATCTGGGTTGGGATGTGATCAAGGCGATGGTCTATGAGCGCTTGCCGCTGCGACCGGTAACCAAGCAGATTGATGCCCTTTCGGGTGCTGAAGACTTATTGAGCGTATGGACCAGTATTTCGGCACTAAAACTAGCCGAGGAGTATCTGCCTGGATTTGTGTGGGCGAAAATATTGAACGCACCGGCACTGGTGATTTCTGTGCGTATCCAGCATCATTTACAGCAAATGGGTGCAACACGTGTTGAATTGGCTGATGGACCGGGAAATCCCCAACTGTTGCAATCAATACTGCGCTTGACTGGGCGGCAGATTCCCGACTGAAGCAAACACCAATCTTATAGCAGGTGCGGAACCACGAGGATTTGGTTAGCATTTGCAGGAATTGATCTGGCAAGTATGAACAGGTGCCAAGATGGACAGTAAACAATTGAACCAAGAGATTGACCATACGACAACCGATCCGGTGGACAGCTTGTTGCAGAAAGAAAAACCTGCATCGTCTGGTAAAGCGATTGCCGTAATGGCACTAGTGCTGGCTTTGCTAGCTGGCAGCGCCAGTGGCTGGCAGTGGTGGCAGACACAGCTGTCAGATCCGAATGAGCTTACGCAAAAAGAATCACTGCTTCATATGCAGGATAGACAACAGCAACTTGTCAAATCTGTGGCTTCCATCGAATCACAGTTGGGTGCCTTTGAACCACCCATTGACTCGGCCGAGTTTTCACGCAGAGATAAGCGGCTCAAGTCGGTTGAAAACCAGCTGGTGGGCTTACAGGGCCAGTCAAGTGAAGAGCAGGCATCAATCAATGCCGTACAGGGTAGTGTGCGTTCCCTGGAGCAACGTCTTTCTGCAACCGAGTCAGGTCTTGTGAGTGTGGCGGCCAGTAGTCAGAACAGCAGCGTGGAACTGGACATCGCAGAAGTGAATTTTCTTTTGCGTACAGCAAGTGAACGCTTGCAATTATTCTCAGACCCGTCGGCAGCTGACCTCGCTCTGCAGGCAGCTGATGTTCAAATTGAGGCCTTGAATGACCCGATGTTTCTCAGTGTACGCCAACGGATCGCATCCGCGCGTCAGGCGTTGGCGAGGGTGCCCCGTGTTGATCGTGTGCAATTGTCAACAGCGCTCACTGATTTACAGTCAAAAGTAGCCGACTTGCCATTTCATGGTGAGGTCGCCTCAGTGCCGGCTCCTGAATTGCCGGCTGACGCGGGCTGGTGGGAAAGCTTTAAACAAACCCTGTCATCGCTCGTGACGGTCAGACGACAAGTACCTGAGGATCAGTCGTTATTGAGTCTTGATGACAAGGATTACCTGCGTCAGGGTTTGTGGTTGCAACTTGAATCGGCACGGTTGGCACTGATGCGCAACGATACCAGCACCTACACAGGGTCGCTTGATAGGGTTAGCGAAACCGTAACGCAGTTTTTTGAGGCAAATTCAACTGCTGTGCAAGTCCTGGTTAACGAGATTGCGAGCTTGAAACAGGTGACTATTGCACCTGAGATGCCTGATATCAGTGCCGCCTGGACGCAGCTACGGCAATTGCGGGATAGCCGCAGGTTGCTGCAATCCGCTAACCCTGTTGAAATCACGGAGTCCGTCGAGTGAAACGCAGCTTCCTACTGTTGCTGATCCTGGCGCTATTGCTGCTGGCCAGCGCCTTGGCGCCGATGTTCAAATCCGACCCGGGTCATGTATTGATCAATTTTGGCGAGTGGACCATTGAAACCAGTGTTTTGGTTCTGGCTGCGGCATTGTTAATATTGTGGTTTTCGGTACAGATAGCTGTCTGGCTCTGGCGTATGCCGGTTGAGACTGCGCGCAGAATGCGCGAACAACGTGCTTTTAAACAGCTTGAAAAAGGCTTGCTTGCACTCACTGAGGGCGACTGGGGCGCGGCCGAGAAGGCTTTGGAGAAATCTGCCAGTGTTCAGGGCAGGACTACGGCGCAATACCTGGCCGCGGCCCAGGCCGCCGACAGCCAGGATGCTCATGATCGGCGCGAATACTATCTCGAACAGGCTGATAGTGGTGGGTCCAAAAAGCGTTTCCTGGTAGAGCTGACACGGGCACGTATGCTGCTGGCCAATGGCAGTCGTGCTGCCGCACTTCCCATCTTACTGGAGCTGTACAAACGTCGACGCAAACATCCCCAGGTACTGGAGTTATTATCACGTTGTTACCGTGAGCTCGGCGATTGGGATGAATTGCAGGCCATGCTGCCAGCATTATGCAAAGCCGGCGTGCTCGATGATGATCAGGCACAGAACCTGCAACAAGAGGTTGCGATTAATAAAATAAGGTCAGTAACCGATGCAGAAGAATTGCTACCGGTCTGGAAGCAACTTTCACGTGCTATGCGTTGGCAGGCCGCAGTTGTCGAAGCTTTTGCCGTTGAGGCGGCCAGGCTTAAGCAGGTGGATCTGGCTGAACCGGTCATTAGCGCAAGTCTGAAGAACGAGTGGAACCCAATCCTGGTTCTGCGTTACGGCGATCCGGCAGCAGTTGACAGGTCAAAACGGTTGAAGCAAAGTGAGAAGTGGTTAAAACAACACCCTGATGATGCCAGTTTGCATCTTGCATTAGGTCGTTTGTGTGCTGCAGAATCATTGTGGGGCAAGGCTCGCGAGCACATGGTCAAAAGCCTCGAACTGGAGCCCAGCAGTCTCGGCTATGACGCTTTCGGTCAACTGCTTGAACACCAGGGTGAACTTGAACCCGCTATGGCCTGTTTTCGAAATGCACTACGTATGAATCAAGGCCAACCACCAGAGCCACTGCCAGTTGACACCGCGCGCTTGAGTGCGCCTTAGCCTTTTGTCGCTGCTTTTGAAACCTGCACAGCTATGCCTGCTCGGATTCGGCGAGGTTGGCCAGTGTTTTGGTGTTGATCTTCTCGCCGCCAACATTGCCGACATCGTTGCATGGGACATAAAGTTTGCAATTACTGAAAGCCCACCCGCGCAAGCCCTGCAGCACATTGCGGTAAAAGCTGGCAAGAGTGGCAGCGACGCAGCAAAGGCTGCCGATATCATAATTTCTGCTGTAACCGCTGCGCAGACCGTTTCAGCGGCCAGGAAAGCTGCCGAGGGTATTAAGCCTGGTGCATTCTTTCTGGATATGAACTCAGCTTCTCCTAATATGAAAAAGGAGGCTGCAGACATTATCAATAGCGCTGGTGGGTATTATGTTGAAGCGGCAGTTATGTCGCCTATAGGCCCTAAACGACTGGCTACACCGATTTTGTTGGGTGGGCCCCATGCGACAAATTTTTATCCTCTCGCTCAGGATATTGGTCTGACCGGCACTTCAGTTTTTTCTGTTGAATACGGCAAAGCCTCTGCCGCTAAAATGTGTCGTAGTATCATAGTTAAGGGGATGGAATCCTTGTTATGCGAGTCCATGCTCACTGCACGTCTCTACTCGGTTGAGGACACCGTCTTAACCTCACTTGCTGATTTGCTGCCCGGACCTGATTGGGCAACGCTTACACCCTATATGATCTCCCGTAGCATTAAGCATGGTAGCCGGCGTGCGGAAGAAATGAGCGAGGTGGAAAAAACGGTTACGGACGTTGGCCTTGATCCCTTGATGAGTGTGGCATGTGCAAAACGCCAAAAATGGGCGGGTACTCGCATTGATGATGTTGCACCGACCGAATTGCATGCCATGCTGGATGCACTGATTGGCACCATCTGACATAAAGACATATTGGGATTAGTGAGTGATTACAAGTCACGGGTCATTGTCTGCTTGACCCATATAGGATGAGCCAGGAGATCAACTGTATGCTTAAAATCATCCAGGAAATTTATGTGGAGTGGGGTCATTGTGACCCTGCCAGAATTGTATTCAACCCGAACTTTTATAAGTGGATAGATGCCGCACAAGACAAACTACTGGTGACCGCTTACCCGGATTTGCACACATTGCACCACAAAATTGGTTTTGCGGGTACACCACTGGTATCGAATAAAACAGAGTTTATCAAACCCGCCCGTTACGCTGATTTATTGCAACTCCATTGCCAGCTCACCGAACTTGGAAATAGCTCATTTCACATCCATCACCAGTTTTATAAAGGCGAAGATTTGCTGGTTGATTGCAGGGAAATACGTGTCTGGACCTGTCGGGATTCGGTTGAGCCAGAAAAGCTATATGCCAGTCCGATTCCAGCAGCAGTCAGGGATGGTTTGGCACGTCCGCAGTGTCATAGTTTTCAGTTAATGAAAGACGTAGTAAATTAAACAAGACCTGTTATTGCTTAAACCTGGGAGCCTTTGAACAAGTCTATAGCCTGCCTTGATTTCAGGTTTTTATGTGGAACCGCTTAGCCTTGTCTTCAGAACGTGGCAGTGTTCCACGACTCACCACGCGCAGAACTGGCCGAACACCTAACTCGCTGGCAACGGTGCGCGAAAGTGCTGATTGCACCGAGGCATCATCACTACCCTCTACCAGTTCTATCTCGATTTTCAATTCATCCATATTGCCGGTTTTGTCAACTATAACCCGGTACTCATCTACCGCTCCGTATCGCCGGACAAAGTTGTCGATGGCACTGGGAAAAATGTTCACGCCGCGCACAATGGTCATGTCATCACTGCGGCCAATAATACCGCCATCAAAAGACAATAAGCCCTTGTTGGTATGGGCCGATGGGGGCACCGTAACAGCGTCACCGGTACGATAACGAATGACAGGAAACCCCCAGCGTCCGAGATTGGTAAGTACGAGTTCGCCAGTGCTGCCTTCAGCGGCCGGTTCACCACTGACGGGATCGATAATTTCGGCAATGAATTCAGTTTCAATGATAGAAAGGTGATGACGGTTGTTTTGTGATTCAAAACCAAACGCGCCTATTTCAGATGCACCGGCGTGGTCGTAACAAAGAGCTGACCAACCAGACTCAATACGCTTTTTCGTTGCTGGTACATTTGCTCCAGGTTCGCCTGCGTGGATCGTTGTACGAACATTCAAATCAGTAAGGTCGAAATCGTGTACACGTGCAACTTCCAGTAGGTGCAAGGCATAGGTCGGGGTACAACACAAAACAGTGCATTGCGTGTCACGCATCAGATGCAGGCGGTCAATGGAAGAACGGCCACCACCTGGTATCATTAATGCACCATCCTGTTTTGCACCTTCCACTGAAGCCCAAAAGCCAATAAACGGGCCAAAGGAGAATGCACAAAACAAGCGGTCATCAGACGTGACACCTGCACCGGATAGTACGTGTGCCCAGCACTTGCCCCACCAGTCCCAACTTTCGTTCGTATCAAATACGTGCAATGGTTTACCTGTGGTACCGGATGTCTGATGAAAACGTGTGTACCGCTCCATTGGATAGGTGAGATTGGCAGCAAATCCGTTACGTTCCTGATCGGCGCTTAGCTCGCTCTTGCGGGTAAATGGTAGATTTTTAAGGTCAGAAAGTTGGGTGATATCGCCTGGTTGAGCATCGGCAGCTTTTAGTTTGTCGGTATAAAAACGGTTCTGACCATAGATTTCTTCGAGCATCCGCCGCAGCTTTTTCAGCTGCGTATTCGATAACTGGTCTCTTGATAGCGAATCGATGGCTTGTACGGTTTGCAGCGTCATATAGAAATCCTGGCTGGAGTGTTGGAAGCGTCTTTATTATCAAGGAATTATTCGAAACTTAATACAATGAAAAACAATGATGGGGCCAGTTTCCAGGCACCAGTCTCTGGTTTTTTTGCTAGTTAATTTTATTCGCATCTTTGTACATTACTTTATGCCGTTTTTTACGAATCCAATTATCCAGTTCTTCGTTGCTGATGAAGTTGTCAGGGTTGAATCTATCCCAGTTGGTGATTTCGTGTGCCGTTTTTTTCCAGCGTTTGTAGACTGGTTTTCGTGGTGGTCCAAAACAAAATATATCCAATATTGACAATTCATCAGGAATGCCCAGCAAGGGTTTCATGGCATCCTGGGCCTTTTGCTGGCCGATGGCGGTTACCCACCAGACGTTATAACCTAGTGCGGCAGCGGCCAGGTGCGCTGACATTGTAGCGGCGGCGACACTTTGCAACAGAATACGCTCAGCATTTTCTATGTACATTTTGTTGAGGTCTGATTGATCATCAGGCAGCACAGGAAACGCCTTAACATAACGAAAGTCCGAGGCCACGACAATAAAGCCAGGGGCGTTCGCGAGCCCACTATAATCCGGGGTTGGAAATTTCATTTTAAGACTTGCTCGGAAGCGTTGTTCTTCGACAAAATAATCAGCAATTTGCTGCTTCACTGCCTGTTCCCTTACGATGATGAAGTGCCAGGGCTGAGCATTGGCGCCAGATGGTGCATGGCGTGCCGCCTCCAGGATGAGTTCATAATGCGCGCTTGGTACTTTGAAGTCTGGATCAAACTGGCGCGTAGTAATGCGATTACGGGCGATATCCATGAAGCGGTCATAGAGTAAGTGTTCACCGATTTTTGGCAACATTTCGTTATTGTTGTTGGGCATTGTTCCCTCTCCTTAAATGGTTACCTTTCATTGGCAGTCCCTGGTTTGTTCTGGACCCAGGATTGCGAAATCATGAATAGACTAAAGGTTTCCTGGTGGCTTCAGCCGATGGTGAACTGGTCGAACCATGTGGAATCTGCGCCCGGAAACCGTGCCTGAACTGAGACATCCAATACGTAGGGGTAACCGGAGGCAACGGTTTTTAAACACCGATCGATGGCCGCCCCCAATTTTCCAGGGTCAGTTACTATCTCTCCATCAACACCGTATCCACTGGCTATCTGGACATTGTTAATAGTTGGTGAGCCCAGGTAGCAACCCGTGTATTTGCCACTTGCAGCTGCTCGGCCGCCGTACTTGTGTAAGGCCCGTCGGTTGGCTTGGTAAGCACGATTGTTCCAGATAATGATCGCCACCGGAATTTTGTATCGAGCAGCACTCCACAGTGCCTGTACACCGAACTGGAAGCTGCCATCGCCAACAAGCAAAACTGTCTGTTTGTCCGGCCGGCCCATTTTTGCACCAATTGCAGCCCCCAGCCCCCAGCCAAGGCAGCCTCCGGCTGAGGTGATGTGTTGCCGGCCGGGGTCGGCCTGGTGGAAATCGAGGTAGCGCCACACGAAAAAGTCTGATGTCGCGGTCTCGCAGACGACGGTGGCATCGGCAGCCAGTCGATTGTTCAGTTCAATAGCGAGTCGTTCAGGTGCGATCGGTGATTCATTCCAAACTTTTTTTGCGTTGGCCAGCAAGTTGGTGCGTCTCGCAACATGCCCGGTCATGACTGATTGTCGGCGGGCGTCGATGTGGCCGTGTGGAAGGTCGCGTTGTTGAAGCTCTTCCAGGACAGCCTTTAGTGTCAGCTGAGTATTACCCGCCACAGCGAGGTCCACCGGGTAGTTACGGCCGATTCGGGTGCCTTCTATACTTGAGTGTATGACCTCAACTGAGGGTCGCACGATCGCTTGCTGTGGTTTTCTGAACTGTGTAAACATGGTGCCGCCAATTGACCAGAACAGATCGAAATCCGTTGTCTGGCCGGCGTCCAGGGTGAATAATCCTCCGTATTGCTTGTGATTGGTCGGGAATCCGATCGGGCTATGGCTGGCCGGTATATCACCCATCACCGGTGCACCCAAAAGTTCAGCGATGGCGACCAATTCACGTGTTCCGCCATAGCGATTTATTTCGCGACCGGCAATCAATAACGGCATCCTGGCACGCAGCAGGCGATCCACCAGTTCGCTGACCACGTTGGCTTCAGGTTGAAACGCTTGACTGACCGGTGATCTCTCGGGCGTGATGATTTCTGTTTCATCCACCGTTTTTTCCCACAGGTCTTTGGAGAAAGTCAGGAATGAAGGACCCTCCGGGGGCACCGATGAGATCATGAAGGCACGTCGCAATGTCTCCGGAATTGAATCACTACGCAATACATCCCAGGTCCAGCGTGCATAATCACCTGGCATGGTGTGTAAGTTGGTTGCTTCCAGGAACGCATCGCCGCCGCGAATGTCTGTACTCTGGCGACCCACGGTGACCACCATTGAAGTGCGGTCCTTGAAGGCGTTGACCATGGGACCCAGTGCGTAGCTTGCACCAGCAATCGAGTGCAAATTGACAAAACTTGTGGTGCCACTGCTGCGTGCATAGCCATCGGCCATCGCCATGGCAGAACCCTCATGTAGCGCCAGCACGTAATGCAGATCATCCTGGTCCGTCAGGGCATCAAGAAAACCAACCTCCTCTGAGCCACCGAGTCCAAATACATAGGGTACTTTCCAGTCACGTAGAAATTCGACCATCAATTCGCCACCGGTCAGGCCGGTGACACGTCTGCCCCCACCAGGAGCTGCCATTGCCTGTGCAGGAAGCAATGTGCTCAATACCGCATTGGCCCCGGCTGAGGCGATTCCCAGTGAAGTGAGGCGGCTTAGAAATGTACGTCGGGATACTTCACCTTCCAATAGTGCCCTGGCTGAAGCCCGTAATGTGTTATCCGGCATATTGCACCATTATTCCCCGTGCTTCGACGTGTAAATTTGAACGCTGTAATTTAGTTAACACTGTATTGTTTTCAATCCTGATTGTCAGAGTGGAAGCGTTAATTGCTTATTGAATAAATTTGAAATCTATTATTCGGTAGAAACTAAAATGCTTTTTTGCATGAGAGTAAAGTGAACCGAATCGTACAGTTTATGATTATGAGCCAATGAAAGACAATGTCAAATCACCGCTTCCCCGAAACAAATGTTATGTACTTAACATGGCGGACCTATGAAGTTGGTTTCCATGTCCATATAATCCATATTCCTGGCCAGTTGATGAGCAAGTGACATGGAAAACTTGCGTGATTGTGTAATCAATACTAAACTGTACTGTACTGTACTGTCTGGCGTGTTTAAGACGTATCAGTAACTCAAGTGAAGTCTCACGTGGACGTCTATGCTGACTTGAGCATGACCGACCTGAGCCACGCGTTGTTCGTCAAACAGAGGGAGTTACCCATGCGACCAATCAATTTTGTAGTCAGCACTGCTTGTATATCGACAATCGTCGGCACGCTTTTAATCGTGCCTGCCGGGGTTGCGATAGCTGCAGAATCGGCTGTACTGGAGGAGATCATTGTGACCGCTCGTAAGCGCGAAGAGTCACTCCAGGATATACCGATTTCAGTGCAAACGCATTCGGGCGAAATGATTGCTGAACAGGGCATCGTCGCCTTGCAGGATCTTGCGCCTTACACACCAAGTTTCGCTTATGTTCAGGCAGCTGGCGCATCTGATCTCTATTTTATGCGCGGTATCGGAACATTCGGAAGTGGTGTCCATTTTGAGCCAGGTGTGGGACAGGTCTTTAATGGGTTCTTTTCGACCCGTGGCCGACTGGGCCGAAGCGCACTGGTTGACGTAGCACAGGTGGAAGTATTGAAGGGTCCGCAAGGTGCCATCATTGGTAAAAATACCTCGTTGGGTGCCATCAATATCACATCGAACAAACCTACTGAAGAATTTGAGGCCATGATTGGTGCGCAATATAACTTTGACGCGAGCGAAGGTTACGAGATAGACGGTATTGTATCTGGCCCGATCTCCGACGGTGTTCGTGGCCGTGTCGCCATCAACTATCGTGATGTGGATGGTTGGATTGATAACGGTCCCACTGGGGATAGTCTGCCCCAATCGGAAGATTTAACCGCGCGTTTCCTGCTCGATGTGGATATCACCGAAACCCTCACTGCCGAGATCATGTATCAACGTACAGACATCGACAGGCAAGGTAAGGCGAGAGTACCAGCAGGTTGTCTGGAATTTGCACCACCAGCAGGCCCGCCACACTCGATTGGCAGGGCGACGGGCAACGGTTTTAACTGTTTTCTTACCGATTCAAACTCTACAGCAGATCTGCGTCGCGACAGTGCAGGTGGTGCAGTATTCAATTCAAACGAGCCATTCACACTGGAGAATGATTTTTTTGGCCTGACTCTGGTTTGGGACATGGGTGATTTCGATGTTACTTCATTGACCAGTTATTTCAGTTATGACATCACCGATATGTTCAGTGGTGATCAAACCGCCAGAGAACGTGTAAGTATCCAGAACACCGAGAACTACGATCAGCTCTATCAGGAAGTGCGAATCAGTTCGAGCAATTCAGGTGCGATCGACTATACAGCAGGGCTGATGTACTTCGATGGTGATATGGATGGTACCCAGTCGTTCCATGCTGTGGCTGGTGCCATTGGTGGCCCTTCTGCTCCGGCTTTGGCACGGCATGAGTTTTATTCTTCGCAAACTGAATCACTGGCTGCGTTTGGTGAGATTGATTGGCATCTCAATGACCAGTTCACGTTGACTATTGGTGGCCGTTACACAGATGAGGATCGTGATGGTCAAAAAGCACAGCGTCCCGGTGCGATCTACAGTGATCCGAGTGAGGCCGATGTGAGTCTGTGTTTCGTGGCGGGCCCGCTTTCACCCTGCACTCGGGGTGATGATGGCGTAAGTATTGGTGCACCGATCACAGGCTCTATCGGTGATACGGATTTCTCTTATAACGTTTCGCTGGGATATGCTGCCAGTGACACCAGCAATCTTTATGTCACCTATGCCACCGGCTTTAAGTCAGGCGGTTTTGATCTGCGCGGTGCTGGTAATCCTGCGAAGTTCATTTTCGACAATGAAGAATCCACCAATATTGAATTCGGTGGCAAGCACACATTGGCGGGTGGTTCTGTAAGATTTAACTGGGCCATTTTTCATACCGAGGTCGATGAGCTACAAACCTCAGCCAACGATCCGGTCCTGATCCAACAAATCGTTGCCCCGGCTGATGTTACGTCCGAAGGTGTAGAGGTGGATATACTCTGGGCCGTCAACGACAACCTGCGTTTGTCCTTTGTAGGCACCTATCTCAATGCAGAATATGATGATTTCATCGGCTCTTGCTATCTGGGTCAGGTGGAGAATGGCACAGGTTGTTTTAATGTTGGCATAGCCGCTGGCGTCAGGGCGGGTGTACAGGATCTCGCTGGTGAGCAGTTGGTATTTGCGCCCGATTACCAATATGTAGTGGGTGGTGATTACACCCTGCCTGTCGGTGGTGACAAAGATCTGACGTTTTCAGCTAAATGGATTCATGTAGGCAGTCACTTCACGACCATTGAGAGAGACCCTCTCGGTCACCAGGGTTCTAGTGATCGCTTTAACCTGACCGTGGCCCTCAATGCTGAAAATTGGTCATTGGCACTGGTGGGTAGAAACCTGAGCAATGAATTAGTCCAGACCTTCGGCAATGCAACCACGCTGTCGGGCACGGCTATCCTGTCAACAAATATTGAAGAGACAAGAGCAATAGCTTTAAGAGCTACCTACCACTGGTAAACAGCCAGAATCGAATCGTCCGGTGTTAACCGGGCGATTTTTTTTGTCTTGTTTTAAGGGGGTTATGGCTTACGGAATGCACCGAGAAAACGATCAACCACATGCCCTGCACGTTGGCGCATGGCTTCAGTTGTGGGCAGTGAAGCACGAAGCAATAATTGGCTGATATACCATTGATGCAGCAGCATTCCGATGAAAAACTCGGCGGATTCCTCGGCGCTTTCAATATCCAGATGTCCACGCTGTTTCAATTCAAGCATATACGCAACCAGCAGATCATGACTTCGTTTGGGCCCACGTTCAAAATACATTAGAGCAATATCCGGAAATCGTTCGCGTTCAGCAACAATCAGACCCAGCAAGGCTTGGTGTCGCTGCGAAAAGACAACCTGTAAGCGGTGCTCGGCATAGGTGCTCAGCGTGATACGGATATCTTCAGACGCTTGTAACTGTGGTTCCTCCCGGTTGGATACAATCCCGTCGACCACAGCCCTGAGTAATACATCTTTGGTTGGGAAATAGCTGTAGAAAGTCGCTTTTGAGCCACCGGAGCGGGCAACAATAGTATTGACCGATGTTGCTCCATAACCATCTTTAAGGAACAACGAGGTTGCAGCCTTCAGAATGCTGGCCTTTCTCAATTGTCCTCGCCGGGATGATGGAGTGGCCGGTAATTTTGTTGTTGAGGTGCGTGATCGTGTATTATTTTTTTCCAATTTGAATCTCCCAGCCCTGCGGGTCGATTACCGCAACCAGCCAGCCGTACTTGATATGCTATGTGGTTCGAGAAACTCCATGATTCCCTCAAGACCCAGGTTGCGTCCAATACCACTCTGCTTGAAGCCGCCAAATGGTGCCCGGTTGTCTTGCGACGTTGGGCCGTGAGCGTTCAGGTAAGTATATCCAGCCTCAAGCCTTCGTGCCACACTTAAGGCACGTTCACGATTCTCTGTCCAGACCGATGAGGATAAACCAAATTCGGAGTTATTGGCCAGTTGGATTGCTTCTTCATCCGACACAAACGGCATGATGGCAATTGCGGGGCCGAATTGTTCCTGTGCAACAATTTTCATACTCTGGTCTGCACCGGTAACAACTACAGGTCTTTGAAAATAGCCTTTTCGATAGGTTTCTTCATCGGCAATTTGACCCAGTTCATGGATCGTTGCGCCACCTTGTCTGGCATCAGCAATGAAATCCTGAACAATGCCCAGTTGAGCCGCATTGTTTAGTGGTCCCATCGTTACGCCTTCATCAAGGCCATTGCCGACGACAATACGATCAGTGACAGCCATGAATTGATTCAGTAGTTCGTCATATCGTGATGTGTGAACGTAGATTCGTTTGATCGCCATGCAAACCTGGCCTGATGTCATGAATGTGGCGAGTACCATACGTTGGATAGCCGCTTCATCCAGTAAAGCATCATCGAGAACGAGTGCTGCATCGTTACCGCCCAGCTCCAGTGTGACCGGTTTGAGGGTATCTGCTGCGACCCGCATGACGTGTTTACCGGTTTCGACGCCACCGGTAAAATTGATTTTGCTGACCAGGGGGTGCGAGACCAAAGCGTCACCTATTTCAGACGAGGAGCCCGTGAGCACATTGATGACACCGGGTGGCAGCACTTCAGCCATGATCCGCATGGTTTGAATTGATGCCATGGGTGATCGTTGGGCTGGTTTGATGACCACCGTATTGCCTGCAATAAGTGCTTGCGGTAACTTGGCCCCCAGGATTGACATGGGCCAGTTCCAGGGCACGATCAGGGCGGCAACACCGCGTGGTTGGCGAGTAATGATAGTGTCAAACGGAGGGCCATTAAATACTTGATCCGTAGCAAGGTCCTCGGCTTGTGAGGCGCAGTAGTTGAAACGATCACCAAGCCGGGTCATTTCCATGGTTGCTTCACGCAGGATCTTGCCGTGTTCACGGGTGAACAAACGCACCCTTGTGCGCAGCTCATTTTCATCAGCGACGATACGTTCTGCAATTTCCCTCAGGTAGACGGCTCTTTCCTGAAAGGTCAAAGCGGCCCAGCCTGGAAACGCCTGGCTGGCGGCATTGACCGCAAGGTTTACATCATCCAAGTCAGCTTTTGCTGCTTCTCCAACAACCTCGTCCGGATTGGCCGGGTTTCTGACCTCATAGCATCGGCCCTGGCTTGCGGCTTGCCATTGACCATTAATGATCAGTTGGGTGCGGGCAAGATTCTCACTGGTTTCGATTGATGACACTGGCTTCTCCTTATGCAGAAACTGTACTGTGAGCTTTTACTTGCTGCAATACAGCTATCGCCCGGTTGTTATGAATAAATGTCGGTTCCGGGGAAAAAGTCAGCCCAGACATACCAGAAAATCTTGTTGTAATGTGCGAATTGTTGCAATTGGTGCCCTGCATAAGAACCGGAAATACATCGTCCTTGCGGGTTCCATTCCGATTCGGTCAGAGTGTCAAGAAAATGACCAGCGCTGGTAGCGGCCCTGAAAGTCAGTGATGTGCCGGGCTCCACTTCACGATCAAATACCTGAATATAGTCTTCATCAAAGGCCGCAACCAGCAATAAATCCTTATCACCCAGTTGGTCGTTAATCAGCGGTGTGTGTGCAAACAACGAAACCGGATAAGCACGGTTATCGACACCGTTGCGTAAGCCCAATACCAGAGATTTCATTGGCAAGCGATCATCCTGTGGGTTTTGCAGCGCATAAACCTTCACCGGGCTGGCGGGATCAATTACATCAGCGCGGGACAGCAACTTGAGATAGAAAATATCTCGCCATTCCCTGGGCCGGACCCACACTTCGGATTCCGGGTAGAGGGATTGCCAGGTTGAAATCTTTGTCGTCACCGTGGAAACCGTTTGCAGCGCCATGTTTTCACCACGGGTCTTGTTCTCGATTTGAATCACCGAACAGCGACTGGATTTGTCGTAAAATACCATGTTATTGGCTAACACAGCAGAAATTGAGATGTCTGGTGAGCTGAAGCCACCCTCCAGCGCGTAGGACATTGAACTGTGTGCAAGTATGCAGTGGGTCATAATGAAGGGTGCATCACCTTCGGACTGGTAGACCACGTGGGGTCTGCGCGCCAAGCGAGCGACAAAAGCATGTGGCTTACCCTTGTTATCAATCACACCTACAACTTCTTCATCCGGGCTAAAGCGTTTAATTGCAGCGTCCAGACTGACAAACGTTGGCTCACGTACGGGTTTGAACATCAACGAAGTGTGCATGAAAAACCCAAACACAAGAATGCCGCCATAAGTCATGATCGCGGCAAGCAGAATCAGGGAAAAGCTACCGTCGAGCACTGCGGGGTAAATAGCCCCGGCCAACAAGGCTGCGGAAACGGCCAGCACCCATGCTGATTGTCCATAGATAAATCTGGCACCTGATGCATCCGCAGCAAGTTTGTGCGTTAGCATTAATACTCCCAGCGTGCCGGGTAATACCGCCAACGCACACAATAAAACAGCCGCTACTGCCATCCCTTCTGATACTGCCATTTCATCTCTCCCGAAAAGGTTTCAACCTTAAATTAATACTGTACTGTACAGTACATACTATCGTATGTCAGAGACTGACAGCTGTCAATTACCGGGGAGCAAAAGCGACCTTCCATTGTGCATCAAAACCCGCTTTATCGAGCGACGCCTGGGCCGAGCCATCCAGGCTGGAAATAAGGTAGATGGCGAAAAATGCCAATGGGCTGGTAATCAGCGCGGGATATTTATATGGGAATATGGCAGTCGTATGGCCCAATACGTCCACCCATACCGTTGGGCCGAGAACGAGTAGGGTAATGGTTGAAAGCAATCCCACGGAGCCTCCTATGACAACACCTCGTGTAGTAAGGCCGCGCCAATACAGTGACAGGATCAGGACTGGGAAATTGGTGGCGGCAGACACGGCGAAGGCCAGTGATGCCATATAGGCTATGTTCTGATTTTCGAAAGCGAATGCCAGTAAAATACCAAGACCACCAATGACAAAGATGGAAATGCGGGTGACCCGTAGCTCCTCTTTCTGACCACTTTTTCCAGCGCGAAAGGTGTGAGCATAAAGGTCGTGAGAAAACGCCGAAGCACCTGCCAGGATCAGACCCGATACAACCGCCAGTATGGTGGCAAATATCACCGTGCTGACAAAGCCAAAGAACATGCTTCCACCAATAGCCTTGGTCAAATGCAGGGCCACCATGTTGTTACCGCCGATTACCTTGGTGTCAGCATATACCTGCGGGTAATCTGGCAGGATCGCGGCGGTACCGAAACCGATGACCAATAACAGCATGATCATACACAAGCCAATGAAAAACGTAGCCCAGAAAACCGACAGATTGGCCTGACGGCTGTTGGGGACAGTGAACAACCGCATCAGCAGGTGGGGCATTCCGGCCATGCCGAGCGGGATCGCGACACAAAATGAAAGTAGCGAGAAGTTATCCTTGTAGAGATTGCCAAACGTGAACAGCTTGGCACCCAGCGGTGCTTTCTCTACGACCGTGGCGTAGATTTGTGCCAAACTGAAATCAAAGCGATACAGGATCATTAGCGTGATGGCCATAAAAGTGGTGATAATCAGGCTCGCTTTAATGACCTGCACCCAGGTGGTTGCAATCATTCCACCGAGACTGACGTAGACCATCGTGAGCCCGCCAGCGACCAGCACTGCGGCGTGGAAATTTATACCAAACAACCCTTGCATCAATTTACCGGCGCCAACGAATTGTACGACCAGGTAAAGTAATACGATGACCAGGGATGTGAGTGCGGCAAAACGGCGCACCGGGCTTTCATCGAGACGGTAGGAGACCACGTCACCGAGCGTAAAGCGGCCCAGACGCCGGAATGGAGCAGCCATGGCAAATAGCATGATAGACAAGCCCAGCAATGGGGCCAGGAGGTAAAATGCTGTATCCAGCCCGGCTGAAAAAAGTAAACCGGTAATTCCCAGGAAGGTCGCTGCAGACAAAAAGTCACCAGTGATTGCTACACCGTTGGTAAAGCCACCAAATTGCCCTTCTGCGGCATAAAATCCCTTGGTGGTGTTCGAGCCTCTGGATGCGCGAACTGTTATCCACAGTGTCAGGATGACAAATACAGAAAATACAGTGACAGCGGTGATATTCATCGGTTCTCCTCCCTGGCGGAAGGCCGGGAGGAGAAAATAGCAATAGCCATAATGCTGACAATAAAAACAAGGTAGGCGACGCTGGCAACCAGCCCCCACGTTGCTGGGCCGGGCCCGATGGTTTGGTTGAGGAGCTCAGGTTTAAAAGTTGCCACCAGGGCGAGCACAATGTAGCCACTAGCGATTAACATTAACCAAAACCATTTGCGGCTTGTATTTTGATGCATCGTATCCTCTTTTTAGCTAAGACTGTTGGTCCGTGCCTTTTCAGTATTGGTAAACAAGACCACATAAAATCCGGCGAAAATCATCAGCTCGCCAGCGATATGATAGCCACGGATCGGCTCTCCCAGAAATACCAGTGCCTGTACCCCGGCGAATATCGGTAACAGGTACAGAAACAGAATGGTCACATTGGGACCGAGCAACTCTATACCTTTGTTCCAGAAATAAAAAGCAAGCACAGAAGCCAATGCGCCCATGTATATAAAGATACCGAACCGCTCAACAGTCAGGTCGAAGCCACCAACAGTGCCGAGTTCCCACAGGTAAAACGGCAACAAAAGTAAACATCCAATCGTCACCAGCACCGTCAGCAGTGTGAGTTGCGGTAGTTGCAGCGGCGCTCGTTTTAAACGCACGGTATACAGGGCCCAGCCAATGGTCCCCAGACTCATCCACAGGTCACCCCGGTTGAATTCAAAGGACAGAAAGCGTTGTGGGTCTCCGGCAAACAGCACTACCGCCAGTCCTGCAAAAGCGATTCCCAGGCCTATAAGCTGGTTACGTCGCGGTGGGCTATTGAGCAGCCACCATGACAATACAAAAGTAACTACTGGTCCCATGCCATTAACCAGGTTGATGTTCAATGTAGAAGTGCTGTGGGCGGCTAGATACAGCAGTGTATTGAAGATGCTGATGGCCAGCGCGGCCTGGGTGGTCAGGTAAAACCATTCGCGACGGATTGCAGACCAATGTTTGCGTATTTCTGGCCAGGTCATTGGAAGCAGGATCGCCAATGCGACAATCCAGCGCCAGAAATTTATGGTAACGGGGGGGATAGTGGTGTGGATGAGCCGTGCAAATACGGTGTTACCTGCCCAACACAGTGTGCACACCACCAGTCCTAAAATCGCAAGGTTTCGAGTGCGGCTGGTCACCTGAGGCAATTCGTTGATCACAAGGTTTAAGACGCCAGTTTTTCCAATAGTTTCGCTAAGGTAGTCCGTTCGCGCGCGTTCAGACGTTGTTCAAGATTCTGCTCGACCGCCATCAGGATTTGCGGGTAGCAGGCTGCGAAAAGCTGCTTGCCTGCAGCAGTCAATGACACCATTACCCGGCGTTCAGAGGTGGTGCAGCGTTTTCGCCTTACCAAACCGGCTAACTCCAGCTTCTTTACTGTATGGGTGGTGTTGGCGGGAGAGATAAAGGTGGCCTGAGACAAGGCACCCATGGTGATTGGGCCAAGTTTTCCTAACATATCGATAACATTGAGCTGCGCGATATGCAGGCCAAAATCTGAGGCCACACAGGAGCCAATAGCGAGCAAGCTGTGGTGGGCCCGCATCACTGATCGGAATATCGTGATGCAGACTTCCTCATCCTTAACCGCTAGCAAAGCATCTGTTTGCGGAATCTTGCTCACAATTGGCTGAGCACCCGCTGTGATAACGGGATCAGATTCATGACTTTTGCCCGCAGAGCTTCCACAGTTCGTCGACACGGGCTTCCACTTCGGGTATCGGTAATACCCGGTCCATCACTTTTAGCCCCAAAGGCACAGTGCAGTCAACACCCATAAATGAGCGTACGTTGAGTGGGATTTCGGGGTATCCATCATAGACACCGAGCTTGGCTCTGCTGCCCACAACTCCTTGCGCCATGGGTTCGATATTCATACCCAGGACATTTGGGATGATCATCAGGTCACGATCTGGCATAAAGCGGTGTGCCAGTGCCCAATCCCGTTCCAACGGATTGCGAATATCAATATCGTCATCGAAGACAAAAACATGTTTGCAGAATCCAGCCAGGGCGGTATAGGCGCGCATCATCGCCATCTTGGGTTCACCGATACGAGCTTTTTTCATTGCCACGTGCACGGTGAAACCACAGCCAGCGGCCGGGTCGACAAATACGTCGACGACATTAGGCATTATCTCCTTGAGCTGAACGAAACAGCGGACCGAGCGGAAGAAGGCAGCAATTGAATTACATTCGTTTAGTGGCCTGCCAATATGCACATGCTGGTACATCGGGTTTTTACGCATGGTGATGGCTGTGACGTCAAAAATAGGACGGCGACGGGGGACATCATAAAAACCATTGAAAGAGGCGAACTGGCCCTGCGTGGTCCAGTTAAATGGTCTGAATACACCTTCAACGATGATTTCTGCGTTGGCTGGCACATCGACATCAATGGTACGGCACTTAACCAGTTCAACCGGCTCCGACTTGAGTCCACCAATGAAGGCAAAGTCGTTGTTTTCATGTGGCAAGGCGGAGTTGGCGCCTGCAAGGATGAATTCTGGCGTGACGCCAAACACAAACGCCATCGGGAAAGGTCGGGCATTTTCGCGATCCCAGGTCGATGAAGGGTCATCAATCTTAGCGCCCCAGTGTTCTTCCATGCTTTTTGCGTCACCGGTACCACGAAATATCCATATCGACCCGGAATTTTTGGAAGTGATCTCAAAACGGTGGTAAGAGAGGTTGTGGGCGCCTTCCTTGGGTTTGGAAACGCACAAACTGGTCATGTAACGGCCTTCATCGAAATCCGGTGAACCCTGGCCATCTTGTGGGTTGAGGCGAAGTATTGGCAGGATACCAAGGTCCACGTCATCACCTTCCAGGACCACCTGTTGACATAAGGCCTGGTCCTGATCGACACGAACCGGTGGCACGCCTCCGGACTTCAATACCTGCATCATTCGTTGGGCACAGTTTGGCAGGGCGTTATCTTCGGGCACACCGAAGGCTTCTGCCATGCGCTCGTAGGTGTGTCCAACAGTATTGGCGAGCACCGGAATATCAAACCCCATCGGTTTTTCAAACAGTATGGGCGATTTAATACCCTGGTAGTCAGCGCGTGCGATAAACGCGCCCATGTCATCCAGAGTGTTTACTTCCACAGGAACGCGGAACAAATCATTGCGACTTTCCAGTTGATCGAGGAACGCCCTTAGATCTTGTGCTGCCATGGTTTTCTCCTCGAGTGTTGAGTTGCTATTGGTTTAAAATAGAAATGTTCTATATAGAAATGTTAGTATGATTGCGACAGTAACGCAACTGCACACTGGAGCCTGTGCTTGTGCATCACGACGGGGTTTGAAAGATAATGCGATTGATTATTGGTATTTCCGGGGCAAGCGGCGTTATTTATGGCATCCGCTTGTTACAGCTTCTACGTGATCAGCCTGATGTGGAGACTCATCTGGTGATGTCACGTACGGCCAAACTCAATCTGAGCATTGAGACTGACTGGAAGCTTGATGACGTGATTGCATTAGCGGATGAAGTGCACAACTACGGTAACCTTGCTTCGACCATTTCCAGTGGTTCTTTTCGTGTTGGTGGCATGATCGTGGCACCTTGTTCCATGAAAACCCTGTCAGCGATAGTTCACTCATATACTGATAATCTGCTCACAAGGTCTGCGGATGTGGTGCTTAAAGAACGGCAAAAGCTGGTGCTGATGCCACGTGAATCGCCCTTACACGCGGGCCACTGTAAATTGCTATATCAGGCAGCCAGTCTGGGCGCGATAATCGCTCCACCGATGCCTGCTTTTTACAACCGACCTGAAACCCTGGAGGATATGATTGATCATACGGTTGGTCGTGTGCTGGATTTGTTTGGTCTGCAATCGGGTATCGTTAAGCGTTGGCAAGGCACTACATCAAAGGAAGATTGATTTCTTCAGTATTGTGTGGGAAAGCGGCTTGCAGGATGAGACTCAGCCGGGTTTGTGTTGTGTGGTCCCAAGGGATGTTTTCTGCCAGGCAATAGTGTTGTAAGTTGAACACTGCGGCGCGGATTTGTTCGCTGTTACTCAATGAAGCGAGGGGAATTGATTCAACCATGGACTGCATCACATTTTCCTGAAGCTGCTCGGATTCAAATTCCACTCGTTTAATTCGTTCGCGTAAGGCCATACAGGTTTCTTCAGGTAGTAATGGGTCTGAACAACCGCTGGTTTTCATCCAGCTACGAACACTGCGTAACGGTCGTACCACATGGTCTGCCCAGTTGTTTGAAAATGTCATCACCGTGTTATACGTGTCAGTTTGAATTTCGCCACGGGTGGCGCCCAGCCAGCAGCAAAACAGTAGTGCATTGACATCTGCACCGCTTTTGTTCTGAAGCTCCAGGCAGGCCGCCGGTACACCATCAGTGCGGTAGCTGCGTACAGAAAAATCCCAAAATGATTCAGTAGCTTTCATATGTTATTCAGAATACCTCAGATTTCCGGGGCGATACTTAGCTGAATTCCATCCAGCCCTTCATGCCATTGAATCTGGCAACTCAGACGGGAGTTAGGCTGAATCTCTTCGGCCTCATCCTGCAGGGTAAAAGTTTCAGATTCGGATGGTGACAGGAGTTTGTCCAGCCACCCCGGGTCGACGTACACATGACAGGTGGCGCATAGACAGGAGCCACCACATAAGGCCTCCAGCGAGAGTCCACCTTGTCTGAGTATTTCCATCAAACTGCTGCGTTCGCGACCTTCAAGCTGGTATTTTTTTCCGTCACGATCGGTGACATTTATGATGCCCATAGTCTCCACACTCTACTGCGTTTTACAATGGCATGTCGATGCACACTGAAGTGATTCATTAATTTTTCCGCAAGCAGATTTTAATTGGTTTTGTTTAATCTGCGGTGCTGGTCGTATTGACCTCTGTCTGGTTATGGGTCTGCAATGCCGCATGTAGAAAACAGGTTTGCTCGCCCATTTGCACCAGTTTCTGGATGGCTTCATCAGCCTCGTCGGAGTCGATAAATGTATGTGTGTCAGGTGTGTTCAAAACCATGCCCCCGGGCTCAGCAGTGGTACCGGTACGACTGAATGCAAGGTCCTGAACAAGACGGTAGCCAGTCAATTGTTGCTTGACGATATGTGCATATCGGCCCAATTGAGTTAAATAACAAAATGCGATTCCAGCCGCCATGTAAGCCAGGCCGCTTGGCGCCCGTTCCTGACCTCCTTGCAGGCGAGAGTCGTCGCTGAGAAAGTGAAAAACACCACCAATGGGTTTGAAAAGCTGCACTTTGATAGACTTGATACCATCTTCACGCAGCGTGGCCCTGGCGCGGATGTGAAGCAGGCGTTTCTGGGTTGCGTGCAGACTGGTTCCAGCCCCGCCTTCAACACCGAATACAGATTCTGCAGCCTGGAGTTTTTCTATACCACCGGCGGCAAAAGTTGTGGCGTGATCAGGCATTGCCTGTTCGAATAAGTCTTTCGGGTCTGCAGCCAGCTCTGATGTAGACGCATCAACACCTTCGACCTTCAGTTGCGTACCATTTTTGCTTAATGTGAAAGTGCCATGGTGTGAATTCCTCAAGATGGCATCCCCCGGCGAGTTGGCAATCGCCGCCTTCAACAATGCAGAAATTTGTTCCGGCGAAGCATCAGAATCTGCCTTGCAGGAGACGTTGACCGGTAATGCACTCGCTTTCATGTTGCCACGTAAAGCCGAGCCTTCCATTCCGTAATAGTTGTCCTGAACCAACTCCACTGCAGCCAGTGGGATGTTCTGCTGTCTGGCCAAAGACAGCAGTTTTGACAGGTAGGAAGCGGCCAGTCCCGCGGTAAAAAAGGCCAGCGGAAAAGGTGCAAGATCAGTGCCGTTGAGATAGGGGCCCTCGTCACACACCATGTGCCAGACAGCGCCCGAGGAACCATATTGAACACAGGCTTCCTTTTGCATACCCTCAAGTGCCCGTGCGCTGACCCGGGTGCCGATATGATGATCGGAGCTGTTCACCTGGCTCGGAAATATACAACTATCGCTAAGCTTGTAAAGTAGGGGGTGCTCACTGG
Organism: Gammaproteobacteria bacterium; assembly: GCA_021772935.1. Lineage (GTDB taxonomy): Bacteria > Pseudomonadota > Gammaproteobacteria > Xanthomonadales > SZUA-36 > SZUA-36. Next base: position 73,419 of record JAJFLA010000044.1, read on the forward strand.
TTTCAATTGATTTCATGGCCAAATCCTTGAGTAGCGGAAAAGTCGGGTGGTGCACGCTCAGATAATTTTTGATTAAAACTGTACTGAGTGGTACAGTAAATGTTACGGAAGCTGTTAATGCTTGTCAATGATGCTGAAGGACAAACAGGAGATTTGCTTTGGAAGTTTGCAAATGAGTTGGAAAAAACACCGCTATGATGACATTCCAGGCACTTATGTGTTCGACGGCAAAACATCACATGCGGCTTATGCCCTGAACAAAATGTTGTTTTCATTCAATCATCAAGAGAATCGTGAAGAATTTGGACGCGATCCGCGTGCCTATGCGATCAAGTTCGGTTTAAGCGATATGCAGAAACAGGCGCTATTGAACAACGATTATCTGGAATTGATAAGACTCGGCGCTAATGTGTATTACCTTGCCAAGTTAACGGTTCCAAGAGGTGTATCGATCCAGGATGCGGGAGCCGCATTTCAGGGTATTACGACTGAAGAATTCAAGGCCAAGCTTGCAAGCAAGGGTAAAGGCTTAATCGAAAAGCTGGAGCAGCAGGGAGGATTTTGGAATGGCTAGAATTGTTGGTGGGATTACCACTTCGCATATCCCGGCCATTGCCATGGCGATGTCCAACGGCCTCGAAAAAGAACCTTACTGGAAGCGCTTTTTTGATGGCTATGAGCCCGTCAAAGCATGGCTGGAAAAAGTCGACCCGGACATCGCTATTGTTGTTTACAACGACCACGGGCTGAATTTCTTTCTGGATAAGATCCCAACCTTTGCGATTGGTTGTGCCAATCAATATGAAAATGCTGATGAGGGTTGGGGTCTGCAAACACTGGCGAGTTTTGAAGGCGATGCCGAGTTTTCCTGGCATTTGGCTGAATCCATGATCAATCAGGATTTCGACATGACGACCTGTCAGGAAATGCTGGTTGATCACGGCTTTATTGTACCGATGGCATTGATGTGGCGGCATTTGCCGAAATGGCCGGTAAAAGGCATTCCTTTTGCGGTCAATACCGTTCAGCACCCATTGACCAGCGCCCGACGTTGTCTGGCAGCCGGTCGTGCTTTACGTAAAGCGGTTGAGTCGTACCCGGAAGACCAGAAAGTCGTGATTTTCGGTACCGGTGGCATGTCGCATCAATTGCAGGGAGAGCGTGCAGGGATTATCAATGTTGATTTTGACCTGCAATGCATGGAAAGTATTATCAATAACCCGGAGTGGCTGGCAGGCCTCAGCAATACGGAAATCATAGAAAAGGCGGGTACCGAGGGCATTGAAGTTATTATGTGGCTGGTGATGCGTGGTGCGCTGCAGGAAAAAGTAAATGTCGTGCACAAGCATTACCACGTACCGGTTTCGAATACCGGCGCCGGCGTACTGGTATTGGAAAACCCCGACTAAGTGTCGTTAGCCCGGACATTTCACCACCAAGAGTAGATACCGTTTTCAGGCTCAGTGGGTGAAGCTGCCGGGTTTTCACTACCCCAGGGTACCCTCTCGCCTGGTTACCGGGCTCACCCTGTACATGCAGGTGTAGCCACCAATGCCAATGACCGCACGAAGCTGGAACGCCTGTGTCGCTATATCACCAGACCGGCGGTATCCACAAAACGACTATCAATGACCCGTAATGGTCACGTCCGTTGTGAGTTGAAAACACCCTGGCGGTATCTGTATGTTATTAACAAGCGTATGAGCCAATATGGCTGTCGTTTATTCCCAGCAGGGCAACGAAAATGTTGAAAGGTTTTAATGGTCGCCTGGGTTGGCTTGGTCGTGGTGAATGGGCATGCTGAAGTGAATCCATGCCTTTGTCGACAAAGATCACCAAGCGAGTTTTTGCTGGCTTCTTTCTGTATCTTCAAGCCAGCTTGAATCCCCGGCAATTAGATTCCTGTTTATTAACTTAATTAGTGTTTGGCTTTGACTTTAGAAATGAGAACCATTACTATTTGTAAAAATAATTACAAAACAGCCTGACGTGAGATATGTTTACCTAATTAAATATGAATCAGACTAAAGACAAGTTATACCGAGTAATTGCAGGGACCATGGTGCTGCTTTTCAAGCCGCTGGTTCGAATCTTATTGAGGCATGGAATTTCATACCAGTCCTGTGCGGACTGGTTGCGGTGGTGTTATGTACACGTTGCCCATGACGAGTTTGCGATCAAGGGTAAAAAGCAGAGTAAATCCCGGGTCGCCATCATCACCGGGATTACCCGGGTTGAGGTCGCCAGGCAGCTAGAAGTCAAATCACCCGCAGATCTCCAGGAATTGGAAACTCATCAACGTGCATCCCGTGTTCTCGCAGGTTGGTCCAGGAACCCGGATTTTAATGACAGCCAGGGTCAACCCCTGTCTTTGCCGTTCCATGGCGAGTCACCGAATTTTTCAGAACTGGTTAATCTGTATAGCGGTGGCACAACACCACGAGCCATGTTGGATGAATTGATCTCTGTCAATTCAGTTAAACCCGCAAGCAGCCAAAAATACCAATTGGTAACACAAAAATATTTGTCGGGTGCCAGGGTAGTCAAAGAAACCCATTTTGAAATGCTGGCCCACGCAGCAAATGGTCTTTTAAACACCATTGCCCATAATACCGAAGATGAATGCGAGGAAACCTGGCTTCAATTGCAAACCTATAACAAGAATATACCCGTAAGCATGGCGGAAGATATACGAAAGCATATCAAACTTCGGTCCATGGACATTATCTATGAAATAGATGAGTACCTTTTCGAAAGATCACCTGAAGACCTGGAGCATTCGGAAGAAGTGGTTGAAGTAGGGCTGGGCGTATACCTATTTCAAAACCAGCAGATAAAACCAAATCAATTAACGGAGAAACCACAATGAATACAAAATACGGCCGGATACAGTTTTTGATTTTCATTCTACTTAGCTCTGCGTCCATGATGTTGCAGGCAGCCATTTCAGGAACAGGCGGTATAGCTACCAGGGCGTTTACAGGTACCTGGAATCAACTGATGCACCCAAACGAAAGCACTATCATTCAAATAGTCAATGATGATGCCGGTGCTCTTAGTGGGAAGGTTTACTGGATCGTTTACGATGAAGACGGAATCCCTTATTGGTATTTCGCAGAAGGTCCGGTCACCGATAATCGTATTGACCTGACTATCTATGAGGCCACAGACCCGGCAGTCACACCTGAACCTGGTGGCAGCAATCTGCGAGTTGTGGGTGATGGAGCGATTGAGTTTGATAATTGTTTTGAAGGTACATTTTCAGGTTTAGACTCGATCAGCGGTACAGGTGGTTTTCATTTTAAAATTAACAAGATGTCTGGCATTGCTGACACCACCTGTTCCGGTGGTACATCTGATGGCGTGAACCCCTCAGACAGCCCCGTTGACATCAGATCTTTCTTCACTTCTACCGTGGCTGGTGCGGGCAGTTCAGGTAAGGCTGAATTTGAGATATCGGGTGGACGAACAAACTTCAATGTTGAAATAGAAGACCTGCCAGTTGGTGATTATGATCTCAGTGTAGATGGTATCAAGCATGGCAGCGTCCGGGTTGTAGCCTTGTCAGGCGGCGGCACTAAGGGTGAAATTGAATTCAGAAGCCCGGTTGAACCAGAGAAAGTGCTATTGACTTTTGATCCGCGCGACAAACTGATTGATATTAGCAACTCAGCATCCGATATCGTATTAACCCAGATATTCCCCAGTAGTTTTGTGAGCGGTGAAGACGGACTAGCAGGCGGTGCAGATATGGAAATCCGAACTGATCTGACCAATGCAGGTGTCTATCCAGCCGGAGACGCAGATGCCCAGTTTGAGCAACGGCCGGATCGTGCTGCATTTTCTGTCGAAGTTGAGGATATTCCTGCAGGCATCTATGACCTGTACGTTGGAAGCGTTATGAGGGGGACCATTAACGTGGTCCAACTTAGTGGTGGCACGGAAGGAGAAATTGAATTCCGTAGCCCGGTAGAGGCTGGCAAGGTGTTGCTGGATTTCGATCCTCGTAACCAACTGATTGAGGTCAAACAAGATAATACGCTCCTGTTTAGTACTGATTTCCCATCAGGTACCGATCCCGTCGTGGAAAGGGTGGTTTTGGACATCGGTCTGGAAAACACGGGGGTTGATGGACAGGCATCAGGTACTTTGGAATACAGAAAATTCGGTACCAGGACAAGAATCGAAATCAGGGTAGAAGACCTGTCTGTAAATGGCCGTTACCAGGTGTTTATCGATGACATCATGGCGGGCAACCTACCCGTTGAGGATGGAAAAGGCAGATGGGAATTCAGAACCCGGTTTCTCGATAAAGCACCATTCCCCGATGGTAATCCTGTTGGAGCGGTTGTTTCTGTCAGGTTCAATGGTGTCGACATGCTGTCAGTCAGGATCCCAGAATAGGGCAGGATCACCCACCGACTGATCAGAACATTACGAGCACCGCGGGAACCACGGTGCTCGTAAAAAAACCACGCAAACGTTTTATAAATTCTCAAAAAAAACGTTGTGGTAATACCCCTTTTTTTGCCGATAAACCAATTAATTGTAAACAGAGAACCACATTATGAATTTTGTTGACTACTCCACCATCATTCGAGACCTGCTGGTTGATTTTACCAGCCTGTACTTTCTCAGTTATGTGATTCTCTATCGCAAATTCCAGAATATTGAAATGTTTGTTACATCATCGTTATTCAACATATTCATGTTGTTAATTGTTATGGCCATTATCCGAACGGATTTTGATATTGCCATTGGCTTCGGCCTGTTTGCCCTGCTGTCGTTGATCCAACTGCGCAGCACACAATTCACAAAAACTGAAATGGCCTACTTGTTTGGGACGGTTGCCCTGGCCGTGATCAATGGGGCTGGAATCGCTGATTTTAGTTTTGTACTGACTTGCAATGCGGTCATCATCCTGAGCACCTGGTTCATCGGCAATTGGTCACTTGAGCATTCCGCCAATCTGATTAGGGTAGATAACGTCAAAAAGATGTCAGTGACACTGGATTATATCGATCAGAATGCGATCAGCGACCGTGAACTGATGAAAGGCACGCTGGCTTCTTCCCTTGGCATCGAAGTTCAATCATTTGAGATAAAGAAAATCGACTACGTGCGGGATATTATTGATCTGGTTCTTATTTACAAACTGCCTTCGCACGAAATTCCGCAACACGTCGATAACATTAGTACCCATTCTGACCCTGGAACTGTTGACAGCACGCTGGCCTGACACAAAGGAATAATTCCCATGAAGCCAAATCCATTCAGTTTTATTCAAAGCCCCACCAAAGCGATGGCAAGCGATGATTCACTAATGTCCCATCTGGGCGTAAAACAAAAACCATCTCCCAATATCAAAACCCTGCTGGCTGGTTTCCCGGCAATCTCTCTTGATCTGACAAATCAACGCGCAAAAATGCTGACCCGGATCGATAACAAATATGCTGTAACATTTAACCAGTTTAGATCGCTGCTAAAGTGTATCAGTGATGATTATTCCATTTTAGAAATAGATGGCTTGAGACAATTCTCCTACTCATCCTGTTACTACGATGACAATTTTGGATGCTATTTCGAGCACCATCAAGGCAGACGTCAACGTATGAAGGTACGTACCCGCGAATATGTTGACAGTGGTTTGAGATTTTTTGAAATCAAGTTGAAGGGCTTGCGTGGCAAGACCAATAAGTACCGTACCGATTGTGATTTCCTGGTCACGCCAAGGATACATAGCCGGTTTAGTGAAATGCTGAATGCTGTTTACCAAAAGCAATACAAGAAGTCCATGCCATTCAAACTCAGCCCCTCGTTGATGATCAACTACCAACGCTGCACGTTGGTTGCCCGCCAGGGCAGTGAGCGTGTCACCATCGATTTCAGTCTTTGCTTTTCTCAACCCGATGCGACAGGTGATCCCATTCGCATCAGCAATGAGTTTATTATTGTTGAAACCAAATCCAGTGATGGTAAAGGCATTACGGATCGTGCCATGAAAATGCTGAATATCCGTAAAGCATCCAAATGTTCAAAATATTGTGTTGGCCTCAACCTGATGGGCAAAGTCAGGAAGAACAATAATTTCCTGTTTATGATCAAACATATCAGGCGAAATATCATTTTGCCGAGCTCCGGATATTCAATTCATAACCGGGCGGTGGAACTGGCTTCCTCTCAACCAAGTGTGGTGCAGTCATGAGACGCATTGACTTGATCATTTTATTGGTCGGGCTTCTGTGTGCTCTCAGTTGGACGTTTATATCAGCCAAGGATGGTTTTAAAAGCAGCCAGGCGATTATCCTGGCCCGCAGCATATCAATTGAATCAACCATTGACGGCGAAATAGATGCCCCGCTGCCCGAGGTAGGTTCGCGAATTGACGTCCAGGATTTGCTGGTGCGTGTGCACAATAACCGTATTGATCAAAGCCGGTTGATTGAATTCGATTCCGAGATTGCATTTTTAGAAAATGAAATCAGTAACATCCAGGCTCAGCAGAATAAGCTGGAAAGCTTGTTGGCGAGTTATAAACAGCGATCAGATACCTACACAAGCTGGATGACTAACGATGTTGAGCTCAAGACCATTGAGAGCAGCAAGCAGCTTGAAATCGCAGAAAAAACCAAAAAACTGAAAACTGATACGGTGCAGCGCGTGGCCAAACTGTATAAGAACAAGTATGCAAGCAGTGAACAACTGGATACTGCAAAAACAGAACTGGATATCGCCAGCAGCCAGGTTGGCTTTAACCAGGCGCAGCTAAAGCGTAGTGAATTATTGCAACAATCACTCGCTACCAAGTCTGTCTTTTTTCAGGACGGCGACGCAAATTACTGGGAGAGAATGACTGATGAACTGGTTTTACGCCGTATTGAAAATACCAGCACCATTTCATCTTTACACGCGCAACTAAACCGTGCAAAGACACAGGTAAAGGTGGAAAGACTCAGAATCGACAGCAGCATCGTTGAGGAACATCGTGCACCCTTTGCTGGTATTGTTAACGCCACATTTGTTAGCCAGGGAACCCGGGTTATCTCAGGCACCAGCCTGGTACAGATTCTCGATTGTGTTAATCCCATTGTAATGGTTCCAATCCCTGAGCATCGTATTGCTGAATTCAGAGTAGGCATGAAAGCCACGGTCTATCCCATTGATACCAGCGACGCAATTCCGGGCACTATCCAGTACATTAGTAGCGGCCCATTGATTGCTACAGACAAGACCCTGCAAATCCAGTCGGAGTTAACTCTTAAAGGTGTACATGCGGTGGTGGGTTATGACAATTTTCAAACTGTCAATGACTGTGAGTCAGCACACAAGGCTGTCGTCGTTATTCATACAGAGCCGGTCATGCAGACTGCGACAAACTGGCTTACAGCCAACTTCTGATCGCTGGCGCAAAAACTTGTATCATCACGCTTGGATAGACTAATCTTGTCGCCGATGTTCAAGTCTATGAGATCAGTGTCCGTCCAACTTCGTTTCTTTCTGTTGAACAGCTTTGCGATCCTGATTTTAGTCGCTTGCGAGGACACAGAACAACCCGCACTGACGAGTTCGTCCTTGACGATTGCGCTGGATGATGCACCAATCAGCCTGGACCCTGCCCGCAGTTCAACCCTGTACTCGGAATTTATCGTGGTCAATGCCTACGATACGCTGTTCCGGTACAAGTACCTGGCACGACCCTATGAGTTAACCACGAATCTCGCTGCGTCCATGCCCGATATTTCAGCGGACGGACTGATCTATACCATCCCTATCAGGCAAGGTGTCCATTTTATCGATGACGCTGCTTTTAAGCAGCAGAAAGGTCGGGAATTAACTGCTGATGACGTGATTTACTCCATAAAGCGCCATTTTGATCCTGCTACCAAATCACAGGGTGCCTGGTTATGGCGTGATCGCATTAGCGGTCTGGATAATTGGAAAACAACCGGCTCTGACTACCGCCAACCGATAGCTGGACTGAAAGCACTTGACCGCTACACGATCCGGATACAGCTTACCAGGCCTTATCCGCAGATGTTGCACACGCTGGCGATGGGTTTTGCCGCCATCGTCCCGGTAGAGGCCGTACGCTATTATGGCGACAAGCTCGCCACCCACCCCGTTGGATCTGGCCCTTACCGTGTGACTGAATTCAATTCAACAACCGTTGTCATGCAACGTAACCCTACATTTCGAAAGGAAAGGGTTGACCTGGAAGCAGAAGGTATGGGCGAACATATCGCCGAGCACTATGATCTGAACAAAATCGACGGCCAGATCACCCCAATACTTGATCAGATCAGAATCGATTTTGTCAGCGAACCAATGCCGAGGTGGGCCTCATTTCTAAAAGGTAATGAAATAAAGCTGGCATCGATACCCTCACAAATGTTCAACCAGGTGCTGACGCAAACGACGCCAGAGCTAATCGTTGCGCCGGCATTCGATAAAAAATACCAGGTACTGCTGGAACCATCCTCAAGTTTCCTGCACTACGATTTCAACATGCTCGACCCGGATTTTGGTTATCACGAAGATAGCGGGCGTGAGGCAAGGAATACGGCGCTGCGTTGCGCAATCAAACACGCTGTTAACCTGGATGAACAAAACGAGAAGCTCTATGCCGGCATGGCAAGTGTATACGCCGGGGTAATATTGCCTTCGATGCAGGAGTTTGTTGAAATGCCAGCGGGTTCGCCGGGGCCTTTCAACCCCGAGCTAAGCCGAAAACTATTGAGTGAAGCAGGTTGGAATGCTGACAATCTACCAATGCTGAATTTTGGTACCACATCGTCTATCCAGTCACGTCAGACCTATGAATTATTCAGGTCATGGTTGTTGAACATTGGATATCCTGCAGCCAAAATACAACTAAAAATGCACCCAAGCGTGGGAGCTTTTTACAAAGCCATTTCAGAATCAAAAATGAACTTCTGGTTTACTGGCTGGACCCTGGATTACCCTGACGCAGAGAATATTCTACAAATATTTTACGGGCCGAATGCAAGCCCTGGCTCCAACAGTTCAAATTACCTTAGTGAGCATTATGACGGTCTATTCGAATCAGCCCGGTTAATGCTACCTTCAAAGGAACGCACCCAGCTGTACCACCAGATGAATACGCTGTTACAAAAAGACTGCGTCACGATTGCAGGTTTATCCAGCACCCGTTTGCATGCTTGGCACCGGAAAGTCATCGCTTACCCGGACCGGGATATAGTAGGCGGATTTGCACTCAGGTTTTACCAGCTACAGCGCAATTTCAGGAGAAGGTGAGAGAAGGTGAGACCAGGGACCGGTCGAGAAGCTGCCTGGGGTACCAGGGACCGGTCGAGAAGCTGCCCTGGGCCATCCTTGGTGAAATGTCCGGGTTAGTTAGCCAATTCTTCATAAGACAGGCCGACATACTGTTCAGCGATCACTTTCTGGCCGTTTTCTGAAGCGAGATAGTAACTCAATTCGGATTGCATAAAGCGAGCGAAGGTTTTGCCATCCATATCAGCGGCGCTCATATCGGTAAAATTGTGCAGCATATTGGTCATCCACCAGGAGAAGCGTTCACCGTGCCAAACGCGCCGCAATGCAATCTCCGAATACTGCTTAATACAGGTCTTGTCACCCTGCTGATAAACACGAACCAGAACCTTATACAAAGCAGCCACATCTGATGCTGCAAGGTTGAGTCCTTTGGCCCCGGTTGGGGGTACGATATGAGCCGCGTCACCGACAAGAAACAGGTTTCCGTACTGCATTGGCTCGCAGATAAATGAACGTAATGGTGCGATACTCTTTTCGATGCTCGGACCGGTCACCAGTTGGGCTGCCGCCTCTGGTGGCAGACGCTTTTTGAGTTCCTGCCAAAACGCATCATCTGACCAGTCCTCAACTTTGTCACTCAGCGGGACCTGGATGTAGTAACGGGACCGGCTTGCTGAACGCTTACTGGCGAGGGCAAAACCACGCTGATGCTTGCAGTAGATCAATTCCTTGCTGACAGGTGGGGTTTCACTGAGCACACCCAGCCAGCCGAACGGGTAAACACGTTCGTGTTCAGTGCGTATGTGTGCCGGAATCGTCTGGCGGGAAACGCCATGGAACCCATCACAACCAGCGATATAGTCGCATTGCAGCGTGTAGGCTTCATTATCATGTCTGAAGCGGACGCTGGGTGATGCTGACTTAACGTTATCGAGTGCCACATCTGTGGCTTCGTAATAAGTTATAAGACCAGCGGTTTCCCTGGCTGCCATCAGGTCACGGGTGATTTCAACCTGCCCATAACAAACCACCGTGTCACCACCGGTTAGTTTCTTCATATCGATGTGGGTACGGTGTCCATCCACTGAAATTTCAAAACCATCATGGATTTCACCTTCTTCATCCATACGCCTTGCTGCACCGGCTTCACGAACCAGTTCAACAAAACCCTGCTCAAGAATCCCGGCGCGAATCCGCCCAAGTACGTAATCGCCCGTCACTCGTTCGAGAATAATATTGCTGATGCCCTGTTTTGACAGCAACTGGCCCAATAACAATCCTGAAGGCCCCGCTCCAATTATCGCGACTTGTGTTTTCAAAACGTTCATGTCAATGCCTCTACATCGTTTGCCACATTTGCCAGGCAGGTATTTAGCATACGCCGGTGCGATATCAATGATCCTATCTGGCAGCTTGTAAGTGAATTCATTTATCGTACGTTGACTTGCACTTTTTGGGCAAATAGTTAGGATTAGGCATGATAATTTTTTGCTGCAATAAAAAAAATGCATAAACCTGATACCCAGTCTGGTATTCCGGACTTCGGCCTTTATGGTGAAGCCAGTGCAAGCCAGGACCCGGGATTTGTGCATATCGAAGATATTGCAGCAAGAAGCAGGGCGATTGGTTGGTTGATCAAGCCACACCGTCACGACAATATGTTACAAATATTATGTGTCTTTGATGGTGGCCTGGAAGTGCAGTTGGATGATGAAAACCACACACTTTCAGGTGGTTGGGCTATCACCATTCCGCCTGGTGTTGTGCATGGGTTTCGTTTTAATCCGGATACAAAAGGAGCAGTGTTGAGTCTCGCAGCCGCTCATTTTTCTGATGACACTTACCACCGTTCAAGGCAATATTTCGATGAGCTCGTTGGTTCTGCACGGATCATCGAGTTTAACAAGCAAAGTGTACTTTTTGATCAGCTAAGGCATTATCTAAACATGATTGTCGGCGAGTTTCAGCACGCAGAGACTGGTCATCAGTTGATGCTTGAATGGCTCGTACGCATGGTGCTGATGACGCTCAGGAGACAATCTGATCAGCACCAACTGGAAACCTCCAACAGTCAACCGGGCAGTATGATGTTGAAAAGATTCCGCGCACTTGTGGAACATAAATATCGTCAACAATGGAAGGTGCAGCAGTACGCAATGGCCTTGCACACATCGGTTTCGAGTCTCAATCGGGTGTGCAATGAGTGTGTTGGTATCACGGCAAAATCGATCATTCAAAATCGAGTATTGATTGAGGCGAAAAGAAAACTGATTTACACCCAGTATCCAGTCGATCAAATTGCCTATACCCTGGGCTTTAAAGACCCCGCTTATTTTTCGCGTTATTTCAAAAAACTGGAAGGATTGCCGCCAAGTGCATACCGGGCTACGTTTGCGCCTGGATGATTTCGGTGAAAGCCTTTTGTACGATGGTGGGTTCCCAGTCCTTGCGAACCGTCACTCCAATTGAACGGCAGGTGTTTGGCAAAGGTTTTCCAAGTATTGCCAACTGCATTGTTGCGATGTCCCGCCGTACCTGTGATGGTGACAACAATGCCGCCCGATCGCTGTCGTGCAGTAAACCACGAGTTGTAATCAGTGAGCTGCATTCGATGACCTTTCGCGGCGTTGCGACATCGTGCTTGCTGAAGAAGTCATGAAAAAGCGCACGAGCCGGTGTGTGTTTTGCCGGTACTATCCATTCGAGCTGTGCGAGAGCAACAGGCTTGGGTGTTGCTCTTGTAAGCATGGGGTGTCCGGTTCGGACAACGATTACCAAGGGCTCATCAAACAGGTGTTGCTGTTGGATATCTGATGTTGGTGGAGGCTTGCGCAAGGCACCGATGATCCAGTCAATTTGCCCGTAGCGCAGGGCCTGAAGCTGTTCTGAGTAAGGGCCGTCCAGGATGCTTACGCTGGCATCAGGGTAGGTTTGCAATAGTTGCGTTACCGCCAGTGGCAGTAGTTCCACACGCGCCAGCGGCAAGCAACCGACGGATACCCGGCTTTGCATATGGCCCTGTTCCTCGTGCACCTCTTCGAGACCCTGCCGAATCTCGGCAAATATGAGTGCAGCGTATCGTGCCATCTGTTGTGCAGCTTTATTCGCCACCACGCTTTTGTCTGAACGTTGAAATAAACGCAGGCCTGTTCGCGCTTCAAGATCCTTGGCCGCTCGATAGATGGTCGGTTGGGCCAGCCCCAGTTTACGTGCCGCGAGGCTGTAGCCGCCAGTTTGTACAATAGCGATTAGCGCCCTTAACTGACCTGCTGTTACATGCCAGCTGGGCTGGTTGGGATTAAGCCCCACGCTTTCATTTTGGCGAATCTCGCGTTTTGCTCTGTTTAGCAGCTTGAGAGCGCGTTTGGATCGATGAACCAGTCGTTTTCCAGCAGTCGTCGGGGTAATGCCAAAACCGGTACGATTAAACAATGATGTGCCTGCCAGGGTCTCGATTTTTCTTAGTGCCTGGGTTAGTGCAGATTGTGACAGGTGCACGCGTTTGGCTGCCGCACTAAGGCTTCCTGCGTCGACCATTACGCTCAATGCCAGAAAATGCCGTAAATTGATCTCCTGCATCTCTTCTCTCTACCAGGTATTCGGGATATCTATAGCATAAACTTATATCAATTAATATATTTCAGACAATAAATAACAGATATTTAGGGAATTGTTCTTTAAAATAGAGCCAATGGTCAGAAATCGATTTTAACAACCTATAGTAAAATAATTATGGCAATCGTGGTCACAAACATCACTCGCGTAGCACCATCCCTGGTCCGGGAATTTGCCGGTGTCGGCGTCGCAACCGTACACGAAGCACAAGCCCGGAAGGGTCTGCTTGATGCTGTTATACGCCCGATTTATCGACCGGTACACATCGTCGGGACTGCGGTGACTTGCGAGGTTGCACCGGGTGATAACTGGATGATTCACGTTGCTGCTGAGCAATGTCAGCCCGGCGATATACTGGTAGTGACGCCAACCAGCCCGTGTACGGATGGGTATTTTGGCGACTTGCTGGCTACCTCACTGCGGGCCAGAGGGGTGCAAGGCCTGATCATTGATGCGGGTGTTCGCGACATAGCGACACTCACACAGATGCAGTTTCCGGTCTGGTCTCGCGCAATACACGCGCAGGGCACTGTTAAAGAGACAATCGCCAACGTCAACACAGCCGTCATATGCGCCGGGGCACTGATCAAACCGGGGGATCTGATCGTTGCTGATGATGATGGCGTGGTGGTCGTCAGACGACAGCAAGTAGTAACGGTGTTGGAAAGTGTACAGGCGCGTGAAGCCAATGAAGAAAACAAACGCAAGCGATTCGAGAACGGCGAGCTGGGACTCGACGTCTACAATATGCGGCAACGACTTGCCAGCAAGGGACTTACTTACGTCGATGCACAAGACCTGGTCAACGACGCAAAGCAGGCGGACTCCGAGCAGTAATGCAAACAGCCATTCCCACAGTGTTGATGCGTGGTGGCACTTCAAAAGGTCTGTATTTTCACAGCCGTGATTTACCAGCGGATTCGGCTCAAAGAGACCGAGTGCTGCTCGCAGCCATGGGATCACCCGATAACCGGCAAATTGATGGTGTAGGTGGTGCGCACCCATTAACCAGCAAGGTGGCGATTGTTGCGCCATCCAATGCCGATGATATTGATGTGGACTATCTCTTTTTACAGGTCATGGTTGACCGCGCACAAGTCACCGATAGACAAAACTGTGGAAATATCCTGGCGGGAGTCGGACCCTTTGCGATTGAAAACGGGCTTGTCAGCAGCACTCACGGTGAAACCGATGTTCGTATCCGTATGCTCAATACCGGTGGTGTTGCAGTAGCACGTGTGCAAACGCCAGACGGAAAGGTCAGCTATGAGGGCAATGCGAGCATCGATGGTGTACCTGGCACCGCGGCACCTGTCATGTTGGATTTTCAGGGTGTGGCAGGCTCGAGCTGTGGTTCGTTGTTACCAACCGGTCATGTCATTGATGAGATCGACGCAATCCAACTGAGCTGTATTGATAACGGTATGCCAGTTGTCATCATGCGTGCGGCAGATTTTGGCAAATCAGGTTATGAGACAGTTGCTGAACTTGAGTCGGATGAAGAACTGAAAAACAGAATAGAATCCATACGCCTACAGCTCGGACCGATGATGAATCTCGGTGAGGTTAAGAACCTGTCGGTACCCAAAATGACGCTGGTCGCGCCAGCGGTAAAAGGTGGCACGATCTCGACCCGCAGCTTCATACCACATCGAGTCCACCAGGCAGTTGGTGTGCTGGGTGCGGCCAGTGTTGCCGCTGCCTGCATGATACCGGGGTCTGTGGCAAGTGAAGTGTCTACAACGCAGCAAGCATCCGGGCCACAAAGACTGGATATAGAACACCCGACAGGTTCATTTACTGTCGACATGGATATTTCGATGAGCGCGAACCAATTTGTCGTACGCCGCACGGCCTTGCTGCGTAGCGCACGTAAACTGATGCAAGGCTCGGTATTTATTCCATCTTCAATTCTGAGCAACTAAGGCAAAACCGCATCACAATGGAAACGCTACCACGATGATTATTGATTGCCACGGCCATTACACGACCGCACCCGAACCACACCAGCAATTCCGGCAACAGCAACTTGCCCATTTCGAAGATGCTGCTCTGCCTGCGCCACTCAAAAGCCACATCAGCGATGACCAGATTCGTGAGAGTATCGAGACCAACCAGCTCAAGCTGCAACGGGAGCGTGGTGCTGATTTGACGGTTTTTTCTCCACGCGCCTCGGCCATGGCGCACCATCTGGGTGATTCGGCTGTATCACAGCAGTGGTCGCAGCATTGTAATGAGCTGATTGCACGAGTCGTCGGGCTATACCCTGATAACTTTATCGGTGTTTGCCAGTTACCACAGTCTGAGGGGGTTCCAATCGGCGATTCGATCGCTGAGCTGGAACGGTGTGTTAATGAATTGGGCTTCATTGGCTGCAATCTCAACCCGGATCCATCGGGAGGTCACTGGACAGCCAAGCCTTTGACCGACAGTTGCTGGTATCCCTTGTATGAGAAGATGATTGAGCTAGATGTGCCGGCGATGATCCATGTATCGAGCACCTGTAACGTCAATTTTCACGCCACCGGCGCACATTACATCAATGCTGACACCACCGCATTCATGCAATTTATCCAGGGTGATGTATTCAAAGATTTTCCGGATCTGCGTTTTATTATTCCACACGGTGGTGGTGCAGTACCCTATCATTGGGGTCGCTACCGTGGGCTTGCGGATATGCTGAAACGCCCACCACTTGCGACGCACGTGATGAAAAATGTCTTTTTTGATACCTGTGTTTATCACCAGCCGGGAATCGATTTGTTGTTTGAAGTGATCGATATCGATAACATTTTATTTGGCTCTGAAATGGTGGGTGCCGTACGTGGTATCGACCCACAAACCGGACACTTTTTTGATGATACTAGACGTTACGTAGATGCACTCGACATCAGTGATGCGGACAAGCACAAGGTTTTTGAGTTGAATGCCCGACGTGTTTATCCGCGTCTTGACAAAGCGCTGGCCGCAAGAGGCATATAAGGTTGAGCAGCAAGACCATGTTTCAGATGGATGATGACTGGCGGGTTTTTGATCCGAGGCCGTCGAAACCAAAATTTGTACCACCCGCGGGGGCGGTGGATGCCCATTGTCATGTGTTTGGGCCTGGTGATCAGTTCCCTTATGCGCCAGCGCGTAAATACACACCGTGTGATGCTTCGAAGCAGAGCCTGTGGGATTTACGCGAACACCTGGGCTTCGAGCGAAATGTCATCGTTCAGGCATCCTGTCATGGTACAGATAACCGGGCTTTGGTAGATGCACTGGTGGATTCAAATAACAGTGCCCGCGGTGTCGCTGTGGTTACGACTGATATCAATGATGCGGAGCTGGACAAGATGCACGCTGCTGGTGTGCGCGCGGTTCGCTTCAATTTTGTTAAACGCCTGGTGGATGTCTTGCCGCGAGATTCCCTGTTGGCTATTGCGCGACGAATTCAACGTTTGGGTTGGCATATCGTCATATATTTCGAGGCCCAGGACCTGCCGCAGCTATATGAGTTCTTCGCTGCCTTGCCAACGATAGTCGTGGTGGATCACATGGGTCGGCCCGATGTTTCAGTCAATGCCGATGGCCCGGCATTTGATCTGTTTGCTCGCCTGATGCGTGAGCATGAGAATTTCTGGTGCAAAGTTAGCTGTCCGGACCGATTATCCATAAGTGGTCCACCTGCGTATGAGGATGTTGTGCCATTTGCAAGACGTATTGTGGAGAACTTTCCCGACCGGGTGCTTTGGGGTACTGACTGGCCGCACCCGAACATGAAATCACATATGCCGGATGACGGCAGTCTGGTGGATTTCATACCCAATATCGCGCCCAGCGCCGAATTGCAGAAGAAATTGCTGGTCGACAACCCACGCAGACTGTACTGGCCGGAGGAAAATCCCAACTAAGTTCAGGATGTTAATAAACGAAAGTTACCGCATAGTTGGCGGCTATCGAAGCAGGATTAATACAGAGGAACAGAAATGAAAGTAATACTTGCCGGGGTTGGAGCCTTCGGGGTCAAACATCTTGATGGCATTAAGAATATTGATGGTGTTGAAGTCGTTGGTCTTGTCGGTCGCACCGCTGAACCAACCAGTGCAGCGGCCAGGAAATACAATATCGAACATGCGTTTACCAAATTGAGCGACGCGCTTGCATTGCCGGGTGTTGACGCCGTAATTTTGTGTACGCCGACACAAATGCATGCAGCACAGGCAATTGAGTGTATGCAAGCAGGTAAACATGTGCAGGTCGAGATACCATTGGCCGATTCATGGGCGGATGCTGAAGAAGTCAATCGTGTTCAGGCCGCTACTGGTCTGGTATGCATGGTGGGACACACACGCAGATTCAACCCCTCACATCAATGGGTGCACCAGCGTGTTCAAAGTGGCGAGATCAATATTCAGCAGATGGATGTGCAAACCTATTTCTTTCGGCGCAAGAACATCAATGCTGTCGGTGCCGCACGTTCGTGGACCGACCACCTGCTGTGGCACCATGCAGCCCACACAGTGGACTTGTTTCAGTATCAAACCGGAGAAAAAGTTGTTTCGGTCAATGGTCTGCAAGGGCCGCCCCACCTTGAGCTTGGAATCGCGATGGATATGTCTATCCAGCTAAAAACAGAAGGCGGTGCGATTTGTACTTTGTCTCTATCATTTAACAATGACGGCCCCTTGGGCACATTCTTTCGCTATATCTGTGATAACGGCACCTATATCGCGCGTTATGATGACCTGGTTGATGGTTATGAAAAGCCGATTGATGTTTCCAATGTAGATGTCTCAATGAATGGTATTGAATTACAGGATCGCGAGTTCTTTGCCGCGATCCGTGAAGGCCGTGAGCCGAACTCGTCTGTTGGGCAGGTGCTGGACTGCTACCGGGTTCTGAATGAGCTTGAATTACAATTCGGCTCTACTGGCTAGCGCGCCAGGGATGCCACCTCATCATAGAATGATCGGCACCGTTCCGGTGCCAGCAATCGGACTCGGTTGTATGAACGTGTCACATGCCTATGGGGTTCCGCCGAGCCCCAAGGTTGGACGACGATTACTGCAAAAGGCGCTTGATCTTGGCGTTGTTCATTTTGATACCGCCGCGCTGTATGGCTTTGGCAAAAATGAAGCGCTAATAGGACCGGTGATTAAGCCATTTCGTGAGCAGATATTCCTCGCGAGTAAGTGTGGCCTGGCTGGCGTTGATGGCAAACGGGTGATTGACGGCAGACCAAAAACTCTCAAAACGACCTGCGATAATGCTTTGCAGAAACTGCAAACAGATGTCATTGATCTTTATTATCTACACCGTTGGGATAGGCAAGTGCCATTGGAAGACAGTATTGGCGCTTTGACGGATCTGATTACGGAAGGAAAGATCAAACAAATTGGGCTATCGGAGGTGTCTGCCGATACACTCAGAAAAGTACACGCAATACATCCGGTAGCAGCGGTTCAGTCAGAGTATTCATTGTGGAGCCGCAATGCCGAAGTGGCGGTGCTCGATGCCTGTGCTGAACTGGGGGTTGCCTATATTGCTTTTTCGCCACTCGCACGTGGGTTTTTGGCAGATCTCGAACTGAATCCAGCAGACTTTGCGGACCGCGATGTACGCCGTGGAATGCCAAGGTTCCAGCCAGAACATTTTATCGAGAATGCCAGGCTGAGAGCGGGTTATCGCCGTATTGCCGATGAAGCAGCGTGTACCCCGGCACAATTGGCACTGGCCTGGTTATTGGGTCGCGCACCGCATATACATGTCATACCCGGTACCACCCGTTGTGACCACCTTGAAGAAAATCTCAAAGCAGCAGAGATTTCACTGAATGAGCAGACACTCATTGCTCTGGATGACCTGATTAACCCCGACACCGTTAGCGGTCCACGCTACAACACGGCGACACAAGCAGAGGTCGATACGGAGGAAATCAGAAGCTCCCGTGC
Organism: Gammaproteobacteria bacterium; assembly: GCA_021772935.1. Lineage (GTDB taxonomy): Bacteria > Pseudomonadota > Gammaproteobacteria > Xanthomonadales > SZUA-36 > SZUA-36. The sequence goes on from JAJFLA010000044.1 coordinate 92,228, forward strand.
TCTGAAATGACTTGGCTAATGCGGTCTGGACAATACCCTGACCGGCACATCCAGCCCGAATTCAAATGAATCAAAAAATATCCGGCGTTGTTCTGCCCCGTGTGAGAGAAAGGCGGCACGGCCTGCATCGATCATCGCCGGTGGACCGCTCATGTAGATATCAAAGTCCGAGAGGTCTGGGTATTGCTCCAATACGGCTTCATGGATAAAGCCATAATAGCTACCATCGGGTGTTTCACTTTGTGCTTCTGAGAGTGCATTGGAATACTGGATGTGACCATTTTCTTCGGCCCACTTAAGCGCCTGCTCATGCATGTAGAGTTCAGTCTGGCTGCGTACGCCCCAAAACAGGTGCAACGGGCGTTGGTCGTGGTGGCTTAATAAGTCTTCAATCATAGACTTTAAAGGTGCAAAGCCGGTGCCGCCGCCCATCAATATCATTGGCCGTTCAGTCTTGTCATTGCGGATAAAAAATGTACCCAAGGGTGCTTCGAGTCGCAGGATGTCACGTTCCTTCAGTTCGTCAAAAACCCAGCCGGTGAACCCGCCCCCTTCGACGTGGCGGATATGCAATTCGATCACATCTTCTGATTGCGGTGCGCTGGCAATAGAAAACGCCCGTCGCTTACCATCTGGCAACAGTATCTCCAGATATTGACCGGCCAGAAATTGTAATCGTTGAGCATCAGGCAATTTGATCTTGATTTGCATAACATCAGGTGCCAACAATGTCTTTTCGATCACGCGTGCCGGCATTTTACGTACTTGGATGTCCCGCACGGCCTCAATTTCGCGGACGCGAATAATCAGGTCTTCGGTTGGCTCTGCCTGACACAAAAGCGCACAGCCCGTGGCGATTTCGTCCTGACTCAGCGCTAACGGCGGGTGAAAAGGGTAATGTATGTTCCCAGACTCCAGCCTGCCTTTGCAACTGCCACAGGTACCGTTTTTGCAGCTGTAAGGCAGCATCACACCCTGTCTCAGTGCGGCGTTTAATATGGACTCACCTTCATTGACACTAAAGATGGCGCCGCTGTTGATATTTTTGACCTGAAATTGCTTCATAACACCTGTTAGCCAGATTAGTTCGTGGGTTTGAAATTGAACCGCTGCGTATTGTCGCTGATGTGATAACCTTTCCGCCACTTTTCTGAAAGCTTGGAGTAGTTGTCAGCAGATCATGATTTCAAAGTTTGCTTCAATCTTGCGTTTCCTTTTTCGTACTCTATTGCTGGTATTGTTCTTGCTTTTTGGTCTTTTGCCGACGTTGTGGGTGATCAATCATTATCAACACCTTGATTCAGCGGTTGGTTGGCGTAAAGCAGATGCCCTGGGTAGCCGTCTGGCAACCTGGCTGCTATGGTTTTTCGGTATTCGGGTCAAGCTTAGTGGCGCACCTGCTGATGGCCCGGTATTGGTTGTGGCCAATCATATTTCCTGGCTGGATATCCTGGCTTTGAGCACCGACTGTGCACTGAGTTTTGTCGCCAAAGCAGAAATAGAACAATGGCCCCTATTCAGTTATGTAGCACGCACTGGAAACACCATTTTTCATCAGCGCGGTTCACATGATTCGGCCGATGATGTCACTTCGATGATGGTTCAGCGCTTACGACAGGGACGGCGGGTCGCCATTTTTCCTGAAGGTGGCATTTTACCGGGTGTCGAGGTACGGGTATTTCATGCACGCATGTTCCGCGCCGCGGTGGATGCTGAGTGTCCGGTACAGCCGGTCATGGTTCGTTATATACGCAACGGCAAGCGCGATGATGATATTTTGTTTCATCACAACGAGAGCATGCTGGCGAACTTTAGCCGCCTGTTGGCCCGGCCCGGAGCAACGGCAGACGTACATTTTCTGCCAACAATCGACAGCACGGGCAAACCGCGTCGTGCCTTGGCCGAAACAGCCCGGGCAGCTGTGATCAGTCATTATGAAAGTGACGCATGAAAAGCACTATCATTACAGCGGAATCATTTCTTCCCCCGTTCGGCTTGCGCAATACCCATACGCAATCGATGATCAACAGCAGTGGTTACCGGCGGCGCATTGTCAGCAGGCGTTCAAAAGCATTATTGGCCGCAGAGACCGACTGGTTGGTTGATGCTGGTGATGGTGTGCGTTTGCTTGGGCATTATTCCGCGCAAGCGGGTGATAGCAAGGGGCTGGTCATCCTGTTTCATGGTTGGGAGGGCAGTAGTCGTTCCAATTATATTGTCGGTGCGGGCGGCATGTTGTATGAACAGGGTTTTGATGTGTTTCGCCTGAATTTTCGAGATCATGGCGACAGCCACCATATGAATTCCGGTATTTTCCATTCCTGCCTGCTGCAGGAAGTCATACATGCGCTACAGGATATACAGCAACGCACCGCTGCATCTGATTGGGCGCTGTCGGGTTATTCCCTGGGTGGTAATTTTGCCCTCAGAGTGGCATTGCAAGCACCTTCAGCAGGACTGTCAATCAAGCAGGTTGTTGCGGTCTGTCCGGTCGTTTCGCCTGCAAATGTACTCAAAGCCATGGAGGACGGCCCCAAGGGTTATGAAAGCTACTTCATCCGCAAATGGGCAAAATCATTAAAGCTCAAAGAATCTTTATTTCCAGATGCCTATGAATATGAAGAGTGGCACGCGCTGGAAAGTCTGCGAGAAAGGACCGGCTTTTTGGCCACACGTTACTACGAGTTTGAGACACTGGAAGATTATTTTGACGGTTATTCAATCGCGGGTAATCGTCTCGCTGCATTGAAGATACCCACAACCATTCTGACCTCCGAGGACGACATGGTGGTACCGGTTGCTGATTTTAAGAGCTTGCCGGAGAATGAATGCATTGAATTACTGGTGGCACGATACGGTGGCCATTGTGCATTTTTGAAGAATTGGAAAATAGAAAGCTGGGCAGATGATGTCATTGTCGAGCGTGTGTTAAAAAGCTGTGCCCCGCCCCGCGTATAATTTATTGCGCTCCGTCACCCATAATTAATGCATTACGCAGCCAAAAAGAATACAGACATAGTCATAGCCTCGACCGAGGCACATAAGGTGGGTACACTGCCCCGAATCAATTTTTGCCACGAGGATTTTTCTATGCCATTTGCTGTCACTCGCTTGTTGTTGATCACCATTGTCTTTGTATTCAGCCTGTCAGCCTGTGAACAGGAACCGCCGAATGTGTCCGCTACGGAATCAGCAACAGAGACGACCAGCACAAAAGGTGATATTCCACTGGGGCAATTACCAGCCGAGGTGGTGCCCACGGCTTATCAACTGGAATTAACTATTGTTCCTGAACTGGAACGATTTAGCGGCAAGGCGGGTATCGATCTGAATATTACCGGCAGCAAAGACCATTTCTACCTGCATGGCAAAGGCTTGTCTGTCAGCAAGGCACAAATGTACTCCCAGGAGAGCACTTTTGATGTCGTTTATGAGCAGGTCGACGAAACCGGCATTGTTAAAATCAGCTTGCCGCAAGTGGTAGAAGGTAAGGTTCGCCTCGAAATAGAATACAACGCTCCTTTTAACCAGGCCTTACAAGGTTTGTACAAGGTCTCAGAAAGTGGTGAAGACTATGCCTTTACCCAATTTGAGGCGATCTCCGCTCGCCTGGCTTTCCCCGGCTTTGATGAACCCGGCTTTAAAGCCCCGTTTGATATTACTCTGACCGTGCCTGAATACCACGCTGCGATCAGTAACACACCAGTGCTTTCCAGTGAAGTGATCGATGGCATGAAGGTGGTGCACTTTGCGCCAAGCAAACCGCTACCAACCTATCTGATCGCATTCGCCGTAGGTGATTTTGATGTGGTCGAATGGCCAGCCCTGCCAGCCACCGATATTCGCCCAAGACCGCTACCCTTGCGTGGTATTGCGGTTAAAGGCAAAGGAGCACAGCTGGTTTATGCCTTGGAAGGTACCAATGACATAGTCACTGCACTGGAAAACTATTTTGGGACACCCTATCCGTGGGCCAAGCTGGATATTCTGGCGGTGCCTGATTTTGCCGCCGGGGCAATGGAAAACGCCGGTGCGATTACCTATCGTGAAAGTCTGTTGTTATTCGATGACACCGCCACACCCAATCGCAAGCGTCGCTATAAAATGGTGCATGCACATGAGCTTGCGCATCAGTGGTTTGGTGATCTGGTCACACCGGCCTGGTGGAACGATATCTGGCTGAATGAATCCTTTGCTACCTGGATGGCGCATGTAGCGATGGATGCGGCTGAGCCCGAGGCAAATTATCGTCGTGATCTGCTTGCTCGTGGTCTTGGTGTCATGGCCGGTGACTCCCTGGTAAATGCCCGCCAGATACGTCAACCGATTTTGAGTAACAACGATATTGCAACCGCCTTTGATGGTATTACCTACTCCAAGGGTGGGGCGGTACTTTCCATGTTCGAAAACTTTCTTGGTCGGGACGATTTCCGCCAGGGAGTGCGTAATTATATGCAGGAGTTTCAATACGGCACTGCGACCGCTAATGATTTTATCCGTCATCTGGCTGCCGCATCGACCAGCCAGCCTGCCGATGTTGTCATCGAAAGCTTTAATTCATTCATTGAACAAGCCGGCTTGCCGCTGGTTGAACTGGCCTCTCAATGCGATGACGGTGGTGTGAGCGTCTTTTTGAAGCAATCCCGTTACTTCCCGCTGGGCTCCAGTGGTGGTCATGACCAGCAATGGAAAATCCCGGTTTGCTTGCGTAGCGGCAACGCCGATGGAGCCAGCAAAACCTGCCTGATGCTGACTGAAAAAGAGCAACGCTTCAATCTGGCACAAGCCTGCCCCGACTGGATCATCCCGAATGCCGACAGCACCGGTTATTATCGGTTTAGCCTGAGTCAGGATGACTGGGACAAGCTGCTCGCCAACAGTGACAAGCAAAATACAGATGAAATGATGGCAATGCTGGGCAGTCTCACCGGGGCTTTTAATTCTGGTGCCCTGGATGTTGCCACACTGATGGCGATCGCCCCACAGCTTATTGCCAGCCCGGACTGGCAGGTGGCTACCTCACCCATCGGGCATTTGACCTTTATGTATGACCGGATGGCCAGCGAAGGTCAGAAACAGGCCCTTGAACAACGCTTTGCAGAGTTTTACTCCGGCAAACTGGAAGACACCGGTCTGGCAGCCACCGAAGACCGCGATAAAGCTCGCCTGCAAGGTGCATTGGTTGCATTTTTGGCACAAACTGCGAAGCAAGCAGAATTGCGGGCTGAACTGGTAACCATGGCCGTGGCTTACAGTGGTTATGGAGCAGACAACAAAGTACATCCTGCCGCTGCCAACCCGATTATTATTGGCACGGCACTGTCGGTGGCTGTTGATGAGCTGGGCAATGATTTTGTAGACCACTTGAGACAGTTGGCACTCGCCTCCACTGATGCTGTTGTGCGTGGGCGCACCCTCGGTGCTATCGGCAATACTAAAGACCCGGTAAAAGCAGCCGAAATTCGGGAGCTGGTTTTCTCGACAGATTTACGTAATAACGAAATTTTCAGCATCCTCTTCCCGCAAGCGTTTATGCACGAAACCCGCGATGCTACGTGGTTATGGTTCCAGCAGAATATCGATCGCATCCTGCAACGTATCCCGGAGCCCAGTTGGGGCCGTATGACCTTTGTTGGCAGTTCCTTTTGCGATACGGCCAAGCAGGCTGAAGTTGAAGCCTTTTTCGCAGAGCGTATCAGGACACTGACTGGCGGCCCCCGAAATCTGGCAAAAACGCTGGAGGGTATCGACTTGTGCCTGGCCAAAGTCGGCCAGCACAAGGCAGAAATGGATGCATGGTTGGGGCAGTGACCATGACAATGGCTTTCGTCCGATCATTATTTGATGACAAAGCCCGGCATCGCATTGCGCGGGCACACAGATATGAGACCGAAAATGATGTGCTCAAAGGTCATCTGCGTGGCTTGTCCAACCTTGCTGGCGGGTTGCAAATAATGACATTTCCTGATAAAAGTTACCGCGGATTAACGTTTATTTAATACTTGTTTAATACCTGTGTGTGTCACCGTTATTGTTGGTGATGGTTAAGCTTATATTTTTTATAGAGTTATTTGGTCAAATAATGGGAGAAACCAGATGAGTTATAAGAATGCTTTCGAAGGGAGGATTGTTTTACAGATTCTTCTTCTAGCCTTGGTGATGGCGTTTACCGCCAATACCTCATGGGCTCAGGACGTGCAAGCTGAGGATGCGGCCGACGCCGTTGAGCAAGCTGCCGATGAGGCCACAGATGATACTGATGATAGCGATGAAGAAGAGGCTGTTAATCTGGACAAGGTTGTTGTGACCGGTTCCCGTTTGCAGCGTCAGACTTATTCCAGTATTGCACCGATGCAGATCATAACAGCCGAGGGCGCGCGTGAAGCCGGTCTGGTTGATGCAGCGGCAATTCTTCAGACATCGACCTTTTCTGCGGGGCAGCAGATCGATTTGACTTTTGGTGGTTTTGTGCTGGATAACGGTCCGGATGCATCCACTGCGAGCCTCAGGGGTCTGGGTGCTGCCAGAACTTTGTTGTTGATGAATGGTCGTCGTCTGGCGCCTTCCGGTGTTGAGGGTGCTCCTTCAGCACCTAACCTGGATCTGATACCTGCGGCGCTGGTGGAGCAGTATGAAATACTGCTAGATGGTGCATCTTCAATCTACGGCTCTGACGCGGTAGCAGGTGTTATCAACCTGATTATGCGTAAAGACTTCGATGGTCTGGAAGTCGACCTGATCGGCAATATTCCCGACGGTGGTGCTGCTGGTGATCACTTTTTAGCTAATGTGACCTGGGGTAAAAACTTTGACCGTGGTTTTGTCGGTGTAGGCCTGTCCTATGAAGACCAGGAAGCCATCACGCTGGATGATCGTAAATGGACTGCGGGCTGTGACAGACATGCTGAAGTTGATCAGGATGGCAAGTTTCGCTCCCAGGATTTGTGGTACCAGCAAAACCTGGGCATGACCTTTGATGACTGTCGTCTCGGCTCGTTGGCCGGGCGTGTAATCGTTCCCACCGACTCTGGCAGCATTTATTACACACCGGGTTTCAGTAATGGTGGCTGGGGTAATTTTTCCGAGTCCTCTAACCCATTTTTCACCAAAGGCGTAGACGGCGATGGTGATGGTGTGACCGATGTGAACTTCCGTAACCATGACATTAATGGTAAGGATCAGGGTGCACACCTCATCCCGGAAGAAGACATACTCAATATCATGGCTTACGGTGAGTACGCTTTCGAAGGCGAGGCTAACAATACCGCGTTCTTCGAAGCCAACTATAGCGACCGTAATTTCTTCAGACAAGGTGGCCAACCACAGTTTTTCCCCTTTGTGCCGGCGACCAACCCCTACAACATCTGTAATCCGGATGCTGAAGGTGGTGTAGATTGTGGTGAGGCACAGGATGCTTTATATACCAACCCGAATTTTATTACAGATTTTGCGGCTAACTTTGAAGGTCTTTGTGCTTCGTTTGGTATTCCACTTGCAGGTTGCACACCGGCAACTTTTGGTTTGTTGACTGGTCCACTGGGTCCATTGCAGACCCGTCCAGTTGTTGCGGTCGCGGGTGACCGTGACAACACAAGAACAGAAACCGAGCAAATCAGGGTGGTTCTGGGTTTGAAAGGCGACCTGCCTTTCATGAATAATAACCTGCTAAGTAACTGGGTTTATGAGACATCTTTCAGCTATCAGAAGTCTGATAGTGACGCGCATCGTGTTGGTATTCGTGAAGACCGTTACGATTATTCGGTGGAAACCAGTCGTGTTGATGCCAATGGCAACATAGTCTGCGGTAATAACGATGGTTGTGTGCCGATTAATATGTTTGCACCTTCTTTGTATGAAGGTGTGGTTGGCAGCTTCGCCACCCAGGCAGAGCGGGATTACCTGTTTGACTCCCGCGATTTTAATACCAAATATACCCAGACTGTATTCTCAGCCTTTGCCAGTGGTTTTATGGGCGAACTTCAGGGCGGCACAATCCTCGCTGGTCTTGGTGTTGAGTTGCGTACCGATGACATCGATTCCATACCGGATGATATTGCCCGTGATGGTCTGTTTTTTGGCTTCTTTTCCGATGGCGGAGCTGTTGGTGATAAATGGACCCGTGAAGCGTTTGGTGAAATCGAACTGCCGTTCTTTGCCGGCAAACCTTTTGCGGAAGAACTGGTGTTGAACTTATCCGGTCGCTGGACCGATGATGAGATCTATGGTTCTGATACCACCGGCTCAGCAAAACTGGGCTGGCGTCCAATCCCCAGTTTATTGCTGCGTGCGACCTACGGCACATCTTTCCGTGCGCCGAACCTGCGTGAGGTTTTCCTGCAGGACCAATCTGGTTTTGGCAATATATCTGATCCCTGTATTGTTCCAGCGGGCGCACGCAATGCTCTCGATGGCTCTTACAACCCGAGTGGCGACACTCGCGAGGCACAGGTACTGGCGAACTGTGTAGCCCAGGGTGTTGACCCGACCCAGCTCGATAACAACGGTTTTTCGACTCTAAGCACAGAGATTGCAACTGGCGGTTCCTTAGATCTGGAAGCAGAAACATCCGATTCGTTCACCTACGGCTTTGCTTTTGAGCAGCCATGGTTTGATACTTTCGATCTGTCTTTTGGTGCGACCTATTATGAAATCACCATTAACAATACGATCATTGAGCCCAGCGGCCAGTTTCTGGTCAACGATTGCTTTACCGACCCAGAGTTGGACAGCACGTTTTGCGGCGCGATTGTTCGTGGTAGTGATGGTTTCATAGACATCATCAACGCCGGTTTCATCAACCGTGATGAAGAGAAGAACAGAGGTGTAGACATCAATGTTAATTTTGATAAGACCTTCTCGATTCTGGGTGGCAAGGGCCTCAGATTTGGTTCCGACTTGCAGGTGAATCATTCCATCGAGGCGTCTGACACTTTTGTGGATGATAACGGTAATACCAACTTTGACGACGACGATAATGAGTTTGGTTTTCCCAATTGGAAAGGCCAGCTGTCATTACGTGGTCAGGTCGATGATTGGACAGTTGCATGGACCACTAATTATATCGGTCGGGTAAGACAGGATGCGGATGGTGTCGACGCATTCGATGACATCAGTGGCAATGGTGACACTTGTCTTGGTCCACCAACGGATGTTTTATGTCGTGACGTGGGTTTTGCCAAGGATTATTGGCTGCATTCCGCATCGATTGCTTATACCGCCGATAATTGGGTGCTTCGTGGTGGTGTGCGCAATGTTTTCGATAAAGAACCACCGGTTGTGGATGGAACTGAAGTACTTGCGATTAACAACAGCCCAATTGGTGTAGGTTATGACCTGCTTGGTCGTACTTTCTTCCTTAACCTGATCTGGAGTCTGTAAGCGTTAAGCTTTTAAATGGTTAAGAAATAACAAAAAAGCCCACCGGTTTGCCGGTGGGCTTTTTTGCATTCTGTTATTGATTGTAAGGCGATGTGCTACAGTCATGTTTAACTTGGACCGCGATTCCGTGGTGTCTATAGATATGAGAAAAATCAGATGAACCCACAAAAATTGATGTTAATGGTATGTATTAGCCTTGTTGGTCTCATGGTCACCCCGGGTATGGCCAAAGCTACCGAACCCTACCCGCTTGAGTATTGGGCGTTGCGGGAAGTAGTGAGTAATGTTCAAGTCTCACTGGATGGCAAATACCTTGCTCTGATGAAAATACCGACCCGCGATGGCGATCCGGTGATTGAGGTATATGATGCCGCCAATTTCAACAAGAAACCCTTTGTATTGAACGCGGATCCTATGGAGGCCGTCGGTTTTTACTGGGTCAGTAACCAGGATATCATCATCACCTTCCGTCAGGCGGTACGCGATAAAATCGACGGATTTAACCAAGGTGTGTACGAGTACAAACTGGGCTTGCTTGACGTCAAGAAAAAGAAAATCAAGCAGTTCCACGAAACCAACGCCAATATATCCAACTTGCTGGTGAACAAGCCCGGCAAAGTCATTCTTTCATTCAGCGATGCCGGTGGGCGTAAATCTGGCGGCAACCCATTGTTTCGTCCACTTAGTTATTTTGAGTTCGACCTTAAAAAGGGTACAAAAAAACTATTACTTAAGGGTCAGCGTTCACTTGCTCAGGTGCGGTTTAATGCAGATGGCGTACCGTGGGCCGCGCGTGGTTTTGATCGTGGCAAAGACGAGTTGATTTGGTATATCCGTAAACCGGGTGAAAAATCATGGGAAGAAGTTTACCGTCTGCATGAAGACAGTTTCGAGGACTTCCGCATAGAAGGGATTGATAACGCAATACCCGATACAATTTTTGTTACGACGCAAAATGGTAAGGATAAACGGGCGCTTTGGGACTTTAACGTCAACAGCAAAACCTTTAGCGAGGCCGTATATGCGCGTTCCGATGTGGATGTGGAGGGTGTCCGGCGGCATAGCAATGTATGGGCCCAGCCAGACACCGTGGTTGGTGTGGCGTATTCAACGGACAAGCGGCATTTTGAATATTTCGATCAACAAGAAGGCGCGCTTTACGCCCAATTGGACGGCTTGATTCCGAATGCTCATATGTTGCGCATAAACAGTCGCTCCAAAGATGGCAATACCTTAACGGTCTACAATGCCGGGCCGCATGATCCAGGCAGTTATCACCTGATCAAGGATGGTCGTCTAACCAAGATTGGTAGTAAGCAACCTCTGATGAAGGCCGAAGACCTGGCTGATGTCAAATATATTGACTACAAGTCCCGTGATGGTGAGACCATCCGCGGATTTATCACCATTCCTCATGGTGAAGGACCATTTCCCACGGTTGTGTTGCCACATGGTGGTCCGTTTGTGGGCGAAACCGTTGGTTATGACGAGTGGGGACAGCTGTTGGCAAATAATGGCTACCTGGTGCTACAGCCGCAATACCGAGGCTCAAAGAATTATGGGCTGGGGTATTACAAGGCCGCATTCGAGAATGGTGGGCAGGGTGGTCACATGATGCAGGATGACAAGGATGATGGGGTTACACACTTGATCAAAAAAGGCCTTACAGATCCTGACCGTGTAGCGATGTTTGGCTGGTCCTATGGCGGTTATGCCGCGCTGGTAGCCGCGTCGCGTACACCGCAACTGTATCAGTGTGTGGTGGCTGGTGCAGCGGTATCAGATCCGTTGATGCAGGTGTCTTATTATAGTGGCTTTCTACGCGGGGCATCAAAGATGGAACAGGTCAATATGTGGAGAGACAGCATCTCCCCCGTCGAAGATGTCGACAAGGTCAATGTGCCAATACTGTTGATCCATGGCAGTGTTGATCAACGTGTGCCGCCGGAGCATGTGCGGCGCTATATTGATGCGCTGAAGAAGCACGGTAAACAACACAAATATGTTGAGTTGAAAGGCGCCGATCATTTCTCCAACACGCTGTTTTATGATCACCAGATACTGTTGTACGAATCATTGATCGGCTACCTGCGTGACGATTGTGGGCCCGCCGGCCTATAAGTGAAAAAGCCAGGGGTCAGATTCAAATGCAGCAACAACAAGTCATCATTGCACAGAAATCAATTGCATTTGAGTCTGACCCCGATTTTGATTGCGGCCCTGCTGGTAAATAAATAAATACGTCGGCCAATGACCGACGCAACAGCTTTATTCAGGGTAGCCTGCGAAACAGGGTAGGTCATTGCTCTGGCAGGACCAGGCTGCTTTTGAATCTTTGAATATATACGCTTGCGGTCTGATGTTGGGCTCGTCATCGAGTGTGCCTGCAGGAATCATCAGCAGTTTCATGTCGGGAATTTCCCGTGGCAGCGGACCGCCGCACTGTGTGCAAAACGTGCGTGTGAAGCGTTCCGCTTCGGGGACTTTGTAATCTTTCACTAGCCCGCTATCACCAACCCAGCTAATCACGGGGTCTTTCACGAACAGGTTCGAGGCGTGACCGGTGCCGGTTGCCTTGCGACAGCGCGAGCAGTGACAATGCATAAATCGAACCGGATCGCCCACTACGCTGTAACGCAAAGCACCACAAAGACAGGATCCGGTCAGGGTTTGTTCAGTCATTTTTATTCGCCTGTTTTTAGAAGTTTGATGCTTTAGCGTAGCACACGAGATGAGGGGTCAGATTCAAATGCAACAAACAGCAATCAATAAACCACACCAAGTCATGTGCATTTGAGTCTGACCCCGACTTTCGCACCCCCGTTCAGGGGTCAGATTCAAATGCAACAAACAGCAATCAATAAACCACACCAAGTCATGTGCATTTGAGTCTGACCCCGACTTACCCAGGCTCTCAGAACCGGAGTGAAAGACAGCTGAGACCGCCATCAAGCTTTTGAAATTCAGATACGTCTACTTCCCGTGCTTTATATCCAGCAGACTCTATCAACATTTTTGTTTTGGGGAAGCCACAGGGTGTTAAAACGGTTCCATTGATCCACACACTATTGGCTGCGTAGGCTTCGTCGGCATCGACTTGCAATAGATTGTAGTGCTGAAATTCGGGCTTGTTCAGGAACTCTCCACAGGCAAGAAGATAATTGTTCTCCAGATAGCCCAGACCGGTTTTCAGATGCAGCACCTCGGTCAAACTGACCACTGATCCGCTCATGCCATATTTTTCCAAAATACCGATCAACTGCTCGGCGCCGGTTGGGTTGGTGCGTTCTGACAGGCCGATAAAGAAATGCTCTGCAACCATCATGACATCACCACCCTCAAGGGTTCCGGGTGCTTTGATCATTTCCACTTTTTCATATAACTCACGGATCGTTACCAATATCGACTGTGTTTCCAGGCGACGGCTTGGTGCTCCCGGACGAGTGAGGATGGCGCAACGGGGCGTCATCAAAGCAGCGTCTTCCACAAAAGTGGAATCGGGGAATTGCTCATCAGCGGGCAAAACCGTAACCTGCAGGCCACACTCCCTCAAAGCGTCGATATAATCAGCGTGCTGTATAAGTGCTTTTTGGTAATCAGGTGTGCCAAGGCTGGCACTGCTTAGGCCATTGACCATCGCCCGACATGGTGTTCTGACTATGGCCCTTGTGAACATGGGTATTACTTTTCCTTGAGCGCTTGCTCGAAGCGCAAACATTATGGAGCGGGTGATGGGAATCGAACCCACGTAGTCAGCTTGGGAAGCTGAAGTTCTACCATTGAACTACACCCGCAGCACAGATATCAAGATCAATTCTACTATGGCTTGTCGCTTGAGGAACCTCTGATTTATTCTGAACGAAGTAGATTGTGATTCAAAATATTCAGGTTTACCAACAGTAGGCGCTTTTAGGCGAGGCGCGAATCGCACGTAAAGCTTCCGCATCCTGCTCACGCCCCTGACCTACGTCCCTGTAGGTATAGCTAGCTATTGCGAACGACTGCAAGGATGCAGGAGGTAGAGCAAGGCAGGAGCACCTTGCCGAGATTTGCACCAAGAGTAGGCGCTTGAGGCGACGCAGAAACTGGACATTTTGGACGCACCAAGAGAAGGCGCCCTTAGGCGAGATACGATTTCATGAATAGATCAGAGGTTCCTTAAATCAGCCGACAAGCCCTTGTACATGCGCGCGCCCGGCGCTAGCCAGTGCTTTCAGGTCATAACCACCTTCAAGAATGGATGCGACTTTGCCGCCGCAACTGTCTGTTGCCAGGTCGCAGATTTCTTCTGTAATCCAGTGATAGTCGGCATCCTGGAGCTCCAGTTGTGCCAGTGGGTCGCGTTGGTGGGCATCGAATCCAGCTGAGACCAGGATCAGGTCGGGTTCAAAACTGTGAATGGCGGGCAAGCCCAATTTGCTCCAAAGTTTACGGAATGCTTTACTGCCGTCACCCGGTGCCAAAGCAAGGTTCAGAATGTTGCCACAACCGGTTTCTTCAATATGACCGGTGCCCGGATACAACGGTAACTGGTGGCTGGAGACATACATGACATTGGGGTTTTGTTCAAAGATGGCTTGTGTACCGTTGCCGTGATGTACGTCAAAATCAACAATGGCGAGCCGCTTGATGCCAGGTTTTTCAAGTGCGTGCAGGGCACCAATCGCAACATGGTTAAGCAGGCAGAAACCCATTGCCTGTTGCGCTTCACAGTGATGTCCCGGTGGTCGAACGACACAAAATGCCCTCAGTGCCTTGGCACTGAGGATCTGGTCAATAGCGAAACACAAACCACCACTGGCGCGCCGTGCGGCAGCAATTGAGCCTTGGTTAAGAAAGGTATCCGGGTCGATCGCCACCAGGCCTTTTGATGGTTCCATGGCTTCCAGGCTGGCCCAGAATTCAGCCGGGTGGACACGAGTGATCTGTTGGTGTGTTGCCAGTGGGGCGGGTAGCCGTTGCAGATTTTTGAGACCCTTCAGTCCGTTCAGAACTGCCTTGATTCGCAGTGCGGATTCAGGGTGTTTGGCGCCGGGGTTATGGCGTAAACAATCGTCATGCTGGATGATGATAGTGCTCATCGGGTCATTCTATGCCATATATCGGGGCGCAGAGCAAAAATAGTCTGCGAAGGCCGGGGTCAGACTCAAATGCACTTAGCTTAGTGTGGTTTATTGAGTGCTGTTTGTTGCATTTGAATCTGACCCCTGAGCGGGGGTGCTTAAGCCGGGGTCAGACTCAAATGCGCTGGCTTTGTGTGGTTTGTTGAGTGCTGTTTGTTGCATTTGAATCTGACCCCAGAGCGGCGAAATTAGAACAATGGCAAGGTTAGTGTTTCTTTGATTTCTTCCATGACCACGTAGCTGCGTGAGCCATTGACGCCAGGCAAGGAGAGTATTTTTTCACCCAGCAGTTCGCGGTAGGCCTTCATGTCACTGACACGGGCTTTGATCAGGTAGTCAAAATTTCCAGATACCAGGTGACAATCCATGATTTCCGGCAGCTTGCGAGCTTCGTCCCGGAATTTTCTGAAGGCATCAGGTGAGTTGTGTGACAGGTCGATTTCAACAAATACAAGCAAACTTGCATTGACAAGTTCAGGATCCAGGATGGCAGTGTAGCCGCGGATGTAGCCTTGTCGTTCGAGTCGTTTAACCCGTTCAATGCAAGGTGTTGGTGTGAGGTTGACCTGGCGTGCGAGATGTACATTTGAAATGCGACCATCGGCCTGTAAACATTCGAGTATTCGTCGGTCAGTACGGTCAAGTACTTTTGGGTTTCTGGGCTTTCTATTCATTTATTAAACTGCCGAATATGCAGTGTATAGATTAAAACACTGTTTAAAAGATATCAATAGAGAATAAAACTGCTTTGATGACTATAAAATGGTCGTTTCACATGCTTAAAAGGTGTTGTCATGAGAGTTGGTGTACCCAAGGAAATAAAAAACAATGAATTCCGCGTTGGTCTGGTGCCTGCGTCGGTCCGTGAACTGGTTCATCAGGGTCACCAGGTATTGGTTGAAACCAATGCCGGTATCGGTATTGGCATGACGGATGACGACTATGTAAAAGTGGGTGCGCAGATATTGGCTGATGCAAAAAGCGTGTTCGATCAGGCTGAGATGATCGTCAAGGTGAAAGAGCCGCAAGCTGTCGAGCGGGCGATGCTGAGAGCTGACCATACCCTGTTTACCTACCTGCACCTGGCACCCGATGCACCGCAGACTGAAGACCTGATCAAAAGTGGTGCGACCTGCATTGCTTATGAGACGGTGACCGACCGGAATGGAAGCTTACCGTTGTTGGCACCGATGTCTGAAGTCGCTGGCCGGCTGTCTATTCAGGCAGGTTGTTGGTGCATGGAAAAGGCTCATGGTGGCTCCGGCGTATTAATCGGTGGGGTGCCGGGTGTAGAGCCAGCAAAAGTGGTTATCATTGGTGGTGGTACGGTTGGATTCAATGCGGCCCAGATGGCGGTCGGTATGGGCGCACACGTGGTTGTGCTTGACCGGAACACAGATGTCTTGCGCTTCCTCGATGCGACCTTTGATACACGGGTACAAACGGTTTATTCCAATACAGATGCGATTGAACGTCATCTTAAAGACGCGGACCTTGTTATCGGTGGTGTATTGATCCCGGGTGCGGCCGCACCCAAACTGGTCACACGCGCACACCTTTCAATGATGCGCAAGGGATCGGTGCTCGTCGATGTCGCCATAGACCAGGGCGGTTGCTTTGAAACCTCGCATGCGACAACACATGAAGAGCCCATCTATGAAGTGGATGGTATCGTGCATTATTGCGTGGCCAATATGCCTGGAGCTGTGCCACGCACGTCGACCTTTGCATTGAATAACGCAACCCTGCCGTTTGTATTGGCATTGGCTAACAAAGGCGCCAAAAAGGCATTGTTGGACGACCCGCATCTACTCGCAGGGCTGAACGTGCATCGTGGTATGGTCACTTATGAAGATGTCGCACGCGACCTGGGATATGATTTCACAGCACCGTTAACTGCGCTGGAGACTGAATGAATATGATGTTTGGGTCGAATGGAAGGAGTCAACAGCATGACTGAACAAAAGCAATCTCTTGAATCATACTGGATGCCGTTTACTGCCAACCGGGTTTTCAAGAAAAACCCACGCTTGCTGGAACGCGCCGGCGGCATGTATTACTACACGCCTGAAGGTCGTCAGATTCTCGATATGGTGGCTGGTTTGTGGTGCTGCAACGCAGGTCACGGCCATCCCAGAATTGTCGAGGCCATCCAGACGCAGGCAGCGGAAATGGATTACGCGCCACCTTTCGGTTTCGGTCACCCGGCTGCATTCGAGATAGCCGATATGCTGGCTGCAATTACACCGGAAGGCATGAACCACGTTTTTTTCACCAATTCTGGTTCGGAATCTGTGGATACGGCGCTGAAAATTGCTCTGGCCTACCAAAAAGAACGAGGGCAGCCTTCACGTACCCGCCTGATTGGGCGAGAGCGTGGTTATCATGGTGTCGGTTTTGGTGGCATCTCGGTGGGTGGAATCCCCTACAACCGTAAGCAGTTTTCCAATTCGATGATCCCAGGTGTGGATCATCTGCCGCACACACATTTGATAGATCGCAATGCTTACTCCCGTGGTTTGCCCGAGCAAGGCATTGAATTGGCCGATGAGCTGGAAAACATCCTTACCTTGCACGATCCATCCAATGTCGCGGCTGTTATTGTAGAGCCGATTGCTGGATCCGCTGGTGTTTTGATACCGCCTGTAGGGTACCTGAAGCGACTACGGAAAATTTGCGATAAACATGATATTCTGCTGATTTTTGATGAAGTGATTACTGGTTTTGGTCGTCTCGGGCATAATTTTGCAGCCCAGGCCTTTGACGTCACACCGGATATCATCACCTCCGCTAAGGGACTGACAAGTGGTACTGTGCCAATGGGTGCAGTGTTTGTACGTGATGAAATCTATACAGAGTTTATGGCCCAGCCAGGTGCTGCCATTGAGTTATTCCACGGTTATACCTACTCTGCTCATCCACTGGCTGTCGCTGCCTGCAAGGCAACGCAGCAGGTGTATGCGGATGAAGGTCTGTTTCAGCGTGCGGCTGAAATGGCTCCTGTATTCGAAGATGCATTGCATTCCCTGAAAGGGGAACCGAATGTGATCGATATCCGCAACTATGGTTTGATGGGAGCGGTCGAGTTCGCCGCAATCGAAGGCCGACCGGGTGCGCGCGGGGCGGAGATTATTCAAAAATGTTTTGAAGCCGGCGTGATGGTCCGTGTGACCGGTGACACGATTGCGTTTAGCCCGCCGTTAATTGTAGAAGAAAGCCATATTCAACAGACCGTTGAAACCCTGAAAACCGTATTGAGAGCATAGAAAACGATGGAAAAACTGACACACTTTATAGATGGAAATATGGTCGAAGGCAGCAGTGGTCGTTACGGCGATGTTTTTGACCCGGCCACCGGCCAGGTGCAAAAACAGGTGCCGTTAGCATCTGCAGATGAGTTGGACGCAGCTGTAAAAGCGGCAGCTGCCGCGTTTCCTGCCTGGGCAGCCTTGCCGGCTTTACGTCGTGCACGTTGTATGTTTCGTCTCAAGAACCTGCTTGATGAGCACAAAGACCAACTGGCTGGTTTATTAACTTCCGAACATGGCAAAGTGAAGGATGATGCACTGGGTGAAGTCACCCGCGGTCTGGAAGTGGTCGAGTTTGCCTGCGGTGCACCGCAATTGCTGAAAGGTGAGTTTACCGACACCGTAGGGTCCGGTGTAGACGCATGGTCATTCAGGCAACCGCTGGGTGTGGTGGCTGGAATTACACCCTTCAATTTCCCAGCGATGGTGCCCTTATGGATGATTCCAATGGCTCTGGTATGTGGCAATACATTTGTACTCAAGCCTTCTGAACGTGATCCGGGTGCGTCCATGCTGTTGGCCGAACTGGTTCAACGTGCAGGTGTACCAGATGGTGTATTCAACGTCGTTCACGGTGACCGGGAAGCCGTCGATGCTATCCTCGCCCACGATGATATCAAGGCCATCAGTTTTGTCGGCTCCACCCCGATCGCTAAAAAGATTTATGAAGTGGGCTCTGCCAATGGCAAGCGTGTACAGGCGCTGGGTGGTGCGAAGAACCATATGGTGGTGATGCCTGACGCGCCACTGGAAGCCACGGCTGATGCTCTGATGGGTTCTGCCTATGGTTCCGCTGGTGAGCGCTGTATGGCCATTTCTGTAGCCGTGGTCGTCGGTGATGAAACTGCTGATGCATTGATTGCAGAATTGAAGCCACGAGTGCAAGCGCTTTCCATTCAGCCGGGCAACGTCGAAGGGGCTGAGATGGGTCCGTTGATTACTGCTGATCACCATGCAAAGGTGTCGGGTTATGTCAGCCTGGGTGTAGAAGAAGGTGCTGAGCTGGTAGTTGATGGGCGTGGTTTTAAACACGCAAAAGAAACCGAAGGGTTTTTCATCGGTGGCTGTCTGTTTGATCACGTCAAAGCGGATATGCGTATTTACCAGGAAGAGATTTTTGGCCCGGTTTTATGTGTGCTCAGGGTTGATTCCTATGACGAGGCCGTTGATCTGATTAACGCACATGTTTACGGTAATGGTGTTTCTATCTTTACCCGTGATGGTGATGCAGCACGCAATTTTGTGCAGCATATTCAGGTGGGTATGGTCGGTGTGAATATTCCGATCCCGGTGCCGATGGCGTTCCACAGTTTTGGTGGCTGGAAACAATCATTGTTTGGTGACCACCATATTTACGGGCCAGAAGGTATACGCTTTTATACTCGGGTTAAAGCCGTTACTCAGCGTTGGCATACCGGTATCCGTAAGGGTGCAGACTTTCATTTTCCGCAGTTGGGGTGATTGTTTCGCTAGCTGGTGCCTGGCTTATAGAGCAGGGGTCAGGTTCAGATTGACCCCTGTGCCTCCGAAGCAATGCTCCAGCCAGGGTCTGTTTGCGAGTCTTTGTAGATACGACCTTGTATCCCTTCACCAACATGGCCCAGACCAGCCTCTGGGTCACTTCGCATTCTCGCCTTTTCTCCTTTGGCTGGGTTTTCAGGTGTAACAACCCTTGTCGGGCTTATGTGTGGGTTTTGGCTTTCAGAGCATTCCTTTCAACAACCCGAATAAGGCACCCAGGATCAAGACAGCATTTGCCAACATGGTCAGCATCATCCCTGGTCCACGTGTTTTAGGGTCTTTCAGATATTGTGCTGAATACAGGAAGCGGCCAGCAATGAAGACTACACCCGGAGCCAGGACCCAGACCGGACTGAGGTAATGAGCGAAGGCGTAGCTCGCCGGGATCAGCATGATCAACTGTTCCATCGTGTTTTGCTGGACTCTGAAGATTCGATTCCAAATCTCGTCACCCTCACATGCAGGCGCATTAATGCTGTATTTCCCGCGCGACAAGCCCACACGAGTAGTGAAATAAAGAAATTGAAGCAGGGCCAGTAAAACAATCAATGTCGCATTTTCCATTTTTATTCCTCGGTGGTTGAATGTTATGAGTTGAAAAGTTTGCACAGCCAGGGTCTAAGCCGGGGTCAGGTTCAATTAATCAAAAGAGACTGCAAATAAACAGTCTGATTTACCCTGATTAATTGAACCTGACCCCTCCCAATCATATTTTCCCACGTTGATCACCATGCACCCACAATACCTCAGAGCCACCATTTGCCCTGGCCAGAAGCCTGGCAAAAACAAACAAAAGGTCTGAAAGACGGTTCAGGTAACGCAGGCTGACTTCATTGATATCTTCAATTTTTGCGAGCGAGACCATCAAACGTTCAGCACGTCGACAAACCGTACGTGCGAGGTGGCAACGGGCGGCCGATTCTGATCCGCCAGGTAATATAAAATCTTTCAAAGGTGGCAGGTCATCATTGAAATGATCAAGCTCGGCTTCCAATTGATCGATACAAATCTCAGCGATCAATGTGTGTCCCGGCATGCACAATTCACCGCCCAGATCGAATAATTCATGTTGGGTTCGTGTCAGGGTCTCACGAAGCGCATCATCCATCTCACTGGTCAATAGCAGGCCAATAACACTGTTCAGCTCATCCACAGTGCCAAAAGTTTCCACCCGCAGATTGTCCTTATCTACACGAGAACCATCACCCAGGCCAGTCGTGCCTTTATCGCCGGTGCGGGTATAAATTTTAGAAAGCCGATTCCCCATAGTTTTGTAAACGGTTCCATTTTGGTGTAAAAACAATCAATATATCACGGTAACACGGGCGGTCTTTGACCGGCTGCTGTAATACTACCCTGCCAATAAACACAAAACACGGGAGTTTATGAATGAACTTGAAGAAACTAATGTCAACCACCGATAGCTGGGGATTACTTGGGCTGCGTTTGGTCACGGGTGTAATTTTTATTGCCCACGGTTTACCCAAGTTTGGTATCGGGGGTGGTGGTGGTCTGGAAGGACTGGCTAGCTGGTTGGGTGGTATGGGTGTGCCACTGCCGATGTTAAATGCAGTATTAGTCGCATCATCAGAGACCATTGGTGGGGCCATGCTGATCATTGGGTTGATGACACGGTTCGCTGCGGCAACACAGGTAATTGCGATGCTGGTCGCCGTCTTCATGGTGCACTGGTCGAATGGCTTTACCGCCAATGGCGGGTATCAATGGGCTTTATTGATGGCGGTTGCAGCTTTTACTCTGATGATGGATGGGGCGGGTCGTTATTCCATCGATGGCATGATGAGTAAAAAAGACTGATTCAGGTTTCCTACATGTTTGCTATGGCATCAAATTTAAAAGCTGTAGTTGGCCAATAGGCGAAGTACCGTAATGCTGTAGTTTGGGCTTTGTGGACCCAGTGTGAGAATTGCGCTGATACCATCATTGCCGAGAGCATCGATCTGCCAGTCCGAGCTTGAATAATGCTCATGCTCGGACTGTAGGCTAAACCCCCAATGTGGGCTGGCCCGGTAATTCAATCGAATGCTGGCATCGCGCAAGTCTGCAGTTAAATCGGGGAAAGGCGCCTCACCTGCGCCGCTGTCCGTAGTTATACGACCACGAGAGTCGGAGGAAACATAATCGACTCTGATGTCCAGCCTGTCACTGAGTTTTCCGCTCAAGCCAAACCCCAGTGTCGTGAAACGATCTTTTGTGTTGGCCACCCAGGCTGTAGCTGTAGGGTTCGCTGCGCCGGAAATATCAGAGTCATAATTGTCCCGGGTCGCAAAAGCGTGCAGACTGAGGTTGGCTTTGAGCGCAAAGCTCAGATCCAGGCTAAAACTGTTTTCACGGCTTTCCATTAAACCAAGTATCGATTGGCGAAAACTGTCCTCGGAAATAAAATAGCTCAGGCTGGCGCTAAGCCGGTCAGCTGGTGACAGATCCAGTTCGATCATGGCACGGTCCCGCTGCCGGTCAGCAAGGTGAAACTTGCGCATCAGAACGTTCTCTTGCAGCCCAGGGTCACTGACTTGCCGGTAAGGTGACATATCACGTGTGGACGTTTCGAGCTTGAGCCGAAGCTGTGCGGCTGACCAATGATCGATGTTGATCTCGCCCCACCAGGTGCTGTCCCTGGTTTCACGTACGGATTGTAGTGTGCGTTTGAAGTTTTTCTGTTTTACCCCAGCATTGATACCGACTGAAGCGTGTGCCCGGTAAGAAAGTTCGGCCCAATACTGGTTACGTTTGAAGGAATATGGACGATTGGGGGTTTCCGGTCGCAATTCCAGATCGGTGATCACAGGTGTGTACAAATCCACTGGTGTGCGATTGTCCCTGTCGTTGAGCTTCATTCGCAGACGCAAGTTGAGCTTGGGTGACAATCGGGCTGTCAGTCTTGTGGCCAGATTGATGGTGCTTGTGTCCAGTTTGCCACCCAACGACAGGCGTGGCAGTTGCAAATCTACAAAGTCCGGGTTGATGGAATAAGGCAAGAAAGCATCATTCTGCGTGATGCGACCGATACTCCCCTGAACGTTCAGACGCACCTTTTTTGTTGGCCTGAAGCTACCCGTCAGGTTGAATTGGTGGAACTTGCTGTCAGGTTCCAGTGCGGCACGAAGTACCGCTGTGTTGCCCAACGGTCTGAAGGGGTTCTGCCAGGTGACCGATGCGTAGCGATTATCGAATTTTGAACTGCTGAAACCAAGACGTAGCCGCGCACGTTTACCAGAGAACTCCAGCTCAGTCTCAAAGCGGTTAGTTGAAAAATCTACCGGAGCAGGGAAATGTACAGCCTGGCTGGTGAAAACACCTGCACCAAAGGCGCGTGTCCCCCTTTTTTCCGTATGCTGAAAATCTAAACCATAACGCCACTTGCCAGGTAGTTTTAGATTCAGCCCGGCTTCAAATATTTTACGTTTTGTTTCCAGCGTTGCAGTGTTTAATGATTGGCCCAAGGCACTCAAGCCGTCGGTCGTTCGTGCTCTCACCCAATCTATCGGTAGAACTAATTGATTGCTACCGCCCCCCTGGAATGGTGTCTGTGTCCCGAATCCACGGTACTTTGGTATTTCACGGTACGCCATGTGGATCTCGAACAGGCCCTGGCGACCGCCACGCATTTCCAGTTGTCGGCTGTTGATACCCAAATTCCGGGTATACAGGTCAAAATACCTGCCATCCTCATTGAGGTAGTGGAGCTCACCGTTAATCGAAATATAGCCACCCTCATCATCGATCCCACGGTAATCAGCAAACTTCAGATTGTCATCACTGGCGTAACCGGGTCCGATGTCGAGGCTTCCAAACCAACCTTGTTGATAGTTACAGAAATTACACAGCCAACCACTGGTATCTACGCCGGTTGAGGTCTCAACTGCTTGGCTTTGGGTGCTTAACAGCAGCATTAAAAGCGTGGCGCTGCCGATTGTTTTTGCCAACTGGATGTTCATTTGCATGCGTTCATAATGGCGAGTCAATCAACGATGCAAAGTTGCACCGGAGGGGTGATTGGAGCCGTGCACCTGGGAGTGACAGTTCAAACACGCCCGTCCCAACATGAATCGATTTGAGAAGTTATCGTTAACCGTTTCGCTGGTAAAAGCAGTTGATGGATGTCCTTCGGGTGAATGGCATTGTTGGCACAATAAGGGTGGCCGTTTTTTGAGTAGCGCAGGGTGATTGCTTCCATGTGGCCGGTGACATAAGGAACAGTCTTCAGAGGCAGGTGCATGTTCCCACAAATAGGGACCCTGTTTTTCAGTATGACAGGTGTAACAGGTTTCGTTGACAGTCAATTTTTGCAGAAGAAAGTCGTTGTCACCATTGTGTGGGTCATGACAATCGCTGCAAGACATGTTGCCAAACCGTAACGGGTGACTGCTGGATTTAAGGATATCCGCACGTCGTTTCGGGTGGCAGCTAAAACAGACTTGCTGCTGCTCCAGTGAATCGAATATCCGGTCTCTCGAGCGGTGGATCTGGTGGCAGGATGCACAGGTTACCTCCGTCATTTCATGCCTGCTTCCAAACCAGGCCAGTCGTCCCCGGGTTTCATGACAGTCCAGGCAAACCTGGTTTTGCGTTGCCACCGCTGTTTGCGAATTTTTGCCAAAGGTGTTGACCGGCAATACATCCAGGCCTCTTTGCTGGGCGTACACGTGATCTTGCCCGGCCCCATGACAGGTTTCACACTGCAGATTGGAAAACGGTGCTTTTGCGTCGGTGCGGGAGCCATGTTTGGTAAAAAATATTGCAGCGGCGGGTTTCGGAGCACCTGCGCTATGGCATGGCAGGCAGGCATCCGCACCCTGGCTGCTATAGTCCTGCGCCTGAAGTGCAGTCGCGCTGACCATCAGGGCCGCCAAAACTGCTAGCTTAGGCAAAGGAATGGAGTGTATTTCCGTCATTTTTCCCAAGATTTTATTCATTGCTAATCGGTAATGTCGATGGATAGCAAAGTGTGCAACAGATTATCCTGGAATGTTGTGTTACCGGTTAATGCGGTGTGAGCTTCACATAGGAAAATCGGGAAATCGAGTGGGAACGAAACCCATTTGTGACGTGGTACGGATGGATCAAGTGACTCTCGTGCCAGTAATGATGCCTTGGTTACGGTGCCGTCTCCCGGTTCAAGCATGAGTTGGTTGTAGTCCACACCATTGATGGGGCGTTTGATATTCCTGGGCCATAGCCGTATTTCAGACACACCATCAATTTCTTCTACGATGATTCGTGCGGGTGTGAGTTTGCAATCGCCACCCAGCACGATCAGTTTGTAAGGTTGCTCAGGTAACGGTACGGTCAGCGACCAGACAAAGCGTCTGGCACGTTCCAGATGTTTCTCGAAATAACGCTCGAGCAGGTCAAGGTAAGCCTGCCCATCTGCCTCACTTGCAAAATTCCTCATGATTCTAAGCCGCACTCTGGGGTCAAAAATAGACCACTGGAATCGTCGCCACGTATTCACGTCAAACAGGTCACGGTTGAGTGGCTTGCCGGTGGCTGTGACGATCCAGTTGCTCAAGGCGTGGGGGAATAGTTGATAGGTACTGGGCATGGTCGCCAGTATTTCGGTGGGAACGCGACGGGTTCCAATTTTGAAACCTTTGATAAAAGAATGAAGTGCACCGACGGAGCCAAGATTGGGTGTACCCAGCAGAACCACCCGGCGGACTCTTTTTGCACCATTCAGATTGATGTCAAAGTCGTTATCATCCAAAGTATCTGCTTTGCCGTACCTAAGGTAATAACGGGCAATCAAACCACCCATCGAATGCGCAACCAGATCAACTTTTAAGTCTTCATCAGCGTAATCCAATCTGATCTGTTCGATAAACTGCCATAGTTTGTGCGCGGTTTGGGCATTATCCTGACGCCAGTCATAGGTGAATATGTAATAATTGCGCGCCCCTATACGCTGTTTCGCACCAACCTCAGCACGCTGATAACCACCAGCTGACTCTAAGGTGTCGGTGATGCCTGCATAAAAATCTTTACCGACAACCTTGTCAAGTAATCCGGAAGCAATTAACTGTGATGGTTTGGGGAGTAGGCTTTCAGGGTCAATTTCAAGTGCCGTTTCATCATAATTGGAAAAAATAATTTTGGACAAATTGCCAAACCAAATCTCTTTGCCGCTGTTAATATCGGTGAGGCGGGAACCTGTCAGTCCGTGAATCAGTACCACGGGAGGTTGCTGCACTTCCCTGTTTTGCCGGTACAGGCGTTCCAGATCCGGCTTGACCGCCAGACTACAGGATTGCAAACCTAACAACAGAAACAGGAATGCCCAGTGCAAGTGTTTCGAGCTATTTACGGTCATATAACAACTCTATCGTGGCTTCTCCAAATCGAGGTTCGGCTAAAGGGTTTTGAGCGTTGTACCACATAGTGTTCTTGGCAGGATGTGTACTCCAGTTTAATCATAAGGAACAGAAAATGCAGGAAAATATTACATTCATCAACAGACAGGCGCATACCATGGCCGGTGTACTACATATGCCAGGAAGTGGACAGGCCCGAGCCTGTGCGATATTTGCGCATTGTTTTACCTGCACGAAGAACATCAAGGCTGCAGTGCGAATTTCTGAAGCGCTGGCAGCTGAAGGGATTACTGTTTTGCGTTTCGATTTTACTGGTCTGGGCCAGAGCGAAGGTGATTTTTCTGATACTCATTTCTCCAGTAATGTTGATGATCTGGTGGACGCAGCGGCTTTTATGACGGCACGGGGGAATCCTCCCGCTTTGCTGATTGGTCACTCCTTGGGCGGTACTGCTGTGTTAGCAGCTGCACACGAAATCGACTCGGCGGTAGCAGTGGCCACTATCGGGTCACCAGCTAATGCAAAACATATTTTGCATTTAATGGAAGAGAATCTGGTGGAGATCGAAGCCAAAGGCCAGGCGACTGTAAAGCTCGCAGGACGACCTTTCAATATCAAAAAAAGTTTTGTGAAAGATGCGCGCACACAATCCGTCTGTGAAAATATTCATAAGTTGCGCAAAGCACTACTGGTGATGCACTCACCGGTGGATGAACTGGTTTCAATTGACCAGGCTGCACACATTTACACTCAGGCGATGCACCCGAAGAGTTTCGTTTCTCTTGACGCTGCTGATCACCTTCTGAGTCGTGATGAGGATGCACTTTATACCGCTAGAATGTTGGCTACATGGGCCAGCCGCTATATAGCCCATGAAAGTAATGAAAGTACTGAGACAACCACTGCCAGGTATATTCCTGGAGCAGCGGTAGTAAACGGAAATACCAGTGATGGCATGCTGGTTGCGGTGAATGCGAATGGACATCAATTCATTGGTGATGAACCAGTGGAGCTGGGTGGTACAGGACTCGGGCCAACGCCTTATGATCTGTTGGGGGCAGCACTGGCGAGTTGTACCGCCATGACCTTGAATTTTTTTGCCCGTCGTGAAAGCTTGCCACTTGAGAATGTAGAAGTCAGCGTTACACATGACAAGATTCACGCAGCAGACTGCAGTGAGTGTGAGAAAAAGAGCGGTAAAATCGATCGTTTTAAACGTGAGATTTCAGTCAAGGGTAAGTTGACTGATGAACAGCTTGAGCTGATGTTAAAGATTGCCGACCGTTGCCCGGTTCATCGTACCCTGGAAAATGAAATTACCATTGCAAGCAGGTTGGTCTGAAAGCCGGTTGAGGCGGTAGTGCCAACTTCTGATTCAGAGCATTGCATTTTCGCAGTTGATGGTTATATTGGTCGTTCGTTCAAAGAGAATCACATCATGCCAAAACGTACGCCTTTATATGCGGCCCATATTGTCGCTAATGCTCGTATGGTTGATTTTGGGGGCTGGGAAATGCCGATCAACTATGGTTCCCAGATTGAGGAGCACCACAAGGTGCGTCAAGCTGCAGGTATGTTTGATGTCTCCCACATGACGGTGGTAGATATTACCGGCAACCAGGCGCGACATTTTCTCAGTTACCTGCTGGCCAATGACGTTGCCAAGCTCAAAACTCCAGGCCGGGCTTTATACAGCTGCATGCTGAATGAAAAGGGCGGCATACTGGATGATCTAATCACTTATTTTCTGAATGAAACTTTTTTCAGAATGGTAGTGAATGCGGCTACCCATGATAAGGACATGGCGTGGATAACGTCACAAGCGCGTGCTTTTGATGTCGTGGTTACAGAGCGTCCCGAACTGGCCATGATCGCTGTGCAAGGCCCCACTGCCCGTGAAGCTGTTCTGGCCGGGTTACCCGAAGCTGATGCGGCAATAGCGGCTGAATTGAAACCGTTCAGCGCAGGTCAATTCGGCGATCTGTTCATCGCCCGTACCGGCTATACCGGTGAAGATGGGTTTGAGATTTCACTGCCGGCGGAGTCAGCGATGAAACTTTGGGACCAGCTGCTCGCTGCCAGCGTAGCACCTTGCGGTCTGGGTGCCCGCGATACCTTGCGTCTTGAAGCAGGTATGAATCTATATGGCCAGGATATGGATGAGAGTGTGACACCATTTGAGTCTGCGCTTGGCTGGACTGTAGCACTACTCGATGAGCGTGCTTTCATGGGTAAAGATGCACTTCTTGAGCAAAAAGAAAACGGTGTTAAAAGCAAACTGACTGGTCTGGTTTTACAGGCTCGTGGTGTATTGCGTCCGGGTCAACAAATCATCACGAACGATGGACTCGGTGTGACCACCAGTGGAAGTTATTCACCCACTTTACAGAAGGCAATTGCGTTTGCGCGTTTACCTAAAGACGCGGTACAAAGCTGTCAGGTCGATATC
Organism: Gammaproteobacteria bacterium; assembly: GCA_021772935.1. Taxonomy (GTDB): domain Bacteria; phylum Pseudomonadota; class Gammaproteobacteria; order Xanthomonadales; family SZUA-36; genus SZUA-36. The sequence continues at coordinate 120,339 of JAJFLA010000044.1, forward strand.
CGGGGCAAGCTACTTGATTGCAGTATTGTGCGACCGCCTTTTGCTCGCAACGGAACCGTTTGCGAGGGTAGCATTTAGCGGCTAGAATTCTCGAAGTAGACGAAGCAAATAAGACAATCAGAACTAATAAGGCAGAATATCATGAGCAATATTCCATCGCATCTGAAGTATACAGAATCCCATGAATGGGTCAATATCGAAGAAAACGGTAACGTACGTATTGGCATCAGTGACCATGCCCAGGAAGCGCTCGGAGATCTGGTGTTCGTCGAGTTGCCGGTTGTGGGTGATGAAATCTCCCAGGGTGACCCTTGCGCAGTCGTTGAATCGGTCAAAGCGGCTTCAGATATTTATTCACCTGTATCAGGTAAGGTGGTTGCGATTAATGAAGACCTGGACTCTGACCCGGCGCTTATCAATGCCGATCCCTATGGTGATGGCTGGTTATTTGAGCTTGAACTGATAGACAAGGAAGAGATGGACGGGCTTAAGGGCGCAGAAGCCTACGAGGAATCATTAGAGGAATGACATCCCACTTCAAGGCCTGTTGAACAGGCCTTGGTTGTGTTGCGATTTTTGATCACGGATTCAAATGGGATTCCCTCAACAGGGCATCACACAAGGGGACATTGTCGTTTACGATACGTTGCAATGGAATCACGCCTTGAGCACCAATGGATGGTATATCGTACTCAACCATACCTGAGCGACAGTTCTTGAATGTCAGTGTCAAGGTGCCATCCGAGCCAGCAGGGGTGGTCCGTTGAACCGCACCGGCAGTGTCAAAGATCCCACCGGAAGTTGAGACAATGTCCAAGACGACCCGGTCTTCGACAAAGCCCCCCGCTGCCGTTAACCATCGATGGCCTGGATCGCCCAGGTTTGCAACAGCGTCTAATGCTGGCAGTTCCGTGTCATAGGTGAACCAGGCCAGGCTGACAATACTCGAATTCGGGAATATTGTTATAAAGAAACCTTGACCATCGGTGACGGGGTCAAACCATGCGTCATTCAGACCGGCATTCATAGTGAACACGGTGAAGACGAATACGGTTGTCGCGTCCACATTGGTATTATTGCTCAGGTTGTTATCATCGAGGTCGATGATGGCACCGATAAAATAATCACCTGCTACCAGGCTTTCAGGCAGGTTGACGTTTTCATCAATATTCTGGTTCGCCGCTGCCGCGATATTGCTCACCGCTATCGTACCCAGAAGCGTATCACCAGTGGTGATGTTGTTATCCGTAGAGGCGTAGAAGCTGATATTGAACCCACCCGAGGCTACGCTGCTGGTATTGTTCAGGGTGGCTTTAACCCCTAAATCCTCACCGGACTCATAGCTACCGTCAATCGCATCGACCGAGACGACACTGACATCGCTTGTGGCTGCGGCAGCAATCACATTGATACGGCCGTTTTGCGCAGTGCCACCCTGACTCGCGGGACGACTGTGAACAGTGCAATGGTAAAGAATTTCAGCGATGGAATTAAAGGTTCTTTCAAAGGTAAAACCCTGGGCCGTTACCGAATTAAAGCTGAAATCATCAGCGGTCACATCATGTGAGTTTCCTCCCGCAGCATTGATCCATCTCACCGTATCACCCACCTCGATGGTCAGGTTGGATGGACTGAATGAACGAGGATCCAGAACCATCACTTCGTGAGTGGCCGCAAGCGCGTAAAGGGGTGACAAGAAAGACACGGTGATCAAAAACAATTTGAAAAACATCAGGTTGGAGTTGGCTTTGTGACCGATCGATGTACGCATAATGGCTGGACCTTTTCAATATGAAAATTTCAGAATCAATTACATTGATTCTTGTCCAGACCTGCCAAGCCATCTTTTTCTTTCAGCCAAAAGGAAACTTATGGTTAGGCACCACCAGTCAGTATGCGGCAGGCATCCGCGTATTTTTGCACGCTGGCCTCAATCACTGTGGGCGGTAATGACGGCCCGGGAGCTTGCTTGTTCCAATCCAGGGTTTCCAGGTAATCGCGTACAAATTGTTTGTCAAAACTAGGCGGGCTGCTACCGGGTCGCCAGCTGTCCTGTGGCCAGAAACGTGAAGAGTCCGGTGTTAGTACCTCATCCATCAGGGTTAACTTGCCGTCGGCATCCAACCCAAACTCAAACTTGGTGTCAGCAATGATAATGCCGCGTTCCAATGCATAAGCACTGGCGAACTTGTAGAGCCGGATGCTGACATCTCTGACCTGGCAGGCGAGCTCTTTTCCAATCAATTTGACGATGGTTTCGTATTCGACGTTTTCATCATGGTCACCCGCAACCGCTTTGGTGGAAGGCGTGAATAGCACCTCTGGCAATTTGTCCGCCTGACGTAAGCCCTGCGGTAGCTCGATACCGCATACTGCACTGGATTGTTGGTAGTCCTTCCAGCCCGAACCGATCAAATAGCCCCGTACGATGGCTTCCACCGGTAACGGCTTGAGTCGGCGTACAATGACGGCCCGATCTTTGAGCAGGGCGACCAGTTGCGGGTCAGCGATGACATCCGCGACAGGAATACCGGTCAGATGGTTTTCGATGATGTCACGGGTCAGTTCAAACCAAAAATTTGAAATTTGCGTCAACAGCGCACCTTTGCCAGGTACCGGGTCGGGCAGGACCACGTCAAAAGCTGAGAGGCGGTCCGAGGCTACAATGAGCATGTGATTTTCATCGAGGGCGAAACTGTCACGCACCTTGCCCTGATGAATCAATGGCAGGCAATCGAGCATGTCAGTGGTATAGGTGGTGGGGCAGGTATTGATCACCTTTTTTCCTTTTTAACTGTGACAGGCTGAGTGGCAATTATATACTTGCCACCAATTACGATGCACTACACCGGACAAGGGAATTCAGACTTAATGAAAAACACCGGTTTTAAAATACCCGGCCACTGGTGGGGAAAGTTGATAGGCGGCATTATTGGCTTGCTGCGTGGCGGTTTTGTGGGTGCGATATTTGGCGTTTTTCTTGGTCATATGGTGGACCAGTTTCTGTCAGGGCTTGGTGGTTCCAACCGCACCCGTGATGCGTTCTTTGGCGCGATGTTTTCCACGCTTGGTCATATCAACAAGGCAGATGGACGTGTCACCAAAGCTGAAATCATGGCTGCCGAACAGCTGATGCAACGATTGCAACTGACCGAGACGGAGCGGCAACGGGCGATTCGGTTTTTCCAGCTAGGCAAAGAACAGGGTTTTGATCTTGAGCATACGTTGCGGGAGTTCGCCAGGCACTCCATGCTTCGTCATGAATTACGCATCATGTTTATTGAACTATTGCTTGAAGCTGCGCTGGCCGATGGCACACTGACTTCGGCTGAACAAGCCATACTGGTGCGATCATGCACGGTGTTGCATATCCCTGCCAATGTATTTTCCGCCATGTTGCGCGCACGTCAGGGTGGTGCGGGATCAGCCTATGGTAAAAATCAATCGGCAGCCCATCAGGGTCCGTCTTTGCAACAATCCTACGACGCATTGGGGATAAAGGCTGATGCCAGTGCGCCAGAAATAAAACGGGCATATCGTAAACTGGTTTCCCAATACCACCCCGACAAATTGGTGTCGCAGGGCTTACCTGAAAAAATGATGGAAATGTCGAAAAAAAGGGTACGCGAAATCAATGCTGCTTATGACAAAATAAAAGTATCAAGAGACATCAAGTAAACTAGTTGATCAAGCAGTAAGTGGTTTGTTCAGAGGTCGCATAACGGTCTGGAGATTTTAATGAAGCAGAGTAGTGTTATTTCACCTTCAATTCTTTCAGCAGATTTTGCCCGATTGGGTGAAGATACCCAGGCAGTTCTTGATGCCGGGGCAGACTGGGTTCATTTTGATGTGATGGATAATCATTTTGTACCGAACCTGACCATTGGCCCGATGGTCTGCAAGGCCTTGCGAGCATATGGTATTTCTGCACCGATTGATGTTCACCTGATGGTAGAACCGGTCGATGACCTGGTGATGCAGTTTGCGGATGCCGGTGCCAGCATCATCACTTTTCACCCTGAAGCCACTGTGCATGTGGACCGTACCATTAGTCTGATCAAAGAGAGTGGCTGTGAGGCCGGTCTGGTGCTGAACCCGACTACACCACTCAATGTATTGGACTGGGCACTGGATCGGCTCGATATGGTCTTGCTGATGTCGGTCAACCCAGGTTTTGGCGGTCAGAGCTTTATTCCTTACGTGATGGAAAAAATCAGCCGTGTCCGGGCCATGATTGATGCAAGCGATCATGACATCCGATTGGAGATTGATGGTGGGGTTACACGGGCCAATATTGGTAGCCTCGCTGCAGCTGGGGTAGACACGTTTGTATCCGGGTCGGCAATTTTTGCTACGGATGATTATGCTTCAACCATTGCTGACATGCGGCGCAGTATCGGCTCTTAGCCACTATTACTGGTTTTCCGGCAACGCTGTCACCACCCATCTCATCGGGCCACCGGCACTCGCGGCATTGAAGGGATAACAGGTCAACAATGTTAATCTCTCGACTGTGTCGTCCATGACCAATTGTTGCTGGCGGCTGTCAACGGCTTCCAACCAGCTAACACGGTAGTTGCGTACTTCTTTGTCAGTCTGCAGGCGCAGCAGGTCACCGTGCTTCAAATCTTTCAGAAAACTGAAATGGGTGTCACGGTGGCCGCTCAGGATTCGGTCGGCCGACTCATTGAGCGGTGTTGTATTCACCAGTGTTGGGCCAAATGCAAGGTTACGACCGGAACTACCTTCCAGCACAACCAGACGTTGACCAAGACGCGGAACTTCAAGTATCGCAATCGCCCGGGTATCGGCCCACGGCCAGGGTTTTGCGTCAGCTACGCCTGCCAGCGTGCGCAGCCAGGCCCTTTCCAGTAACTGCTGGGCGATTTCTGCCTTTACAGGTATCCAGGCTGCATTTAGCAAAAAAATGGCGGCGGTGAGCGCCACCGCCGCCAATATCCAATGATGCCTTGGCAAAATGAGAAGCTCCTTAGCCCGCATAATTCACCAAGGATGCGGAGTTTGCGCTGTAGCTGGCGAAACAGTTTGGTAAATCGTTCGAAGAATCATAGCAACAGCTATGGTTTGAGAAGGATTTATCGAAATGTGAAGCCAGATGCAGTGCAAAACCGGATAGGACAAACCGTAACTTTAGGGAATCGCTCGAATACCCTGTTAAATTCTGAATTGAAGCGATAACTGTCATTTTACGGTCCGCCCTGGTGAAATATGCGGGTCAGGCTTTTGCGGAGGGCTTCATCATTGGCAATCGGCTGCCACTCAACAACAACATGGAAGTGGACAGCAGCAGTACCAATAGCGAAAGCAGCAATTGTGAGACCCAACCGCTGGCTGTTGGCGGATAGCCCACAGTGTGTGTGGAGCTTCCGGCTGGTAACAGGCTTGGAATATCTGATTGTGTCAGCGGTTCGTCATTATTGCGTCGTGTTGTTTTGTCAACGGCGACCAGGCTGGTGTGACGGGTTAACAGACCATAATCGAGCGCAAGTCCGGTGATTTCCAACTGTGTCAGTTCGGGATCCGCACCAAACATCAAGCTGTCTTCAAGGGCTTCAATTTTTTTGCGCGCCCACAATTTTGCCAGGTTATCACCTCCAATTTCGCCGGCAGCAGCATCCCAGCCGTTGACATTCAAGCTCCATTCAAGGCCGTTGAGATTTCCGCAGAGGCCGATCATGGTGGGTTCGGAGGGTAGGCGGGCGAGTAGCCATAAGGGTTCACCAGCATACAGGTCTGGGATGGTTTCCGGATAAAACTCGGCAGAGTCGCCCCAAGCGACACAGATGTCGGTCAAGGCCGGTAATTGAATACGGTTCCAGAGCAGGGACATCTGTTCTTCAACTTCATCCGGTTTGCCAATATGAACATAGCTTCCGCGACCAATTTCGGCAGTTTTGCGCATAAACCAGCTATTCGGTGCGTGACCGATGGCCACTGTAAACATACGACTACCACCAAGGTTCTTTGCGATCATCTGCAGTAATTCGGTTTCGTTACCCACTGCACCATCGGTAATAAATACCACCTGTCGCATCAGTTGTGGCATCTCTGGCATGGTCAGCGCTGCGCTGAGTGCAGGAGCCATATTGGTGCCGCCGTTCGCGTCCAGTCCGGTGATGAAGTTATGTGCCTCATACAGACTGGCTTGTGTTATTGGTACGGACTGGGTGAATAGTTGTTGAGTGCTGGAATTGAACTCCAACAAGTTGAAATAATCCTCCGGACCGAGAGAGTTCAAAGCATGGGACAGTGCGTTTTTTGCCTGTTCCAGTGAAGCACCCTGCATGGAACCAGAGGTGTCAATGATCAGGATCACCTCCCGCGGTTGTGGGTTAATGGCATCCGCCAGTGGTGGCGCCAGCATCAGTTGGGCATAGACTGATTCGCCATCGTTGAAAGTGGTCAAAGAAGCGCTGGGGGAGGATTGAAGTGTGGGTGTCCAGCTCAGTTCGAAATCTCGATCAGCCAATTCGTGAGTATTTAGAAGCTCGATACGGTAGCCATTTTCAACCTGCCGAATATCAACATCATGGTAGCGACTTTCGATGGTGGAAAATTCCACTGCACTAATCAGATTGGCGTGTAGTTTGAGCCCATGGCTGGTGGTAGAAGAAGCAGCTACCAGTTGAGGTGCTACTGACAGCGTACCTGCCAGAGTGTCAGTCGATTGCTGGCTGGGTTCCCACCTGGGCGTGAAGGTCATGGGCAAGCGCAGGTGATAGCTGTAATCACTGTAGCTCACGTTCTGCAAATAGCTGATGGTGATTTCGATGGTCTCACCCGGACCGATGTTGGCCAGCCGGGTTTCAAACTGATTACGACGCTGTTGTTCTACAATGGTGGCAGTTCGGCCAGCATCACGGGCTTTTTCGTAGCTTCGCCGGGCACGGTTATTCTCCTGGATCTCACTCTCAAGCACACGCTCACCGACCTTGATTCGCATTTGGTCTACAGCGGCACCTTGTGGAAGTGGAAAACGATAAATGCCTTCTGCCCACTGGCTACTGCTGTTAATAAATTGCTGGATTGCCTCGACCCGCGTAATCAGACCGGTAACAGTGAGCTGAATGTCGGTGTTAACGGCCAATTGAGTATAAGTTTCGGTGTCATTCTTCAGTTGCAGACCCCACGCCTGTTTATCAGCAATAGCAGTTTCAGTTCGGATCACAAACAACACCACCAAAATCGCGCCGAGTACCAGCAAAGTGCGGTCTTGCCAGCGCATGATGCGGCGTGTGCTGTTGTTGATTGCCGTGTTGCGTCTTTTTCTATCGCTCAGTCGTTTGGCCAGATGTGGGTTATCCACCCTGGCCCGTTTTTCCAGTTCATCGCGGATCGTTGCAGCTTGATCTTGGCGGCGACTGTCTTCGAGGCTTGTGTGTTTTGACATGTTCAGGCTCCGGTACTTGCAATGGATGTTATTTGACCTCACCCAAATGCACTGACAGAGGCCGAAAAGGGACAAGAACAGGCCCGAATAAGGCGAAAATATGGCAATAGTTTTGTTGTGGATGCACGTTAGTGCTCCTTCAGCATGATAATTACGGATGCAGTTGGCTTGTCAGTGTTCATGGCACCAAGAGTAGGCGCTTGAGGCGAGGCGCACTTATCCTCGCAGGTAATGGCCTTAGTCCTTGGCAAGAGGTGCACCAAGAGTAGGCGCCTTCAGGCGACGATGTCCATGGGCACTGACAAGTCAACCCACAGGGCGCTCCTGTGGGATTCAGCCGTAGCGTTGCAGCGCTTGTAAAGGACCAGCCATTCACTGCACACTGCACCTTACGGCAAAACCCCACAGGAGCGCTGAATCCGCAATTATCATGCTGAAGGAGCACTAGAGCCGGGAAGCCTTAAACTATGAGCATGTACCAGCATCAATAACAGCGGGGATTGATATGCCGCGACGTATCGCGATTGTTGAAGACGAGGTTGCCATTCGGCACAATTTTGAAGATGCGCTTCGGCGCCAGGGCTACCAGGTGAGTGGCTACGGTGACCGCCAGGGAGCCTTGGATGCTTTTCGCCGCCGCTTACCCGACATGGTCATCATAGATGTCGGTCTGGGTGATGATGTTGAGGGTGGTTTTGAGCTGTGCAGGGAGCTTCGGTCCCTGTCGCGGGTCTTGCCCATCATGTTCCTGACCGCAAGGGACTCTGATCTGGATGTGATTTCTGGTCTCCGATTGGGTGCCGATGACTACCTGACCAAAGACATCAGTCTTCCACACCTGATGGCCAGGATCGTGGTCTTGTTCCGTCGTATTGAAATGCTGTCGGGTGAAAAGAGCACTGGAACCTGGCTGGAACGCGATGCATTACGTTTATCGGCTGAACGCATGGAAGTACAGTGGAAGGGAGGCGTTGTCCCCCTGACGGTTACCGAACTGTGGATCGTGCACTCGCTGGCCCGCCGCCCCGGGCATGTCCGCTCACGCCAGCAATTAATGGATGATGCCAATATTCTTGTCGATGACCAGACCATTACCAGCCACATAAAGCGGATTCGGCGCAAGTTTAAGGCCATCGATGATGTTTTTGACAAACTGGATACGGTTTATGGCGCAGGCTACCGATGGAATAGTGAAACGGGCTGATTGCCGGATACACTACACTAAAAATGCGATTAAGAAACCAGTTACTGACACTATCGTTATTAACATTATTGCTACCGTTGTCAGCCTGGAAATTGGTCCAGGAGCTGGAGAATTTTCTACGCGAGGCTGAAGAAAACGCGTTGTTGGCAACGGCTAAAACAATTTCTCAAGCATTGCCGGTTGAGTACCTGGCTGATCTCAAACTTGCCCGAGGCCGGATTTTACCGTTACGTCAGTTGGCAATGGAACCCATTGCGGATGGTTATATAACAGATTGGCCGGAGACGGAGCAAAGCCTTGTCTTTGATTCACCCACACAGGCGTTGAAGCTGGAAGTGCTGGCGGGACGTTACGGTGGACATTATTACCTTGCACTCAAGGTTAGCGACCCTGATGGTCTCAAGGCAACCACATTTAATACTGGAACCAGCGATGCCAATCGTAGGGCCGGCGTGATGCTCTATCTGCAAAGTAATCGAGGTCAGCATAGTTACATGATTTCAACCGAAGCCCCTGGACCGTTAACGATCAACAGCCTGGATGGTAAGGGAATTCGGCTGAGTGCCGCATGGATGGATGATGCCGACGGATACAAGCTTGAATTGAGTTTGCCCACAGATGTGGAACGCATCAGCATCGGTGCGGTGGCGCCAGCATTGATCATGCCTGGAGAATCTCCCGAGCGCTATGCGGGCACTTTGAATGGCAGGCAGCAGGGCGAATGGTTGGAATTGGTCAGTCGCGATGACAGTGCGGCAGCTTGGCTGTCCAATACTGTGCCAGGAAAATCCCGTGCATGGTTGCTGCAGGCTGATGCCTGGGTGGTGGCGGATTCCGGTCTTTTGGACGCCAGTAGCAACAGCGAACTAACCTGGGTACAACGTATGATTTATCAGGGGGTTGCCGACTCCCGGATGCTGCTTCGTAAACCACCGCCAATGTGGCCGGTACGGATTGAAGCGACAGCCATCGACATCGCACTAAAGGGTGGCAATGGCAAACTGTGGAACAGGGATGCAGACAGCGCTGCAGTTTATAACCTGGTGGCGGTACCGGTTTTTGACGATGAAACCAGACCTCCAAAAGTCATCGGTGCGGTGGCGCTGGAGACCAGGTCAGAAGGTCTGTTATTGATGACCAACCGTGCCCTGGGCCGTTTTTCTTTCGTAGCCTTATTGCTTGTCATGGTTCTTGCCACCGGTCTTTGGCTGTTTGCATCACGCTTGTCCAGGCGTGTGCAGAAACTCAGCGGAGCCGTCAGTCACGCTATGGATAATACCGGCCAGGTACCGGACTTGCCTCTGACTGGGTCTGGTGATGAACTGGGTGAGTTGGCGCGCAATACCGAGAAACTGTTGAGAGCAGTGACGGAATACACTGGTTATCTGCAAAAGCTTGCTGGCCGTTTGTCCCACGAACTCAGAACACCGATTGCCATTACACGGTCTTCACTGGAAAATCTTGCCAGCCGTGATCTGGACCCAATTGCACAACAGTACCTGGACAGAGCCCAAGAAGGCCTGGATCGTCAGGCTGCCATCGTACGTGCAATGAGCGAGGCGCAACGACTGGAAGGCTCGGTGAGGACGGCCGACTGGGACACCATTGACCTCGCTGAAATGTTGGGGCACAGCATCGAAGCTTATCGATCAGTAAACCCATCGCGTACGATCAACCTTGTTTTGCCAAGCTATGTTTGTGAGCTTCGCTGTGCCCCCGATCTCATTGCCCAGGCATTGGACAAACTGGTCGATAATGCGATTAGTTTGACTGCTAATGATTGTGAGATCAGCATTTCACTAAGACGCGAAGATGGGCAGTGCCTGATTGATGTCGCTAATGGTGGAAGCCGTTTACCTGATGTGTTGCACGATCAATTATTTGATTCATTGGTTTCCTTGCGAGAAAATCGGGGCAGAGGCCAGCACCTCGGTCTGGGTCTGCATATTGTGCGTTTGGTTGCCGAGGCACATGGTGGCAGGGTCAGTGCCCGCAACCTGCCGAATGACGAAGGTGTTGAGTTCACAATTTGCCTACCCGTTAGCTAATTTGAGACAGCCGATTTTTCGCAGCTGATTCTTGTTAGAATCTGTTTTTTTCCAGCATATGTTTCAAACGGGATACCTTTGTGTGAATAATGAAAGATTTGAGCAGTTATGTTCTGAAGGCTATAACCGCATACCGGTATACCGGTCCGTGCTGGCTGATCTGGATACACCTTTATCGGTTTACCTGAAACTGGCAGAGGGCACTGATTCCTATCTGCTTGAATCGGTGGAGGGGGGTGAAACATGGGGTCGCTATTCGATTGTTGGTTTACCGTGTCGACGTCGGTATACGGTCCGCGGCCACAACTTGATTATCTCTGATAACGGTCGACAGGTCGTTGAGGAAACAGTTTCAGACCCGCTTGACCGCATTGCTGAACTGCAAGCCGAGTTTAATGTGCCACGCCTGGATGAGCTTCCATTGTTCAGTGGTGGACTGGTTGGGTACTTTGCTTACGAAACGGTGCGACTGATAGAGCCGAAGCTTGCCTCGGCGAACAAGCAGGACGACCTTGGAACAGCTGATATCGAACTGTTGTTATCAGAGGAAGTTGCGGTTCTGGACAACCTTGAAGGGCGCTTGTGGTTGATTGTTCATGCTGATGCTGGTCAGCCAGGCGCATTTGCCCAGGCGCAGCAACGTCTGGATGAGCTTGAACAGAAATTACGCTCGACCAGCACGGGTTATGGTCTTCGGGTCTCGGGTGAGGCAGTAGAAGAAGGTGATTTTTCCTACGGCTTCAACCGTGAGGACTTTGTTGCGGCAGTCGAAAAAAGCAAAGAATACATCCTTGCCGGTGACATCTTTCAGGTCGTTCTGTCACAGCGCATGAGTGTGCCGTACCAAGCCAGGCCATTGGACGTATACCGTGCACTTCGAGCCCTGAACCCCTCACCCTACATGTATTTTATTGATCTTGGCGATACACAAATCGTTGGCTCATCACCAGAAGTGCTGGTGCGTGTACAGAACCGGCGGGTCACACTACGACCAATTGCAGGCACACGACACCGTGGTGCATCGCCTGCTGAAGATCTGGCACTGGCCGAAGAGCTATTGATGGATCCGAAAGAATGTGCGGAACATCTGATGCTGATCGACCTGGGGCGTAATGATATTGGCCGCGTGGCAAAAACAGGTAGTGTGGAGATGACTGATCAAATGGTGGTCGAGCGTTATTCTCATGTCATGCATATCGTTTCCGAAGTACAGGCTGATCTTGATGAAGGCTTTTGTGCCATGGATGCCATTCGGGCTGCATTTCCAGCAGGAACCCTGTCAGGTGCACCCAAAATCCGGGCAATGGAAATCATCAACGAACTCGAACCAGTTAAACGCAATATTTATGCGGGTGCCGTAGGTTATATCAGTTGGCACGATGATACCGATCTCGCCATTGCCATTCGCACCGCAGTTATTCACGAAGGCAAGCTGCACGTACAGGCAGGCGCCGGCATTGTAGCTGATTCAGATGCTGAAAAAGAATGGCAGGAAACCCGTAACAAAGGGCGTGCGTTAATCACCGCTGTAGACCGAGCTTCAAGGGGCTTGTAAGCTGGTCAAAACCACCAATCATAAGCAACAAACCGATTACTGGACCTCAATACACTATGAAAAATTGCACACAGTTTTATATCGATGGTCGCTGGGTCCCGGCGCATTCAAATCAGCTTCTGGAGGTCATCAACCCAGCGACTGAAATGTCGATTGCAAAGATCAGCCTGGGTGATCAGACCGATGTCGAAAAGGCTGTGGCTGCGGCTAAGCGGGCGTTTTCCAGTTTTTCACAAACCAGCCGTGAGCAGAGAATTGCATTGCTGGAACGTATCCTGGAAGTATATCAATCACGCTATCAGGAAATAGCTGACGCAATTACCGCTGAGATGGGCGCACCACTGAAACTGGCGTATAAGGCACAGGCTGGCTGTGGTAGCGGTCATTTAGCAGCAGCCATCAAAGCATTGAAGACATTTGAATTTGAGGAACGCATTGGTGGCAGTAACGTCATCAAAGAGCCGGTTGGCGTATGTGCATTTATCACACCATGGAATTGGCCGATCAACCAGATCGCCTGCAAAGTTACACCAGCGCTGGCAACTGGCTGCACGATGGTGCTCAAACCAAGCGAAATAGCACCGTTGTCGGCCTATTTGTTTGCCGACATCATGCATGAAGCAGGTGTCCCTGCTGGTGTGTTCAACCTGATTAATGGTGACGGGCCGGGTGTTGGCGCAGCACTTTCTCGCCATGCTGATATTGACATGGTGTCTTTTACCGGCTCGACCCGGGCCGGCATACTGGTTGCCAAAGCTGCTGCCGATACTGTCAAGCGCGTGGCGCAGGAGCTGGGTGGTAAATCGGCCAATATCATTCTTGATGATGCCGACCTGGAAAAAGCGGTCACTGCAGGTGTGCTTGATTGTTTTGGTAATACCGGCCAATCCTGCAATGCGCCAAGCCGGATGCTGGTCCCGGCCAGTCGCATTGCTGCAGCGACTGAGATAGCTGTGCAAACTGCTGAACGTATTAAAATCGGTGATCCGCTCTCAGAGCAAACGCAAATGGGGCCTTTGGTCAGCCAATTGCAATTCGATCGGGTTCAGGGTTTGATCAAAAAAGCACTTGACGAGGGTAGCGAACAGGCTACCGGCGGATTGGGCAAGCCTGATGGTCTTGAGACGGGCTATTTCGTCAAGCCAACGGTATTCACCAATGTCCACAACGAGATGACGATTGCCCGGGAAGAAGTTTTCGGACCAGTCATCGCACTGATACCGTATGACAGCGAAGAACAAGCCATCGAGATCGCCAATGACACTGTTTATGGTTTGTCCGGCTATGTGCAATCTGCGGATCTGCAACGCGCCAACCGCGTTGCCCGCCAGTTGCGAACCGGTATGGTACATATCAATGGCGCATCAGGTGGTTTTGATGTGCCGTTTGGTGGTTACAAGCAATCTGGTAACGGTCGTGAATGGGGCGCATACGCTTTTGAGGATTTCCTTGAAGTCAAGGCCATCATAGGTGTTTAAATCAGATTGGCTTACAACCGTCAGGCTGGGTACCGATTGATGTTTCAGTTTGCTTGAGACTTCCTGAACCAATTGGAGTGCGAGCAAACCGGTTGTTTTGATGACGATGATATTTTTCTCGCGTAAAATCTGCCAACAACGTTTATCAGTCGATTTCGGCGTGCTTCACAGATATCATCAGGAATACAGATGCGTATAGTTTGCATCATTCACCGATGGCAACAGATCGTGGTGGCAAATTGCGTTACTACAGCAGCTTGGTGAGTGCTTTAAATACATTAAAATCAATTAGATGATATGCATATGATCCTGATGATCGATAATTATGACTCCTTTACCTATAACCTGGTGCAATACCTGGGTGAATTGGGTGCGGAAGTGAAAACCGTGCGTAATGATGCCATCACCACGGCGGAGATTCGCGAGCTGAATCCCCAGGGTATCGTGATCTCCCCAGGGCCGTGTACCCCGGATGAAGCCGGTATATCGCTTGAAGTGGTTGCCGAGCTTGGGGGTTTGTTTCCGATCCTGGGTGTTTGCCTGGGGCACCAGTGTATTGGGCAGGTGTTTGGTGGTCAGGTGGTGCGGGCAGATCAGGTCATGCATGGTAAAACGTCGATGATGCATCATCGTGGTGTGGGTGTCTTTGAGGGCTTGCCAAAGCCATTCGAAGCGACCCGTTACCACTCCCTGGTGTTGCGTAAAGACGCCATACCCGAATGTCTGGACGTCACTGCCTGGACTGAAAATGCGGATGGTTCAATTGAAGAGATAATGGGTCTTAAACACTCAAGCCTGTCAATCGAAGGCGTGCAGTTTCACCCCGAATCCATTTTGACCCGCTGTGGTCATGATCTGCTGCAGAACTTCATCAACACCACCCAGCTGGCTGGCCAACAAGCTCACATACAACACTAAGTTGGAATAAATATATGGATATTCAAGCGGCGTTGAGCCGTATTTCTGTAAAACAGAATCTTTCTACCGAAGAGATGGTGGCGGTCATGCGTCAGATCATGTCTGCTGGCTCAACCGATGTGCAGATCGGTGCTTTTTTGCTGGGTATGCGGATCAAAGGTGAAACCATCGATGAGATTACAGGTGGCGTGCAGGTGCTGCGGGAGTATGCCAGTGGTGTGCAGGTCATCGGGCCGCATCTGGTAGATATCGTCGGCACGGGTGGTGATGGCGCTAACTTGTTTAATGTCTCAACAGCGGCCTGTTTCGTGGTGGCAGCGGCGGGTGGACGAGTGGCAAAACACGGCAACCGTTCGGTATCTTCCAGCTCCGGTAGTGCGGATGTGCTCGAAGCGGCTGGTGTACGGCTGGATATTTCACCGGAACAGGTGGCGCAGTGTGTCAATGAGTTGGGTATCGGTTTCATGTTTGCACTGATGCACCACAGCGCCATGCGTCACGTCACCGTTGCACGCAATGAACTGGGAATGCGAACCTTGTTCAATATCCTGGGCCCAATGGCCAACCCTGCAGGTCTTACACGCCAGTTAATCGGTGTTTATGACCGCGCTTTGTGTCGTCCAATGGCAGAGGTTTTGCAACGGCTTGGATCTGAACACGTCATGGTGGTGCACTCCGATGATGGTCTGGACGAGATCAGCCTGGCAGCTGACACCCATGTTGCCGAGCTTAAAAATGATGAGGTTAACGTATATACACTGCAGCCGGAGCAACTGGGTTTTAAACGCGAGTCATTGCAAGCCTTAGTCGTCGACGGTGTAGATTCATCATTACAGTTGCTAACAGCTGCGTTAGCAGGAGAGAAGGATGAACGATCACAACGTGCGGCGCGTCTGATTGCATTGAATGCTGGCGCTGCATTGTATGTTGCCGGTATTGCAGATTCTATCAAGGTCGGTGTAACGATTGCTAATGAGATACTGGAACGTGGCACTGGTCTGGAAAAATTACAGCAATTGATAGCCATGACCCAGGGTTTCTGATGGCAGTTCCTTCAATTTTGCAGCGTATACTGCAGCGTAAAGCCGAACAGGTTGATGCTGGCAAGTTGCTTGTGTCGATTAAAGACCTGGCGGCTCAATCGAAACACTGTGTTCCCTCACGTGGGTTTGAGCGTTCACTGAGACAGGCCTTGCAAAACGGTCCAGCAGTCATTGCGGAGGTCAAAAAGGCGTCACCCAGTGCCGGTGTGATCCGTGAAAATTTTCAACCGGATGCCATCGCCAGATCTTATGAATCAGCCGGTGCCGCCTGTTTATCCGTACTCACCGACAAGGATTTTTTCCAGGGTGAGGCCAGCCATCTGCAACAAGCCCGTGCCGCCTGTTTGTTACCGGTATTGCGCAAGGACTTTATTATTGATCCCTGGCAAGTGCTGGAGTCACGGGTGATGGGTGCTGATTGTATTTTGTTGATTGTTGCCGCACTCGAAGAATCGAAACTGCAGGATTTGTTGGCGCTGGCGAAAGAATCCGGTATGGATGTATTGCTTGAAGTGCATGATGAGGCCGAGATGGAACGGGCACTGCGTCTTGACCATGATCTGATTGGTGTGAATAATCGGAATCTGAATACATTCGAGACCTCGTTGGCAACCAGCGAACGATTGAAAAAGATGTTGTCAGGTGAACAGTTGCTGGTGACCGAAAGTGGTATCAAGACGGCTGACGATGTGAAACGCATGCAGGCTTGCAGAATCAACACATTCCTGGTGGGTGAGGCGTTCATGCGTGAAGATGATCCAGGGCAAGCACTGAAGAGGATGTTTTTTTGAGATGAAAAAACGGTGGCGTTCAATACCTTGCTTGCTGTTGGCCGGTTGCTGTTGGCTGCTCATGGGATTACAGACTGCTATCGCCCAGGTGGAAAAGGGTACTTTGTGGCGGGATTCAGTGGTAACTGAACTGGATGTAGATTTTGGTGACACTGGCTTTCATGCACGCTGGCTTTTTCATCGTTGTATTTGCGGCGACCTGCTGATACAGGTAGAACAGGTTGCTCCAGACGGGGTTCTCAGTGGTGAATTGCTGATGGTCAACGGAAAAGTACTGCTTTCACGTGGTTTTAAACAACAGGGCCCGGATATTGAGCCATTGATTCAGGCGCCTTCATTAATGTTGCAATTGGCCTACGCCATGTTGAAC
Source organism: Gammaproteobacteria bacterium (assembly GCA_021772935.1). Taxonomy (GTDB): domain Bacteria; phylum Pseudomonadota; class Gammaproteobacteria; order Xanthomonadales; family SZUA-36; genus SZUA-36. The sequence continues at coordinate 137,157 of JAJFLA010000044.1, forward strand.
CGCAGTCAGCCCAAAGGGCCATATGTTGTGGATGGCAAGCAGAGCTGGAATGATAAAGAAAAGCACCGGGATTTCAAACTGAATACGGGTTTGGCCACTGGTGTATTTGCTGCGCCATGGACCGTGAAAGGTGCTGGCTGGAAGACTGATGCAGGTCTGCGTCGCTTCGAATTGGTATTCCAATTTACCAATCCTGTACCCGAAAACCCCAAAAGAACTGATTCAATTACGTTTACCGGCAAGCTCGATTTTCGTCAGCAGGTTTTTCCCTTCACCGAGTCCACCTCTCTTGAGGACTGGAGGATGCAGTGGACTTCGCGCAATGATCGTGAATCTATACCGGCGCCAGCAGGTCTTACGCTGAAAGCACTACGAGAGCAAGCCAGTGCTCCTTCAATGTAATTATTACGGGTTCAGCGAGCTGGGAAGAGGAGTAGAACCATCAGGTCTAAACCCTGTAGGCAATCGCCTTCATGCCGGCTGCGGTCAGTTTCATCGCGGTGCGTACCGGTCGCGGTAAATCAAATGCACCGGAATCCTCAGCCATTTGCGCGTGCTTGGCTTCATCAATTTTCATTTGGTCTAATATGGCGCGGCTGCGAGCGTCTTCAGGTGGTAGTTTTTCGATATGACCTTCGAGGTGTGCTTCGACCTGGTTTTCGGTTTCTTTAAGGAAACCCAGGCTCCAGCCATCACCCGCCAGACCGGCTGCGGCACCGATGGCAAACGAACCTGCATACCAAAAGGGGTCCAGCAGGCTGGGTTTGCTTTGCAGTTCATCGAGGCGTTGTTTGCACCAGCTCAGGTGATCGATTTCTTCATTGGCCGCCTGTTGCATATCAGCCTGGACGTTCGGGTTGCGTGCGGTAGCCGCCTGACCTGCATATAAGGCCTGGGCACAAATTTCACCCGCATGGTTGATACGCATCAGCCCCGCCGCATGTCGTCGTTGCGGCTCTTCCATGACAATTTCGGGTATTGACTCTGCCGGACTATGTCGTTGGGTTCCATTTTGTTGTGCACTTGCCATACGCAAGGCGCTATCAACGCCGATAATAAAATGATCCAATGATGAATAGCTGCGCGACATAAATATCAACCTGATTTTAATGGGAAACAGGGTCTTATTGTACTACGTGAAAGAAGCTGTGTTTTCCATCTTCAAGACTATATAATCCGCAAACTTTTTAATGCTTCGAAGGAGCAGGTAATGAATTATCCAGTAAAAATCCTGTTGGCAGGCTTGTTGTTATTGACCTCGGGTGTTCAGGCACAAGAGCAGGAATCTGTTGTAGATACCAGTTGGAATGGAACCGGGGAGTTTGGTTTTGTCAGCACAAGCGGTAACTCGGATACGGAAACACTAAATCTGAAACTGGAAATTATCAAGAGCTCAGAAAACTGGCAGTTTAGGTTTGCCGGCGCAGCGTTGACTTCTTCCAATGACGGCTCCAAGGATGCCGAGCGCTACACGGCGGAATTTCAGGCTGATCGCAAGCTCGATGAAAAGAGCTACGTGTTGGGGGTGGCCCGTTGGGATGCTGATAAATTTGGTGCCTACGACCCACAGCAGACAGTCACCGTAGGCTATGGTCGTCAGTTGATAAAAACTGACAGACATGAACTCAAAGCCGAGATCGGTCTGGGTTATCGAGACCTGGAAGACGCGAATACCGGGGCAAACAGTGGCGAAGTCATCGTGAGAGCACTGGTCGATGGTGTCTGGGTGATCACGCCATCGACCCAATGGAATAACCGCCTGTTAGTTGAGTCGGGAGCCGATAATACATTCACGCAGTTCAACACGGGTTTGACGGTTGCGATGAACAGTCGTTTTGCGTTGAAACTGGGCTTCGAAATTCGTAATAACACCGATGTACCTGCTGGAGTCAGTGACAAAACTGATACAACCACCACCATGAATGTGGTTTATAACTTCTGAACAGACTATGGTTAAGCAAGCCTTGGTTTATTCTGGACGCAAGCATCCGGGTTATGAATAGGCCTGAGGTTTTTTAAGGAACTACAGGTTTTTATGCGCCAATACTATCAACGACATCTGTTTTTTTGTACCAACGATCGCGGTGTAGACTCTGAGCGTCCGTCCTGTAATCAATGCGGCTCTGCTGAGCTGCGTGACTATGCCAAGGCCAGGATAAAGAAACTGGGTCTGGCCGGGCAGGGTAAGGTACGGATTAATACATCGGGATGCCTTGATCGCTGCGAGCTGGGGCCCGTTTGCGTGGTGTATCCGGAAGGGGTTTGGTACACCTATGTTGATGAGGAAGATGTCGATGAAATTATCAATAGTCACCTGCAAAAGGGCGAACCGGTGGAGCGGCTCAAAATTTGCGATCAGAAAACCTGAAAAATAAGCGTACAGGTGGTTGAAACTGGGGCGCTAAGCCAGTAAAATTCCCGCCCTTCACTCGGTGACCCGGGTTATTGACAGAGAACGGTAATAATGAAGACTTTTACAGCGACACCAGCAACGATAAAACGCGAGTGGTGCGTAGTCGATGCAACAGACAAAACCCTGGGCAGACTGGCCACTGAGCTCGCGCATCGTTTGCGTGGCAAGCATAAGCCAGAGTTCACTCCAAACATGGATACAGGCGATCACATGGTGGTGGTCAATGCCGAAAAGATCAAGGTAACCGGTAACAAGCTGGAGGATAAGATGTATTATCGCCACACTGGTTACATCGGCAATCTGAAATCAATCAGCCTGGGCAAACTGCTGGATACGCACCCTGAGCGTGTGCTGCAAAATGCAGTTAAAGGCATGTTGCCTAAAAACCCATTGGGTCGTGCTATGTACCGTAAACTGCATGTTTATGCAGGTCCGGAACATCCACACGAGGCTCAGCAACCGACTCAACTTGAGTTGTAGTTCGTAAATTACACACGGATATAATAGATATATGGCTACTGAACAGTATTACGGTACCGGACGGCGCAAGTCTTCCAAAGCACGGGTTTTCCTGAGCAAGGGTACTGGCGCTATCACGATCAATAACCGTCCCATCGATGAATTCTTTGGACGCGAAACGGCATGCATGATCGTTCGTCAACCACTTGAAAAGCTGGAAATGACCAAGCAGTTTGATATTCGCGCCACGGTTGAAGGCGGCGGTATCTCCGGTCAGGCCGGCGCTATCCGTCTTGGCTTGACACGCGCACTGATGGAATACGACGGCGAATTGCGTAGTCCATTACGTAAAGCAGGCTATGTAACCCGTGATGCACGTGAAGTCGAACGCAAAAAAGTCGGCTTGCACAAAGCACGTAAGGCAACACAGTACTCCAAACGCTAAACTATACCCAGGTTTCCTGGGGGTTCGTCTAGTGGTAGGACTGCGGACTCTGACTCCGCCAGCGGGGGTTCGAATCCCTCACCCCCAGCCAATATGATCTCTAACTTACTGATAAATATAGTTAAGAAAGAGTCAGGGTTAAAAACCCTATGATTTACCCTATTAACGAGTAATCCTTAAGCCCCGTCCTGAGTGTCGGGGCTTTTGTTTTGCGGAGTCGTTAATTTCACAAGGCAGGGCTAGTGAGTGCTAAGCTTGAAGTGCTTGTTGATTTTGTATACTTAAGCAGCACTCTATTTAGGCGGCCAATCGTATGTCATCTGTCCCAGAACTAGTCCGGTACATTCGATTTCAGCTAAATCAGCTACGGGTAAGAAATGAACATCATCGCTTCGAAGACCTGGCCAGAGATTTTTCCAGGCTAAGAATTTGTCAACGAATCTTGCCAGCAACTGGCCCGGTGGGAAGTGGCGGCGACCAAGGTCGAGACTTTGAGACGTACCGTAGTTTTCTGCAGTCAACCCCTATCGCCACTTCCACATTTCTTGGGGGTGACCCATCTTCGAGAATTGTATTTGGGTGTTCGCTGCAACAGGGCAACATTGGTACAAAAATTCGAAGTGATATTCGGACCATGTGTAACTCCGATTATCTACCGAACTGCATCGTCTATTTTTGTGAGGCAGATATTGCGGTAGCAGAACGTCACCGCTTGCAACATTGGTGTAATGGGGAGTTTGGTGCTGAGTTAGAAATCTTCGATGGTCAGGCAATCGCAGAGAATTTAGTTGCTACAGATGTATTTTGGATCGCTCAGGAATACCTCGAAGTGCCAGCAGACATGTACCCGCGCGAGTCAACTGAGCCAGATTGGTATATGCAGCGAAAAGATAGATGGCTAGTAGATGATAGGCAACCAGGAAACTTTGCCGATTTTATTGAAATCAAGCAATCATTGAGAAGGGCCACGTTTAACGAAAGTGTAAAACCAGATCTACGTGATTGGGTACATTGCATGAGGCGGTTCTTAAGTATCGAAACAGCTCCTAATCTAAGGCGCAACGCAATTTACGAAATTTGCGTTGCTTCGCTTAGGGGCTTAAATAACTTGACTGCAGAATTACCTCTCCTTGAAGAATATTTTTCTGATATTTCTTCTCTCGAAAGTCCAACAGAAATGGAGGATTCCGTAATCCTTGCAAGCTATTGCTCAACCGCGTTTCGGTGTGAGCATTTAGAAATTGATGTGGTTTTATTACATCGATGGAGTTGCCAGTTGCATTCCAAGGTAGTTGAATTACTTGCGACAGACCTATCTGCTAACACACGGTGTCAACTTTTAGTCACCGCAGGAAGAATCGGATTCTTACCATATCGTGACAGTGCCAATGCGGAACTAGCGATTGGAGATGCGTTTGAATATTGGGAGTCTCTTTTCGACATTGTAGATGATGCACCGCTATTTCCCGCTGAGTCGTTTTCTGATTCACTAGTAGCTCTAACGCCATTAATCGGTGAGGACGCTCGCTTTATTGGGCTTGCTCAACGGACTGACGAAATACTGGCCGATCGGATTGGCGGACATGCTGCCGCTGAGAAGTGTAGGGATCGTGCCATTGCATATTACAAATTAGGCAATATTCTTCTTGCCATTCAGCAGCTTCATGAATCTAAAGTACGGTGGTTTTCCGCAGAAACAATGCGCGGATCACTACTTTCAATGCTCTTTCTGTCCGATTGTTACTCATCACTCGGTTTATTCCAGGCTGCAAAGTACTACGCTGCAGGTGTGATTTTCCTAGCGCACAAATTGGACGACATTGAAAACAAGGATTTTGTTCTAAAGGCCGCCATACAATTTTGCGATTGCTGCTATTCTAGTGGCGAGTGGCTTAACTTTATGACGACAGTATGGTTAGCCATTGCCGCGCAAAATGCTTACCAACGCGATCCGCAAGAAATACAGGAGCATGGTGACATGCAGCGACTGTTATTTCATGCAGCAGTTTCAAGAATTGTAGCGAAGCGGACATTGCAAAACGTTTCCGTTTATATCGAGAAAATGGTAGAGGATTGGCAGTTGGATGAGATAAACCGCAGTGCCTTTAACAGCCTATGTTCTGATGAAACCACTTGGTTATACAAAGTCTCTGAAGAGCGTCTCGCAGCGAAAGCCATAGAAGAGATGAACTGCGCTCCTTTCTCTGATTTAGGATCAACGAGGCGAATTACTTGGGATGCCTTGGGGATAAGGTGGATTATTGAAAGTAAAGCAGATTATTCAACGACAATCGCAGCAGAAGAATTCGCTGCCACTCTTCAAATTGTAATAGCAGATTTAGCGCATCATGACCTCTGCCTATTGCCACTAACTGCTAAAGTCGAGTTTCATCTTGAAGAGTCTATCGATAGTATTGAAGTTGAACAGGTCCCCGACAATGCTATGGCGTCATATAGAGTCGCCTTCCCTAGGATATTGACTGCGGATGCGGAGAAAGTTGAAAGCCTGAGAGCCGAAGTATTCGCAGCTGCTATCTCGATTCTTCAAGGGTGTACTGTTTTACCAGATGACGATTTCCTATCATTACTTCATCATGCTATGAAGCAAGGATTGCCGGGCAAAGCATTTTCAGTGCGTCCATATTCCGAACTTTTTTCCGAGCTGATTTCGGAGGATAACTTCAATGCGGACTGTCGATCCTCCTCTTTTCCTTTGGCAGATCCGATAGCATTAGAGGATAAATGTCATTTAGAACTGAAATGGAAAGACGGTCCCGGTCCAGGCTACACAAGGGAAAAAGCAGTAGAAGCAATAAACAACAGATACAAGCGAGCCATCAAGCCGATTTGTCTTAGTCTCCCATTGTGGAACAAGAGTGGGAATTTTCAGGAGTTTGTTAGGGCTCTAAGAGAGGAGGGTTATCAAGACTGGCACATACTGTTGTTTTTGGCTAACCACACGGTAAATTATCGTGTGAACATGCTTGCTGGAGTTGGAGCTCCAATGGAGAGGTTTCGCGAACTATCTATGGAGTTAATGTTTAGGGAAGAAACCAAAGATGACATCCCAGTGCCTGTGACACTTTTTACAAAAGCTGACCTAGAGCCACCAAAATTTACGACGATCATGGCAATCGCACAGACTTGGGGGTTGGTCGTAAAACAACAAACGCCCAATTTTAGTGCAGTGAAAAGATACTTAGACGTCAGGTACAACAATAATGTTGATGACATTGAGCATGAGGATGTATTTGCAGAAATCTAGCCTCTCTCCTCTAAAAGTATGGCGCACGTAAGGGAGTTCTTGAATCATCCTGCCCAGACTTTAATTGTCCATGTTTATTTAAGTAATAGTCACGAGTCTGATTCTTAATTAGTAGGCCTGAGCAAGATCCGTTCTTCTAATGATTTGATAGTATTATAAAATATAAGTATTAAACGATCAGTAGGTTAAGGTCAAAAGAGAAATAGCACGTCTAATGTTTGGTGTAGAGATGTCGAAATGGCTTTACCCAAGAGAAATAGTCGTAAATTTAGTTTTTGCCAATTAGGTCTAAAATCAAGCACTGAATGTTAGTTGTTCGTCACTGGAGAAGAGATGCAAGGCGCAATTTTAATCATCGGATCTCTCCTTTGGGACTCCCTAGATAAGAGAAAAGAGTGGCGTAATCAACGCCTTCAAATCGATAAGAAGGAATACGTTAGCGCCCCTTTGGTATATGGACGTCGATCTAGGTCGCGCGGAAATACCTTTACTATGACTTTGGATACTGATGTTTCAATTGGTCAGGCAGTATTGGTTCCATTCATTGCTCCAACCACTCGTGTTGAGGATTTGTTTATAGAGGCTGAATATCTCTGGCAAGCCGAGCAGCCGGGTGTAAAGAAAGGTAAATTGGGGGCGTCTTGGGGGTGTGTCGGCGCGCAATTTCGAAATGTATCAGGAAGTTGGCAAGAGAGCTGGCGCCGATACTTCTGCGAAAAGACTATATCAGCCATAACTCCTGTGAATGCTTCTGGCTTACTCGTGGTTCCATGGCCTTTAAAGGTCAGCGGAATGCCAGCAGAAGTAGACTTCATACTTGCGACTGCGACTCTGAAAGAGCACGATCGACCCACTATAGAAACTGTTTCAGATGCTTGGATAGAGCAATCAGCAAATCATGAGCGCTACTTCTTTGAAAATGTCCGACTCGGCGTCCGGACTGAAGCAGATGTCGCGATTTGGAAATATATTGAGGAAAAGGCACCGAGTTGGCTCGGTTCATCGCGTTATTCGGAGGCAATCAAGATCCTCAAAGAAGAAGCTTCACTTGACAATTAGTGAGCACACAATCAATTTCTATTGGAAAAATGATAACAATAGCTAATGACTTCAGGTGAAGAGATGACAATCAAACCACCGCCAGAGCGTGATGTATTGGAACTAAAACGCTTGGCTGCTGGGATTATCCGAGCGCAAGGTAATCGGTTTATTAAAGAATTGTTGCGTTCAAAAAAAATTCCAATAGGTAAAAACAAAAACGATTTTGAACGTAATCTTAATGAAGCAATTGAATCAGGCAAATTAATACTTAGTGATGTTGATAGCTGGTTAAAGTTAGTAGAAGGTTGGGGTAATCAACATGTGTACCTCTATAATTTAACTTCTAGTCTGCGAAAAGACTTAACACAACCGAAAATTCAAGGTCAAGTTAAGGAAAAAGGCTTTTCCAAGGTTTGGAATGGAAAAACGGTAAATACGTTTCCAGACAAACCTAAACTAACATCTATTTCATTTAGACATTCCGTTTTCCAACTCCAGTGGCAAGAAGTTGCACAGGGGTGGACTGCAGTTGCGGACAAAAACTATAAAGAAGTGGAAGGTTTAGACACGTTTGAATACAGGGCTTATAGGAGACTTGATGACAGGGCAATTACTCGATTTGAAGCACATCTAGATTTTGGTTTGGCCGCATTGTTCGTCGCTAAGCCAATCGCTGATGAAGAGCATAAAAATGCCATCAGGGAAGCAAGGCATGTAATTGGACAACTAATAGACCTTTCTGAACTGGATCGTGGACAGGTCGATATCTCTACAGTATGTCGTAATCTCGATCAGCAGAATGTTCCCACTAATTCTAAACCAAATCCAGAAATACGCACCCAAAAATCGCGCTTAGCGTCAGGGGGGGCATATATTGAGTTTGCAGCTAATTCTAAGACTAAAGCTTACTGGGAAGAGTCAGTTGTAAAAGATGTCAGAAACTCCATAAGAACTACTCAACTTAGTGATTTTCAAGGTGAGGATGGAGTGTTTGTTTTCCAGGAAAGCTCTGGAACAGACGGATTGAACCGTCCCTTAAGAGTTCAACTTATAGGTAAGGATGCTCGGATAAGGCTTTGGGCCCAAATGACAGCCCATGAAGTTTGGACCATCCTGATTAAATTAGGCAATTATCAGTAATTTGTCATTTACACAGAAACATGAGACTCCAACCAATCTTGAGGAGTTAATTGAATGGAAAGCTTGTCACATACACCGCCTGTTGAATATTGGACTGAATTGTCTGGTAATTGGAGCGGTTCACAAATCAAGGCTCTAAGAATCAAATCTGAACGTCGCTTCAACACTTTCAAAGTGAGTGATCTTCCTCCACCTCAGCAGCTCGGAGAGGAACTTCTGGAAAGGTTTGCGCGCGATGGATGGGTTGAGGTGAAACTTAGCTATCATTGCCCTTGTTGTCCTTACGAACTGGAAGCTGATGAGGAATCTCATGCTAACTGCCCAGAGTGCAGAGAGGCATTCACCCAACATGGAGGTGTTGAGGAAGTTAAAGTTTATGAGCGAAGGCTTGAGCAGACAAGATCTGTAGATTGGGTAGTTGCAATCCATGGAATGAACACCACGGGAGCCTGGCAACAGGAGTTTAATTGGTTATTGGGCAGAACTTGGGGCAAGTCTGTACCTGTTGCGGTATACAAATATGGCATTGTGAGACTTGGTGTTCTTTTACCCTGGCGTCGCAAGAAATTTCAAAACCAACTTAGGGAAAAGCTCGCTAGACAAAGTAGACAGGCGAAGATAAGCGGTTATTCTGGCAAGCCAGATGTAATTGCTCACAGCTTTGGTACATGGCTATTGGGGCATCTACTTAGGGCGGAGATTGGTAAAAATCCTGAAGAACAACTTAGATTTGGCCGAATTATTCTGACTGGCTGCATACTGCGCCCTGACTTTGATTGGAAGAGCGTTATTGAAGCTGGGTTGGTTGACGATGTGCTTAATCATTATGGAGATAAAGACTCAATTGTTCCGATGGCACAACTGACTATTTGGGACTCAGGGCCATCGGGAAGAATTGGTTTTGACGGTAACGAAGTGATAAATATCTGCGAAAAAGGATATGGTCATAGTGATCTTTTTTCGATCCAGAAGTGTGTAGTTGACAGTGAGTCATTTAAAGACTGTTCGGGTGAGGGGCATGAGAATTCTCATCTATTCTACTCCCATAAAAAATACTGGATGCCGTTCCTAATTAACCCTAAAAGTGAGCTTGGTGAGCTAACAAATCATGATCCGGGTCCAAAATCGTGGAAACCATTACCATGGGTATTACGTGGCACACTTTTTCCACTTTTTATCATTCTGTGTCTAATAACGTTGCTCTCCCTCTTGCTAGTCAATGTTGGTAGTTGGTTGAGTGAGCTATCGTCTTTGATAATGCAATTATTATGGTATAGCGGGGCCGGGCTGGCTTCATTGGGCGCGATAGGCGTATTTGTCTGGTTTATTCGACTAATCCGAAAATTGATAAGGTCGAAATAAACACTATCTGTTAAATAGCCCTCAGTTCTAGAATGCTTTGAGGGGGAGTAAGGGTGATGAATTGAGCAAACACCATTCTCGGCAATACGATCCTCGAACTCTCAAGTTGTTGTGGGGGCTGATCCCCACTATTAACCCTATCAAGTGGTAGTGTTAAGGCTCCGGCCGATGAGTCCGGGCTCTTGTTTTTGCGAGGTAATGCGCCGCTGTTTGCCGCGATATCGTGTTACATCGCCGGTACTGGCTCAAGAGCGGAACTAGGGACCGAACAGAGGCCAGTTTGACATGAGGCCCGAATGAACAACTTACTAAAGGATCACAGCTAGTGCAGAGATTGGGTAGACTTATGTGACGAGAAAAATTGAGACCGAAAAATGGGAATAACAATTAGAGATCGAAAGTTGCTCTGGGCAAGAAGTGGAAACGAATGCGCTTACCCAGGTTGTGATCAGCAACTAGTTCTTAATACCGGTGACAGCGATGTAATAGTGGGTGAAGAAGCTCACATTTGCTCTCGCCGACCGTTCGGGCCGCGCGGCACTGGAGGACTAACATCAGCTCAGCTTGATTCATACCAAAACCTCATTCTCTTATGCCCAACCCACCACACGATTGTTGATGGAGCACAAGAATCATTTCTACTAAGAACGCTGACGGATATGAAGCTTCATCATGAGAGCGCTATTCGAGAAAGGAAGGAGGGAAGAATTCGGGCAGAGAGGGTAAATCTAGACGTAATCGACTATGGAGACTTGGCTAATGCCTGGCAAGTTGGACGATCAACCCTTTTGGCCTGTTCATATGGAAGTCCACCAGTTGAGTCCTTTAATGAACGTTGGTTAGGGTCTGGGATTAGGTTTCTTCTAGCTGGTCCAGATCGTGACCCTAAACTTCTCTTAGATAGTTCAGAAGCACTACCTGACATTGAGTATTGGGTTCAAGGGAGTGAGCTTCACGTCGTCAGATCTACCTATTTATATGACGAATCTTGTTTCGCACCTTTTGCCGAGGAGATTTTTGAAGCTAAGGAAGATCCTGCTGTAAGAACTGTCATTAGTCTTCTAAACGGGGCCCCATCACTTGTGCCCAAAGTTCGAGCTCTAGTGAACGATTTTCTCGAATCACCAACTAACGATCGCAGCACAAAATTCTTGGGAGCAATATTTCGCGCTGGTATATCAAGCCCAAGAGCTGTCCTTCGAGAGATCCCGAGAATCGCGGAAGCGCCATGTTTTTGCGGAGGTGAGGCTCAAACAGTCAGAATTATGAAGGAGGAACTGGAATTGCTAAGAATTGCGGCGACAGCCTAACAGAAAGACAATTGAGCGCTGAGGTGATTAGCCCAAATTGGCACAGGTTCGAAATTTGTAGAATTGCCATTAGTATTTGAGCCTTGCCAGATTGACACACCAGCATAAAGTGGTCCATTCTGAGCTTTGTCTGGGTGATCCTATATGGAAACGAGTCTTTAAGAATCAAAACTAGAATGCGGAGTCTTAATGCCTAAGAGGCCACGTCAGCACCAACTGGAAGCGGAATCGCGAGCAATGATTCGGACCACTATTCCTTCACGTTGGGTATACAGAGATCTTGATCAGGACTACGGGATCGACTCCGAAATTGAAATATTCGACGAGAACGATCTTGCTAGCGGTGCGATATTCTTAGTGCAGCTCAAAGCCACAGACGAAGTATCCTTAAACAAGGCATTAACACTATGGTTCCCAATTTCCAAAGGTGAATATTTCGCTTCACTCGACCTGCCGGTTCTGATAGTTCGATACCATGCCCCGAGCGGCCGCTTGTTCGTGCGGTGGTTCCATAATTTTGATCCGTACTACGGTAAAAGAACAGCTAAGGGCATTACGTTTCATCTTAATGAAAAAGATTGTTGGGGAGAATCAACAGCGGATCGACTTGAGAATGAAGTACAAGCATACAGGGAGTTGAGGTCTCCCAGATTAAATTGCCCGATTACATTTCAAGTATCGATTCAGCAGGATACAACACACGGCATACCAACTTTTAAATTGAATTCAAATCTTAGGCGAGCTGCAAACCAAATTTCTCATGTTATTTCTCTTGATGGCGACGAGAGCTCTCCGTACAAAATAATAATCGATGAAGATCGTATGGAGGTCCAGCTTGGGGCCACCCATGGTTTTACAATGCATACACCAAAAGGCTACGACGAAACTCTCGCTCAAAAGTCATTGCATTTTGATATTTTCATTGGAATTGGATTGGCACTAGATCTCCACGGGCATTCTATTGAAGGCGCAGAAATTATTGGGCCGTTTGTTGAGCACTCCCGAATATCGCAAGATATTAAAATTGCGTTCCCGATTGCACGGTGCTTGTCGTGCGCAAATCAGATGTATAAGGCACTCGAAATTGCCGAACGTTTTTTTGTGAGCGATTCCGCGGTCGACACCGCTCAAGTGCTAGTGTTTACTTTCATTGCAAATCATCGCCGACTTTCAAACTCAGAAAGAAACTTTGGAGTGCATGTTCTGAAGCGTATGGCTGATTGGGCAGAACAACATGGGCAGGATAATCGAGCGTCAATGCTCCATTACAACATTGCTAACTTGTTGCGGAGTGCCGGACGACTTCGAGAGTCAATCCGCGAGTACAGGGCTGCCGCACGACTAGATGAGACGTACCTTAGTAGAGCATATTTCTGGCAGGAGCTCGCAGGAGCAATGTTCGATGCTCAACGATATACGTTGTCTGTAGAATTCTATCGACGTGCGTTATCAATGGACAGCGATAGGGAAACCAAATTATTATTTGCTGATGCACTGATGTTTAATGGCCAATTTCGAGAATCAGAAGAAATATTTGACCAAGAATTAAATGCCCCCCCAGAACCACGAGACGCAGAATGGTCCTTGAAAAGCCATGCCCTTGCTTGGCTTCGCGAGCAAACCAAAATCGATGAGCATCATCGTCGGAAACCTGATTTCGGGGATGAGTTTGAACCAAGTAAGATTTCAGATGAGGAGGTTGAACGAATCTGTAGAGAAGCACTTCGATCAGATGCTCTGTCGGCGCTGGCCTGGTTTAGCCTTGGTGGTGTATATCATCGTAGAGGCGAGACAGAGCCCGCGGCTAATTGTTTCTTGCTCTCTTCATTGATTGCCCCCAGAGATCTTGAATCTTGGGGGAACGTAATCGGGTTAGCGATGAACGACGGAAATATGGGTCTATTAGCCTATGCACTGTATGCTGGATACTCTCGTAACGGCCAAGACTTCTTGAGTCATGTAGCAGAGCGATCTCCTGAAGCAAAAGAAGAGCTATTCGAGATTCTGTCAAAAGGTTTGGGCCAAATTGAAGTCGGGGAACGTGACTTGCTTCTCAGGTATCACACCTCAGAAGGAGTGTGGGAAGAAATGAGTCATACATGCCATCAAGACGTGGACGTATGATTTCAGTTCCTGTAACCAAGCAGACGAATACAAAACTCGACCCGTGTGCTTCCCTAGCTCTACATCATAGGCCACCGTCAACGAGGTGTTTAGCGTGAGTTGCACTCTCGGCGGAAACCTGACCTGCTTTCAAGTCCTTTTTAGCCCCGTTTTTAACGGCTACTAACGTTGCAATCAGAGACTTCCCACCCCTACTGTCAACTGCCGGCAAAGCTCCAACAAGGGCTCCTGTACTGGCTCTGGAGGCCGGGCTTGCCGTTGTGGTGGCGGTAGGTGTCCCGCCATGTGCCACGATTGGCGTAGTGTAAGAATAGCGTAAGGATTTGCCACCATGGCTGAGTGTGTACCAAACGTGGGTTCAGGGTGGTGCGTGTCGGCTTTCATTGGGCAATATTGCAAGCAAGTTAATAGGGTATGTTATAGGGATATTTGTAATATGATATTTAACAAACTGAAATTAAACGTAAAAAAGTATCAAAGTGGCTGTACATATATAATTCGTACTGGGGTAATCCCCCCATTAATTAATTGAATTCATAAGTAGAATTTTCTCGTAAACTAAACGAAGGAGATTCTTCATGAAAAAATCAAGATATAGCGATAGCCAGATACTGGCGATATTGAGCCAGGCCGAAGCCGGTACCCCTG
>JAJFLA010000045.1 GCA_021772935.1 Gammaproteobacteria bacterium
CAGGGGTACCGGCTTCGGCCTGGCTCAATATCGCCAGTATCTGGCTATCGCTATATCTTGATTTTTTCATGAAGAATCTCCTTCGTTTAGTTTACGAGAAAATTCTACTTATGAATTCAATTAATTAATGGGGGGATTACCTACTCAGCCCGGCATAACCTTGCTTGGCCTCGTGAAGCGCGTTGATAATCATGGGATGGGCGGCAAGGATGTGGGTCTCATCTACACGCGCATCAAGAATTTCTTCAATGGCGTGGGCTTTTTCTATGGCGATGTTCTCTAATCTACTTCCAATTTCTTCCTGCAATATGTTTCTGGCTTTGTGAACACTGACAGTAGAAAAAAAGATTATAGGAATGAGTGAAAAAAGAAGCAGGATAATGATAGCTTTAACGCGAATACTCATTTGGTCCAGTTCTCAACCAATTGAAACTTAGACAATATGACAGAAACATATCACCGAAAGCACAGGGTTTCTCTTTCGCAAGTGCCTTTTACAGTACAAGCCGTAACTATACAGGTCCTAGTGTCTCATAAACAACACGACTCAGTTTACTCACAGCGAACGGTTTGCTGAAAGTTCTATCCGTCTGGTTTTGAAGATATTTACCACGGTTGCAGAGTTAATCTTAGCCGGTCGAAAATAAGCTTATACCTCCGGATTGGTTTCCTTAATGAGCTCCGGTACCTCGGCTCCACCCATTCTCTTTTTGACCATGAATGGCGAATCCTGTTATCAGTCCTGTTCCAGCGGTAACCATTTGGCAATCGTTGAGAACAGCGTATCCGGCTCAACCGGCTTGGCGACGAATTCATTCATACCGGCATTCAGACAGGCCAAACGGTCTTCTGATAATACGTTGGCAGTCATTGCCAGGATCGGGATATCCTTATGAGTGGCACTTGCACTTGCACTTGCACTGGCCATAGCACGGATAACGCGTGTTGCCTCCAATCCATCCATCTCGGGCATATGGATATCCATCAGGATAAGATCATAAGCCGTGGCGTGGGATTTTTCGACTGCTTCCCGACCGTTTTCCGCCGTGTCCACCACCAGACCCGCGCCAGTGAGCAATGCCACCGCCACTTCACTGTTGATGGCATTGTCCTCTGCCAGCAGGATGCGTAAACCGCGGTGCCCGGGCAGGAGCCCCGTTTCAGTGGCCATCTCTTCGGCTGATCGCGCGGCAGGTATGACAGCCTCACTCAGGCCAAGCCGGGCGGTGAACCAGAAGGTACTGCCCTGGCCCGGTTCGCTCTCCACCCCGGCCTCACCATCCATCAGTTGCGCCAGATGCCGGGTAATGGCCAAACCCAAACCTGCACTGCCGTATCGATGCGTGCTGGTAACATTAGACTGTTCAAAGGCATCAAACAGGTCGGGGATCTTCTCCGGCTCAATACCGATCCCGGTGTCCCGCACCTCGAAACGTATTAGTAGTGCATCATCATATTCTTCCAGCAATTTGGCACGCAGGAAGATCGTTCCCTCCTCGGTAAACTTGACGGCGTTGACAGCATAATTGAGCAAGGCCTGGCTCAGACGACCGGGGTCACCCCGAAGCAACTGTGGTATCTTGATTAAATCTGTAGTTATGATCAGGTCCTTCGACCCGATCAGTTCTTTCAATAGTGATCGCACATCATCGAAAATGGTGCTCAACTGGAATTCTGACTGCTCCAGGACCAGCTTCCCCGACTCGATCTTGGACAGGTCCAGGATGTCATTGATGAAAGTTAGCAGGTGCTGAACGGAGGCATCAATCTTTTTCAGTTGCTGCTCCTGTTTTGGCCTCACACTGCCTTGCATCAGGCGGGTGAGCCCGATGATGGCGTTCAAGGGTGTGCGAATTTCATAGCTCATATTGGCCAGTAAGACACTCTTGGATCGGCTGGCAATTTCCGCATGGTTCCGGGACTCAGCTAATTGTTTATTTAGTTTCTCTACCTGGGCCACCAATAAGTTTTTCGGCATGACCTGCAAACGTTCGGTTAACTTAATCAACTGTGTCCGGATTTGTACGTGTGCGGAGATGTCGCGAAACACAAGGATTGCACCGGCCGGCTCTTCACCCTCGAACACGGGTGTGGAGGTGTATTCCACTGGAAAACTGGAGCCATCTTTACGCCAGAACACCTCGTCTTCATGGCTATGGACTTTGCCATCTTTTAAGGTAGCGTAAACACGGCACTCCTCAAACGAGCACGGTGAGCCATCCGCTTTGCTGTGGTGCAGCAGCTTGTGCTGAATCTTACCTACCAGTTCTTGTGTTTCCCAGCCTAACATCCTGGCCCCCGCGGGATTGATGAAGGTGGTGGTGCCCTGCATGTCCAAACCACAGATCGCTTCGTTAGTTGCGTCCAGAATCTGACGGTTCAAACTCTCGCTCTCCCGCAATGACCCCTCTGCCTGCTTACGCCTGGTGATTCCATTATTGATGTTGCGTATAACGACAATTGCGAGCACGATATTGGCGATAAGGATAAGCAACCATAACATTCCAATAAACAAGAGAACCGGGGTCTGTCGTGCTGTCTCAACGACATTTTCTGTGCTCATGAATGCCGCCAGGCCCAATAGGACCAACAATAAGATGATAACGCTAAACGCTACAATTAAATGAGAACCAATATTAAGATTTGTTTTCATTGTTTCCTGATTTATGACCAGCTATTTTAATTGCGTCCAAAGATGAGTGTAGGCTAAGGCCAAGCGGTAGGCCAGTTGATCATTGGTACTGGAGCCACCATGACCACCTTCCAGGTTTTCATAATACCAAACCTCCTGATCATACTCTTTCATACGTGCGGCCATTTTTCGCGCATGACCTGGGTGAACCCGGTCGTCACGGGTTGATGTGTAGAAAAAAACCGCTGGATAATCCACACCATTGCTAAGGTTGTGATAAGGCGAGTACTTTTTGATGAACTCCCACTCTTCCGGCACATCCGGGTCACCATATTCGGCCATCCAACTGGCACCCGCCAACAGTTTGTGATAACGCTTCATGTCCAATAACGGTACACCGCAAATCACTGCACCATACAAGTCCGGGCGACGAGTCATGGTCGCACCAACCAGCAATCCGCCATTTGATCTACCCTCAATCCCCAGATGTTTGGGTGAGCTTATATTGCGCTTGAACAAGTCTTCCGCCACCGCTTCAAAATCTTCAAATGCACGGTATCGGTTCGCCTTCAAGGCGGCAGCATGCCAGGCAGGACCAAACTCGCCGCCACCACGGATATTGGCCAGCACAAAGACCCCACCACGATCCAACCATAACTTGCCGTAAGCACCAGAGAGATTTTCGTAAGAACCAGAATACGTGGGGGTCAAAGAATTACGAAAGCCGCCATATGAAAAGATATGGGTTGGGTTGTTACCATCCAGTTTCACGCCTTTGGGCAGGACTACGAAATACGGTATTTTTGTGCCATCTGCTGATGTCGCGAAATATTGCTCTGTTTTGTAACGGCTGCCGTCAAAGCTTGGTAATTGGTTTTTGATTTTTTGCGGTTGCCAATCGGCAGAGGCGACGTAATACAAAGCAGGTGGACTCGTAAACGATTCATAACGCGCAAAAAAGTTGCCACTGGTATCATCGGTGCTGGTGATCGCGAGGGAGCCATTATCAGGAAAATCCACCAGGGTACGCTGCCAGCGACCTTCTGATCCGGGATTGTAGCGATAAATCCTGCCACGAACATTTTCCAATACCGTGACCAGAATAGTGGCATCGGTCGTGGCTACCGATTGCACAACTGTTGCGGCATCCGGTTCGATCATTACGTCAATCACCCCCTCGCCGTCTGCATGCAAGGCACTGGTATCGGCAATCAATACTGCACCTTGTGGATAGGTGATATCCGCGCGGGTCCAGTCTTCTTTCAGAGAAATAATCAAACGGCCCTGGAAGGCACCATTGATGCTTGCAGAGACGGGTATTTCAAGATGATGTTTACTGCCATCAATTAGTTGGAATCGTTCTGAGGTCCAGAATGTTTTGCCTTCACGAACCATGTCGATATTACCGCCGGCGGAGTGTAAGCGAAAGGCACCGGTCGAGACTGATGTAGGCCCACCTTCATGGACCAACTCAGCAGCAGCCAGCGGGGTACCCCGTTTCCAACGTTTAACAATTCTTGGGTAACCGGATTCTGTCATTGACCCCTTACCAAAATCGGTGGCTATGAAAATTGTGTCAGCATCTATCCAACTGGCCGAACCCTTGGACAGGGGCAAATAGAAGCCGTCTTCCACAAAGATTTTGTTAACAGCATTAAATTCACGCATGACAACCGCGTCGCCACCACCGGGGGACAGACGAACCAGGCAGTGCTCAGGCTCTTTCTGCAGACAGTTCATGCCTTTGAAAACCCACTGTTTATTCTCTTTTTCGTTCAGTGCATCAATATTGATGACAACTTCCCACTCAGGCTCATCTGAGGCAAATCCAGCCAGGGTTGTACGTCTAAACACACCTCTTGGGTTTTTTTCATCCCGCCAGAAGTTATACAGCCAGTCTTCTTCCTGATAAACATTGGGGAGCCGGGAAGAAGCGTTCAGGATTGTTTTGGCCTCGGTATAGAGTTCGTCAAACAATGGACCAGATTTCAGTCGATTGGCCGTTGATGCATTTTCCGCCCGGACCCAATCCAAAGCTTTGTCATCATCTACTCCTTCCAGCCAAAGGTAGTGATCAGTTTCGGCCCAGGCGAACGAAGTGACGATGAAACCTACCAGCAAAATAAAACCTTTCAATTGCATTGTGAATATCCTTGTAAAAAGAACTTGAAACCAGTGTAGTGACGAATCAATGCCAGTACACCTCGATAGATTCGATCAGCAAATTGTCTTTCAATGCGTCCCGAACGCGCTGTTCGATTAAGTGACAGGTTTCTGGTCGTGAGTTCTCGTCGAATGGCATCAACATTTCCAATCGTATCCTTCCAGCCAGATAGTGCAAGGTAAAGCGCTCTATACGCTCCACCTCTTCGATACCTTCAAGGTCGTGGTGAACGCGACTCAGTAATTCATCACGCATCGGCAATGCCAGACTTAAGGGTTGGAGTTCGTCATCCTCCGGGTCGATATGAACCGTAACATCGGTGACACCCTCGAACTCTTTCAGTAGTCGGCTGCTCACCATCTCACTGATATGGTGGCCTTCAGACAGGCTGATGACGGCATCAGTGATAATATGCACATCCACCAACACCTGACCACCGGCACGTCTTGTGCGCAACAGGTGCAGGTCACGTACGCCTCCAACACTCATGATACTCTGACGAAATTTATCTACCTGTCGTTGGTCAACTGCTGTGTCAACCAGTTCTTTGAGTGCATTCCAGCCGAGACTCCCGCCGATGTGCGCAATAATCAGTGCGACACCTATGGCGGCGAGAGCATCAAGATAAGGGAAGCCGACCATGGTGCCTGCAATCCCAATCACTACGATCACGGACGAAAATGCATCGGTACGACTATGCCAGGCATTGGCACGCAGCATGTCCGAACGATGACGCCGTGCCACCCGTATGGTGTAGTGATAAATCCATTCCTTGCAGCCTATGGACAGTGCTGCCACAAACAACGCCCACATACCGGGATGCGGCACTATCTCCGCTTCAAACAAACGCATAATGGCATCATAAGCGATGCCGCTGGCGACCAGCATCAACGCCACGGCCAGCCCTACAGTGGCGATGGTTTCAAAACGCCCATGGCCATAGGGGTGTTCGGCATCCGGTCCCTCATTACTGTGGCGCGCGGCATACAGAACCATCCCGTCGGTGGCAAGATCCGACAACGAATGTATACCGTCTGCGATAAGTGCCTGAGAGGACGCGAGGTAGCCGGTTATCAGCTTGGCAAGACCCAGTATAAGATCAAACACTGCGCCCACGATTGTGACCCGAGCCACCGCATGATAACGGGCCTGCCGGGCCATCGCCTCTGTTTCAGTAGTTTGATTCTCGTCGCTCAATTGGTCTGACCGCTCATTCATACACACATTGTACCTCTCATATGCAATCAAGGAATATATGACAACGGCAAAATCTCAACTATTGTTTGCAGAAACAACCGGGGCCACTCCGTTACTATAATATTTGCAAGAAAATCATACCTGTGCTTAACTTTGCTTCCCCTGTTTTTAGGGCAGAGACTATGGAGTCCATGATGATGAAGATTAAATTCACTGGTTTGGTAATGATATTAATGGTAATCACACTGGCAGCATGCAGTAAGACGGATGACAGTCATAACGAAGCTGCTTCTGATGCTGTTGAGCACGCCTCAGATGCCAGTACTGAAGCCCCTGCCGCAGCCGTTAAAAGTGCGGAAGAAGCTGTGGATACAGCGGATGGAATGATCACAGAAGCAGCTGACACAGCTGGTGAAATGGTCAACGATGCAGCGGACACAGCAAGTGGAATGGTCAGTGATGCCGCGAGCGATGCCTACGACACAGCAAAAGAAGCTGTTGAAGACGTCGTTGAAGAAAAAGAAGAGGCTGGCGGCTGAGTGGTAGACATTTGAGTCAATTGACTCCAAC
Organism: Gammaproteobacteria bacterium; assembly: GCA_021772935.1. Taxonomy (GTDB): domain Bacteria; phylum Pseudomonadota; class Gammaproteobacteria; order Xanthomonadales; family SZUA-36; genus SZUA-36. The sequence goes on from JAJFLA010000045.1 coordinate 6,564, forward strand.
CCCTGATCAGGGGTTGGAGTCCCGCAGTATAGAATCAATCGCTTCCAACACCGTGTCGATCTGCGGACGTTTGCGATAGCCTTTCTCGGCAAACTTTGCCCTGATAACACCCTTGGTATCAGTGATAATAATTCCGGGATTGGGAATACCATACCCCCTTGAGCCAGGCTTCTGGCGTTGATTGAGGATGCCAAAGGCTTTGATGACCTCCGATTGTGGATCTGACAGCATGGTCAATCGAGGTGCGTGTTTGACTTGAAACGATTTGAGCGTTTCAACAGAATCGTAGCTCAAGGTGACAAGGCGGATACCACGGCTGGCGAAATCATCTACCCGTGTTTCCAGTTCCTTTGCCTGACCCCTACAAAACCGACACCAATCCAGTGAGCGTAGAAAAACAATGGCGAGTCCTTTTTCTCCTACCAGCATTGAAAAAGATTGTGCGTTACCATCCTGATCCTGCATTTCCAGTTGATTTGGAATTGTGATGCCCAGGTCCGGCCCCCAGGACTTGGCTGGCGCAGCCAAAGCGGTGGCGGCCAAAAGCATCGCAATCACAAACACCTGCACTGTCAATCCCATCTTTCTCATTGACTTTAACTCCTCGTAAGCCTGGGTTAAGCATAAAGTAAGCCGACAATCTGGTGGTGCAGTACTCACCTTTATTTCAGATGTTTTCCAAATACACTGTCGGTAATACCAAATTATTGATGCCAGCCATTTCCAGTTGATGTGCAAATTCTTCTATTTGCAATTGAGTCGCGTTTTCCCAGGTTTTAGCAATACCCTTAACACCGTGATGCTGGAAGGCGTTGATTCTGACCGTGGTCTGTTTGGGTAGTTGCAAAAGCGTCTCACAAAGATCAACCAGGTAATCCTGATAGTCCGTTTGATTCGGAATCAGCAGTAGACGGACTTCCGTGATTTTATTAGCGGCAGTCAGTAGTTTCAAAGATTGTTTTACCTTGCCGTTGCCAACACCTGTTAACACTCTGTGGCGTTTCGTATGCCACGATTTCAGATCCAGCAGTACCCCGTCAATATAAGGCAACAGCTTGCCCCAGCTTCTTTTGCCAAGTGAACCATTGGTATCTACAAGGCAGTTGAGGCTGTGTAACTCGGAGTCTGCTCTGAGCATTGTCAGCAGATTGATAATAAAGGGCAGTTGAATCGTGGCTTCACCACCCGATAATGTAATGCCACTGATAAATGGCAGGTTTTCACGGATGAGTTCGAGCAACGTTGAAACGCTGTACAGGCTTGTTTTCGGGCTGGCAGATACCGGACAAATATCGAGGCATTTGTCACATTGAATGCAGACTTCGTTATTCCATTGAATCTTGCCACCGCTATCCAGCTTCAATGCAGCTACTGGGCAACCCTCGATACAGTCTCCACAATGATTGCAAACACCCATCGTATAGGGGTTATGGCATGCTTGGCAGTGAAAGTTACAGCCATGAAAAAAGATGACCAGCCTGTTACCGGGGCCATCTACGCAGGAAAACGTCAGTATTTTATTGACTAAAGCCTGCTTCGAGTTCACGGCTGATCACCCTGGGTTTACGCTCCAGTATGCCAGTTTTTTCTGCGGCTTCGGCGCCCAGTATGGTTGTGTTTTTCCTGGATCCACTTTCATTAAAGGCTTTGATATCTGAAAGTTTGACCATATAGCCTGTGACCCTGACCAGATCGTTTGAAGCAACGTTGGCCGTGAATTCTCTAAGCCCCAGGGACAAGGCGCCTTTACAAAGCTGATACATGGCTTCCGGATTGGCTTTAACAGTTTCTTCAATCGTCAGTATGTCGCTGATACCGGAACTGTAATATTGATGATGTGCTGCGATTGCCCTGATATGTTCAATCACATCAGGTTCACAGCCATATTGAATCCTGGTCCCTGGTGTAACGCCTTCATCAATGCTCAATCCAGCCTGCGAATGAAGCAACGCCCGGTTATTGAGGCCGTAGCGAACCGGTGTGCGCTTTACGATATCACTCAAGCTGGCAGAAATTTTATGTCCCAACTCATTTTGCCAAATACTGTGGCCGTAACTACCGGTATTTTCTTCAGTGGCTGCAAGGCAATTGACCGCTTCTGCCATTCCGTACACACCCCACATCGGCGCAAAGCGATTCTCGTGTATCAGTCCTTCAGTAATCAAAAAGCTTTCAAAAAACCCGGATTGTTGATGCAAAAACTTTGTACGGGATTCAATCAGCTCAAACATTAAGCTGCTGTAATGAGGTAGTTGATTGGTAAAAAAATCCTCAACATCCGCTGACGCCTCTGCAAGCCGTTTCAAATTAAGTCTGACCAGCGTGTTTGCGCCACCACCTAAAGGCAATACGTTGTAGCAACTAACGATACCAAAGCCTGTATCGTTAAAAGTTGCTTGATGCAGCGGAAAATTGGCCACATGGGGTTTGCTACATTCGCATATGTTGCTGGTAACCTGGCGTAACAAATCATCCGGTGTGACATCCGGGTCATACATAAACGTCAAATTTGGAACAATCTGCTTCAACTCAGCGTCGATACGTAACAGAACCCGGCAAATGATATTGTCGCTTGGGCCAATATTGGCGTGCACAAAAGCATCCGGAAAGGTTCGGTCAAGTTGAATCCAGAATAACTTCAGCTTTTTGTAGATATCGCCTTCAGTAAGCCCGTCAACATAAGGCAGAAGCAGGCCATCCAGATAACCAAGAAATACCGGCAAATCGGTGACCGATGGCACATGATGATACAAAATCAATAAATGGTTGAGCGCCTCATCAATATCTGTGGCCGGCGACAACTCAAGGTAGTCTGAGCCCAACTCAAGAAAGCGTTCGTAATCGGGCAATACATACCTTGGTTTGTAGGGCGCATGCCCCTCCAGCATGTCACAAATGAAGCCTGCGGTCATCGCATCGCTAACGGCAGCCGACACCAATGGGAGGGGTAACAAGCTGTCAGCTGCCAAGGCAAGATTTCGGCTTTTTTGTCTGAACGACAACTTTGCTTCAGTCACAATATCCAGCAGTTGTTGTTCAAAATGCGTCATGTCATAACTATACGCCATTTTTTATACAGATTTCCGCGCTGGCTATATTAAACCTTGGAAACGACCGGGCAATTACTTTTCCGGGGCCACCAGGCCCCTGAAATTTGGTACATTAAGCACTTCCGTTGACTGACAGGAAAGGGACTTGAGAAAAAATAATCATAGCAATTTTCGAAGCGTAATAATTGTGGTCCTGACACTTGGGCTTTTGCTGGCCTGCAGTGCTCAGGCCGAGACCATTGAAGACAAAGTACAGGGCACTGGTGGAATCAATACAGCACAGCAACAGGCCAAGCCTTACCTGATTCTTGTCTCCATTGATGGCTTCCGCTGGGACTACATGGATCGCTACCCAACACCAAACATGGATCGAATAGCTGTAAACGGCTCAAAAGCTGAACGTCTGATACCGGTATATCCAACACTGACCTTTCCAAATCACTACTCGATTGCAACCGGTCTGTACCCTGCCCATCACGGACTGGTGGCCAACAATTTTCCTGACCCCAAAAGGAACAAATGGTATTCATTAAAGAATCGGGAAACAGTGGAGGACCGCTGGTTTTATTCTGGCGAGCCGATCTGGGTCACAGCAGAAACCCAGGGCATGGTTGCTGCTTCTTTTTTCTTCGTCGGAAGTGAGGCTCCGATCAAGGGTGTCTCCCCTACCCACTGGCGTAACTACGACAAGAACATCAATGGCCAGCAGCGCGTTGATCAGGTATTGGAATGGTTGACACTGCCGGAAAAAAACCGGCCACACATGTACACCTTGTACTTCGAGGATGTAGATGATAATTCACATTGGCATGGTCCAGACTCAGTAGAAAATATCGCCGCTATCAGCCGGGTCGATGATTACCTTGGGCGTCTGCTAGACGGAATTCAAAAGCTACCGCACGCTCAGCGCGTAAATATTATCCTGGTTTCCGACCATGGCCAGTCTGCTTACCTGGAGAATCAGCGACCATTCATATTGGCTGATCATGTGAATCTTAATAACACCATCATCATCGAAGGTGGTTCCTACCTGTTTTTGCATTTGGACCAGGACCAGCCAAGCCGGGCTCGTGCCATCGTCAAAACCGTTAACGAGCACTGGAATCATGGGCGTGCTTATTTACCAACCGAGACCCCTGCGCAATGGCATGTCGATAACAACCCACGTTTTCCTGATGTTATCCTGATACCAGAAGCAGGATTTGCAGTACTTTCAACGGTAGAAATGGCTGGCAAAATCAACGCTGGGGATCATGGTTGGGCACCCGAAGCATCCGCAATGCATGGATTTTTTGTCGCCAGTGGCCCGAACATCAAATCAGGTGTTACGCTCGGTCCCATTAATAACATCGACATCTATCCTTTGATGTTGTCCATTCTCGGACTTGATGCACCGGATACCATTGATGGTGATGCCAGTAAATTGGCTACAATTTATTCTGAACATAACTGAATATGAACAAGAAAAAGGTAGCATTACCCTCCATAGCGCTCATATTGTCACTGTTTTTTGTTTCCGGAGCCCTGGCACTGACCTACGAAGTTGTTTGGTCCCGCATGATGATGAACATATTTGGCTCCACCGCGATTGCGGTTGGAACCGTATTGGCCGCTTTTATGACGGGTATGGCCATCGGTAGCTGGAAAATAGGTAAACTCGCCGACAGCAGCTCAAATTGTCTTCGCCTTTACGCTGGCCTTGAAATTGGAATAGCGCTGGCTGCCATAGTTTCACACCTCCTTTTAAGTCAGATAGGTCCCACCCATGCGGCCATTTTTCTGCTGTTTGGTTCGTCTGCAGCAACGTTTGGATTGGTCCGCTTCACAATGGCATTTTTGCTGGTCATGATCCCTACGATATTGATGGGAGCCACGCTACCTGTCCTGGCCCGTTTGCTGGTGACCAGAAAGGGGAAAGTAGGGATTAACCTCAGCACACTTTATGCAACAAACACTTTTGGAGCGGTGAGCGGCGTATTGCTTACCGGTTTTTTCCTGATTGGCAAATACGGCATCCATGTACCGGTCTACGCGGCGGTAATCGGTAATTTGCTCATCGGTGGTATTGCCTGGTTAGTATCACTTCGACTGCCCGTATCTTCAACCGACACAACACCTGTTAAGGTGCATTCGGAGCACGGCACGACTGTTGCAAATGGTAGCCCGAGTCCTGCCACCATTCGTATCATTTTATTCGGTCTTGGACTCTCTGGTTTTACCTCCTTTGCCTATGAGATTTATTGGACCCGGTCACTGGTCTTCATCCTTGGGAACTCTACCTATGCACTGACTACTATGCTAAGTGCATTCCTGACCGGTATCGCACTGGGTGGTTACCTGGTCCGATTCTTTCTCAAAAGAATCAAGGATAGTTGCATCATTTTCGGAAGCACCCAGATTCTGCTGGGTATTTTTTCAGCCCTGGCATTGCCACTATTGTTTTCCATTTCCGATCCTCAATCCTTGAGCCAATACTTGCTGGAAAGCTCCGCTCAGATCTTTCCACTGTTTTTTGCAGGTTTCGGGGTGGCCTTTTTGGTCATGCTTGTCCCCGCCATGCTGATTGGCGCAAGCTTTCCGTTGGTCGGTCAAATCGCGGTCAGGGATTTGCAGCAAAGCGGCACATCCATCGGCAGGGTTTACGCCATCAATACCATTGGAAATGTTTTTGGAGCCTTGTTACCGGGCTTTCTTCTGCTCAACTGGCTGGGTATCCAAAAAGGCATACTGAGCATGGCTATCATCAACGTAGCCTTGGGATTTGTAATTCTTTTTTTAAGACTAACAACCTCATCCCGACATCCAGCCTGGCGGCTTGCCCTGGCCGTACTTGTGGTTTTAACTGTGTTTACGCTGAGTCGGGCACCGCTTCATTTTCAGTTTCCTTCAGAGGGTGAATTCAGTCATCACCAAACCCTTTTTTATCGTGAAGGACCATCAGCGACAACCAAGGTGTTCCAGGACCCTAAGACACAAACCAAACACATGAGTGTGGACGGTATCATTATTGGTGGTACCGGAATGATCGAGTTCAAGCAATTGTTGCTGGCGCATTTACCAAAATTACTGCTTGATGATGTCTCAAATGAACTTTCAGTCGGTGTGGGCTCGGGTATTCTCATGGGGGAAAGTTTTCTTCACGCCCGTGTGAAGCATGTTACTGGTGTTGAAATTGAGCCAGGTGTGGTCGATGGTGCCGCATGGTTCGCGGGAGAAAACCACGATGTTCTGCAGCATCAGGGACTGGACGTCATCGTTGATGATATTGGTAACTTCCTGCGTACCACGTCTGATACCTATCAGGTCATTACCGCTGATGAGAAGACTGCTGACGAATACGCATCGAACGGCTATTCATACTCTCTGGAGTACTATGAATTGTTGCAGCAGCACCTCGACCCTGATGGTTTGGTTGCCCAATGGATTCCTACAACTCTACCGCCAGAACAATATCAAATGATCCTCAGGACATTTACCGACAGTTTTCCTCATGTCCAGCTCTGGTACTTTTTACCTGCTTATAAAAGAGGCCCTTTTAATTCCATATTGATTGGTTCCAAGCAGCGCATTGAGGTCAGTTATAACCATATTAAGAAGCAATTCGCCGAGCACCCTGAGGCCTATCAAAGCCTGGTCGCATATGGTCTGACATCCGCCGAGGCTGTTCTGCCTCATTTTGTGGCTGATGAAAAAACGATCCACAAGGCCGTCAGCACGGCCGCCATCAACAGTCTGACCCATCCCCGTTACGAGTTTTATTATCCTTGGGATTATGCAGCTGAAAAGCAAAATAAATTTATTGCGAATCATCAATTGATTACCCGTCTCAGACGTGAAGCTTACCCCGGCTTTCTGGCAGCTTTGCAGGAAGAAATACCGGACACTAGCCGACTCGAAACCACCTTCACGGCCGAAGACCTGTACCTGGCCGGATTTGCACAATACCTAAGCGGTATGACCTCAAGCAAACTCTACCGTGTATTTGACTATGTGCTCTCTGTCGCCCCATGGAACGACAGTCTGAGGGCCCGAATTTATTCGCTTTACGCATATACGGCCTCGGTTCGCAGGAGTCCCTCGGAAAGAGCGCGCCTTATGAAGCGGGCAGATTCACTCTATGCAAGCCACCCGGAACCATGATGAGCTGAAAGCAATAATAACAACAACTACCTTACACTTTGATTGGAATCAAACGATTGATATTAATCATATAGTTCAACAAAAAGAGTATAGTTAACGAGATCAGAGAACCATATTCTGCTGGGCCGACCGGTTGCATCAATGGGCACTGCAGGAAATGGATCGCTGTCCCCATAAACTCAGTTGGAGAGAGGCCATGACATTCGATTTTGCAAGAACCCTATCGCTGGTTAAAGGTGGATTGTTTGACCATCGAACAACCTGGGAATCTTATCTGCAGGAAAACCCTGGCTGGCAACAAACGGCCATGCTGCTTACAGGGCCGTTAGTGCTCGCTAATGTGCTGCTCAGCACTATTTTCTCAAGAATCACTGGTGGCTTTGCATACCCTGGTTACGACAGTAATATTTTCGCGGCATTGTTCTCGGGTCTGGTGATGGCCTGCCTGGGTTTTGTTGTCGCGGTGTTCGCCTTCAATTTCCTGGCCGGTGTGTTTAAGGGCAAGCAAGATTTTTCCCGTGTATTTGCCGCCATAAGTCTGGCTGCTATCCCTTCATGGGTCGCCGGTGTACTGGGGGCACTGGTTCCTGCCTTTGGTTTTTTGATCATTCTTGCCGGTGGCATCATGTCACTGGTTTTCTTATACAAGATTATGCCACTCGCGCTGGCTGTACCAGAGGACAAAAGACTGGCCCACTTCATTGTATCTCTGCTGGTGATATTTATTCTGAACATTTTGATCGGCAGTATTATTGGTATCAACTCACTCTACAGCAGCGTACAACGTGATGCGTTCAACAATAAAACAACAACTTCGGGGTCATTAACTGGATCAGGCGTTTTGGGCGAATTTGAACGTCAGGGTCGCTTGATGGAAGATGCCGACGAAGATAACTATGATCCGCCAGCTGATGATAAATTGACCAAATCTCAGGTAGTCGCTTATGTCAAAGTACTAAAAAAGACCCGCGCGGTTCATGCAGAGTATGCGAACAAAGCACAAAAATTTGCTGACAAAATGGAAGCAAAAGAGAAAGCTGGCGAAACCCCTTCAGGAAAAGACCTGTCACAATTGTATAGCGGCATCGGTGGTGTAATGAGCATGAACAACGCTGAAATGGAAATCGTCAAGACCGGACAGGGTAACTGGGCGGAGCACCTATGGGTCAAGGAACAATTACATATCGCACAAATTCAGCAGGGTGATGGATCCGAGGCGCTCGCACACAACTACAAACTGTTCAAGAAATACAAAGAAGATTTAGACTAAGTTCCACACAGTCTGCGATCGTTGCCGGAGATATCATTGACATGAGTTATGAATTCATCGAAGGCAACGAGGCCGTTGCACGTGCGGCAATGAAGGCTGGCTGCAATTTTTTTGCGGGCTATCCAATCACCCCGGCGTCGTCGATCTTTCAAAGTATGCTTGACTTGATACCGTCAACCGGGGGCATGGCTATCCAGGCTGAAGACGAAATCGCCGCCATTGGTTTTTGTATCGGTGCTGCGATGGCGGGTCGCAAAGTGATGACGGCCACCAGCGGCCCAGGCATCAGTCTGTATAGCGAGAACCTTGGACTTGCCACGATCGGCGAGACACCCATGGTGATCATTAATGTACAGCGACAAGGACCGGCCACAGGCTCAGCAACCAAGGGTGCGGAAGGTGATATTCAATTCACACGCTGGGGTACATCTGGCGGACTCCCTGTCATTGCCCTCAGCCCGGCATCTGTCGCGGAGGCCTATGAGCTTACTTATCATGCATTCAACCTGGCTGAACGATTCCGTGTGCCCGTCACACTACTGTCGAATAAAGAAGTTGGTCTTACCCGTGAAAGAGTTGACCTTGATGCGATTAAGCTACCTCCGCGTCGGGAACGTATCAAAGTAGCTGAGGATGAAGCCTTTGTTCCACATGGCTTCCAGTCATCCGCGGATGTACCGGTGATGGCAGACATCGGTGGTGAACATATTGTTCGTTATACGACCTCGACGCATGACCAGGTGGCCAAGCTGACCACCAATCCAGAAATTATTGGGGATATGCTGGCGCACTATAACAACAAGATCATCAACCACGTCGATGAAATTACGCGGGTAAAAGAAGATTTTGAAACCGGTGCCCAGACGCTGTTTATCAGCTATGGCGTTACATCACGATCTGTCGCAGCCGCGGTTGAAACGGTGAGGCGTAAAGGCAGGAAGATCTCGTCATTGGTGATACAGACACTTTGGCCGGTGCCGGAGAAAGTGATTCTTGAGGCAATGCAAGGTATCAAAAAAGTGATCGTACCGGAAATGAACCTCGGACAGTACCTGCTGGAGATTCAACGTCTGGTACCTGCAAACGTAGAACTGGTTGGAATTAACAAGATGAACACCACGCTGATCTCACCCAGGCAGATCATCGAGGAAGGGGGCTTGTTGTGACCACTGCAGCAATCGCTACTTATCTCGATACCGAGAACATTGCGCTACCCTATTGCCCCGGTTGTGGCCATAAGAGCATCGTCAAGCAGCTCGACAAGGCCCTGGTAAAGCTGCAATTAGATCCAAAAAAAGTAGTTATTGTTACCGACATCGGCTGTATTGGTCTGGCTGATCGCAATTTCATGACCAACACATTCCATGGCTTGCACGGACGATCGATTACCTATGCATGCGGCGTCAAACTCGCCCGACCGGAACTGACAGTTATCGCTGTCAAAGGCGATGGGGCTTGCGGTATCGGTGGCACACATCTGCTTAATGTCGCACGTCGTAATATTGGTATTACGCTCCTTATCGCCAATAATTTTAACTACGGTATGACCGGTGGCCAACACTCGGTCACCACACCCGATGATGGCGTGACACCGACGACACCGTGGGGCAATTTCGAGCAGCCGATGGATCTCTGTGCCACAAGCTCGGCAGCGGGCGCTGCATGGGTACATCGGGCAACATCGTTTGACCGTGACCTGCCCGATGTACTCGCCGATGCGATCAGCCAGGAAGGCTTCGCCATGGTTGATATTTGGGAGTTGTGTAGCGCCTATTACCGACCTCGAAATGATTTTCGTCGAGCTGACATGATGGCCATGCTGACGGAGAACCAATTCAAGCCCGGTCGGATCACTGACAAACCTCGCAAAGAATATAGTGCGCGGTACTTTGAGACCTATCAGGCTGACAGGAATGTGCGAGAAGATAGGTCAAAAATATCCCTCCAGTTTGAACACCGGCTTGATCGTCAAATGGGCATTATCATCGCCGGTAGTGCAGGCCAGAAAATCAAGTCCATCGCGACCTTATTGGGCCACGCGGCAATTGCCAGCGGGCTGCATGCCACACAGAAGGATGACTATCCGATCACGGTGATGAGCGGCCATTCACTGGCAGAGGTCATCCTTAGTCCGCATGTCATCGAATACACTGGTATTGATGAACCCGCTATCGTCGTAGTGATTTCGATGGATGGAGTAAAGCAAGCGGGTGCTTGCATCCGCGCGCTGCCGGAAACCAGTACCATCTATGCCGAAGAGTCGTTAGAACTGCCCGATACCAATGCCCAGGTACGTCGCTTTGCCTTTATCGAAGCCGCTAAGCATGTTGGCAAACTCTCGCTGGCAACGGTCGCTATCGGTACAGTGTTGCAGGACACCGGTCCGTTCCCACTTGCCGCGTTCACCGCCGCGATCCAAAAAAATCAAAAACCAGCTATCGCTGAAGTCAATCTCAAAGCCATATTAGCGGGCGCGGCCCTGGTAAACCCCAATGCCGCCATAGGTCTTTGAACCTATTGCCACTATCTTTTTTTCATGATGGGTTTTTCAACATAATAGTAACTGATTGATGCCAACATCAAGGTTCCCACAAGTGTCACAACAAGTGCCAAAACACTCAATAATGGAGATTTCCACTCACTGAGGATGGTTCGATTCAACAGCATCAATAAGGGGTAATGCCACAAGTAAATTCCAAAGCTGATATTTCCCAACCATATCATTGGTTTACTGGATAGCCACTGAAACCCTTTTAGAGGACGTATCAGTGAAAACATGAGCACACAGATAATCAATGCCATGATCGGATTCCAGACTCCAAGCATCCAGTGCCCGCTCCAGTAGCTGTCAAGATTTGATCGTAACCAGACCATCATGAGGTAAGACAGGACAACTGCTACTGTCAGCAAAAGGTAACGCAGCGGCTGGGTAGGAAGACGTTTGCTGGCGAGAAGGTATGCCAGGGCTACACCGGAACAAAATGTAGAGAGACCGCCCGGAACCGCGTCAAGTACCGCTTGATGTGCCGAGTAGTTTTCGCCAGCATACAACCACATCACGCTATATCTCCAGCCAATCGTTAACACAATCGCACCGATAAATACGCTTAACCACCCAATGCGATCTGAAAGCAATACCAAAAACGGTAGTAGCAGATAGAAACTCAACTCAACCGGTAGAGTCCACCAGACGGCATTCATCGGAGTAGTCATCCAGGGTGGTAAATTGACCCACAACAGAACGTGCCTGACGATATCAGCGCTCGCAGTTAACTGAGGCATGAAAGAAAACACCTGGCTCAACATCAAAAGCAGTAATAGTTGTAACCAGTACGCGGGATATATTCTCAAGCCCCGTCTTAACCAGAATCGTAGTATTCTCGTCTGATTGAGTTCTTGTTTTAATAGTTGGGAGGCTAATAAGTATCCGGATAATACAAAAAAGACCGGCACACCCAACCAGCCAAAATCCACCAACATACCTAGATCCCAGTCAGTGTTTAATCCGGTAATAACCATATGCGCACGCGCTTGGGGGAAAAAACCTATACCTGAGCCCCAATGAAAAAGCAGCACGGCCAGTGCCGCACTGGCTCTGAAACCATGCAAGACCGGGTTAAAATTTTGCATCTCAATCTACTTTATTCAGAATAAATCAGAAGCACCTTAATTTGTGCTGTCTGGTTTCAAGAACCTCAGCGTCATGCGGTCTGATTCACCGATGCTGCGGTAATGTTGTGAACACCGCACTGCCTCAGCCTCATCGGTCATGTTACGGCAATAACGCAAGCTTGGTGGTAACGACCATACACCGGTGGGGTGATCCTTTGTATCACTTGGATTGGCGTTGATTTCTGATTTTTCCAGCAACTTGAAGCCGGCATCCTGCGCTGCTGATATTACGTAAGCTTCACTGACATAACCGCTGAGCTTCATCAACTCAATATCGGCATCATGCCTTGCGCGGTGTTCAACCAGACCCAACACTCCACCTGGTTTGAGTGCGGTAAACATAGCCGCAAACACACCTGCCGCATAATCACCCTTAATCCAGTTGTGCACATTTCGAAACGTCAGCACCATGTCCAACGAGCCCGGTGGAGCAATTTCTGTGTCTTCAGGTATCGAAAGCGAGCTGACGATAACTTTGTCGAAGCGTTGTGGATCGTTACTGAACGTGTTGTTGAGCTTCGTAGCCATATTCTTTCGCCATTTAGGCGTTCTTCGCGCACTCAAAGAGTAGCCCGCTGCGTAGTACTTGCCTTCTTCTTTAAGATAGGGTGCAAGAATTTCTGACCACCAGCCTGAACTTGGCCAGATCTCTGCCACCGACATGTTTGGTCTGATGCCAAAAAACTCCAGTACCGCCTGTGGATGACGGGCCACATCGCGTTGGGCAAAGGTTACATTGCGACGGCTGTCTGCAACCGCCGCTGTGAGGGCGTCATCTGATGCGAGCAGATCAGCCTGCACCAACAGCGCAATAATGATAAAAACAATTGATATGCTGAATGGCTTCATGGCTCGTTTCCTTTAAGGTTTAAATAAGGTGAACAGTTCACTGATATCAGCTCAGTTAGCTTCACAGAAACCGGTCCACTGTACTTGCAACATACAGCTGGTTACAGACCGTGTGCTGGTTGCTCTTTGACAAATACCATTCGGCAGTATTGGATTGTACCGTCATTAACCAGTTGCTTCACTTGGTCAAGCAAAGACTTCATTTGTTTGATATCGAGACTGGCCAACACATGTGGGACCTCGTCGATAGTGCTAAGCATTTTCCCAAGCCCTGCCATCAACAAACGACGTTTCAAATCGGCAATCAAGTCTAACAATGACTGGCTTTCGTCTTTATAACTGACGACTGTAAAACCAGCATCGATAAACAAGCGCTGATAGGCTTGTGCTGTTTTTGCACTCTCCAGACAAGTCCACGGTACGATCAACTCATGTAGCTCCGTCGGAAGCATGCCATTGAGCACCATATCCGATATACCCACCTGTCCACCCTTGTTAAGCACTCGAAAAAACTCTTTAACAACCTGTTGCTGCTTGTCAAACGTGCTCACTGCACACTCACATATCAAGTGGTCAAACAAACCATCGGGAAATGGCAAAGACGCCGCACTACCTTGTAAGTATTCAGGCGACACCGGCAAATGAGCCGCTTGCTCGACAGCACGATTAATGTTTAATTGGCTGAAGTCGAGACCGGTTGCAAGGCCTGAATAATCTTTGGCGATTACCTGAACTGATGTACCCATACCACAGGCTACATCCAACACCCGGTCACCCGCTTTAATGTTCAGACTATCCAGCAAGCGACGGCTCAAACCCATACCACCCGGATGAAAACTTTCGCCTAAAATGGTCTGTACCCAATCTTGTTCATAGAATTGACTGCAACACGAAGCAGTAGTGGTTGCATTGCTGGTCATGTTGTCGTTAAGCATTACAAATTTCCAGTTGAACGATTGATCGCGTTGTATTCGCAAAAAGAAACCGGTTTGCCTTCTGTCGAGATAATATGAACACAGCATTTGTCGATGCGATCCTGATCGTAGCTGTACGCATCCATGAAGGGCTTGATACCGATGGCAAATAGCGGATTCCAGTCTTCTGAATTGTGCTCACCAGGTTCAGCCGGCAACGAGGCGATTACTTCCAACATCGCGTCAACGACTTTGTTGCTCATGTCGGCAACCGCGGATGCCTCAACCACTTTTTGCAAAAGACCTGAAAAACTGCCGGCGCTGTCGAAGGTATCAGATACAGCCGCGATCAGTTGGCTGACTCCTTCGTTCGCCCAATCTTTGTAGCGTGGTAAAAAACGGGAAACCGGGACCAGGCCGTCAGCACTTCGAATGGCAACTGCCATACTGAAACAATTTGGATCAGAGCAGGGAATCGGGCTGAAGTCGTCCTGCTTAAAAACACCACCACTCTGCTCTGAAATCAATGTGGCAACATCGGCCAGTGTAAGCCGATCATCTTGCATTGGATTGTCATACCGTCCTGAATACATCGCCGGTTGAATCATGACTTTGCGTACACTTTGGGTTTTTGATTGAGCAAAATTCAAAAACGCACCGACCTCTGTGTCGTTGATTCCACGTGTCAGTGTCATAACTGGAACTGTATTGATTCCGAGTTTTTCGCAGTTTTCCAGTGCACGTATTTTGATCCCACCAAGATCCCGTCCCCGAAGTGCCTTGTGGGTGTCGCTGGCAAAACCATCAAATTGCAAGTAAACGGAAACACAAGGCCCGTAAGCGGCCAGACGTTTGGCAAATTCCAGCTTCGCCAAATAGAGCCCATTGGTATTAACATAAACCTGCTTAATGCCCTTGGCGACTGCCATTTCTACGATCTCGAAAAACTGCGGATGGATCGTCGGCTCACCACCCGAGAGCTGAATCAAATCAGCTTCGCCTTTCCCTATTGCCAATAACCCGTCGATCGTACTTTCAAATTTGTCGAGCGTCATGAAAGTCTTATTGTGGGGAGATGAGCCTGCATAACAGGTTGGACAAGTCAAATTGCAGCTTTGAGTGATCTCAATCAACATGTTGCAACTATGATTTTCGACCTGGTCACCACAATGCTGTCCTGGTCCACAACAACCGGCAATTGCCTCGACCTTAGGATCAGCAACGTAATAATGCTTTACATCGGATGCGAGCAATGCTGAAAAATCACCATGTTCAGGGCATATTTTCAGCATAAAAACCTTGCGATCGCGTTCGATAACATCGGCCGATACCTTACGCAAGCATGTCGGACAAATCGAAATCGTGGTTTTTATCAGGCGATCATAATCGCGATCAAAAGTAGCAATGTTTTTCTCATGTGTAGGTGTTAAGTCAGCTAATAAAATTTTCGGAGTCCCCTATAGTATGGTTTTGCCCTGGGTGAAATATGGCAATGATTGTAATAAAAACTGCTTCTACGGTGACAGACCGCGCAACCGGGGGATTTATGACGTATTGTTCCATTTTCTTATGAAAGTACCTGAATTCAGGGGGATTGCAATCTCAGTGATGTCTTTTTACCATGAGCTTCCTATCTGCCAATGAATACCTGCATACTTCAAAAGTTGACCGGATTATGAAAATGTCAAAAAAGAACATGACTCAAATCAGTGCACTAAAAGCCTGGGAACTGATGCAAAAAGAACCCAATGCGGCCTTTATCGATGTACGTTCAGATATGGAATATTTGTTCATTGGTCATGCCATTGACTCAGTCAATATACCCTGGATAAACGAGCCCGACTGGGAGGTGAATCCAAATTTCGTCAGAGATGTCAGAAAGCTGATTTTAGGTGGCGTAATCGACACACCTGAACATCATGCCATACCTGTTTTTCTCATTTGCCGCAGCGGCAAGCGATCTGAAGAGGCGGGGCATCTGCTGGTGGAAAACGGCTTTCATCGCGTTTACAACATCGAGGATGGTTTCGAAGGTGAGTTGGATGAAAAACACCAACGCAGCACCTTGGGCGGATGGCGCTTTGACAACTTACCCTGGCAGCAGTGTTAGGGATGTTTTAAAAGTATACCGCAGCCACCTCAGTGCCGACCTTTTCGGCGCAAAGCCTGCGGAGAGAACTGGCTAAGCGACAGCTCCATGCCGAATCGCGCCACACCGTTTCGGTTGTCTTGCCGATAAGTAACATAGCGTCCTGATAGTAGGTCATGGTGGGTTTCGATGGACGTCCACAAGGTGGGAACTTCGTAATACATGATCGGGTGTGCCTCCGAAAACCGCCATAATTTGCCGCGCTCATCATAGTGTTCGGTCAGCAGTATTTGATAGCTGTCTTCATCGAGGTAATACCGTCGCCTGGGGTTGATGTGACGAACGCCTTCACGCAAACGCGCCTCCACCACCCACACCCGGTGCAGTTCATAGCGTAACAGCGAGGGCTCAAGATGACCGGGACGCAACATCTCACCATATTCGGGATCGCTGCGGTGAGCCCGGTAAGCATTGTAGGGCACGTAAATTTCGCGTTGACCTTCGAGTTTCCAGTCAAAGCGGTCCATAGCGCCGTTGAACATATCTGCCATGTCACTCACCGACAGGCCGTCGGTGGCTACTGATGGGTTGTCATAGGCTACATTGGGTGCCCGCAACACACGTCTTTGTGAAGGGTTATAAGTCCAGACATTACGGGGTCGCAGCTTCTGATTTACCGTCTCATGAACCAGCAACAAGGTGCCCGCCAGACGCGACGGCGATTTGATCGTTTGCAATAGGTACAGCAGTCGATTGTCGATGGACTGCAGCGTGGCGCCTGGTTGGTGGTACTGGCTCAGTACTTCGATATGAATTTTTACAGACTGGTAGCGACCACTCGCCGTGGCATTAATCATATTAAGTCGACGCACGCTGCCAAGCCCTTTGTACTTTAGCTTGTGGTTCCAGATGAGTTCCCGACCATTTTCTGGAAATGGGAAGGGAAACCCCTCGGCGACTTCCAGTACGCCTTCGCCATCTTGCGTGAGACGCCCGGTCATCCCATTGGATGCAGTTTTGTCGTAAATTCGCTGCGGAAAAGCCGCACTGCGATGTGTTGGATAAATATCGAGAAAATATGAACCGCTGTACTTACGCAGCATTGCGATCTGACCAGGTGTCAAATGGCTGGTGTGTTCATCGAGGTTAGAAGCATTGACGCGAAATAATGCTACCTCGCCATCATAAGGGTTCAGATGCACGGTGCCGGGCTGGTAGCCATCCGGTGCTTGACTGATACCACCCGTCCACGCCGGTATACGACCGTCGGCATTGCCAGCACGCAAGGCACCAACAGGCGTCAGATCAGCTTGCAATCGTTCCACCTGCTCTGGATGCGCGCCAGCCCACAGGCTCGTCACCGACCAGCCAGCCAGCCAGCAAAGTACTTTGATCAACTGCGTGGGTTTAATGGGTGAGTTCCATTTCCAGGTAAAGCCGCGAACATTGAACCTCGCATGCGGGAGTCATTGTTACCATATTATCGTTCAGTGCCTCCTGGAATCTCAGATGATGGCTAACTTCAGCATAATGCTATCAGTTTATTGACAGAAGAAGAACTCCACCATGAGCTAAAAATTAGCCTCTTCAAATTGGTGCTACAATTAGCTTTCTGGAAATATTAGCCCATTTAGTGGAGAGATATCATGAATCTCGACTCGGTAAAGTGGAAGCAAGACTACTCGACTGGAAATGAATCTGTTGATTTTCAACACCAGCATTTTGCAGCGTTGATTAACAGAATTAGTACCAATCTATTGGCACCAATGGACACCGGGCACACGAAGAAACTGCTGGATGAATTGGGCAAGTATGCAAGGTTTCATTTTACTTCAGAAGAGAATATAGCTTTTGAACTTGGCCTTAAGGGGCTGGGAATGCATCATGATCGACACATTGAAATGCTGGAAGAACTGGACATGCATATTGATGACCTGTTTTCCGGAATTTATGCCACAAAAGACTTTATCAATTTTTTGTCTAACTGGTTTATAGGACATACTATTTATGAAGATATAAAACTGTTCGAGGATCGACTGTAGGGGTTGAATGGGAAAAGGGGTCAGATTCAAATGCACCCCTCAACAGTCAAGCATCACGCTACAGTACGGGCATTTGAGTCTGACCCCGGTCGGGTCTATTATGGATATTTGAGTCTGACCCCGGTCGGTCACATGAGCACATGAGCACACGAGCTGGATTGCCTGTCTTTCAAACTGTTGCGGATATTTTCGCTTTTACCTTTAAAAAATTTCCGTCGCTATTTGTGCTTACCTTAGTCTCCGCTGTCATAGCCGAGCCATTGACATTTCTGTGCCTCCAACTCACCGGTAGTTTTGCGGACCTGGCTGCTTTGCAGTACTCCAGCTTATTCACTGATCGCAGTAGCGCACCGCTTGCTGCAAGCTGGCTCGGTCTTTCGATTGCATTGTTGGGCGTTTTATTGTTCTTTGCGCTGAGTGCGGTGCCGATCATTCGCCACCTCACGCACGGTGAAAGACTGTGGCTGATTCGTATTAACACCAGCTCACCCCGTTACATCTTGAGCCAGTTACCCGTCATACTTATTCTGCTGGGGATCATTCTGCTCGTCCTCACAGCAACGACCGCCTTTGTCGGCGTCGTCACCAACACACCACAAGATCATGGTGTAATGACATTTCTGCTTTTGCTCCCCGTCATCATCACGCTTGCCTATTTCGGGGTTCGTCTCTCACTGGTTCCGGTTGCTGCCGTGGCGCGTGGCTCGCTTAACATTTATCAGGGTCTCGCACTCACTAAAAATAACGGCTTTCGCCTTCTTTCAATCATCTTGATAATTGCCCTACCGCTCCTGCTGGTAGGTCTCGTTGCTATGGATGTTGTTCTGCAACTCTATGCGACAGATCAAAACTCACTGTCGGCCGTTAGCGAACCGCAGGAGTCACAAATCTTTAACGGCGGGCCCAGGCAAATTATTGAGCTCTACAGCTACACTTACAGCAAGCCTGCTTTTATCGCCGCCAACGCCATTGTCTTCCTGTTTCTGGCCTTTGCAGCTGGCTCGTTATTAAGTGCGCCCGCCATCGTCTATCGTAAGTTGATCAAAGCATCAGCTGCGGTCCTGATCTGTATTTTGCTGGCGCCACTTCAGCACGCAATGGCATCAGACCGTGCGGAAAATGCCAGCAGCCTGCTGAGGACATTGATTCCTACAGTGGCTTATGGCACGACTTTCTATTTACATGACTCTGATGGCAGGACTCAATTTTATAAGGGGTTTTTTTCTAATTTAGCAATCACTTACAGCTTGAAAAAGACGGTGACCAAAACCCGGCCCAATGGCAATGACAATGAGTCTTTCCCATCGGGACACACATCCGTTGCGTTCCAGGGTGCCGCATTTATTCATCGGAGATACGGTTTGAAATACGCCCTACCAGCCTACCTGGGGTCCAGCTATGTCGCCTGGAACCGGGTGGATTCCGATCATCACTTTACCATTGATGTGCTGGCTGGAGCTGCCGTCGGAATGGCCAGCAGCTTTATTTTTACCCAGCCTTACAAAGGCTTTGTGGTCACGCCAGTTGCATCTAACGGTTTTTATGGAGTCGGGATCAGCAAACAATGGTAAAAAACGTGCCAGCATCATCAACATTTGATGAATGACATTAGATGACAGGCACAGGAACCCTATGCCGGGCCGCTTCGGAAAACAGAATGTCCTTTAATGCTGATAATGTCTGCTCGTCCAGCGGCGCAGGATTGCCTCCATCCAGTATATGCTTGACGTCCTCATGTGCACTTTCATACGCCGACCGCCCCCCCCGTTCAACCCATGTCTCGTAGGATTCCCTGAAGATCGCAGAACCGGGGAAAGACAACTCCTTACGAAAATTCTGTCGCGTGTGTTTTGCTTTTAAAAAATGACCCGATGCAACCACTTCAGACAGGAGATCAACCGCTGGGCCACTATAGCCTGCCCCGACACCTTTCGATAAACGCGTCGCCATAGCACAGGTCTCATTGTCCAATACCAATTTCTCCAGGCTCTGGCTCAATTGAAAGTTGAGCATTCCGGGACCGGAAATAATGTCCAGCATACCTAATGCGGCGAGCGCGGCCCCTATTCCGGTCTCGGCACCCGCCTGCCAATCAACTGTCTTGGAATCTGACAGGCCCAGGTAAGCATGGGTAGGCAAGCCCAGATGGTGACCAATGGAAGAAGCGGCTACGGCCATCATCATGGCTTCCATCGAGCCCATGGGTGTGGTTCCGTAACGCATATCCATCACCGAAACGGAACAGGCCCAGACAACGGGTGCGCCACGAGCCGCGAGCTGGGCGCAGACCACGCCTGACAGGTTTTCCGCAGTGAATTGAATCAGCGTGTCACGTAAGGTGACGGGGGAAGTAGCACCTGCCAATGGCATGCTCACGATCTCAACAGGGATCCCGGCGCGGGCACACTGAATCAGTGCATCCGAGGTCAAATCGCTCCATTTTAAAGGTGAAGTTGGTGCACAGTCGAACAGCGCCAGTGGTTTTTCACGCAATGCTTCAGCATCACCACGAACTGCGATTAACATCGCTTTCATAGCCTCGAAACCGTCTTTGGAAAACGTACCGGTTACCACGGGTTTGTTTGAATTAGCCAACGCAATCGCCAAACGTGTCCGGTCTGCAAGTACTTCCGGGACATCGCGCGGTATCAAGGCCGTTGCCTGCAGACGCACGCTGTCGCAAGCTTCGGTAACCCAGGCCAAATGGACACAATCCTGAACCGTGGGAGTCCGGTGCCTGTCGGTTTTTGAATCCATGATATGCAAAGCCGCCGAACCCGGGGCAAACAGCAGAGCACCCTGCCCCAGTGTAGATACGAGTTCTCCTTGTCGATCATACAAGGCAAAGTTGGCCGGTGCCGAGGCGACGGCCGCATTAATCATATCGGCACTAAAATAGGCACGTCCATGCTTGACACTGACACCCGCATCCTGAAGCATGCCAAGGCATTTGTCGCTCTCTATCAACACACCGAGTTCGCCAAGACACAAGGTCGCGTCCGCAATGATCTGATCAAGTTCGCCGCTGTCAAAGAGCTTTAACTCTGGCCTCATAATCTCGCTTCCTTTCTGAAGTCACAGTCTTCCAGCGTGCAGTACGCACACCCGCCATGACCGTTTTTACCTGGCTCATTCTGGAACCGTATGGCAAAGCTGACCGACTTTCGGGGCATCATCATCTGTCTGGACGTGAGGCTGACACCAATGCCTTCTACATCCAAAAGTGCCAACAACGCAGGCTGTGATGCGGTTGGCCACTGACCATAACCGGGGCTGATCCTGCGGTCAGCAAAGAAACCCCGACGCGAAGCTTCGTCGCAGAGCATACGTGAAAGGATATCAGCACTTGCTTCCACAGCCGCTGAACCAAATGCATCAAAAAACAGTGCTGCCAACAACTCCCCGTCGGCTGACCGATTGCTGGCCTCGTCTGTCAACATCGATCCGATTGTGCAAACAGCCACGCCCACCAGTGGTGACGGGTCTGGCATCCCGGTGATCATCAGTTGCTGTTGTGTGACAACCTTGAAACAACCCTGGGGTTCGATAAGACCACTGGCCACTGGCCACAGATTCTCCATCAGCCGTTCCACACGCGGTCGCAGTTTTTTACCTTTCGGATAACCCAGGTATCGCAAAACTTCAGTGCGGGGTACCTCAATGTTGAGCTTCATGCTCTCAAATCCAGGAGTTGACGTATTTCTCGGATAAACTCCGGTGTCGTACCGCAACAACCACCGATCACGCTGGCACCCGCATCCAACAATGCAACCAGGTCTTTGGCGAAGGTAACGGGGACCGCATCATACTTGACACCAGTCGGCGTCGGCTGGGGGTTTCCTGCATTAGGTTGAGCAATGATCGGACAGGTGCATACTGGTCGAGCTTCTTGCAACATCGACAGCATGATCGTCGGCGTGACCGAGCAATTAAACCCCACCACATCTGCCCCCGCATCATATAGTGCGGCGAGCGAGTGGCTAACCCGATCCCCAACCATCGTAAAGTAACCTCGTTTGGTTTTCTCAAAGGTCATGGATGCGAATACCGGTAAACCCGTAGCATGGGCCGCATGTACAGCACACAACGCCTCTCGTACATCGTACATCGTCTCGATATTGATAAAATCTGCACCGGCACCCGCCAGGGCTTCCGCCTGGAGCCTGAACTCTGACAGCAGCATCTCCTCGGTCGCGGTTCCCATCGGCGGGAAGAGCAAACCGGTGGGGCCGATATTACCGGCCACGATGGTCCCGGCGGTGGCTACCCTACGGGCAATCTCGATGGCAGTCCGGTTGACAAGCGCAGATTGCCCCGCCATACCGGCTGCAGCGAGTTTTGACGGTGTGGCGCCAAAGGTGTTGCTCTGAATGATGTCGGAACCGGCCTCGACATACAGTCTGTGCGCCTGTTCCACCCGCTGTGGGTGCTCAAATACCCAGCTCTCAGGTGCCTGACCCCTTTCCAGCCCCATGTCGAATAATAATGAGCCCATGGCGCCATCCAGAAGCAGTGGTGGTTTCCACCAGGCGACCTTATCCACCGATCAATTGCTCTGCAACTTTGATGGCGCTCACGGCATTATCGGCGTAGCCATGCGCTCCGATCTGTTCAGCCCACGCGTTGGAAACGGGTGCACCACCCACCAACAGCCGTGCGCGCAAACCCGCTCGAGCGAGCGCTTCTGCCAACTCGCCAAGCCCCAGCATCGTGGTTGTCAACAAGGCGGATGCACAGACGATATCTGCATCCAGCTCACGTGCGCGTTCCACAAACTGCGCCGTGGGCACGTCAGCACCCAGGTTTGTCACCTCAAAACCATGCGCCACCAGCATGGTCCCGACCAACGTTATACCGATGTCATGAATGTCCCCGCCGACCGTTCCGATCAGCACCCTACCCTTGCCCTGGGCACGATCTGAATCACCCAAAGCTGGCAGAATGATGGCCATCGCAGCCTTCAAAGCCTCTGCCGCGGTCACCAGTTCCGGCAGAAAATATTCGCCTTCCTCCCATAATCTGCCGACTTCGTGAATACCTGGCACAAAGCCCTCGTCGATAGTTTCTAATGGAGACATGCCTGCTTCGAGCGCCCGTTCGGCCAATTGACGCGCAACATCAGCGTCACCATCCAAAATCGCCGTATACATGTCTTCCAGCATTGCAGATTTATCACTCATACGATAACCCTGTAGGTAACGGTCCAGCCTTCGCCAAAGGTCAGTCCATATGGGAGAACCCAGAAAATATCACATGGTGTATCAATCCGCAAAAAGCGGTGAAAAAAAGTGCAAGAAGATCGTTAACTGCCAGTGGTCAAGTATTTTTGGAGGGGGACACACGAAACCTTGCTGAGGATAGTATGTCCAGCGTGTACCCAGCCATCTCGAAACAGCTTTGTGCACAAACAACACCCAGAAGTTAGATAGAACCCATCAAATCAAACCTATCGATCCCACTATTCCAGATCAGCTGCTATGCTTTATATATCACAATGGTTTTTTTGAGACGCCAACCGTCGTACCCCAGTAGATTGAGCAGGAGGATGTTATGCAACGATTTTCAAACATCATTTCAAGACTAACGCTGTTACTGATCTGTGTGACTGCTGTAGCCTGCACGCAGGAACAGCCAACAGATACGAACCAGATCACCGAATTGGAAAACGGCCTCAAAGCAACCCAAACAAAGCTCGAATTAGCCGAAGTGGCACTCGCACATCAGACCGCAAGAGCCACGGAACGAAATCCTGCCAAACAATATACAAATACAATGGCTTTGGGCGCAAAGCCGGTTCCTGAAGCCACCCTGAACGATCTGCTGGACGTGGTCAAAAAAGGCGGCCCCGCCTGCCCCGCTGATGTAAATACATTTGTACGTAATGAGCGAGGCAAGGACTGTGATACCTACCAGGCGGAAATAGCCGGATGGGCGGATAAATGTGTGGGTGCGTGTGACGACGCCAGCAGACTGGCAGAGGCTGTGGCCGATGCCCAACTAACTTGCGCCGCCTGGTGCCAGACAAAAAAATGTCCGGGACCACAATTTGCCGCGCCGCAGGTTTGCGCGACCTCATCCTGTAATAACAGTAAAGACTGCGCCGCTGCCTGCCCATTGAAAAACAGCTGTTTTCTGTTGCAGGCTAACGGTGTATGGAACTGTCAATGTGTCGAAATATAAACCTTTATTGTCAGCATGCCACTACCTGATGGGTCCGCTCGAAGTGCTGTCTGAATAATAAACGAGCAATTACCAAGGTTTCTCCGTTATGTACTTGTAAATGTGCAAGCATTTGAAGCTGGAGCCTGTCAACGAAAGCCAGTTGGCTCAATCTGGGTCTGTGTATTGTGAAATACCCAACAGACAATAAAACTCGAGCAGGAAAACAATGAAATTGAAATCGATTGTTCTTATGGCAATGATCCTTGCCACAACCGCAGAACTTACCTCCGCCCAGGAGTCTGAAGCCACACCCGACGAAGTCCTACCAGTTCCGGGCGAGACCACCGGTCTGATGACTGGTGAACGACTGGTTACCCTGGTCAAATCCATAGACGTTAACGCAAACAATCAGGGTAACACCTGGCAATTCACCTTCCAGGACCGGCCTATCATCATGATATTTGATGAAAAAGCAGATCGGATGCGGATGTTCACACCGATTGGACCGGAATCAGCCCTTGATGCAGAGCTGATGCGACGTATGTTGCAGGCCAATTTTGATTCCGCACTCGACGCGCGTTACGCGGTTGCCAACAAATTGATTTGGGGCGTATTTATTCACCCCTTGTCACCCCTGGATGAAGAGCAGTTTGCCAGCGCCCTTGTCCAGGTGCTCAATGTCGCTACATCCTTTGGTAGCTCGTTTTCATCCGGCATGTTTATGTTTGGTGCTGGTGACAGCGCTGAAGAGAACCGTAAACTCCTGGAAGAATTGAGAAAACGCCTACGCCCGACCGTGTAATAATTAATGCTTGTGGGATTAATGCTTGCGGGATTAATGCTTGTGACACTCATTAATCATGTTTTGTAGTGGCAGTGTTTTATCGTTTGCGGCAGCCGTTGACCGGCTTATCATGGTGTTTTTGTTACTGCTGGGTGCCAGCCTTGAGACCGGCACCCAGCATGGATCAGTAACAATAGGAGATCAGTTGCAATTGGATGAGCCAACGTAAGTCCAGACTTCGCGACCCTGTTGATTCAACCTGACTTCAACGCACTGGCCCTCTGAATCGACGCGGTACCAGTAATCCTGTCCTGTTACAGCCGGTTGTGAGCGGTAGGTGACCTGCCTTGGTTGGCTCCTGCTGATAGAATGAATAATGGACCCCAGCACTATGGCACCGGCGGCATACTTGAGTCCATCATTCAGTCCATGGTGGCGACGACCGTGACGGTTATAACCATAGTGTCGATTACGATAATGATTGCCTCTGTAATGTCTGCGGGCATGCTTGTTGGAATACCCCGAACCAGCATGGTTGGATTGATAGCCACGATGTCCACGGTTTGAGTCCCGCGCCTCTGTCATACCAGACAAAGCCAATAACACGGTGGCAAACAGTGTAATTACGATTTGTTTTTTCATCATGTATCTCCTACCAGTTAGTTTAACTTGACGCCAGTATATAACGGCCCTGCTGAATCTCGGCTGAACTGAATAATGTTGAGTACGAAACAGCCTGCAAGCCCCTGGGGCGAGGCTATAGACTTATTCAGAGGCTCCCTGGCTGGTGGTAGGGGTAGTCCTTCGGCAAAGTCCAAAAATTGATCAAATCGTGAACAAGTGGACGGCCAGGATCACCGGGGGCCAGACGAGCACCTATGGTAATGGCAATATCAGATAAAACACCAGGGTGTTCGCGATAATAAGCGTGGCCCAAAAAGCCGCTAACGCCTTCAACGTTGATAAAATTGACATTCTTGACCTGCGCAAAAATCTTTTTGTCATCCTCATTAAGGTCGTTTTTGGCAAGTTTTCCAAAGCGCAAACCATCCATCAAAAACTGCGATAGACCAAGCGCACCATCACCCTGGTTCATATATACGGTAATTTGCCCGATCGCCGGACCAAATTTTTCGGCAATCAGGCGTTGTCGGACCACGCCAAAATCGAGATCAGGCGCCGCAAGAATCAGGTTTTCTATTTTGAGAGCCGGTCTCGGGTTTTTTCCTGCTGCTCTGGTTTCGATAACAAGTTCACGCAACACTGTTGTTGCCAGATCGGTTCCTCTGCTGTGTGCAATGACATGAATACGCTCCACCTCCTGCATACTGATCAAAATGCGTAAAGTTTCCTTTAGATGAAAAATGCTGAATTCGCCCGCTTCACGGTCTTTGAAATAGCCGAACAAACCACCGCTTGCCGCAGGCCATGAATAAAAAACAGGTACACCTTTCCGACCAATAAAATGCCAGATGTCAGCCATGGATAACGCGGCTTCCTGAAAGTCGTTATTGAAACCGTGAATAAAAAGTACGATCTCTTTGTCCTCGCTTTCGGACAACCGTTGTTTAAGCGCCACTTGCATCTGCTGTATTGCTTGGTGGTATTTTTGTTGTGCCTCTGCTGAAGGCGCGATCAGACCACCTTTTTGAACAGAAAATGGTAGTGGTGTTTCAGGAAATCGAACGACTTCTTCGGTTCCCGCCAAGCTTAGGGTAATGGCTTTATCACGTTTTGCCATACTGCTGGCTTGCCGAAGTTTTTCCCATGTTAAGTTTTTACCAAAGTTGATTCGGGCTGACCCAAAGGCCATTGATGAAGATCTTTCCGTTCCATAGGAAGGAATTCCATCCGCTAAAGTTTCCTTGTTTCTGTCGGTTACAAAGAAAATCTCAGATGTTGTGGTTTTCATTGTGGACGGAATATTTTCGACGGGATAAGCCGTTGCCTGTGTATACAGATTTGGTGTACTTACAAGCTGATGAGATGTGCTACACGCTGACAAGGTAAGCAATAGCAGGGCCAGGTGTGTGACAAGCTTTAACTTCACCATTATGGTCAATCCTCAAGAAAATAAATTCTGACAAGCAAAATGCGCCATGATTAACAAGTCTAATCTCAATTCGGATTGCACACGAATTTGGTCAATTATTTGTCTGATAGTTGAACCTGTCTTTTGTTAAAACTCTATCAGCATTTCCCTGTTTCCGCCTCGGAACGTCGCACTTTTCACTTTATCATCACGTTCTACGTTGACCAGGTTGACCTGGTCTGGCCAAATATCGCGGAGCGCGTTGTGGCTAATACTCAAAGCGGTGAGTCCTTCGGGGATCGCGGCTTCCGCATAGACCCAGATAAAACGCCCTTCCATTTCATGACCCACCGGTGTTAATACAATTGAACGGCCTTGCTGATCTGAGATTGAAAAATGCTGGTAGACATAGTTTGAGAATGACTGGCGGGTTTGTTCTGAACCCAGAATGTCAGCATCGGCATTGACTACTGCCTTTACCGCATGCTCGGCATCGTGCAATAAAAACCGATGCATCACTTCAATATTACCAGTCCTGGCGTTGAACAGAACCCGGGTAATGGCTTCCTTTTGCTGGTGGGCGTTCAAAGGTATCGCCCATAACAACGCCACCACAATCAATCCGCGCAAGCAGGTTAAGGTCACTTATCCTCCTCTTCACCGGTTTCAAGCTCGGTCTTGATATCCTGCATGATGTCTCGCTGCTCCAGACCTTCCCTTTCTGGAGTTTTGAAGGCTTCGATACGTGATGGAATAATGCGGCGTGGATAGTGATTATTCTCGATATCCACATCGGCAGTTTCCCAGCGCGGGTCAATGACCACCTGCACGAGCTCACGCTCAGTGACGATCATTTTCTTTACCGAGCTGGAATTGCGTCGCCAGATCTCGGCCGGAATACGCATTATTTCCTGTGCGCCATCAGTATAGGTCAGCTCAAGTATGATCGGCATGACCAGACCGCCATGATTGGAAAACTCCAACACGTAATAGTGTTTGTCCTCTTTGACCGCTCGCTCCAGCGCAACCTTCTCCCAGTCTTCAAGCTCATCAATGAGCTTTTGGTACTCATTGCGTTCTTTATTGGTAACGGTGAAGCGGTCATTTTTGTCGTAGAAATCACGCACATCCTGATTGCGGTCCACCCACAATTCGAAATCAGCACGATTGCGTTCAACAATGATGGACAAAGGCTTGTCTTCTTCTTCCTGACGACGACGCTCTAAATCAATATCGGGGTCCAGGGTATCCAGGCGAAGTTTCCATATCCGGTCAACTGACAGGTCAACATGGTCAGTGGAATAAAACCAGCCACGCCAAAACCAGTCCAGATCCACACCAGAGGCCTCTTCCATGGTGCGGAAAAAATCAGCGGGCGTGGGACGTTTGAACATCCAGCGTCTGGCATATTCACGGAAAGCAAAATCAAACAACTCACGCCCTAAAATGGTTTCCCGCAGAATAAATAGTGCAGCAGCAGGCTTAGAATAGGCATTTGGACCCAATTGCAATACGCTGTCTGACTGGGTCATGATGGGTACCTGCTGGTCCGACTTCATGTAGTCCACCACATCACGTGGCTCAACTTTCCAGGGAATATCAGGGTCCCATTCCAAACCGGCGATGGCGTCGAGAAAACTGTTCAAGCCTTCATCCATCCAGGTCCATTGACGTTCGTCTGAGTTCACCGTCATGGGGAAGTAGATATGACCAATTTCATGAATGACCACACCAACCAGGTAACGCTTTTCTGCCTGAGAGTAAGTACGGCTACCATCGTCCTGTTCGTCAGTGCGTGGGCCATTAAAGGTAATCATGGGGTATTCCATACCACCCACGGGTCCGTTGACGGATTGAGCAACCGGGTATGGATAGTCAAAAGACATTCGTGAATACACTTCCAATGTATGAAGAATCGCATTGGTCGAGTATTTCGACCACAGCGGATTGCCTTCCTTGGGATAAAAGGACATGGCCATCACTAAAGGCTGGGTTTCACCACCTTGCTGATAACCCTTGGCATCCCACATGAACTTGCGCGAAGAAGCCCAGGCGAAATCACGCACATTGGTAGCCTCAAACCGCCAGGTCTTTGATTTCCGGGTACCTGCTTTCTCGTTTTCCAGTGCTTCCTCAGCGGTCACAACAAACACGGGGTTTTTGGCAGTTTCAGCCTGTTTCAGGCGTTCACGTTGTATCGGTGTCAGCACATCATCGGTATTTTGCAGCACGCCGGTTGAAGCAACGATATGATCGGCGGGTACAGTGATGTCCACAGTATAGTTACCGAATTCCAGCGTGAATTCACCACGTCCAAGGAATTCCTTGTTGGTCCATCCTTCATAATCGGTGTATGCGGCCAGGCGCGGAAACCACTGCGCCAACAAAAAGATGTCGTTACCACCCGAACGGGCATCATCTGGAAAATGTTCATAGCCCGCGCGTGCGGCCACTGCATCTTCTTCAACAATATTGAAAGCAAATTTGATCTTGAAAGAAACACTTTCCCCGCTGTTCAGGGGTTCTGCCAGGTCTACCCGCATCAGGCTGCCAACAACAGTGTAGACCAGGGCTCTACCATCCAGATCATTGACACTGGAAATCTCATAGCCCAACTCGTTATCCTCCATAAACTGCTGACGCCGCAATTCATCAATGCTGATACGCGGCGGCTTATCACCCTTGGCACCCTCGGTTTTGGCACCACGGATACTCTTATCGGCAAATGCACGCGTCATTTCCGCCATAGAATCACTTCGAAAACGGTTCTGATCCAGTTGTAACCACAAAAAGCGCAAGCTATCCGGGCTGTTGTTCATATAGGAAATTTGTTCACTAGCCTCCAGACGACGTTTGTCCTCGATCAGTTTGACTTTAATTTCGTAATCAACTTTTTGCTGCCAGTAATGATGACCAGGCTCGCCTCCCGCAGTGCGGTAGATATTGGCTGTTGGCAAAGTTTCATCCAATTGACGAAACTTATCCTCGAAGTCACCCTTGGTTTGCCTAATGGCAGCGGTGGCATCAAAGCTAAAGAAAATCAGGGCTGCACTGAGCAGTCGGAAAGAGTTTAAAGACATATTAAATCCTGGAAATCGTGGTGGAGTTTTTACTGTTATGGTCTGGGTTCAGCCGGTGAGTATAAATCAACCACCCAGGAAAACGATAAACGACTTTTTGAGTGGCCCTTCAGGTCTCGACAATATGCCAAAGATGCTTCAACTTTTTCAACTACCGTGCGCACCTTCCTCTGTTGCAAGGCATCTTCTCTCGCAGCATTGCTTTAATACACTCCCAAGGTATACTCTGCCGCGGCAATCTGAAAACCTCTTAAGCAACAATCCCGGAGATTGATTTTGATTCACATTGTGGGCATGGGTTATGCGTACCCTGAAGGAAAGATAAGCAATCAGTTTCTGGAAAGCCTGGGGACTGGAACAACGGCAGATTGGATTTCCGAAAAAATCGGAATCGAAACACGCCGGACTTCCCTGCCACTGGACTATATTCTCGAAACCAAGAATTGCGACCCTCGTGCCGCTTACGATGTATGTACCGACACGCCAACCAGTCTGGGCACGGCTGCCAGTCTCATGGCTTGTGAAAAAGCCGGTATAGACCCCGATCAGATAGGAATGATCATCGCGAATTGCTGTACGCCTACTCAAACCACACCGGGCGAATCCCAACGCATCGGTAAAGCACTGGGGATAAAAAGGACCAAGGCGTTTGATGTTTTTACCGCTTGTCCGGCTTTTGCCCTGCATGTGGATTTTGTCAATAACCACAAAGAAGAAACGCTTCCCGATTACATACTCTGTATTTCAACTGCAACGCTGACACAGAAAGTTGATTACAGCGACAGAACCGATGGCGCGATTTGGGGTGATGGTGCTGCCGCATATATTTTGTCACCCAGAAAAGCAGGCAGACTTGCAGTTCATTCAGCAAGCTTTACCGCTGATCCGATAAGAAGCGACGCTGTCGTTGTTGATACTTACGGTTATTTTCATCAGGATGGCCGTGTAGTAAGAAATTTCTCTGTTTTGCAAACCGTCAAGATGATGCGTGAACTCGAAAAGAATAACGCGATTGATTGGGGTCGGGATATATTCATCGGGCACCAGGCTAATTACACCATGCTGCAACAGATCACCAGCAATCGAAATGTTCCTGAGAGCAATCACTGGCACAACGTCATTCATGTGGGAAACCAGGCAGCGGCTGGCGCACCTGCTTCACTTGCCGAGCACTGGGATGATATTAAACCGGAACAGAAGATCGTTGTCGCAGTGGTCGGAGCCGGTTTGAGTTGGGGATCAGTTCTATTGCAAGGACAATAAACTATTTTTGAGCTTGCTATCTTTTAAACAACCTATCGAGGCTTGCCCGTGAACAAAATATTATCAGTTCTAATTGCTTTCTTTATGTTGTCTTCGCTGGCAATCGCCGCAGCAGATACCAAGACCCTAAATAGTCAAGCAGATAACACGGCTGAAACTGAAGACCAGGCTGGTTTACGTTACTGGAACAAAATCAAAGCAGAAGCCATCACAACAACATCGGGGCTTCAATATAAGGCATTAATCACAGGCAGAGGTCGCATGCCTAAAGCCAAGAATAAGGTGTCGGTGCATTATCGTGGTCTGCTCCTTGACGGCACAGAGTTTGATAGTTCTTACGCCTCCGATGAACCGATCACACTTAGCCTGAGAAAGGTCATTAAAGGCTGGACCGAGGGTATCCAGTTAATGCCAGTCGATAGTGTTTTTGTTTTCCTGATTCCGCCTGAACTGGCTTATGGTGAGCGGGGAAGTAGCCCAATACCGCCTAACGCTACCTTGATTTTTGAAGTCGAGTTGTTTGCGATCAAATAATAGCTTTAAAGTAAATACTCTCACCAGCACGTATCATGGTCACCACCTCAAACTGACATGAGGTGAGACCATGAACCCTGTTTTTTTGTTCAGAAATCGTAGCTGGTGCGGATGTACCAGTACGCGCCGTTCATACCAATAGGCGGCAACACATCAAAAGGTAGATGGCCGAAGAAGTTATTGTCTTCGCTCGACAGGTCCGGGTACTCGTCAAGTACATTGGCACCACCAACCGCAACTCTCCAGGCATCGGATACGTTGAAAGCAAGCTCCAGATCAACGGACCAGTCGGCACCAAGAATTTGTGCATCAGGAAAGCCTCCACCAAAATCGAAGTCGCGGGTTGTCTCGCCAAAACGGGTGGTACGAAGCATGGCCGACCAGCGGTCAAAATTGAGTACACCTGACAAGATAAGCTTGTCATCAGGTGCCGCTGTCTCCAGCGTGTTGAGTTCCTCTTCACCGATGACTGTTGGGTTTTTCACGTCTGTATCGGAGGTGTTGTAGCCAATATTCCAGATAAACGCACCGGCACCGATGTCGAACAAGCCAGTGGCAGTTATATCAAATCCATCCGTTTGGGTATCGACAAGGTTGGAGAAAAATGTCACGTTATCTGTAGACCCCTGAATCACGGTGATGCGGTCGTCAATATCGATCGTGTAGTAATCCACGGTGAGCTTTAGGGTATCGCCCAGATCAACTATGAAACCGGCGCTCAGATTGTTGCTCGATTCTTCTTTGAGCGGCACTGCACCATTCGCAATCGCCAACGAATCGGATACAGGGATGTGCCCAAAGACCTCAAGCTGCCCGCCTTGACCAAAGTCCTGAGTCGAAAACTCGAAACTGGTCTGAGCCAGCGAAGGCGCACGGAAGCTCGTGCCATAAGCTGCACGCAAGGCAAAGCTATCGGTTAGCTGGAACCTGCCCGAAATTTTGCCATTAAGTGAATCACCAAAATCATCGTAGTCTTCATAACGGGCCGCAACCCCGAGTAAAACATTTTCAGTGATGTGAGTCTCAAGGTCGGCATAAAAAGCAAAAACAGTACGATCGACGTCAACGACACTATCGCTGCTGAGCCCTGGACCGGCTTCTGCACCAACGGCTTTACTATCAGCAAATGGTCCCGCTTGATAGGAAAGCGGGTCGCCCGCCTTTGTTTGATAGTTCTCGAAGCGCAACTCGGCACCATAGGCAAAACTCAAGGGACTTGATAACCTGGCCAGATCAAATGCGCGTACAAAATCGGCATTGATCGTAGTCTGGTCAAATTCAAAACCAGCGAGGGCAAATGACAAGGGGCTTGCGCTCCCGAAAGAGGGATTGATGGAATTGAAAACACCAAAATCGTAATCATTCAAACCGTAGATTATGCTCAAATCCCAATTGGTATTGAACGCGTTGCCACGTAGACCGGCGGCAATCGACAGATCATCGCTGTCACCAGTTGTAACCGGTCTGAAACCCTGGGGGTAGACGCTGGGAACACCAGAAAACCCGTCTGGATAACGGAAAAATGCGGCGCCCTCCGCATCGCGTTGATTATAATTACCAAAAGAATAGAATTCGTTCTCGCCCACATCGATATGCGTATTATAAAAAAGCGTGATACTCTCAGAATCGCCATCGCCCGGCGCAAATACCTGCTTGTTATCCAAGGCTATATTTGCAGGTGTTTGATCCTCAAAAAAGGGTAACGCACCGATGCCCGCGCGGTTGGTGCTTGATCGGTCACGATACTCAGCACCCACACGGAAGCTTCCATTCTCCCCGATTGCAAAACCAAAATCCGCCGCAACCGAAAAACTTTCACCGTCGGTAAGTGTTTCATCTGAAGGAGCAAAGTCGGTGCGGTGCCCACCATAAAGTGCCGTAAAACTGCCACCCTCAGACTGGTCCTTGAGCACAATATTGATCACACCGGCGATGGCATCAGATCCGTACTGTGCAGCGGCACCATCACGCAGAATCTCGATACGTTTTATGGAGATGAGTGGGATGGTATTGAAATCAAAAGCGTTAGTGCCACGCCCGACTTTTGACTCCAGGTTGACTACCGCCGTGGTGTGCTGTCGTTTGCCATTGACCAAAACGAGCACGTGATCCGGACTCAAACCACGCAACTGCGCAGAACGGATATGATCAGCAGAACCGGAATTGGATTGCCGTGGAAAATTGAACGACGGTGACAGTGCTTGCAACAACTCACCAAGCTCACCACCCAGGGCAGCAACCATTTCTATTTCATCGGCACTGATAACGTCAACCGGCACCGGGCTATCCAACGCCTCACGCGCCGCACTACGAGAGCCGACAACGACGACCTCCTCCACTTCGGCATCTGCTGCGTATGACAATGAAGTGCATAGAAAAAATGCAATGAATATTTTGCCAAATGTGTAGTTTTTCATGCTTGTTATTTTCCTTTATTACAACTTTTTGGTGATATTGAAATTGCCCAGTCGCCACCCGACCCAATGCCGAATTTACTGGCAAAGTCCCCCTGATTCAGAGCAAGCGCAACGTTGTTCAAGCTATTGAGGTACAACAATGGACTGCCCTGGTCAACGGCACCGAAAGTTGCATGAAAGGGGACATTGGCATCAAAAACAACGACATGCCCATGTGTAATGGTGACCTGCACCTGGTCAGCATGTTTCAAATTCAACCTTTGAAAAAGCTCCCGGGAGATATTGGTCCATACATTTCCGAATTGCACATCGAGTATGGGAATGTTTCCGATAACCGAGCCATCATGGAAACTGGCACGTTGATAAGGGATGCTGACAACCGCGAGCGGCAATTCAAGGCCAACCCCTCGAAAAGTGATAACTCCCGCTGCGAGTCGCGCGCCGGTGTAAGCATACACATCCCGGCCATGAAACGTATAAGACTGATCTGAATTTTGCAACCGGTTGACCGCTTCATCAATCTCACGCACAGCTTCGATACCAAGAGAACCAGCAACGAATGTCAAAGTACCGTTGTCGGGTGTAACAAAATAGTGACCGCTTTTTGTCTTTAGCACGACCGATTTACGCTGCGTACCGACACCCGGATCAACGACTGAGACAAACACTGTGCCGCTCGGCCAATAGCGAGCGGTCTGCTCGAGCCGGTAGGCCGCCTCCCATATGTTGTAAGTGGGGATTTCATGTGTCAGATCATGAATTTGCAACTGCGCTGAAACCCCGACCGCGACACCTTTCATTGCGGCGACAGCACCATCTTTATTACCGAAATCTGACTGCAGCACTAGAGCATTCTGAGCCGCCACGGGCAGGGACAGAAACAACACCATCGCAAGGAATAAAATTCTTATCATTTTTTTCTCCCGCCAATTTATCAGGCGACTATTAGGCAAAACATACCCTATGTAAACCCGGTTGTCGATATACCCCTCCGATTGGAACAGTATCTAAAAGTGGCTGTCCAACTTTTTCTGGTTCAGGGTCAATAAGACCAATCCAGAAGACAATGGATTAGGATGCCAGCAGGTATGAGCTACCACTAATTTGGAAATCACTTGGCAGGAGAAT
This sequence comes from Gammaproteobacteria bacterium, assembly GCA_021772935.1. GTDB lineage: Bacteria > Pseudomonadota > Gammaproteobacteria > Xanthomonadales > SZUA-36 > SZUA-36. Next base: position 41,990 of record JAJFLA010000045.1, read on the forward strand.
GAACAATGAACAGATATCTGTGCACTTTTATACTTATTATTGCGGCAGCCCTATCGGCCTGTTCGACAGCACCCAGCAAGCAGGACCAAGGGGTTTTGATTGGTGCCGTTATTGGAGGCATCCTCGGACACCAGGTTGGCGGGGGTTCGGGCAGAGCCATCGCCACTTTTGTGGGTACTGTTGCGGGCTCCGCTATCGGTGGAAGTATTGGCCAATCGATGGATGAAACTGATCGCATGAATGCTTCACGCGCTTTCGAAAACGTACGTACCGGCGTTCCAACCAGCTGGGTCAATCCTGATTCGAGGAATCAATACACCGTAGTCCCTACCAGCACCACCGAGACCGCCACAGGTCCGTGTCGTGAATACACCATTGATGCATTTATCGGTGGGGAACCAGAAATAATTTATGGTGTGGCTTGCCGACAGGCCGACGGTAGCTGGCAAGTCCAGGACTAAACCGGATATAGGCGTGGTAGTTTTTTATTCCTTTGTTATTTGAGGGAGACCAGCATGGTGATAAATTTTCAAAGGAGTGAGCAGCATTCCATCAATCGTCTGATAGCTGTCGGATTCGAGGTTCTTAACACCGTATTTTTCAGGTCGAAGCGATTCGGGTATTCTGAAACTCCCAAACAGCTTGTCCCAAATAATCAGAAACTCACCGTAGTTGCTGTCGTGTTCTTCTCTGTTGATGGAATGGTGCAAGCGATGGATAACCGGTGTAATCAGAACATAACCAAGCGCTTTCTCAAGCCTCGCCGGAAGTTTTACATTGGCATGTTGTAAAAATATGAAGGGAAAAATGAATATCTCGCGAAACCCGATGACCCAAATGGGTACGCCCAATAACAACGCGATGCCAAACTTCCAAAAATTACTGACAATCAGTTCAAATGGGTGTCCGCGAAGGGTTGTGGAAATATCCAGCCTGATATCGCTGTGGTGCACCGCGTGCAGTCGCCACAGAAACCTGCTGTGATGGCTGATACGATGAAAAAGGTAATCGGACAAATCCAACAGAATCAGCCCAAGCAAAATCAACACCCAGTCGGCAGGCGGCGCTAACCAGTAAAAAACTCCAAACGGTTGCTGACCGATAAATAATTGAATATCAACCAGATAATAGCCGACCAGCAAGTCAGCACAAGCAAATGCAAGTAACCATATGATGAAATTCCTGCCGAGATGCTCGAGATCCCAGTTATCAGGCTCTAGTGGCAGCAGTGCTTCCAGCCAGAAAACGACAATAATGGATGTAACCATCACGCTATAAAAGGCAAACTCGTAGTCAATCAACATCGATACAGATTCAACGGCTGAAGCAACCCCATGCGCACTGGAAACAAACCAGTAAGCAACTTAGTGGTTTGCCAGCTACTTACTAGATTCTTGTATTCTTGGCTCTACTGATCAGCCTGGCACCGATCATGCCAACAACAAAGGCCAGTGCGATCAAACCAGCTTGGCTAATCGCTGGGATCGTTTGCGTCATAGTAACAACAGCATTAGGCACTGCAGCGAAGGCAGTGGAACCTGATGTGCTCAAAAAGACGGCCAGTAATAACTTGTTATTTTTCAAAAGAGATTCTCCCAAAAATGTAAAGTCGACTCGATTCTAGCTCAAGATGCACTCAAAGTGCGACTATGGGACATAGTATTTTCAAATAATTGTTCGGCTTTAATGATTCAGAATCAGTGCAAAAAATCACCTCACTTCATTGATTCCACCACGAGAATGGTTTTTACTCTGACTCGATCGATTTGGAAATTAAAATGAACGGAACCAGGACTGGCGATGACCCATTAAAAGGCATTTTTTATATGTGTCTGACCGTTGCCCTGATAGCGACCCAAGAGGCAATGGCCAAATTTCTTGCAGAGAGTCTGCCCATGCTACAGGTGATCGCTGCGCGCTACCTAGGTCATGCTCTGCTGATGGTGGTGGTATTAATGCCACGACACGGGCTAACACTGTTTAAAGCCAAACGTCCATTGGTGCAAATCGGTCGTTCAATCCTGTTGTTGGTCGATACCGGTTTGTTTTTTTTCTCATTGACCTTGATCGGTCTTGCCGAAGCTACCGCCATATTCTTCAGTGTACCCATGCTGGTGGCACTGCTTTCAATTCCCATCTTGGGGGAACGTGTCGGCTGGCAGCGCCTGTTTGCTGTGGTTGTCGGCTTTGTTGGCATGCTGGTGATCGTACGACCCGGGACCGATGCAGTTGGGATTGGTGCATGGTTGGCATTCGGTGCCGCTTTTTGTGCAAGCCTGTTTAATATCATCACGCGCAAACTGGCGGATGAAGATCCACTACCCGTGACGATGTTTTACACAGCGCTCGCCGGTGGCGTCATCGCCATCCTGATAATGCCATTGGTCTGGCAGAACCCTGATGGATGGACACAATGGGTGGTGCTGGGGCTGATTGGCATTTTTGGCGGAGCAGCACACAGTTGCATCATTGCCTCTCACGCCTTTGCACCAGCATCTACCGTAGCCCCTTTCATGTACAGTCAGATATTTTGGGCGATTGCTTTTGGCTATGTGGTTTTTGGCGTTTTACCTGATAAATACACCGTGATCGGCGGCCTGATTGTGATTGCAAGTGGCATTTACCTGCTGCGGCGCCAAAAACTGAATGTAGACCTTGCAGTCTGAGGTCTGTTCAAACCGGGGTCGGACTCAAATGCACTTAGCACCACGTGATTTTCGAAGGATGTGTGTTGCATTTGAATCTGACCCCTGACGGCGGTGCCTTAGATCGAACGTAAGCGGTTAACAAACCACACCCTGTTATCTTGACCTGGTTCCGGTCAGTCTTTGCGCTCACGATAAAACAGGAGCGGTGAGCAATGCAAAAAATGATTCCGGCGCTGACAAAGCGGCAACAGTTTTGGCTGGAGCATA
>JAJFLA010000046.1 GCA_021772935.1 Gammaproteobacteria bacterium
ACTGATGCGCTTCCGTCCGAAGCAGCACAATGACTGAAAATCCAGGTGCGCAATCAGATCACTACCAGTAGTATAAAATGATGGCTGGCATCAGGGTTGCTTTGTGCCAGTTGACCGGAGACGGCTAATGGGTGACCCCTTAACTAACCCCTTGACTAAAAATTAGCGGTTTTGCGTAAAACCACAGGCGATACCAGAGATAATCATCTTTTGGATGTTCGATGTTCCTTCTACAATTTGCAGTGATTTGGCATCGCGGTAAAACCGTTCCGCCGGGTATTCGGATGAAAACCCATAAGAACCAAAAATTTTCATACACTCATTGGCTGCATGTACGGCTGCTTCTGATGCAGCCAGCTTTGCGACCGATGTTTCATATTGATTGGGCTTACCCTGGTCTTTCAGCCATGCAGCGCGGTAAACCAGCATCTGTGCGGCCTGGTGTTCCACCACCATTTCGGCAATCTGGGCCTGTATCATCTGGTGTTTTGAAATAGGTTTGCCAAATTGGATGCGTTCGTTGGCATAATTGATCGCCAGGTCCAATGCACCACCTGCGACACCCAGAGCACCGGCAGCACAGCCAATGCGAGTATTTCCCAACTGCCACATACACATTTTAAAACCGCTATTGAGCTCACCTAGTAAGGCATCCTTAGGGATTTTGGCGCCTTCAAATATAAATTCACCGGTGGGCGAGCAATGCAAACCTAACTTGGTGGTGATGGGTTTTGCAGTGCAACCTTCCAGGTTTTTGGGTTCAAGGATGAAACAGGAAATACCTTTGTTGCCTTTTTCCTTGTCGGTGTAGGCGTAAAGCAGACCGGCATCACCGACTTGGGCATTGGTAATCCACAGCTTGCTGCCATGGAGTTCCCAATGATCACCTTTATCCAGCGCATAGGTATTCATGCTGGCCACATCAGAACCGGCATTGGGTTCCGTCATGGCGAAAAACCCCATCCTGGTACCGTCAATCCATCCGGGTATGTATTTCTCCTTCTGCTCCGTCGTGCCCCATTTGGCGACCGAGAGCGGTGGCCCCATGTTCTGCATATTGAACGGTAGTCGCCAGGATGCAGACACTTTGGAGATCTGTTCCGCCATCAAAACGGATTCAAAATAGCCCATGCCATTGCCACCCAGTTCTTCTGGCAACACGCATGACAAAAAGCCCAGTTCTCCCATCAGCGCCACCCGTTCCTGACGGAACTCGTGGTTCTTTTCTTCAACTTCCAGTGTGGGTGCAATTTCTTCAAGCGCAAAGCGCCGGGCAGTATCCTGCACCAGTTGTTGTTGTTCGCTTAGTTCAAAATTCATGTTGCTTTCTCAATCTTCATTCTTTGATCAGCATGAGTACGTCATCATCTTCGACCGTATCGCCCTTTTTGACCCTTATTTCGGAGACTGTACCGTCGCAGGGTGCATACACAAGGTTTTCCATTTTAAGTGCCTCGATGACCAGCAATTCGTCGTCTTCTTCGACTGTGTCACCAACCTCAACGAGGATTTCCCAAATGCTTCCAGCCAATGGAACCAAGACTTCTGTAGCCATCGTATTATTCCTATTTCAAAATTGAGATAAATATACCGGCAGCGATCACAGTACCAATAACACCGGCAATGTTGGGCCCCATGGCAAACATCAGCAGGTAATTTTTTTTGTCTGCTTCGGCGCCGACTTTTTGTACCACTCGTGCTGCCATAGGTACTGCCGATACACCTGCTGCACCGACTAAGGGGTTGATTTTATTCTGTGTGAATAAATTCATGAATTTGGCCAACAGTATACCGCTTGCGGTGCTGATCATGAATGCAAACAGACCTAAAAAGAAGATGAATATTACTTCCTTGCGCAAGAAAACATCTGCGTTCATGGTGGCGCCAACACTGAGGCCCAGGAAGATCGTAACGATGTTCATCAACGCGTTTTGTGAAACTTCATTCAAGCGCTCGACAACCTTGGACTCACGGAACAGATTGCCAAGCATAAACATGGCGATGAGCGGTGCTGAAGCTGGTACCAGCAGGATGATGACCATGGCAGCGATAAGCGGAAAGAACAATTTTTCCCTGCTGCTGACCTTGCGGCCTTTCTTCATTCTTATTTTACGTTCAGTATCGGTGGTCAACAGTTTCATGATGGGTGGCATGATCATTGGCACCAGTGCCATATAGGAGTAGGCTGCCACTGCACAGGCACCCAATAATTGGGGCGCGAGTTTGGATGCAAGAAAAATCGTTGTCGGTCCATCCGCGCCACCGATAATACCAATGGTGGCAGCCTCTTGCAGGCTGAATCCCATGGTATAAGCGATAAAAAAAGTGACATAGACGCCAACTTGCGCTGCAGCACCCAGAAAAATCAGCCTGGGTTGCGCCAGCAAGGAACCGAAATCCGTTAACGCGCCGAGACCCAGGAAAATCAGTGGTGGGATGATTTCCCACTCAATACCATAATGGTAAAACCGCCAGATAAGGCCCTCACCTGGCTCCATCAAATAGGTGAGTGGCAGATTGGTGATAACAATGCCGAAACCAATAGGTAGCAACAGCAGCGGTTCGTATTGTTTGGTGATGGCCAGATACACCAGGGTCAGTCCGATTAACCACATGAAGACCATACCGGGAGTCAAAGCCATTAGCCCCATGTTGTCAAAAAACACCATGCCTATTCTTCCTTTTTGGCCACTTCCTGACCGTTGAGTAGCTTGTTGATTTTTATCGCGGCATAGAGCACTGCCAGGCCTATAAACACACCGGAGATGCCATTTACGAATACTTCAAGTGCTGCCTGCATGAATTTACCTCGTTGTCTGTCCGTAAATTAAAAACGACGTCTAGCCCTTGATACTGCGGGGCAATAACATATGGTGGCGAGGACATATGGATGTTGGGTTTTGGTAAGCAGCGCCTGCAAATGCCTGCAGATAGCTACGCAGGTCCTGGAGTTTTACGATCTCATCAACCAGACCATATCTGGCGCAGTAATCCGGTTGAGAGTGATCATGGTAGTGTTCTGCCAGTGCGTTCATTTTATCGACGACAGGTTGTAGCGGTCGGCCAGCGTCTTTTTCTTTCATTGCACGTCGAGAATAGGTTGCGACCGCCGCGGTTTCACCGTGCATGACCGCAATCTCAGTGGCTGGTGTACCCAGTGTAAATGCGTTGTGGCGGTTGGCGGTTGGGCCACCCAGGACATAATGCGCCGCCGCACTGCCTTTACGCAATACCACCAACATCATCGGCACATCGGTTTGCTGGATTGAATAGATCAAGGATTGACCCAGCCCAAGTAATTCTGCTTTTTCCGCGAGATCACCGACATCGATGCCGGAAGTATCCTGAAACCAGATCACCGGAATTCGATCCCTGCCACACATTGTCACGAATTCGTTCATTTTGATCAGGCCCTGGCGGTAGAGTTTGCCACCCATACCGGGATAGTCGGCATACTCAGGGTAACCTTTACCCAGATAGCCCTGACGATTGCCAATACAGGCCACCAGCATACCGTCTATTTTGCACAGGCCGGTATACATTTCAGGTCCATAATCCGGGCGGAACTCCATATGTTCACTACCATCCACCAGACGTGCGAGAACCTCATCAAAGTTATACACTTCTTTTTGGTTGGCCGGGATCAATGAATAAAGGTCTTCAATAGGAAACTCAGGCTCTTTCGGTGTACCTACGCGAAAAAACCTGGCCTGATAAGCCGGAATAGCCTGCATGTATTCCTTAAGCCCATCCAGAACCTCGGTCTCTTCTTCACAAACATGCGAGAAAAAACCAGTTTGGTCAAAATGAGTGGCCACAGTTCCCGGTGGGCTGGCGCTGAACTCACGTGTCTTTTCAACCAGCTCCTCCAGCATTTCCACACTGAACCCGCCCCGCGGGGCCATACCGGAAACGATTCCTACACCTCCTACGGCGATATTGGCGTTTTTGTGAGCGATCAGAATGGTCGGACTGATACTCTGGTAACCCCCGCCCGCAGGGTTGGTGCCGTATATGCCAGCAAGAATTGGAATGCCTGCCTGTTCAAGTTCTGCGTGACGATAAAAAGGTGTGCCGGCACCACGCCGGTTGGCATAGAACTTTTCCTGTTCCGGTAGTTTGGCGCCACTACAGTTCACCAGCCAGACCAGGGGGATATTTAACCGTTGAGCGAGGTCTGTGACGCGCAAAATATTTTCCGATTGACCAGGTAACCACGCACCAGCCATCACCTTGTTATCAAAACCGATGACCACAGCCCAACGGCCTTCTATTTTACCCAGGCCATCAACCACGTTAGTGGTGCCTTCAACATTGTCGAGTGGGTTATAGGTACTGTGCAGGGGATGCCAGCTACCCGGGTCTACAAGATACTCGATTCGTTGCCAGACGGTCATCACTCCACGCTGGTTTATTTTTTCGGTTGAGAAACCGGCAGCTTCGACATTTTTCTTCAGTTGTTCTGTGTCGTTCTCGGTTTGTTTGAGTTGCTCAGCGCTTGCCGCGGCACGTTTGATGCGTGCTTGTTTAAGCGCTTTACCAAAACGCTCCATATTCTCGAAATAGGGTTTCATTCAGTTGGGTCCTTGAACAAATAGGTCAGGAAATACGCGATTTAAAGCTATACAGAAAGATCCGACGAGTTGTTGTTGTTTGTATCAGATAGTATCAAACCGGTCGTGTCCCGGCAAAGCGATTTCGTGCTTGAATCGACAATCGTGTACACCTGTATATGGTGGGCTGTGTACTAATCGATTGATGCTATCCATGTTGCGCTGCATTAACGGATACCAACCCTGATCACGGCTGCTCGTTAAACGGTTCTCTGCTCCCATTTTTCAAGTGCTGTACGTAGAGCAATGCCTTCCTCATCACTTAGCGCGGCGTGCCGCAACGATCGCACGACACTTGCCGCGTCTTGAGTCTGGGCTACATCTTCGCTAATCGCCATGATCGCATTGAAGTGATCGAGTCCGCGCCGATGAGTGTCTCCATAGCCCTTGATTAAATCGGCACATTTTACTATTTCAACGGCGAGTGCGTAGTTTTTGGGTAGCTGAGCCTGTATACGTTCTAGCCAATTTTCGATTTGCATGTTTTCACGAGCAAAGCGATAGCTGCTGCGTCGCCAACGCTTGAGTGAAGCAAGCGTATACAGTAGAAGGAACCCAGGTAACCGGGTTGTGTTGATTTTCCAGCCACGACCACACAATGCTCGTACCATGGCCCGGGGCAGCCTGGTTTTTATAATAAAAGCTGCCAGCCATGTGGGCAACGTATCGCAGACCTCTTCCAGTCGTGGCCGCACCTGCAAGCCCAGGCCAAGTACTGCACGGCCTGCGGATAGTTCATCCAGTGTTGCCACATAGGTCGCGATTTCTGCCGGGTTGGTGGTATAAGGATTGGTGCCGACGCTGCCAATTTGGATGTGTGATGTTTGTGCGGCAACAGCACTGGTGATGACCCAGCTATTGGCCATGAAAGTATCATGTGGAAACCATACGTAATCGAATCCGGCTTGCTCTGCCAACACCGCCAGACGCACAAGTTCAGGCGCGTTACCGACGTAAGAGATGAGTCTTAATCCAAATTTCACTGAACACAAACCTCTCGTTCTTTTGAGTACCACAATAACGCTAAAATCAAATTTTGCAAAATGCGTGGAACAGTGTCGCCTTTGTCTGCCGGACGCGCAACCGGGTCATCGATCAGGTTAAAATAGTGCTTTCCTTAAGGCAGAAAACTTATGTCCGAGCAACGCTTTTCCGGCACTGACCGTTATGTCGCCACCGAAGACCTGACCACCGCCGTCAACGCGGCAGTCACCTTGGGCCGTCCTATTCTGATCAAAGGTGAACCCGGTACCGGCAAAACCCAACTGGCTGAAGAAATTGCCCGCGGTCTGGAGCGGCCATTGCTGCAATGGCATGTAAAATCGACCACCAAGGCTCAACAAGGCTTGTATGAGTATGACGCCGTTGCCCGCTTGCGTGATTCGCAACTTGGTGACGAGCGGGTACATGATATTTCCAACTACATCGTCAAGGGGCCAATGTGGGAAGCGTTTGAACAGGACACGCAACCTGTATTGCTGATCGACGAAATTGACAAGGCTGATATCGAGTTTCCAAACGATCTGCTGCGTGAACTCGACCAAATGGAGTTTTATGTATATGAAACCCACCAAACCGTGGTGGCGAAACACCGCCCCATCATCGTGATTACCAGTAATAATGAAAAAGAACTGCCGGATGCTTTCCTGCGACGCTGCTTTTTTCACTACATTCGTTTCCCGGATAAGGAAACCATGCTTGATATTGTCGAGGTGCATTTTCCCGGTCTGAAAAAAGAATTGCTCAACGAAGCCCTGAATGCGTTTTATGAGCTGCGTGAAGTTCCTGGCCTGAAGAAAAAACCATCAACTTCCGAGTTGCTCGACTGGTTGAAATTGTTGCTGGCAGAAGATATACCACCCGAGGTACTTTCGAGTGATGATCGTCGCAAGACACTACCACCCATGCATGGTGCATTGCTGAAGAATGAGCAGGATGTTCATCTGTTTGAACGTCTGATATTCCTTAACGAACGCAATGCCCGTTAAACACCATGTTGCTTAGCTTTTTCTTTTTGTTACGGGAAGGGGGCTTGAAGGTCTCGATTAGCGAGTATTTGACCCTGCTGGAACTGCTGGAAAAGCGTGTCATCCAATTTGATGTTGAACAGTTTTATTACCTTTCAAGAGCCTGCCTGGTAAAAGACGAGTCTCTCTACGATCGCTTTGACCGTGTATTTTCTGCCCATTTCAAGGGTGTTGAAGACTTGTTTGGTCCAGACGGTGCCGATATACCTGATGAATGGTTGCGGAAACAGGTCGAGCTTGGTCTGAGTGAAGAAGAAAAAGCTCAGATCGAAGCGATGGGTGGCTGGGAAAAGCTGATGGAAACCCTCAAAAAGCGTCTTGAAGAACAACAGGAGCGTCATCAGGGTGGCAGCAAGTGGATCGGTACAGGCGGCACTTCTCCATTTGGTGCATACGGTTATAACCCGGAAGGTATCCGTATAGGACAGGCGGGTTCACGTCATCGCCGTGCAGTTAAAGTCTGGGACAAACGTGAGTTTCGCAATCTTGACGATTCATTGGAGTTGGGCACCCGTAACCTGAAGGTCGCGTTGCGTCGTTTAAGACGCTTTGCACGACAGGGTGCAGCAGATGAGCTAGACCTGCCTGATACCATTGATTCCACTGCAAAAAACGCTGGCATGTTGGATATCAAAATGGTTCCGGAACGCCACAACGCGACCAAAGTATTGTTGTTTCTGGATATCGGTGGCTCCATGGATGACCACGTACGCGTGTGTGAAGAGTTATTCTCGGCAGCCAGCAGTGAATTCAAGCACCTCGAGTATTTTTATTTTCATAATTGTATTTATGAGGGACTGTGGATGGACAATCTACGTCGTCACAGCGTCAGAATACCCACCATGGATGTGCTGCATAAGTACTCAGCCGACTACAAGCTGATCATGGTAGGTGATGCCACCATGAGCCCCTATGAAATCCAGCATCCTGGTGGCAGTGTTGAACACTGGAACGAAGAAGCAGGCGCCACCTGGATGAAACGTCTGCTGGACACCTATGCAAAAGCGATCTGGCTGAATCCGGAACCAGTGCAACGCTGGCAGTACACCCCCTCGATTCAAATGCTGTCCCAGTTGATGCAACAACGTATGTACCCATTGACTGTCAATGGGCTTGAACAGGGTATGCGTGAGTTGTCCTGAGTGAATAGCTGACATGCCACAGAACATTAGAACATTTTTCTCCCAGACCTGGCGTGTGACGCATAGTAAATGGGGCAGTCTTGTAGCTAATTGAAGCCTTCCTCGCCAGCCCAGGTGACATTAAATCCTCAGTGCACCGACCTCGTCTGTTGGAGCCCTTGTTCAGCGAGGGTTCAATTCAGACTGGTTACAGTTCAGCCAAGAATACAGGCAAACATGAATGTTTGCTCTCAACTAATGGACTTTTGAGAGGAGCTTTACTTGGCACCCCTGCGTACATCACTTATTCAATATGACGGTAACCGGCGGAATAATTTTACGCTTATAAGGATCATTTTTGCCTGGTCGGTTCTTTATGGGCACAGCTTTGCGGTTCAAAAGACACCGGGTATCCATGACTCGCTCAATTCAATATTTCAAGGGTCGGTATGGATAGGTGCGTTGGCGGTTAATGGTTTTTTTGCAATCAGTGGATATCTGGTCGTTGCCAGTTTTGTTAAAAGAGGTGTCATTGATTACACAATATCGAGAGTTTTGCGTATTTTCCCTGCCCTGATAATCTGTGTTTTTGTCTCCGTGTTTATCCTTGGACCATTGTTTTCCAGCTTGAGCCTGAGTGAGTACTTCTCGAACGAACTGACATACAAATACCTGAGCAATGCCCTCGTCTATTTCAAGGCAAAATGGCATCTACCCGGTGTGTTTGAGGACAACAGTTTTACCGCAATCAATGGCTCTTTGTGGACACTGACTGTGGAGTTCAGGTGTTACATCATTTTGGCAATTCTGGGTGTTTTTGGTCTGCTGAAAGACCGTACCATCGCTAATTTGTTGCTTTTCTCGCTGCTATTGTTTGGCGTTTTCTTTTTTATGGATATTCCAATGCTGGGCATCAATGAAAAATGGGCCAGACCAGCGTTATATTTTTTGATTGGCGTATGCTTCTATGTCAATAGAGACAAGGTGTTACTTGATCGTAGACTAGCCTTGTTTGCTCTGATTCTGGCATATTCCTCTTTTGGCAAGGACTGGTTCACCTATGTTTTCCCGCTTGCGTTTGTTTATTTGATTTTTTATACAGCATACGCGACCAAATACATCAATACGGATGGGAAATTTGGCGACATATCATATGGTGTCTATATTTATGCTTGGCCGGTACAGCAAGCCATTGCCAGTCTTTTCCCGGATTTCACACCTTACATGAACACAATTTTAGCGAGTATTATAGTGATACCAACCGCCTATTTTTCGTGGCACTACATTGAAAAGTCGATGCTCTCGCTTAAGCCCAGGTTTTTGAAGTAAAAACTAATTGGCAAGTTATAGATTTACGATTCGTGTGTTGAGCCCCGGAACTCTTTAACCCTGTATGCTGCCAGTGGCCCTGCAGAATTTTCAAGTCAACGGACGGCAGACAGCGGTGGGATTTATTGCAAGATAGTCCCTAAGCTATTGGACGACTTCAAATCCATCCCAAGCAAATGGGAAACCGGGTCCGTGACGGGATGCAGTTTTCCTGCCTGCGCGATCAACACAGAAGGTTTTAAGCCAGGTTCAGGTCAGCCATACACGGGATGGTTGCTCGAGCTCATAAAGATAAGGTTCACCACAACTGAAATGACCTACCAGGATTAAGGCAACCGTCCTACCTGGATGCACATTGATCTGCTCTCGTTGTGTACTGAGTAAGCCAGTAGAGTTTTTGTGAAGTCATAATTTAGTGATTTCAGAGCAATTCTATTGGAGGTTATTATTGTGAATTTTACAAAACTTAAAACGCTTATGGGGTCCTGTTGTTATTTGTTATTGGCACTGTCAGTGTCAGTTCATGCAGCAGATTTGGATCAGTTGGATGCAGGTGTTTCCGTTGATGGCTGGTTGCTTGAAAACGGACAAGAGACACCGCTTCTTTCTTTCAAACAAACACCTGAACTCGATGAGATTGTCAGTGATATAAGACCGGAAAACATTGTTCAGGATAAGGATGGTTCAACCCGGTTTCAGCTATCACACAGCGGCCCGATGAGTCGCCAGGTATTTGCCAATGTACGGCGGGTCGAGCAGGCTGATGGTTATACCCGAAGCATCATTACCAATATCGCGGATGGTCAGCAAACAGAATACCTGAGCCAAACAACTGAAGTTCCCTTGAGCAATCTGTCTGGCAAAGCGACGGGTTCTGAGTTGCTGGCTGAAGCAGGGTTTATTGATGATCCGAGCACTGAATGCCCATGGTGTTGGGTGGTAGGTGTTGTTGTAACTGAAGTAGTATGTGCGGCAACCGCAATCTCGGCTAACCGTCAATGTCGGCTGAATTGTCGGAGTCTCGGTGGTGTTAAATCTTTTAGTTCCGGTATCTGTGGGAGTACTGCATCCGAGTGCGTATGTTGGATTCAACCCCGAAGGATTCGTGAGGAGTTTTAAGGTATCAGAAGAAATAAATAATATCAGGACTGGGTTTACAGCTTGGGATGAAACTTGAGGAATGTCCATAATGCAATCTCTTGGAGTTAAAAAATTCTTTCTTGATTACCTGATGGGTTCAGGTTTGATATTTTTATCTTTCTTTTTGATTTTTGGGAATATAACTGCAATGGATTTACGAGAAACTGTTGCATTGTCTCAAGAGTGTCATTTAGCTTTGCCAGTAGAGGAAGTAGTGCAAAGTATGCAAGGGTCATTGCGTACGGGTGAATATTGTAAAATCGTTTCGCCATGTGTTGATTGGCATTCCATTCGTTGCGATAGTGCCGTGTCAGTACCGGGTTTGTTTACTACAATGCTTTTGAGGGATACGCCGAACAAAAGGGTCATGAATTCACTGAGAGAGCGATATGGCTTTGTAAGTTACAGGGCTTCTCCTAGCTTTCGATTTTCATTGAGTTTACTTTTTCTACTGGTTTTTTATGGCTTGGTTCTGGCTGAAGCCGGCGCTATGATGTTTGCACTTTGGCGGCAAAACAATCTAAAACAAACGTTTTCCTTGCCTGTCGGATCAAAAACAAACCAGATTATCAAACCCTTTCTCCTTGCATCACTACTGGCCATCGTGATTGCCGTGGTGAATTATTCAGTTTATGAGCTGTTTGACCACCCTGAGATTCAAAGTCGGCAAATATTTAATAATTTAGTGAATAGTGTGGTCGGCATTGTCGCGATTGTTTTTGTGGCCCCACTGGCAGAAGAACTGGTATTTCGTGGGGTGTTACTCAGGTTCTTCATTGAGAAAAAGCGCTGGCTGCTGGGTACGGTACTGGTATCTTTGCTGTTTGCAGCCATGCACGGGTTTGTTGAGCCAACTTTGGGCTGGCAACTGTATCTGTCTTCCATTTACATTTTGTTATCTGTGATCCTTTGCCAACTGTATATCAGGCAAAAGACGATTTGGGCACCTATCGTGTTTCACGGTGCATTTAACGCAACAATGGTCTTTATACACATCTTGCTCGTATGATGCTGCATTCATTTGTACAAAAACAATTTGATTGAAGACAACACACCGGCCAGCAAGGGCCTTTACACTGTGAGCCTGGGCCTGCAATAGCTTTTTGTTCACCACCCACTAGTTTTCCGATGCATGGTGTTCCGCTGAAGTGTCTTTTCATGGTTGTGTATCAACACAGCCAGTTGCAAGCGGAATGGCTTACCAACATAGAAGTGACTTTCCTACCAGGATGCGCACTACTTTGCTCTCGTTGGATATTGAGGAAGTCAGTAAAGTTGTTATGAAATCATAATTCATTGATATTAAAACAGTATTATTGGGGGTTGTTATTGTGAATATTGCAAAACCTAAATGTATTACTCCGTTTCTGACGCGGACTTGGCCAGTGCGAACAACAGGTCTACATAGCTCTTTTCAATCTCGGCCAGGCCGGCAACACTTGACCCTTCTGAGGGGTAGATCAGCATGTATTCATTGGGCGCGTGGGCTCCCGTTCCATTACCCAGGCCATTGAATACCAGCGGTAATCCCAATCGTTCAGTGAATTGGTAAAAAGGTGCACTACCACCGATACGTGGCATGATACGTTCAACAGTGGCCCACTTGGCAAAAACGCCCATGGCCGCTTGCACCAATGGCGCATCCAATGGGGTTTGAGCGGCGGGATAGCCGGATAGTTTGCGAATCTCGATATCAGGGAAACCATTGACGTCCAGATGCTTGCGAAGCAGGGTCAACTGACGTTCCGGATTGACGCCCATGGGTAGACGCGAATCCATTTTCGCAGTGGCGATGTGTGGCAATATGGTCTTTACACCTTGACCGGTATAACCACTCCAGATCCCATCCACATTCAAAGTCACGTCATAAAAGTAACGCATCAGGGCATTTTGTCCATCGAGGCCATGGATGAACTGCTTAAGTCCAAAAGCCTGTTTCCAGTCATTGCCCGTCCAGTCTTCTGCCATCGTATTGATCAACATTGATTCTTCGGTGGTCGGTGGTCTCACATCGTCATAATAACCAGCTACGAGGATCGTGTTGCCATCAGTGCTGGTCATCGAGGCAATGGCTTCGATGAGTCTTTGTGCGGGTGAATCGACCACAGCCTTGAACGAACCGTGAATTTCCGCCTGGCTTGGTCCACCCCAAGCTCCGCCACGACTTTCCAGTTCCCAGTAGAGTATGCCTTTCACACCTAACAGTACCGTTAAGCCACCGTCGAGGTTTTGTGAGTTGAATGGAAACAGCACACCATCGGCACTGCGCAGACGTTCCTCATAGATATCTACCAGTTCAGGATAATGCGGTGAACCAAGCTCTTCCTCACCCTCAGCCAGTATCATCAGGTTGACGGGTAGGGTGCCTGTGACCCGGATGATTGAATCAATTGCGTTTAAAAATGCTCGTTCAGGACCTTTTTGGTTAGTGGCGCCACGGGCCATCAGTACCCGACCAAAATCCCGCTCGACGAGATTACCCTCGAACGGTGGGCTTTCCCAGTCTTCCGGGTTAACGGGTTGCACGTCATACATCATATAGACCATCAAGGTCATTGCTGCACCCGCATCGTAAAACCCCCAAACGCCAGGATGACCGGAAGTTGGGACCAGCCGGGTTTCCGAGAAACCGATGGCAGCAAGATCGTCACGTAACAGCTGTGCCATCGCGGTGATGCCAACATTTTGTGCACTGATTGACGGCTGACGCACCCAGCGCTGCAGATTCTCCAGGTGTGCTGGCAGGGAATCATCAATGTGGGCGTAAATAGCCTCATGTTGAGCTGTATAGGGTTTAATCAGGCCCAGGTCGTATGTATCCGTGCTGCTCAGCGAGTAGTGTGGATATACATTTTCAGAAGCACGGGTTTCATGGGCGGGTAACGCAACGGCAGACAAGATGATTGTTCCGAGCCAGGCGCGCAGATGAAAAGAGACCAATCGGTTCAAGCTGATTTCTCCCGATGAAATGAATGGGATTGTACCGTCTGGCTGCCGATCACACACCCGCAAATATTCATCCGCTAAGATATTGATGCTGAAAAATAATGAAAGAGCCTCCGACCCATAAGCGTATTGTTTTGCGACCTGGGTGCAGAGACCATTGGTTTTTGATGGCTTTAAATTCTGCTTTTTGACCCCATTGTTGCAACAGGCTATTAACTTTAAATAGGGAAATAATCATGGCAAACCCAATGGTAAAAAAAGGCGCACCGTTAACAATCGTTGTTATCGTGTTGGTAATGATCGGTATGAATTTTTACAAGACCATACCACCGGGTCGTGTGGGCGTGGCGACCTTGTTTGGTAATGTGCAGCCCATCGGTTTTGAACAGGGCTTGCATATCCCGGTAAACCCGCTTTACCGCTGGTCGATGTTTGACGCGAGACAGCAAACCCACCTGGAAACAGCCAACGTGCCCAGCCAGGATCAATTGCAGACCAAACTGGACGTGAGTGTGCAGTATCGGATTAATGCCAGTATGGCACCGACAATTCTGGAAGAAACCGGGGATGCGGCAAAAGCGGTTGAAGTGCACCTGAAACCAAAACTGCGGTCATTGCTCAGAGAACAAGGTAAAAGTATCAAACGTGCTGAGGATTTTTTCCGTGAAGAAACACAGGAAGCCTTACAAACCAGTTTGACTGATGGACTCAGAGACTACCTTGCACCCAAAGGCATCACCGTTTCTGCTGTTCTGATCCGTGATATTGCACTGCCACCATTCATTGTGCAGGCGATTGAAAAGAAAAAGGAACGAGAACAGGCTGTTGAACAGGAAAGGGCAGAGCTCGAGCGTGTAAGAACCCAACTGCAGCAAGAGGTTGCAAGGGCAGCAGCAGGTCGTGAAGCCGCCGATCAGGAAGCCGCGACCAAGAGAATTCTTGCAGATGCGACAGCTTATGAAATTACGCAGATTAACAATGCGATTTCTACTAATCCGGCGTATATCCAGCTGCAATCGCTTGAAGCGTTGAAGGCGATCTCAAAAGACCCCGCGAGCAAAATATATTTTATGGATGGTTCGAGCCCCAACCCCTTGCCATTAATGCACCTGGGTGAGGCACTGGGAAAACAATAGTTTAGAAACACATTAAGACCTGACTGCAGGATAGGGAGCCAGCTTGTATGGCTCCCTTTAATTTGCTCGTTTAATCAGTGACAACAGCTACCCGTAGGGCTTCCAGCTTGATATGCGCCGAGCTTAAGTAATTTTGAAGCTGGCTGGTTTCAGCGACTAAATAATCAATTTCTTCCTGGCGAATATTTGGGTTGATTTCCGCCAAGGCCTGCAGGCGTTGTAACTCTAACTGCTGCAGCTTCTGCATTTGAGTGGTGGCTGCATCAACCATAGATCGCTCATGTTGGCCTGCCAATTGTTCTGCCTGTTCTATCATGGTGACAATTTGCGAGTGCGCATGACGAACAAAATCCTGTGCAGTATGTCTCCGAACTCTTTGACCCAGCCGCTTGAAATGTTTTTCCGTGAGGATATTGCTGAGGTCATTTTGTTTGCTATCGACGACGATTCGGCTGGTGGTCAAAGGCAGGTAGCGATGCAGTTGCAGGGCAGATGGCGCGGCACAACACATTGTAAAAATGGCTTCCAGTAAAATAGTGCCTGCTTTCAGAGGTGGTAGTTTCAGAGTACAAAAAGCCGTGTTGCCAAACTCACCACTCATTACCATGTCCATTGCTCCGGTCACCATGGGGTGTTCCCAGCTCAGGTAGTGAAACTCTTCACGTAATAAAGCTGTCTCGCGCTGATAGGTCGCAGTGAGACCATCTTCTGGCAACGCCGGGAAACTGTGCCCGATCATGTGCTCACCGGGACGTAGTACGATGCTCTTTTTCGTGTGGTGTTCCTGTTCTACGCCAAACTGGTCGAAAACCTTTTCCATATAGCCTGATAAGGCATGACGTCGCTCTTGCTCATGCATATCATCGACGATCTGCTCAGCCCGCTGTTTGTCACAAGAGTTCAATTCGAGTAAACGATCACGACCATTTTTTAATTTAATCAATAAGGCTTCAGAACTGTTGCGGGTTTGTTGGACCAAATCATCGACCGCAGTCTGATTGTCGGGGTAGCGCAGGCAGGTATGCAGTTGCTTTTCAAATTGCTGGTAGATGGTTTGTCCGATCGCACAGGTCTGCTCGAAGGCATTGAGGCCCTCGTGGTACCAGCGCAATAACACGTGTTGAGCGCCGTTTTGATAACAGGGAACATGCACAGACACATCGTGGTGCTGACCAATTCGATCTAGACGTCCAATGCGCTGTTCCAGCAGATCTGGATTTAGAGGCAGATCAAATAACACCAACTGGTTAGAGAATTGGAAGTTACGCCCCTCGCTTCCAATTTCTGAGCAAACAAGTAGCTGTGCGCCTTGTTCTTCGTCAGCAAAATAGGCGGCTGCCCGGTCACGTGCGAGCAGGGATAAACCCTCGTGAAATACTGCCGAATGAACACCATGTTTTAAGTTGAGATGCTGTTCCAGTTCAAGTGCCGTTTCTGCCCTGGAGCAGATCAGCAGGATTTTGTTGTCACGTTGATGGGTCAAAAAATCAACCAGCCATACGACCCTGGGGTCGGTCTGTAACCAGTTTTCACCCTGTAATAATTCAGGTTCCAAATGAGGTTTGAGCTCATCAACATCGTTGCTGGCATCGCTTGTTTCAGGTGCTGGTAACAGGCATTGATGTAACTCACGTTTAGGAAAGCCCTCGACTGAGGCCCGGGTATTGCGGAACAACACCCTTCCAGTGCCATGACGATCCAATAAATCACCTATCAAACGATCGAGTGTTTTTTGTCTGTCGGTAGCGTCGTTTGCAAGCTCATTATTCAATACAGACAATGCAGAACTACCAATAAAATCAGTCAGTTGACTTTGTGTTGATTTTTCTGTTAATTGTTGCAGGCCATCTTCTGCCATCAATTTCTGAACCAACCCGTTCACCGAACCATAGCGTGCCTCTTCTTTTCTGAAGCTTTCAATACTGAAATAGCGTGCAGGGTCCAGCAAACGTAAGCGGGCGAAATGACCTTCGATACCCAGCTGTTCCGGGGTTGCGGTTAATAACAACAAACCTCTGGCTTGATGGGATAACGTTTCTATAGCCTGATAGGATGGGCTGACTTCATCTTCAGTCCATTCCAGATGATGTGCTTCATCAACCACCAATAAATCCCACTCGGCCGCAGCCGCCTGCTCCAGACGGTCTGATTGCTCACTGAGAAAAGACAGAGTGCAAAGTATTAACTGTGCGCTTTCAAAGGGGTTTTCAGTGCCAGATTCAACCAGCGCAAGGCATCGCTCTTCGTCGACAATGGTGAAAAATAAATTAAAGCGCCGCAACATTTCCAATAGCCATTGGTGGATCAGGCTATCGGGTACCGCAATCAATACACGGTTGGCGCGGCCAGTAATCAACTGTTGATGGATAATCAGGCCTGCTTCGATGGTTTTACCCAGACCAACCTCATCGGCCAGCAATACACGGGGTGCATAACGGTTTGCGGTCTCATGGGCGATATATAATTGATGGGGCAGCAATTGGATGCGTGCACCAAGCAGGCCTGCTACCGGTGATTGTTGTAGTTGGCGGTAAAAGGTGAAAGTCTCCAGACGTAGTTCGAATGCACGATTCTTATCGATCTGGCCCGCAAACAAACGTTCCTGGGGTTTGCTGAACTGAACAAAGCTATTCAGCTCCAGTTCGGGCACAACGATAAGCTGCTCGTTCGCATCGCTACCAAGGTAGATCAAGCAACCGTTATATTCTTCTACTTCGGTAATCAGCAAATCCTCGCCTTCGAGAGTGCTGACCCGTTGACCCACTTCGTAACGAACGCGACTCAATGGCGCGATATCGATCGCATAGGTACGTTTTTCACCAGCGGCTGGAAAGCTTATTTCAACACGGCGGTTGGCAACGTCAAGAATAATGCCAAGACCTAGTTCAGATTCAGTATTACTGACCCAGCGTTGACCGGGTTGAAAGGAAGAAGCAGGCACAAATACACTCAATCAGTAACAGGTGTCGCGGATAATAAGGGCATATTCAATACGGAACAAGCCCGTTTTTGTCATTGCGAACAAGCAAAAGCCGGGATGTGATTGCAGACAGGGGTTATATTCAATCGAAACCCAACTAGACACCAGGGCTCAGATTCAAATGCAACGCACACCTGTTTATAATTTTAAGCACGGACATAACTGCATTTGAGTCTGACCCCGAACATCTGTGACCCCGAACATCTAACACCGATTATTCACGCCCTGACAAAGGCATTGAAACGCATCTCCTGACCAATTGTTGTTTCGGGACCGTGTCCAGTGATCACGGTCGCGTTTTCATCAAGTTTATATATTCGCTGCTGGATTGAGTTTTTCAGAAGTCGGGCATCACCACCTTCAAAATCTGTTCTGCCAATTGAACCCTGGAACAGCGTGTCACCGGCGATTAATATTTGAGCGGATCCGAAATAAAAACTACTGGATCCGGGTGTATGGCCGGGCGTGTGGATACAATAACCACCGCATTCCAGATCCTGTTCATCCTCGATCCAGCGGCCAGGGTCAGGTACAGGGGTGTATGGTACCCCAAACATTCGGCACTGCATTTCCAGCGTATCCCACAGGAACTTGTCAGAACGATGTAACCAAACCGGCGCACCCGTTTTACGATGAATTTCGCCTGCGGCAAGTATGTGATCGAGGTGTGCATGAGTGTGGATGATGCCGATAATTTTCAGTCCCATGGATTCGACCGTGGCCAAAATGCGATTTGCATCGCCGCCTGGATCAAAAACATAACCAATGCCTGTTTCGGCATCACCGATGACAGTGCAATTACATTGCAACGGACCGACAGGAAAGGTCTTGCGAACGATATTCATAAGACCCTGCCCAATAGATGTTCAGGCAGGGCTCCCCGCCCACTTAGGATCACTGGTCCTCAGGTTCACGTGGCAGATGCTTATTGCCACTGAACATCGACGAGACCAAGGTGCCTTCGCCGCCGGCGTCGACGCGAATAACGGCAAACAGGTGCACCAGTATCAGCAACCACAAGACATAGGCCGTATAGATATGGATCATACCAAATGGTTTTTTGAAAGCTTTAAGTTCTGCCATTTTATCGGGATCAGTACCGGTTGAATCGTAAGGCATGATTTGAGAGGGCAGCACACCTTCGGCGGCTACGTGGTTAGCGGCCACATTACCAAAAGGGGGGTAATAGATGTCGGTGCCCGCGCGGATCAATCCGGTGGTCATCTGGACCGTTAGCAGCAATAGCATAAGCAGAACGGAAAGCCGTCCTTTTGGATTGTGGCCAATAAATGTTTGTGGTTTACCGGATGTCGAGGATGCCTTGTAACTGCTGAGCTCTTGTTTGAAGTTCTTACCCGGAAACAATGTGGTCCAGCGCGAATAACGGCCGCCGATGAAGCCCCAGAAAATACGCACAACAAGGTTAATAGCAAAAATGTAACCAACGCTTACGTGCAGCACTTTCAAACCAATTCTTGCCTCGTTACCACTAATGCCAATTTCGCCTTTAAAAAGCATGACCAGGCCGAGAAAACTCAATGTTATTACGCAAAGGAAATTAATCCAGTGAAACAGACGAGTGGGAAGATCCCAGGCTTTGTAAACACGGATAGCGTTGTCAGTCATTGTTATCTCCTGTTGCTACTTGTTGACTTGTTATGTCTGGCTCGGACAGACATACGGGTGTTCTGATAATGCCCACAATTATCTTCTCAAATTACCCACCGTACAAATAATTAATGAGATAATTTGATGTTGGCATTAACCAGCCAGATGCCTTTAAGCTGGAAATATTGGATCACCTGGGTTCATACTGATGCTGGAGGCCGATACACCTTATGTCGCATATCGATCAATGCAAAGCTCAGGCAGACTTTAGCAGAGGTTTTGTTGCCGTTTTGCAACATAGCTCTTTAATTGTTACACCTTGAATCCCGGGAGAATCTGAATGCCACACTTGCCACCTCTGTCACGGGATGCTGTTCCGGAGTTTAAAGCGCGTTTCGAGCACTACGAAAATACCCGGGGTTTCATTCCAAACAGCATCCTGACGATGTCCCGACGTCCAGCAATCGCTCGGGCTTTCATGCAGCTGAACCAGGCCGTTTTGTATGAAGGCACGGTTGATGAAGAGCTCAAGATGCTGGTCAGCCTGATAGCCAGCCAGGCGGCTGGTTGTCGTTACTGCCAGGCACATATGGCCAACCTGTCCTCGATCTACAAGGCATCCGATAAAAAGATCGCTGCCGTTTGGGAGTTTGAAACCAGCGAGCTGTTCAGTGATGCTGAACGGGCCGCCTTACGTCTTGCTGTCAATGCCTCTATCATCCCAAACCAGGCGGTAGAGAAAGATTTTGATGCCTTGGCTGAACATTTTGATGAAGGTCAAATTGTTGAGCTGGTTGCATCCATTGCTCTGTTCGGTTATCTCAATCGCTGGAACGATACCATGGCAACTGAGCTGGAAGAACACGCTACAAACGTGGCGCAAAGAACAATTGCGGGCGGCGGGTGGCAGCCCGGCAAACATACTTAGATCGCCGGATGTTACCACTCACCGGCGCTTTCCATAGAGGCCCAGGGTTCTTGCACCGGTAATGAATCTCCGCTTTGTAGTAGCTCAATCGAGATACCGTCAGGAGATCGGACAAACGCCATGTATCCATCCCTCGGCGGTCTGTTAATCGTGACACCTGCATCAATCAATCGTTGACACACTGCGTATATATCATCCACCGCGTAAGCCAGGTGTCCAAAATTTCGTCCACCGCTGTAACCTTCGGGATCCCAGTTCCAGGTTAGTTCAAGCTGGGCAGATTCATCACCGGGAGCCGCCAGAAAGATCAATGTAAAACGCCCGGCCGGAACTTCATGGCGCCTCAATTCAATCAGGCCGAGTTTGTTACAGTAGAAATCCAGGGATAGATCCAGATCAGAGACCCTGACCATGGTGTGCAGATATTTCATTGTGTACCAACCTGGGTGATATTCAGTAAGTCGTTCAACATTCCCGGTGTCTCAATATCTGACGTCACAGCATCCGGAAAGACAAGTGCTGATGTTCCTGTTTGGGTCCAGTCACAGGCACGGGCCAGAATTCTTTCGGTAGATGTCTTGCCTTCAATATCGGCCCCCGGGGTTTTCAGCGGTATGCGCTCTTCGGCATCGGGTTTGCTTTCCTGTTCGGGGAACATCTCACCGTATACCCCACCTCGTACATCGTTGCCCATTAGCAGACTATAGGTCCCGCGACCGTGGTCGGTGCCGGCTGAGCCGTTGGCAGTTAGTTGGCGGCCAAAATCACTGGCAAAATAAAATAGCAGTTGGTCTCTCACAGGTCGTTCCAGGTACGGTATATTGCCGATTTGCGGTAGCGTGGTTGCCAGGCCGCCAGTGGCACCAAACAAATCATTCAGGTTGTCGCCAAGCTCAGTGTATTCGTTTTTGTGAGAGTCCCAACCGGCGTAGCTCATCGACATCACCCTCATGTTAAGCACATCGGGCATCTGGCACGCATCGTACAGATTTTTACACTGCTGGGTGAAGTCTTCGTTGTTGAGTACCAGGTCTTGCAGTTCCGTCGGAAGCTCTCCGCATTGCTCGATACGTTGTTGCACAGAGAGTCCAAAATTTTGTAAGACTTCATGATGCTTAAAAAATGCATGGTAGGGCCAGTTAGGTGGCCGTTCTTGTGGAACCTCGATACGACGGGCCTCATACCAGGCATTCAAGGCACGCGCTAGGACATTGCGCTGGCTCCCTACCGGGCTTTCCGGATCCACGCCGCTGAGTGCCATGTCACGCATGTCTTCGGCGTGGATCATTTTGTCCAGGCGGGCACCCGGAATGGAGCCTTTACTAAATACTGAAACTGATTGACCCAGTTCAACCACATTTGGCTGACCGTCCAGTTGCTCTGCCAGTCGCCCCCCCCCATCCATTACGGTCGATGTTTAACTGCGTCAGTGAAGGTATGCCGACATCTGCGTTCAAAATAGACTGGTCGTGCCGTCGATTGCGTGAGCAATAAGCATTGGCGACCACGGCAACCCGTCCTGCATCGAACTCTGACTTCAACCAGTCACATCGTTTGAATATGCCGAATTCAAGGTCGGTAGCATGGTCTGAGGTCAGAAGGTATTCGTTTTCAAACATTTCCTGGTAACTGTTGTACTCGGTGTCATACAGTGCCTGTCTGGCTGACCAAAGCAAATTAACGTAAAGACTATCAGGGTGAGAAGGGGCGGGCATAAACAAAAAACGAAGGTCAGCACCACCTTGTAACATGACATTCACCAACGAGCGGGGAAGATCAACCAGCAGGCACTCACTACCCAGGACACGCCCCGTCAGACTGACATTTAATCCGGTTGCTGCGGTGGCGAGTAAAGAGCGATGGATAAATTCACGACGTTTCATTTACTCGTTCTCCCTGGCGAAGGTATAGGGCAGGGCGGTAATGAAGTTGATCGCCATGCCGACCCGTTCATTGGCGTCGTTGCTATCAAAATCCATCAAGTTGTTTGCCAACGACTGGTTCAGCTCAGCCAGTTCGCCCGTACTGATATCGCTTGAACTGTAGATTACCTCCATGTTGTTTTCGTTTGCCACCGCGCCAAAATCAAAACCAGTGGCGAGTAAGGCATGCACCTGCGCTTGTGCGATGACATCATAATAAAGCCCTTCATCGTTAATGAAGCGGTTCCACAACCACTTACCAACAGCAGAAACAACATACTCGCCGGCGTTATTGACTGGGATAACTGAGCCCCAGTCCTTGCGCCATTCATGGATGGGTCCGTCTGCTTCAAGGGTATAGAATTGATTGGTTTTGCCGAGAAACCTTGAACCTGTAATATTTGCATCCCAGGCTTTTTTAAACACGTACCGGTCGTTACTTGCATCTACCCCGGTTTGACCGCCAAAGACATCTCGTATTGGTGCAAATACCAAAGCACCCTGTTCGAACATTCTTATAGTTGGGCCTTCACTGATCGTTTTTGCATACGCTTCTTCTGCCGATAGTTGATTGGCATTTTGGATGAGTAGATTCCGATCAAAAGCGGAGCGTAATTTGAAACTGCCGGGTTGATGAAAAGCGGTCGAGATCGCATAGGATCGCAAGAAAGCCAGCAAGTCGTAGTCGGCATCTTTCCAGGCACTCTGTACGGCAACGGTATTTACCGGGTTCAGTTGATCGTCAGCGAAAAAGCGAATAAATTTTAGCGGTGTATTGGCCATGCTTTCAGGATGTGCAGCGGCCACTGGCCCAAGCGCGATTAATTTTTCCCTGGCATCACGACCGCAGATCATTTGATGTAGTATCTCAATACAGCTAGCCTCACCAGCGCGCCAATCATAGTGTGAAGACAGGTTCAATATGGGTCGATTGGCGGCATCAAGGTGGTTATCAAAAACTATCGGTGCCACCAACCAATCGAAGCGATTGCTTGAGCCCCAGGCACTGGGAAGTGCATCCAACGCCATGCCGGTGAGCAACCAGGCATTGTGCTCAATGGTGGTGTTTTCGTGGTATTCCTCATCCTCCGTGACGCCCTTAATACCAAATAACAATTGGAAGTATTCACGTGCAAAATCATCATTGCCATGGAATTCCCCATTTTGATCAAAATAATTATCCATATGTCCGTAAGAAAGCGCCAAGCTGGCGTGGGTAGCTGACATTGTCATCAGGTCGACAAAATCATTTCCCATGGATAGGCTCTGAACCACGTCATCATAGTAAGACCGGATCAGTGTTGCTCCAGTATTCTGAATATGTACTGATGCGTGGTAATTGGTGATGTATAAGGCGAGTTTGTGGAGAAAAGTATTGCAGCCTGGGCTGTGGGCAAGCCTGCTCCAGGTCAGGAAGAGGTGTAGTGGATCAACAACATCCTGGTCCTGATCCAGTGTCTGATACCAGGGTCTGTTGGCCACACGCATGGGGTTGAGGGTTTCGTCGGAACTCCAAAATGCCTGCAGCATTTCCAGCGAGTCACAATATTGCGTTGACGGATCATTCTTACCTTGCGGTGAAAGTAACAGGTTCACTGGTTCAAAGGTCAGCATCTCGGCAATGGCAACCACCGGTTCCATTGTGGCCCATTCGTCAATTTGTTTATCGGTAGCCTGGCCTCCATAGGCAAAAGCCTGTAAAACCCGACGGACTTCCTGCTCACCCCACTGATCTGTGCTTAGAGTTTGCAGACCCTTGATGGCCAATTGAACGGGAATGAGAATCGGTTTTTCGAAGGGGTCAAAATCGAATGGTGATCTGGCTAATACCACACCTGACATCAAGCAGGCACAAAATATAACTGTTACGAACTTCAGTTGTCTGCCAATAAGTCCCATAGTATGCACTTCCCTGAGCTTCATCCCTGTTATCTTGGTTATGCATCAAATATACAGGTAACTTCAACGATTTCCTTACCGTACAGTTTGTCCTGTTCGTGCTTAACCCATATTTAGCATATATTAATACCCATAAAAATGTCAGATAGTGAGTCGCTATCGTAAAAACAGGTAAGGTCCATCTTCATGTTTCTATTCCTGATCCAGGTATTCCGCATAGGCACTAACATACTTGGCAGCACCATCCGGGGAGATCACCACAGCCCGTCCACTCGCGGTTGCACCGGTTTGCCGGGCAGCGTGGAGTAGGGCGCCGGTAGTGGGTCCGACCATGATACCCTCGGTCCGCGCCAGCTGAATACCAGCTTCAAAGGCATCATCGTCATCAACGGCAATGATGTCGTCAATCAACGAGTAGTCCAGAATTTTCGGTTTGAATTCGTCCGGCAGATTGGAGATTTGCTTGATGCCTGATAGTTTATGTGCTCTTGAGCTTGGCTCGATACCGATGATTTTGATATCCGGGTTACGTTCTTTAAGGTAGCGGCCAACACCTGTGATTGTTCCACAGGTGCCAAAAGCGGCAAAGAAATAGTCGATGTTTCCACCTGTCTGGTTCCAAATTTCCGGACCAGTCGTGTGGTAATGTGCTTCGACGTTCAGTTGGTTTTCATACTGGTTTGGACTCACGTATTTGCCATTGAATGCTGCACTTTCGACCATACTTTTTACAACACCACGGGCGCCCTCGGTCGGAAACAGAGGGCAGAGTTCATCTTCGACTTCCAACAATTCTGCACCGAGAAAGCGCAACAGGGTTTTTTTCTCTTCAGGTGTGGCCTCGGGCACCGCCAGCGCGATAGGGGTGCCTTGTGCATTTGACAGCGCAGCCAGTGCAATCCCCGTGTTACCGGCAGTCGGCTCGGCCAGTACCTGGCCATCAGCAAGGTGTGTTCCGCGCAAAAGATACAGGGCTGTACGGTCCTTAATAGAGCCGAAGGGATTAAAACTCTCGAGTTTGATGAAAATATCAAAATCAGACGAGGTGTTATAACGTTCGCTGAGTTTCACCATGGGCGTAGGATTGTCCGGGTTGGCAATCAGGTCGACGATATTGTCGTATACACGCTGGGGTGGCGTATTGCTTGTTTTTGCTCGTGTCGTTATAGAGCGACACGCCAGATTTTGTTGAGCACATGCTTGCGGTTTCATTGTACAAATCTCCTTGGTCTGAATAATTGACCGGGGCATGCACAGAAATATTCCGTCCCGGCTTGCCGATGCGCTTAAGTCTGTTATAAAGGGTCTTAAAAACAGCTATTTAGATCATAATATTTCATACATCGCATGGCAGCGTGTTACACCTACAAGTGCAACAACATATACACAAACGCTGGTGGAAATGTTCATAGGTTAAAGGAGCACAATGTTTAGCCGTCGTTGCTGTCAACAAAACAAACGACAAATATGTCCCTTGAGCGTAAAATGCGCTGCCTCACATGCCAGCGGTTAGCGATATGCCCTTGTTACGTCTTGACAACGCCTGTTTACACTATGGCAACCTGGCTTTGCTGGATGCCGTGGATTTTAGTGTTTCCAGAGGCAACAGGATCGGTTTACTGGGACGTAATGGTGCGGGCAAGACCACGCTTTTGAAAGTGTTGGCAGAGGAAATCGTACCCGATTCCGGCCAGCGTTGGTTAAGACCGGGTACACGCATCGCCTGGTTACAGCAGGTTCTGCCGACAGCAAATCAACAAACGGTTTACGATGTTGTGGCTTCAGGTCTCGCCGAAACGGGTCGTCTGCTCGCCGAATACCACCATCTCGTGCAAGCTGAAGATTTTACCGATATGAAAGCCTTATCCCGCGTACAACAACAATTGGAAGCACAGGATGGTTGGCGATTGCAGCAACGTGTAGAGACCACTATCAGCCAGTTGGCGTTGCCAGCGGACTCCAGCATGGCGGAATTGTCAGGTGGCTGGCGTCGTCGCGTGGCGCTGGCGCAGGCACTGGTGAGTAAGCCAGATATATTGTTACTCGATGAACCCACCAATCATCTTGATATTCCCGCCATTCGGTGGCTAGAAGAGCAGCTAAGAAGCTTTAAGGGTGCCTTGATACTGATTACTCATGACCGGCGTTTCCTGCAAAACGTGGCTAACTGGATGGCAGAATTGGATCGGGGTCATCTGACCTTGTGGCAAGGTGAATACCAGGGTTTCTTGCGTCACCGTGAGCAACAGTTATTGGCTGAGGAACGCGCGAATGAATTGTTTGACAAAAAACTGGCCCAGGAAGAGGTTTGGATACGTCAGGGTATCAAAGCCAGGAGAACCCGCAATGAAGGTCGTGTACGTGCACTGAAAGCGCTACGTGAGGCAAGGGGTCAGCGGCGGGAACGTATTGGTAACGCTGGTTTTGCGGTGGAAGAGGCCGCAAAATCCGGCAAAATTGTTGCGGAGCTTGAAGCAGTTGGGCATCAGTTTGGTGACAATCAGGTGATCGACAACTTTTCTACTGTCATACAACGTGGCGACCGAATTGGTATCGTTGGTGCCAACGGTGCAGGTAAAACCACCCTGGTGAAAATCCTATTGGGCGAACTGCGCCCGACAAGCGGCAAGGTTTCAATGGGTACCAAGCTGGAGGTTGCTTATTCTGATCAATTGCGTGAGCAGCTTGAGCCTGAAAAAAATCTGATCGACAATGTATGTGGCGGTCAGGAGTTCATTGAAATTGGTGGCAGACGCCGTCATGCCATCTCCTATCTGGGTGAATTTCTGTTCAGCCCGGATCGTGTACGGATGCCGGTGAAAGCCTTGTCAGGCGGTGAGCAAAACCGGGCTGTATTGGCAAGATTATTTAGTAAATCCGCCAACATGCTGGTACTGGATGAGCCCACAAACGATCTGGATATCGAAACCCTGGAACTGTTGGAAGAGCTTTTGCTTGGGTTCGAAGG
Source organism: Gammaproteobacteria bacterium (assembly GCA_021772935.1). GTDB lineage: Bacteria > Pseudomonadota > Gammaproteobacteria > Xanthomonadales > SZUA-36 > SZUA-36. The sequence goes on from JAJFLA010000046.1 coordinate 26,618, forward strand.
CACCGTGTTGCTGGTCAGTCACGACAGGGATTTCATGGATAACGTCATCACCAGCCTGATCGTGCTCGATGGACAGGGTGGTGTTGACGAATTCGTTGGCGGTTACAGTGATTGGGAAGCCCGTGGTGGTGGTTTGTCAGATCTGCAGCAAAGCTCTTCGGGTAGTGCGGCCAACACCACCACGGAAACTAATGTTGTTAACAAAAAGAAAAGCAGTGGCAAAAAGCCAAAACTTTCTTATAAGGATCAGCGTGAGCTGGGGAATTTACCGGGAAAGATCGAAAAACTGGAAAACCAACAGACACAATTGGAACAGCAGATGTCTGCACCTGGTTTTTATCAATCAGATTATGAAAAGGTCCAAAACGTGACTCAGCAATTGACGCAGGTGCAGACAGAACTGGAACTTGCTTTTGCTCGTTGGGACGAATTGGAAGACAAATAATAATAATATATTACGAGTAACATCAATAGAATAATGAATATAGTGATTAAACTACATCATATATAGTTTTTCACCAATCCATGATTTCGGGACAAGGGCGCAAGGGGTTTAGCGCACAGTTGGCTGCTCTGGCCAGAATTGTTATTCAATTTAACCATCTTTCCTACCAAAAAGTTTTGTGAATTTCAGCACCCTGTTGTGCCAGGATCGGACCAAGCACTTCGATCTCTCTTTTACCTTTTGAAAACAGTTCGCGGCAGGCTACGACAAAGCTGCCACCCGCGATTTCTCCCAGTACCTCCGCCGGGCAGCCATAGACCAGCCGGGCAATACCACTCCAGTAAATGGCGCCGCTACACATTGCGCAAGGCTCTGTGCTGGCGTAGAGGGTGGCTCGTTCCAGTTGTTCTTTTGAAAGTTGAGTCGAAGCCATACGGAGTATGTCCAGTTCCGGGTGTCGGGTTACATCCGAGGCACTGTTTACACTATTCAAACATTCAAGAAGCACCTCGCCATCAACCACCAGCAGGGCGGCAAAAGGATGATCACCCTTTGCCTGTGCTTCACGGGCGAGCTGGTAAACTCGGGTAATGTAGGTTTCGTGCTGGTTCGCAACCATGGCTATGATCCGTCAATTCAAATTACGGCTATCACTTCAGAGATGATAAAACCATGATTGCTTCAGTTTAAACCCTTTAGTGCTTTTCTGGCAGCCTGTGTGGGCGTTAACTTGCGTTGCATAAGTTGTTCCAGGCTTTCAGATAAGCAATCATCAGGCAGTTCCGAGAATGACCGTGAGAGAATATCAATGGCCTCACGATAAATGCGCTGTTGATACATAAGGCGACAGCGGTTTTGCATATTGTCCGCGTCTCCCAGAAAATTGAAATGAGCCTGTATGGCCTGCTGTAATTCAACTATGCCATCGTTGTTCAGACCGCTAACTGATAGTACGAATGGCGTCCAGACAGCACCTGCATCTTCTTTTTCCACATTCTTTTGACGCATGTGTACCGCATTAGCTATATCCATCAATGTTTTGCTGGCACCGTTCAGGTCACTTTTTGTAATTGCATGGATATCTGCAATCTCCAGCAGGCCAGATTTCATCGCCTGGATATCGTCCCCAAGACCGGGTGCCGACACCGCGATGATGGTGTGCGCTGCTTGCATGATATCGACCTGGTTTTGACCCGTACCGACGGTTTCGATGATAACCATTCCAAAACCGCAGGCATCGAGTATTTCAGCGGCTCTGAAAGCCGCAAGCGGAACGCCGCCGCTGCTGTTACCCGTTGCAATGCTACGGATAAAGACATCATTGTTACTGACCAGATCGTGCATGCGAATCCGGTCACCAAGTAATGCGCCCCCCGTCTTTGGACTGGAAGGATCACAGGCAATGACTGCAACTTTGTGTTTGGGATGAGCCAGGCTTGCTGCCAATTTACCGATCAATGTGGACTTGCCGACCCCGGCAGGACCCGTCATGCCGACCAGGTGCGCCTGTCCCGTTTGCGGGAATATTTCTTTCTGCACCACCAATGCTGTATCAGTGTCGGATTCGGTCAGGCTGATCAGGCGTGCAATTGCACTGGTATCACCTTTTAATGCAGCTTGAATAAGGGTTTTCAATGCAGCACTTAAGGCTGGACATTCCGGGCGATATCAAGTGCTTCGTCGAGCACTTCCCGGTCACCAATATGGTTTGCCATCAACAAGATCAGTTTGGAGTTGAGTTGCTGGCTTTCTTCGGAATTAAGACCTTCGTGTATGGCTATAAGCCTGGCATAAAAGTCATCCGGGTCCTCAATTCTTGGCTCGGTTAATATTTTGCTGCTCACGCTGAATCTCCGCTTGCGGGTTGCATGGTGGCGTGTAACACGGCCTCACGTACGGCGTGCGGGTCGAATTTCCGCCAGCGTGCAACGAGGTGTTGATCAGGCCGGAAAAGATAGTATGAACCCACCTGTGCATCCAGTCTTTGTTGCAGCAGACCCTTGTGGTCTTCGACAACACTCGTTTCAGTTTCACTGGTATTGCTTATCACGATGGTTTTAACCGGAATGCTATCTTGTAGCAGTGCGGTTGCACCCTGCAGTGTGGTTTCTCCATCTTTAGCAAAGTAAACACCGGTAAATTGCTGGCCGATCAATTTCAGAAACCAACTTTGGCTTCCATTCACTTTTACTGGCGCGTCGATGCTGGGTGATCCCGGTACCAGTTTGCAGTTGAATACGTCCAGATCAGCCACGTTCAGCTTTGAGTCATGATGTATGCAGGCCACTGACAAACGGCCGGAGTTGACAAACCGACGAGCAAATTCGAAATCTCTGGCCAACTCCAGTGCAGCATCACGGAATATCCGGCTGAATTCACTTTTCGGTGTGATGAAATCAGTAGCGCGGGTGGAATTGAGGATGTTTTCCCTGGCCGCACTGACACGCTCGTCATTGTAGGACTGCAGCAGACTTGCTGGTGCTTTACCGTTCAGGATCAGCGCAAGCTTCCAGCCAAGATTATCGACATCCTGCAAGCCACTATTGGCGCCACGAGCCCCGAACGGGGATACCAGGTGGGCAGCGTCTCCCACAAATATGATGCGATCATGAACAAACCTTTCCATTTGGCGGCATTGAAAAGTGTAAATACTGACCCATTCGAAATCGAACTCCAACTCCTCGCCCAGCATCGCACGAATGCGTTTGGAAACACTCTCAGGTTTAAGTTCTGCTTCGCGGTCGATATCCCATCCCAATTGAAAGTCCAGTCGCCAGACATCATCGGGTTGTTTGTGCAATAAGGCGGACTGACCGCGATTGAACGATGGGTCGAACCAGAACCAACGTTCGGTCGGGAATTCCGCTTTCATCCTGATATCCGCGATCAGGAAATGGTCCTGAAAGGTCTCACCGTCGAATTCAAAGCCCAGCATCTTACGGACCGGACTACGGCTACCATCAGCCGCAATGACATAATCGCAGTCGAGCTCGTAATGGCCTGCGGGTGTGCTGACCGAGACCGTGGCCCCGTTGTTTGATTGTTGGACTGCTATGACCTCGCTTTCCCAGCGAATATCAGTCAGGTCCTGCTTTTCGATGGCTTCGATCAAGTATTCTTCAACGTAATATTGCTGCAGGTTGATAAAGCCTGGAAATTGCTGGCCCTTTTCTTCCAACATATTAAAACCATAGATCGGTTCTTTCCGCTCACCAAAGAATACCTTACCCAGGTTCCAGGTTACGCCCTTGTCCAACATACGTTCGCCACAGCCTAGTCGGTCCATCACTTCCAGTGCACGCTTAGACCAGCAGATGGCCCTTGAGCCAATGCTAACCTTGTTGTCATCATCAAGGATGATGCTGCGTATGCCATGGCTGGCCAGATCCACGGCCATGGCCATGCCAATGGGACCGGCGCCGACAATAATGACCGGCACATGTGTTCGCTCCTCCGAATCCAGCTCAGCTGGCCGGTTAAAAGGATAGATCTGACGAACGTAGCGCATGTTTTCCTTAGCCCCCGGTTTCGAGTTTACGCCACATTTCGGCATCCCTTTCCGCCGTCCAGATACGTGGATCAACGATGCCACTTGCCTCGTCGTAGGCACGACTGATGTCAAAAGGCAGGCAATGGTCAAAGATGACCCAGTGACCGAAATCAGGTTTCAGCCGCTCGTAGGTTTGTGCATAAATTTCATTGAGGTTCTTGCCCGCTTCACGGCCTTGTTTGACCGATTCGAACATACTGCGCAGGAATGCCCGCGTACCTTCGATGGCCTCATGACACATTTCCCTGCTGGTTAATGCATCGCCACGTCCAGGCACCAATGCCACGGGATCAAGTGTTGCCACCCGCTCCAGCGTCTGTGGCCAGTCGGTCAGGTAGGCATCACCGGTATAAGGCGTTGCGCCATATTCGACCAGGTCACCGCTGTAAAGCACTTTTTCCTTGGGTAGCCATGCCACCGTGTCGCCCTTGGTGTGACCGCGACCCAATTGCATCAATCTGACTTCCCTTTGACCCATCCAGACACTCATCTCGCCTTTGAATGTCATTGTTGGCCAGGTCAGGCCTGGTACCGATTCAACACCACTGAACAGGCGTGGAAAACGCTCCAGCTCTGATTTGTAATCCTGTTCACCACGTTCGACGATCAGGTCGTAAGTATCCTGGCTGGAAATAATTTCTTCGGGCTCGTAGCCGGTGGCACCCAGAACACGTACGGCATGATAATGGCTCATTACGACGTATTTAATTGGTTTGTCTGTAACACCGCGTATTTTCGAGATGACGTCGCGTGCCATGATGGGCGTGGCCTGTGTGTCAATCACCATGACCGAGTCATCACCGATAATCACACCGGTATTCGGATCACCCTCTGCAGTGTAAGCGTACAGGCCATCAGCGAGTTCAGTAAAGGAGACCTGTTTTTCTTCCATATCTGCCTGGGATGCAAATTTTTTCGTCATATCAACATATCCAATAGGTGAGGGGGGTAGTCAGTTCAACAAACGGCAGCACAATGATGCCAAAATTACGTCTTATATTCAGTCCACGCGAAAGGGGACAAGGCCCTGGAAAAGGTTAGGTGAGCGCCTGACCCTTTAGTCCCTGAGCATTAGTAAAGCGCCTTTGAGCACACTATACTGAAGTGGAAGATGAGTTGGTTCCGGTAGAAAATACTACAGATCAGGGGGGTGGGTTAGGTAAATTCAGCTTAGAAATATGGCTGCAACTCGTCAATAAAACAGGAGGAGAACAGATGAAGTATTTTTTAATTACACTCATGCTGGTTGCTTTCGGTAGCCTCTCGTCTGCTCATGGCGAAACGATATCCAGTCTGATTGATAACGAGGTCGATCTGAACGCACAATTGACCCTGGCTGAGAATGACCCGAGCAACCACTACCTGATCAGGATAAGCCCCAAGGTGGATGGCACATCCTTTCGCGTCAGCGCAACTTATGACATTAGCACATCTGTTACCCTTCAGGGCGAAGGTGTTAAAACCGAAACGACGGGTAGAAATATTATAATCACACCGGGTGCTGGTTTTTCTGGTCCACTGTTCAGAGTCATGACAGGGGCACGTCTGTCTGCTTCCGGGCTTGAGCCAGATGGTTTCGCAAACAGCGGTGATGGCGGTACGGTTGATGTGGAACAGGGTGGATCATTCGTTGGTGATAGATTGAAGTTCAAAAACTCAAGCAGCATGGGTAATGGTGGTGCTGTTAACTGCGGTCCCAACAGCTATTGTCACTTTCGAGACAGCAGGTTCTTCTTTGGCCATGCAGCGAAAAACGGTGGTGGCATATCTGTAGAAAATGGTGCTCGACTGCTTGTGGAAAATTCATTGCTGCGAGCAAATTCTGCCGGAATTTTTGGCTGTCATATTAATAATGAGGGCGGTGATGTAACAGTCGTGGGTTCACTTTTAAGTGAAAAAATAGACCTCGATCGTTGTATTAATGTGGGCGGTGAAAATCCATTTGGCAGATTTACCCTGCGTGGCGTTCATTGGGAAACAGACGTAACAAATGATGCTCTTGATACCACAGATACGACAGTTACGATGGGTTCAATTGTGTATAAGAATCCACGTCTCCGGTTTATGAATACACAACAAGCGCCTGTTGATAATTCAGTACAAAGCCAATGCAACGATTTTGGTTCTGGCCAAATGGTTTCAGAGGGCTTCAATATGGATAGCGATGGCAGTTGCTTCCTCAATCATGCAACCGATCTTCCCAATACTGACCCTTTGATTAGCTATGATAATAGAGGTATCCCGCAACCGTTGGCAGGGAGTCCAATGATAGAGTCCGGGCCAGTGGACTTTGTCAACAACGAACTGCCTTGCATTTATAAGGATTTGAATGGTCTTGGACGCCCTCAGGATTTTGATCTTGACGGTGTATTCACCTGTGACCGTGGCCCGGTTGAAGTTCAGGGAGGGGTGGATATCGGTGCGCCACAGAGCGCGGCTTTTTACGACACCGGCCGTAATGGTGAGGGTGCCTTTGTTGAAATACTTGAAAATGGTATCGCAGTCGTTTCTTTCTATACCTATTCACCGGACGGAATGAACATGGCTTGGTTTGTTGGTAGTGGTCAAGTGAAGGGAAATTCTGTGGTCGTGGATGAAATGCAGAAGGCGACTGGCGGTGTTTTCGGTGCTGGCTTTGACCCTGGGAAAATCGTTAGAACCCGGGTTGGTGGCATGTCGCTGGTTTTTCCTGACTGCAATGCGATCGGTAACCCAGGAAGACTCAATTTCACAGCAGATCCCGATTCCGGTTTTGAGAATTTATTACAAAAGGCTTCCCGTCTGACATCAATTTACAATTGCGATGGTGCAGCACCTGCTGCCAACGTCCATCGGAGTGGTGCGTTTTATGCGCCTGAGCGCTCAGGAGAAGGTATTTTTGTGCAATGGCTAAGTGATGGCAGGGTAGTGCTGGTGTTTTATACCTTTGATACTGACGGCAACCCTTTCTGGCTGACCAGTGTTTCGGGTGATGCCCTCATCAATGGCGCCACAGTAACCGCAAACATGCTTTACGCCGATGGTAAAACTGAATTTGGTGCTAATTTTAACCCTGCAGAGGTCAACCTTTTACCCTGGGGGACCGTCACCTTGACCTATACAGATGATAACAACCTGAATTTCGCCTATAACTCAACTGTGGCTGGTTTTGGTGCCGGCAACCATGCTTATACGCGTCTGACGAAACTGCTTGGAACAGACTGACAAGGGTTACTAAACGGGGCCGGATACAATATTCTCAGGAAATTGTATCCGGCCCCGTTTAAGCCAACTCTCTTTAGTCAACGCGACCGCTTGTCGACAACACGCACCGCTTTGCCCTCGGAACGGGCAACACCACCCACGTTGCGTAATTCAATGGTGGATGTCACACCGATGTAGGATTTGATACTGTGGGCTAGTTTTCCGGCAAGTTGGCTCCGTTCATCATTTGACATTTGATCATGTTCTGGCGTCAATTCGACCAATACACGTAGCTTGTCCATCTGTTTTTCGGTATACAGTTCAATCTGGTAGTGCGGTGAACATTCTTTGAGTTTGAGGATTTCTTCCTCAATCTGGGTGGGGAATACATTGACACCACGTATGATCATCATGTCATCACTGCGACCAGTGATTTTGTCCATACGGCGCATGCTACGGGCGGTACCTGGCAACAGGCGTGTGAGATCGCGTGTTCGATATCTGATGATGGGCAATGCCTCTTTGCTGAGTGAGGTAAAAACCAATTCGCCATACTCACCGTCGGGCAGGACTTCACCACTGGCGGGATCGATTATTTCAGGGTAAAAATGATCTTCCCAGATGGTCGGTCCATCCTTGGTTTCGAGACACTCGCTGGCCACGCCGGGTCCGATAACTTCGGATAAACCGTAGATATCAATCGCGTCAATACCACAACGGATTTCAATTTCTTTGCGCATCGCATCGGTCCATGGTTCTGCACCGAACATTCCAAGTCGTAGCGAGGATTCCACAGGATTGATGCCCTGACGATCAAATTCATCGGCAAGATTCAGCATGTAGGAAGGTGTCGCCATGATGATGTCTGGTTGAAAATCCTGGATAAGTTGCACCTGGCGTTCGGTCATGCCGCCTGACATGGGTATGACGGTGGCGCCGAGGCGTTCCGCGCCGTAATGTGCACCCAATCCGCCGGTAAACAGACCATAACCATACGCTACGTGAATTGTATCGCTTTTTGTTCCACCTGCAGCACGAATCGACCTGGCGCAAACATCGGCCCACATATCGATATCGTTTTGTGTGTATCCGACCACGGTAGGCTGACCGGTGGTGCCACTGGAGGCATGGATACGGACAACATCTTCCATTGGGACCGCGAACATGCCAAAAGGGTAGTTTTCGCGTAAGTCTACCTTTGATGTACAGGGGAATCGGCCGAGGTCAGAGAGTGACTTCAGTTCTGTGGGGTGGATCCCGACAGCATCAAAGGATTTTCTGTAATGTTCCACATTGTCATAGGCGTGCTGCAGGCTCCACTGCATACGGCTCAGTTGTAGTGCCTGCAATTCATCCAGGCTGGCTTTTTCAATGTGCTCAAGTTCTGAATGGTCGATGTTGTTCATAACTCCTCCTGAACGGGTCCAATTTCGGACTGTATCCACTGTGCATCAAAAGACTCCGATTCGCGTTGTGCCCTGTCGCTCCTGTCGGTAACCGAAAACAAAAAAGAGCAAACCAAGTTTGCCAGCATCGCGAAAAGTGTCGGGTAGAGATAGGGAAAAATTGCTTTTTCAAATCCAAAAAGAGTGACCCAGATGGTCGGACCCAACACGACCAGACCGAGTGCGGTCCCTAGTCCTGCATAGCCCCCAGCCAGTGCGCCCCGGGTGGTGAATTTTGACCAGTACATGGATAGAAACATCACCGGAAAATTTACGCTGGCAGCAATGGCAAGTGCAATCAATGCCAATACCGCCACGTTTTCACCCTCGAGTAAAATGGCCAGAGCCATGGTACTCAAGCCGATGACCAGTGTCGTGATACGGGATATTTTTAGTTCTGTATCCCTGTCGCTATTGCCATGCCGGATAACATTGGCATACAGGTCATGCGATACCGCAGCAGCAGCCGACAAGGTCAGGCCTGATACGACGGCAAGTATGGTTGCAAATGCCACGGCTGATATAAACCCAAGAAACAGATCACCACCGATGACCTTGGAAAGATGAATTGCAGACATGTTGGTGCCACCAATGAGGTTGCCGTCTGTGTTCAGAAATTCAGGATTATTGGTGACGTAGACGATGGCACCCATACCAATGATAAAAATCAAACTTTGGAAATAACCAATAAACCCGATCGCATAAGCCACTGAACGACGTGCCTGGCGCGCGTTTGGTACCGTGAAAAAACGCATCAAAACGTGAGGTAAACCAGCGGTGCCGAACACAAAAGCCAGACCGATTGAAATAATTGTGATGGTGTCGGTGAACATCACCCCCGGGGCCATGATGGCTGACCCTTTAGGGTGTTCATTGACTGCTGCAGTTAGCAGGTCGCTAAAATTAAAATTCATCATGGACATTACGCCAAAGCCGATAATGGTGCCTCCCACCAGTAACAACACGGCTTTAATGGTCTGAATCCAGGTGGTTGCAAGCATGCCGCCAAACATGACATAGAGTGTCATCAATACACCCACCAATACCACGGCGACCTCATAGGGTAGGCCAAACAAAATCTGGATTAAGGCTCCGGCTCCCACCATTTGCGCCAGAAGGTAGGGAATTGCCACTGCGAGAGAACCTATTGCAGACATCGTTCTGACCGGTTTGCGCTCCAGACGGAAGGCAACAACATCCGAAAACGTGTATTGGCCGAGGTTCCGTAGCCTTTCTGCAACCAATAGCAGGATTACCGCCCAGCCCAGTGTTCCACCGATAATAAATAGCATGGCGTCCATACCGGTGCTGTAAACCAGTGCCGTTACACCAAGAAAGGTTGCGGCTGACATGAAATCACCGGCAATAGCGAGCCCATTTTGCATACCGCCGATACTTTTGCCCGCCGCATAAAAATCTGAGCGGGTTTTGGTTCGTTTGGAAGCCCAAACAGTAATCACAAGGGTGATACTGACAAACAGGAAAAACATAATGATGGCATTGATGTTCATGCTTCTTTCCCGGTGATCTTTTTTTCCAGCGGTTCAAAAAAACTGTTGGCGATCCAAACGTAGATCACGGTTAGAAAAAAGGTTGAAAAAAGAATCGCGTAACCCATGACAATTCCAACCGGGATGACCCCGTGGTTAAACAGGGGTTGGGCAAGCACAGCTGGGGAATAAACAGACATCAAGCCATAAAGGAGGTATAGCCCCAGCAGGAAAAGCAAAAATGACCATGAAACGCGACGGCGCACACTCACCAGTTTTTGGAAGTTTTTGTCAGCCAAAATGGCCTTATCTGTTTGCGATAACATATTCAATATTCCCCAGGGTTGACTTGGTTCTGGTATAAGAGAGTCTGTACATCGTTTTGTCCAGAGGTTTTTTTCCTATGACGTCATCGAAAAACACCAGCCGCAGTCGCGACCTGGGGCAGCCCGATGCCCGTTTCAGAGAACCCTCTGCCTTTGGCCACCCGACCTGGTTGGAAGGGCTGACACAGCTTTGCCGTTGCATTGGCTCGCCGACATTTGAATCATGTCTGCTCAAGTTACTCAACAAGGTTACACCCGTAGATCATTGTGTTGTTTTTACTTTTGGGCAGGGCGGTGCAGGACATCTTTTTACCCACGGCAGAATGCCGGTTGAAGAAGCACACCAACTCGCCGACGATTATGTCAAGCATTTTCACCAGCAGGATCCGAACTATGCACAGGTTTCCGGTGCCATTGAAGGTTGTGAAAATGCGCTGATTCCACTCTCCATTGAAGATGGTTCTTCTGCTTCCACCACAATATCCTTCGACTTTGCCTATAAAAATCATTTTTTTGATCGCCACGATTTGATTGACAAGGCCTCGACAGTTGGCAAGGTCGAGCAGGGCAGTGTGTATTGCAATTTCTATCGCATGGGTCGCTCCGGGCCTTATTCCCAGAAAGATTGGAAATTGCTTGAGTCGATTCTGCCATTGATAACAACCCTGATTTCCACACACTACCGTTTGCTCCAGTTGAGCTCTCAGGGGGAACAGCGACCCTATCGGAATGCACGAAGCCTGGTTCACAACATTATCAGCAAAAATGCATCTCCGTTTTCCCAGCTAACCCCGCGTGAGCGAGAGGTCTGTGAGCGTATATTATTGGGTTACACATCGGTCGGAATTGGTCTCGACCTCAATATTGCGCAATCCAGTGTGGTGACCTATCGGCGCCGTGCGTACGAGAAGCTGGATATTTCCAGCCAGAACGAATTGTTTACGCTTTGCCTGACTGCCAGTCAATATCATTTGCTTGACTCCTAAACGCCACTGTTTTTCATTTTAGTACTGTGTCTGTTTCCGTTTTTGAGATTTGCGCCACCAACTTGTTACGTACAGCATTGACATTAGCCAATGGCCGACGAAAGTGGGTGATTTCCTCTGTTGTGTATGGGATAAAATCTACGGGTAGTTGCTCGCGGCTGAAATTATCAAGTATCCAGTTGAGTACATCCGCTACTTCGGAGTCGGTCAGTGCAGACTGTGATGTACCAGGTACCTGGATCAGAAATTCTCGCCCACCTTCAACCTCCAGAAAACGACCCACTTCCTGTTTGAGCGCAGGAACCTTTTCCGGCGTGCCAGCACCATCTGCCAGGTGGCAGCCCTGACAATGTAAAATATAGTTAAGGCGTGGTGTGGACATTGCCCCAGCCTGCACCGTCAGATAACTGAAAAGCAACACAATGCCAGTGATGCTCGCGCGTATCATTGCGGCGCTCATCAAGAGTCGGCTACAGCCAGCCCGAGCACCACGGCAGTCGAACAATTGTAGCTAACATCTACCGTAGATCCCGCGCACCAATTGATGTCGTTGGATTGGAAGGGTTGGTAAACAGGCCGATCACCCTTGTTGGTATTACACAAGCAACGGCCGCAACTGGATTTACCGCAGCAATCATTGTAAGAGATGATGTAATCCTTGCCATCCACAGGGTTGGTGCAGGTACCAATCCAGGTAATCGGTGAAACGGTCGTTCCGGGTGGGCAAGTGTTGTAACTGCCGCCACAGCAATCACACAAAAAACCATCGATGGCGCAATAACGCCAGTAGTCGCAGCTTTCAGGGTCACCGGTTTCACTGGGCGCATCTGGACGCGAGCTCTCGTTAGCCCGGGCGACCGGTAATAGTGGAACCGCTGCCGTTCCAACCATCAATGTGCCGACTTTGGCAATAAAACTCCGGCGCGAGCTCTGACGTGCTATAGACCTCGCAGAATTTTCAGAAAATTTATCCAACCATTTCATATATTGTTCTCCACTGCAGTCATTGCCAATTAGCGCCGGTTAGGCAACATCCTGCTCTTGTTTCTGTTGTGCTTTGAGGTACTCCTGGATTGAGGCGACACCTTGTGCTCTGGCTTCGAACAGGCTTTCAATATGCTCCCTGCTGTTAACCAGACCCCGCGCGCACAGGATTCCTTTTTCATCAATCAGTGCTGCAAAGGGTAATTTGGCGACCTGCATCGTCATACCCAGCTGTGGCGAAAGCACATAGGGCCAGGATGCCATTTGTTGCTTTTTAAGCCAGGCTCGGTGCTCATCCGGGTCACCATCGCTGGCAAGCACTATGTCCAGCCAGTCTTTCTCGCTTTTTCGCATGGCTTCAAGTACTGGTATCAGGGTTTTGCAAACCGGGCAGGTGGGTGAAAGGAAAAACAGCAGTGTACTTTTATGGTTGCTGGCCTTGCCGCCAATTCTAAGTGCGCGGCCATCTATTGTTTGCAACTCGAGCACAGGCGCTAATTCACCGGTTTTTAGACCTTTACCTGACATCAGCGCACCCGCTGGCGCAACCCGTTCGTATAAAACACCAACTTGTCTGACCAGGGCGAATACCACTGCGACCAACACCAGAACAAGAATCCAGAGAAGTATGTTAGAGATAATAAGTGTGTTGATCATGCACCGCTCCGCAAAGCTGCAAGGCGGGGTGCCTGGCTCAGTAATTGATTAAAACCCATGTACAGGCCGCTGGCTACCAACACGCCAAAGAAAATGGTGAACAAGTCCATTCTATTTAACGATCGCTCGATTGTCGGTGCCATAGCGAGCACAACCAGACCTGAAAATATTAGATTTCTGGATACCAGCCACCAGGACAGAACCTGGGTTGTTGCAGGTCCATTACAGCCACAATCTATATCGCGACGCCCGCGGTACAGGTTGATGCTGATCACCGTCGCATAAAGCAATAACAAGGTGGCCATCAAGCTGCAGGCAGCAGGCTGTGTAGTTGGGATTAATACTAAAATACTCGATACTAACTCTAATATAATCAGTGATATTGAAATGAAACCTAATAAACTAGTTGGAACCAGTTCATAGTCTCCCATGGCTGCTTTAAAAACTACAGGTGCCTGCAATTTGTGGACCGCAGCCACACCGAATAGCAAGGACATACAGAGGCTGATAATAACTGTTATGACAGGATCCATGTGTGCTCTATGTGAGGCCCTTAAGGTGTCTGCAATACGGTTGGTGTAAAGCCAATTTCATCGACGCTACGCAGGTATTTCCCACTGCTCGCATCATATATATCCAGCGTCGGATGAGCGATAAATATGGAAAACAGCAATGGTTTGTCATCCTTGCTGACCTGGATGGCAGTCGATAGTTTGTCGAGTTTTATTTTCTGAACCTGTTTTTGCTGCTTCAGGTCATAGACCCAGACATCCTGACCAGGGTCTTTGTGGGTATCATCGCCACCCTGGTGCATCAAGGAATACAGTTTGTTACTACCCTGGTGTACCGCTAGATGCTGGATACCACCGGGACGCCATGATTCTTTACGCTCATTTTCACTTAGCAAAGACCAACTTTTACCGGGTTGTGGCTGTTCAGTCGACACATCGACCGGGTAGACATTACCGTTGAAAGAGACAAAAACCCAAGTATTACCCCATCTTACGGCTTTTTCAGTAACCCAGTCGACTGTGGCGTCAAAGAAGGGGGCATTACGTTGCTGATGGGTGACCTCGCCCTTGTCATTCAAAGTTACCGTCATCAGGCTGCCATCACCGCACAGCATGTTAAAGCGGCGGTCGCCGGATGGAAGCACCAATGCGCAGCCGCCGGTGTCAGTTTCTGCAACAAAGCGGCGTTCTTTCAAATCAATGATGCTGACCGATTGTGCTGGTGTAAAGTTGTAAACAACCAGAAAACGATCATCATCCGTTATTGCAGAATAGTTAAGCGTTGGCATTGCGGCAAAACGCTTGGGTGGAATAATAACTTCTCCGGTTGGTTTGAGTTCACGCGGGTCATAGAAAGTGATGACATCGGTACGTTGCCCGCGTGTGCCGCGAGAGAAGTAAGTTTCTGGCGAATATATTTGAGAGTAGTCTGAAGGCAATGCCAGTGCAATAAATCCCAGGCCGGTGCTGAGCATACCGAGGAACTTCCCGCTATCGCCATCAACCAGGTATGACTTGCCGTCTGCCATGTGGTGAAAAACGATATCATTAACCCACACCCAATGCGGATTGGATTCAGCAGGAAGGACGATGGATGGGGGCATGACCTCGGGCTTGATGACGGCTTGGCCCAATACCGGCAGGAGTAACATCGAAAGAGGGAAAATGAGTTTTCGAAACATACGCTATACCTTAAATTGACCCCAATAAAGAGATTAAAAACCAAGCCCAAAAAACTGATTTCAAAAAACAGACACAAAAAAATCAGCAATAAAAAAGCGGGCGAGGGCGGAGCCCAGGTCCGATTAGTTTAAGCATAAATCAATTTAACAATAAATTGAAATACAAAGCCATCATTCAGATGCTCAATACTAGCCTACGGGACCTACAGCGACTGTCACTACAAAAGAGGACACTAGTGTACTGCATCGTAATTAATGGAACTTTCAGAGGGCACCTGTGTGGGCTAAGCAAGCTCGCCACCCGCGACGGCGATGGCTTGCCCGTTGATGGATGCGGAATGAGGCTGACATAACCAGAGCGCGGTTTCTGCCACTTCCTCAGGCTTGATCAAACGACCTTGCGGGTTGTTCTTGACCAGTTCAGCCAATGCCTGTTCCCGGTTCAAAGCCGTGCTCTCCACAATCGTATCAAGAGAGCGGTCGACCAAATCGGTATCCGTGTAGCCGGGGCAAATAGCATTGACGGTTACACCCTTTTTAGCCAGTTCGAGTGCCAGTGCCCTGGTCAAACCCAACACGCCGTGTTTGGCCGCACAATAAGCTGATACATAAGCGTAGCCTTTAAGCGCTGCGGTGCTGGCAATATTGATGATTCTGCCAAAGCCTGCTTTGGACATCGAATCAACCACGGCTTTGGTACACAGATAGGTCCCTGTCAGGTTGACAGCCAGCATCCTTTGCCAGAGTTCATCACTCATTTTATTAAAAGCACTGGAATCGACACTTCCGGCATTGTTAACCAGAATTGTCACTGGTCCGTTCGCTTTCACCGCGGCTGAAAAACTCTGCCTGACCTCATCCGGGCTACTGATATCAACCTGTTGCGAGCTTGCGTTGAGACGCGCGGCTACTTCCAGTAATCGTTGTTGGTTGCGGCCCATCAGTGTGACCCGCATACCCATATTGGAAAATTGTTGCGCTATTGCCAGACCAATGCCACTGGCGCCACCGGTCACCACAGCGTGCTGCTTGGAATAATAGGGTTTTGATTTTTCATTCATCCGCGTCATTCTCCTTCAAAATCCATCAGGCAGGCATGGATTGTTTGCGGATGATCAGGTAACCGACGGCAGATATCAAGACGGCTACAAGTACCCCCGCGACGGTTGGTAGCAAGCTGTGGTCATATAGCAATCCGACGCTATAGCCCAGTACCGATGCAAACGCGATTTGTATAAAGCCAAAAACAGATGAGGCTTTACCAGCTGCATTGGGTAGTTCAGAAATGGCCCCCATCTGGCTAACCGACAGGCTCAACCCGCCGGCCATGAATACCAGGAAAAAGGCCAGCAACAAGGGTGTCAGTTGGTAAATTTCGAATAATGCCAATACCAGTAACAAGCCAGCGGCTACCAGTCCAACCAGTTGCCCCAGGGCCAAAACCCGGATGACACCGATTCGGCCAACCAGTCGTGAGCTGGTCATGGCACCGGTGATATAGCCAAAAACTACGACCATGAAGGTATAACCAAAATACTCCGGCGCAATACCCAGCAAGCCGATGACCAGGAATGAGGAAGTGGAGATGTAACAGAACATGGCCGCATAGGTTGCACCACCGCATAAGGTAAAACCGACGAAGCTACGATTGCTGAGGCATAAGTGGAACTGGCTGTAAATGCTACTTAGTTTCAAAGCCCCCACGCCAATTGTTTTACACGACTCCTGTAATCGGGTGATGCCCAGGAAGGTGAAAATAGCCAATATCAGTAACAGAATAAAATGTGAACGCCAGTTAAAAAAATACAACAACCAACTGCCAAAAACAGGTGCAACCGCAGGTACCAGAGCCATCGCTCCTGCGATCGAAGCCATGATCCGGGCCGCATCAATTCGGTTGTGGCTATCGACGACCATTGCGCGGGCAAGTACGGGTGCACTGGCCCCGCCGATACCCTGAATAAAACGTGCCATTATCAGACTATCGATACTTTGGGCGATGATACAAGCGATGGTGGCAGCGAGGTAAACACCCAGGCCGAGGTAGAGCACTGGCTTGCGACCATAACGATCGGATATGCTGCCGTAAAAGAGCTGGCCAATGGCAAATCCCATCAGAAAAACACTCAGGGTCAGTTGCCCCTGGCTGATATTTGCTCCTAGGTCTTCAATGAGCTGCGGTATGGCTGGCAGGTAGAGATCGGTGGAAACAGCCATCATCGCCACCAGGCCGGTCAGGGTTATTCGCTGCAGTAAAACACTCTGCTCCGGTTTTGCAGGATTTTCCTGTAGCTGTTTAATAATAGTCAAAGCTGTTCCAGGCTGATCGGCGCCATTAAATCTTCAATGCTGTGTAAATGCTTTATGGGTTCATCCAATTGGCCGGTGTTCAGGAACATCCATTCGAGCTTCCGCAAATGGTTGGTGCCAGTGATAAAGAGTCGAGTCAAGTCAAGTTAAGCCAACAAGCTTGACGCCTTACACACGCTTTAGTGACGCATGGCTATGTACCATGTTACGCGTGCGGCCAGTCATCCATGTGGACATCTTTGCGTATCACTTGCGAAGGCGAGCCGACAATCAGGGGGTCCGGGGCATAAATAACTTGCAAATCCTTGTCCGGATAATCCAGTTTACTGAGGAAATCCTGCATACAATTGAGTCGGGCACGTTTCTTGTCATCGGACTTGATGATGGTCCATGGGCATGCCGCAGTATCGGTATAAAAAAACATGGCTTCCTTGGCCCGGGTATATTCACTCCACATACTTACAGCAGCTTTGTCCACCGGGCTCATTTTCCACTGTTTAAGTGGATCATTTTCCCTGGAAGCAAAACGTTTCCGCTGTTCCTTTTTGGTGACAGAGAAATAGTACTTGAACAGGTTAATGCCGGAATTCGCCAGCATTCGTTCCACTTCAGGACATTGACGCATGAATTCGAGGTATTCGATCTGGTCACAAAAGCCCATCACTCGCTCTACGCCAGCACGGTTGTACCATGACCTGTCGAGGAAAAGGATTTCACCTCGTGTTGGCAGATGTTCGATATAACGTTGAAAATACCACTGACCTTTTTCATGCTGGGTAGGCTTTTCCAGGGCTACAACTTTGGCGGCTCGGGGGTTCAGGTGCTCCATGAAACGCTTGATAGAGCCACCCTTGCCGGCAGCGTCGCGGCCTTCGAAGATGACCACGATTTTTTGACCTGTCATTTTTACCCAGTTTTGAACTTTCAGCAGTTCGATCTGAAGCTTTTTCTTTTCTTCTTCATAGGCTTGTTTTGGTATTTTGTCGGTATAAGGGTACTTGCCTTCCTTGAACAGCTTGCTGATAGATTCGGGGCAGGCGCGTATTTTCTTGATGGTTGCTGACGAATAGTCACCACCCAAGTAAGTGTCTTCGATCTCCGGATGAACGGTTAGTGCGTCGGCGACCGCATCTTCTGTTGCAGTGCCTTTCTTTACACTTTCTTCGTGCTTTTCAGAATCTACAATTTTTAAATCGGAACTCATTTGCTTGTTTACCTGTTGCTTTCTGAACCCTTTAGGGCTACGTTTTCTTGACGATTAGAATAATCCAGTTTCGTTGACCCCTTAGGGCCTTTGTATGCGGGTAACCTGAAAAATAGTTTACCATGAAGCACAACACTATTATGGCTGCTAAAGCTTGATCGATCCAGTTTGGGGCAAAAAGCGAATCAGCAGCGAAAATTCGTTGATGCAAGCCGGATCGGTGCCATCTGGGAGAGGAATTTTGACAACGTGTCCTGAGCCCGGGGCAGCATCGGTTGTATCACCATTGCGGTTAATGATGGTGGGCAAAGCAAAGGTCGTATTACCAGTTGTAGTCATCAGCTGAAGTTGGTCACCGGCTTCGAAACGGTTTTTGACGTCTACGGTTAACCAGTGTTCGTTGCAATCGAGAATGGCGCCGACAAACTGTTGTTTATCGCTGCTGGAAACACCCCGCTCATAATTCTGGTATTCGCCAGGTGGGTGACGTCGGTAGAAACCCTCGGTGAAACCCCGGTTAGCCATACCCTCTAGCTCTTCCATCAGACCCATGTCAAAAGGTTGATCTGCCATAGCGTCATCAATTGCCTTGCGATAAACCTGTGTTGTGCGGGCAACGTAATAGATAGATTTTGTGCGGCCTTCAATTTTGAATGAATCGATCCCCATCTGCGTCAGTTTTTCGACATGTTGAACCGCGCGCAAGTCTTTCGAATTCATTATATAGGTACCATGTTCATCCTCAAATGCAGGCATAAGTTCACCTGGTCGGTTTTGCTCTTCAAGCAGAACGACGGAGGGTTTGTTGCTTGCTTGTGGTACAGCCAGGGGTACCGTATCGCCCGTGCCGGTTTCGCGTGCTTCATGTAAATCGTATTTCCAGCGACAAGTGTTGGTGCAGGCGCCTTGGTTGGAATCACGGTGCGACATGTATCCGGATAACAGGCAGCGACCGGAGTAAGCGATGCATAAGGCACCATGGACAAAGGTTTCAAGTTCTATGTCCGGGCATCGTTGACGGATTTCACTCACTTCTTTGAGAGACAGTTCACGTGACAGAATGATACGTTTCAGACCCATGCTCTGCCAGAACTTAACCGCGGCGTAATTCACCACATTGGATTGTACGGATAAGTGGATGGTCTGCTCAGGCCAGCGTTCGCGTACCATCATAATCAGTCCAGGGTCGGACATGATGAGTGCGTCTGGCCCCATATTGATGATGGGTTCCAGATCGTTGATATAGGTTTTCAGTTTGCTGTTATGAGGTGCGATATTGCTGGCGAGGAAGAACAACTTGCCCATGGAATGTGCCTCTTCTATGCCTTTGCCCAGAACCTCCTCTTTGCTGAATTCATTATTACGCACACGCAGGCTATAACGTGGTTGGCCTGCATACACGGCATCTGCACCGTAGGCATAGGCAAATCGCATGTGGTTCAGTGAACCGGCAGGGGAGAGTAGTTCTGGTCTTTTCATCTGCTTAAGTCATGAATAGTTGATCCGGAGATTTTACAGGATTGGAATGATTCGTGGTCTTTTTCATAAGCGGTGATGTGACAAATGTATGTCAAGACATTACATACAAGTCCAAACTTAAATAAAAACTTGCAATTAGGATTTTTTTAGTTATACTTACCTATAAGTAAGACAAGTGAATTATATATGACACGAATTACCGACACACGCGAACAGATCATGGATAGGGCAGCACAGTTGCTGATGAGCCGTGGGTTTAATGGCTTTTCCTATCGTGATATTTCTTCACACCTGGGTGTTAAGAATGCGGCTGTACACTATCACTTCCCCGCCAAGGCCGACCTGGCACTTGCGCTGGTTGATGAATACCGACAGACCTTGCGTGATAAGACATCAGAATTCATGGCCTATGGTGGTTCAGCGCTGGAACAACTGAAAGGTTTTTTCGAGTTTACCAGCCGGCAATGCCATACGGGACGCTGTATTTGTCCACTTGGTGCGTTTTCGATTGACTATAGTGAGTTACCCGAAGAAGTACGTAGGACAACCGCAGATTTTATGAATGAAACCATCAAATGGCTGACACAGGTACTGGCCGTCGGTAGGGAGCAGGAAGAATTCAGTTTCAGCGGTGATCCAGGGCCAAAGGCCCTATTGATTCTTGCTGGTTTACAGGGTGCCAGACAAATGGCACGGATTAACAGTCTCGAAATACTGGACGATGTGCTTAAGCAAATCCATCAGGATTTGGGAATTGTGACTTAAAAAAATTTGATCATTAACCTTACTTATTAGTAAGTATATTTTTAAAAAGGAAGATACTATGAAAACATTTACTGCAGTAATAGAGCAAAACCCTCAACTCCAAACTACGAAAGGACAAAAGCTTGTTCCCGCAGTGGCTGCTTCTGCTCGAGAAATCCTGGCTTTGCTGAGTGCGGCGACTGCGGCAACCATCATTGTCATGTTAGTGGTCTGGCTGGCTGGACTGGAAATAAGTAACATTCTGGGTGCTGCTAGCTGGGGCTTGGGGCTTATTTTTCTCGGCTTGGCTGTGGATAACCGTGAACCGACAGCATTTTTGCAGCTGATAACCGGTGTAGCTTTGCTGGCTTTGGCTGGCTTACAAAGTCGGGTATCACCCGACTACATCATCTTTTCCGGTGTTATTGTAGCGATCTGGGTGGCCGCTGTGTTATTGCGGCGGTTGCGTTAAGCTCTCCAATACTGCATCAATAGCTTGCAAGATAGCCGCATCCAGTTGAATACCGGATGCGGCTGCATTTTCCACGACTTGTTCTGGTTTTGACGCACCAATAATGGCTGCTGCCAGATTGGCTTCACGCAATACCCAGGCGAGCGCAAGTTGTGTCATGCTGATACCCAGATCAGCGGCTATGGGATGTAAGCTGTCGATGCCTTTCAATAGTTTGTCATCTAGCAATCTGTCCATAAAAAAATTCATTTGTGGATTACACGCCCTGGAATCGAGCGGTGGTTTAACACCTTTTCCGTATTTCCCGGTGAGCACACCCTGGGCGAGTGGTGACCAGACAATTTGGCTGATACCATTGTTTTTGCATAGAGGAATAACCTCGCTTTCAGGTTCGCGCCAAAGCATGGAATATTGTGGCTGGCTGGATACGAAAGAAACAACATCTGGAATGTCCATCGCTGCCTGGATTTGCGCTGCGGTCCATTCGCTGAATCCCACATATCGCACTTTGCCCGCTTTCACGACTTCAGTTAGTGCCTGCATCGTTTCTTCCAATGGTGTACCCGGGTCAAAACGGTGGCACTGGTAAAGATCAATATAGTCTGTGCTCAGTCTGCGCAAGGAATCATTTACCTGTTTGTGAATTTGTTCGGCCGACAAACCCTGGTCTGTATCACTCATAGGAAAATACAACTTGGTGGCGAGTACATAAGAATCACGCGCTTGCCCACGCAGGGATTTACCCAAAAAAGACTCAGCGGCCCCGTGACCATATACATTGGCGGTATCGATGAAGTTGATGCCACAATCAAATGCCCTTGCCAAACAGGCGCGAGACTTCTTTGCTTCTACGGCGACACCGTAAGTCAGCCAGGAACCCAGTGCGATTTCTGAAACTTTTAGATCACTGTTGCCCAGTTGACGGTAATGCATGACCGCTTTCTCCGTATATAAAGTAACGTTAATTGATATCGAATAGACGGTTTAGCTTAACAAGAGTAGGTGTTTCCAGCTTCGATTATTTTGCTGGAAATGCTTGAAACGGTATAGAATTGGGCCAATTATTAAGTCTGGTAGCCCCTCAGGTGGTTTTATGACTATGACCTTATTGCAAAAATGGTTGTTTGCTTCACTCGTCTGCTCAATGCTGGCAGCGGCAAGTTCGCAGACCCAGGCGGATAATTGTGGCTCCATGCCCAAGCCCTATGAAGCGAGTTATTCGCTGTATCGAAAAGAGCTGCTGGCGGGGGCTGCCCAGGTGGTTCTTGAACGTAAAAGCGACAATACTTACAGCTATAGAATGGATACCCGGGTGAAGCGGGGGATGGTTCGACCGCGCATAAAGCAGGTGTCCGATTTCACCTGGAAGAACGGGCTTATCATGCCTGACAGTTATCGATCAACAGCAAAAGTCTCGTTCTTTAAACGCAAAGAGTCAGTGGATTTTAACTGGGAGGCCATGCAGGCTACAGGTACCAAAAAGCGAGCCGATTTCGAGCTCGACATAGAAGCAGGTATGCAGGATAAGTTGAGTATTTACCTTGTGGTGGCCCAGGCATTGTGTAAAGGCGAAAACGCGGTAAAGGCAGATGTGGTCAGTGGTCCGTTGTTAAAGCCTCATAACTACGAACTACAGGAGACAGAGGTATTGGATACCAAGCTGGGTAAGTTACAAACGATCCATCTCAGGATGGGTTCTTCCAGTAGTGAAAAACAAACCGATTTGTGGCTTGCTGCAGATGTGGGTTTCTTGCCTGTAAAGCTGGTTTATCGTAAGAAAGATGAAATCACCGCCATGAAACTGGTTGAAATTTCATTTAGCGAACCGGTTACTGTGCAGCCTTGATCACATTGAAGGAGCACTAGCTTACAGAACGTTTTGCCACCATTTTGTAATAACGTTCAGGGAACCATCGTTTCAGTCTCCAGGCGGCACGGGTCTGGGGGTGTGTCAGAAGCATGAATTTATTCTCGCTGACAGCTTTGGCGATATCTTCGGCAACCTTCTCAGCAGTGATGCCTGATGTTTCCATCCAGCGTGTGACCTTGTCCTTGGCACTGGACTCAGTTGCACGGAAAGTATCCAGCAATCCGGTTTTGACAAAAGCGGGGCAGGCGACGGTTACGCCCACGCCGTATGCATACATCTCCGCGCGCAGTGCTTCAGATAAGGCCACGACGCCTGCTTTAGCCACTCCATAAGCGCTGATGAAGGGTAGTCCAGCAAGACCCGCAAACGATGAAACATTGACCATGTGCCCTGCCTTTTGCCGCTTCATCATAGCGGCGAACTGATGACAACCACGTATAACACCCATTAAATCGATATCAAGCACCCAAGACCAGTCTTCCATACTGGTATCTTCTATATTGCCGGCCGCTGCTACACCGGCATTATTCACCAGAACTTCAACTCCCCCCCATCGATGCATAACAGTGTCGTGTAATTGTTGCCAATGATCAGCGTTGCTAACGTCCAGCATCATGGAAAAATTATCGCCGCCAAACTCTTGAATTTCGAGCAGGGTCTGTTTTGCACGCTCCTCACTAATGTCAGAGACACCGACATTCCAGCCTATGGAAGCATAGTGGCGTGCCAGCGCGGCACCAAATCCGCTACCTGCACCGGTGATTGCAATACTTTTTTTCCAATTGGGTGTCGTCACGAATGATTCCTTGCGGGTGCTTAGTTGGCCTTCAGGCCCTCTAGCAGGTTGGTGGTGATAGCGGTTGTAAGCAAACGGGTATCTACTGGCACTGAAAGGATGTCCGGCAGGCTGCCGCCAATTAATAACAAGGTAAGCCCATGAATTCCAGACCAAACGGATAATGCTAGCAGTTCTAAGTCACCTTTTTTAAATATGCCACAGGCCTGCCCTTCTTCTATGATGGTTTTCAAACCATCAAATGCCATATCGCCTGATGCTTTCAGTTCCGGGTAGGTATCATCGCAGGGCAGGATACCGCCAAACATCAATTGAGTGCATTGCGGGCATTTAAGTGCCAGTTGTACATAGCGATGGCCCGCTTCTTGTAACTGTTTTGATGGATCATCGGGGTAGGATTCAACTGCCTGTGTCAATTGTACAGACAGTTCATCGTAACCAAGCGCAGCGATACCTGCGAGCAGGCTTTCTTTGTCCTTGAAATGACGGTATGGGGCGGTGTGGCTGACACCAACCTTTTTTGCAACAGCGCGAAGACTAAGTGAACTGATGTTGTTGTCTTCAAGCAGTTCACTCGCGGCACAAAGTATCTCTTGATGAAGGTCACCGTGATGATAAGGCTTGGCTGTTGATTGTTTCATCCTGGTTCTTTTGGCACTTGTCCGTGACTATTGATAGATACATCATACAACATCAATGTTGACGCTGACAACATTAATGTATACAGTGTAAACATAAAACACTGATGTTGGTAGAAATCATGATGATGTATACGTGCAGAGTAAGTACCCATGTGAGGCTGATCGTGATCACGCTTAGCCTGTTAGTTTTGGTCATAAAACCATCATCTGCTGATTCGACGGAAGCTATTGCAGTAACCGTCGCCCAGGTAAAACATGAAAAACGGACTCAGCTGATCAGCAATAGTGGCAGGATCAGTCACAAAAATGAAATGCGTCTTTCGTTCAAAACCGGCGGACTGATCGAGCAGATCAATGTAGAAGAAGGCGATGAAGTTGTCGCCGGGCAAATCCTGGCAACCCTGGATCCTGAAGAAATCAATGCGCAACAAGAACGCGCAGCCTCCCATTATAAAAATGCTGCTGCCGATCTTGAGCGGTTCAATAAACTATATGATGAAGCACTGGTTTCGCTGCAAATAAAGCAGGATGCACAGTCGGCCTCTGACAGTGCTGCAGCGGAGCTTCAGATTGCCAACTTTAACAAAAAGCTCTCGGTCATTCGTGCACCTGCTGATGGACGGATTTTGAAGCGATTTGTTGAATCGAATGAACTGATTCAGGCTGGCCAATCGGTGCTACTACTGGCTTCCCATCAACAGGGTTCCGTCGTGAGGGTAGGTTTGATTGATCAGGATATTGTTAAGGTCGGTGTGGGTGATCCCACTGATATCATGCTGGATGCATACCCCGGTCGAAAGTTCACTGGTAAGGTATCTGAGGTCGCACTCAGCACGGATTCGAAGGCTGGTACGTTTGAGGTCGAAATACTTATCGATGACCAGGGTTTTTCATTGCGCTCCGGTTTGATCGCGCGGGTGGAAATCACACCAGTTTCAAGTCACCTGCTATATTACATTCCCATTGAATCCGTCTTCAAGGCTGATAACGGTCTTGCCAGTGTATTTGTCCTTGATGAGGACAAGAGCGTAGTCAACGAAGTCAGTGTCGAAATCGTTGAGTTTTTGCAGGATGAGGTGGCCGTTAGCGGAAGCCTGAAGTCATCGGACAAGGTTATCAAGCTGGGTGCACCTTATCTTAGCGATGGTAATGTGGTATCCGTTGTTGACGGCAGTTAACAACTAACTTCATGAAACTGCCACTTAATGCAATCCGTAACCATCAGTTTACGCTGATTATTGTTGCGCTTCTGACTATTTTAGGCTTCTTATCTTTTCAGACCATGCCGCGTTCTGAAGACCCTCAGTTTGATTTTCCGCTGATCATCGTCACGGTAACCTTTCCCGGCACCAGTCCATTGGACATGGAAAAACTGGTAACCGATCCGATTGAGGAAGAGATTAACGAGCTGGAAGACATTAAAGACATCGAGACCGTCATCATGGATGGCGTGACGACCATCAAAGTTGAATTCAACTACGGGGTAGACCCGGATGAGAAATACGATGATGCCATCCAGGCCATTTCGAAGATACGCGCTGACCTACCAGCACAGATTCACAGCATTGACATCAAACAGGCCTCACCCACGGATGTTAATGTATTGCAAGTCGCTTTGATGTCAGATACTGCAAGCTACAGCGAATTGCGTTACCGGGCGGAACGGCTTGAGAAAACATTTACCCGGGTAGCGGGGGTCAAGCGCGCCAGTGCAATGGCCTTTCCCGATCAACAAGTGCAGGTTATCGCGGATCTGGTTGTTATGCGTGAACTGGGCCTGGGGTTATCGGTACTGAAAAACAGCCTGATGGGGG
Organism: Gammaproteobacteria bacterium; assembly: GCA_021772935.1. Classification (GTDB taxonomy): domain Bacteria; phylum Pseudomonadota; class Gammaproteobacteria; order Xanthomonadales; family SZUA-36; genus SZUA-36. The sequence continues at coordinate 52,707 of JAJFLA010000046.1, forward strand.
CCGCCGCTAATGTCCCGGGTGGCTTTATTGATGCCGGCAGCAAACGTTTTTCGGTTAAGACCAGTGGTGATTACCAATCTTTGCAGGACATAAGGCGTACGGTATTGAACTTGCCTGATGGAACCGTTATCCATGTTGAGGACATTGCAAAAGTCGAACTTGTTGATGCTGAGCCATCCTACCTTGGCTTGTATAACGGCAAACGTGCCGTCTTTGTGGCGGTTGAACAACGTGAGAGTACCAATATTTTCAAGGTACTTGACGGTCTCAAAGCCGAGCTTGATGAATTCAAGCTGGAATTACCAAACAATATGTATACTGAGATCGTTTTTGATCAGTCTGACAGTGTTAAAAAACAGGTTAATGGATTTTTTCAAAACCTTCTTCAAGGTCTTGTCTTGGTTGGGATAATTATACTATTTTCATTGGGACTGCGTTCTGCCTCAATTATTCTTCTTGCGATACCGGTGTCTATGCTTATAGGTATTGCCGGCCTCGATTCTTTTGGTTTTGGTCTGCAGCAAATGTCGATTGTTGGTCTGGTCATCGCGCTTGGTCTGCTGGTCGATAACGCGATTGTTGTAACCGAGTCTATTGGACAGAAACTAAGACGTGGTCTGCATCCGCTGGAGGCAGCAGCTGCAGGCACCAGTCAGGTTGCGTGGGCGATTGCGAGTGGTACAGCCACAACGATATTGGCATTTGTACCGTTGCTGATGATGCAAAGTAATACCGGTAGCTTTATGCGTTCAATGCCAGTGACGGTGGTGTTGGTATTGACGGCATCATTCTTTATTGCTGTGACACTTGCGCCGTTGATGGCCAGTCGCATTTTCAGGCAACGGCGTGTCGGCGAAGCCGGTAGTGGGCGCAATATCGTTCAACGGCAATTGGAGCGGCTTTCCTGCGACCACTATCAATCCATACTTGGGTCTGCGCTGAAACACCCAGGCTGGGTGATTGCAGTTTCGCTGCTGCTGTTTGTCGGTAGCCTTGCGCTCATTCCCAGAGTGGGTGTCAGTGTATTTCCAACCGCTGAGAAACCCCAGTTACTACTGAATATTGAACTGCCTGAAAGTAGCAGCTTTTATATCACTCAGGCGTTGGTTGTTGAGGTTGATAAGCAAATTCGTAGCTACCCCCAGGTGAAAGCTGTAGCCAGCAACATCGGCAGGGAAAACCCCAGTATTTATTACAATGAATTTCCCGGTGGCAAAGCTGCCAATAAGGCGCAGTTGTTTATCATACTTAAACAGCTGTCTCGAGACGAATTGCAACGCCTGATCGCAGACCTACGTCAGGATTTTGCCGCAACTGCCGGCGCCAAGGTAACCGTAAAAGAGTTTCAACAGGGGCCACCGGTTGAAGCACCCATTGCTATCAGGGTATTGGGTGATGATCTGCAGTTGCTGCAAAAAGCCGCTGCTGATATTGAAGCGCTGATACTGTCAACCGCCGGTACCGTGAATGTGGATAATCCAATGGGACGTCCAAAACTGGATCTGAATATCAATATTCACCGGGACAAGGCTGCCTTGCTGAATGTATCCATCAGTAATATAGATGATGTGATCCGTACCAGCCTGATGGGTAGTGGTGTCGGTAACTACCGCGACCAGAACGGTGATGACTACGACATCATGATCCGCCTTGATCGCGCCACCACGCCAAATATCAATAACATCAACAAGCTTTTGGTGATGGCCAACGACGGAACTGTTGTACCGCTTAAACAGTTGATCAGCGTTGAGTTGCAAACGGTTCCATCACAGTTGCAACATTTTTATCTTGAACGTAGTGCAACCGTAACTGCGGCGACGAGCGCAGGTTTTTTGACAGCGGATGTCACCTCCAAGGTGATGCAGGGTTTGGAGAAAATGCAGTTTCCACAGGGTATCTCTTACAGGATCGATGGCGAGCGTGCGTCCAGAAATGATTCTTTCTCAGGTTTATTCCAGGCATTGCTTATTTCATTACTGGGGATATTTGCAGTACTGGTATTGCAATTCCGTTCATTTGCACAACCAGCGATTGTTTTTGCATCCATACCTTTTGCCTTCTCGGGTGCGATCCTGGCGCTGTTGACATTTGGGTTTTCTTTTTCAGTGATGGCTTTTGTAGGCCTGACCAGCCTGATGGGTATCGTGGTCAATAATTCCATTATCCTGGTAGATACTGCAAACCAGTTGCTGCAAAAGGGTGAGGGGATACGTGCGGCAATTCTGACCGCAGCACAAACACGGCTAACCCCCATCGTATTGACAACGCTGACAACCATTGGTGGCCTGTTACCACTGACCCTGAAAAACAGTAGCTTGTGGACGCCATTGGGGCTGGTCATTATCGGTGGAATGTTGATTTCAACGGTGGTGACCTTGTTTATTGTGCCGGTTCTGTATTTACTGATTACTCGCAATCCGGTTGATGAGACCAGGATTTGAAATCACATTGCCACCTTGGTTGAATTCAATTCAGGTTAATAATGGTTGTGATCACTTACACACTCTTGGTATTTCGCTTGTTGTTGCCTAAAAACCCAAAGCTTGTGCAATCTGCTCGATTTGTTCTTTGGTAGCGTGGTCTACGCTGGCGACTCTGCCCCAGTCCCGATCGGACTCTGAACCTATTTTATGGGTCGCATCAATACCCATTTTACCGCCCAAACCCGGCTTTGGGCTGGCGAAATCCATGTAATCAATTGGGGTGTTTTCGACCAGCACGGTATCGCGCACGGGATCGGCACGGGTGGAGACAGCCCAGATCACTTCCTTCCAGTTGCGTATGTCGATATCGTCATCCGTGACAATGATGGTCTTGGTATAGGTAAATTGACGCAACCAGGACCAGATACCAAACATGATTCTGCGCGCGTGTCCTGGATACTGCTTACGGATACTGACAATGGCCACCCGGTAAGAACAGGCTTCCGGTGGCAAATAGAAATCTACCACTTCCGGAAACTGTTCCTGTAACAAAGGGATGAACATCTCATTCAGGGCGGAGGCCATGATCGAGGGCTCATCTTCTCCAGGTTTGCCCAAATAGGTTGTCAGGTAGACTGGGTGGTCGCGGTGGCTGATACGTTCCACTGTGAAAACCGGGAAATCTGCACTGGAATTATAATAGCCGGTATGGTCGGCAAAGGGGCCTTCGGTAGCCATCTCGCCGGGCATAATATGACCATCTAGCACGATTTCAGCACCGTGCGGGATGGGCAAACCGGTCAAAGGGGAGTTTATGATCCTGCTCCTGCGCCCTCGAAGTAGCCCGGCGAACTGGTACTCTGACAAGGTGTCGGGTATCGGTGTTACTGCAGCCAGCAAAGTTGCCGGGTCAGCGCCAATGACGACGGACACCGGAAAGGGCTTGCCAGGGTGAGCTTGCTGGAATTCACGGAAATCCTGGGCACCACCCCGGTGCGGTAACCAACGCATAATCAACTTGTTTTTAGCAATGACTTGCTGCCGGTATATAGCAAGGTTGACCCGCCGCTTATTGGGGCCGCGTGTGATGACCATTGCCCAGGTAATTAATTGACCGGCATCTTCTGGCCAGCAAGTTGATATGGGCAGCGTTCCAAGATCAACATCAGCCCCTTCGACCATATGTTCCTGCCAGGGCGCTGTATCCTTGTTTTTGGGTGTAATGTGCGCGAGTCTGGCAAATCCCGGCGCAACATCAAGCGCTGATTGCCGGCTATCGGGCAAGCTGGGGTTTCTCAGGAAGGCAAATTCCTGCCCGAGTTCACGCAAATCCTGCTGGGTATCCAACTCCAGTGCAGCCAGAACCCTTTGTTGATTACCAAACAGGTTGCCGAGTACCGGCATCTCAAAACCCTGTACATTATTAAATAATAGGGCAGGGCCATCATTGACCAGGCTGCGATGGCATAAAGCAGTGACCTGAAGGTGTGAGGATACAGCTTGGCTTACCGGTTTCAATTGTCCGGATGTTGCAAGTGCGTCAGTAAACTGGCTCAGATCACACCAGGCTTTTCTATTCATCTGACGATGGTGGTGATCAAACAACTTTTTGAGTGTCATGAGAAACCTCTGCCTGGTAATCCATTCCTGCCTGTTCTACAAGGTAGCCATTACATGCGCCAAGGGGTAGCAAACCAAGTAATTTCTCGTTCAAAGGTTTCAACTCATTTCCTTTACGAGCGGCATCGAAAATTTCAACCAGTTTCAAAGTCCCACTGTACTGGGGACTGATTCTTAAAACATCAACACCGAGAGCCTGCAGTTCGGGTAGTTGCTCCAGCACCTGATGGGTCAGGGCAGATTGGGTCTGGATACCATTGAGCACCAGGAACGCCTGGTCTTCCCGGGTTTTCAGCAGGCGACCGTCCGGATAATCGATGCACTTGAACTGGCAATCATCCTTGGGCAGGTTGTGGGAACGTGCTGTATAACAACGGGCAGAGTATGCCAACGGTAAGCGGCCCAGCGCATATACCTCGGTTTCCAGACCTTCAGGTCTTAAGTCCTGTAAATCTTTCAGTGTCTCCAGACCGAGTTCTACAGGCAGGACCCAGCGCTTCAATCCCTTACGGGCGAGGAGTTGCAGGCTGCGGCCGTTATAAATATTAACACTGGGACCGGTAACGAAGTGTTTTCCGGCCGCAGACAATAACTGTACGGCCGAAATATCGTTGGCTTCCACCATGAATTCATCATTGCTACAGAGCTTTTTCAGGCTGCTTGTCTCGGTTGCGGCTTCCAGCAGAGTAAGTGAAGACAAAATAACTTCTTTGCCGCTTTGTCTGAGTTCAGTACCGATAGCAAGCCAGTCTTCGAGCTTTACCAGTCGCCGTTTTGAGCAGATCACTTCGCCCAGATAAATGATTTCCGCTGCACTGTCAGCCGCCTGCTGATAGAACTCCAGCACGCGTTGACGCTCCCAGAAATACTGAATAGGGCCAAGGGATAGTTTCATCGTGTTCATCACTTATTGCCAGGGCCTGTGGTAAGCGCCAAGGGTGGTTTGGGAACCTTCCGAAACCTCAGCCAGTTTCTGCATCCATTGGTCCTTAGGTAAATAGCCATCCGGATCCTGCATGCATTGATCTATGGCCGCGCGCATCACGGCGGTTACCTGCGCCACGTAAGCGGGACTTCGTTGACGACCCTCGACTTTGATGGCGCTGACACCTATCTGTTTTAGTTTTGGCAAGATGGATAAAGTATTGAGACTTGTTGGTTCTTCCAGTGCATAAAAAGTATTCTCACCGACCTGGAAGCGACCTTTACACAAGGTTGGGTAACCTGCTTTTTCACCGTCACCGTAATGATCGATCAAAACGTCATTAAGTCGGGTATTGGTGCCACCAACGGTCTCTTCCCAACGGACGTGCGAAGCCGGAGAGCAGGCACCATAAGTGTTGGGTGAGCGGCCGGTGGCGTAGCTGGATAACAGGCAACGACCCTCGACCATTACGCACAGGCTGCCAAAACCAAATACTTCCACAGGAACGGGCGACTGGGTGATGACATGGGCGACCTGGCTGACGGATAACACACGTGGTAGTACAACACGCCGGATGCCGAAATTTTCGTGATAGAAGCGGATACCATCGGCACTGGTCACCGATGCCTGGACTGACAAATGCAGGCGCAAATCTGGCCAGCGTTCACTGGCATAGTCCAGCACCCCCATGTCTGCGAGTATCAACGCGTTGACGCCGTGGTCAGCCGCCTGGTTCACGGCTGTTTTCCAGCGCTGGAAACCGTCGGGTTGGGGAAAGGTGTTGATCGCCACAAATACTTTCCGGCCCTTGTCCTGAGCGTAACGAATGGCTTTCTCAAAAGTGCGTTCGGTAAAGTTAAGTCCGGCAAAATGACGTGCGTTGGTGTCATCTTTAAAACCGACATAAACAGCGTCAGCGCCGTTATCGACAGCAGCCTTCAACGAAGGCAAATTCCCCGCGGGACTTACAAGCTCCATAGTTCGACCAATTCTAGAATAAGCATCACATTCTAGGTCACTTATCTGTCGTCACATTGATCTGTATCAACACATCACTGGAATGGGGAAATATACTGAGCGCTTACCCATATCAGGCTACGCCATGCAGTCAATCCCTCAGTTTATTCGTCCCATTGCCAAAAAAGTAGTTGCCATCCCGGCACGTGTTATCCCTTATTCAGCTCAGAAACAGGTTCTTTCTTTCGTCCTGAATCAGGCGTTTCGGGAGCCGCTTCAGCATGGTGAGCTGGATTTCCTTGAGGGTGCTAAAGTAAGGATCAAAGTTACTGATTTATGCATAGACTGGCTGATTCGCGTGGGCAGCACCAAGTTCACACCGATAGAGCGCGAATTGGAAGACGATGTATGCATCAGTGGAGAGAGCCCGGACTTTATCCTGTTGGCTACCCGTCAGGCTGATCCTGACACGCTTTTTTTTCAACGTAAAATACGAATTGAAGGCGATACCGAGCTTGGACTGGGTGTCAAGAACACCATGGACAGCATGGATTGGGAGGATTTGCCTCTACCGCTGCGCAAACTTCTGCAAAGCGTAAGCCTGGTTATTGAGAAACTACACGGCAAGCGTAAAGCGAAGAGTGATGAGCATATTTCGAAGAAATAAAGACGAAAAAATGAGGTCAGATTCTTTGCTTTCCCAATTCATCCAGTGAGGGTCGCTTGGGCGTGTACTTCAGCGTATTACCAGGTAAATGCACTGTTACCGGAAGTCTTTTTTCAGCCCGAAATTACAATGCATGTGGATTATGCCAGTCGTTTTGCAGTCAAAACCTGGAAGTTATCGAAAAGAAAGGTGTCCTTTTCTATGCTGTAGGTACTATCTGTCCTCTCTTGAAGGACTTCTGAAAGGTCGAAGGTATCCCACATTTCAGTCGCATAGGGCTCAAAAACCTTAAAATATACACGTCCAAGTATCTCTAATATCTTTAATCTTGGTTTGTGGAACTCACCAAAAATCACTTTTCCGCCAGGCTTTAACACTCTATTGGCTTCTTCAATGAGTTTGACTTTTTTGTCGAAGGGTAATTCATGGGGAAGGAAAAACACCACCACATAATCAAATGTCTGATCTTCAAACCTTAGATTTGTAGCATCCTGTTTGAGAAAAGTGCAAAGCTTACCAAATCGTTTCAGCTTTTTTTCGGCATTATCGACCTCGCTTTGCATGATGTCGGTCAATACAAATTCCTCAGCATCCTGTCTTGCACAGCTTTCGGCTATTTTTTCAGACACATTTCCGAAAGCACAGGAAATCTGTAATATCCTTTTGCCTTTCAATGATGGGTTTAAGCGTTTTACAACGCAGCTCACCAGGTTGTTGTACTGAAGCAATAATATGCTCGATACAACAAACATCCGGTCGGCCACTTTAATAAAAAACGGACTCTTATAGATCCAGTAGATATGGGTCGTATCGGGATCTGAATTGGCATTGTGGGACTGAAAGATCAGTGATACCCGGGTCACGATAAGAAAAAACAAACCGATTGAAGCCAAAACGGCGACAACGATAGTGATTAGGACAATCAGGTTATCAGGTAGTGCTGTCATTTCATGTCACTTTGGTTGTCAGCGTGAATGCATTGTTAGAGCTGACTCGCTTTGCCAGCCGAAAATACGATTAATTATGTAAAAGTCAGTTTTATTGTGATGCCGCAGACGGCAGATTTACACATCCGTTGTCCACGTTGACGAGGAGCAAACATCAATAATTTTTGACATTCGAATTTTACGTGTTTTGCGGTAGCAGGGGAAACAGAATCTTAGTCACAAATGACCTGGATCAAGCAGCACTTTGCTGGGTCAATTCAGTTGCTGAATTTCTGTCAGGGTCGGAGACGACTGGGCACCCATTTTTGTAGTGGTCAGGGCGCCTACAACACAAGCTCGTTGCAGCGCAACTTGTGGTTCCATGCCACTCACCAGGGCAACTGTAAGAGCCGCTGTGAATGCATCACCCGCTCCGGTTGTATCCACCGCGTTAACTCTGGGTGGCTTGGCCTTGGCAACTTGTTTGCCGTTACGGCTTAACACCGCACCGTCACTGCCATAAGTGCACGCCAGCAGGCCACGATAATTGTCAAGTTCAGTGCCCAGTGTACGGGCTTCGATCTCGTTAACAACAAGCAGATCAACGTGCTCAAGTAGTTCGTGGGGCACAGGCTTGGCAGGTGCAGCATTCAGGCAAAAGAAATGGTTACTGGCACGTGCGGCTTTCAGGATGGTCTCAAGCGGAACTTCAAGTTGAGCTATATAGGCATCGGCGTCCGGGACATTCAGATGAATTGCGTCAAAGGCGGCATTGGCACCGGGTGCAACGACGATTTGGTTTTCACCCGATTGGGTCACTACAATCATTGCCAGGCCGGTAGAATGGCCTTTAAGCGGTTTGCAGTAGCTTAAGTCGACACCTTCCATACGCAAAGTGTGCAGTGCCTCGTCTGCTGCCGGGTCATTGCCGACTCTCCCGACCATAAAAACCGACGCCCCCAGGCGGTGTGCTGCAAGTGCCTGGTTAGCACCTTTGCCACCGGGAAAACGCTTTACCACGGCATTGGTAATCGTTTCTCCGGGTTGTGGGAAATTCTTTACGGTCGCGACGATATCGAGGTTAATGGAGCCAATGATGGCAATTGAGATGTCGTTGTTCATGAATCAAGTCGCTCAATTAGTAACTCAAAAAAACCGTCCGCATCCACGTCGTAAAGCCAGTTGGCATTTTTGACCCGGTCGGTTATCCCCCAAAAATCAACCGCTGTATGGCCAAGGGTTAACAAGGACTCAGTTTCCACCTCAACATTGCATAGTTTACCTTTGAACAGCTCTGGTTTCAGTAGGTAAGCGATCGTGCAAGGGTCATGTAACGGCGCACCTTCACTGCCGTATTTTTCGCTATCAAATCGATTGAAAAACTCCATCATTCCGACAACGGCTGTTCCGACCGGTGAATTAAGCTGACGAATTTGTTCGATTCGATTTTTTGTCACCAGCGCCTTGTGGGTTACATCGAGCGGGGCGATGGTTAAGGGGCGACCACAGTGCATGACAATTTGGGCTGCGTCTGGATCAACCAGGATATTAAACTCGGCAGATGGCGTGGTATTGCCAGCTTCGCGCATGGCACCACCCATCAACACAATTTCCTTTATTTTAGATAGAATATCCGGCTGTCTACTGATAGCTTCCCCGATATTGGTCAACGGCCCGGTGGGCACCAGAGTCACTGAGTCTTCTTCCGCTTCAAGCAAAGCTTCAATGATGAAATCAACGGCGTGCTGTTGTTGTAAAGGCATACTGGGTTGATAGATATCAACACCGTCGATACCGGTTTTTCCATGTACATTTTCAGCGGTGATCAGTTTACGGTGCATCGGTTTTTGACAACCTGCGTAGACAGCTACATTTGTCCTGTCAGCCAATTCACAGACGATTCGGGCATTGCGTTGGGTCAGGTTCAACGGAACGTTTCCAGCAACCGTGGTGATGCCTAAAATATCAAATTCGAGCGGGCAGGCGAGAGCCAAAAACAACATAACGGCGTCGTCCTGTCCGGGGTCACAGTCTATGATGATTTTTCTTCTTTTTATTTGCACTTCAGGTCCTTTTTTATGTTGACATGCCAAACCGGATTCTACTGAAAGTCGGTCGGTATTTCTTGACTGGATTATGGTTTAGAATATCGAGATGAAAAAACACCTACTTACTTTGCTGTTTCTTATTCTCGCAGTTACATCATATTTTATTGGTTTAGCATTTGCCGCGACGATTTTTATGATATTAGGTGGAGTGGCAGAACTGATATTCTGGGTACGTTTATTCAACTCAAGAGGTAAAGCCGAACGCTAACCAGGTTTTAACCGTAATCAATATTGGGCCTGTTGATATATTCTGCCAGATGAGGGCCCAGCAGGCATACATAAAAGACGCTTTGCCCACCTATCGGTGACGAACAATCATTTTTGGGGCCCTGCTTACGCTTGCGATTTTGCTCTTTGTGACGTAATATGACACCTGATTCATGTTTCAGGTTAGAAGGATCTTTGACCACGCTGTAGCCGTCGGCAATCACGAAACCGGTGAGTAGAGGAAACCGCATGACAACCATGGGCATAGTCTCAACCGGTACCTATTTCCCGGACACCTATATCACTGCCGAAGAAATCGCTGAACTAAGCGGGTTGCCCGAATGGGTGGTCAAAGAAAAGCTCGGTATTGAACGCAAGTTTGTCGCTGACCCAGGCATCCATCCGAACGAAATGGCGGCCCATGCAGCACGTAAAGCGATTAAAAAAGCAGGCATCGATCCCTTGGATATCGATGTTGTTCTTGGTACAACCGAAGAGTGGCGTGAATACTTACTGTGGACGACCGCCATCGATCTTGCCCATGAAATTGGCGCCAAGAATGCCTGGGGTCTTGATGTCCATACGCGATGTGCAACGACGATAGCCGCGTTGAAGCTTGCCAAAGGATTGATGGCCGATGATCCCGCGATAGATACCATCCTCATCGGTGGTGGCTATGCAACTTCACATTTTATAGACTTTAAAGACGTAAACACATCGTTCCTGTTCAATATTGGGGCGGGTGCCGGTGCCATGATTGTTAAACGTGATTGGTCAAAAAATCAGGTATTGGGTATGCACCTCATTGCGGATGGTTCGATGAGTCGTCATGTGATCGTGCCAGCGAGTGGAAGCCTCCAGCATCCAACTGATGCTGCCGTTGATGGCGGTGACTTCAAGTTCAGGCTTGTTGAACCAGAGGCGATGAAGACACGTCTCGGGGAAGTTTCGATAGATAACTGGCTGGCTTGCACGGACAAGTCGCTGAAGACATCTGGTAACAAGAGCGATGGTTCTGCATACACGCGTGCTGACATCGATTTTCTCAACATGTCTCTGGTCAAACCATCCGCCCATCGCGAAATGCTTGGGCATTTGGGACTAACTGAACAGCAGAGTGTCTACATGTCGAGCATTGGCCATATCGGAGAGCAAGACGCAATCGTCAACATTGAAGCCGGTATTGAACAAGGTCGCCTCAATTCAGGTGACACAATGGCAATCATTGCTGCCGGCATCGGCTATGTCTGGGCTGGGGCCATTGTGCAATGGGGTGCAGCAAAATAAACCAGCAATCTCGCTATGTGACAGATTGGCTCGATAAACGGGCGAAATTGACACCTGAGCGTGTGGCACTCATCGACAACGCCACCGGCCTGTCAACCACATTTTCAGAGTGGAACGAGCGCGCCAACCGTACCGCAAACTACCTTAAGAGACTTGGTGTAAAAAAAGGTGACCGAGTTGCTGTCTATGCCTCCAACCGACCCGAGTACCTCGATCTGTTTTGGGCGGCGCCGAAGATAGGGGCAATGTTACAGAACCTGAACTGGCGTCTGACGGTGCATGAATTGATGGGCATCGTTGCAAGCGGTGCCCCGACGGTTGTCGTCTATAGTGAAGACTGGCGCTGCCAGGTCGAGGCACTCAAAGCGTCATTCACAACGGTCAAACATGTTGTGGCCATAAGCAATCCAGGTCCAGGTGAACGCGATTTGGCGGAACGGGATTCAATGAATACAGAGCTTGATGATGTCCCGGAGCTAAGTCTGGATGACCCGTGGGGTATCTATTACACGGGTGGTACGACGGGGCTTCCAAAAGGTGCTGTTATCACCCATGGCAACGTCACCTGGAACAGTGTCAACACCATTACCTCCTGGGGTGTCAACGCTCAGCACAAAGCTGCGCTCCAGCTACCCCTGTTCCACATCGGAGGGCCCAATATCTTTATGGTACCGTTGGTTCACACCGGCGGCACGACAATTCTATGCGCTGGCTTCGACGCTGATGAGACCTTTGACCTGGTTGAGCGCTCTGGTATCACCCACTATGTTGCAGTACCGACCATGTTCCAGTTACTCCAGGAGCATTCCAGGTGGGCTGAAGCTGATTTTTCAAAACTGGAGCTGGTCATCAGCGGTGGAGCGTCTTGTCCGTTACCAATCATGGAGAAATTCTGGGATCGTGGGATCGACTTCAAGATGGGTTATGGACTTACCGAGGCGTCGGGCAATAACTTCTGGCTGCCGCCAGAGATGGTTAAGAAGAAAATTGGATCTGTTGGTTATCCGATTTACCACATCGATATGAAGGTGGTGCACGATGATGGTACAGAATGTGAACCTAACGAAGAGGGCGAACTCCTTATCCGTGGCCCGCATATCATGGCGGGCTACTGGCGGAACCCCGTGGCAACGGCGGAAACCATCCGTGATGGATGGCTGCACACGGGTGATGTTGCCAGATGCGACAGGGATGGGTGTTTCTCAATTCTTGGTCGCTCAAAGGAAATGTTCATCAGTGGTGGTGAGAACGTCTATCCCGCAGAGATCGAGTCGGTTCTCTCGGCGTATCCGTCCGTGTTGGAGGTGGCTGTTGTTGGTGTGTCTGACAAGACCTGGGGTGAAGTGGGCAGGGCATATGTCGTGGTCACTGAAGATTACGACGAAATTGACTTGCGAGCATTTATCGCCGAGCGTCTTGCCAGATACAAGCTGCCACGCACAATCATCGTTTTGCAGGCCTTGCCGTTGACAGCAATTGGCAAGATCGACAAGAAACGACTCGCATCAGTGGAAAACATGGTATGAACATTCCAACAATTGTCGGCGTTACCGCAGAAACCATAACGACCGGGCGATTGACCACTCGGGTCCTTTTCTCTGGCCCGGAAGACGGTGTACCTGTGCTGTTTATTCACGGCAATTTTTCTTCCGCCACATGGTGGGAAGAGACGATGGCTGCGTTACCACCGAAGTACAGAGCGATCGCTCCCGATCAGCGTGGATTTGGTGGTTCCGACCCTGCTGTGAAGGTCAATGCCTTGAATGGTATGGGTGATTTTGTTGATGATGCGATCGCACTCATGGATCAACTTGAGTACGAAAGCTTCCATCTCGTTGGCAACTCACTGGGTGGACTGGTTGCCTGGCGAATGATGGCCGATATACCTGAGCGTCTTGCTTCTGTAACACTTGCAGGCCCTGGCTCTCCGTATGGGTTTGGGGGCACAAAAAATGCACAAGGTACACCGACAAGCGATGATTTTGCCGGATCCGGTGGTGGTTTGATCAACCCCGTCCTGATCCAGGGTCTGCTGGATGGGGACCGGTCTGCAGCCTCACCGTTTAGCCCGCGCACGGTGTTACGACGGCTCGTCTGGGGGCCACCCTTTATCCCGGATCGCGAAGACGCTCTTCTGGATGCCATGTTCCAGGTGCAGATCGGTGACACAGTGCTTCCAGGTGACAAAGTGACGTCTGCAAACTGGCCCTACGTAGCACCTGGTCAGTGGGGGCCGACCAATGCCATGTCACCAAAGTACGTCGGTGACCTGGTTGAGCGGATACTCGCTACTGACTGCAAAGCGAAAGTACTTTGGATTTATGGCACACAGGATGTGGCTGTGTCCAACAGTGCTGCATCGGATCCGGGCAGCTGGGGTCCGAGTGGCTTGCTTCCTGGCTACCCGGGGGCAGAGGCGTATCCGCCGCAACCAATGATGGACCAGATCCGAATGCTGCTCGATGCTTACACCAGCTGTGGTGGTTGTTACCAAGAGGTTGCAGTTGAGGGCTCAGGCCATGTCCCTTTCCTTTCTCACCCGGAAGATTTCAACAAAGCGTTCCACGCGCATCTCGAATTGGCTACTTGAGCTGTGCCAGAAACGCATTGATTGCCATCAGCGGTACAGGCTCATCGAGAAGAGGCGCGTGCCCCCGGTTGGGAATGGTTGCAACTTTCAGGTCTGGTTTAACCGCAGCCATGCGCTCCACGATACCTTCAGAGAGGAAATCGGAGATTCCACCACGCAACACCAGGCAGGGCATGCTAACTGCATTGAAGGCATCCCATGGATCGATCGGGATACCTGCAAATTGGTGTAACAAGTGCAATTTCCTGAGCCTGGTCAGAACACGCCAGACCAGGGCCCCCTTGCGAATGGCCCGGCCAATGTTGGGGTCCATATCAAGCTCAGGCGTACCGTCGACTGCTTCGCGGTAAGATTTATGGGCAAATGTACTCCAAAATTCCCGAGGCATGTCCGGTAGTGCTGGGTTGTATATCTCCCTGCATTGTTCCGCTGCTTCTTGCCAATTTTTCACCGCAGTATGGCGGCCGGCAGACGATAGTATTCGTGCATAGCCAACAGGATCAACCTCAGGCCCAATATCATTCAGCACGATTGCTTTTAGTCGCTGCGGCTGTTGCGATGCCATAATCATAGCCAACAGGCCGCCCAGTGAGGTGCCAATAATGACAAACTTGTCGATACCGAGTTGATCAATCAACTTCCAGTTGTCCCTGATATATGTTCCGGGGTGGTAACGACGCCATTTTTGATCCCATTCAGACTGGCCTCGTCCCCGCAAGTCCAGGCACAGAACGCGATATTCAGGCGCAAGCTGAGTGGCTAGCTCGTGGAAATCCTTACTGTTTCGGGTCAAACCGGGTAGACACACCACGACATCCTTACCGCACCCGTAGCTTCGGTAGTATAGCGACAGTCCTTCGTCTGATAGGTAGTGGTGTTCAGTGAAATCCATAATTGTTGCTATTTTGCAGTCCAGCCGCCATCAATGGGAATAATCGCACCGGTGATGGCGCTGGCTTCTTCCTGGCACAGAAATACAACCAGCTCGGCTACCTGTTCGATGGTAATTAGTTTTTTGGTTGGTTGCGCAAGTAGCATAACGTCACGCACGACCTCTTCCTCGCTGATACCACGCGCTCGTGCCGTATCAGTGATCTGCCCTTTTACCAAGGGTGTTTCTACGTAGCCTGGCGCAACCGCATTGATGGTCACGCCCTTTTCGGCCATTTCCAAAGCTGTGGTTTTGGTCAAGCCAGCCACGCCGTGTTTGGCCGCTACATAAGCGCACTTGAAAGGGGAGGCTACCAATGCGTGTGCCGAAGCAATATTCACGACTCTGCCCCAGCCGGTATCTACCATCCCAGGCAATGCCGCGCGCATGCTGTGAAAGACTGATGAAAGGTTGATGGCGATGATATCGTCCCACTTTTCTAACGGAAATTGTTCAATAGGTGATACATATTGGATACCGGCATTGTTGATCAGGATATCCAGACCACCGCAGCGTTCACTGGCCTGCCTGATCATCTTCTCGATCTGGCTAGGGTCACGCATGTCAGCGGCTGAATGCACAACTTCTGTGTTATCAATCTCGGCCAATTCTGTACACAGGGCTTCAATACTGGTCGTATCGCCGAAACCATTCAAGGTCAGCGTACACCCCTGTGCGGCCAGTGCACGGGCGATGCCCAGACCAATACCTGAAGTCGATCCGGTAACCAGTGCAGACTTGCCCTGAAGGAATTTGCACGTATTGCTTATGTCAATCCTCCCAATCGTTCACCAAATAGCGTGCAGCCAGGAAAAACAATGCTGCGGCTATGATATAAAAGCCGGTGCCGGCCAAAATGGAATAACGCAGTGACTCATCGCCAAACCTGACCTGCAAGGTATCTGAGAGCATGCCAATGAAGAATGTGCCCAAACCTATTCCGATCAGGTTGTTTATGAACAGGAATATGGCTGATGCAGTGGCTCGCATGTTAGGTGGTACCAGGTGCTGAATGGCTGAAATGACCGGACCCAGCCAAGCCAGTCCCAGCGCTGTTGGCACCAGTAATACAAAAAAACTCACAGTCAATGTTGGCGACAGGATTGCAAGTATATAAAACGGTACTGCAGCAATAAAAGCAATGGCCGGGATTTTGGCATATTGTGAGCGTTGGTTGTGACCAAAATGATCACCCAGCCAACCACCCGCCCAGATGCCGGCGAGCCCACCAATTAGAAGTACTGCACCGTAAAACAATGAAGCGTTGAGTAAGGTTAATTGGTAGCTGCGCACGAAAAATGAAGGTAACCAGAAGAACACGCCATAGCCCATCATTGACGAGAAAGACGCACCCAGCGATAACAACCAGAAACTGGGTTTATTTAGCAGGGTTGTCAGGATTACTTTCAGGCTCGGTGCTTTGGTATTACTATTTTGGCGGTCGAACTGGCCCCGTACGGGCTCCTTGATGGTCAACCTGAATACAGGTGCGAGAATGATACCTGCCAGACCCACTATAAAAAACGCGTAGCGCCAGCTAATCAGGCTGGCGATGATACCGCCAAATACAATACCAATCGCACTGCCGATGGGAATACCAAATGAGTAGATGCTCAACGCCCGGGCCCGTTGCGCAGATGGAAAATAATCTGAAATCAGCGAATAGGCAGGTGCAACGCCACCGGCTTCACCCACACCTACACCCAGTCGTGCAAGGAACAATTGTCCGAAATTGGTCGCCAGGCCGGATGCTGCGGTCATGGCACTCCAGATAGCCAATGCGATAGTCATGATCCAGGTACGGCTGAAACGGTCGGCGAGCATTGCCACCGGAATACCAAGCCCCGTATAAAACAGCGCGAAAGCTAATCCACCCATTAAACCCAGTTGGGTGTCACTCAGGCCCAGGTCGGCTTTGATGGGTACGGCAAGGATGCCAATGATCTGTCGGTCGATGAAGTTGAAGGTATAGACCAGCACCAGGATAAACAGCACGTAGGCGCGGTTTTCTGGCATATGTTGTTGATCCTTTGATTGGCTAATGTGCATTTTATTTTTTGCTGGGTGATTGCGTATTGGCAGTGTATAGGAAAACGGCGCAGCCAAGCTGCGCCGTTCGTTTTAGCATCAATTGATGGGCATCAGAACCAGTTGTACTGTACAGTTCCCCACACTTGTCGAGGGTTGCCAAAGAAAGCGGTGATGCTGCTTTCCAGACCCAAAGCCGGGAAGAAATACCCGGCGACTTTGTACTCTTCATCAGTCAGGTTCTTGCCATGGATACCTGCAGTCCAATGACCGCTGTCATCTGACCAGACCACGCTCAGGTCCCAAAGGGTGTAGGAATCCTGGTCGAGGAATTCATTGGGCACCTCAAACTGGCTGTGCGCGCCCCTGTATGAGAGAGAGGAGATGATGGAAAGTGAGCCCGACGTGCTGAACAGACTTACTGGCGTTTCATACGTCAGAATGCCTGAAGCGGTCCACTCTGGTGTGTTTTGGAATACTCTCTCATTGGCCACGTCATTGCCAAACGGGTCGATGAATTCGTTGAATTCTGCATCGAGATAACCGATCGCCCAACTCATACGTAATCCGCTACCTTGCTTGCCAAGATTTTCGGCGAGGATCGCTTGACCTTCCCATTCGATACCTTTGATATCCGCGTCAGCAGCATTGGAAGTGATACCGACAAAGGTGTCGTTGTTGCCATCACCGGTGGAATCAAGGCCGACTGAGCCTGGAATTTGTACATCAGTATAATTGGAGAAAAATACCGCGATATTAGAGGTCATACGGCCACCAAAAAGTGTTGACTTCAAGCCAAACTCAATGGTTTCTACGGATTCAGGATCAAATTTCATGAACTCGAATACCTCGGCATCACTGACTGTGCCGTTATTATCGAGATCAGGAGCGCCAGAGGTTAAACCGCGTGGGTCGAAGCTACCACTCTTAAAGCCTTCGCTATAGGTCAGGTAAACAAGCTGGTCTTCGTTAGGGCTCCAGCTTGTCGAAACACGAGGTGTGAACTTGGTGAAGGTCTCTGATCCGTGGAAATCAGAAGTCGTTGCGATGGCTATTGCGCTGCCGCCAAAGATGGGTGAGCTGCCACCAATTTTGGTTTGTCTCAATACGGTGGAAGTGCGTTTGTCTTCGGTGTAACGTCCGCCCAGCGTTACGCTGAATCGCTCGGTCCAATCATAAGTGACATCGGCGAATACGGACCAGGTCTCGGTGTCTACGTCGCCCGCAGTAAATGAATTCAGACCGGGTAGGCCGATCAGGCCACCGAGATTAGCGAGAATGACATCAAATTCGGTGAGTGCACTGGCATCCAGATAATAAACCCCGGCCACACCGTTCCAGCGCTCTGTCGAAAACAGTAGCTGAAGTTCCTCGGAAAACTGCTCGTTCTGATAAGTTGCCGGCACATCCAGATCAGCCGACGGCAGGCTGTCGAAGTCGATCGGTGTCCAACTTTCATCGTCGCGATTGGAGAGAATGTTTTTAAGGGTGACGGAATCACTGAGCTGCCATTCGGCCAGTAGAGAGACACCCCAGGCCTCAACCGACTGAGTAGGGTCATTAAGTCCAGAGCGGGTATCAAATACGTTATCCAGAATTGGCGCTCCACTGAGGTTGCCGACGGTCAGGCGGTGACCTTGCCTGGGGTCAGAATCGTCTTCGACATAATCGCCACTCAATCTGAAGAATACCTTGTCACTGGGTTCCCATTCAACGCTCAGACGGGTGCCCAACACATCCTTATTGTAGTTTTCAACACCGGGGATATTCAGGTTGTCACCGAAGCCATCGCGATTAAAACTGGCAACAGAGCCACCAATCCGAAAAGTGTCTGACATGGGTGTTGAACCGGTTAGTACAAGGTCAAGCTGATTGTCGCTACCGTAAGAAAGTTTCGCCTGAAATTCGGGGCCATCTGATTTTAGACGCTTGGTCACGTACTTGATGGCGCCGCCGATGGTGTTGCGTCCGTATAGTGTACCCTGCGGACCGCGTAATACTTCTATTCTTTCCACGTCGTAGATGTCTAGCACCGCCGCCTGCGGGCGGTTCAGGTAGATATCGTCAAGGTAGAGGCCAACTCCGGATTCAAAACCAGCAACTGGATCCTGCTGTCCCACACCACGGATGAAGGCAGTCAGTGTGGTATTGGTGCCACGGGAAACCTTGAGTGTTGTATTGGGGGACATTTGGCTGATATAGGTGATGTCCAGGATGCCAAAGTTTTCCAGTTCATCTCCAGTGATTGCCGTGACTGCAATTGCCACATCCATCAGGCTTTCTTCTCTGCGCGTGGCGGTGACTATAACTTCCTCCAGCACGCTGAAGCCTGTCTCTTCGGCATCGGTCTGTGCTAGCACTGCTGCGGGTATCATCACTGCAAACGTGATCATTATGACCAGTAAAATCTGACGCCAGCTGGCCTGGCTGTTTTGCCGCTCAAATAAATTGTTCATACTTCTCCTCCGTCATAATGACTTGTTCCGGACTGTGCCGGCTTGTTGACTTTCATGCCTTTGCTTTGTGGTTTGAATGAGAACCGCTGACACCTCATGTGTAAATTAGTAAGATAGTCATATCGTGGCCTTCATCGTGAAATGTATTCTCAGTGCCTTTGACCGATGGTGTGCTTTCACTAAATTCCCGAATTTGCAAGTCAAAACTTGCCATCCGGGTCAGAGTATGCAAGATTATGAAACATGAATCAAGTTTCAAGTTCTGATAAAATCCCAAAAACGGCACGCGGTAAACGCACCCGAGAGAAGCTTTTACGGGCGGCTGAATTTGAATTTGGCGAGAAAGGCTTCCATGAAGCCGCCGTTAGTGGGATAACCTACCGGGCCGGGGTGGCGCTTGGTACCTTCTATACCTATTTTGAAAGTAAGGAGGAGATTTTCCAGGCCTTGGTTTCATATATGAGTCGCCATACCCGCAGCTGGATTGCCGAACGGGTTGCCGATGCGCCTGATCGCCTGACGGCTGAACGAAAGGGATTGGAAGCGTACATAGAATTTGTCTGCCAGCACAAGGGTATTTACCGCATCATTTCAGAAGCCGAGTTCGTGGCCAATGATGCCTACCGTGAACACTACACGGGTTTTGCTCATGCCTATTTTCTTAACCTGGAAGAGGCAGGGCAAAGAGGGGATATACGTGAGGGTGATTATGAAACATGGTCCTGGGCAATTATGGGTATGGCGGTGACTTTGGGTATGAGATACGCCGAATGGGATGAGAGCATTCCGGCGGCTCAAATCGCCGAAGTTGTGGTTGACCTTATCGCCAATGGAATCAAGCCACCACAAGCCTGATGAGTTTCCCGGTTTTTGACATTCTTTCCAGACGCGCTGAGTTGGGCCCGGATCGAATTGCTTTTGAAGACATTGTTCACGGCCAAACGCTTAGTTATGACGAAATCAACCGTCGTGCGGGCCGTAGTGCTGCATTGCTACTAACGCTGGGTGTTATGCAAGGCGACAGAGTAGCAGTGCTATGTCGGAACCGTGTCGAGTTCTTCGAGTTGTTGTTTGCTTGTGCCAAACTTGGAGCCATCCTGGTGCCACTGAATTGGCGTATGCCCGACTCGGAACTGAAGCCGTTGCTTATCGATTGTGGCGCGAAATGGCTCTTTCACGGTATTGAAGATATAGAAGTTGCGACAGCCCTGGCAAGCAAACATCTGATACGAATAAATCTGGATGGTGCGGGTGATACAGGTTTTGTAATACGACGTGATAAGTGTCAGCCGCAACACGGTCGAATGATTTGGCCTTCGGATGAGACCTGGTACCTTTTGTACACATCCGGAACAACCGGTAAGCCTAAGGCAGTCATCCAGACCTATGCGATGGCGCTGGCCAACTATGTCAACATTGCCCAGGCAATGGGGCTGCGTGCAGATGACACGAGCTTGAATTACCTTCCGCTGTTCCATACCGGTGGCATTAACCTCACGACTCTTCCGGCGTTGATCATGGGTGCCCAGGTACTGATCATGCCGGGATTTGACCTGGAACGTATGGTCGGCCTGTTGGAAGGTGGCCGTCTGGATACTTTTTTTGGTGTGCCGGCCATTTACCAAGCGCTTAGTTTGCATGCACGTTTTGGTCAACTCAACCTTTCCAGGGTGCGTTGCTGGGGCTGTGGTGGTGCACCCATGCCGGACAAACTGTGGCAGCAATTTGCAGCCCATGGCGCTACCGTTCTCAATGGTATGGGCATGACCGAAACCGGCCCCACGATCTTTTTGATGGATGAAAAAAATGCTGCAAACAAAGTCGGTTCAGTTGGTAAACCCCAGCTACTGACATCGGTAAGACTGGTGGGTGCGGATGGTCAGGACGTTGCCCCCGGGCAGACCGGAGAACTCTGGTTTTCCGGCTTAGGCATCACGCCAGGTTATTTCGGGCGATCGAACACAGATACCAAGGCGTTGGTAGAGGGAGGGTGGCTGCGTAGCGGCGATCTTGGGCGTCAGGACGAAGACGGTTATTTCTACATCGTTGGTCGCCTCAAGGATATGTACATTTCTGGTGGTGAAAATGTTTTTGCGGCCGAGGTCGAAAACCATCTGGCCGAGCACCCGGATATACTGGAGGCTGCTGTGATCGGGGTCGCTGATGAAAAGTGGGGTGAGGTTGGTTACGCCTATTTGTTGTTACAGCCCGGCCATGTGCAACCGGCAGATACCGACTTAAGCAGCTTTTGTCGACAGCGTATGGCCGCTTACAAAGTACCTGAATATTATCTTACGGTGGCTGATTTTCAGCGTACTGCTGCAGGCAAAGTGCAAAAACATCTGTTACCCAAACCGATGTTAAAAACCGTATGAGGCAAGCATTATCCATCAACGTCGAACGTAGCTTTAGCCAGGCGGACTTCAATGACTTTGCCCAGCTCAGTGGTGATAACAACCCAATTCATGTTGATCCGGATTTTTCTGCCGGCACTCGTTTCGGTCGTACCGTGGCGCATGGACTGCTTTTATGTAGTGTCTTACGAGGTCTGCTTGGGCAACTGTTACCGGGTGGTCGTCTGGTTGAGCAGTCTGTGATGTTTCCGGCCCCAACCTATGCAGGTGAACGCATGTGCTTTACTGTATCAGTGAGCAACACGGACGGCTCTGGCTGCCAAGTCACACTGAAAGTAATACGTGTTGCGGATGGCACAGTGACTTGCGAAGGACATGGCAAAATAGAGCCATGAAAGTCGGTGACCGGGCAGAAGTGTCAAGGGCTTTCAGCAGCAAAGATCTACGTGATTATGTAAGACTGAGTGGTCATATGATCAGTGACGATTGTGTGCCAGAACCACTTGTCGGCGCATTGTTCTCCTTTTTGCTGGGTATGAAGCTACCCGGTATGGGTACCATGTATCTCAAACAGAAAACCACTAGCCTCGCAAACGCAACTATCGGGGAAATACTGACCGCTGAGGTCGAGATCACTGCTATCAGACCAGCCAAACAGTTGGTAGACCTGGCTACGACTTGTCGTGGCACCTGTGGGCGCTTGATCGCCAGAGGCCACGCTTTGGTCTATGTTGGCGATCTGGCCCGAGTGTCGGGTCCTGATGTCTGAATCACTCGTAAGCTTGACCCGGCAGGGACCAGTCGCAGTGGTCAGTTTGAATCGTCCAGCGCGTCATAACGCCCTGGTTCCAGAACTACTTCAGAGCTTAATTGGAACCCTGAAAGACGATCGTTGCTTGTCTGCCTCAGCATTGGTGCTTTGCGCACAAGGGCGTTCATTTTCTACCGGTGGTGACCTGTTGGGGTTCCAACAACACCGATCCACGATCCGAGAATATGCCGATAAAATTGTCGGCTTGCTCAATCAGGCCATTGTAGCCCTTTACAAACACCCGGTGCCGGTCGTGTGTGCAGTACAAGGACAGGTCACCGGTGGTTCCTTAGGATTTCTGCTGGCCTCGGATTGGGTGGTGATGCACCGAAGCGCAACTATTACACCCTGGTATGCCGAAGTTGGATTGAGCCCCGACGGCGGATGGACAGCTATATTGCCTGACATTATTGGTCGTCAACAATGCATGCATTGGCTGTCGAGTAACGCCAGTTATGATGCACTTACTTGTCACAGGCTCGGTCTTGTTCAACAGATTGTGGACGGTGATTGTGCTGCTGCCGCGTTTGAATGGGTTGATGATGTGCAAACGAAACAGCCTGGAAGCATTAACTGTATACGTCACCTATTAACATGTAATAACAATGAGATAGAAACTAAACTTGATAATGAACGTAAAGTGTTTGTTGAACAAATACAAACACCTGAAGCTCTGCATGGTATTGATTTGTTTTTGAAGAGGAACTCAACATGTACAAAAATCTATTGATCCACATTTTATTGACACTGCTGGTTTTGGTAGTGATGGGTCCTGTCGATGCATCAGCCGAGGTGAGTATCGATAAGAATCGCATTACCGTGTCTGGGGTTTCGTCAGGTGCCCACATGGCCCACCAATTACATATCGCCTATTCTGATGTGTTTTCCGGTGCTGGTATGGTGGCGGGTGGTCCCTACGGATGTGCAGACGGTTCCCTCAGTGTCGCCATGACACGTTGTATGGCAAAGGTGGATAGTAAGTTGCCGATTGCACAATGGGTGGAAAATATCAGATCAGCCGTCACAACAGGCAAGGTTGGTGAAACCAGCGCCCTTGACGACGATCGTGTGTGGATATTTCATGGCATGCTGGATCATACCGTTGCAGCCGAATTAAGTGCCGCGACAGTGGCTCTTTATGCTGAATTTTTACCGACAGAAAATATCCGGTATGTGCATGATGTTGAAGCAGCACATCATTTTCCAACCCAGAATCACGGAAATGCCTGTACTTTAACTCAAGCGCCATTTATTGGGGATTGTGATTTCGATGCTGCGGGTGAGTTATTACAGTATCTCTATGGGGATCTTAAGGCACCTGAACACGAGACCCAGGCGGCGTTACTTGAAACGACATTGCCGGCGGCAACTTCAGCGGGGCTAAGTGAGAGTGCATATCTGTACATCCCGCCAGCGTGCAAAGACGATGGGCAAGCTTGTAAGGCCCACCTGGTACTGCATGGCTGTGCGCAATCCAGTATTCAGATCGGTACTGAATTTATCCAACAAAGCGGGTACCTTCCCTGGGCTGCAGCCAATAACATTGTGCTGGCATTCCCGCAAGTTTTACCGGCCACAATGAATCCATTCGCCTGTTGGGACTGGTGGGGTTACACCGGCACGGCTTATCGTTGGCGCGATGGGGCCCAGATGAAAGTGCTTAGTGACTGGATGCGGGGGTTGGCTGTACCCTGAGTAGCTTCAACAAGAAGAGTATTCTTGATATCCTCAAGTATTGGGTGTTGTGAGACAGGATTTGTGTGATGAATCAGCTAACCGGCTTTACCTACGATGAGATATCAATCGGACAAACTGCAAGCTTCAGCAAGCAGGTAGAAGAGAGTGATATTCAGATGTTTTCTGCTGTGTCGGGTGATGTAAATCCGGTACACCTGGATGAAGAATATGCAGCGGGCACCATGTTTGGCGGCCGTATTGCCCATGGCATGCTCACCGGCGCCGTGATTTCTGCCGCTCTGGCAATGAAATTACCGGGTCCGGGTACTATTTATCTGGGACAAACCCTGAACTTTTCCAGACCGGTCAAAATCGGTGACCGGATCACTGCCCATTTGGAAGTGGTTGCCAAGCGTGATGATAAAAAAATTATTACGCTGGCATGTGAGGTTGCAAATCAAGATGGAAAAATTGTGGCCATCGGTGAAGCTCGTGTGCTGGCGTCGCCTAAGAAATTATTGATCGATCGTCCACCACTACCGCGCTTCAAAGCGGTTGATTAAGGCAACAGCCATGAAGCGCGGTTTTAGTAATAGGTGACCTGGTACCTGATGACGGTTACAGGCGCATCCCACCATCAACTTCGATGTTTCTGCCGTTGACAAAATCATTCTCGATGATGTACTGAACCGTGTGGGCGATTTCGTCCGGTTCACCGATACGTCCGATTGGAATCATGGCCGACAGCTTTGCCAATGCTTCGGGTTTCATGGCTCTGACCATTTCCGTGCCGATAAAACCGGGAGAGATGGCATTAACACGAATGCCATAACGTGCCAGCTCCTTGGCCCAGGTGACCGCCATGGCGGCGACACCGGCCTTGGCGGCAGTGTAATTGCTCTGACCCATATTTCCACTATGCGATATGCTGGAAATATTAATAATCAAACCGGATCCGCCAGCTAAAGCCATATGCTCAGCAGCCGCGCGCCCACACAGGAATACGCCGGTTAGATTGACATTGATGACGGCGTTCCAGTTTGCCAGTGTCATCCTGGAAACAAGCTCACCGTCCTTAACCTTTATCATCAGCGCATCGCGGGTGATGCCGGCATTGTTAACCAGTACGTCCAGACGACCAAAATGTTCTTTTATCTCTATGAATGCCTGGTCCACGGCTTCCTCGTTGCTCACATCACAAGCGATGATCATGCAATCATCGTCCGATATCCCCAAGGATGCCTTCAGGTCCTCCATCGGCTGAGTGAGGTAGTCCAGTAATGCCAGTTTTGCACCCTGTGCGGACAACCGCTTGGCCATGGCGCTTCCAAGTCCTCCACCAGCTCCGGTGATGGCGACAATTGCTCCTTCTGTTTTCATCGTATTTCCTTGTTATGTGTGAGTATGAATGGTTCAAATTTTAAGCCGGGTGTTATCAGAAGTCACTGTTTTGGGGATTGCTTAGGCCACTTTTTCTTTGACTATGGCCGATATGCGGTGCGAGACGGAGACGCTTCGCGTCGCACTTGGCCCAGGCCACCTTCTCGAGCGGTGCCCGCTCTCACCTTGTCCATGTGCTCTTTCGCGAAATACCGCACGTCCTGTGCATAAAGTATTTGACTCTGGTGGTGATTAAATGGATTCTTGGTCACCATCCAGTCACACCCAAACGAAGAAAAAATATGAGCGCAATCGACAGCAACGATGTTTTTCATCCCGGTGAAGAGTTCTGGGGACACCCCAAAGGCCTGTATATCTGTTTTTTCACCGAAATGTGGGAGCGGTTTTCTTTTTATGGCATGAAAGCTTTGTTGTTTCTCTACCTTATTAAGTACCACCTGATGGGGGATTCACTGAGTTACCAGTTATTAGGGGCTTATGGCGGTATGGTCTATGCCATGCCCGTGATTGGTGGCTTGTTGGCAGATCGCTGGCTGGGTATGCGCAAGGCAGTGGTCGCGGGGGCCGTACTTTTATGCCTGGGGCATTTTGGCATGGCGTTTGAAGGTGAGCAGGCGCGGTTGGTCAGTGGTGAGGTCCAGCGGGATGAAGGCGCGTTACAGATTTTTTATTTTTCACTGGCATTGATTATTGGCGGTGTAGGCTTCCTGAAACCCAACATTTCAACCATTGTTGGCAAACTTTACCCACAGAATGATCCACGTAGAGATGGTGGTTTTACCATTTTCTATGCTGGTATCAATATTGGCGCACTGTTTGCCAGCTTGATCTGTGGTTACCTGGGCGAGACATTTGGTTGGAAGTATGGCTTTGGTGCAGCGGGTATAGGCATGTTGCTGGGGCTCACGGTATTTTTAAGTGGACAAAAATATCTTCATGGCCATGCGGAGCCAAAAAAACCTGAATTGCTCAAAGAGCGTGTACTGGGGCCACTAAACCGCGAATGGACCATTTATCTGGGTTCGCTGTTGGGTATCGGTGTAATCTGGCAATTGATGCAACACACATGGACCGTCTCAGGTGTGATGCACATCATGTCCCTTATCTTGGTTGCGTGGTTTATTTGGTTTGTTACCAAGCAGTGCAATCGGGTTGAACGCCAACAGATGATCAGCCTGGTCGTGTTAATTCTGATGGTGCTGGTATTTTTTACTTTGTATGAGCAAACCTATGGCTCCTGGGTGGCGTTTACCGATCGTCTTTTAACCAAAGACCTGTTCAGTATTGCTAACGCAACTGCTGAGCCTGTACTTCCATGGACCATAGTGCCGCTGGTGATCAGTCCACTAGCGATGTTGTTGGCATTAAGAATGGCAGGTCAGGGCAACTTACGCCGGAGTGAGATACTACTCGGATCGGTTGCGTTGCTGATGCTTGCTGCCTTTATCCGCGACATGTCTTTGGTGCAACAGACTGCAGGTTCGTTAACTTTCCTGGGTGCGTTTTTTATCGTCGTCTTAACCCCGTTTTTTACCTGGCTGTGGCCATGGCTGGATAGGCATGGCAAGAACCCCAGCAAGCCAGCCAAAAGCGCCATCGGGCTGTTGGTCGGTGGATTAGCCTTTCTGCCCATGGCTTATGCGGCACATCTCGCCGGTATCAATGGTATTGCAAGTGTCTGGTGGCTGGTGTTGGCTTATGGCATTCTTGAGTTGGGCGAACTTTGCATTTCACCCATCGGTTTGAGTGCAGTCACACAGTTGTCGGTACCCCGCGTAGTTGGGGTCATGATGGGTGCCTGGTGGCTTGGAACCGCTTATTCAGAGGTGCTGGCTGCGAAATTTGGTGAGTTGACCGCGATGGATGTGGCGGAAGGTGAAACACTGGATGTGGCTGTTGCCGCAACACGCTATGGTGACCTTTTCATGATGATGTTCTGGATTGGAATCATTGCAGCAGCCGTAGCTTTTGCACTGGTACCGTTGGTGCGAAAGGGAATGCACGGTGTGAAGTGAAATCAATCATATGATTGTCGTCACGACCTGAAATGATCAAGGGCCAGGGTTGTCGTTGCTTGCAGCATCTGTTGGAAAATTGCACGGATTGCTCGTTTTGTAGTGCTTCAGCTCCGCTTGCATTTTAGTCTTCATAACCTCATTGCTCTTGTTCAGGGCATCTATCGACCGTTGTTGCCACTTGGCTGCCTCACTACATTCACCTGATTCTGCATAAGCCATAGCAACTGTTCGGGCATGCCCGGTTGAGGGGCTTGCCTTGAAAACGGTCAGCGCCAGTGGTAGTGCCCGTTGTCCATCCCGGATTGATTTATCTGGACTCGCGGCAAGAAGCTTTGCCATTGCGTGCACGATGAGGCCGTTATTGGGAAGGTTTTTACGAGCTTGGTTGAGCACTCCCAATGCTTTACCGTACTCACCATTTTGTAACAACAGGCGCACGCCACCCAACCAGGCATTTTCAATCGTTGGATCAAGTAGTACGGTCTTGCGGTAAACCTCCATAGCTTCTTCAATACTAAGGTTCTTTTCTAGTGCCTGAGCGAGTAACAGATAAGCGCTGGCATCTTCGGTATTGCTTGTGGTTACTCGTTCCAGATGGGAGATGGCATCCTGATATTTTCCGCTATTCATATAAAGAAAGCCCAGGTTGTAATGAATAGTCAGATTATCTGGTTCAAGCGCCAATGCTTTTAGTTGGTGCTCGAAAGCTTCCTCTGTATTGCCGGTTTGCATGAGTGCGGTACCCAGGTTGATATGAGCCCGGGCGCTGTCTTTGTTAAAGGACAAAGCCGTGCGGAAAGCTTCAATCGACTCTTCATAACGAGCGGCTGAATAGGCCAGTTTGCCACGCAAGAGATAGGAACGTTCGCCTTGTAACAAGTTATCTAAGTCTTCAATCCAGGGATCATAAGGTTGAATACCGACACTCCCTCTTTGACGTAAATGATCGATGGCCTGTTCGGTGTTATGCAAGCCACGGTACGCCATTGCCAGAGGATAGTGCAGGCGGTTCGCATCGGGTTGACTGGTCAGTGCCGCAGCGAGAAAACTGATGGCCGTGCGATACTGCTTTTCCTCCACAGCCAGTTCCCCAAGACGAGCGAGGATCGCAGGTGATTCAGGGCGTAGGTAAAACGCTTGCAAATATGACTGACGTGCCTCTGCAAGCCGGTTCAAGGCATGATAAGTCTCCCCAATCCGTGTGCGCAGCAATGCTGGTTGAGGGTGTACGGCCTCGATCTGCTGATAGAGCTCAAGCGCCTCCAGTGGTCTGCCACTGTTCAGGTAAAGGTGTGCCAGATAATAGGTCCATTGAAACTGGTTGAGATCCAGACTTCGAGCGTTGCGGTAACATATTTCAGCGCCCAGATTGAGTTCATAGGCATGATAGAGCTTACCGAGTTCACCATAGGCATCGGCGAGGTCCCGATTATTTTGATGTTTGCTGATCAGATCATCAAGCAAATCACGGGATTTTTCGAGCTGTTCGGCAACTGCAGGTTCCAGCGTCGATAGATCCTGCTCAGGAAGATCGAGTAAGGCATTTGCGTGCTCAACAATTTCTACGCCTTCGACGGCTGGCGAGAGTGATGTTTCAGCTGCGTTTATGACGCCGACGAAGGTTGAGAGAACAAAAAGTATGCTGATCGTTCTGTATAGCTTAGTAACATGACTCATAGGGTTCATTTTTTGAACACTCACCTGGGTTGTTGTTAATGGGTGACTGGTAGACTGCCTAATAGTTGCCATCTGTTTGTCTGATTTCAGTATATTGCGATGCTGGTGGAAGTGGTCGTGTTTCCTGGCTGCCATCAGGCCATCTTATTTGCAGGGATTTCTCCTGTGGGTGATCAGGGTAAGTAAACAATACCCGTGGATCATTCGCAGAACAATAACTGCCGTCTGTTCCGGTCCTGAACCATTGTTGCTTTTTACCAGCTTGTGTCAGAAAGATTTCTGTACCAGGCAGGTCTCGCCTGGATTTCGTTGCGGTCAGACGCAGACCAATCCAGTCTCGGGTTTTGCTTACAAGGTTTAGCAGCAATTGCGCGGGTCCGTTATTGTTGAGTATCAATACATCCAGATCGCCATCATTGTCTATATCACCAAAGGCTGCGCCTCGACTGACATATGAATCTTTTAAGGGTGAGCTTGTGGCATAGTTGGCTTCAGAGAACCCCTTGCCAGCCTCATTGTGAAACAACTGATTGGGTTGGTGCAGCGGGTAGGGATCCTTTTTGTTCGCCAGTGGCTCCAGTTCGGTTACTGCCCCATTAAGCACCAGTAAATCAAGCCAGCCATCATTGTCATAGTCCAGCCAGCCCGTACCAAATGTGGTGTAGGGGAAGCTGCTGCTGCCGAGACCATAAAACAGTGTGCGGTCTTCGAACAGGCCTCGCCCCTCGTTGCTGTAAAGGGTATTGGTTTCGCCCATCAAGTGAGTAATAAACAGGTCCGGATCACCGTCCCGGTCAAAGTCACCAACATCAACACCCATACTGGCTTCGGCACGACCTTGAATGTTTACGGCAGTACCGGCATAAAGCGCATTATTGACGAACTTTTTACCTTTTTGGTTAATCCACATCTGATTCGCCTGGCCATCATTGGCGACATAAATATCAATCCAACCATCCTGGTTGAAATCCGCTGTAATCACGCCGAGACCGGCGCCTGCCTGATAGTTCATCATTAACTGATCGCTGACTTCTTCGAATTCGCCACCGCCAAGGTTATGAAAAAGACGATCATGAAGGGCAATAAAACTTGCCGGCCCACAATAATCCTGTCGGCTGCTTTTGGCATAGCAAGTATTGTTCTTCAGAACTGAAAAGTCTACGTAATTGCTGACATACAGGTCCAACCATCCGTCACGATCGTAATCAAGAAAGGCAGCGCTGGTACCCCATTGCTCGTCCATGGTGTGAGAGCTCTCGGTCACATCGGAGAAGGTGCCATTGCCGTTATTTCTGAGCAGATGATTGCTGCCATATTGGGTGACGTAAAGGTCCGTCCAGCCATCATTGTTATAGTCACCGGTGGTTACACCCATACCATAACCAGTCATCAACAGACCGCTTTGCTTGGTAACATCCCGAAAACTGAGTTTACCGGTTGATTTGCCATTGCTGATCAATTCATTCCGGAACAGGCGATCGACAATAGGAGTGGCAGCCGGTGGGAACAAGGCATCTTCTATCGTCTTGCCGGGTCCGAGCATACTGCCTTGCAGCAGGTAAATATCGAGATCTCCATCATTGTCAAAATCGAATAATGCAGCCCCCGCACCGGTCATTTCAGGAAAATAATGTTGCCCCGACATGCCATTAAAATGGACAAATATCAGACCAACCTCTTCTGCAACATCCTTGAAAACAGCTTCGTTGTCTGCTGTGCTCAATACTGGGCACAGCAGCCAACAGCACAGACAGAAGAACAGCCCATGGCGACGACTACTCATTTTCCTGCAAACTGTCGCTCACCATTGCGCACCTGTTCTATTCGGGATACTTCATTAAGTTCGATCGGAATACGCAAAGACTCGCGTGTAATGGTTGTTACCGGTGTGCGCAGTCCAGCTTGTGCGCCAAACAAGCGATCCATGAATGCCGCATCAGCCTTTTGATACTTAAGTTCAACGGTAATCTCCAGCTCTCTGACACCCGTCGGTGCGTTGAAATTAAATGCCTTGTTCTCACTATCCGCCTGATTCGAGGCTAGCGTCATGGCGCTGGGGCAGATGAATTGATAGCTGGCGCTGTCTGCCATACCAGGGAAAAGTACCCGTTTGTACTGTGCCCCGACCATCTCCCACAAATTGTGGCGATCGATTGAATTGCCTTCACGATCAATCCCTTCGGCTTTGAATATCACCGCATCCGGACTCATGTGTCCATCGGCATCCGGTTTTCCACTTTCGTAAATGATATTTCCATGATCATCGCTCACCGTGAGCTCAACCCAGCTGCGAATAATATCCATCGGACCGGTGGGAAAGCCATGACCGGTTTTGTTATTGGTCAAAACCAGTTGCAGATCCACCTGTTCACCCGGGTGTACGCTCGCCGGACCCGCCAGTTCGAGACGAATAACCGGGCCGGCGACCCAACGGTCAGCTATTTCAGGTATCTCGATCTTACCCTGCAACCATTTTTCTGTGAGTTCGACATGTTCCTTTGCACCGGTCAAGCCCATTAACAGGGGCATGACCTGATTAGCGGCCAGAAAACGGTGTGAACGGTGCTTGCCATCGTTCACATTACGATTGACATCAGCCTTATCACCGGCTGAGGGGTCGGTTGAGTCAACCAGGGGCATATGGCACTCACGGCAGGTGATGGTTTTGCTTTGATCATCTTCATCATGCCAACGGCTTTCCTTCCAGTTATCGTATTGGTTTTGTAATTGAACCCAACCAAACTGATTAACCTCCTCATCAATAAACTGTTTGTGACAGGCACCGCAGTATTCGGCTGTCTTGTGCATCGGCTTTGTGAAACTGGCGACATGTTGCTGTGGATAGGCACGAATCAGAAAATCGCTAAGCCACTTGTTGAGGCGGCCAGGCTTGCGCTCACCAACATAACGAAG
Organism: Gammaproteobacteria bacterium; assembly: GCA_021772935.1. Taxonomy (GTDB): domain Bacteria; phylum Pseudomonadota; class Gammaproteobacteria; order Xanthomonadales; family SZUA-36; genus SZUA-36. Next base: position 84,683 of record JAJFLA010000046.1, read on the forward strand.
CGGCTGGGTGATGGTGTAGTCGGCATTACCGCGCACATCGGTACGGATAATAGAATGACATGAAATACAGGAAATACCCTCATCTGCACCTGGTGATGTCAATCCATCGACATTGACGTTTTTACTGCCGGAGAATAATGCGATGGGATCGTGACAACCCGCACAATATCGTGTTCCTTCCGGTCCAATATCTTCATAAAGCAGTTTCTGTACTTCCTGGAAGGCAAGATCAGAAGAAGAGTAACGGTGCGCACTGGGGGTCCATTCTGCAAGGATCTGCTCATGACACCCGCTGCTGCCACAACTCTTAGAGCCGGACAAGGTAGCAGGGTCATAAGCACCATTGCTTTGTGTGTGCCCCAGACTCGGTGCAAATGGCCTGTCTTCACCCAGTGGGAAGGTATAGTCTTCCGGGAAAATATTGTTTGTCTCAGGACCTGGGTTAATGCTGGGGATGACAGCCTGTACGAGCAACAATGCCACCGAGCCACCGACAAGCAGTCGTAAAAACCGTTTTTTATTTTGTCGTAGGACAACATCAGGGTTACGTCCCCAGGTCATCGCCAGGTGTGTCACTGTTGCCAGTATCAACGTCAAGCCGGAATAGAGGTGGACAGTTGACCAACCGTAGCTGATACGCGTGCCCAACGTGGCTTCAATGGTTAACCAGACACCCGTGATCAGGCAGACCAGGATCAGAACAAATCCTATATAGCCCAGTAATTGCACATGATTGAAATTAGATCTGAAACGCCTCCACCAGTGGCGGATCGAGTACCAAAGAAACGCGAGGATCCAGATCAGTCCAATAAAGGTATGTAATAACACGCCATACTGGTTGATTTCTGTGAAAGCTGTGAGGTAAATCAGCAAACCGGTTATTGCTTCAAAAGTGAGCCCGATCATACAGATCAGAGTGAGTGGGGATAGCCATTCCGGGGTGATCTTTTTCATTTTCTAGTCCAACCTTTGTCTCCTCATCCTGGTCTTCACTGGTTGCAAGGCCACGATGAATGGGTGGTGGTCAATGTCAACTTTTTGGTTCATTAAAACCCAATTTACATTTGGATTTTTCGATCAGTGATGTCTGTGCCTCCGCGCTACGTAATTTTGCGCCACTACCGGCCTGAAAAACAGTTTTTCTTTGCGCTGTGTAGAGCTCGGTGCGTAACTGTGCCGGCATCGAGTGACCTATACGGCGCTGTCGCTCCTGGCGTAACGCTTCGATATTAATAGGTGCCACCACGATACGTTGACCTGGACCCGCTGAGGCCTCTGCCAGAATTCGACCGTCATAATCCACCACCATACTGCCACCTGGCCACGAAAAGGGTGGATACTTCTGGCCCGAAGCACCCTGGTTGGCAGCAACCACATAGCACATGTTCTCGAGTGCACGGCAGCGATTAACAGTGGTCCACCAATCCATCGGTGCAGTTGCGCCCCAAGGGTCCATATAGGCAGATATCCGGATCAATACCTCCGCACCACGCAGGGTCAACTCGCGCGTGACTTCGGGGAAAATCCAGTCATAACAGGTTGCAACCGCCAGGTTACCAATAGCTGTCTTAACAACGGGAAAAGGATCGTCCGGATAGTCCGGTATATCGTGTGGACTGGCCGCAACCTCCCAAGGAATCCATGGATTGACTTTACGATATTTTGCCAGAATGCCTTCGGGACCGATCAGGCAAGTGCTGTTGAAAACTATGTCAGGCCAGCGCTCGTCGACCTCCAGAAAGCTACCTGTCTGTACATAAACCCCTAATTCATTGGCTTTGGCAGTGATACGTTCAGTGTGTTCATTGGGAAGTGGCACGGCTAGTTTTTCAAGTAATTCTTCAACCGTTGCATAGATAGGGGCAGCATGGGCAAATTCCGGAAAGACCACCAGCTTGACATCATGAAAGGGCTGGTAACCGATAACCGCTTGTTCGATCATTTCCAGCATGCGGTCAGTATTGCTCCGCATCTGTTCACGGTTGGCCGGGTTAGGCTGATCCACTTGACAGGCTGCGGCATAATAGATTGTCATTGCGAATATTCTCTACAGTTAGTGACCGGAACGGTATCGTGTATTGTATTGACGGTGCAGTCGTTCACGCTCGATCGGGTCGTTGTGGTTTGATGGTAGTGGTCCAACGGTGCTGCCATCTTTGGTATAAAGGTCCATATCCTTGGCCCAGCCAAAACTCTCAAAGATAAAAGTTCTGCTCCAGCTTTCTTCAAGCGTGTTTGCAGTATCCTTAAAAGCCAATTCCACGGTTTCTCCGGGGCCGATGATGACCAGGGCATCATCTTTGGCTGCAATCAGTTCCGTGACATCACCGAATTCTGTATAAAACCCGGTCATATGTCGGGTATCCCAAAATGGATTCGATTGGTCATAATCGTAATTCGGCAGACGTTGGGGCCCGGTGCTACGCTTTGGAAAACCGTTGTTACGAAGTGTGGCTATTTCAAAGGGGTAGCTGTGACGCCTGACATCAGTCGGTAATTCACTGTAAGCGACTGTTATTCTGTCCCAGTAGATCTCCTGGTTGGTACGCAGTCGCAGTTTCTGTGTGCCCTTGGGTAACTTGCCCAACGGCACCGACATACGTCTGGGCATGCCTGCCGGGTAACCGAACTGATCCATTAATATGACCCATTCGCCATCTTCACCCTGGGCATCTATCGATGGGGCCAAGTATGGCGCCCCTGCTTGCCAGGCGGCAAACATGGTTTGTGAGTAGGGGTATTCGATCCAGCCGTCAATCACCAGCATCGGCTCACCCACAGGGGTATCGAGGGTTTGTGCAAATGCCAGTGTCAAACTGTGCTGTTTTTCCAGCAGGCCGATAAATCGGGAATCCAGGTTTCCCACCGGAGCTGCTTTCAGGTCGGCAGCAAGGATGCTTGCAGTGACATTTTCCTGTTGATCGTTGATCGCGCTAATGGGTGATAATTCGGTTCGATAAAACCTGGGTTCACCGCTTGCCTGAGGCCCAAGTATTGCACTGCGCTCGTCCAGCACCAGTTGCCAGCCGGGCGGCAGATCGTAACTGGTCAGCCGTGCCTGGTCCAGGTAGGCTGCTTCTTCCATTGGCTCGCCGAGGCTTAACATAAACAGGCCTTTCCTGGCCTGCAGTAATCCACCAGGTAATTGCAAGTTTTCCCTCGGGCGTGGTTCAGCATATTCACCGTAGCCGGTCTCAAAGCCAAGCCCGCCGACGCCAAGAATATCACTGATGAAACGGTATCTTTGCCCATCCCAGGCAAACAGAACCGGACAACTGGCCAGTTGTCGCTGGGTCTCCGAAATTGTGTGCAATTGACCTGTGGCGACATCAAGTTCGGTCTGAAATACGCCATCGGACCATTCCAGCGCGATAAAGTCTGCCCGATCAGCACCACCCAGACCAATTGTATAAGGTTGCAGGCTCTGACCCGGCCCGCTGCTTTGACGAAAGGCGCTGATCGCTGACCAACGATCGCCAACCCGCACGGCAGCATGAGTACCGATACCCGAGGCATTGGACCGCATGGAGTGCTCAGCTTTATTTTTGCCTCTGAAATTCAAACCTATAAACGGGTACCTGCCTTTCCCGGTTTGCCAATACAGTAGTTGACCCTGTTGACTCAGGGCGACAACAGACGGACCTGATGATACCTGGTTGTTGAAGGGTATCCAGGTCAACAGGTCAGGCTTTTCAGCGGTTGAGACAGGCGATAATTGCTTATCTTCAATATGAAAAACAGTCCAGCCTCCAGTCGTCGTGCGTAGCAGCTCACTTGTACCATCTCCATTGATATCCAATAGTGCCATGCGGCTGTTTCTGTCAGCCTTGAAATCTGCCTTGCTCATGAGTGTGGTTGGCTGCCAGATACCCAGCGCGTCCGCTTGCCAGCGACTCACCTGTCCTTGTTCAGAAAGGCTATAAAGCTCTGGAATGCCATCGGCATTTCGGTCTGTGGCCAGTGCTGCCACGGTGGGTATGGATTTGAACAGGTCAAACCCAGGTGCGGCTTGATAACGCCACAACAAATCATTCAGATAGACCTCATGCTCACCCTTGTCATTGATCACCAGAATATCCGTGTCCCGATCCCGATCCAGATCAGTTAACACAACTGATCGACTATCTGAATCAGAACCCGATAAACCTACTTCTGCTGCGAGTGCTCTGAAGCTGCCATTCAGATTGTTATTGAGCAGTTCATTCGGTCCATCACCATTGACGAGAAAGATATCCAGATCGCCATCGTGATCTGCATCAAAAAGGGCACCATCCCGGGTGTTCCAGTTGCCATTGGAGGTAACTGGAGTGCTTACATTTTGCCAACTGCCGGCCAGTGTTTGCTGCCAATGCTGATTGGGCCCATTTCTGCAGAGGTAAAGATCCAGCAGACCGTCGTTATCGATATCGCCCCATAACACCGCATTGATCCCTGGTATTCCGGTTAATGGATGATCCAGGGCCGGCGTAAAACCTCCATCTGAATGGCCCAGTAAAACCGTATTTATTTGATTTTCATCTGCATGGCTTGAGCTGATAAAGAGATCCAGATAGCTATCATGGTTGATATCAGCGGTGGTGATAGTGGGCCTTGATTGCGGATTTGCAAAGCGCAACTCGTCCAGCAAAACCAACGGTTGCTTGAACAATGGTCCCTTCGGCTTGGCATTGACTTTGAAGTGACCCAGATTAAATGTTCTGACCTCAGCCTTTGGTCCCATACGTGTATATTTAAATTCTGCTTGATGAGAACGTGGGTTGCGCGCCATTTTTTGATAGCGGTCGAGCATATCCCTGGCCTGATCGGCGTGACCCAATTTGCGTAGTGTTTGGAACGCCCCGTAATAACCACTTCGCAGATAAGGATCAAGTTCAATGGTTTTTTGATACCAGCGCAGCGCGGTTTCTACTTGACCAAGCTGTGCCAGGCTCAAAGCCAGATAGTAACTGGCATAAGCGTCGTCGGGATCTACCTTGACTACCCAGGTAAAATGCTGCACGGCTTGATCAAGTGCGCCTGCATTCAGCTCAAGTAATCCGCTAAGGTAATGTACCCGCGGCTTGTGTGCCGAATATTCCAGTATGGCCGTTAGTTGCGTAAGTGCTTTCGCTTCATCGCCCGCTTGTTGCCGGTTCAAGATTGCTATGGCCAGGTCAATCTGCAAATCAAGATTGTCCGGGTTATTCTCAACCAGCGCGGCAAGCTCAGTCATTGCTGCCGCATAACGGTACTGACCCATTAAACCGACTGCCCGGTTATGTTGGGTCAAATCGACATCGGATAGCATGACGGAATCCGGTTCTCCACAGGCGCAGAGAAGAAGCAGGGTGGCTATCAATAAATACGTTCGGCTGATTGTATAAATCAGAGGTTCCTTAATTTATTGTTTTGATGCCGTTATAGTTTACGACATGTTGTACCTGGTTAACCATGTTCAGAGTGAGATCCTGGTAGGATTCTTCTGTACCGTCTGGCCAATTGACAGTCACTGTTTCAATGCGGTCTGCTGGACCCAGACCAAAGTTGATATCGGTTGAATGCTGGGACAGGTAGCTACCACCGCCTCCTACCTGTGCAGTCTGGGTCATACTCGTGCTCCTGACCGTAACCACTGCGCCTTGCGCAAACACATTAGCGCCCGATTGACGCAGACGTAAACCAAGCCAGTTATTGCTCGACTTTGTTGTATTTTTTAGCAACATAAGTTCACCGCCATGAACTTGTACCGCGATATCCACCAGACCATCTCCGTCGAAGTCGGCCTGTGCACCGCCACGACCCACGAAGGGCTTTAGCAGTAGTGGATTCGCCTGGCCGGAGACTTCAAAAAACCCTGCTTCGGGTTCATGTTGGTACAGGTGCATTTGCTGTGGTTTGAGGTGGGTGTTGTCATCAGGTATCTGCAAGGTGCTGCCATTGATTACCCATAAGTCCGGGTAACCGTCATGATCGAAGTCGCTAAACCCGGTTGCCCAGCCAACGTTTCTCAACGAAACCTGACCCAAGCCTGACATTTCAGCATTATCCATGAAAAACAATCTAGCTTGTCCGGCCTTGTTACTCAGACCCTCAGAAGTCATATTCTCAAACAGTCCATTTTCCTGCGCCAGCCAATGGGTTACAAACAGATCAAGGTCCTGGTCCTGATCAATATCGGCGAGCGCGAGACCCATGGCTCCACGGTAATCAGCCGCCAGAGAAGATGCCCCGATATCTGTGAAAGTTCCATCGCCACGGTTACGATAAACACTGTTTGCCGAAATATCATTCGCGACATAGAGATCTGGCCAGCCATCGGCGTCAAAATCAGCCCAGACAACACCCAACGAACGTCCCTCACTATTGGCGACACCCGCATCGACAGCAATGTCGGTGAAGGTGCCATCGCCATTATTGCGATAAAGCCGGTTGGCAACCGGTGCGTATGAAGAGGGGTTTATCGTATAGGGGGTTTCTGATTCATATTGTTTGGAGCTCCGTCTCTTGTCGGTCGAGTGGTATTCAAACTGCACATAGTTGTTGACATAGAGATCCAGGTGGCCGTCGCGGTTATAGTCGCCCCAGGCGATAGACGTGCTGAAGCTATTATCCCCAACACCCGCTTGTTTGGTCACATCTTCAAAACTAGAATCACCATTATTTCGATACAATCGGTTTGCACCAAAACAACTGATATAGAGATCGAGCTGGCCATCATTATTGTAGTCCCCCCAGGCAGCACCAAGACCAAAATCTGGCTGGTTGAGGCCTGACTGTCCAGTGACGTCAGTAAAGTGGCCTTTACCGTCATTACGGTAGAGTGCGTGCATACCGGGCTGGCTGTTCTTCTCATCCACAATGCCATGCTGAAAGTTGACCAGAAAAAGGTCCGGGTCACCGTCATTATCATAGTCTCCCCAGGCAAGCCCAGAGCCCATATCCTCCGGCAGCAGTGAATTGCGTATGGCAGGGAAATGTCTGAATGCTATGCCTGAGTTCTTGACCGGTTTAAAGCTCAAGCGGGTCTCCACCTGTTGACCACGGCTGAGAACACTGGTGATTGCATTGGCAGTGGGCTGTGAATCGCCGCTATTGCTGACCGGCTTAAGTAGATCAGCAAATATCAACACGGCCAGGATCAAACTCAGAACAAGCACAGCACTACTCCATTGATAGAGCAGTCGTCGGCGTTTGCTGAGGTGACGAAATAACATGTGGCATCCTAACTGGTGTCGTGTGTGGGTTTCCAGTATTGAACCCGTGCACGTATCAAGGTCAACCGTACCATCAGTTTGGGCTAAGGCTGGCGAACTTATGTGTTTTTATTCTTTGCCTACCGGTTTTTGCGTACACTGGGATATGCATTGTAAATGTTATTCTTCTATCGCTGATATACCACCTTTGTTGTGGAATGGCCTGTTTGACAGTGAAAACCCTTTTATACAGCACGCCTATCTACTGGCACTGGAACAAAGCGGTTGTGTTAGTACTCAAAAGGGCTGGCAACCTCAGCACATGATGTTGATGCGTGATGAGCGGCCGTTGGCGGTTATGCCACTGTATGCCAAAACTCACTCTTATGGTGAGTTTGTGTTTGACTGGGGTTGGGCCGATGCGTATGCCCGTCACGGCTTGGAGTACTATCCAAAACTGCTGACTGCCGTTCCTTTTTCACCGGTTGCAGGCCCGCGCGTTGGTATTTCATCAACGGTCGAGGCGGACGAAGTGTTTGCGGCTTTGTTAAATACGGTACATCAATTGGCAGCATCACACGATTATTCAAGCTGGCATTTATTGTTTCCCGGTCAGCGTCTGCAGCAGGCATTGGCAGCGATGAAAGACGAGGGTGCTTTTTTGCATCGTGAGGCCGTGCAATTCCGCTGGCTCAATCGTGATTACCGTCAATTTGATGATTTTCTGACTACGCTGCGTTCTTCCAGACGTAAAAACCTGAAGCGAGAGAGAAGATTGGTGACAGAGCAGGGTGTTAGCATTCACAGAAAAATTGGTATGGAAATCAGTGATGAGGAATGGCAGGGCTTTTACCACTGCTATATAAATACCTATCGCAAACGCAGTGGTCACGATGGCTATCTCAACCGCGATTTCTTTGATCGATTACGCGAGACTATGGTTGGGCAAATGATGTTGGTGGTCGCGCGCCATGACCAACAAATTGTTGCCTGTTCATTATTCTTCTTTGACAGCCGCCGTTTGTACGGACGTTATTGGGGCGCCTTGCAGAATATTTCATGTTTGCATTTTGAGGCCTGTTTTTACCAGGGCATTGAGTTTTGTATAGAACATGGCTTGCAGGAGTTTGATCCGGGAACCCAAGGGGAACATAAGTTGATGCGCGGCTTCGAGCCAGTCAAGAGTGCATCCTATCACTGGATTGCCGATGAGCGCTTTCGTCTCGCTATAGCGGACTTTCTGAACCATGAAAGAGACAGTACAAATGAATACCAACAGCAGGCTGAAGCCTATTTGCCCTACAAAAAAACTGCTACACCATCAGCATAATTTATCGCTATAGGCTTATCACAGGTGCCGGAATCAATTCCTTGCCAGCTGGTCTGAACACCTGCAGGTTATCGTAAAACTCGCTGTTGCCCTGTTCGCTAACTGGCCACCAGCCAGGCACACCTGCCAGTGGCAAGGGCGCGAGACAGGCCGTTTCAGTCAGTAGTTTGCCGCTCAGCATTCGTTGTGCAATGACTCTATCCAGATGGCTCAGTATTTCCTGCCTGGGACGTGTCATGAGACTTGTATCTACATGCACGAGCAAAGCCTTCGCAGTCATGGACTTGTAGGGTGACAAGTATTTCTCAAGCATCGCGTGACCGCTAATGGATAGTTGTATTGCAGCACTGAAAGCCTCAGTCAGAAAGGCTTCATGCCAGCGTCGGTGTGCCAAGGCGGTGAGAATTTTCCGGTTATTGGAAAATACAATAACCCCACATTCATCAAACAAGGTCAAGGCATCGCGCAGACGCCCCCTGCTGCCATCTCTTTGCTCTGACCAGGCATTGTAATGCAAGCTATTCATCGCGGTTTTGATGCACGGAAACCGCATCCAGACAAGGGCGTTGAACAAATCATGCCAGTTTTCCGTGCGTGTGCTGACCTGACCAGTGGTGTAAATTCGGCGTTCATAAGCATCATTGTCAAGTTGAGTGCTCGGAACAAAATGGATGCTTTGTCCGCTGACGGAACTCAAACCGTCGGGCAGCAGGGCATTGAGTTGGTCACAGTTCGGGAAATTCTTACCAACCAGACATTGTAAAAATGACAGGTAGTCCTGCCAGTACGGCAGGTTCGAGTCAAAGTGTGTGTTTGATAGCCTCACTCAGGATTTCCAGCGCTGTTTGTTTGCAGGGCGGTAACTCCGCATCACTTTGCTTCAGTGGGGTTGTGCGTTCACCCCAACGGATCAACCCAGCAGCACGTGTCAGACCGGCACCAAAGGCAGCCAGCAGGATTCGGTCGCCAGCCTTGATGCGCCCGGCTTCCAACGCCTCGACCATTGCAACTGGAATGGTTGCGGCAGAGGTATTGCCATATTTTTGAATATTCACCTCGACCTTCGACATATCGACCGACAGGTGTTTTGCCAGTGATTCGATGATGCGTAGATTGGCTTGATGCGGGATGATCCGGTCGATATCATCATCAGTCAGTCCCAGTTCATCTAACACGATTCTGGTTTCACGAGCCATGCCCTTGACCGCGCGACGAAAAATTTCCCGACCGTCAAACTGGACTTCGAATGCGCTGTAGTTTTCTACAAAACGGTTTCCGGCCGTGCCAAAATTTGGGATCTGCAGTGCGTCTGCTGCTTCGCCCTCACAGCCAAGATGGGAAAACAGCAAGCCGGACTCTTTATCAGATGGCTCGACAACCACGGCACCCGCGCCATCACCGAATAACACTGCGGTATCACGTGATGCCCAGGTTAAAAACCAGGTGATGCGCTCTGAACCGATGACCAATGCCTTCTTATAGGCCCCGGATTGGATCATTGCGGTCGCAACTGACAAGCTGTATATAAAGCCACTGCAGCCTGCATTGAGGTCGAATACGGCAGCGTTGCTTGCCCCGATTTTGCGCTGTACATGGGCAGCAGTGCTCGGGATCACGGTATCAGGTGTGCAAGTGGCGACGATAAGCAAATCAACATCTTCGGCATCGACATCTGCTGCGGCTAATGCGCGTTGTCCGGCGACGCTTGCCAAATCACTACCCGGAACATGTGAAACCCGGCGTTCCCTGATACCGCTTCGTGTTTGTATCCACTCATCGGAAGTATCAATGACGGTGGCGATATCATCGTTGGTCAATACCGCGGGCGGCACGCATTTGCCCCAGCCGGTGATGACAGCATATTGAGCCATAGTTCCTATTGTCCTGAATGGGTAAGTTCGTGAGACTAGCAGTGAAAATCGCAAAACTCAATGATCTGATCCATATTGATGCAAAGCACTCAACCCGTTTTCTTTGTGACAAGTAGCACCGACCAGTATGTGTGCTGGTTAAAACAATAAACCAGTTCTAATCAGGGCTTGCCCAACGCATGTAGTTGTTGCACTCTGCCTCTTTTGCAGGGTTTTTACGGCTGTTACGAATGACAAATCAACTACCTTTGGAAGTACGTTTTCTGAAGCGATATGCCCGCCAGTTACACATGGCAGGAGTGCCTGCACACCTGTTTGAACGCATGCTGACGGCCCTGGCAGACCGCTTGGGTTTTGATTGTCAGGTATTGTCTAGTCCGACAGCGATATTTTTGTCTTTTCATTACCTCGGTGATGAGGATGATCAACGGCCGATTCCAATGCAACTGGAGCGTATGAAGCCAGCTGCGGTCAACCTGGGCAATACGGCGGATCTGTATCACCTGGGCAATTGCCTGCTCGACGGCAAAGTCAGTGTCGAAGATGCCTATGCCGATCTGCGGGATTGGCGGCCGGAGCAATTATATGCCTTGTGGTTACAGATCATTTGCTGGGGTCTCACTGGTGGTGCGGTCGCGGTGATGTTAAGCACAAGTTGGGCGGGTATTGCAGCAGCTTCACTGACCTGCGCACTGCTGGGCGTTCTGGTAACACAGGCGGGTGAGACACTGCGCGAGGGTGGTCTGGAAGCGATTGCAGCTTTATTCAGCACATTCCTGGTTTTCTCCCTGAACAGGCTGGTGCCGGGTCTCGATGTATTCGTGGTCATCATGTCCAGTCTGATCGTATTGATTCCCGGCTTGGGTCTGACCATCGCCGTGACCGAATTGTCTACCGACCATTTGGCTTCTGGTTCAGCACGTTTATCGGGCGCACTGGTGACCATGTTGAAACTATCTCTTGGCGTGCTGATGGGTACGGTGATCGTCGCCTGGTTTGGCTGGTCAACTGATACAGTATTGGTGCAGCCGTTGATAGCGCCACCGGATTGGTTTCGCTGGCCAGCCCTGGTGGCCGCAGCATTCAGTTTTGCGGTGTTGTTTTCGGCAAGAAAAAAAGATTTCCATATCGCTATGCTCGCAGCGATCATCAGTTACATGATCAGTCGTGCCGGTGTTGCCGCAGGCGGGCTGGAATTTGGTGTGCTGTTGGCCTCCATGTCGATTGCAATTCTGGCCAATCTGTATGGTCGTGTCTTTAAACAGACCGGCGCATTGATCAGGGTGCCAGGCATCATATTGCTGGTTCCGGGTACGATGGGTTACAACGGCGCAACCGCGTTGTTCCTTGATGGTGGCGCGGATATCGCAGATACCACTTTGCTGGCATTGCGTTTGTTGATTTCACTGGTGGGTGGTTTGTTATTTGGTAATACACTGCTGCCACCACGACGGGGTCATTGATATCAGCTTGAACTGTCGCTGGTTTGAAACTTTGAGTATTATTTGGCTGCCCTCGGCACATACCAGATGAAACCGGTATTTGTTTTTGCCAATGTAAGCTGTCGGCAGTTGGCTGGAAATTTATCCCGGTTCTGGCAATTGTATAGTATTGGGAATATGCAAAGTGCGACTACCAAGTGTGCCGTAAATATCAGGGTGGACACATCGCGTAAAAGCGGTCCACGAAGACCTCTAGCAAGATTTTTAACGCCATTAACCGCCTCGAATAATGCGGGGAAGCTTGTAGTTTATCTGTGAGAGCCAGCTTAATGATTTAGCAAATCAAATGGGTAAACAGAGGGCTAGACATTCTATGTCGATGACCGTTTCCGTGATCGTAGCTCCTCTGTTAAACCCATGGCACAAATGCTATAACTAGCTACATGAGATTGTTAAAATCATGCGGGATCCAGAACCTCACGCTTAAGTCTGCTAGTCGGCGAGGCGTTGCCAACCGCACCCTTCTCACGTAGCAGAGCAAGGTAAACGCCAGGCTCCGGGCGGAGCCGATAGTTATCTGTTTCGAACACCCATAGAATCCGTCCAGTTGAGTCTGTGATGATAACCGTCGGTAGTACGGTTTCGCTTTCGTAACCCATCATCTGCATGCCCATCGGCAGACCGTGTGGGTTTTCAATACCCAACAAACGACCAGCCTGGTTCCCTTCGTCAGTCAGAAACTCAAACGGCACATCGAACTTTTCCGCCAGAGCCATCGTGTTCTTGTGCGGCTGCGGCGAAATCAGTGCAACGTGTGCACCCAGTGCCTCTAGTTGTTTGTATTGACCAACCAATTCTTTGATCTGAGCCATGCACAGCGGACACCAATTACCGCGATAAAAGATCCAGATTGTGGGTTTGGCCACGAGTGATCTGGAGCTGATGGATCTGCCACTGGCGTCTCGCAGGCTAAGCTCGGGCAGCAATTGGCCAATTTTCAATTTAGCGCTGGGACGGCGACCGAAACTCGAGTACCAATACGCGTATACATTGAATCCTATCCAACCAATCAGGGACAGAATAGGTGCGTTGAAACTGGCCCCCTGATAGAAACCCCAGCTGGCAAGCAACACACCAACTACTCCTAATGCATTCAAAACCGGAAAATGAGCGCTGGTTCTAGCGATGGTCTTGGACATCATTAGCCAGCTGATGACCATCATGAATGGTGCGGTCACTAATAAAACACCACTCCAGGCCAGATAGTCGCCTATGTTTAGAATTGACCATGCGGCGACCATGATGATTCCCATGGCCGCCATCATGTACGTGCTGATGAATAGTGATTTGAGTATGTTCATGTTCTGTTAGCGTTTTGCTGAGTGGGCAGCCGGGAAATTCACTGTTACGTAAGTCGGCACGAGCATAAACATGTTGGCGCGCTCCATATCAAAGGTGCTGTTTCTAAACGGCACATGTTGTTTGTACTCCTCATCGCCGAAGATTCCTTCGAACGTTTGCGGGCCAGCAACAACCCAAAGGTTCATGAAGTCCGGGTCGATTGAGCCGCGCATTTTTTGAGTGACCTTGAAACTACCGACGCGTTTGAGGCCGTGTTTTGCAACGACTGGTTCAATCCGAGAGAAGTATTCTTCAACCTGCGACTCGTCAACGCCAGGTTGCAGATACAACATGTCGACGAACATCATATCTGGAGTTCGGGCTGCACTGGCCTGTTCCAAAGTGAACAGGGAGGTAGCGGTGGCAACAATAATCGCCGCGACAAATAACGTAGTTTTCATTTTCATACTTTTATTCCTTTAGGTGTTACAGAGTGTTGGTTACGGCGACAGAAAATTCGTCAACAATATCTTCGTAATAGGCAAAGTGATCGACGATTGCATCGACCTCGGAAAGCGGTTTTGCATACGTCCAAGCCGCATCAATTGATCTTTGGCTGTCCACCACAAGATGGTGGTGCGCAGTTCGGCCTTTGCGCGGACACAACTTGACAGTCGTCAATCGCTCAAAATAAAACAGATCAATGTCTCTTACATCGGAATCACGCGTCCGAAGTCGGTACTCTAAGTGGTACATAATAGTGACAGGTACTGTTAATATGTACCCTGTCGGTACATATACGAGACACTTGATGGAATGGGATAATATTCGAATATTTCTGGCACTGGTCCGCGGTGGCTCCGTTCGCGCTGCGGCGGCACGGGCGGGTATTAGTCACGCCACGGTATCGCGGCGGGTTGACGCGTTCGAGATTCGCATGGGCGTGAAGTTATTTGACAGACTGCCGAACGGCTTCTCATTGACTGCCGCTGGTGAGGACCTTTTGCAGGCAGCGGAAAATATCGAGGCTGAAATTCACTCCGTGCAACGACGGCTTGTCGGCCAGGACCGTAGGTTAGCCGGTGGTATTCGTGTGACCATGGTCGACATATTCGCTACCCATTTATTAATGGCGGCCCTGACTGAATTCGCAGAGCTTTATCCTGACATTGAACTCGAAGTATTAATCGCCTATGAAACGCTCGACCTGAGCAGGCGGGAAGCCGATATCGCGGTGCGCTTGGTTAAAAACCCTCCCGACCATCTGATCGGCCGGCGACTGGGGACAGTGTCAAACGCCGCCTATGCAACGCAAGCCTATCTCGACAACCATGATCTTGTGGATCCAACATCAGCCTGTTGGATCGGTTTTGGGTTGCCGAAACCGTTCCCTAAATGGGTTAAGCAGAGCGATTACCCTCACCTTCCCGCAAGGGGTGTTTTCGATAGTGTGTTGCTACAACTTCAAGCCGCGCGCTGTGGAATGGGTATTGCCAACTTACCGTGTTTCCTTGGTGATCCAGATCCAGATCTGGTGCGCTTGCCACCGGCAAAGCCCAGGCCCGGATATGACTTATGGCTTTTGCGTCATCGTGACACACGTTCAACAGCCAGACTTCGAGTTTTCTCTGAATTCATCGCGGACACGGTCACCAGGTATCGACCACTCTTAGAGGGTGCTGCCACGAAAATTGGACACACAACGAATTAGAAGCACGAAGTGGGTCGTACATCCAGGTTCTCTGTGAGCATGGCGTGGTTCCATTGTCAATATCGGTTCGATGTGGGCAAAACAGACCATTAAGGCAACCCCATCTTCTGCCTATTCCTTGGCTAAGCCATACACCGCTGCCACCAAGATAGGGTCATTGATATCAGTTTGAACTGTAGCTGGTTTGAAACTTTGAGTATTATTTGGCTGCCCTCGGCACATACCAGATGAAACCGATATTTGTTTTTGCCGATGTAAGCTGTCGGCAGCAGTCAGTTCTGAGATAACTTCCCGATGCAATAATCGCACCGCATCTGCGGTCACTTGTTTCTGTATGTATTTGTTAACATGATCAGATTGCACAATAGCAGGAGCACAGCACGATGACGGTAAGACAAGGGTTCGTGATTTTGAGTATCGTTTTGTTATTCCTGCTCACAATCTCGACACTGTTTTGGCCAGCGGCCAGCTGGATATTTATTCCAGTTCTGGCAATTGTCGTACTGGGGATATATGACATGCTTCAGCGTAGTCATACCATTTTGCGACTTTACCCGGTTATCGGACATTTTCGTTTTATGTTCGAATCTGTTCGCGCAGAAATTCAACAGTATTTTGTGGAGTCAGATATTGATGGCCGACCTGTCAGCAGGGAGTTCCGCTCCGTGGTTTACCAACGTGCCAAGGGTGTCAGGGATACACGACCTTTTGGGACTATATTTGATGTCTACCGTGATGGCTGTGAATGGATCAACCATTCGTTGGCTCCCAAAGCCATTATTGATCACAACCCACGTATTATTTTTGGAGAAGGTAGCTGTAAACAGCCTTACGCAGCATCACCATTAAATATATCTGCCATGAGTTATGGCGCACTCAGCAAGAACGCGATTATGGCCCTGAACAAGGGTGCGAAAATGGGTGGTTTTGCACATAACACAGGGGAGGGCGGTCTTAGCCCTTACCACCAGAAGTATGGTGCCGATATTATTTGGCAGATTGGTACTGGATATTTTGGTTGTCGTACTGAAAATGGTGGTTTCGACGCTGAAAAATTTAAACAAACAGCCTGTTTGCCAGCCGTCAAGATGATAGAAATAAAGTTGTCACAGGGAGCCAAACCCGGTCATGGTGGTATTCTTCCTGCTGCCAAGCTAACCGAGGAGATTGCCACCATACGCGATGTACCCATGGGCCATGACGTGGTTTCACCACCAGCACATAGCACTTTTGACTCACCTGCCGGATTGCTGAGGTTTGTACTCCGGTTGCGTGAACTGTCTGATGGAAAACCGGTAGGATTCAAACTGTGCATCGGCCGCAAGTCTGAGTTTCTTGGGATTTGCAAAGCTATGCTGGAGACCGGTATCACGCCAGATTTTATTACCGTTGACGGCGCTGAAGGGGGTACTGGAGCTGCACCCATTGAACTGACCAACTCGGTCGGCACGCCATTGCGTGATGGCCTTGTTTTTGTCAACCGGGCGTTGCAGGGCATTGGTTTGCGCAGCAAGATCCGGGTCATAGCTTCTGGTAAGGCAATGTCCGCTTTTCATGTGATCAGGCTGTTGGCGCTGGGCGCAGACACCGTCAATGCTGCACGCGCAATGATGTTTGCATTGGGTTGTATTCAATCCCGTAGTTGTAATACAGATATGTGTCCAACCGGCATCGCGACGCAGGATCCAGCACGTTACAAAGCGTTGGATATTGAACTAAAAAGCCAACGTGTGGCTAACTACCATCAATCGATGATTGCAAACTTGTTGGAGTTGCTTGGTGCCGCCGGGCTTGAGAGCCTTGAAGACCTGAGACCTCATCATATTCAACAACGGGTCGCAGGAACCACGGTTAGAAACTATGATGAAATGTATCCACCTATACCTGTCTGCTGCCTGCTAGAGGATTCCATGATTCCGGAACAATGGAAGCTGTTCTGGCATAAGGCTGATGCAAATGCCTGGTAATGGTTTTCAATACCTGTACTCAAATAACTCAATTTCTCTGGCCCAGTGTTTTGCCACTTGTTGAATACTATTGGTGTCGTAGTAATCCTGGTAAGGCCTGCGCTCAGTTACATTCTGGCGCGGCAGGGGTTGGTGGACAACGCCTGCCTTTTCACAGACGGTCTGCCAATCCGACTCCAGGTTTTCCAGCTTGCCGACGAAATCCGTCAATAAACGATCTTTACGATCACAGAGCATATTAAACTGGTAGGCATCACCGCGAGGGATTTGCATTTGAATGAATTCATTGAAGTTTTTTAAGCCTTTTACTCGGTTGTAGCGCCCATGTTCTGGTCTTTTGAGAATAAATTCATACTCTGAAACCAACCGTTCCCAGGGGTTACGCACAAATGCAAACTTGAAATATGCCTCAAATTTCTCATTGGGCATGCGCTGTCTGGCCGCACGGATATTGTCATGGGCACGAAATACATAATTATGATATTTCCATTCAAGCCTTGCCCGGCTTTTTATATGCGCAAGTCTGCCTTTGGGTACCGGAATGCACAACGGGCGCAGTATGGTTTGCATACTGGTGCTTGCGACTTTGCGCATGCGAAGAAAAATGAATTGGTGACTGTCGGAAATCAGCATAGGTTCGTTGCTTGCCGCAGGCAGCGAGTAGCAGATGAGTTTGACGCTATTTTACGACTACTGCAACGCCTCAAAATATCTCCTTGGTCTATTGAGTCAAACCTGTTAATGCCCGTACAGTAGTCACATGTCCAGTAAACAAAACTTAACTCTTTTGCTGTTTGTCCTTGCGTTATTGCCTGGGGCATGCACTACCAGTATTGACTACCCACAATCAACAAACAGAGTCTCATCCTGTCACATTGTTTATGACGCAGGTAGTAGTGGAACCCGTCTGTACGTCTACGAGCAAACACCTGCAGGATGGCTGCGACATCGTGGGCCAACCACTGGTCCGCTGGCGGACCCTGTACGGGCTCTGCAAGGAAAAGACATGTCTGATGCCAGCAATGTGGTTGACGAAATAATCCAGGCGCTTGACAGCTTACGTCATGATGGTCCGCTCGAGTCTGAGGGGCAGGCAGCGTGGCCTGCGTTTGACTGGCAGCAACACTGCAGCATTGAAACAGCCGCCGTGTATGCCACTGCCGGTATGCGTCTGGCAGAACAAGAAAATGCCGAAGCCAGTGAGTTAGTTTGGAAATATCTCAATGACAAACTCAGTACGAGGCTGGGGATGACAGTGACAACGCGTACGATAAGTGGGTATGAGGAAGGCCTGTTTGCCTGGCTGGCGATACGTGAGGGGCGAGACAATGGAATATTTGGGGTTGCAGAAATGGGTGGTGTTTCCATTCAAATAACATTCCCGTGTCCAGAATGTGCGACGTCCCGGCGTGTAATGGTTAAAGGCAGGGTTGAGACCGTCTACAGCCATTCATTCCTGGGTTGGGGCCAGGATGAGGTTTGGAGAAAATCTGGACCGATACCTGCCTGTGAAGCTGGTGTTGGAAAGGATAATCCGAATTGGCGTGTTTCCGATTGTGTCGCCGGGGTCGCGGTGTTGCCGGAAATTGCCATCGATATCGCAGGAACTGTCAGGCGGAAGAGCGCATTGCGGTGGTATCTAGGCGGTGCTTTTTTTTATATGAAAGAAACTGATATCGACCAGTTTTGTCGCAAGGGCAGAGCCAGTAAATTCGAACCCGAGAGCGCCTGTTTTCGAGCGGTTTACTTAAATAATGTGATTGCAAGACTGGGTTTTCCGCCCGAGTCTGAGCCAGCTGATGTGGACTGGACACTGGGTGCCGCGGTGTGCACGGCCACCCATTGTCTGGAGATTCAATAAAAGCCTTTTTGTGGTAACTGTACTTTACCAGCGATATCTTTTGAGGTGATTCCACCACTACCGTCTTTGAGTACATGGAAATTACCACCGACATCGCTGGCGCTGATATCGCCGGATGAGTCACGTTCTACAATGACATTGTTTTTCACATGCGAAATACGTATATCGCCGGAACTATCCTGTTTAACCAGTACCGTACCGTCTATGTCACTGGCGTAAATGTCGCCAGAACTGTCAGCTTCAATGGTGAGATCACCTCCTGCCTTGTCAATGTCAATATCACCGGAGGAGTCGCGGATGGAAATCGAAGCTCGGGCGTCCTCAATTTCAATGTCCCCGGAGCTATCTTGAAGCTGCAGTGTAGCGATGTTCTTTAAAAACATATCACCGCTGCTATCTTTGACTACAAGTGCCAGCTCCTGTGGCACTTCGATCTGCAGATCCAGCCAGGCATAGCTGTTACCGAACAAGGACCAACCTCCATCGGTGTTGGGTAGGTTTACGTCAATCTGTGCGCGTTGCCCAGATGTAGTGCTTAGCCCGGACTCTTCCAGCCATGATTCTTTTGAGGTGCAGATTTTGCCATGTATAACAGCGTTGTCTGAGCCAGAAACGCCGATAATATCCAGATCACCGGCGGCGGCAGAAATAGCCAGTACGTCACTTTTGGATAAATCCAGCGTCATGTCTATTTCTTTTTCGAACTTACACCAATCCGCGGAAGCTTCGGTACTGAATTGATAGATCAGCAGGCCGGTTAGTAAAAGGGCCCAGAATCGGATCGGGTATGCCATGCCTGTTCTCATTGTACTCACTCCTTCAGTTCACGAGAATTTCGTATTTATAAATGCAAGAATGAAGCCAAACAGCTGCCTGGCCACAAATGTTGTGTATATCATTGTGTTGTCCATGGTTTAACGCTATCGAAAGGAGAATAGTTACATTAATGTCGGGCGGGCTGACATAGGTTGATGAGTGGGATTAACCAATTGAGTGGTAGATTCCACCAATTGCTGATCGCTGAGGTGGTTTCGATGCCTGGCGATTAGAAAAACATGGTCAAATCGCGCTTTAAACAGGTGATTTCGACCGGTGTTCGACCACAGAACTCACCATCCGGGCCCAGCAGCATGGCTTCCGGTGAGCGGATGTTAATACAGTTGGCCTTGTAGGTAGAAACTTCTCTGTGTTCAACATGCCGCCCCGCGTAGATCGTTGGAAACAGTTTAAGCAGTCGGAGGCGGGGCAAAATTTCAAGGCTTGTCACATCCAGTTGGCCGTCATCGACGAGTGCATCGGGTGCAATCAGAAAGTGCGTGCCGGTATAACGGGTATTTGAAATGGTGACAAAAACATTGTTGCTATGTATCACCTCTCCATCGATCTCCATTACCAGTGGATAGCTTTTCAGTTTTAACACCTGCCACAAAGTTGCCAGTGTGTAGGCCGTATTGCCGAGGAATTTCAATTTTTGAGCGGAGATACCAGCATCCACAGTAAACCCCATACCGACAATATTCAGGAAGTAATAGGATTTAGCCGCTGATTTTACAAAACCGACATCTACCTGACGCGTACGACCGCGATGCAACAGATCGATCGCATCGCACCATGCAGCCGGTTGTAACTTCAGTTCACGGGCAAAAGCGTTGCCGGTACCAATGGGCAACAGACCGAGTGGTATGTGCGCTGATTTCGGGTGCTCGTAGAGACCGTTCAGAACTTCAAATATGGTGCCGTCACCACCTGCAGCGATCAGCCCGTCAAAGCCTGCAAGTTCGGTCTTTGCAACCAGTTCCTTGCCATGACCGGGATGTGTGGTCGGCATGAATTTCGTCTTGATACCCAGGCTCTCAAATCTTGCTTTGATTTTCGTCAGTTTCTTAAGCGAACGACCGTACGCGGCATTGGGATTAAAAATTATTAGTAGCTTCAATCTGATTGGTTTCCAGGTTTTGAGTGTGCTTGGTGTTTAATCCATTCTATTGCACTTGTATTTTGTTTGGTATCCTTAGGCTTCCAACCAGGAAGGAACCAGGTTGCGGATAGGGACATGACTCTGATGAAGACGCGATTTAGTCGAAAATTGCACCTGGCATTTGGTGCAATGCTGACGATTACGCTGGCGCTGGCCTGGTACTTCTATGACAGCATTCAGTGGTTTGAATATGACGTGGAGCACATCACCATTGCAAACTCCGTGCTCAATGGTCACCACACATTGTCCAACCAGACGGCGCAAAAACTGAGCTTGATTGATGATAGCATTGCCGCTGGTGCGATTAGTGATCTACCACGTTGGCACGACAATACCCAGGTTTTGAGAGTCGCCATTATTGGTCTTCAACAAGCCATTACAGATAAAAATACCTTGCGTGGGGCTGACCATGAAACAGATGAGATGGCGGTGCTCAATGAGATGGAAACTCTTGTTGAGGCCATCATAAACTCTGGAGAAACGATAAGGACGGCGTTACAGGAGCAACGCCCTGGAGATGCGCGGAGCGAAGCAGAAGACCTACACAGCAGTGGAATCGTGGGAATATTCAACGAATTAATGAGGGAAACCCTCACTGTCCGAACCAAAGAGCTAAAGGAAGCGAATTCAGAGACCGTCGCTCTGGCGCACTATATCACCGGGGTATTACCCCTGTTTATGCTGATGTTGGCAGGTCTTACTGCCATGATCGCCTGGTTTTTTTCCCGTAGCCTGACGCGTTCCGTCGATGTGTTGCACCGAGGTGCACAAGCTTTTACCAGTGACGACCTGAACCATCGCATTCCTGAACTGCATGAAAAAGAATTTGAACAACTCGGAGATGCATTTAATACCATGGCACGTCAATTGGCTGATCACCGAACAGATATGCGTGATTCCAATATCCGCCTTGAAGCTATCGTTGAAGAGCGAACACGCGCTTTAAAGAGCAGCAATGAAACACTGGAACTCGTTGACGAGAACCGACGTAAACTACTGGCGGATATCAGTCATGAATTTCGCACTCCGCTGACAGTGATTCGTGGTGAGTCTGAAATAGCCCTGCGGGGCAAAGCCAAGACAAAGGCGGAATACCAGGAGACGCTGATGCGCATCATGCAACAGGCTGACCAGACTACACGACTTGTCGACGACCTGTTGTTTATCGCACGTGCCGATGCCGGTGAGCCCCGTTTAAGAATTCGTCCGGTATCTGTCAATGGCCTGTTAAACGCCGCCTGTAAGGATTTCAACGCCAGGGCGGAACATAACGAAATTAGCATTAAGCAGGACCTGATCGATGGAAATGCCGTTGTGATGGGTGATGCAGGTCGATTACGTCAGGTATTCTCTATTTTGATTGACAATGCCCTGCGTTATTCCAAGCAAGGGGACACGGTGGAAGTATGTCTTGATCGGGATGACAATATGGTTGTGGTGACGGTTCGTGATATCGGTATTGGGCTAACGAAAGAGGAGGCCAGACAGGCATTCCAGCGTTTCTTTCGTGGTAGAAAGGCTCTGGGTCATGCGCGCGGTACCGGGCTGGGCCTTCCGGTTGCCAAGGCAATTATAGAGGCACACAAAGGCAATATTAAACTTGAGGGTAAACCGGGCGAAGGCGCATTGGCCACCGTTAGTTTACCTGCTGAAGACAAGCTGAGGGCTGTAGCATGAGGATACTGATTGTTGAAGATGAGGTGCGGATCGCAGACTTTCTGCAACGTGGTCTGCGGGCAGAAGGTCACTTCTGTGTAGTGGCCAATGATGGTGAAGCTGGTTTGTCACTTGCGCTTGAGGGTGATTTTGACTTGTTGTTGCTCGATATGATGTTGCCGATTATGCATGGCCGTGACATATGCCAGCATTTGCGCATGAAGCAAATTAACACACCTTTGATCATCCTCTCGGCGATGGATAGTCTTGATGATGTAATCGCGGGTTTGCGTATGGGTGCAGATGATTACATGACCAAGCCGTTTTCATTCGAAGAGTTGTTGGCTCGTATCGAAACCGTCATGCGACGCAGCTCTGAGGTAACTGTTGAAGAACAATGCCTTACAGTAGGTTCGTTGGCTTTCGATCGTCAGTCATTACGTTTTTCAGTCGATGGTGATGTTATCAACATGACGGCCAAGGAACTGGCAATCATCGAGTTGTTAATGAGCCATCCAGGCACTTTATTTAGCCGTGAACGTATACTCAGTAATGTCTGGGGTCTGAACATGGACCCATTGACCAATGTGGTGGATGTCTATATCGGAAAACTGCGTAAAAAAATTGATACTAGCGAAGCTGAATCGATGATCGAGACGGTCCGGGGATTAGGTTACCGATTGAATCCGAAGGTTTGATTAATAGATAATTCAGCAGAAATTTAATCGAGGTTCATCTTTGTTTCAATATCTATTCAGCCTTGTAAGCTAATATGAAGCAGTGGTTCTTGGGCACCTGATCAGTTGACCCCTTGCTGACACCCCAAGGTGCACCAAGAACCCCACTACAACCCGATAGTGACGGAAATACTGTGCATAGAGGACTTGATGTCACCACTTCAAAAACATTTGAAGTGGTGACCTTTTTTTCGGATCCTTGATATCGTAGCGGAGATTTTGAGCAGTGAGTTGGGCTTCGGCGCTGTAAACCCTGTTGTCGGATTCAATCGTGGCAGGGGCCAGGTGGATAATTGTAGGTAGAGGCTGGATTTCCAAACTGATGCGTTCGCGGAAAAACTCTGCATCATCACCCGCAAATGCATCTTCTACTTTCTTCACTGTCAAACCTATTTTGCAACTGGCTAGCAGCTGGGGATTGTTTACAAACACCGATTCCAGCGGCGATGGGCTGATATCAATTGTCAAACCAAATCCGGACCAGTGAGCAGCAAGCGTGTTATTGCTTGCTTCAAAGTTACTGAGTAAGTTATTGACTGTGGGTGTTGTTGCGAATCTGGTTTTAAACGGTGTGCTCCAGGCAGCGATACAGCTGTTCAATGGCAGAGCACTATTACTTGGGCTGAAGCTCAGTGTGCCGTCCAACTGGAGATCGGCATTCAAAGTTATATCCAGTTTCAGACGTGTCAGATCAGTCTCGATTCGGAAGTTGGAGAAATTGACACTGAGCGTACCTTTGCTATTGGTTTGAGCGCTAACGGTGGCAAGTGAAGCACCCCCTTTAAGGGACTTCATACTGTTTCTCATGGATTCACAGACCGAGTTTTCAAATCCCGATTCAATTTGACAACTGTGTGCTGCCTGGGCATTCAATTGATCACATTCCCACTTTGATGTTTCTGCATGGGCAATGCATGTGGCTCGATCTGCGCTATATTTGGCATTATGTCGAGCACGTGATGCCTCACACAAAGGATCAATGGCTTCACGGATGCAACGGTTATTTAAAGGGTTGCGAAACAGACAAGACGAGCAATTACGTGTGTCCCTGAGCCGTTTGCATTGTGCCAGGTTTGCCTTGCATGCAGGAACAGGGGCACAAACCCGGTGTTCGCAAATGATATCTCCTGTATCAAACGGCTGTAGGCTGGCTGAGAACTGCAATGAAGACAGAGCGGTGTTGTCAAATTCTGCATCGACGCTCAAATCTGCCAGTGAAGCTTGCAGCACTTCAGCCAAGAATGGACGCCGCATTTCAATCAAGGCGATGTCTGGCGTGTCCTCAGTGATAGAAAACCCCACTGTTTTGCTGTTGAATGCGTCGTGCAAGGCCGCAAAAGCCTGTCGGACCTGGGTCGGGTCTACAGTCGTGATTGCGGTCTCCGTCTCCAGTGTGCGAATTGATTTGGAATGCAGTATACATCCTGACTCCTTCTCAACTACCAGCACTTTCCAGTGGTCGGCAGGGTCCTGCGTTGAACCTATACTTGACCATGTTCTCCAGCGTTCGCTCGGCCCCACTGACAACTCCTCAACAGCCAATGGCATTCCGTTTGCGAACCAGTAGTGGATGATGGTTAGCGGGCGTTCCGCCGCTGATATTTCGGAGAAAAAATAACGAATATCTGCCGCACTATTCATGTTCCTGACAATACCTTCAGGTTCTCGGGCGTTGATATTGTTGGCAAACTCAGCCCTTGAAACAATGACATCGGCAGGGCAGGTCGATAGATCCGGAATAAATTCCAAATCCAATGCAATTGAAGTGACAGAAGAATCAATCAACATGGCACTGCCAGCGACTATGAACACCCCTTTGAGGGGTTGTTGGTGCTGGGCAGAAGATTTGGCAAAACCGGGCAGCGACGCGCCAACTTGCACTTCGCCAAGTGGCACTGCATTCAACGCTATCGTATTGTGGTTGTGTTCATTGAGTGCTTCTACGAAGTCTGTATTGAGGTGTTGAAGTACGTATATTGTCAATTGCTCAGAGGGTTCGGTGTAGCTGTTGCCTTCATAGGTGAACTTCTTCGAACTGATGTTTAGTTGACTAAAGCGCGGTAACCAGCCCAGTTGTGTACCACTGAAACCAAAGCTAATGTTGCCGAATACAGAAGCAGAAATTGTATTGCCTTGTTTGTCACCGATGTCAACTAAGGCCTCAATTGAAACGCCTTGTTTGCCGAAATCGAGCTTAAGTCTACGAAAGTTGTATCGGCCGAAAGATGCAGCTTGTATTTTGAGCTCACGCTTAATCTGGTTTGACAGCCAGCGGTTGTTCAGCTTGATTAGGGTGTCAGTTTCTTTAAGCCTCTGTAAAGCGAGCTCGGCACTCGCAATATGCTGGTTGTGGAATGAAGCCAGGTCGGTATTGGGGACGGCGGGTAGTAATACAGAGCAGCCCACCATGAATTGCATCGCTATGGTCAGGCAAAAGAGTCGTGTCAGAAAATAATGCATGAGCAAAACACATGTGTTGGAAATGGTATGGCATTGAATGAAATATTTGTTTTCATAGTCCCTAAAGCCTGTTTGCCGTCATCCTGATAGCAATGTCAATGGCGATTACTTTAGCCGTCACTGTGACGACTATTATAACCATAGAATAACGGTTTGATTTTCATTTCCACCCACAGGCGGCGATTACCAACACCCAGACGCACTTAAACTCGGTACCGTTATCAGTTTTCCATCCAAATTCAGGTGTGATCTTATCCCAGAAACGCTGTATGTCTCCTTTTACGCCGGGATCGTATGCAAAGTAAACCAGTCCAGGTGTGTACGCAAAAGGCACTTGCGGCAGGGGTTGGTCAAGCATCGTAATCAAACTCTGCCTGACTGGATAGTGAAACTCTTTTTGTGGTTCAGAATTGTTTTGCTCAAGCGGTTTACCGAACAGTTGGTCTATTGCAGATACTTCCGTTATGAACTGTCGGGTCAAAATGGCGTTTGTCATTTGGTTTTTTTCTGACTCACTCATGGTCTCAAAGTCACGTTCCAAAACCCGTGCGTGGAGGCTTGATGTCGACATCGGGGGCACTGCCTCGGTTGGTGTTTCAAACACGTCTTTTGCTGATTCAGATACGGGCTGCGGCATCGGAATCGGGCTGGGTGTTTCCGCCTGAGGTACAGCGGTCTGCAACACAGGTGGGGGTGGACTGAAGCGGGTTAGTTGCAACTCTATCTGGTCGTGGATTGCATTAACCGGAGACATTTGTGTGCTTGTCGGCAGGAAAATAATAAAGCCATGTAAGCCGAGCGCAACGGCCAGTGCCAGCCAGATGCCGGTTGTTTTTTTTGTCCTGCCTGGTGCATGGGCCTGGCTGTAAGGTTGCATCGGCAAATGATACCTGCTTGCCGTTAAAGTGGTGTTAATCACACCATTGTTTTTATACTTATGATAGCCTTCATTTATGTCTTTGGTTTGTGGACCACATCAGATGAAATTTTCGACGCCGAAAGTTTTTGTATCCGGGTTCCAGGCTACCTTTAAGCTACGGGCAATCTTTCTGACAGTGATCTGTGCAACAGGGCTGAGCCTGTTTCCGGCTCAGTTTGCGACTGCCGAAATATTCAATGCAAGCGAGCTGGTACGTGCTGTTATGGAACACTGGAGAGGCATCAATTCTTATTCCGAAATGACCATGACCATTCATCGTGCCGATTGGCAACGATCCATATCGATGCGTGTCTGGAGTGAGGGCGATAAACTCTCGTTGGTGCGAGTTATAGCACCTAAAAAAGACACGGGTAACGGTACCTTATTAAAAGATAACGAAATGTGGACCTACTCACCCAAAATAAACCGCATTATCAAGATCCCTTCATCAATGATGCGTCGGGCTTGGTTAGGTAGTGATTTCTCCAATAAAGAGATCAGCAAGTCGACCGAGATCCTAAATCAGTACGTTCACAGCCTGATAGGTCAGACGCAGAAAGATGGACACACGATTTACACCATTGAAGCCATTCCACATGAGGATGCTGCGATAGTCTGGGGAAAAGAAATACTCATAATCCGTGATGATTTTGTTTTACTGGAGGAGCAATATTGGGACCAGGACAATAAGTTGGTTAAAGTCATGCAGGCGCGTGACATTGTTGAGATGGGTGGTCGAGCTGTCGCGCGGGTTTTACGTATGGGTAAGCTGGAATCTCCGCAAGAATGGACTGAAATGACGGTTTCATCAATTCAATTTGACCTTGAACTACCCAGCGGTATTTTTACACTTTCAAACCTCAGAAACCCCAGGCAATAACCAGGATAATCAAAGAGACAATGACAGTGAAACGCCAAAACGGGAGAGCTTTTGCACTCAGTTTTCGGCTCGCATGGCGCAACATCTGGCGTCAGAAACGCCGTACGTGGCTAACAGCCCTGGCAATGATTTTCTCAAATGTGTTGCTGGTTTTCATGATATCGCTGCAATTCGGTTCCTACGAGATGATGATCAATAACACCCTGGGTTTGTTAAGTGGCCAGGTGCAGGTACAGCGTGCTGGTTATCTGGAAGAGCAGAAAATGCGTCAAGTCGTGGACAATGTCGATGAATTAGCAAGCAATATCCGTAAGCGGTTCCCGGAAGCCAGCGTGGCTGCCCGTGCGAGTGCTTTTGTGCTGGTTTCAAGCGCGGAGCGATCCTTTGCCACACAGGTAATGGGAGTTGAGCCTGCCCATGAACCGGGTGTTTCAAGTATTCCAGGTTTGGTGGCTCAAGGACGTTACCTGATTGCCCCGGATGCTGCGGAGATTGTAATTGGTCGTGTGATGGCGAGAAATTTGAAAGTAATTGTAGGTGATGAACTGACGTTTCTCGGCAGTGGCAGGGATAGTTCTATCGCCGCAGGCGTGGTCAGAGTAGTGGGTATATTTGATTCTGGTTCCCAGGACCTTGATCGAAGCCTGGCAGAATTGCCGCTGGGGTATTTTCAAGACATTTTTATGATGCATGATGGCGGACACACGATTGCGCTTGCCTTTGATAAGTTGAGTGCTGTGCCTGAGGTGATTGAGCCATTATCAGTTGTTATTGGCGAACAAAATGATCTGGTCGTGCTGGATTGGGAGGCATTGGTGCCGGGTCTCAAACAAGCCATTCAAGCCGATATGACAAGCGCGTGGTTCATGTATGGAGTGCTGATTATCCTGGTGGCGTTCAGTGTGCTTAATACACAGCTCATGTCAGTGCTGGAGCGCACTCGGGAGTTTGGTGTGATCATGGCATTAGGTATCAAACCCCGGCGTCTTGCCCTGTTGGTATTACTTGAAACTTTCTTGATGGCCGCGCTTGGTTTCTTGATTGGGGTATTGCTCGGTTCACTTGTTACCGGCTATTTTTCACAGGTGGGCTTTGCTTATCCCGGGATGGATGAGATGGCGGCAAAATTCAATATGTCGGCGCTGATGTATCCGGCAATGGACCCGTTTTCTCTGATGCTCGGACCATCTGTGGTGTTTGTTTTTTGCCTGTTTGCTGCCATCTACCCGACCTTGAAGTTATATGGTTTGCGACCGGTAGAAGCGATGAGGGCAGTCTGATGGTCCTGCCAGCAAGTGTCATGGCGAGATTGGCCTGGCGCAATCTGTGGCGCAATTACCGGCGTACTTTGATCATGTTACTAGCCATTACCGTGGGTGTCTGGGCAATGATTTTTATGACGGCCTTGCTGCGCGGTATGGTGGATGACATGGTCAACCAGGGTATTGGCGCATTGCCCGGTCATGTTCAGGTACATGCCTTGGCCTACCGGGATGACCCATCGATTAATCATAGTTTGCCAGCACCTCAAAAGGCACTGCTCGATGTGCTCAACAGCGACCAGGTGAGCGCATGGAGCAGCCGGGTAAAGGTGCCAACCATGATTTCCAGTGAATACGAAAATCGTGGCGTCGTCTTGTTGGGTGTGGACCCCGAAGGTGAATTAGCGCTTGGTTTTGATGCAAGCGATATCATCGAAGGTCGGTTCCTCAGTGGTCCTGATGACCGTGGCATTGTTATCGGCAGAAAATTGATGCAACGTCTTGAGACCCGGTTGGGAAAACGTGTTGTCGTGATGAGCCAGAGCCCTGCAAATACCATTGCAGACCGTGGTTTCAGGATAGTGGGAGTGTTTAGAGCGGAGTTGGAGGGTCGTGAGGAAGGTATTGTGTATGCCGGTCGTGATGTTGTCCAGGCCATGCTCGGTGTGGCAACGTCAGTTTCTGAAATTGCAGTGCTCGGGCATGACTACCGTAGCCCTGAGGTGCTTGCTTCAAGTGTTCGGCGGGTCGTTGCAACGGATGTAGATGTATCATCCTGGCGAGAACTTGATCCCTATCTTAGTTCAATGACGTGGGTTATGGACGGATTTGTTCTGGTCTGGATGGTGGTGATTTTTTTGACCTTGTCTTTTGGACTGGTCAATACTTTGATGATGGCAGTATTTGAACGTGTCCGTGAGATCGGACTGATGCGGGCATTGGGAATGCGGCCAGCAGCTATTGTTTATGAAGTACTGGTGGAGTCGATGATACTGTTGACGCTGGGATTGCTGGCCGGCGACCTGTTGGCCATCAGCACCCTTATTCCATTAGAGGAAGGCATCGATGTATCAAAGTTGTCACAAGGCCTGGAGATGATGGGTGCATCCAGCATGTTATATCCGTTATTGCAATGGCAGGACCTATTGCTGGCGAATACGGTGGTCATAGGTTTGGGGCTTGTTGCCGCTTTGCTGCCGGCGTTGAGGGCGGCACAATACCGACCTGTCGAAGCCTTGAGAAAAACATGATATTGCAGAAGGTGAGTTTGGAATAACCATGATATTTAAACAATTGAGGTTCAACACGTGTCAGCCGTAATCTGTACTGATCTATGTAAATACTATCAGCAGGGTGATGCGGTGATTAAGGGTCTTGACCACGTCAGTCTGGAGATTGAGCAGGGTGCCTTTATTTGTCTGTCCGGACCTTCCGGTTCAGGTAAAACCACACTGCTCAACGCGATCGGTGGCCTTGACTCGCTGGATAGTGGCGAGATATCCATTGACGGTGAACGTGTCGATTTGCTCGGCAAATCTGCGCTGGCAGATCTTCGTCTCAAGCGTATCGGATTTGTGTTTCAGGCCTACAACCTGATTCCGGTGCTCAGTGCACTGGAGAATGTCGAGTTTGTTATGCTGGTGCAGGGTGTAAGCGCGGTTGAGCGCAAACAGCGTTCTTACAATATTTTGCGGGAAGTGGGGCTGGAAGGAATGGAAGACCGCCGCCCGGACCAGTTATCCGGTGGTCAACAGCAACGTGTTGCTGTTGCACGTGCCATCGTCAGTCAACCACGGCTGGTGCTGGCTGATGAGCCGACCGCTAACCTGGATTCACAGAGCATGGAGAAGCTGATGACACTTTTTTGTGAACTCAATCGCATGCACAAAATTACTTTTCTCATCGCAAGCCATGATCAGCGCGTAATCGCGTGGGCAGGGCGGAGTATCGGCATGGAAGATGGGCGGGTGATCAGGGATGAGGTGCAACAGGTTTGTTGAAGAAGTACTAGTATGCGCAATAGCAAGCTGACGAATTGGTGTCTGATTTTGCTGCTTTTCGGTGGTGGCTTAAGTTGTTCTACATACGTTTTTGCTCAAATTACAGAGCTTAGCGGTTGGACCTTCGGTGGTCACAGTAAATACCAGTACATCCATAGCCGGGTACCCAATGATAGTGTGCTGCAAGCTGTCAGTGGTGATGGTTTGAAGTTGCATAACCTGGAAGTCCGTTTGAAGGCCTCTGCCAGACACGATCACTGGGATTTTAACGCGCAGGTTCAATTCATTGGTGTCCATTCCGACATGCTCTCCGGTTTTCAAGATCCGCCCCGGCAGGGTCTCCCTGGCGCAAGTGTTATCAATGATGATCAGCGCTGGTTCAAGTTGACGCATGAAATAAGGAATCAGGGCAAAAATGCGGTGTTGTTGCGGCTAGATCGAATTAATATTGCTTACACCAGCGAAAAAATAGCACT
This sequence comes from Gammaproteobacteria bacterium, assembly GCA_021772935.1. Lineage (GTDB taxonomy): Bacteria > Pseudomonadota > Gammaproteobacteria > Xanthomonadales > SZUA-36 > SZUA-36. The sequence goes on from JAJFLA010000046.1 coordinate 115,746, forward strand.
TCGTTTTGGTCGCCAGGCAATCAGTTGGGGCAATGGCCTGCTATTCACGCCGATGGATATCTTCAATCCTTTTGACCCGACAGCGGTAGACAAAGAGTACAAAACCGGCGATGACATGCTTTATGGCCAGTATCTGCTGGATAATGGCAACGATGTGCAAGCTGTGGCTGTGGTACGTCGCAATTCTATCGACGGTAACATTGATCAGGGTGAATCCTCTCTGGCGGTGAAATTGCACGGCTTTTGGAGCGATACTGAATATGATGTATTGATGGCCGAGCACTATGGGGATCGTGTTGTTGGCTTAGGTCTCGCTACTGATATTGCCGGGGCTATCTGGCAAGGTGATCTGGTTTGGATTGATAGTGATTCAGGTTCCAGTTTCTCTGTGGTCAATGGTGTCAGTTATTCCTGGACAAAAGGTGGGCATAACTGGACGGGGTTATTGGAATATTATTACAACGGCCATGGTCAAGCGGGCGGGGACTATTCTGCCGCCAGTCTGGAGGCTAATCCACTATTGTTGCAACGTCTGCTCAGAGGTGAAGTATTCAACCTTGGTCGTCACTACCTTGGTTCTTCAGTCATGTTAGAGGTGACACCGTTGCTCAAGCTCTCATCAAACCTTCTGATAAACCTCAGTGATCCCTCAGCCTTGGCACAATTGGTACTTTCCCATGATTGGAAGGAGAATATCCAATTACTCGTTGCACTGGATATCCCAATTGGCCCCAATGGCAGCGAGTACGGGGGTATCGAAGTAGAACCAGCGGGTTTGTATGCATCAACCGGTCCCACATTGTTTACGCAACTGGCATGGTATTTCTAAAAGCGTCAAGGTGTGTGGTATCGCCAGCAGACTGAAGCGATAGCAGGATAGGGCGAAGAATTATCAGTCGTCAGGGCCCTGTTTGTTCAGGCTGCATCATGTTCATCCAGATTTAACAACAACGCATTGCCACCCGTTGCCACGATGTTAATTGTCCTGGTTTTTTCAACGCTGAAGCGCAGTAAGTAGTTGGGGCCACCAGCCTCAACAACCATCGGTACTATCGCACCACCACGTTCAGAAAGCTCCAGCAGCATGGTCAGGGCATCGTTGACCGGGCCCGTCCAGGCAATGCCGGCTGTTCGGGGGTCCTTGGTTGCAAGTTTTCGCATCAGCCTTGTAGGTACGAAGTGAAGGATTTCGTTTGGAATTCCGGCATCCAGTATTGCCTGAATCACCTGCTCAGCCAGGTATGCCTGTTCGGCAGCAGGGCAGGCAATCACTGCATTTCCTGCTGCCAAAGCTGCCGTGACTTGCTGTACAAAGTCGTGCATTGGTGTATCGTCGGCAACAGCGCAGAAAAACACACCACGCCCCTGCAGACTTAGCTCATTGGTCTCTCCAGTCGGTCCAGGTAAAACAAGCGCTGCCTGACATTTTTGTCGTGATTGTTCAGCGTAATAACGAATGACCTTGACGGTAGCCTTTTGCTCGGGCAGACGATCTTCAATCAGTGCTGCGGCTTTTTCCAGCAACAAGGCTCGTTGATCACCGCCCTGCAAATCCCAGCGTAACTGCGAGTTACTGGCTATATCCATGGCATTTGAAATGTGTTCGGCGCTAACTTGTGCAACCAACTTACCGTTAATAATGGCATTTGCTTCAGCTTCAAGATGCATCATATCCCGCTCAACAGGGGCCTCCAATAGTGTAATTTCCTCACGTGCGAAACGGCTCATGTAATTGGGTCCACCCGCTTTTGGCCCGGTTCCGGAGAGACCTTGTCCACCGAACGGATTGACGCCAACTACTGCACCAACCATATTACGGTTAATGTAATTGTTGCCAACGCGGGTGAGCTTCACGATATCATCGGCGAACTTTTCGATACGGCTGTGAACCCCCAGTGTCAGACCAAAGCCGGTACCGTTAATTTCATCAATAACCTTATGAAATTGTGTCTTTTTAAAGCGAATCAGATGCAAAATAGGACCAAATATTTCGCCAGGGAGTTGTTTCACGGTGCGTAGCTCGATCAAGTGTGGCGCTACATAGGTACCATGATCTAACCCTGGAGGCAGCTCGCAGGCATAATGTAGAACTGCCTCATTCTGCATGTTTTCAACATGTTGCAGTAGCGCTTTTTGCGCATTCTCATCAATCACGGGACCAATGTCGGTAGTCAGTTGCCATGGTTTGTCGATAAGCAGTTCTGCCATGGCGCCTTTCAACATTTCGATGATACGATCGGCGATGTCGTCTTGTACATATATCACGCGTAATGCGGAGCAGCGTTGACCGGCACTTAGGAATGCAGAGCGAATGGCGTCATCTACAACTTGCTCAGGTAGTGAGGATGAATCGACAATCATGGAGTTTTGACCACCGGTCTCAGCGATAAAAGTGGGCACCTCTTCGCCGCGTTCAACAAGCGTCCTTTGAATACCCAGCGCGACTTCGGTGGAACCGGTAAACACAACCCCCTTGATGCGAGGGTCGATGTTGATGATCTGACCCAAAATGCTGCCGCGACCTGGGACAAAATTCAACACATCTCCTGGCACCCCCGCTTCATGTAGTATTTTGACACTCTCAGCGGCAATTAACGGTGTTGAGTCTGCCGGTTTGGCGATAACCGTGTTGCCCGCAGCCAGAGCTGCCGCTATCTGGCCAATGAAGATCGCTAAAGGAAAGTTCCATGGGCTAATGCAAAAGAATACACCTCGACCATGCAGACTATATTGGCTTACCCCACCCAGTGGGTCAGTGGCTGTCTCTGAATGGGCAAATCGTTTGCGGGCTTGCAAGGCGTAGTAGTACAGAAAATCGACAGCTTCACGCACCTCAGAAATACCATCATTTAGTGTCCGGCCTGCTTCATAGGCGATTAACCCGGTTAGTTCCTGCATGCGTGACTGCATGATTTCTGCGGCACGTTCAAGAATCCTGGCGCGTGCCTCCCCAGCCAATGCATCCCAACCCTGTTGTGCTGTGGCCGCTACATCCAGTGCTTTTTTTACTTCCTCGGCACTGGCTTTGCGACAGGTGCCGACTACCTTGCGAGTGTCAGCGGGGCAAATTACGGGCTCACCATCAGTAGCATTCAGTTCGCCACCGATGATCGGACCCGTCGCCCAGCTTCGGTTGGCGAGATCGTCAGTCACACTCAGTAGTTGTCTAACAGCATCGGCGTTTGCCAGATCAATGCCATGTGTGTCCGGTCGCTCGTCACCTGCGGCACGAAGAATGTCAACGGGTAACGGAATAACGCTGTGACGACTCGTTGCGCTTGCTTCCACAGCAGCATGAACGTCTGTTACCACCTGGGCGACCGGTACCTTTTTATCCAGAAATCGATTGACAAAAGAACTGTTCGAACCATTTTCCAGCAGGCGACGTACAAGATAAGGCAACAGGTCCCTGTGGGCACCCACCGGGGCATAAACACGTACAGGTAACTGTGTGTCTCGGGCATTTTTGGCCAGCTGCAAAAATAACAGATCGCCCATTCCATGCAGGCGCTGAAACTCGAACTGTTTTCCCCGGGCAAGTTCCAGAACCAAGGCGGCGGTGTGGGCATTATGGGTGGCAAATTGTGGGTAAATAACGTCCTGTGCATCTAATAGTTTTGCGGCACACACCTCGTAACACAGATCGGTATTAGCTTTGCGCGTATAGACCGGGTAATCCGCATAGCCCTGTTCCTGAGCAAATTTGATTTCACTATCCCAATAAGCACCTTTTACAAGTCGCACCATCAGTTTGCGACCTGCATCGCGTCCGAGTTCGGCCAACCACTGGGCAACAAGAGGGGAACGCTTTCCATACGCCTGCAGCACAAAACCGAGGCCATCCCAGTCCATGAGGCCGGGGTCACGGGCCAGTGACTCAAAAATATCCAGTGAGATATCCAGACGGTCCGCCTCTTCTGCATCTATTGTGAAACCAAGACCGTAGTTCCTGGCCTCCAGTGCCAGTTCACGAACACGTGGCAGCATCTCGGCCATCACCCGTGGTCTCTGCGCGTATTGGTAGCGTGGATGCAGTGCGGATAACTTCATTGAAATACTGTTGGCCGCAGAAATAATGGTTTTGTTTTCCTGTTTGCCAATTTCGCGAATCGCTTGCTTGTAGGCGTCGAAGTAGCGCTCGGCATCCCGCATCGTACGAGCACCTTCACCTAACATGTCAAAGGAGAATCGTGTGTCCTCTGTGTTTTCTTTACGACCCCGCTCAAGTGCCTCTTCAATGTCACGTCCCAAAACATATTGTTGACCCATGATTTTCATGGCCTGGCGTACGGCGGTACGAACTACGGGTTCACCAACACGGTTGACCAGCTTCTTCATCCAGGTATCTGTGCTTTCGGTTATTTCGGATTCAAGAGTGACTACCCGGCCTGTCAGCATCAGACCCCAGGTAGAGGCATTGACGAACAATGAGTCGGACTGTCCTCGGTGTTCAGCCCACGTCCCTGAGAGAATCTTTTCAGCTATCAGGTCATCGGCAGTCTCGGTATCGGGTACCCGCAATAGCGATTCTGCAAGACACATCATTGCCACACCTTCCTTGCTGGAAAGACTGTATTGCTGCATGAACATGTCCAGCATGCCCGCCTTGTCGGCATCTTTACGGCAACCAGTTACGATTGCACAGCCTCGGGCTACAACATGCTTACGTTGAACCTCGGTCAGCGGAGATTCTTGTAAAAGTCGCTTTACACAGGCTGCTTCGTCTGCATGGGTGTGTTGGCGGATTTCGGCACGTAATATGTCGAGTGATGGCTGCATAGACACGACGACCCCTGTCAAATGATCTGCTCAATATATAGCTGTTATTTTGACGTAATTACCATAATATTATTCTCGGAAAAATTGATATAATCAGAACAATGTTCTGTTAAACACTGCTAATTATTGAGTTTATTATGGTAAAAAAACACAAAGCGCTAGACCGGACTGATTATCGTATTTTAGAGATACTGCAGAAAAGTGGAAGAATCAGCAATGTGGATCTGGCACAGCAGGTGCACCTCAGTCCACCGCCTTGCCTTGAGCGTGTCAAACGATTGGAGCGTGAGGGCTATATAGAAAAATACGTTGGTATCCTGAACCCGTATAAGTTGAACGCAGGTTTACTGGCATTTATCCAAGTCACACTGCACAGTACCGCGAGTAATGACCTGGAGGACTTTAACCAGTCAGTAATCCGTCTCGAGCAAGTACAAGAATGTCACATGGTTTCAGGTGGTTTTGATTATCTGATCAAGGTACGTGCTTCAGATATGCAGGCCTACCGTGACTTTCTTGGACATGAACTGGCCGCCATACCCAACCTGAGAGAAACTCACACCTACGTTGTGATGCAGGAAGTCAAAGTTGGAAGTAGTATCTTATTGATTGATGATGACAAATAGAACGGCCACAAAAAAACCGGCGACAATCTGTCGCCGGCTTTGATTGACTTTAACGCTATTCGCCGAAGAACTGGGTAAACCGTACACCAAATTCACTGGCATCATTGTTAAGAATAACAATGATGTAGTCACCGGTGTTCAGGCGAGCGTTGTCATAACGCTCATCGGTAATGTTGGTGCCATAAAGCGACACATTCCAGTTGGCATCAGAAGGTGTATAGGTGATGTTAAAGTTGAGCAAGTCGCGGCTGTCGATTTGAGTGAACCGGCCTGGATCAGCAGTTGGTTCACCAAACATGTCATCACGGAAAGACCAGTCAGCACGGAAACGCAATTCGCTGCCGTCACCCATCGCGAAAGTGTATTCAGGGCTCAGGGAAATGGTCCAGTCGGGTGTCAGCGGGGCAACTGCTACCGGATCATCGACATCTACGTTAATGTAGCCAACGGTTGCGTGAAGGGAGAAGTCGTCACTGAGCATTAATGTGCTTTCCCATTCAATACCAATGGAATCCTGGTCTACAATCAGGTTGCGGGTGTCGAAACCACCACCGGTAGTGGTGCTGACCTGGTAGGGCAGGTCAGAGTATTCCGTATAAAACACAGAAAGGCTCATGCGGAGGTTTGACATGGGCTCGCCTTTGATACCAACTTCATAGTTGATCGCGGTGACGTTTTCGTTGGCTTCAAAACAGTTGGGTGTGGCGAGATTACCGGGTTGGGTAAAATCAAGGAAGCCAAACAGGCAAAACGGGCGCGGTGGGAACTGACCCGACTGATAACCGTTCTGGATCGTGCCATACACACTCATGTCATCACTCATTTCATAAGTTGCGGCCACTTCCCAACTGGTCTCGGTCCAGTCGCGGCTATTGTGCGCATCTGCCAGGCCTGAGTTGATATTAAAGCCGGCTTCTTTTTCATCGTCGGTATAACGCAGGCCACCTGAAATACGCAGTTTTTCATTAACCTGGAATCCAACATTGGCATAGACAGCCTTGCTTTCCATGTCTTGCACAAGCAGGTCGTCGCCAGGAAAGAATGTGAATACGGTATTGTCCTGTCTTCCGAAGCCATCTTCAGTGAAGTAATAGAGACCGCCGACAAAATCCCAGCTGCCAAAATCACCGGAGAACTGCAGTTCTGCAGATGTCTGGTCGGCTTCACCGACTTCAGGAAAAGTAATAAAATTATCAATAAAGCTGTCGTCATCGAGACCGGCTTTATATTCGGAGTGACGATCACTGACAATCAACTTGGCGCTTAGCTCATCGTTAATGGCGTATTCGGCTGTCAGTGCAATGCCCTCGGCTGAATTACTGACGCCGGTTTGATCTGCCTGACCTGTATTGTTGTCAAATGGGTTGACCGAGACATCAGAGTTTCTGTAGCCCGCCTGATAAACTGCACCATTAGGTACTTCGTCGATCAGTGTGGTGTAAGGACGCAAACCACCTCTGCCGGTATTGCCATCGACAGCAATTAACAGTGAGAAGTCGTCATTGGGTTGGAATTTAACCGCGAAACGGCCGGACAGATCTCTGTTCTCACCGACTTCACGAGGTGTATCAATATTAAGGAACTCACCAATTCCATCCCTTTTTGTGTAGGCACCGGAAAAAGACATCGCCACGGTGTCAGAGAGCTTGTGGTTGATGTAAAAATCACCATTCAAACGACCACGTGAGCCAACAGTTGCACTAACCCGACCACCTTCTTTATCACCAGGTTGAGCGGTGATGATATTGATTGCACCACCGATAGAGTTACGACCGTAGAGGGTGCCTTGCGGACCCCTGAGCACCTCGATGCGTTCAATGTTGGCCAGACTCCAGTTTTGACCGACCTGGCGCCCAAGATAGACACCATCAACATAGACGCCGACACCCGGGTCAGTCGTGATCAGGTGATCCTGCATACCGATACCACGAATAAATGGATTGGTTGAGGAGGTGTGTCCCGCAGAAAAACCGGTTACGTTCATATTCGGCACGAATTTGCCGATGTCAGTTAAATCTGTGATGCCTTGATTTTTGATACCTTCAGCGGTAAATGCACTGATGGCCACTGGTACGTCGTAGATGCTTTGTGCACGCTTTGTTGCAGTGACGATAACCTCTTCAAAAACGGTGGCCTCTTGTGCGTCCTGAGCGAAAGCTGCATTGACCATGGCAGTGCTGGCCAATGAAAGAGTGATAGCAGAAAGTAGTAATTTTTTTGTATCCATAATGTTATTCCTTGGTTTGCCCATGCTGCTAAACCTTCCCGGTTCCACGCAAGACAGGCTAATTATTTCATGACTTATTTAATTCACACTTCTTCTAAAATCGTTCCTCGATATTAATGTTTCGTAAGTTTTATATGTGTTTCGGCGCAAAAATGGTCGATAAACCCAAGTGGGCTCCAACTTGCAGACGGCAAAAATCGTCTTTCGTTGTATTTGTGATTACAATGCAAGCATGTACAGACCGCGCCCATATTACTATTTGCACGGATTATGAGCAACGCATTCCTCAGTATAGAAAATCAGCCTGGCAGACTGATAGTCAATGTTAAGGGTCACTGGATATTTGACCAGGTTCTGGCTCTGGAAGATGCAACCGCGCTGGTATTACCAGAAGCAGGGCAGCTCGTTACATTTCAATGTGCGGGTCTGGAGGATATTGATATAGCTGGTGCCTGGGTCCTCTATGACCGCAGTGAGCAATTATCTGAGTTGGGGATAAAGTCCGAGTTAACGGGTTTCAAAGCTGGACATTTTAAATTTCTGCAGCATGTTATTGACGCTGCTGCCATCCGCGAATACGAACAAACTCCAGTGAGTCCTCAACGTGTAAAGGTTCTGCGCAGGACTGTGGAAAAGTTGGGCCGGACCACCGCTACAAGTATCGAAGATCTCGGCACAATTGCAAGATCCATCCTCGATGGTGTACGCAGGCCATCATTGATCATGGTGGGTGAAACCATCAAGCAGGTTTACTTCACCGGTGTACAGGCTATCCCGGTTGTGATGGTCATTACTTTTCTAATCGGTATTGTAACGGCCCACCAGGCGGCTGGGCAGTTGGAGAAGTTTGGTGCGACCGTGCTTGTGGTGGATCTGGTGAGTATCTCAATTACGCGTGAAATGGGTGTGCTACTGGCTGCGATCATGGTGGCGGGTCGGTCCGGAAGCGCCTTTGCCGCCGCATTGGGTGTCATGAAGCTTAACGAAGAAGTGGATGCTATGCGTGTAATGGGCCTGAACCCCAACCAGGTGCTGGTTATTCCTCGCATACTCGGACTGGTGATCGCGCTTCCCATTCTGACCATATTTGCAGATATTGCCGGTATTGCCGGTGGAGCTTTGATCGCAATGGGCTCGATGGGCATTAGTGGTCTGCAGTTTGTTGAGCGTGTGGCTTACAGCACCGATCTGGCAGATTTCTACGTTGGTTTGAGCAAGGCTCCTGTTTTTGCCTTGCTGATTGCCATGGTCGCCACCTTGCGTGGCTTGCAAGTTAAATCTTCGGCTGAAGAACTGGGCCTGAAAACCACCATGGCAGTGGTACAGTCAATTTTTATGATCATTGTTGCTGATGCTTTTTTTGCAACCTTATTCACACGTATGGGTATCTGATGGATATCATCATTTCAGTTGATAAGCTGGTCAATCGTTTTGGCAGCCAGGTCGTACACGACCAGCTATGCCTGGATGTGCGGCGCGATGAGATCCTCGGTGTCGTAGGTGGTTCTGGTAGTGGAAAGTCGGTGCTGATGCGTAGCATTCTAGGCCTGCAAAGACCAAACAGTGGCACTATTACGGTACTTGGACAGAAAATTAAGTATCACCAACCGGGGCCGAGCCGTTGTTGGGGTGTATTATTTCAGGGTGGGGCGCTTTTATCCGGTTTGACCGTACAGGAAAATGTCGAATTGCCGATTGCATTGCATTCAAATATGCCGGTAGAAACGCGACATGAACTGGCCAGCCTGAAACTGTTGATGACCGGTTTGTCCCTGTCAGTTGCAGACAAATACCCGTCTGAACTATCGGGTGGTATGAGAAAGAGGGTTTCATTGGCAAGAGCACTGGCATTGGAACCCAGGATTCTCTTCCTGGATGAGCCCACTGCAGGCCTTGATCCGATTGCCGCCACTGAATTTGACGAATTGATCACTTACCTGCACGATAATCTCGACCTGACCATCATGATGATCACCCATGATGTTGACAGTCTGTTTGGTATTTGTGATCGCATAGCGGTACTTGTGGACAGGAGCGTAGTGGTGGGAAGCGTGGCTGAGATACTGGATTCTGAACATCCATGGATCAAAAGCTATTTTGGCGTGCCACGCGCACAAAGGGCGCGTCACGCAGTTGGAGGAACTAAGCATCAACAATAAAAATTTTGCCGTCGGTTTGTTTGTTGCCCTGGCTCTCACAGCATTTGTGGCTGCAACGTTCTGGTTGACAGGTAGGCAAGCTTCGGAACCTACGGTCAATTATTCGATGTTCTTTGAGCAGGACGTTGGCGGTCTGATGCTTGGTGGACCGGTATTTTATATGGGAGTAGAAGTCGGAACGGTCACTGCCATGGATATCATTCCCGGGGAATCCATGCGAGTTCGTGTTGACGCTGAAGTGCTAAAATCCATACCCATCAACGCAGGTACTTATGCCAGTCTGGCTTTCCAGGGTATTACCGGCGTAGCCGTCATCAAGTTGAACGCCGATCCCGGCTTGCACGCAGCTTTGAAAAAGAATAAAGACAGTGAATTTCCGGTGATTGCTATCCGTGATACAGGCTTCAGTGCGTTGCTGGCAAAAGCACCTGGTATTGTCGATAAGCTTGATTCAGTATTGTTACAAATCAACCAGGTTCTTGATCAGAAAAACCGGGATTTTGTAAGCAATGTGCTTGAAGATATGTCAAGCGTTACCAAGGCCCTGGCTTCACAGGAAAAGGTCATCAGTGAACTCCCTGCTTTGCTTAAGACGGTAATGGAAGAACTCAATAGTAATCTTGTGCAAATTAAGTCCATGACCGGCAAGCTGACACCCGGACTGTCAGCGACGGTCGAAAACCTTGAACAGACGACGCATAGTCTGGCACTTATCGGTGCACGACTGGAGGTCTGGACGGCAGCTAACGACACTGACATGAATGCCTTTATGGAAGACGGACTTGGTCAGGTCCCTGCATTGGTTACCGACGCGCGCGCTGCACTGCGGGAGATTGAGAAATTGGTGAAGGACTTGCGTGAAGATCCTTCGAAGTTGATCTACAAACCCAATGAGGCTAGCGTCGATGTGGAACAATAGACTTGTTCAGAGGCTCCCTGGTATAAAATATCCAGGGAATTTGATGGTGGTTGGCCTGCTGTTGCTGACCATCCTGGTCAGTGCGTGTGCTGGACTCACTCGTAGTGATAAACCTGCGGCCAGGACCTGGTGGTTGAAGCCCTATACCGGGATGTCATATCAGGTCTCTGCGAACCGGGTTTTGGTAGTGGCGATCGAGGTCACCGTTAGTCTCGGCTTGGATACCAATCAAATATTGACGCTTTCTGATGATGGACAAATCAATCACTACGCCGCGGCGCGCTGGTCGGATAACCTGCCTGAACTGATTTCGTCACTCAGTGCCAGGTCATTGCAGACTTCGGGCCACTTTGACACTATTTCCGAGCGTATCGGGAACGGTCACGAAGATTGTGATCTACGCCTGGAGTTACAGGAGTTTTTTGCCAACACTGATTCAAGTGGTAGTACCTCCGGGATCAATATCACCATTGACGGTCAATATCAATGTGAATCAGGGGTTTCAATGCCTGTTCAACTAAGTGCAACGGCACCGGTTCATGAAGACAACATGAATGCGATTGTTACTGCTTTTCAACACGGCATGGACAGTGTGATGGAGAAGCTATTGCGTCAATTACTTTTGTACGCTGTAGCGCCAGCGCCGGCATCGTAACTGGCACTGTGTGCTGGTAAGCCTATGAAATCACAAATAACTGGGCTCAGTCATTTGAGTCATCCTTGATTCGATGCCCAAGCCAGAAACCTGTAATGGTTGCCAGAATCGCCATGCTCCAGACGGCTACCGCGCCGGTTGGCAAATCAAACAACGCCGATAGTACGATACCAAGCACAAATGCTACCGCACCCAAAAGGTAACCGATCATTAAGCGTCGTGTCCCGTGCAGTCGACGGGTGGCCAGTGCAGGTATGATCAGGCTGGCAAAAACCAGATAAACACCCACAAGTTGTACAGAAGCTGTGACCACAAAGGCAAAGATGATATAAAAACCCTGGCGCCCGATACGATCTTGCCACTTGAACCAGATTGCGAGAAGTAGTGCATACAACAGCGCGATGGGTGCCAGCATTTTCCATGTTGACCAGAGAATCTGACCGACCAGCAGGTCTTTAAGGTGTTCCGCGCCGTGCGGGTTCTCAGCGACCAACAATATGCTGCCGGTAGCGGCGAGCACAAACAGAATACCAATCAGGGGCTCCTGTGATCGTGGCCAGCGTTTTTCTGTCCAGTTCAAACCTGTAGAGGCCAGCAACGCTGCACTTACGGCACAGACCTGCACGAGCCACATGTTGTCTTCCCAACCCATCACACCTGCAGCCAGAACACCCAGGCCAGCGATCTGTGCGATCGCCAAGTCAATGAAAATGATACCGTGCTTGAGGACCTCCTGACCCAGGGGCACATGGGTACTCAATACCAACAAGCCTGCAATGATTGCGGGCCCCAGTATTGACCAATCCAGTAATTCCATGTTGCAGGTTCTCTCTTATTGCTGTTCGGCGGATAGTAAACGATCAAGGATGTCATCAAACAGGCTAAAAAGGTCGCTTGCCTTATCGCTGCCACCAACCGTCAAAGGTAACATGACCGCGGGTATGCCCGTACGTTCGGAAAGCCACATTGATGGTTTTTTACTTTGAAATGGCGCACGAATGATGTAATCCACAACACCATTATGAGCATAGTTTTGTATCAAATTTCCGAGGTGGCCAGCAGAAGGGGGCACACCAGGTACAGGTTCCAGTGTCGCGACTTCTTCAAGACCCAGCCAGGCTTCCAGGTAAATCCATGATTTGTGGTGGGCAATCACTTTTCGGCCACGTAAAACCGAAGCACGTTCTTGCCAGTTTATGATCGCTGCGGACCAACGCTTACGAAAACTATCGAAGCCTTGCTGGTATGTAGCCGCGTTATCTGCATCCAGTTGAATCATACGTTCAGTCATGATGCCGGCAACCAGCAATATATTATGTGGGTTGGTTTGAATATGTGGATTGCCCTGGGGATGTACATCACCCTGGGAGCGGTCGGTATTGCTCGCGATATCAAGTCGGTTCACAAGTAGGGCTGTCTCCAGAAAGCCTGGGCGCCCGGGCATAACCTTCGGATTATTGGCTTTGCTCAGTAGCATGGGTAACCAGCCGATCTCAAGTTGTGCGCCGCTACAAATGACCAGGTCGGCACGCCTGACTTTTGCAATCAGGCTGGGTCTGGCCTGAATATAGTGTGGATCTTGCAAAGCGTTGGTGGCACTACTGGTTTTGACCCGGTCTGTGCCAAGCTCATCGGCCAGGGCTGCCCATTCTGGCTCGCAGGCAAACACTCTGAGGTCTGCCTTTGATAGCAAGGGAAAAAACAATAGCGCTGTGACTAATATGATATTTTTCATCAGTTTATTTCTTAATTTGAGTGTTGCTTAAAATGAGTGTGCGCCATGTGCACCGATGCTAAAGATGTATTGCAGACCCCATTGCTTGTCATCTTCCTGGCCTGCCTGGTCGTTTGTATATTGCAACCTGAGCCGACTAAATTCGCTATTGGACCAGTCCGCCATCAAGCTGTACCGCCATGGGTCGTTGGCGGCGGGCGACAGGCTGGTATCTCGAAAAGCGTCACCTGGCTCATCCGAAGATAAGCGGTCATAACGAAGCCCCAAACGCCATCGTGGAATGGGTTGAAAAACGGCCTGCACATACCAACCCTGTTGATCGCTGTCATAGGGTAGTTGGCGACCATCGGGTAAGCGATATGTTCCGACTTCATTACGCCATAGATATTCAGCCTGTAGTTTGAGATTACGTTGTTTGTTGTTACCGTTTGGTGCCCATTTCCATACCAATTCGGCTATCATCAATTCGGATTGCCCGGTGAATAACAAGGCTTCATCTTCACCACCGGATACACGTTCAATGGCGTCTGATTGCAAATACGAAAGACCTGCCTGCCAACTGTGACTGAAGCCGATATCGCCGCCAGACCGAGCATGCAAGGTATAACTGCCATATCCGGAACTACCCGCTCCAGCTGACGGGTAACGGTCACCGCGATTGATTTCCCCACCTAATTCCAGGTACATGTCGGTTGGCGCCAGCCATCTTAGCTGTGCACCATCATCAATATACTGATTACCCAGAAAAGCCTGGTAAGACAGGGGTTGATCAACAAAATCCCAAGCGTGTGAGTGTTTATCATTCAGGTAACCGATATTGGAGAAATAGCGACCCACGCGCAGGGATAGACCTGCTGGAAGGGCCAAGGTTTCAATCCATGCCTCCTCGACTTCTACAACTGTTTCACCATCTTCAATCACGATAGGAACGGTCAGCCAGGCAGTAAATTTATCGTCAACATTGGCAGAGATGTCAATTTCGATCTCACCTAATGAAAGGCCTTCAGGCAAAGGACCCGCTTCACCACCAAGTGGAAAGCCCGGAATGACGTAATGGTCAGGATCATTGTCATAATTCCATGCCTGACCCTGGAAAATAACACCGATATCCGGGTTAAATGACGGCTTGTTACCAGTGCCTGGTCGGCCGCTATCGCCAGCCGCTTGCCAAGGATCAGTTTCTGCGGCCGGCGGAGCTGTTTGTTTTGCCGCAACTGATTTGTTTTCAAAGGTTTTCAGGCGTTTTTCAAGTTGGGTGATACGTGCTTCGTATTCAGCTCTCATTTGGGTCAGCTCAGCTCGCAACAAGTCTAGTTCGGACTGCGCCAGCGCTGGTGTGATCATGCAGAACAGGCAAGCCCATAAGATGCCTGTGGATAAGATACGCATAATTTTTCTCCAGAAAATTCGTTTTGTAACGGTCTGCGAAAGAACAGATGGCAGAAATGCTAAAACTAATAATCAGGTGATAACGGGAGGTGCCCGGCTTTGTTGATCGTGTGAAAGAACGTCAAGGAAGGAGCAGGGTGTAGGTAACTGGCTGAAGGTGTGTGTGATTGGTATGACTGAATTTTCACTGGATTCGGCAACCGCAGCGTTGTCGTCCCCACCGGGGTGTACACAAAAAGAGCACCATCCTGAATCTGTCGATTTGTGGCTGGAAATATGGTCATTGAAAACCATGTTACTGCCGATCAGTAGCAGTACCAGTAACAGGCTCAGAAATCGATGATGTTTTTGCATGATTTTAGGTGTTTTTGTTAAGGAACCACAGATGTGTTTATAAGTGAATGCCTTGAAACCATTATACCCTGAATAACGCCATGTTATACGACTGTCAGACCATGAATACAAACCCGCGCATCGCTGCTGTGAAAATAATAATCGATCAGTTGCCCGCTATTTTTGTCGATACACACAATGGTGGCAGGGGAAAACCCCGCGAACATCAAGTCACCATATAATGCCAGTCCGCGCAGATACAATGGTCTGGCGGTGGCTTTGCGTCGGGAGCCAAAAAAAGAAATACCCATTTCCTGCAAGGCTCGAACGGCACTTTTTAATACCAGAGATTTGATACCAGGCATTTTTTTTATGTCGATGGCGCGGGTTTGTTTCCCGCTCGCAAGGTCATACACGCGTACTACGGCGCGATGTGTATCGTTGATATACACCACGCCTGGCTCTTCCATGATCAGGTTGTGTGCATGTTTTAACCTCTTGTCGGTGATAACAATGGTGCCACGGGAAAGGTTGGCGACAACGCATTTAGAGTGAAACAAGGCATAGATTTCTCCACGAAACTCGCAGACTGCGTTTAAGTGCAGATGAGACGGTCCCCGAAAGGAAGTGTTATCAAGGAATTTCGCGCGGTTATCGATGTTCTTGTCGATAGCTAACGGTTTTAGATTGAGTGCTTGCTGAAATTCGGGCATCTCACGGGGCCAGTACTCAGCTTCTTTCATGCCGTTAGCAAGGTTATATTTTACCACTGCATCAAGCGTGGTTGATGCCACCCACACCGATGTGTCCGTGCTATCGATTTCGTGCAAGCCAACCATCAGGTCATGTGAAAACTTATGTTTAAGGTTCAGTTCGCGGTCGAAAAAATTCAATGTGTGGTAATCGGCGACAATCACTTCATCATTGATTACTCTGATGCCCCGGCAACCACGCACATTGCCACGCGCGTTCGGGTCATGGTCCAGTGCGGGCTCAACTGGCACGATGGGAACCTCCCGGACGATGGATTTACTTTCCCAGTCCAGTTTGAACAAACTGCCGCCCTCGCTGACAGGCGCAGCCCTGACAATGGTTCCAAAATATATGTCCACACTAGTGTCCCTTCAACGTGATAACTGCGAGTTTAGCTGAAGTTGGTATCGTGAGAGCGGTGCCTGGCATGTTAGAATCGCCTGTCATTTTACCATTATTTAAGTAGACTCGATCAGGTCTTATCGTCATGACAATAAAAATCCATAATCTTAGTCAGCAAGACTCCATCTTAAGCCAGTTCATGGCGGAAATCAGGGCCGTGGATGTTCAGGCAGACAGTATGCGGTTCCGACGTAACCTTGAGCGTGTGGGTGAGCTCATGGCCTATGAAATCAGCAAGGTCCTGGCGTATAAAAAACGATCAGTCACAACACCGCTTGGTGCATCAGATTGTAAGGTTCTTGTGCAACAGCCAGTGTTGGCAACCATATTGCGCGCCGGTTTGCCACTACACCAGGGGTTTTTGAATTATTTTGACCAGGCCGAAAATACATTTATATCTGCCTACCGTATACATCATGGTGACGACGATGCATTCGATGTTGAGGTGGAGTATCTGGCCAGCCCGGACCTGGAAGGCAAAACGGTCATCCTGTGTGACCCGATGCTGGCCACCGGTTCCTCCATGGTGCTGGCATACCAGGCTTTGCTTGAGAGGGGTACACCCCGACATCTACATGTCGCAACGGTCATTGCCACTGACCAGGGTATTCGTTTTGTGCAGGAACAAATACCTGCAGAAATGACTATATGGGCAGCTGCCGTGGATCACGAAATGACCTCGAAGTCCTATATTGTTCCCGGTCTTGGAGACGCAGGTGACCTGGCCTATGGGAGCAAGGAATAAAATGTTTCCGGGAAGCATGGGGTCATATGCTGCCCAGGATGTCTAAGGCAGTCACCTTATTAAACCAGTCAGTTCGCATTAATATTTATTCGGAGAATCTCATGCGACCAGCTCTAATTTCTTTGTTCACCATTGTCATGATGACTTTTGCAGCGGCTGGAATTGAAGCATCAGAGTCGGCCGAACCAGTTTTGAATGAACGTGAAGCTGCTTTGCAGGCGCAGATTAGCCAACTCGAAACACAGATTAAAGATGCCAACAGGATCATTTCAGGTCTGAGAGCTGAACTGGAAGAGACCAGAAATGAAATTACCGGGACACAACAGGCATCTACTCTGGACGTGAAAGGTTCAACCCCAGTGCATGCTGCAGACAAACCTGCAAATGTCATGACGACAAGCAGTCGATCACAACCCAGCTTAGCAGCCGCGATAACCCGTTTGGATACGAAGGAACTATTCTACGGTGGCGTTGACGACCTGTCGCGGCTCGAGTTCCTGGTGCCCGGTTTGCGATACGGGCAAAGCGGCCACGATGCGCGGTTTTCAATGCGTGGTGCCAGAACCAATAGCATCGGGCCGGAGGCCAATTCAGTCGTGGGTGTTTATGAGGATGGAGTGTATATCCCAACCTCAACTGCCAGACTGGATTCCCTGCTGGATGTAGAGCGAATAGAGGTGCTGCGTGGACCCCAAATAACAAGTTTTGGGCAACACGCATACGCCGGGGCCATCAGTGTTGTAACGAATAAGCCCAACTTTGATGGATTTCATGGCTACGCTGAAGCTGGAAATGGCCTTCCAGATAGAACAAGTTGGAACCTCGCCCTCAATATCCCAATCAGTAATACCCTGGCAATCCGTATGGCTGGCCTTTCTGAAGGTCGTTCAGGTTATATCAACAACCATGTTATTGAACCCGATTCAGATGACCTTAATGACCGCAAAGAACAAACGCTGCGTACCAGTCTGTTGTGGCAGCCCAATGATAAACTCAGCATTCTCTTGTGGAGAAAATATCAGGATGAAAACGGTACAGGCACAGCTCCCTGGGGTTATCAACAGATCGGCGCTTATGTCGATGGCGAGCTAAAACCTGGACACCAGTTTGCGCCGGAGGGATTCATAGCCGATACCGGACCATGGGATGTGTATCGGAATTTCATTTCTGCGACCCAATACGAACATGGGATCAATGCTATTGACGTCAACTGGGATATGGGTTTCGCCAGTTTGCAATGGTTGAGTAGTCAAATGGTCTTTGAGGGTAGCCAAGTTTATGATAGCGATTTCAGCAGTGCAGGAGAATTCACCACCAGTGAATTTGCGGGTTGGAGCACCGATGAAACCGGTTGGTCCAGCGAATTGCGCTTATCATCTAAAGGTAGCAGCGACCTTAGTTGGCTAGTAGGCCTCTATTGGTCCGATCGGGAAGCGGATTGGGGCTGGCTTCAGGTATACCAGGGGATACTTTATCAACCGGATTGGGATGTGAAAGGGGATTTCTTAGCAGATTCCAAGGCTGTTTTCGGTCAGGCCAGTTATGAACTAGGTGATCGATTGACGTTGACCGGTGGTTTACGCTGGAATGAGGATAGCAAGACACTCAGGACAGGCGAACAAGGCAGTTGGGACGATGTTTTGTGGAAGGCGGCCCTACAATACGACATTAGCGAGCACATGATGAGCTATGTCTCAGCTTCAACTGGCTACCTTGCCGGTGGTATCAACTCGGCACCTGGAGTCAACCCGACCTGGGAACCTGAAAAACTGACGGCATTTGAGTTCGGTCTGAAAAGTGTGCTTGCAAATAGTAATGTACAACTGAACCTGTCAGCCTGGTACAACGATTTCCAGGATGTCCAGTCACAGTCTTTCCTGGTATTGCCATTTCCGGGTTCACCGGAAGCCACAGAATATACGGGTAATGGTGGGGCTCTGGATGCTATGGGCCTTGAGGTAGAACTCCAGTGGTCACCGTTGCGGAATTGGCAGCTTGCCACCAATATTGCCTACACGGATGCTAGTTTTGGAGATTACGTCACGGCAAACTTGGCGGGTTTTGGCGATATACCGGGTCACACGGATGGGGACTCGCTTTCTTTTGATGGCTGGCAGCCAGCTTTATCACCAAAATGGGTGGCTGGTCTGCAAACCTCCTACACCTACAGCATGAAAAACTGGGGTGCTCTGGAGTTGTACCTGCAAAGCACCTATGCCAGTTCTTATTATGCATCCGACATCAATTTGTCTGGTGTAAGGCAAGGCTCGCACAGCAGGACCGATTTCCGCTTGACTTGGCAGGCGCCTGGCAGTTTCCAAATCCAGCTTTATTATCTCAACACCGAGGATACGGCGAGTTTGAATTGGGCCAGGGTATACAGCCCGGCAGCAAGGCCGGATATCACTACGTTGCAAGCTAATTGGAATAACCCGGCGACTAACGGAATTATTTTCAAATATACGTTCTGAACAATGTTTGCTGGTTTTTTTATGACCAATAGGTGGCTCTTTCCTACAGAATTATCGTTATAATTCAAGTATATTGTGAGATAATACTGCACTCCTTGAGTGAGGGAAGCATCGTGAATCGTCCTTATAATGTGTCGGTTGTTGTCTTGGTGGTTTCAGGATTACTATGCTGTGACTTTGTGCTCGCGAGCAATGGTTATTTCCCGCACGGTGTGGGTGTTCGCAACAAAGCAATGGCCGGTGCCGGTATGGCAATGCCGGAAGAGGCAATTTCAATTGTAAATAACCCTGCGGTGGCTGCTTTCCTGGAAAACAGGACGGATGTTGGTGTTTCTGTATTTATGCCGAATAGAAATTACTCAACTTTCTTTGGTGGGAACCAAGGTGATCTCGGATCGTTCAGCTTTGGAACAGTGAACATTGATAGTGACGAAGATGTTTTTATCATTCCGGAGATTGCACGTAGCCGACAAATGGGAAATGGCTCAGCTTTTGCCTGGGCGATTTATACACGCAGTGGAATTGGCGCCACTTACAAGGGTGGTGAAGCAACGTTTGACCCCGATGCGACCGGTCCCTTGGGAGTATCGACGTTTCAAGGTACTTATGGTGACGGCACTGCGGGTCTGGAGATATCACAGGCCCTTGTGGATATCACCTGGGCAAAGAAACTGGGTGAAGAAACATCGTATGGTATTTCCGCAGTATTGGCTGCACAAAGCCTGGAGGCTCAAGGCTTGGGTGGCTTGTCCAAATATAGCGAAACATTTGCTGCCAGCAATGGTAGCCATCTACCAGATAATCTGAGTGGCAATGGCCGTGATGTTAATTACGGTGTGGGACTGAAAGTGGGCTTGCATCGCTTATTGGGTGAGAATTTCGCTCTGGGTGTGATGTATCAATCGAAAATCAACATCGGTTCATCTGCTGATTATGCTGATTTGCTGGCCGGTGGTGGAGACCTGGATATCCCCGCATGGTTCAGGTTGGGCTTGACCTGGCAACCGAAAGGGCGATTTTCATACAATATAGATATACAACATATCCTGTATTCGAAAATTGATGCACTCGGTAATTCGTTCACCAATATTTATGATTGCCCGACGGCGGGTTTTGCCGGAACTGATTTGAGCCGTTGCCTGGGTGGTAAAAACGGACCGGGGTTTGACTGGAAGGACGTGCCGGTAGTCAGTTTTGGCGGCAGTTGGAATATAAACGAGAGATGGACGGTTCGTGCGGGGGTGAGTCTTAGCGACCAGCCGGTAAAAGCGAGTGAAAACACCTTTAATACGTTACTGGTCAACTTAACAGAGGTTCATTACACCGCGGGTTTCAGCCGTAAGCTAAGCAATGGCCATGACTTGAGTTTTGCCTTAATGTATTCAGAAGAAGAGTCTATTGAGGCTCAGAATCAGCTGGATGAGTCACAGATTCTACTGTTAACCAGCGATCAATGGGATTTTCAAATGAGTTATAGCTGGGGGGACTAGTGTCATGTCAAGCCTGTAGTGTAGGGTTCAGAGCTACCCAGATGGTCCAAGACAAGACGCAGTCCGCAGGAAATGGCATGTCCTTTTCAAGGGCTGCAACGCCGTATTGGGGCATCTGGGTAGCTCCCTTCGGGCGAGCCGTGAAGCGGTCGTTCGCGGTGTTATGCCTCTGGGCAAGGACCAGGCCATTGCCGGCGAGACGTGCCTCGCCTCAAGCGCCTACTCTTGGTGCGCCCAACCACTTCACAGCTCGCTGAACCCCACACTACAGACTTGAAATGACACTAACGCCAGGCATTCTGGCGACAACTAATCCTGTTTTAAAGGGGAACAAAGCGTTGGTTTGATGCGCGTTCGGTGTATGAACGGGCTATGCAGGTGTTAAGGTCAACCGATAAACAATTACCGTCAGGGAATAAACATGTTAAAAATTATGCTAACTATGGCCAGCACAATTCTATTGTCAGCCTGCGTATCGATACCGAAACCCAGTTCAACACCGGCAAGCTTCGAGACACAAATCCGTTGGACCAGTTATGGTATTCCGCATGTCAAGGCAGATGACTGGGCCGGAATGGGTTATGGCTTCGCCTATGCAACAGCAACCGATGGTGTATGTGTAATTGCCAATGATGTAATGACGGTAAATGGTGATCTTTCCCGCTTTCTTGGCCCCGACAACGGTAATCTGCAAAGTGACGTTTTTCACCGCGGAATGTTGACCGCTGACCGCTTGTTTGCATTTTCTGCTAAACAAAGTGACAACGAGCACGAGTTTTCAAGCGGTTATACTGCTGGTTACAACCGCTATTTAAGGGATCACGCAGATCATCTGCCACTAGCCTGTGCAGGAAAGCCCTGGATTCGACCGATTACCGAGCACGACTTGGTACGTTTAACCATGGGTGTGGGTATCCGTTATGGTCTGGGTTGGTTTCAGAACGATATTGCAAACGCAGTACCACCGGGTTTGTCGTTGACAATGCCAACTCCAACAACACCTTTCTTTGCTGACAATCGTTATGATTTTGAAATGGGTATCGGCAGTAATGCTATAGCGCTTGGTAGTGATGTCACAGAATCAGGTCGTGGTGTGTTGTTCGGTAACCCACATTACCCCTGGCGGGGCTCTTCCCGTTTTCACATGATACATACGACTATTCCCGGTCAGCTGGACGTTATGGGTGTGAGCCTGCTCACCACCAACCGGGTGGCGATTGGTTTTAACAAGGATATTGCCTGGTCGCATACCGTATCCACGGCTTTGCGTTTTACCCTGTACGAGTTACGCCTCAACCCGGAGAATCCGATGGAGTACAAATATGGGGACGAATACCGGCCAATTGTGGCAAGCAGTGTGGATGTTGAGGTGCTTGATGGTGATGGCAATACCCAAACAAGGCAACAAACTATTTACCTGACTCATTACGGTCCGGTGGTGATGAGTGAGGCCCTGGCATGGAACACCGAAGTGGCTTATGCGATTCGGGATGTCAATGTCAATAATACACAAAATATAGCGACTTACGATGCGCTCAACGTGGCGGAATCGATTGACGATATTGAGGCTGCCATTAGTATGCAGGGTGTGCCATGGACCAACACCATCGCCGCGGACCGAAACGGCACAGCTTTTTATGCAGATATTTCGGTGACCCCGAATGTGGATGCGCAGTTACTGGACCGTTGCCGTGTCAAGGTCAATCAGCTGCCCGCACACATTGTTGTTTTGAACGGTGCTGAGCCAGAGTGTGAATGGAAAATTGACTCACGCTCTGCAGTTGCGGGTGCCTTGCCTGCTGAGGAAATGCCAAGGTTGCGGCGCAAGGATTATGTCACTAATTCCAATGACAGCTATTGGTTGGCAAACCCAGATGCACCTCTGGAAGGGTATTCACCGATCATCGGCCCGGAGCGTACAGCGCGAACATTGCGTACGCGCGCTGGACTAAATTTTGTGCAGCAGAAACTTGCAGAAAAAGACAGGCTGGGGCCAGGGGACCTGCAAGCAATTATTTATAGCCAAAGGAATTATGCTGCTGAGATTCTGCTCGATGATGTATTAGAGCTATGTGACAATAATAGCGAACTGGTTGCGTTTGAAGATAACAGTATAGACATCACACCCGTATGTGCCGCTCTTGCCGCATGGGACCGTCACCAGGGCAATGAAAGCCGAGGTGCCCAGGTGTGGACAGAGTTTTGGCGCAAAGCGCGCAAAATACCAAATGTCTATGCGCTACCATTCGATGTGACTGACCCAGTCCACACGCCCACCGGAATAGCAATAGATAATGCAGAAGTTGCCGCTGGGGTACGAATGGCTCTGGCCAGAGCGCAAGTTACGCTGGAACTGGCCGGTATTGCCCTTGATGCGCGCTGGGGTGATGTGCAATTTGCAGAGCGCAATGGTGAACGGATTGCCATACCTGGCGGACAGGGCTGGGCCGGCATGTTCGGTATGATCGTAGCTGATTTGCAGAAAGGTAAAGGCTATACTCCAATCAAACACGGCAACAGCTTTATTCAGGTGATTTCCTGGGATCAGGATGGCACTCTGGACCCGCGGGGCATCTTGACCTATTCACAGTCACAAGATCCTGCTTCAGATCATTATGATGATTTGACCCGACTTTATTCAGACGGCCAATGGATACACTTTCCATTCAGTGAAGCAGATATTCAGGCCGATCCTGAACTCAGCGTTCTTGAATTAACAGAGTAAACAAAGCTGGCCAGTTAAAAAGCCGGTGAGTATATTCACCGGCCCTGACGACTCAGTAAGCCCTGAGCCTTGCAAATCGTTCCAGGTGAAAACGGCTATCGCCCAATTGCTGGTTCAGTGCGCGCCAATGCTTGATGAAAAAGCCAATATCGAATTCATCGGTCATACCGATACCACCATGCATTTGAATACCCTCGGCGGTTGCCAGCTTGGCGGTCTGGCCACATTTAGCCTTGGCAAGACTGGCCAGAAGCGCAATATCGTCGCTGTTCTCGTCGACCGCCTGTAAGGCTTTGAGTACAACGGACTTACACAGCTCGATTTCACCAAATAAAGTGGCTGCACGGTGTTGCAAGGCCTGAAAGGAACCGATCGGTACACCAAATTGCTTTCGTTCCTTCAGGTATTGAAGGGTTCGGTCAAAGGATTCCTGTGCCACACCCAGCATTTCAGCAGCAATACCAATACGACCACGATCCAGTGTTTTTTTCAATATGGGGTAACCGTCATGCAGAGGCCCCATCAACTGGTCAGAGCTGACGAAGACGCCATCAAGTCGCACCGTTGAACTGCGATGATTATCCAGCAGTTGTGTGGTTTCAATTTTAACCCCATCAGCGTTTGCGGGTAGTAAAAATAATGAAACACCTTCGCATGGATCATCACTCAAACGGGTTCTGGCAGTGACAATAAATGCGTCTGCGCTATTACCATTCATCACCCCAAGCTTGGTGCCACTCAAGCGATAACCGTCACCTTCAGACACAGCCTGGGTGGTAACACTTGCTGGTCGGTGTTGTGCAGACTCTTCAAAAGCCAACGAGAGTAATTTTTCACCTGTTGCAATTTGTGAAAGCCATTGTTCGCATAGACCGTCATTGCCAGATAGTATCAAGGCACTGGAAGAGAGCAAGGCGGTAGATATCAAGGGGCTGGGTGTTAGCGTACGACCGCTTTCTTCAAGTACCAAGCCCAAGCCGGTATAACCGTAATCCAGCCCGCCATAAGTCTCTGGGATGATGATGGCCGCCCAGCCCATTTCGGCCATTTCTGTCCACAACTCACGTGAAAATCCTTGGGTTTCCTCGTCATCTCGCAGCTGACGCAGATGTAAAACAGGTGCGCGACTGCCAAGAAAGTCTTTTGCCGCATCACGCAACATGGTTTGTTCTTCAGTTAATACCAATGCCATTATCTAGTCCTCAGCCCGGTAGGCCCAATATGTGTTTGGCGACAATATTTAATTGGATTTCCGAGGTTCCACCCTCAATTGAGTTGCCCTTGGTGCGTAACCAGTCCCTGGCCAGTTTGCCATCGTCGCTGGCTTCACCGGACCAGGCCAGTGCCTCGCTACCATGGATGTCCATAAGCAGGTTATAGCGTTGCTTGTTCAACTCGGTGCCAAAGAATTTGAACCACGATGATACTGCGCCGAGGCTGACGCCAGCCTTGACCTCATCACGGGCACGTTCAATGGTAAGTGCAAAAGCCATTTCGTCTACTTCGAAACGCACGATATCGGCACGCAAAATGGCATCATCCAGTTTATCACCCGTTTTACCAATGACTTGCGTGGCAGTTTTGCTGACTGAATCAGAGCCTGTCCTGGACAGCCCGGTCCATGAAATCATTTCACGCTCGTGCGTGAGCAGATACTTGGCGATGCTCCAGCCTTTGTTAAGTTCCCCAACTTGCTGCTCTCGGGGTATCTTGACGTCTTCAAAAAATACCTCGCAAAAGGGCGATCTGCCGCTGATTAATTTAATCGGTCTTACCGTGATACCGGGTGTCTTCAGGTCGAATAACATAAAACTGATACCCTGATGTTTGGACGCGTCAGGGTCGGTACGCACGAGGCAGAACATCCAATCTCCAACGTCACCATAGGATGTCCAGATTTTTGAACCGTTGAGTAGATAATGATCACCTTTATCCACGGCCGGAGCTTGTAAATTGGCCAGGTCGGAGCCCGCGTTTGGCTCGCTGTAACCTTGGGCCCAGCGAATTTCACCACGGATGATGGCTGGCAAGTAGGTCAGTTTTTGTGCTTCGTTACCATATTTGAGAAGTGCTGGACCCAACATGGAGATACCAAAGCTGTAAAGGGCAGGGCGGGCGTTGATACGTTTCATTTCCTGGTTCAGGATTTTGAGTTGTTCGCGGTTCAATCCACCGCCGCCATATTCTTTTGGCCAATCCGGCGCTGTCCAGCCTTTCTCGCCCATGCGGTGCAACCACAAACGCTGAGCTTCGCTTTGAAAAATGAAATTGCGTCCTCCCCAGCAGGCGTCTTTTTCAGAACTCATCGGTGAGCGCATTTCTTCAGGGCAATTAGTATCCAGCCACTCACGCACTTCCAATCGGAACATATTCGGGTCAGTACTCATTGATCAGCCTCTTCGGACCATACGGTCAGGTATTGAAATCGTTGCAGGAATTTATCACAGACAGAAAAAAAATGTAGCCCTGATGGGTTTGATAAAAGCTTTTTGAAAGTTTCCTGTTACCGGCATGGTCTATTCAACAATCGTCAAACACAAATGGACCTACATGTGAATTGGTTGCCAGTAAAGCTTGGTCGTGACAGTTTAACGGCAAGGGTGGTTTACCTGTCATCATTGGTGTTCCTGGTTTATCAGGTCATGTTCACACCTGATTTACTCTATGCCGCATCCAAGAATGGTTTTGATCTGAGTAACAGTGAAATACCGGCAAAAAAAATCAGGGGTGGTGGTCCGCCACGTGATGGAATCCCCGCGATTAGTTCACCTCATTTTATTCCGGCAGATGCGGCCACCTTTATGCTGGAAGACGATCGCGTAATTGGTCTCGAGCATAACGGCAAGGCACGTGCCTACCCGGTGAAAATACTGAATTACCATGAAATTATTAATGACAAGCTCGGTGATAAGAGTGTTCTGATCAGTTACTGCCCTCTGTGCGGTACAGCGATGGCTTTCCTTTCAAACGTGGATGGCCGGGATTTAAGCTTTGGTGTTTCGGGTCTGCTATATAACAGCGATGTGCTGATGTATGACCGACAAACAGAATCTTTGTGGTCCCAGATTTTGGGTCGTGCCATATCTGGTCCAGCCAGGGGCACTAAACTGCAGTCTGTTCCGGTTATTCACACCAATTGGCGTGGATGGTTACAAAGCCATCCACAAAGTAGCGTACTCTCCAGCCAGACCGGCTACACAAGGGATTATTCGAAAGACCCTTATGCTGGTTATGGCGAAAATTCACAGGTTTGGTTTCCAGTAGCGAATCGGGACAAACGCTATTCCAACAAAGAATGGGTGATTGGATTGGAATTTGATGGTGTGACCCGTGCCTGGCCTTTTAGTGAGTTGGATCGTGTTTGGCAGCATGATCCAAAAAAAGAATTTGTGGATGACAGCATCAATGGACAATCAGTCAGGGTGTATTACCAACCCCACAATCGCAGTGCACGCATTACAAGCACGGCAGACCTGGCACTTAATGGTGTTTCAGCATTCTGGTTCGCATGGATTGCTTTTCATCCTGAGACCGAGGTTTATATTGCTCCTTAGTCAAAAAGTTCTGGACCTGACGATGTATACGACATATACATTTGCATTCGGGTTAAAAAAAAACATACTATAAATTAATTAGACAGATTTTGCTTTTAAAAACATATGGGATAAAACGCATGAAAAATATAAAGTTATCCGCCTTGGGGCTTTCTATAAGCGGCCTCATGCTTCTAAGTTTGACGACAGCTGCGATGGCTGACGATGAAGCCGAATCCAGCCGTGGATCATCCGTGCTTTTGGAAGAAGTATTAGTTACCGCCAGAAAGCGTGAGGAATCAGCGCAGAATGTGCCGATTGCTGTAACTGCCTACGGTTCAGCACAGCTTGAGGCAATGAAGGTACGTGATCTGGGTAATTTGTCTGTCGGCATGCCAAACGTTGCAATGGATGACATCGGGACAACTCCAGGTACGGCCAATTTTTCCATACGAGGCCTTGGTATCAATAGCTCCATACCATCGATTGATCCAACCGTGGGTGTATTCGTAGATGGCGTTTATATTGGCCAGAATGCGGGTGTTGTTGTCGATATGTTTGATATCCAAAGCATCGAGGTTTTGCGTGGCCCACAAGGAACCTTGTTTGGGCGTAATGTAACTGGTGGTGCAGTACTCATTAATACCAAGCGACCGGGTGACGAACTGGCGATTTCAGCACGTGTAGCGATTGAAGGTAACCCCAATGGTGACGGTGGCGTGAATAAATATGCCATGGCCAGCATTTCCGGTCCACTAAGTGAAAACTTCGGTGCCAGACTGAGCGTCTATCAAAACACCGACGATGGCTGGTTTGTCAATCAGGCCAACGGCGAGAACTTCGGTGAAGCAGACACAACGATCATCCGACCTGTGCTGAGCTGGAAGGTCAGTGACACCGTTGACATGACTCTGCGCTGGGAACACCTGGAATCCGATGGCGACGGACCGGCTTCACAAAGCCATACCAATGGTTCAGGGGTTGCTTCTTTTTGGACGAACTTTGATCGTGACAGTTTCGATTTTGCGATCGATAACGAGGGTTTTTTTGATATAGAAAATGATCTGGTCACATGGGAAACCAATATTGATGTAGCGTTCGGTAATGGCACCATTACGAACATCTTTGGCTGGCGGGATTATGTTTCGACAGGTAGCAGTGATATCGACTCAACCCCACAGGCTTTTTTCCACGCAGATTTCTGGAGTAATGCGGAGCAATACAGCAACGAACTGAGGTTTAACGGTGTATTCGGAAAGTCCAATGTTACCGCGGGTGTTTACTGGTTTACCAATGAGGTTAATTATCACGAACGCCGTAACCTGCTTGGTATTGCCACCGGGGGTATTGCACCGGCACAGCGACAAGATGGTGGCGGTGACTATTATGTAGATTCTCTTGCCGCATTTTTCTCCGTGGATCATGATATCAGCGATACCCTGACTTTAAATGCTGGTATTCGCTTCACGCATGAAGAAAAAGAGGCCGATATTACATCGTTGGTTCGCAACATCAGCGCTTTCCCCAACCTTACGGAGTGCAATGTCACTGAAGGCAGTTGCGCCTTTGACTTTTCGGATAAAGAAACCTGGAATGCCTGGTCGGGCAAACTAGGTGCCACTTATACTATTTCGGAAGACAAACGCGTTTATGGTCACTGGTCACGGGCCCAACGTTCAGGTGGTTACAATTTGCGCAACACGGCCATCGATACAGTTAATTTGGGTCCAGGTCCATTTGATGAAGAAACAGTAGACAATTTTGAACTGGGTTTCAAATCAGAGCTGGCTGGGCGTGGACGCTTTAATGCCGCAGTGTTCTATAACCAGATCGATGATATGCAGCGTGAAATCAATCTTTCTGACCCTATTTCCGGTGTAGTACAGGTGATTAAAAATACCGCTGACGCTGAGATTTTCGGTGTTGAGCTTGATGGCACTTTTGCCCTGACTGACAATCTCGTGCTACTGGCATCGCTGGGCTGGATTGATGCATCATACGATGAGGTCAGGTTTGATTTGAATGGTGACGGCGCGATTAATAATGCCGACAAAGATCTTGATTTACCTCGTGCAGCGAAATGGACTTATAGTGTTGGTTTGTCACATAGCCTTGGGTTTTCAAATGGGGGTCAATTGACCAGTCGGATCAATTTTGCTTATCGTGATGATTCATCTTATACCGATAACAACCTGGGTTTTTTACTTTCGCAAGACATACTTGATGCGGGTCTGGACTACAGCACAGCAGATGGTCGCTGGATAGTTTCCCTGTATGGTCGCAACCTGCTTGACAGTGTAAATCATGGTGGTGATACCCAGTTGCCTTCTTTGCTGGGACCGTTGCCACTGGGTGGCACGTTCTCGCCGCTGTCCAAAGGCCAGGTAGTAGGCCTTGAAGTGACCCTCAACTACTGATTTGGGTGCATTCTGGAAAAACCCTGTGACCTCACGGTCACAGGGTTTTCTTTTTCAATGAAGACAAGACAGTACAAAAATACCTTTCCTCTCGGCCTGGTGCTATTTGGGCTGGTTCTTGCGATTTACAAGGCCACTTTTCGGGCCGCTGAAATGGGTGCGGACTGGTCTGTTGTTTTTACCTTGGCTGGACTTGACGGCTTCTATATCGCCTTGTTTTTAATGATTGGCATTTTGCATGGTGTTGCCAGAGTCAGCGTGCTGCGTGTAATGTTATGGTTGCTACTTGTTTTTATGGCATTTATTTACCTGGTAGACAGCTTTGTTCTGCTGGCGCTGGATGAACATGCACCCCTGTTTGAAATCGGTCGCTATGCTCCCGAACTGGGTGTTGTTCTGAGCTTTTTCGATATAAAGGCATACACGGCGATATTGCTTTTTTTGGTCTCGATGTTTGTCGTTCGCAGGCTCACTTCTGGCCTGAAAAAGGCCAGCGTTGTATTGCTGGTGATTGTGTTCTCTTTTGGAAGTTTAGCGGCAGCTTATGCGCCACAGCCGTTGGTGCGATACGCCATGCTCAGCCCTGTTGGCCTGCTGGAAGGTATAAAGCCACAAACACCAGTTTCTTCCTACAGCACAGAACAAATAGATTTTTATGTAAGTTTGGAAGTTGAATCAACAATAATCCCTGCGACGAAGCCCGATATAATTTTGCTGGTTGTTGAATCCCTGTCATCTATCAACTCCAAGAAAATATCAGGTCGTGTTGTCAACTTGCTCACCGGTTTTGATGAGCTAACAGAGCAGGGTCTGCTGTTTCCCAATTTCTTTGCTAATCATCAGGCCTCGGAGGGCGGTATTATTGCCTTGCTGGGAGGTTACCCACCGATGCATTTTCCGACCGCCTCTCCCTATATGTTTGATGAATTTGCAATCCAGCCATCGGTGATAGCAGACTATCGGAAGCAAGGTTATTTTACAGAGTTTTTGACTAATTCTGATCTGACCTTTATCGGTTTGAATCACTACCTCGACGGCCTTGGGTTTGACCGTAGTCGTGGCAGGGATGATGTCGCTATCATGCGGGTCGCACCGAGAGTCGTGCAGGATGCACCATCGGATGCCTTGCTTTACGACGAAGCACTGGAAACGGTCCGGCAGTTGTCAGCAACTCACCAGCCTTTTTTGCTGGCCATCGCCACCACCAGTACCCATCTCCCTTATCGGCACCCCGAAGGTGGGCCGGATACGCCGCAAGCGGTGTGGCAATGGAGTCTGCAAGAATTAACCGCGTTTTATCAGCAATTATCAGCAGACGGATATTTTGAACACGGTATATTACTGATCACCGGGGACCACCGACAAATGCGACCGCTGAGCGAAAATGAAACTTTAAGCTTCGGCGGTAGTGCCCGTGCACGTGTGCCATTACTGGTGATTGGTAACGGCTATCCAGCGGGTGTAATCGATGAGCGATTATTTCAGCAATCGGACTTGTTGCGCATGTTGGGAAGAATTCAACTGCCCGCAACCCGTCTCTCACCGCAGCCAATTTGGGTTGAGCGTTATAACCGTAAATTCGGCCGTATCGAATTGATTGACAACCTGAGTGTATTTGATGAGGCCGATCTTGGTCGTCACGAGTATGCTTTAAAGGTCGTGGGTGACCGTATCGAATGGCTGGGCGAAAAACCTGCATTCGCTCGTCGCGCAGAAATCCGTATACATACTCAACGAAGCCTGCATCAGAGAATACGCACCAGCACTCGTGAGCAGGTCATTCAAAAACCCTGAATTGAACAAAGCTATTGAAAACACAACATCATCCGATGATGCTGATCCAACATTACAATTTCAACAACGGCTCTGTTTGCAGCAATGACGCAATCAGAAATATACACATGCAGCGGTGTAAACCGTGTTACAGGCGTTCAGCTATGGGTGTGTTTGGGGGTATACGGAATTCGAATATGGATGGTCAGGCCGTGGGGTTCTGTCGGGCTTAACTTGATGGCGTGTTCGGCACCGTAAAGGGTTGCAAGGCGTTCGCGAGTATTTTTCAGGCCTACACCATTGGCGTTCGGAATATGGCCATCGATCAGGGTGCAACCCGGTCCGTCGTCACTGACAGAAATCAATAAGTCGCCGGCAAACACCTTGGCTGAAATGCACAGGTGTCCGCCACCTTCTGCACGTGCAATGCCGTACTTGATCGCGTTTTCGATTAAAGGTTGCAGTAACAGGCTGGGGATCAATGCATCATTTGCGCTTTCTTCAATATTCAGTTGTAGAGAAAGACGCTCTTCGAAACGCACTTTTTCAATATCCAGATAAAGCTGTAAGGCCTGCAGTTCCTGTTCCAGCGTTATTTTTTGCATCGGATCATTATCCAGTGAATAACGCAAAAAGCTCGATAATTTGGTGACCATGCGATTGGCAAGTTCGGTGTTTTGTTCCAGGACCAGGGTAGAAATCGCATTTAAAGTATTAAACAAAAAATGTGGATTCAGTTGGTAGCGCAGCATTTTTAATTGCGCTTCATGTGCCATGGCGGCCGATTTCAGTGCGCTTTCACGGACCTCCTGGAATATACGGTATGACTTGATCGCAAAATAAAGAGCACTCCAGAGCAATATGGTCGTGATGCTACCGCTGTAGCTTTCAACGAAAGATACCTTTGAGTAAATTTCAGCCGCATCGCCTAGTTTTTCATACCACGCATCCATATCCTTGGCGTTTTCAATCCACCCCATATAAATGTAGGTACGGATTTTGATCCATAAATAACCCGCCAGTGCACTACCGCCGAGAAGCCCGATAGCCTGTACCCAAATCGCACGGTCCCAAAAAAAGCGATACAGGTAACGTAGTGGCATGGAGATAAGCATACCGATGACGGTGATGACTGCGACATAGGCGGCATAAGCAGGGGCAACATCCTCCAGCATCGTTGCGGTATAGAGATACTTGCCAACAATTCCCCATAATGCCCAACCACCCAAATGAAATGTCCAAAACAGGTTTGGCTGGTCCTTAATGATGTTTCTTAGTTTCACGAGGCGATTTTACACGTTTGCTTGGTAGCCGTATCCCGACTTAACCGCCCTGCAATGCGGTTTGTCTCAAAATGGTGATCTGTGCGTTGATTACAGGTGGTTTCACAAGGTTAGTCCGACATGGATAATTGTTACTGTCTTTTGACAGCAACGGGAGTGGGGGCTACATTAACGCCGGTTAACACCACTGGTTTTGCCATGCATGACGATTCACAAATGACGAGTCTTACCATCAGGCCATTGCTGCTGAGCCTTTTGCTCTATTTTATTGTGTTCACTGCAAGCGGTCAGGTGACTGAGACTGTCCCTGTCAACATTTTTGGTGACGGCAATCCACACAACGGTGTTGAAGATAGCCGTGAGCAACTGATGACAGGACAGGGTAGGGGCACCAGTCTGGCTGATCAGCGCTTGAGTGCAGGCACGATCAAATGTGATGGAAAAGTTCGTGGTACTGCCATGGTTGTTGATACACGTGAGTTTGCGTCTGGTCTCAAGGGGGTCGTGCTCGCCAGTGCCGCACACGTACTTTATGACCTGGATAAAAAACGGCGCTTCAGACGTTGTGAGTTCCATTTCCTGGCCTTGGGTGAGCTTGCCCGCTACCGGGCAAAGATAGACCTTAAAAATGTGAAAATGGGAAACTTTGATCCCTTGAAGGGGACCGGGGGGTTGCAGTTTGGCAAGGGAGACTGGGTTTTTTTATATGTTCCCAAACCCTGGAAAAACTTTAATCCTGATGAATCCGTCAATTTACGTATTTTTTCTTCGCTGCGGATGGAATCGTATCAACAAGCCGGCGCTGAATTGAGGCTGATTGCTTTTGACTCATCAGCGGGCGTTATTAGTGTAAGTAAAAACTGTACGGTAATTGAAAGTAACAGCGATGACCTGGGTGGTGGAGCCTGGAAAGGGCAACTTCTGGATGATTGCGACTCGGCAGGTGGTGCTTCCGGGGGCGGAATTGTTGCGGTAGTAGAAAAACAGCAGTATTTGATTGGTATACGTAATGGCTCACACTGGAGTGAACAGGTGTATCCTGGCAGCGAATACCCGCTGGGTCCTCCTGACGGTGCGATTTGGAATCGTTTATCAAATACAAATTTCGGACGCGCCATCGATATGCATTTGATCAATGAGCTGGATGATTTCATTCAAAGCATCAATAAAAAACTCAATGTATTATAAATTCACATATTTGTTTGGCCACGGTCTAGGAGCCTGTCGGGTTTGACAGATCGTAGCGAGGGCAAGGTGAATTGAGAAGGTGAGACCGCACAGCGGTCGAGAGGCTGGCCTGGGCCATGCAGGAGGTAGAGCAACGCAGGAGCTGTTTGCCGAGTAGATCATGTTAAATCCGAGAGGCTCCTAGGCATT
Source organism: Gammaproteobacteria bacterium (assembly GCA_021772935.1). GTDB lineage: Bacteria > Pseudomonadota > Gammaproteobacteria > Xanthomonadales > SZUA-36 > SZUA-36. Next base: position 149,537 of record JAJFLA010000046.1, read on the forward strand.
CAGGTAGTGCGATTTTCTCATTTCCAGGTATTTTGATACCCATCGGTATGGCTTCAACGCCCATGCTTTCTTCCGGAAATGGACGCAGCAATTGTAAGGCTTCGCTTTTTGGTGCTCTAAGCCAGCGCACTGCTTCAGCCTGATTTCTAAGTAAAGCCGGAGAACGGTGGTGACCAACAGATTTCAGTATTTTGTTAGGTTCAACCGTTATGATGCTGATGCTCATTTTTTTAATGCCATCAGTTGTAGTGAACCAGCTGGCCAGTCCACACAACATCCAGAATGATGCATGCAGAGGAAAAACTGCGTAGGGAATCTGGGGCCGTACACGGCTATCGAATTCATAGAACCAGGATACAGGTATTAACACCCTGAAATCCTTTGACCAGGCGCCCATGTAAGATGGAGCAAAAGCCTGGTTTGTGTGACGCAGTCGAGCATTAGCAGTGGAAATCAATTTGCCATCTTTATTTCGTGGTAATTGTCCTTTGGACCAAAAAGGCAGGAATGGCCAGACGGCTTCAGTCGGGCGGTCGATATCACCATCGGCATAGATGGCGGGTAGTGATTCCCAGATCATTGAATCTGGTTCAGATTTTCGGCGTAAGCGGGAAGGGGATATGTTGATCCGGTTGGCGGGGTTTTCAGGCAGGGTTTCAGGTGCCGAGAGGCTGCTGGCCCAGGCATAAATATGCTTCCATTTCAGGTGTGAAATTGCAGCTTTTCCGCACATGAAAATATCTTACCCTGAGTGCAGGATAAGTAAGTTTTCTGGCAATCTGGTCATATTCAAAAAATGTCCACTTCCTGGCTGCATCAGACAGGATCAACTACAGATTGAGCAATCTGCCGAATGCTGAAAAGTCTCAGCTTAGCCCTTATGAAGCGGGCTGCGAGTACTCAGCGCTTAATACTCGAAAGAATCTCTCTGGGTGTTTTGCCATCGAGTTTTTTGTGTAGTTTTGCTTTGTTATGACCGACGCCCAAATCGTAAGCCAACATGTATTGCATGGCACCATTAAGGTTGTTGTATGCACCATCGCCTGCCTGTTCGCGGATATTCTTTAGGGTCTTTTCAACTTCTTCAGGTGTTGAAAAATTAACCGGTTGATCCAAAATGGAATCATCCTGACCACCTGTGTTTACGGCGACCTCAGTGCTCGAAGCTTCCGGCTGTGTGGCAGTATTTGTATTCTTACTGTCCTCGGAACAGGCAGTCATCAGAAACAAAACAAGAATTCCGATCGTTATTGAAACAAAGTGTGTTTTGCGCATGTTGTATTCCTTTTTGATACTTTTGATCAGGCTCCGAATTCAGGAGCTTTGACTATGTTACTTCAAGTTAATTCCGTAGCAGTTATTTTGTTGCCATAATTATTTTGTAATCATTGTTTGAGCCACATTGTTCATAATGCCTGAATCTCTGTGTGAGCCAATTCTCATAGGGCAAATGCACATTAGCCACTATGATCAGAGAACCACCAGGTTTGATATTCTCAGGCACCGATTCCAACAGACGCATACTCAACCGCGTATCCGTTTTAACCCCCGCATGTATCGGTGGGTTGCTGACAATAAGATCGAACTGGTCTTCAAGCTCCAATAAGCCATCTGAAGCCAGAACAGAGCCATTTAATTGGTTGGCCTCCAGGGTCTCTTCAGATGCCCTGAGCGCCAGCGCACTGGTGTCGAGCAAGGTTACACGGGCTTGTGGCCGATTGCTGGCGATACAGGCTCCTATGACGCCGGCACCACAGGCGAAGTCCAATACATCACCTTCTATTTCCATTTTCGCCAGCGCATCTAATAGCAGGGCAGTGCCTGCATCGAGTCGGCCATGTGCGAATACGCCTGGATAGGATATGACCTCAATCTCTTTGTGTTTGTAATTTAGTGTCCACTCCAGCCGGTAGCTGAGTGGATCGAATACTTGTTGATTCAGGCGCTTACTTGCTTCATACAAGGTGCAGTGACGGGCGTTATCCAACTTTCTTACTTGGGCAAAATGTAATTTCAGGAGTTTATCCGCCGATTTGATCCCGGCTCTGTTTTCACCCGCTAACCAAAGTATGCCGTCCTCTGCCAGCAAACCCACAGCACATTCCAGCAGCATGCCAAGCAAGGCCTTTTGGCGTGGTAAATTAACAATGATCCAACTGTATTTATCTACGCTCGCTTGCGGAAATGCAGAAAATTCAACCTCTGCGCCAGAACGTTGCAGAAAAGAGAAACAACCATAATCTTGACTGAATAACTTAAGTGAAACGCAGTTCGTTGCTGCCTTTATCCAACTGTCATCTTTCTCCGGGTTAATCCATAAGCAGGAACGATGAATCTCACCTGGGTGGAGGTTTTTTTCTATAATTTGGCTGACAGCATGCACCTTATGGCAACAAGGTATCAATGACAGATATAACCGCTAAGGTCATAGGCATCAGCATCAGTTATCTTGGCATTCACCAGATCACCCACTTGCAAATGTTGCCCGTCCAGTATGTAGACCTGACCATCGATTTCAGGCGCATCAGCAAAACTGCGCGCGGTTGCGCCATGTTCGTCCACCGCATCAACCAACACAGTTTGCACGCTACCCACTTTGGCCAGTAAACGATTGCGACTGATATCTGCCTGTAATTGCATAAAGACTTTTTCACGTTCGGCCATGACCTCCGCTGGCACATGGTCAGGTAGGTCATTGGCGCGAGCACCGGTCACGGGCGAGTACTGGAAACACCCGACACGGTCGAGTTGTGCTTCGTTGATGAAGTCCAGTAGTTGCTTAAAATCATCATCGGTCTCACCGGGGAAGCCGACAATAAACGTGCTTCGCAGGGTGATATCGGGACAAATTTCGCGCCATTTTTTGATCCGGTTAAGTGCGTTCTCTGTCGCAGCCGGACGTTTCATCTGTTTAAGCACGCGCGGACTGCCATGTTGCAGTGGAATATCAAGGTAGGGAAGGACCAGACCCTCAGCCATCAGTGGGATGAGCTCATCAACATGTGGGTAAGGATATACGTAATGCAGCCTGACCCACGCGCCAAGGCCGCCTAATTCACGGCATAACTCGGTCATGCGGGTTTTTACCGGTTTGCCGCCCCAAAAATCATAACGGTATTTCAGATCAACACCATAAGCGGAGGTGTCCTGAGAGATCACAAGTAACTCTTTAACGCCCGCATCTACCAGTCTTTCTGCTTCTGAGAGTACATCTCCAGCGGCTCTGCTTTCCAGTTTGCCACGCATTGACGGTATAATGCAAAATGTGCAGTTATGGTTACAACCCTCTGATATCTTTAGGTATGCATAGTGTCTTGGCGTTAATTTTATACCTTGTGGCGGTACCAGATCAACGAAAGGGTCATGGTTTTTTTTGAAAGGTGCGTATTGCTGGACCGCACTGACAACCTGCTCATATTGCTGCGGACCACTTACCGACAGAACGGCTGGATGCAATTGACGTATCTCTTTCTCATCCACACCCATACAGCCGGTCACAATGACGCGACCGTTTTCATTCAATGCCTCGCCAATCGCATCCAGAGATTCCGCACGTGCACTATCGATAAACCCACAGGTATTGACCACCACCACATCTGCGCCAGCATAGCTGGGTGCAATGGTATAACCATCGATTCGGAGTTGGGTCAATATACGCTCTGAATCTACCAAAGCCTTGGGGCAGCCGAGGCTTACAAAGCCGATATTCGGTGCCTTATTCATCTTTGTTATCGGGTTCGAAAAACAGCCATGATGCCATTGGGAATGCCTCACGAAAATCGCGTTCAACCCTGTTAATCGCATTGATTAACTCACCCTCTGACCCGGTTGCACGCATTTTGGCTTTGACAGCGACCATTGCACCCGGCCCCATTTGCAAGGTCAAAAGGCTGTACAACTGCTCAATTTCATAGCGTTCGAGCAAGAAGGTTTCCATCTGTTCCTGTAAATGCGTCTCCACCCCTTGACCGATAAGCAGGGCTTTCACCTCGACTGCCAGCACGACTGCAATAACAACCAATAAACCACCGATCATCATGGTGCCAATAGCGTCATAAACAGGGTTGCCTGTAATGGCGGACGTAAGTACGGCAAGCAAGGCCAGAGCGAGGCCGAGCAGGGCGGCGACATCCTCGCCAAACACAACAAGTAACTCGCTGCTCCTGCTTTCACGGAACCAAAGCGGTAGTGACCGTTTCCTGCGCTCCTTGTTCACTATCCGCATACATCCCCAAAGCGAAGCGGATTCTGCAATGATCGCGAAGACCAGCACGCTGATTGCGATCCAGGGCTCACTCAGTTCTTGGGGATTTGTGAATTTGTGCACGCCTTCATAAATGGAAAACATGCCACCCAGGCTAAACAGGATGACGGCCACCAGAAATGACCAGAAATAGATACTTTTACCATAACCGAGTTGATGCTCAGCATCAGGTGGTTTTACCGACTGACTCATGCCGAGCAATAATAAAAGCTGATTGCAACTGTCGGCCACGGAGTGAATTGCTTCCGCCAGCATTGCGCCTGAGCCTGTCCAGAAGGCCGCCGCTGCTTTTGCGATGGCGATAGACAGGTTCGCAAATAATGCGTACAGGATGGATTTAATTGAATCAGACTTTGCAGACATGATTTCTCTTCATACGATGACGCAATTAAGCTCTTCCATGATGCTGTTTGCAAAGGGTGAAAAGAGATTATAACGCAGGACCTGTGAGCGTGCTCACAGGTCCTGGATTTTTATGTCTGCATGTCTAATTGCTGTGGGTGGTGACCTGGATAGTGTGGGTCTTGCTGTCCTCAGGCGAAAAATACCGGCTCTGACTGTCCGGCATCATGGTTTTCAATACGTGATCTTTACGCTTGCGTTTAATATCAATCTCGAACTCATCACCAGAATGGAAATCCCTTAGTGCACGCATGAAATCTGCGGGTGAGTTTACGTCTGTGTTACCAACTTGCAGGATTACATCACCAGATTCCAGTTGTAGCTCATTGTCTGCTTTAGCCTTTAACACCAATACACCACGATCTGTTTTGAAATACTCACCCAGACCGGTGTCGACCTCGGCCAGTTTTAAACCCTGCGTCAACGGTAGACCAAACCAGACATCGACATCATGCAATGCAAAGTCACCTATTTCAGACAATTCATGGAACTCATGGAACTCAAAATCTAGCTCAGCATCCTCGAAGGCGACAGAATCCGAATCAATAAGCATGCTACGGGCATTTATTTTGATTTGCATTTGTTCAATTTTCTCAGCCAACGCCACGGTATCTATCTCCGGAACCACAATGCGTTCTATTTTTGTTACTTTTCCCGGTGACAGGGGTGCTGCGGTGCGAAAGCGTGTGACTGACTGCCAGGTTAATGGTTCGCGAATTTCCGGTACCACCGTCAGGTCGAGGGTGTCTTCACCGCGTTCTACTGAAACGATAACCGCCTCACCTGATTTGATTTCCTTCAATGCAGTTTCCAGTCCACTTTTTGTGTTGCCATCTTCATCGACTGCTGCGAGTACGCGGCCACCCATGGCGATAATCACATCACCTTGTTTGATTCCGGCTCGTTCAGACGGGCCATCGGGTGAAACACCAAGCACCTTGACACCAACATCGTCTGATTGACCCAGTATGACGCCGATGACAGGACGATCAGATGTGCTGAAGACAAAGCCGGACCTTGCACTACCCGCACGCGCTTGCGCTACTTGGCGATTAACACGCGCAATTTCCCGAGAGGTTTCGCGCAGCTGTCTTCGTGCATGATTCAATTCCGTGTTCATTTCAGCCCTTTTTGCTTCATGAACCGCGCGTGCCACAGCATCTTCCTTGTGAGATTCTTCAATGGCTTGTCGTCTTTCCTTAGTCATGAGGCGTAGATGAGTGCGAGCCTTTTCGATCGATGTTTCTGCGGCCAGTTGGTGTTTTTTGGAAGTGGACAGGGCTTTTTTATAGTCTGCTTCAAGCTGGGCCTGCAACGCTGCCTGATCCACCTTGCTTGCCGCCTCATCATCGGTCGTAGCGTTGGTTACAGAACCAAACCCAAGTAGCAGGACTGTTGTAAGTAACATCAAAGGATTGCGATATTTCATCAATACTTGCCTCATAAAAATTTAAAGTGACGCCATGCGTCCATAGTCAATCTGCCATTGCTGCTGGTAGATTTGGGCTAGGTCCAGCATCAGGTTGACACGCTGTCCCCACAAATCAATAGAATCAGGTGCCAAACTCAACTCGTTGTCCACCTGGGCAATCAGGTCTTCAAGCTCGGCCACATATATCGCAAATTCTGCAGGCATTGAACTGCTTTTTTGACGTAGCTTCTTAACCTGTTGTTCCATGTTTTGCGACATACCAATCAGTGCTTTAATGTTGTCTTGTACTGGTACCGACGCAAACTTCGTCACCGACGTCGCAAACTCCGGTGTTGATGGCTTCGTTGATATTTGGTTTTCAGTGTTGCGCAGGGTGATGCTGATAACCAGGACAAGACTGGCAGCAACCGCCATCCAGCTACCGAGCCGACGCCATCTTTGTTGACCATCATGATGGTTTTGCAGCGCTGATTCGACCTGGTCCCAGCCATCATATCCCGGTTCTATGGTTCCAAGATCACCTAAGCCTAACGGGTCAGATGTATTTTGTTTCCATTGTTCATGTGCTGTCATGCTGTTCTCTTTTATACGGTTGCGCTTAATGTTGTGTCATGAGTCATGTTCTGCAGGGGTTGTTGATCACACTCCGAAATCAGTGCCCTGAGCTTGCCGCGTGCCCGGTTCAAACGGGTTTTGGAATAGCTCTCTGATTTGCCGACCAGTTTTGCAATTTCCCGGTGTTTATATCCTTCAACGTCGTGCAACCAAACCACTATGCGATCTTCATCACTTAGTTGTGTCAGCGCCTGTTCCAGGTCCATGCATTGACCCAGACGCTCTTGACCAGCACTGCTGGTGACCATGTAGTCTTCAAGTTCTATTGCCTCATGACGGGGTAATTTACGTAAAGCACTGATGGCATGATTAACGATTACGCGTCTTAACCAGCCCCAAAAGGGTGACTCACCCCGGTATTGGTGCATGCGTCTGAATGCAGTAATAAAGGCTTCTTGTGTCACGTCCTGGGCCAATTCCCGATTTTTGCAAATTCTGCTAGCCAGGGTAAAAGCCTGACGGTGGAATTTGCGGTAGATTTTTTCACAGGCACGCATATCCCCACGCTTGGCGCCAGCGAGGGTGACCTCATCGAGGTCTATGTCAAAGCCTGATCCCATCATCATTTAGTATGACGTGGCAGAGCATAAAATGGTCGCAAAAATTGCGTTCTATTTTAAATATATAAAAACGGCCGCATACTGCGACCGTTTTTTCTATACCAGAGGTCAAAAGTCAATTACCAGATTTTGACTCGTTGTTCGGCTGGTAAATACATACCGTCACCCTCTTTTACATCAAACGCCGCATAGAAGGCTGGTACATTGACTGCAGCGCCATTGGCCCGGAATTTTGGTGGAGAGTGCGGGTCGACCGTCAAACGTCGTTTGGTTTCTTCGTCACGGGCTTTGGAACGCCAGACTTGTGCCCATCCCAGGAAAAAGCGTTGGTCACCGGTCCAGCCATCAATAACAGGTGCTTCTATACCATTTAAAGACATTTTGTATGCTTTGTAGGCTATGCTCAAACCACCCAGGTCACCAATATTTTCACCAGAAGTGAACTGGCCGTTAATGGTCAGACCATCGATCACGTCATAACCGTCGTATTGTGCAGCCAGGGCGTTTTTACGTGTTTCAAATTTTTCGGTGTCCTCTTCAGTCCACCAGTCTCGCAATACACCATCTCCGTCGAAACGGCGTCCGGCATCGTCAAAACCATGACCAATTTCATGTCCGATAACCGCACCGATGCCACCGTAGTTAACGGCTTCATCTGCATTCACATTGAAAAATGGCGGTTGCAGTATCGATGCAGGGAACACGATTTCATTCCAAACCGGATTGTAATAGGCGTTAACGGTTTGTGGTGTCATACCCCATTCGGTTTTGTCGACAGGTTTGTCAAGTTTGTCGATTTCACGGTTATAGGCAAACGTGGTACTGCTTTTGACATTGGCAATCAGGTTGCCTTCGGTGATATCCAGTTTTGTATAATCAATCCACTTGTCGGGATAGCCGATTTTAGGGTTGAATTTGTGTAATTTGTCCAGGGCTTGCTGCTTGGTTTCTTCACTCATCCATTCAAGTTCAAGAATTGAAACTTCATAGGCCTTGATCAGATTCTGAATCATGATATCCATACGTTGCTTGGACTCTACTTTGAAGTGTTTCTCAATGTATAGTTGCCCAAGTAGCTCACCCATACTGCCATTAACGGAATTAACCGCACGTTTCCAGCGTGGTTCCTGTTCATCAACACCCGATAAGCCCTTGCGGAAAAAGTTGAAGGATAATTCGGCAAACTGGTCACCCAAAACAGGTGAAAACTCACTGATGGTTTGAAATGCGAGGTAGTCTTTCCAGGTTTCCAGAGGTGTTTCGGCAAAAATTTTACTGGACGCTTCAAAAAAACTGGGTTGTGAGACCAGGAATAAAGAGTCGATTGGAATCTGTGCAGTCTCAAAACCCAGTGCCCAGTTGATTTGGGGAGCCAAATCGTTGAGTTCATCGATGTTCTTCGGGTTGTATCGCTTGCTCCAATCGCGATTTTCTTCTTTGGTCCACATCGCTTCAGCCAGCCTGGTTTCAAGCGCCAACAAACGATCTGCCCGGTCTTTACCATGCTCATAAGCAGCGGCTTCAAAAATGTTGGTGACATACTCCAGGTACAGTCGCCTGCCGGTAACGAATTGCTCATCGTCATTCAAATAATAGTCCCGGTCGGGAAGTGTCAAACCAGCCTGCACCACGTATATCGCGTTAGCATTTGGGTCTTTCATGTCTGAAAAAATGAAAATTCCGATAGGTGTTGTGACCCCGTAAATACTTAGGGAGCTGAATGCGCTGAATACCCCGTCCATACTGTTGATCGCCGCAATGGCATCGAGGTCCTGTCGAATAGCCGTCACACCTTTTGCGCTGACGGCCTCGGCATCCATGTACGAGTTATAATAATCCCTTATCTTCTGGGTGGGACTACCATTCGTAACGTCCTGGGTAGTGCTGACCTCATCTACAAGGTTGCGAATGTCCTTTTGTGATTGTTCACCAAGGGCATCAAATGTACCCCAGCGGGCCTTATCGGCTGGCATCTCTGTATTTTCAACCCAGGTACCACTAACGTAGTCAAAGAAATCATCCTGAGGACGGACTGACTCGTCAAAGCCGGACCGGTCAATGCCGCTTACCAGTTCAGTCGCCGCGGCCACAGATGCAGTTTCTGCTCCCTCTGCGGCGGCGGTTTGTTCGGTTTCCTGCTGACAACCATACAGACCGATAATAACTGCCAGGGTCATGGTCAATTTGTAGTTCATGAGGTAAATTCCTTAAAGAGGAAAGGGAAAAGGACGCTACTATATACCTTTGGGATATTTGTTGCAGGTGTCGATAGTTGGGTTTTGAAATGAAAAAAGGTAAGTTTGAAAATGGGTAGATGGCGGCCACCTGAAAAACCGGGAAGCCCCTATATGACGCCCGAAGGCGCGGAGCGTTTACGTGAAGAATTACAATACCTGTGGCGGAAGTTCCGTCCCGAGGTGGTCAAGGCACTTTCAGCGGCGGCCGCTGAAGGTGACCGGTCAGAAAATGCGGAGTATATTTATCGTAAAAGACAATTGGCAGGCATTGATCGCCGGATACGCTATTTGAGCAAACGTGTAGATGTCATGAGAATTGTCGACCGCCCTCCTGCCAATACATCCATCATCCGCTTTGGTGCATGGGTAACCTTGGACGAATTATCTGAAGGCCATGTGGACTACCGTATCGTCGGTGTGGATGAGACAGATGCGGCTAAAGGTTTCATATCTATCGATTCGCCGGTCGCCAAGACGTTACTGGGTAAAACCGTTGGCGACAGTATCGAGATTGATCTGCCGGAATCTCTTGCCCGGTTCAAAGTGATCGCAATTCACTACTAGCAATAAAGCACTGACGGCCAGGCCCTTGAAGCCAACAATCAGCATCCCCATCTTTAGCTACGTGGCAGCCTGCGGGGGCCACAGGTGACTTCTGGCCAAACGGCAGAAGTATTTTTTAGACCGAATTGCTTCTTAAGGAGAATACGGAAATGACGACTTTTGATTTTTCACCCCTATACAGAACTTCAGTTGGTTTTGATCGCCTGGCCTCATTGATGAGTTCAGCAACACGTCAGGACCAGGGTAACAGTTACCCTCCCTACAATATTCGCGTAGTCGGCGAAAACCACTATCGAATAACCATGGCAGTTGCTGGTTTTTCTGAGGATGATCTTGATATCACCACAGAGCATAACCGCTTGATTGTCACTGGAAACCGTAATGATGAACCGGAACAACAGGGTGAGTTTCTTCACCGTGGGATCGCGACACGCTCTTTTGAACGTCGCTTCAACCTTGCAGATCACGTAAAAGTAGTTGACGCCAGCCTGGAAAACGGCCTTTTGCACATTGATCTTGATCGTGAATTACCAGAGGCGATGAAGCCACGTACGATTAAAATCGGTAAATCGCATGCGCGGCTGCTAGCTGATACCGAGAAAGTCAAAGGAAAGGCCGCCTGACCGAGCTTTGGGAAAACATCCACTTATTGAAGAGGGTGCTGTATCTACAGCACCCTTTTTTTTCATAAAAGCGGCGATGAATTACAGTGATTGCAACCGGTTTGTGCTGTCGTTAGGCTAGTAACTTTTTAAGGGGATATCATTCCACATGAAGCGTATTGCTTTCTGTCTGTATCAAGTTTATGCCTGGCTGGTCTTCATCCCCCTTGGCATTATGCTCACTTTTATTACCGGTTGGTCAGTTGTGTTGGTGGCAATGGTCTGGAGTTCGAAGGCTGCAAACCGTTATGTTGGAGCCAGTTGGGGGCGTCTGCTTTGTTGGTTGACCCCCGTTCGGGTCACTGTTGAAGGCATTGAAAATGCGGATCCATCGAGAACATACGTTGTGGTTTGTAACCACCAAAGTCAATACGATATTCTTCTGGTTTATGGTTGGTTAAAGCTGGATTTAAAGTGGGTTTTAAAACAGGAATTGCGTAAAGTGCCTGGCGTTGGCATTGGTAGTGAAAAGGCTGGTCATATATTTGTAGAGCGTGGCAACCCCGAACAGACCAAAAAAGCGGTGAGTGAAGCACTGGAGGATATTGGGGGAGGTGTAGGCATTTTGTTTTTTGCAGAAGGTACACGTAGTCCTGACGGTAAATTAAGGCCGTTTAAAAAGGGTGCATTTCGTGTCGCGACTTCGCAGCAACTTCCGATACTGCCGATCACCATCGTTGGTACGCGTGAGATTCAAAGGCCCAGGTCCATGATGATTTGTCCCGGCAGAGTACGGATGGTTATTCACCCTGCGATCGAAATGAGCAATGAGAAAGAAACTTGCAGTATTCACGATTTGATGATGCACACCCGAACCACCATTGCCTCGGCATTGCCCGAAGAGTTACGTTGACCCCAATATGCATCTGAATAAGCCGGATCCTCGATTCACATCCTCGCCAAAGGCTCGGCGAAACTTCAAACTGGCTGTGAAGATGGCCCTGTCACTGGTGGCTTTGTTATGGTTTATCCTGATACTCGATAGTGTCCTGGGACTCGAATTAACGCGCTTTGCACTACGCCCTAAGCACCTGCAAGGGTTGATCGGTGTTTTCACAGCGCCTTTATTGCATGGTGGTGCAGAGCATTTGTTTTCCAATAGTTTGCCCTTGTTCATTAGTCTGACCACACTGCTTTACTTATACCCGAGAGCTGCGCTGCGGGTTATTCCGATCATCTGGATAGGGTCAGGTCTATTGGCCTGGATGATCGGTAGGCCAAGCTTGCATTTTGGCGCCAGTGGATTTGTCTATGGCGTTCTGGCGTATGTCTTCATCAGCGGAATTCTGCGTCTGGATATGCGTTCGGTAGCAGTTTCAGTGATGGTTTGGTTTCTGTACGGCTCCATGATCTGGGGTGTCTTACCGATACGACCAAATATGTCCTGGGAACTCCATCTGAGCGGTGCCATCCTGGGCGTCGCATTGGCGATCGCATACCGGCGTTGGGATATAGCACCAGTTAAGCGCTATGCTTGGGAAGATGATGAAAGCGTACCGGAGTGGTTTCCTCAGCAGGAGAAGCCTGCACACGATTCATCCAGGGAGGTGTCTTCTGTGGAAACACCTACACCAAAAATACCTCGCTCGAACGAGGATAATGACAAGCCATCTGAATAAGGCATGACTAGGAGCCTGTCGGATTTAACATGATCTACTGCAGAAAACCCGAGTTTGGCCAGATTCTCCGCTCCTTTGCGTCAAATAGCGGTGCTATTCTCCTTAAAAGATCGAAAAATCTGACTCAAATCGGCTTTCCTTCGTTACGATCGGTCAAACCCGACAGGCTCCTAGCACTGCACTGCTGTGACAATATTAGGGGAATATTTTGAAAAAAGTCATCATTATTGTATTACTTCTATTCGCTGTTTTTGTGGTGACCGGTTACTTATTACCGAAACACGTACATGTGGAGCGCGCAATTACCGTTGATCGTCCGGCGGCCATGATGTTTGAGCTACTTAACAGTTATCAGCACTACCATAAATGGTCCCCTTGGGTTGGGCGTGATCCTAAAGCTGAATTCATTATTTCAGGCCCCGATTCGGGTGTAGGTGCTCGTATGAGCTGGATCGGAGACCCAACCCTGGTGGGTAGTGGTTGGCAGGAAATCATTTCCAGCAAGCCATATGAACAAATCAATATCAAGTTGGATTTTGATGCCCAGGGTATAGCCGACACGGGATTCAAGCTGGTTGTACAAGCTGATGCAACCCAGGTTATATGGTTCTTTGACTCCGATCTGACGCAGGGCGTTAGTTTCCCGAACTCTTTCCTGGCGAGGTATTTCGGTCTGTTGTTCGACCAATGGGTCGGTCAAGACTATGAGCTGGGACTTGCCAATCTCAAGCAATACGCTGAATCGATACCTGTTACCGATTTCAATCAATTGGAGATTGAACAGTTGCAAGTTACTGCACAAGAAATATTATTTGTGCGCTCCAATAACAACCGCGACCCGGCTGACATCACCCGGATAATGGCGGCGGCATATGCAGAGATCAGTGATTTCATGACCCATACCGGCATCAATATGAGTGGTCAGCCAATGGTTATCACCCGTGTTTTGGATCGGGGTAGCTACCACCTTGACGCAGCCATACCGGTTGATGTTATACCAGCAGAACTATCCGGCCACATTAATGCTGGTCTGTCGCCGTCAGGCCCGGCAGTCAGGGCAGTGCATTACGGACAATATGACCAGATAACGTCAAGCTATGAAAAACTTGTAGCTTATATGTCCGCTCATGGCCTGAAACGGGGAGAGGTGTCCTGGGAACATTATATTTCTGATCCCGGAAATACGGCACAAGCTGAGAGGGTTACACATATCTATATCATGCTCGAGGCGGTGGACAGTTCACTATGAGTTAACGGACTCGGGCAAGTATCAATCGACGCCGATGTTGTGTATTACCAACGTGTCGCAGAATAAAAATCCCGTCCCCAATGATCAGGTTTTCTTGCCGTCTGTAAATGCTGATGAAATTCATCCCGTGAAATTTCTTTTGCACCCATACTGAGTAGATGAGGATTGCTAATCTGGCAATCTAAAAGCACGAATCCCCATCGTTGTAACTGATGGCACAATGCTATCAAGGCAATTTTGCTGGCGCCCTCAAGCTGGCTGAACATGGATTCCCCAAAGAACACCTGTCCCAGTGCCAAACCATAAATGCCACCACACAACTGATTATTTACCCAGACCTCTACTGAATGCGCAACACCGAGTTCATGCAGACGGATGTAAGCTGCGCACATGTCAGCTGTGATCCAGGTTCCATATTGGTCCTGTCTTGGTTTGGCACAGCCTTCGATGACCTCGGTAAACGCCTGATCAGTGGTCAGTGAAAACTGACCCTGGTTGTAACGGCGTCGTAAGCGCCGGGAGAGATGAACATCTTCCGGGTAAAGCACACAACGGGGCGCCGGTGACCACCATAAAATGGGTTGATCATCGGAATACCAAGGGAATATGCCATGACGGTAGGCATTGAGTAGGCGGGCAGGACACAGATCACCGCCTGCTGCGAGCAGGCCCTGGGGATTATCCAGGGCCTGCTCGGCTGGTGGGAATGCTGATTCCGGGTCTGGAGCGAGTATCGGAATCACAGCGTTGAACCAAGGCCAGTCAGTGATTCAGTATGACAGGTCAGACCGAAACACCTTTCTGTTCTTCTAACCAACGCTCGGCATCAAGCGCTGCCATACAACCAAAACCAGCTGAAGTGACGGCTTGACGGTAGACATGATCGGTTACATCACCGGCTGCAAAAACACCGGGCACACTGGTCATGGTGGCGAGACCGTCGGTTCCGCTACGAATGCTGATATAACCATCTTTCATTTCCAGTTTGTCTTTAAATATTTCAGTATTGGGGTTATGACCAATGGCAATGAATACACCATCCACCTCGATCTCGCTTAGCTCACCGCTTTTTGTATGTTTAAGACTTAAGCCTGACACACCGGTATCACCACCCAATACTTCCTCTACGTTATGGTCCCACATAAAACTCACATTGCCGTTGCGTTCTTTTTCATATAAACGGTCCTGCAACATTTTTTCTGCTCGCAGCTCATCACGCCGATGCACCACCACAACTTCTGAGGCCAGGTTCGACAGGTAAAGGGCTTCTTCAACGGCAGTGTTGCCACCACCAATAACAGCCACTTTCTTGTCACGATAAAAAAAACCATCACAGGTTGCACAGGCAGAGACACCTTGACCCATGTAAGCCTCTTCAGAGGGCAGACCGAGGTACTTTGCACTCGCACCGGTTGCAATCACAAGCGCGTCACAACTGTACTTGCCGGCATCGCCTTCCAGCTTGAAAGGTCGTTGCTCCAGGTCAACCGTATGAATATGATCAAAAATAATTTCCGTTTCAAAGCGCTCAGCGTGTGCCAGCATACGTTGCATCAGCTCAGGACCCTGAACACCTTCGGCATCACCCGGCCAGTTATCAACATCAGTGGTTATCGTTAATTGCCCACCTTGTTGAATCCCTGTGATTACCGTGGGCTTGAGGTTGGCTCGGGCTGCATAGATCGCGGCGGTGTACCCGGCAGGTCCCGAGCCGACGATTAACAAACCGTGGTGTTTTATATCGCTCATGTATACTTGCTCCATTAAACAACAGGTGCCACATCAAAACGGTAGCGACCTGAAAGATACTAATTCAGACGTTCTTATCTGTTACGAGTTTGAGGCTGGTAATACAGATTCAAGTGTTACATTTTAGCTGATCAGCGGTATATTCCATATGCCTGTTTACTGGATTGGCGACAGGTTTGGAAACGATTGTGGCATTATGGCTTGAATTGTATTGGATACGGGGTAATATAGCCTCTTAATTGAATTTTATTTAACTTTAAATATAAGAGCTTAAACAATAAACCTTATAAGGTGGATAACATTGGCGCAAGCACGAAAAAAAGTCATTAAAGCTGTAACTACACCATCCCGGCTGACACACCATTTGAAAGAAAGTGCATTTCTACTTTCCATTCTGGTTGCTGTTTATCTGTTTGCTTGCCTTTTTACCTACGATCCGACCGATCAGGGTCCTTTCAGTACCGCTCATTCCGACCATGTTCAGAATGCTGGTCGCATACTGGGTGCCTGGATTGCCGATGCATTCCTGGGTCTGACCGGCTACATCGCCTATCTGCTACCGGTTATTACAATCTTTGCGGGCTGGCGGGTATGGAGCAAGAAATCTCAGGAATCTGAAACAGGTGTGATGGAAGTGGTGGCTGTGCTTACAGGATTGACCTTGTTCCTGCTTTCCTCTACCGGACTCAGTGACATGCATTTGCTACCACCGGCTGGCAGTATGCCGGCGAATGGAGGTGGTGTAATCGGAGCGGTCGTTGCCTCACCGTTATTGCAGTGGACCGGCATGCTGGGGTCCACGCTTTTTCTGTTTTCAATGATGCTGGTGGGTGTCACTTTATTTACTGGTTTGTCATGGTTTTATGTCATGGATGTTACTGGACGTATCACACTGAGCATAGTGGAATGGTTAATGACCAGTATTGCTAACCTGAGAGACTGGTTTGCAGGACGACGCGCCCGGGCCATACGGGATGAGAGTCGTAAAACGGAAGCGGTCCGGCAAAGAGGAAAAAAACTACCCAAGATTGAACCACAAATCAGCATGCCAGAAGAGCAGGCCAGCAAACGCGTTAGCAAAGAAAGACAATGGCCTTTGTTCAAAAATATGCCAGCCGATTCGCTTCCGCCGCTGGATATGCTCGATGAGCCACATGATCAGCTTCCTGGTTATAGCGAACAAGCATTGAAGGCTCTTTCCAGGCAGGTTGAACTGAAACTAGCCGACTTTGGTGTACAGGTGGATGTTGTGGCCGTGCATCCGGGTCCAGTAATCACCCGTTTCGAACTTGAACCGGCAGCCGGGGTTAAATCAGCGCAGATCATGAATCTGGCCAAGGACCTTGCCCGTGGACTCAGTATTGTGTCTGTGCGTGTTGTGGAGGTCATACCAGGTAAATCCACCATCGGCCTCGAGATTCCCAACACCAATCGCCAGATGGTCTTTCTCTCCGAGATCCTGCGCTCTGAAGTCTATGATAAATCCACTTCACCTTTAACATTGTCGCTGGGTAAAAGCATCTCAGGGCGTCCGATTGTGGCAAACCTTGCCAAGATGCCACATTTGCTGGTTGCAGGTACGACCGGCTCGGGTAAGTCAGTGGCCCTCAATGCCATGATACTAAGCCTGCTGTATAAATCCGGACCTGAAGAGGTCAGGTTAGTGATGATTGACCCGAAAATGCTCGAGTTATCAATTTACGCTGACATTCCGCATCTTTTGACGCCCGTTGTCACCGACATGAAAGAAGCAGCCAATGCATTACGCTGGTGTGTCGCGGAAATGGAACGTCGTTATCGCCTGATGTCAGAAGAGGGTGTACGAAACCTGGCGGGTTTCAACAAGAAAGTGCGTGAGGCACAGGAAGCCGGTACACCGCTAAAGGATCCGCTGTTCAAACCCGATGAAATGAATCCCGATGCGGAAGCACCAGACCTGGAGCATTTGCCATATATCGTGGTCATAATCGATGAACTTGCCGATATGATGATGATTCTTGGCAAGAAAATTGATGAATTAATCGCCCGCCTGGCACAAAAGGCAAGGGCTTCCGGGATACACTTGATCCTGGCCACACAACGGCCATCGGTGGATGTCATTACTGGCCTGATCAAGGCAAATATTCCGACCCGTATCGCTTTTCAGGTGTCTTCCCGGGTTGACTCACGCACTATTCTTGATCAGATGGGCGCTGAACAGTTGCTGGGTCATGGAGATATGTTATACATGCCGCCGGGTACCGCCATACCCGAGCGTGTACATGGAGCCTTTGTAGACGATCATGAAGTACATGCGGTGGTTAATTATCTCAAATCCCTGGCTGAACCGAACTATGTTGAGGAGATACTGGAAGAAACGCAGATGACCACCGATGGCATGACCATCAATGCCAGCGGTATCCCAAAAGAAACTCCGGGCGATCAGGATGAACTTTATGACGAAGCAGTTGCCTGGGTCACCACATCCAGAAAAGCGTCGATTTCCAGTGTGCAGCGTCATCTGCGTGTCGGTTATAACCGTGCAGCCCGCATTATCGAAGAAATGGAGGCCAGTGGCGTGGTTTCTCATCCTGAACATAACGGACAACGTGAAGTATTGGCACCGGCCCCACCACGAGATTAATTATGAAGCTTAAAGTTCAACTGGTTCTATTGCTTCTTTTAAACCTGTTCGCGGTCTGTGTGCAAGCCAACAGCTCTGGTCCTGCGCGTAGTGAGCTTGAACGTTTTACCACGGATTTGAACAGCTTTCAGGCTGAATTTACACAGACGGTCAAATCCCAGGATGGTCGTGTTCAAGATCAAACCTATGGCAAAGTTTGGTTGCAAAGCCCAGATAAGCTGCGCTGGGTCTACACAGGTGAGTTTCCGGAAACCATCGTTGCGGATGGCAGCAATATCTGGATATACGACGAGTCTTTACAACAAGTAACCATCAAGCCTCAATCAAACCAGGCTGCTAACTCACCACTAATGATGTTGGTTGATGTCAGCCGGCTTGATGAACAGTTTCAGGCTACCGAGTTAGGTGACGTTGAAGGTATGTTGATGCTGGAATTAAAGAGCCTGGACTCTGAGGCTGAATTTGAACGTATTTTTTTAGGAATGGACTCAAGCGGGGTCCGTATGATGGCGATGGAAGATGCTTTTGGGCAACGTACAGAAATTCACTTTGAGAACCTGCTTAAAAACCAAGCCACAGACCCACAATTATTTTATTTCACAGCTCCAGAAGGCGCGGATGTGGTCGGAGTTGAAGCACCGTCTGATTGAAGTGTTACAATGCCGCCACCAAAAAAACATAGAATATTTTAATGCTTGATCCACTCATTCTTAGAAACGACCTTCACGCAACCGCTGACGCACTTCAGTTACGCGGTTACAGCCTGGATGCTGCCGCTTACGAAGCACTGGAATCACGTCGTAAAACACTGCAAATGGAGATGGAGGAATTGCAAAGTGAACGCAATTCCAGTGCCAAATCTATTGGTATGGCCAAGTCACAAGGGCAGGATATTCAGCCGTTGCTGGATGCAGTTGCAAAGCTTGGAGCTGAACTTAAAGCGGTTGAAGTCAGGTTTAAAAAAGTTCGTGACGAGCAGGCTGCCTGGATGCTGGATATTCCAAATCTAGCGGCTGCGGATGTTCCAGTGGGTGCGGATGAAAGTGAAAATATCGAGTTACGTAAATGGGGTGTGGTACCCACCTATGACTTCAAACCCAGAGATCATGTAGAACTGGGTGAATTGCACCAGATGATGGATGCAGAAGCAGCCGCAAAACTGGCGGGTGCACGCTTTACATTGTTAAAAGCATCGTTTGCCCAACTGCACCGGGCGCTGGCGCAGTTTATGCTGGATGTACACACGCAGGAACACGGCTATACCGAAGTATATGTGCCCTATCTGGTCAAAGGCGAGACCATGCAGGGCACCGGTCAATTACCCAAGTTTGCGGAGGATGCGTTTGCGACTACCGATGAACCGCCTCGTTACCTGGTGCCCACGGCTGAAGTGCCAGTGACCAACCTGGCTGCGGATCAGATATTTACTGCCGCTGAGCTGCCGCTAAAGTACACCGCGCAAACACCTTGTTTTCGGCGCGAAGCAGGTTCCGCCGGTCAGGACACGCGTGGCATGATCCGTCAGCATCAGTTTGAGAAAGTTGAATTGGTGCATATCGTCAATGCAAAAGAAGCGGAAGCTGCACACGAGGAATTAATTGGCAATGCTGAGAAAATATTACAAAAACTGAATTTGGCTTACCGAACGATTGTTTTATGCACGGGTGACATGGGGTTTTCAGCCAGCAAAACCTACGATATCGAGGTCTGGTTGCCGGGGCAGGGCAGCTATCGCGAGATTTCTTCCTGTAGCAACTGCAGCGATTTTCAGGCGCGTCGCATGAAGGCGCGAGTGCGTAATGCGGAAAGTGGTAAAACCGAGTTTGTACATACACTCAATGGCTCGGGGCTGGCAGTCGGTCGGACTTTGATTGCGGTATTGGAAAACTACCAGCAGCGGGACGGATCGGTGCGTATTCCCGAGGTTTTACAACCTTATATGGGTGGAAAGGAAGTGATTAGCTCTTAGCCTGGACATTGCATCACCTGAGCAATAGATTTTGATAAAAAAAAGACCCGCGAAAGCGGGTCTTTTAAATTACGAACCAGTCTTCGATTCAATCATCGCCAAAACCAAACCCCAGTATGTGTAACAAGCTTGTAAACAAATTAAATATAGCGACAAACAGAGTAACCGTTGCCATGATGTAATTGGTTTCACCACCACGAATGATTTGTTGTGTTTGGTACAGTATCAGGCCTGCCATCAACAGGATAAACATGCTGGAAACGGCCAGCCCAAGTGCCGGTAAATGGAAAAACAGATTGCCTATTGCGGCAAGGAACGCAACCAGGATACCAATAGCGAGGAATTTGCCCATAAAAGAAAAATCCCGCTTGCTGGTCAGTGCCAGACCGGACATCGCAAGGAAAATGACGCCAGTGCCGCCAAGTGCCATCATGACGATCTCGCTGCCGTTGCCAAAGCGGTAAAGATACATATTGATAATGGGTCCGAGTGTAACGCCCATAAAGCCTGTCAACGCAAATACGGACAAAATCCCCCAGGCACTGTTACGTAGCTTGGTGGTTAAAAACAACAAGCCAAAATAACCTGCTAAAACGATCATCGGGCCAGGGTATGGCCAGTTCAAGGCCATTGAAACGCCTGCCATGACGGCGGAGAACAGCAGGGTCATGGAAAGCAGGGCATAGGTATTACGTAATACCTTGTTCATTGCGACAGCCGAAACAGGCTGCATGGTAGAAGTTCTGTATTGTGTCTGGTTCATACTCGGGCAAAGCTCCATTATTGTGTGCGGTCTATTGTACCTAAGATAGGGTATGTTTCCGTTAGTTCAATGCTTTAAACCTTCGAAGCCGAGTCATACCATACTCAATTCTTGCTTAACTGTCATATGCCTGTGGACAGGGGTGGTACGTTGGAGTATTTTTCTGTATTCTGCGCGTCTCAATACGCACCACACGATTTTGGGAGAGGTGGCAGAGCGGTTGAATGCACTGGTCTTGAAAACCAGCATGGGTTAATAGCCCATCGTGGGTTCGAATCCCACCCTCTCCGCCAAATAAAAACCCCGCCTTATGGCGGGTTTTTTATTTGCCTGAAAGACTGAGTTGAGAAGACAAATCCCGCAGGGATCAGGTTCAACAAAAATACCGGGAGCGTTTTTGAATGAGCGCAGCGAACCCGAAGGGCAGGCTACAGGATGTTGCCTGTAATCCCACCCGTTCAAAACCCCGCCTTATGGCGGGTTTTTTATTTGCCTGAAAGGCTGAGTTGAGAAGTCAAATCCCGCAGGGATCAGGTTCAACAGAAATACCGGGAGCGTTTTTGAATGAGCGTAGCGAACACGGTCGTCGAGTTGGTGATTGAGATCAAAATGGCGGTACAAATTATTTTTTTGGAACGACTTAAAAACAATAGAAAACACGTTACCCTAATCCCTTTGACATAAACTAATTGATTTAAAGGTGATCAGATTTTTACTGATGTTATCACCAGTATTGTTGGTCAGACCTGTAGTTTAGCGTCCTTCTGAAATCGTGTTAAGTATCTATATTTACTGACAAGCTTCAACTCCGAAATGCTCTATTTTCTTCTTCTTCAATGTCGTAGTCTATGCTTAACCATTGCCAAACTTAGGTGACAAACAGTGAATAAGATCATTCTATATGCATTGTTGTTTATGGGATGCAGCAACACAGTCGCAGACAGTTTCCGCTGTGGGAGAACGCTGGTAAAAGAGGGCGACTCAAGCAATATGCTAATTAAAAAATGTGGCAAGCCTGTCAGGACATTCAGCAGCAAGGAAAAAGTCACTGATCATGGTCGCCAATCACGGGTTTCCGTATCAAACTGGGTTTATGACCGCAAAGGTAAAAGAGATATGGTTGTTTCTGTCCACAGTGGTACGGTTGTCAAAATCGAAGTAGATTGATTTCAACACCCAACTACGCCGCCGTATACAAAGATATTCTTGGCCTGACGATAGGTTTTTAATCCGGACGGAGTGTGTTTGTTGGACACGACCCCCAAGGGAAGCACGAAATTTTTAACTAACCGTAAATTTCATCAAGACGCGCAACCAGATACTCACCCGCGAGAATTTCTTCATATCGCGGTGATGTTCCCTCTGGAATGCAACTATCAAGGGGCTTTATGTTGACATCATAGTTGGTCGCGAAGAAAAACGGCACAGAGTATCGTGTTTGACCGCTGGAGTTGATGACGCGGTGTGGGGTCGCCTTAAATCTGCAGGTTGCTCCGCCCACAGATTATCACCGCTGATCCTATCCATCATCAAACCACTGGCGGAACCCTTCGGAACCTTGTAGGTAAAATCGTATGAAATGAGCTACCGGCAATGACGTTAAGTTCTTACTTAAGCGGCCAGTGTTCTCCTCTCTATGCGTAGCTGGGAAATAACATGCAACTGAACGTGGTATTTCTGCCACGTGAACGTACCCGTTTGCGAAGACTTGCGATTACTTTCACCCGTATGTCTTGCCGCAGGTGGGAAATCCACACGGGTTCAATTAGGATACGTCAGGAAATGAGACGAAAGAAAGCGGTGTTGGCAAAGGTCTTTTCAACGACTTTTGAATTTAGTGCACGGGTATCAATGACCTATTTGAGTTGTTTTTGGTGACCTCGTTCTCTCATTTGAAAATGGAACCTTACTTTTTTTGAGCGTTCCAATTGATCTCGCTATCCGGGTGGAAAACGTATTGAACAAAACTTTTGTTAGGCAGGCAAATCCTGTCAGGTTCTTGGTAATGATGCTGTTACTTATTGTCATCGGGACCATTAATGGTTGTGCTGGAACAGCAACGGGTAAAAACACTTCTGTCTATTCGAATCTGAAACCTGAAGATGTTTCCACAAAGGAAAACTCTACGGCATCCGCACTGGTCGTGATCCGTTACCCTGCCATGATCCATGCCAATGCAGAAAACCTGTATGTGAGTTCCTTTGCCATCAATGCCATCGGTGGTGAGGTACCTTATGGGGTACACGGAAACCGGCAAACCTCAAGAATTGCGCAATCTGTGATTGAAAAATCCAGTTATTTTGCAATGTCTTTGTATCATGAATTAAAAAGTATTCTGCCCGAAGGTACGGTGTTGTTATCTCCACACATCATTGATTGGGACAAAGAACATAATTTGTATAGCCGACCAATACTGGGTGCAGAGCAAATTCCCAGCGTGCTGACGATTGATTTCAGTATCTACTCATTTCCGGATGTTGGAAAATTGATGAATACACCACCGGTGACTTTTGGCGACCTTGTGACCCCGTTGATTCTGGTTAAAAGCAGTCGCTGGGTACAACCTTCTCTGGGTGGTTTGCTGATTTCCAGTCCGCCGCTTGCGAGTTCAGCCTGGCGTCAGGCTCGGGATGAGGCTAAAAGCAGTTTCAAATCACGTCTTGATGACAATCCACAAGTCTTAGATTCATCCCTGGGGTTTATTTCTTTCCTTCGTGAACGGGACCAGCCAGATCTTGCCTTGCCACTTAAAGGAACGGGTGCTGGAAACCCGTCCATGGTGGCCATTGAACAATACTCGCTGGAGAAGATTCAAATGAATGGGGCAGTGATTGCTTCGTTACCAAATGATTTCTCAGTCGATCCATTTGTGACAGGCTTTGTCAAAGGCGTCAGCACCAGAATTACAGAAATGCTGAATTCCATTGATCACGACAAGGCAACATTTTTTGCCCTTCAGGCTGCATTGCAACGATTTGATGCTGAGCTTGCCAAAGTGTTCTTTGTCCAGTCTGATGACGAAAGCGTCAGGGCACGTCTGCAGTTGGCCGAGGCCCTGATTGGAGCAGAACGGGAATTTCTGGCGGCGCAGTCAGATAGTATTTATGACGGTACCTATGGCGGTAATTACGGTTCAAAAATGCGTAAAATTATTGCCTCAGAATACCGTATGCTTGAAGAGCGGCGCCACCTGGCCCGCAAGCAGAATATCACCACGGCGGTGGCAGTTGTTGCCTTGGCTGGTTCAGTCTATGGTGCCGTGGCATCGACCGCAGCGAGTGGTGCGGCAATGACGGTGGCATCCGGGGCGGCACTGGCTGGTTCCGGCTGGGCACTGCATAAATCGCTTGATACCAAGACTGAATCAAAAGAAGTAAACCGCTATTTTCTGGCCCGTATGGCACCCGCTTTTGATCGACAAATGTCTGTTCAAATGGAATGGCTGGAATCAAAGGAAGTCATTACCGCTCGTGGCTTCGCAGAATTTAGAAACAAGACGCTAAGTCTATACCAGTCCAGAGTTCGGTCGATGCAAGTCAGTGCCAATCAGCAATGCAGCTACATGCATCCAGACTTCATGCAGGCTGGACGTTGGTATGGTGTCTGTATCAACGGTGTTGCCTCCGGCAGGGGCTATGGACTGATCATGACCACAGGTGGAGATACTGTTGAGTTTATCGGCGAAGCGAAACAAGGGCTAGCCTGGGGTTCTGGTGGCATGATTATTCAACGTAAGGGTCAAATCGGTGCCACTTATTATGAAGGTGGCTTTAAAAATGGGCTGCCTGACGGTGTTGTTCGCGTTGAAAAAGCCGGGATAGAACCAAAACTGCGACACTATAAAGCCGGCACGGATATCGGCAAGGGAAATTTTGCCAACTTACAAAAACTGAGTTTTGCTACAAACCCGACTGCGTCCAGGCCCCTGACACCATGACCCAACGACTGCAGTTTCCACTACGGCTTGCCTTTTTATTATTGCTGGTCACAGCGAATATCAACGGCAGTACACAGATAGAAAAACTAAGTGGTCTGCCACCAGGTGAGCAATACCGCCAACTGAGCCTGATACTTTTAATTTCAGGCGGTGCGGAGCCGGCACTGCTGAAATCAATCATGCCAAGCAATGCCAGTACGCAGGCGATTGCAAGCTTCAGTCCGGACGACTATAAAACGCCCTTAATTCGTATTGTCGATCAGGAATCCATGTTAACCGGGGCCGCCTTCCTGCTGAGTTACGCGCAAGAATCCCATGATGATATCCAGGCCAGACTGGCTGCCATCAATGCCAACAACCCCGTTCTGATCAGTATGGTGGATATAAGATCAATCACGGAGGACGCTATCATCATACGTAATGCGATTGCGGATGCTATTGCTTATTCAAGTGGGGCTGATGATGTAGCAGCCGCGCATTACTTGCAGCATTACAGAAATCAAACCATACGTATCAGAAACGTCATGGAATATGAGGTTTTCAATCAGGAGCTTGAACGCTTAACCGATGAGGCGATTCTCTCCGTTGGCGGCAAACTGGACGCTTATCAGCGCATGTTTGACGAAGAAGTCGACTCAAAAGAGTTCGACCGGCAATTCGATGCCGCAGCATATATCTATAACCGTACTGAAAAGTTTGATGAAAAAGCGGGTAAGTTGACCGAAGATATTATGAAGAGTGTGATCCTTTCACAAAGTATTCCTGACCCCTAGCTAGGGTAAGGGAGGGCGACCGGTTGAGGGTCTTGAGGTCGATGCATTCAGCGATATTGTTTTGATCAGCCCGGATTCGGGTTCGGTCATCACCGATCGCTACGGTAAGGCAAAATTCGAGCTTGAAAGCGGCATTGTTAGCGAAAAAGGTATTATTGAAATCAGTTATGCGACCCGGAATGGCGAGGTTTTGGAGGGTTTTGAAATACAAGTTGCCAAAAGAACCAGGTTGAGTCGTCGCTGACTATGCTGTTAATAATCTGGGGGCGTTAATAATCTGAGGGAGGTGATTCAAGTCGTTCACAATGATGCGACCTGAATCAGAAAGCCTGTCGTCTGGACAGGCTTGGTTCGTAAGTATTCATGGTTACCATCTGGCAAATTTACCACGTAATTTTGCACAGGATACCGGCACTAAGGGCATCATTTCTTTTCTGCTTACCGAACACTGAAATTCAACCCCATTATCACTACCAGAGGCCTTTGCCTGCAGGTACATAAAACCTCTCTTGTTGTTCAGCTCTTTCAGACGTTTGGTTCTCATGTATAAATCAACGTACTGGTTTTTTCCTTTTCTATTGGATCCAACCAGACCAACGCGATCCCATATAGCATTTTTACTGCCAAAAACGCCTTTATAGGTATTCCAGCGGCCGAGGGATGGTGTATTTTTGCTGGCCCAGCCAATGTCTTCGATATACCGGGGCATCTTGGAACTTGACAGGTAATGAGTGCTTACTTCACTTTTTTTGGACCCAAGGATAGACAAACCCTCAGTTATTTTTGCTCGCATCACATAGTTTTTATACGAAGGCATTGCCAATGCAACCAGCAGTGCCATGACGGCAATAACGACCATTAATTCAATTAAGGTAAAACCGCTACAGCCATTTTTGCGCTGCTTGACACCACTCTCAACGCAGGTTAAATCCCTGATTTCATACGGTGAATACATGTCTAAACCCTCCCGATTAGATACACGATGTGCTAAGCATACGCCTTTAATTCTGGGTTTTACTCTGTAATAAATAACAGATTTTAACTCTGACTCACACTATCACCAGTGCTTCGGCGGTTGAGGGCTATATCATGGATCTTCTTCATCGATTGCGGTGGATGGCGATACACTGATCGTTGTGGTATCGACACCCTGAGCGTTCAGCAAGTCTTCAATAGAGAGTGTTCCTTCCGACTCATCGTTAATCAAGTATTCCAGTGCGTTCTGGGAAGTGCCCGTAGTGCTATCTGTTTCGGGCCTATTTTGTGAACTCAGTGAGGGATTGGCAGGTGGCGCGACATAGTCTGATGCAGGGCCCTGCAAAGACGGTAATTCTGGTAATGGATTTGTTTCACTGCCACTTTCCTTTGTAGTCGAGTGACCATCAGTTGTTTGCCCGGTCTGATTATCACCGTTAATCAAGAACTCCAGTGCATTCTGGGAAGTGCCCGTAGTGCTATCTGTTTCGAGCTCATTTTGTGGGGCTGGTGAGGGACTGCCAGATGGACCGTCGTTGTTTTCACCACTGGCAAGCTGACTTCCAGTTTTTTGTAAAAACTCCATTGCATTTTGTGATATGCCAGCCGTGCTTGTGGCATTTGCATCATTTGATGGATTCGCAGAATAACTGCCCGTGTCACCGCTTTGTTCAGAACTATCTTGCTGACCAGGCTGCTGTCCCTCACCACTTTGACCGTCACTGCCTGATCCCTCGCTGTTATCGGAACCCTCACCTTGCGCACCCGAGGACGTCGTTGAGGTCCCGGCTCGCGAAGAACTTGCATATGTTTCAGCCTCTCTCTGATTATAACCATCAACCAGTTCGTCCCAGGCTTCTGCCTCTTGCTTTTGAAGAGAGGGGTTGGTATTGGCCGCTTCACTGGGAACATAAGGGTAGTCTGTGTCTTCATCACCCGGTTGCCATTGATCCCCTTGAACTATAATTTCACGCAATTGGTTTCTTAGATGTTTTTGTGAGTCCTCAGGCAGTTTGTCAAGTTTCTGCATACCCGCCTGGGATTTATAAGCCGTTTCAGGGAAGACGTCTCTCTGTTGCCGAGCGTCCTTCAACTCCATGAACTGTCGGTAATTGTCTTCGTTGATTTCCACCTCTTGGCCCGCTGGTACATCTTCACTTTCCAGTGTCGCTTCTTCTGTATCAGTCTTAACCGGTGAGGCCACAGTTGCTATATCGTCCTGAGCCATAGTGGATGTCATATACAGGGATAGCGAGAGTGTTAGCAGGCAGATGAATTTCAGGTGATTATTCATGATTCAGCTCTCAAGAGATCATTCTTCTATGATCCGCACAACGCGGAAACCAGTGAAATCATTACGATCACCATTTTTAAGATTGAACCGCGCCGGCAAGCGGATTTCTTTTGTGCCGGTAATCCATGAACCACCACGGGTCATGTGTGAACTGCAGATTCCCTTATTCCAGGCACTTCCATCTACCGGTGCATCAAGGTATGACAGGTTCATACAATCTGAAGTCCACTCCGCCACGTTGCCAATCGTGTCATACAAGCCGAATGCATTTGCCCTGAACGAGCCCACGGTGGCAGTTCCCAGAGCCAGTTTATCTTCGCACGGCGAGTGCTGCCAACGAAAGCCGGTTTCAGCTCCGGCGACATTACCAAATTGACACACCATCGCAGGATCACCACCCAACCAGTCACTTTCCTGACCCGCCCTGGCAAAATACTCCCACTCACTTTCACTTGGCAAGCGGTAACGCTGGCCTGTTTTTTCGCTAATCCAGTGGACGTATTCCTCGGCATCATTCCAGGAAACCATGATGGCTGGCCTGTCCTCTCTTCCCCAGCCATTATCACCAGGTTGGGAGGTACAGCCTTTGTCGTTAAAACACAAATCCCATTCAGCCATGGTGATTTCATAGGTGCTGACTGCGAACGGCTCGTCGATGGTCACCATCCTGCGGGGTTTTTCCATGCTTAAGGCAGACGTTGATGTATCGTCAGATCCTTGCCAATAAGCAGCCGGGGGAAGCACAATCATGCTGGGACAATCAACACAATCTTTGAATATTTTACCTGGTCGTAAAGTCAGGTCGTCAATATGTTGTAGCGCGGCGGCAACATTTGCACCCTTGGAGAAAGCATCGATGTATGCCTGAAATGCATCTTTAGTATTCAGCTTAAGCGCCGTCTGGAAGGCATTATCATCATCCAGCTGATCCTTCAGTAGACGACGAATCCGATGGGCTTCTTCAATATGAGCACCGGCAGGCCAGTCAGTGATGTATTGATCAAATGCAGTGATCGTACGCTTGTTGATGGCAGTCTCCCAGGCCAGATCTTCCAGTCTTTCACGCTCCAGTCTTTCACGTTCCTTTTTTGCCTCGGCTTGCTTGATTGTATCAATACGTTGCATGGCTTCAGTCTGATGAATACCGTCGGGAAATATTCCCAGGTAATCCTCATAAGCTGGCACTGTGTTTTCTGCCGACAGCTCTTGCCAGGTCCTCTCGTCGATGATATCCAGTTGCTGTTCAGCCTGACTGCGGTAGATGGATTCCGGGAAATCAGCTATGAAACGCCGGTAGCCAAGTACAGTGTCGGCTTTTAACGCAGCTTGCCAACGCCCAACTTCTTCCGAAGACGGATCTTGAGCACGTACCGCAGCTTGGGTATCACTCGTCAGATCATCAGGGTTTGCAGTAGAAGGTGTGGGAGCTTGTTGCTCGGATTCATCGGTGAGTAGAAAAATACCGATTGCGGTCATGCTCAGCAAAAAAACCGCCAGCAAAATCACTGGCAACCATTCTTTCTTCTCCTGTGCGTAGTTTTCTGTACTTCCACCAACCACCACCGAGCGGTGCCAATCGAGACTTTTGAAGGATTTTTTCCATGCGCTGACGTTGTTCGGGCGTTCGTGTACCTGTACTTTCAAACCCAGTTCAATAGCGTCGGTTAAACCGCCGTATTCTGCGACAGGCGCCAGCTCAGAAAATGTCGTCAGTGGATCTGAATCGCCTCCAGCAAGCAGCTCTTGCCGCTTTATCGCCGATGTTGGGATGCGGCCGGTAACACAACGATAGAGTGTTGCGGCCAGACCGTAAATATCGGTCCAGGGTCCGATGATTCCATCAGCATTTGCTTGCTCAGGTGCAGCGTAACCTTCGCTACCGAGTCGATGTTGATCCGTTGCCACATCGCCGTCTGCTGCCGCGATGCCAAAATCCAGCAATATGGGATTGCCACTATCGGTCATGTAGATGTTGGCTGGCTTGATATCCTGATGAACAACACCTTGTTTGTGAATGTATTCGAGTGCATCCATCAAAGGCAGCATTAATGCCCTGGCAGCCTCACGGTCAAAGGAGCCCGAGGTTTCAAGCAGATGGTGTAGTGCTTGCCCCTGGTAATAGGGCATCAGAAAATAGGCTGTACCATTGGCTTCGAAATATCGCAAAACCTTGACGATATTTGGATGATCCAGCGCCGCAACGATGCGTGCTTCGGTCAAAAATAGTTTAAGTCCAGAATTGAAAACCTCTTCAGACTGGTCATTTTTTGCTTGGATGTTACCGTCATCCTGTCGCATTACATGCTTGGAAGGCAGGTATTCTTTAAGCGCAAATCGGGTACCAATGGCCGGGTCAGTGACCAGGTAGGTGATGCCAAACGCGCCAACACCGAGAATCGCGTTAATTTGCAGGTCCCCAATGTGGGATCCCGGTTGCAGCGCAGCTGACTGGGTTGTCATGAGGTTTCTGTCTCTTTTCTGATAATACTGATATGGAACTGGACAGTACCCATAAAAATTTCATCCTCGGGTTCAAAAAACATAATTTCTCCCGCCAGGCAGGGCATGCCTCTGATGAAAGTACCATTACTGGAACCAAGGTCGGACAGGCTCATTGACTCCACATCACATTCAAGTCGGGCGTGAGCACGGCTAATGGCCGGGTGTTCAATATTGATGTCTGCTTCGCCCCTGCCAATAACGATACTAATCGGCTCAGTGCTAACAACACACATTCGTTTGAAGCGGGTATCAGCATCAAGTAAGCCTTCGATCACAACAGCACAACCAGAGCCATGGGGCAGGGTGTTGGTGTCTAAAACGTCCCTTACGTCCAGTGGCACTGATCTGGGCTTAAAGCGGTTACTATCAGAACCGGTTTGCAATTGCGCCGTGTCGGGTTCTGCTGCAACGGGATGATCCTCTGATGGCAGGTCCAGCTTGGGCACTTTTTTTGTATCGTTGTTAACGATGCGGTAAAAAGAGATACCTTTCCAGATCAGTACCGTCAGGATAATGACTCCAAGTGGTGCTAACCACAAAGGAATGCGGCTCCATTGTGAGGGACGGTTAGTGGTTTTGCTATTCGCTGGCTTGTCTGAATCAAGGGCAGTTGAAGCAGGAGTGACTGCAGATTGTTTCGGAACAGCTTGCGCTTGTGTGTCAACCGTAACCGGGTTGCTGTCATTGGTTTCCTGTTCTGCCTTTTTCAAGCTGGTGTCTCTAATTATCTTATTATCGTTAGCTTGCGGACCCGCGCTTATTTCCTTCTTCGTTACGGAACCCCCACAAACTGCCCGTGGCAGTTTGATCAAGCTTGCATCAAGTGCGCGACCAAATTCATTGTTGAAAAGGGTCGCAGGGTTTTTGTCCAGATCCAGGCTTTGTGTGCCTTGGGCCAGGCTAATTCCTGCCAGGTAGCCACAATCATCAATGATGGCTCCACTAACATTGGGCAAAGGTGTTTCAAGGGAAATCGAAACCCGTGCATTCAACTCATCCCAAAAAATACTGACAGGTACCCAAAGAGGCTCAGCGCCTTTGGCAATATATTGGGCTGGTGGAAACGCTGTCAGATGTAAGTCGCTTTCAGCGCTGCTGTCATCTGCATCACCAGAGGTTTGTTCTGAGAGTGTGATGCTCGGCCTTTTCAGTCCTTCAACTGACAAAACCGCAAGCCCACCAGGGCCAGATCGAGTGATAATTTTTGCCGGCCGACCATGACTAAGAATATCGGTACCACCGTCCAGAACAACGATTTCGGTATCGACCGGGTTGAGAGGTGTTGATATAAAATCAGCGGCAACCAACACCAGGCCGTTATCCGAGACCACGATGCCTGTGGTCGGTTTTACATGTGTTGTTGAAACCAACTTAAGCACCAGCACCACCGAAGGCGACATCGGTCTTGTCTCCACAGCGTTGGCTACAGGCATCAATAACACGGTTATGAACAGCAGTTGCAGTAACCGATTGAACGATTGAACGAAGCTCTGATTGAGCTTGAGCATGGAGCCAACCTGCATCAGGGGGCGTAAAGTCGATTGATCAGGTTGTCAAGGCAATACTGTCCTGATCTATTCAGCGTATTTTCTTCTCTTCCCTGGATCAGGTTTTGCAGAAAAACCAGGATGGCGGCCATAACCAACGCAACCAGCGTGGTGCTGAAGGCGACCCCGAGCCTTTCTGTCACCTGGTACAACATTTCCGGGCTCTCGACATTTGCACGGTCGCCAGCATAATTCAGTGCAAGCATGATGCCAATGACAGTGCCGATGAAGCCGAGCGAGGGAATTAACCAGGTAATGTAACGGATCATGTTGTAGCGCAAATCAAGTTCGTGCAAAAACAACTCAAGACTGGAGTTCAACAAGGCATTGGTCTGGTCCACAGATTGACCAAGATTGAAGTTGAGTACACACCTTTCTATTAATCGTGGCAGAAAGCAGACATTACGGTATTTACTACTACGCACCTTCTGATAAATTGGCGTTATATCATCACCGGGCCGAAGTACGGTTTCTTCATCAAGTGGTAGATAGTTCCGCTCAAACTGACTTTCTTCCAGACGACCAGCACGCCAGCGAAGTGACAACTCACCCAGGCCGAAAAAGAAGGCAATCCAAAGTATGTTCTGGACGGTAAACGGCCAGGAGGCACGCTTGACATCCAACATGATTGCTGCCGCGTCAGGTGGCAAGATTCTCGCCATCAAAGCGATGATCAGCAGGGCCGAAGCCAGGCTGAGTAGTAGCGTTATTTGACGTGTCATTCTGCTAGTGTTCCTTCAACAATTTAATTGGGTTGATCTTCTTCAATTTTGCCGGTTGCCGGGTTGCGTTTTGGCTTTTGAAGTAAGGCTCCGTGACCTACCTGTTGTGCCGACGATTTAGCATGATTATTACTATCTCTTAAAGGAAAATGTCTTGCCTCCAACCGGGTATTAGCAAGATTCCCAAAAACACCGGTGAGATGCTCCAACGTCACCTCGACCTCGCCAAAACGGATACGGTCGCCAACACACAAGGTGACTCTCCTGACACGAATCCAGCTGTCATTCCGGTTTAGAAATGTACCGTTTCTTGAATCCACATCCAGCACAAAGACAAGCCCATCATCAGCCAGTTGGATGTGGGCGTGGAGTCGGGAGACACTTGGGTGCTCAACCACGAGCGTACAGGATGGTTCCCGTCCGACTGTTTTGCTCTTCAGTTCGTTATTCACAGGACCAAGCCAGCCATCGTCAACAATTTCATTTCAGCCCGGGTTTTCAAAGGACATAAGAAGTTTTGATTAATCAAAGAATCGATTGGCCAGTATAATGTATTCAAAACCCCATAAGGGTTAGCCAGTCGAGACGTTCTCATTGCGCCAACGCCAAAAAACTGCCGGAATTGGCCCGCGCCAGACTCTCCATAAATTCAACTGTTCCCTTGTACTTGAAATAATCTCCAATGGTCACGGCGTGTACTTCTTTGCCGTCAGGGTTTGACAAGACGATGGCCTGAACCAGTGCTCTTGGTGGCAAACCATCGTTATAGGTCGGGTTGGGAAGGCCATCACTGATCAAAATTATGGCTTCTGCAGGACTAGCGAAGGCCAGTGTAAAAGCATCCTGCAAGGATGACGAGCCTTCGAATTTGCCAGATAGTTGGCGTACAAAGTGCAACGCCTGTGCTCTGCTCGTATTATTCATTGCAGTCAGCTCGCCATTTTCGGGCCAACGATGATATCGAGGGCCGGAGTCCAATTGTTGAAAACCAAGGATTCCAAACTCATAACCCACCTGCAAAGATTCAAGTGCCCTTGCAACGGTCTTCGCCACCAGTGCCTGGTGCCCAGCAAGGTATTTATTCATATCAATCAATAACAGAATACGGGTTTTATCGGTCTTTAATCCCAAGAACCGAAAAGTTACCAGGTTACTACCTTGTTCCTCTTCGGTTTTTACCGGGCTTGGTGGGGGAGGGGGCGGGTGTTCATTTCGTGCCTGGAGTTGCGCCCGTATGGTCTCCAGTTCACTTGAAACGATGTCCTGCTCTGCCTGCAACTCCAACTGACGGGTCTGTGCCGTGCTCAACGATGTCTGGATGCTATTGATTCCCTGTTCAGTATCGTTCAAGTGCGCATCTGTCTGGCCGGCCAGTGATTCGATGTACTCCAGATGTCCTTCGAGGCGAACCTCTTTTTGATAATCTGGCATCAGGATGATGGTGATGATAATAAAAGCACCCATCGCAGAGGCAAACAGATCAATCGCCGATAACGAAAACACACCCAGGTTTCTGAGCCGTGTTCTCATCTTGATACACCCACAAAGTCACCGCCATTGAGACGCGCAAGTGTTTGCATAAAAAGTACCAGGTTGCGGTTATGTGTGTACTCACCGATGGCCACTGTGTGGATTTCTGTCTGTCTGAACCGGTTAAGTTGAGTAATATTCTCGATGATGAAGCCGGGAGGGCTGTTCGGTTCACCATCACTCATCAGGATGACCGCATTTGATGGGTACTCCAGTGCAGCCTGTAACGCAAAGTGAGTCGGTGTTGAACCGACAAACTTGCGTACCAGCGAGTGTGTGAAAGCTTCCGCAAGCTCAATATTCTCTTTATTGGCAGGTAACAACTTTTTGCCGGTTGGAAAGCTCCACAAAACCGGTTGTGGATTACCATGGTAGCCGACGATGGCAAACTGGTTGGTTTCATCCAGTGGTTTCAGAATTTCAAGCACAGACCTGATCATTAATTCTTCGTACCGGAGCATGCTGCCAGACATATCAACCACAATCACAAAGGACTTTACTTGTGAGGCAAGGCCCAGGATTGAAAATTCGACGCCATCGGTCAGGGCCTGAGGTTCTGGTTCAGGTGTGACGATTTCAGTCGGTTCAGTCACCTCAGTCGGTAGAGCTGCGAGTTGCCTGTTGATATCCATTAACGCTTTTCTAAGACGGGATATCTGCTGCTCCTGTCCCTGGTTGGATTTGGTCTGCAGGTCGAGTTCACTTTGAAGTTTTTCCTGTAGGGCCTTCAAGTCTTCAAGCTCTCCCGAAGCCAGACGGCGTTTCTCCATGATATCCTGAGTCTTGGAAAACGAATCGTCCGGGCCGGCGTGGCGATAGTAAGGGAACAACAACATAACCAGTAGAATGAACGCACCCAGTGCTGAGGCGAACAAATCAATGGCCGAAGTCGAAAAAACAGCAGTGTCTCTTTCAGGGATTCTCACGAATATTCTTACACTAATTTAGTAGCTAGAGTTGACATCAAGGACAACGATTATGTTCAATACCTGTTTGCCGATTTTTGGATTCTGGATTCCATCCATCATATGATACCTAGCTTGAGCCTATACGACGTTAAATTGTTGTTTAAAATAAGCTGCAACTTGACCACCATGACACGCATATAACATGAACTTTCCAGCATGAATTTAAAGCCTTGAACTACAGGCAATGCTCTTTGGGCTTTGTTTTTCTCGCCTTGTTTCTGGCGG
Organism: Gammaproteobacteria bacterium; assembly: GCA_021772935.1. Lineage (GTDB taxonomy): Bacteria > Pseudomonadota > Gammaproteobacteria > Xanthomonadales > SZUA-36 > SZUA-36. Next base: position 184,718 of record JAJFLA010000046.1, read on the forward strand.
GAACCTCTATCCCCAGCATTTTGTTGGCTCAGACTGGTGAGCAAATAATCACACAGGAGTATTTTGTCCAACAGGAGGCTGATGAAGCACTATTAATCAAAATCAGTGCCTTTGAAGCTGAGTTTGAGTCAAAACTCTCCGGCCAAAGTGGGGAGTTGTTATTACTCTCTGAAATCCCCGGGAGTCGATTAGCACCTGTTTATCAATATGTAAATATCCCAAAAAATGCCCGCCAACTGAATATCGAAGTAACTTCAGGTCTTCACACCAGGCGTAGCCAATTCGGATTGGAATTGACTCGGTTGAAAGTCTGGGATGACAGAAGTGAATCAGTGGCTCGGGCTTACCAGTTACTTTCGTTCGGAATGCAAACCATTCATGGTGATAGCAAAGCAAACTGGACCGTAAAAATTGACAACCTATTAAACGCTGGAAAGTTATTTCAACAGTTTGGCATGACGGAAATGCGTTTGTGGGCCAATTATCTGGCGGCGCACTTGATCCAGTTTCATTTGCATGACCACAGCATCGTTTACAGCATGACACGCGAAATTCTGGCTGACCTCAAAGGTACGCGATTTCAGACCATCGAATTGGCCGCTTTGCAGCTGCAAAGTACCGCACTGATCGGGCTCAAGAGATCAGGTTCCTTAAACATATCTGAATCCAATCCAGACCCGGTGCAAACAGTGCTAGCGCGTTCGGTAGCACTCGCACAGTCCTTGGATCTCAAGTTCGAACAGGCACATGCACTCAGCATCAGCGGTGCTGAATACGCATCCGCGACGGCGTACGCACAAGCCCTTGAGCAGTTTCAACTGGCAGTGGCGATTGCCGATTCAGTCGGTGATGCAGAGCTGGCAACCGGTATCCGGGAGAATATCCAGCAGATACACGCAACACAGGGAAATACTGTGGCTTCAGGCGAAGTTCTCCGGGAAATAGAAACACAACTGGCTGAAGATGGTGCAGAAGAGGAATTGGCACTGAATTTGTTGGCACAGGGGCGTTTGTTGGTTCGCAGCCATCGCTATGACCAGGCCATTGATGTGCTTTACCAGGCCTTGAATTACGAGAATGACAGTGCGATTCGCAAGCAAATTAATTTTGAGCTTGCAAAAACATTTTTTCAAACGGGCCGTATCGATGAATCGATGGCTTATTTAAAGCTGGCCGAGGTCAACCAAGCGTCGGCTCAACTGAAAAGAGTCAATTCAGTGATCGACTTAGCTGATGGTTTGCGGATATTGGCCAATATTCACCGCGCCAAAGCCGAATATAAGCAAATGCGTGAGGCCAGAATCACTCAGGGCCAATCCCAGCCACTAACTGCCCAATACCTCTATGACCAGGGCTTGGATGAACTCACTCCGGGGGTAGTGGACCGACAACGGGCACGATCCCGGTTCAGGCGGAGTTACAGTTTGGCGGTCACAACCGGGCAGGTTGATTTGCAAGACCTTTCGTTGTTGCAGATCTGTGCGCTGGTCAGTCCTGGAGATAAGAGCCTTATTTTGTGTTCAAAGGTCAGTGTAAAGACTTCCTATGAACGACTGCTTGCCTGTGGAGTTCCAAGATTCTCCACCCAGGCGATGCTCTTGTGGACACAGATACTGGTCAATAATGGGCAGCAGTCAGAGGCCTTTGTTGTCATGGATCACCTGCTGGACGAGGTTCATCTCTACCGTCATTCACTACCGGGGGTGTTGGGTAATTGGTACCAGGAACATCATCAACACCTGTTCGATACTTATCTGGCGATGTCGCTAAACGATCCTGCAGCGCAAGCTAAGGGTGACGGATTCGCATCACTACTGGCTTTAAGCAAAATCCGGACTATCCAAAAATATACCAGTTCTGTTTCGGCTTCAAATACGAGTTTTAACGCGCCTGATCTGTTGCGAGCCCAGTTGGCACAACGTATGAATTTGGCGACCGGGCAAAGCCTGTTGACTATGAATAATGATATCAATCAGAGCCTAGCCAAAATTCGGTCGGTGTTTAAGGAAAAAGTTGCCTATCTTTCCAGAGCAGGATTACAAAAGTACCTGCGCAGCCTTGCCAGTGACGAAGAAATACTGACATTCCATATCAGTGCGACAAGCGCGCATGTATGGCTTGGGCACAAAGGCAAGGTTCAGCATCGAAGCATTGCAAATCCAGCCTATGTATATTCCGCCCTACAACAATCCCGGCAAGGGTTGGCAGACATCGGTAAATCTGCGTTTGAAAGGAAAATGGATGAACTGGGTCGCCGCTTGCTCGCCCCGGTTGCTGATTTGTTAACGAAAACGATCTATTGGATTCCAGCTGGCCCATTACTGGGGTTTCCTTTGGATGCGACCCGGTTGAATGGACGCTATCTGGTTGAAGGCCACAGCATAGTGAATCTGACGTCTTTTCCAGTGAATACAAATCCAAAGGCCAGTTTACAAGTTGGAGCACTGCAACATGTGTTCCTGGCCGGTCACCCTCAGGACTACACCGGAGACTATGCAACCCGCCTCAACACATCAACTGAAATTCGTGCGATTGCTGACATTTTTGTTGGACCGAGACTACGCATTGTCCAGGGTGCAGCGCTGTTACTGGATGAGTTCGAGAGCGAGGATTTCAAACAGGCTGGTCTGGTGCACCTGTCAATGCCCGGTATCATCGACCTAAAACATCCCGAACAGTCTAGTTTCGAGCTTTCCGGAAGTGAAAGTGGAATAAAGCGACCAGCATTCAGACCGGAACACATCCAGTCACAACAGTTAGATACCAAGTTGGTTTTTCTGAGTGCAAGCACCATGCAAGATTCACCACTTTCAAGCTTTAACAATCATCTGGGTCTTGTTTCAGATTTTCTGGATGTGGGTGTACATTCTGTGATCACGTCGTTATGGGCAAAGGGTGTAGAGGTTGGCGAAACTTTTATGGCAGATTTCTACCGTAATCTTGAAGATTCAGGCAATACTGCAGCTGCGCTACGTGCTGCCAAGCTTGAGTTTTTGCACAAACATACTGATAAGGATCTTTATGATTGGGCCAGTTTTCAGCTTTATATAGAGTAATCAGGATATTACTGAATAACCATCGCCTCGATCAAACGTGGTCCATGTTCTTTCATCGCCAGGGCAAACTGCTGATGAAATTCTTCGGCCGTGGTCGCTTGTGTAGCGGGAACTCCCATTCCTTGAGCAATATCGACCCAGTTGATATCTGGTTTTGAAAGATCAAACATCGAAAGTGTTTTTGCGGTCGGCTGACCAGCACCGACACGCATCAGTTCGATATTGAGAATGGCATAGCTGCGGTTGTTCATTATGACCACAGTAACATCTGTATTTTCCCTGGCCATCGACCAGAGGGCCTGAACGGTGTACATCGCACTGCCGTCTGCCTGCAGCGCAACGACCTTGCGATCAGGACAAGCCATCGCCGCACCCAGGCTCAACGGCAGACCCTGGCCGATGGCACCACCGGTCAGGGTCAGCCAATCATGTGCGGGCGCATTGGCGGTAGCAGGAAACATGGCCAGACCACAGGTTGCTGCCTCGTCTGAGACAATGGCATTTTCCGGCATTAACTGACTCACACTTTGGGCAATGGCCAGAGGTGAAAGAATACCTGAAGGTGGAGATTGTAAGGCTGTGGGTGGTACTACTATTGCTGGCTCTGTCACACCCAGTTCCGCTGCGACTTGCAATAGTGCACTCAGCACATCCTGATCAACCTCGGCCAACGTCAGCAATTCGCAATTGTCAGGTGTTAATTGGCTTGGTTTACCGGGATAGGCAAAAAATGACACGGGTGCAGCCGCGCCGATCAGTACAATTTGTTCAAGATCACCCAGTTGCTCCATGGCCTGTTCAGCAAAATATGGCAGACGTTCTACAGCAACCCTGCCAACACCACGTTGAAGTCGGGCGGGGAATGTTTCACAAACGATACGTGCGCCAGTGGCCCTTGCGATAGCACCGGCTGCAGCAAGACTATCCTCGCGTAAGGCATGGCCACCCACAAACAGTGCTGTGTTTTTTTTATTGGTGAGTGCCCTGGCTGTCGCAGAGATGACGCTAACGGGTATCGCAGTGGGTTTTGCTAAGGGTAGGGCGGGTGACGCTAATGTGGCTTCTTCCCAGGCATGGTTGGCGGGTGCAACCAGGGTCGCGACCTTGCCCCAACCCTGCATCGACGCCTGTACTGCCATGGCGCCGGATGCCGCAAGGTCGTTAGCTGATTCTGAGACCCTGACCCAGTCCGAAGAAAGTTTTGCATGTGCTGGCACATCTGAGGTTAATGGTGAGTCGTATTGCAGGTGATAACTCGCATGGTCGCCAACGATATTGAGCAAAGGAACATGGGCTCGTTTTGCGTTGTGTTGATTCGCCATCGAGTTAGAAAACCCTGAACCGAGATGCAGCAGTGTGACAGCGGGTTTGTCACTCATCCGACCATAACCATCTGCCGCACCCGAAACCACACCCTCAAACAAACACAGAACCGCATGCATCTTTTCATGCTTGCCAATCGCTGAGACAAGCTGCATCTCTGATGTGCCCGGGTTGGCAAAACACACTTCCACGCCAGCCTCGACGAGGGTTTCAAGCAGTGCTTCTGCACCGTTCATTGTGACGTAGCCGTTTCTTCAAAAATCTTACCCGGGTTGAGAATACCTTTTGGATCCAGCGCCTGTTTCAGCGTTTTCATCAGTGCTATCTCATCCGGGCTACGTGAGTGCTTCAGGTATTGACGTTTATCAAGGCCAATACCGTGTTCAGCTGAAATTACACCATGGCGTCTACCAAGTGCTTCATAAACAATGCTTTGAACAGCGTCTACAGTAGCTGGATCAAAATTTCCAACGCCGATAACAACATGAATATTACCGTCACCCAGGTGGCCAAAAACAACCATCTGTGAATGCGGCCAGCGATCTGTCAACTGCTTACGGACCTCGTCAACGTATCCATCCATTTGCGAGATGGCCAGACTGATATCGAACAGAATCGGTGGAAAGAGCTTTTCTGTCAGCCCTTCAATGTCATCGCGAATGGCCCAGAGGTTTTCGCGTTGCTGTTTGCTCTGTGCGATGACCGCATCAACAATGGTTTCTGATTCAAATGCCTCTTCCAACGCAGTTTCAAAACGAGCCTTGTCGGATTCCTGATGCCCACCGGTTGATTCGAGCAAGACGTAAAACCGGTGTGAGGATGCCAGGGGTTGGCCATGTTTGCTGCCATCACCAACAATCAACTTATAGAAATCATTCCACATGACTTCGAATGCACTCAATGTACCACCCAGTGCGGAATCCATATCACGCAGGAAATGCCCCAATTGTTCAAAGTTTTCAACCGCGACCAGGGCAGTGTTACCTGAACGTGGCAGAGGTCGCAGCCGCAGTACGGCACGGGTGACAATACCCAGCGTGCCTTCAGAACCAATAAACAGCTGCTTCAGGTCATAACCCGTATTGTTCTTGATGACGCTGTTGAGTGATGAAATGATGGTGCCATCAGCAAGCACAGCCTCAACACCCAGTAATTGCTCACGGGTCATGCCATAGCGAATAACACTGTTACCACCTGCATTGGTGGAAATATTACCACCTATGGTGCAACTCCCCCGCGCCCCCAAATCCAGTGGGAATAACAATTCAGCTTCCTCGGCAGTCTCCTGAACCTTTTGTAATGGCACACCGGCCTCGACGGTGACAGTGCGGTTGATGGTATCAACCTTTTCGATGCGGTTCATGCGCTCCAGTGAGAGTACGATATCTTCTTTTCCTGCCCTGGCTCCACCGACCAAACCGGTAACACCACCATGGGTGACAACCCCCTGACCGACAGCGTGGCAGAGCTTTAGAACTTCCGATAATTCTGCAGTGCTGCGTGGACGGATAATAGCCTTTGCCAGGCAACCACCCATGGGTGGCCAGGCGTCAGAACGAGCCTTGACATCATCACCGAGTAGTACACCACCAGGAGAAACAACCTTTTCGATGTTTTTTATGAGTTTATTTATTTGTATATTCAATGAGTTATAGCTTTCTTTTAAGAATCATATTCAACATCCTGTTTGCCAGTTTACCGTAGGGTGGAGCGAGAAATTTCAATGCACTGAAACCCGCCTGGTAAAACACGGGTCGCAATTTCGAGAAAGTGACAAAGCCTTCATAGCCATGATAGTGCCCCATGCCACTTGGACCCACACCACCAAATGGCAGATCATGTTGACCAGGGTGGAGCAGGGCATCATTGACACAAACGCCTCCTGACATTACGTGATCAAGATAGAACGACTGCAAGCTTCGGTCGTTGGTGAAGGGATAAAATGCCAGTGGGCGATCACGCTTGTTAATATAATCAAGTACTGCTTGTTGCTCCTTGTAGGGGATGACCGGCATGATCGGGCCAAAGATTTCTCTTTGCAGCAGGATCATGTCATCGGATGGGTTCAATACCAGGTGCGGTGGCATTTTTCTCAGACCGGCTGTTGAAACCTGGCCTTCTGCCAAATTGACAAGCGTTGCACCGTGTTGGCTTGCATCGGTGAGGGCTTCGTTGAGACGTTCAAAGGCTTTTTGGTCGATGATCGAAGTATAGTCAGGGCTGTTGATATCCGGGCAATGTTTATTTACCCAGGCTTTCGCAATATCAACAAATTCATCGATACGGTCTTCTGGCACAAAAACGTAATCAACATTGACACAGATCTGGCCAGCATTGAATAGCTTGGCAAACATGATGCGTTCAACGGCTTTTTTTAACGGGTAATCGGGTGCGATAACTGCCGGTGACTTACCACCCAATTCCAAGGTAACCGGTGTCAGGGTTTTGGCGGCAGAGGCCATGACGGCTTTACCGGTTGCTCCTGAACCGGTAAACAACAGGTGGTCAAACGGCAATTGGGAAAATTGGATTCCAACACTGCCTGTTTCCTCAAAAAAACTCAGCTTTTCTGATGGGAAGTAGTCTGGCATAAGCTTGATCAAAAGACGGCTCAAATGACGCGAGTTTTCGGACATTTTAACCATGGCACAATTACCAGCGGCAAAGATGTAGGTCAGCGGTGTGAACGCAAGTTGGACAGGGAAATTCCATGGCACAATCACGCCAACAACACCGAGTGGTTGTGGTATCACTCGATTTTTCGCACCTGGGTATAGTGTAAATTCAATCTCACGTTTCTGGATTTTCATCCACTTTTTCAAGTGTTTCATTGCAAAATTGAAACCATCCAAAACCATGATGACTTCAGCCAACATGGTCTCATGACGGGAGCGGTTGCCGTAATCTTCACTAATCGCCGTAACGATTGCTTCACGGTTCTCACTCAACATATTTTTTAAGGTATGCAGGTCTTTTTTGCGTTGTTCCAGGTTCGGGTTTGGGTTCGCATGGTATGCCGCGCGTTGCTGTTCGAGGCAGGTGGTTAGCTCCGACCTTGTGGCGTCCTGATAATTATGCTGTGGGTCTTCCATTACGCTACTCACTATTCACCTCTCTCAAGATCGTTAATTCGATGGGTTCAAATTTTACTCGATTTGAGTGACTGAATGTCGGCCGTCTACAGTATCCCTCCCAGGAAAAACGCCGATAGCTCAGCGCGACCACTTAGCCCGGCCTTACGGTAGAGTACGTGGGCCTGCTGTTTGATCGATTGAAACGTTCCCCCTCTTAATTCGGCAATTTCCTTAAAACTCAGACCCTTCATAAGGTAAAACGCGATTTCCTTTTCCTTCGATGAAAAGTCCCATTGTGTGAGTTGTTTATCGATCGCAATTCTGAGCTCATCAAGCAAGTTCTGTTCTTTGTCCTGCCAACGAGTGGTTTCTTCGCAGGCTTTTTCGAGATTTTTTTGCAAATCTTTTTCCAACCGTCGTGCAATTCGAAGCTGATCCCAAAAATAGACAGCACCTGCAACCGCAGCAAACATGATGATGAATTCGATAGTAACGTGAAAAACGGTGGCGCCAACAGCCAGATCATCGACAATATCCCACACAATCAAAACGGCAACCAGAATAAAGAGGACCATGGGGACTACGAGTGCCGCAAGCCCGTGCTCAGTCGGTATTGTTCTAATTCTTCTAAGCATATGACCCTCTCCAAGGCATAAGGTGAATCGCTATTTATCCAATGTCAAAAATAATGTTTTTGCTTTTATTTATGATAGTCGTTGTTTCCCGATTAATACAAATAAATTTGACCTTCGAAATACCGAGCGTCAACCTTAGGGAAGCTCTGATCTATTCATGAAATCGTATCTCGCCTAAGGGCGCCTTCTCTTGGTGCAACCAGGATAAATCAGAGGTTCCTTAGGGTTTGTAGTCCTCTCCATCATGTTTTTCTCCATGGCAGTTCAGATAGCAAGTGCCGGCGTACTGTCCATTGTCTATCCAGGTTGGCTCAGTAAACCCACCTTCGCCAGTAATCTCGAACGTTTGACCAGCAAAGCTGGAAGTGAGCAGGAAATTGATCAGATGTGGGTAGACGGCCGAGCCATGCGGGTCGTGGCAGTTGATACAGGAGGTGTTTTCTTCAAGAACGTGTTTTTTATGGGGAAAAGAATCGTCGTTGAACAAGCTACCGCTGTCATGGCATTTAAAACAGAGATTGTCTGCAGCGTTATTAAAGCTGGACTGGGGGTCAAATTCATATCTCAAAGCAAGCATGCCTTCTTTACTGGAACCGTGTGGCCCAGCAGGGCCTGTACCACCCGCGGCAGGCGAGCTGCTGCTGCTGTGGCAATCACCACAAAAAATATGGCTTGTAGCGCGATTCAGGGGAATATCATTTCGAAGACTGGGAACCTCGCTGTCATTGCTCGGGTTGTTGCTGGTAATCGGGTGATAGGAGAGTAATGCAGAGTTACTGGGATCAAGTTTGTTACGCAGGTTGTAGACACCATCACTACGCGACATATTATAGGTCCTGGCAGTTGAACAGCGGCGGTAGCCACAGGCATGGTCCCCCGGCACACCATGACACTTGAAACAGACTTCGTACTCGTACCGCACTTCGGCTTGGACCGCGCCACCAGCAGTGATACCACTTATACCTGCAAGACTGCCATTGATGGAAGGTGCGAGCATATGCACTGAGCCCATGGGGTTGACAGGGTTAAAGGAAATCATGGGAGCGGCAGGGCGCCCGTTACTGGCGTGTGGGTTGTGGCAATCCTCGCACTCAACGTGCAACGGCATGCTAAGAGGGTTTTCATTCCGTGCCGCATCGTGGGCTATGCTGGGTGTTTGCTCCACCGGGTGGCGATAAAAATTTTGCAGATCACGCTGAATATTCTGGCTAGCAACACTGCCATCATGGCAGCGGTAGCAGGTTATTTCTTCGAGATCTTTTACCAGTCTTGCTGGCGTTGCAGCATCGTGTGGAGCGTGACAATTCATACAAGCGTTTTCTCTTACGTTTTGACCTTTCCAGGCAGGCTTGCGTTCAGACCAGGGGTCGGTACCTGCGGGGGCTGCAGTCGATGTTGCGTGTGAACTGCTTGCCCAACTCCAACCCGCCCCCCTATAGTTGTGGCAGCTTGTGCAAAGTTCTCCGTTCAATGTTGATTTTTGAAGGAATGGTGGAATGGTGTTGTTGTGTGCATCGTGGCAGGAGATACATTGGACCTCACCGTTGTTGAGTGGCAAATTCACGCTGTTGGGATTAGCGAGTTCCGGATCAGATATCAACAGACCACTGTCATAGATAATTCCGATCGGGTGGTCATTGGACAGGTCAGGACCGAGATCAGACCTGCCAGTCATGAATGTGTTGCTCAGGTCGCTCGCGGCCGGGTTGTTGCCAAGCATATCACCAAGCGCAATAGTGCCATCATGACAAGACAAACAAAGTACGGAGGATCCACCCGCTTGACCCGCAACCGCATCCGACGTACTGCTTTGGTAGTTGATATACCCAACTGCACGCCGGTTCCACAAAGGTGCGTCTGGGGCGGCGCTGTGTGGCGTATGGCAAAAAACACAAATTCGGTCCTCAGCCTGACTCCTGAATGGTCCAGGCCCGCTAACTGACAAATTGTGTGGTGTGTCTGCTACGTTGCCAGCGGTGAGAGCACCTGAAGTCAGCAGAAGACATACAGCTAAAGTCAAGCTTGCGCGCATTTTTAATGCTCCCGGGGCAGGTACCTGAAGACCTGCACTCGTTGGTTATAGGAATCGGCCACATAGATCAAATCTTCCAGCACCGCGATGCCGGTAGGTATCTGGAAAGTGCCAAGTTGCGTGCCACTGCCACCAAATGCCAGTAGAAACACACCTTGTTTACTAAAAATTTGCACCTGATTTTTCAGAGCATCGACAACATAGATGTGCCCGTCGGAGTCGACTGCTACGCCTTTTGGCTGGGCAAAATGGCCCGAACCGTCACCGTGTTTTCCAAAAGTGCTCAGGTGGTTACCCTCAGAACTGAAACTCTGAATGCGGAAATTCATCGTATCAGTGACCAGCAAGTGATCGTCAGCGAAGGCCAGGTGACTTGGGAAATTGAATTGCCCATCATGCTTGCCGCGTTCACCAATTCTAAATAACGGCTCACCGTCCTGGTCGAACACGAGCACGGTGTGCGCCAATGTATCTGCTGCGTAAAGACGTTGCCCAATCGGGTCATAGGTGAGGCTGGTTGGTCGTTGAAAGCCCTCAATGGTACGCAATAGCTTAAATCGTCGATCCAGCATAAAGACCTTATGCAAACCGGAATCTGCGATTGCCAGCTTATCCCCCACAAAGGCAAGCCCAATGGGTGAACGTAACTTGATTTTCCCTACCCGATCCAGCTTTCTGTAGGTTTTGTTTTTTGTGTTGTACAGGTGTACTTCGGCTGCACCTGGATCAGCAACGGCCACCATGGAGTGGCTCAAGGCAATTGCGTAGGGGCGCGACATATGGCGGTCATCGCCACCCGCAAGGACCTTTTTCAACTTGCGGGAAAATGATTCATGCAGACCAAGATCTTGAGGTGTTCTGAAGGAGTTAACGAACTCGATCCGTGAGGGCTCGGGTGCTGCGGGCCAGGCCAAATTTAATCCAGAAGCTTCTGGCGGTGCTTCGGGGTTGGTCGTTGCACAAGCGGTGAGACATAGGGTCAATAGCAAGATGAATTGTCTGTTCATCAAAACCTCCGGCTCAGGTTGAACATTACCCTGTTCTCGTTGGTCTCACGAGTGTTGATGGTACGGCGATTATGGTGATAACTGAGGTCCATGGCAATTTTTCGGTAGAGGAAACGTAAGGTTACACCGGCCATGAGGAACTGGTCTTCACGGCTGGTGCCGTTGCCTGAAATATCTTCATCAAGGCTTTTCCATGCACCCAGTGTGGGTCGAATTGAGAGACCGGTCAATGGTTGCCAGTTAAGTGCCAGTTCGAGGTTATACAAATCCGTTTTCAGACGACTGGTTTCGTTGAAAGACTCAAACATATTTAAGCTGATCAGGGTGCGAGTGTTAATGGGCCAACTAAGGAATTGCCGGTAAGTGAAGGTCGTCGACTTAAAATCACCGATCGTGTTGAGGTGCCGCTCTGCGCTCAAGAGTGTATCGAGTCCACCCATTTCCCAATGAAGCTCAATATTAGTTATGGTGTCACGGTTGTTATTAAGAAAACTCTCGCCGGCACCCGATAACAGTGTATCGTCTGATTTGTTATCTCGATGGGAGAAGCGTAGCCAGTGAAAATTGATACTGATGTTATACCTTAAATGGGTGGTGGAGAATTGCTGTGATGGCAACGCCTGGGCCTTGTAGCTCACCAACAAGGTATCCCCACTTTCAATTTGGCCGCCGGGGACCACCTGTAACTGAGTAAGATCGTCAGTGAGCCTGATGATTGAATAGTCAAAATTCTGTGTGTATACCAGGGTACCATTTGGGTTGGTGACAATGATGCTGCTGTCAATGATGAAACGGCCGTCGAGGATCACGCTACCGATCAGGGTCGCTTCATGACGCTCATCGATGACTTCCACCAAACCCAACTTCGAATCCCGATCAGTCTCCTGGTAAGAAAAGCCCAATCCGGCAGTGACAGAAGCACCGAATAGTCCGTGTTTCTGGTAGTTGCTGTCTAGCCCCGCTCGCCACTGAGTTTGGTCTAATCTGTCTGAACGACGTGAGCTGGCGAACAGATTGGCTGAGGTCGTCAGGTTATCGTACAGCTGGTGCTGTAGCCTGAAATCGCCACTTTCTTCGGTGGTCTTGTTATCCTGAGTTACCGCGAAGTGGCGCAGGGAGCCCTGACTGAACACGTTGTCGGTATGCTGAATACGTGCGTTTTCTTCGATACTAAGACGTTTATTGGCGTTGAAGCCTGTACGGTCATAAAATTCTAATCTGGAACTCAATCGACTGTCATTGCCCCACTCGAAGCGGTGGTTGAGGTTGGCGCGGCTCAAATTAAAATTCTGGTCTCGGTCGGGTACCCGATCATCCATTGACTGTTGTTCGATGAGCAGATCCAATTTACTGCTGCGTCCTGTCAGGGTCAGTGTTCTGAGACTTTCATCACGTCTCGACAAAATATTGGTCCCGCCCGTCAGAAAATCCTGTTTGAGAGCACGTTCAGCATAGATTAGTTGCATTGGAAAGGCGGTGTTTTTCCATCTGGCTGTAGCGGAGTGAGTTTCTATTTCACTGTCATAACGGCTTCCCAGTGAGCCCTGGTTGAGGCTCGTATTTCGCATGGTCAACAGGTCAAAGCCCACCGGCCCCGGTGTCTCTTGAAACAGGTTGAATTGGAACAGGTAACTGAGGATCCTGTCATTTCGGTTTTCCTTGACGGTGCCAAAATCAAGATTACCCCAGCTGTAAGCAGATTCTACTTCCAGCAGGAAACGGGCGATACCCGGATCCAGGCTGTAGGCCTCCTGTCTGATACGCAAGCCAGCTCTGAACTCGGTATCTCCCAAGTCACTGACCTGGTCGCTCCGGTCGGTGCCATCGAAGCTCAGCAACGCCTCGATATCAAGCGGGAATAAGGTCAGCTTATCCCAGGCCTGTACCTGCTCGTGTGTACCCACGAGTAGAATCAATGCCACAAACAAACAAACAAGATGCGCTTGTTTCATTGTGTTGCGACTTTTGTGTGCACTGCACGGTAGATGAAACACTATTCATTCCACGGGGGAAACATGACAGCGGTTACAGTTCTGAAGTGTGGCGCCAAAAGCCAGTTCACCATTATGGCAGGTACCACAAACTTTCCCTTCTTTCATCAAGTCCATGGTGACGGGAGTGGAGCCTTGCTTCATTTCAAACAGACTGTCATGGCATGCATCGCAACGGTATTGAATTCGATGGACCCAGTGTTGAAAAACTGAGGGTGGAAATGACTCCGTTTCAACATCACCTTCCCGTGAATAGCGGATATCCCCAGGAGCAGTCCCCGCTTGGGCAGCAGTGGCCTGAATTACAAACAACATTAATACACAGCCGAGAATAGATTGTGTTAATTGTGTTTCTTTTTTTTTCATTGTTAGTTTCATATCGCAGGCAAGGGTGCTTGTGACCATATTACCTGTTGAGGTGACAACGTTTACACTGTTTCAAGGAAAAAGCAACACCGCCATGACAGGCTCCGCAAGAGGCCCCTTTTTTCATCTGTTTCATACTGCTTGGATTTCTCTTGTAACGATACAGGCTTGCGTGACAATTTTTACAACCCAGCCAAACGGTGTGTGCTGAGTGTGGAAAGTAGGCTTCGTTTTTGGGTTTTTCAGCGGGTATGAAAAAATCGTATTTAAAAGCAGCAGCTTCATGCGCGCTGGCGTCCACACCGGTGCGTGGTCGGATCAGACCTTGGTTCAGGGCGGCTGACCAGTCTGTTTTACGCTTATAGTCCTGTGGCAACATTGACTTCGCTTCTTCCCAGTCCAGAACCGCCTCAAGGGCTGGCCGGTCAGCGTTGGGGTCAGGCGTAAATGCCAGGGAAGGGGACTTGTTACCAGCTGTTAAAAGACCGCTTTCTGTCGTTGATAGTTGCTCGGTGGCTGTTGACTCTGGTTTACGTGGTGGCACATCGAACAGTAGGGACATTGCATTGTTGCTGCAGGCAGATAAAATCAAGCAAGCAAAAAGAATCAGGGCAACTTGAGTTGCCCTGATTCCTAAGCTTAGATCGTTTGTCCAAATCTGCACAGGACAATGTTGTACTAAGTCACTTGATATGACAAGTCAGGCACATAGCACTACCATTGTTGGACATACGCAGGAAGTCACCATTCGAGTCATCATGTACAGAGTGGCAAGTGGCACATTCAACATTATCATTCGTAAACAACGGCAGAGTACCGACCTTTTTGGGCGTACCCGCAGCAGCATTGAACGCCGTATCCGCTGTTATATCATAGCTGATGGAGATCGGATGATCGTCGCTCAGATCAGGCCCTATCTTTTTGTTGCCAGTTATAAAATCTGCAGCACCACCGGGTCCGCCATTGAACTGATCAGTGGCAATGGTGCCATCATGGCAGCTCAAACAAGCCAGTGATGTACCTTGCGGTCCAGTCGCATCTATGGTCATGTCAATTGTCGGGCTGCTATACATGGTAAAAGTGCTTTGAACAGGGAGACTACGGTTCCATAGTGACACCGAATTCGCTGACGCATTATGTGGTGTATGGCAAAATATGCAAATTTTATTGGTCCCAGCGGGATCAGATAAATCATGTTTAGAATTTGTGATCGTTGTTTGTGAAAAAGCTGCACCAGACACCAATAAAAGGGCTGGTATGGAAAGTCTGAATAAGTTCTTGCTTTTCATCTTCGATTCCTTCTCCTAAGAGGTTGGTTCTTGTAGGTCCAAATTAGGTCTAACACTATTAGGTCTAACACTATCAATCGTGGTCAATCCAGATGCCAAATCCACTGGATCAGCCCCGTATACTATAATTCTGTGTGCCCCTGTTACTTTTACCAGATGTTTCCAGAACTTCTGACAGGGATTATCTGAATCTTGTGAAGATGAATCAACGGATAAACTACGAAATCTGGCTTGAACTGGTGGGTTTGTTGACTTGGATCAAGTGTTTTTGACCTAGGTCAATAAAATTGACCTAGGTCAATAGCGGTCGCATGTATTGTTCATCCCGAATTTAAATAGAAAGAGCCAATACTCCTACCAATTCAGCAAAAGTTTCCACTACCTCAAGAGCACGTAAATGTGTCTCACGTTATCCAGAAATCGAGCTTATGGATAGTTACATGGATGCCATCGCTTCTGCCACGACGCAAACAGCTGAAACCCGAAAACGTATGTCTGAATGGGTGTTTATATATGTACAATCACGCGTTCAGCGCCCTGAAACAGAACTGGCTGTTTTCAGGATGGTTGGGGCTCAGCCTTTGAGGGCGCGATCAGGAACCTGAGCATTACCAATGCGACAGCCAATGGTTGACTGCCAAGCGGGTTGTGTCCAGGCCTACTCAGTTACTGATTCGGGGAGGAATTCGAACATCTGTATACGTCGATTATATTGGTCAGCGATAAATATCCGGTTATTATTATCCACATGGGCGCCAGCCGGTAGATAGAATCCACCAGGCCCAGTGCCGCTACTTCCAACAACCAATAACAGTGTGCCTTGTGGGTCGTAAATCTGGAAGTTATTGAATGAGGCGTCAATTGTGTAGATGTGTCCCTCGTTATCCACGCCTATACCTTTCAAGCGGTTGAAATTACCCGGTCGGTCGCCTACCTCACCGAAGGCGTTCACCACAGCGCCATCCGGCTCCAGTACCTGGACACGGAAATTCAACGTATCTGCCACATACAAACGGCCGCTGGCATCAATTGCGATGTTGGTTGGTGTATTGAAATTACCAGGCTCACCACCAAGCTCGCCAATGGTATTAACGACAGTTCCCTGCGGGTTGAATACTACAATCTGACTGCGCTTTGAATCCACCACGTAGAGCCGCTGGCTCGCATTGTTAAACACCATGCCGACGGGGGATGACAGAACTTCCGGTCCCCCGAATGCATTGCGGTAGTTGCCGTCAACATCATATACGACGACCCGGTGAGTTCCGACATCACTGACATACACGTTGCCCGCTGTGTCGCTGGTTACGCCAACCGGTTTGCTCAACGTCCCCAGTCCGTCGGTACCCCAAAACGATACATTCTTTTGCTTGAGGTCAAACACCACCAGTCCAGCGATGCCAGTATCGGCAACAAAAACGCGTCCCTTTGAATCGCTATGCACACCATAGGGTTTGACCAAACTAGGCTTATCTGTCTTTTCTTCGCCCATCAGTAAGTCACGGATGCTTTGTTGCTTATCACCCGCTACATCATCGAGTGATTGTAAGTCACCGAGGTAACGAATACGTGCCTGCTCTGGTGGCGGGGGCCATACCATCTCCTTTACTTCCGCCGGTGGGGCAGATGTCGGGGTGGCGCATCCTGTAAGCAAAGTAAATGTTGCAACAATTAGTAATGCAAGCAGAGGTATATTAAAAAGGCGGGTGATTAATAAAGCCATATTCTTGGTCACTGTCAGTTTGAAAATAGGAAAAATGAATTATGACATGATCAAATGAAAAATCCCTTGTTTAAAATCCTGATCAATCCAAAAAATGATCTGGATCACTTATCCTGTTATTTTTTCAGTCAATTACTGGCATTCCTTTCTCTATCTATATCGTTCTTCTGGCTTTAAGATTTAATCCTCGCAGAAGGACTATTCAGCTTCAAAAGTTTTTTTTCAGGCCAGGGAGGGACTGTAGAATGAAGAACTTGAATCGATTGATACTCGCAGTTACCGTGCTGATGTCTGCTGCTGCCGATGCAAGGCAAATTGACAATACCAAACATGACCTCTCTGGCGTCAACTCCAATGATGGCGGCAATGTCTGTATCTACTGTCATGCACCCCATAACGCCAACAAGGTCAATGTGCCGCCCTGGAACCGTGCGTCGCCAACGGGTCCTTTCACCATGTACGCCAGTCCGACAATTGATATGACTATAGCTGGCTCCCCACAAGGCAATTCCTTAGCCTGCTTGAGCTGCCATGATGGCACCATAGCCGTTGATCAGCTATTTGGAGACCCCTGGGGTAGTGATGGCAGCAAAACCCTCAGTGGCAGCATGCTGATTGGTACTGATCTGAGTGACGATCACCCGATTTCTATTCGGTATGATCCAACTGCAGATAGCGCTTTTGCAGTGGCAGTAGGTTCACCAGCAAGGGTTAATGGTTTGCCATTGTTTGAGAATAATGTCGAATGTGCTTCATGTCATTCTGTACACGACAACTCGATTTCACCCTTCTTGCGGAAATCCAACGCGGACGACAGTCTTTGCCTGAGTTGCCATATCAAGTAATTTGCTCGACTACAGTTTTTTTGTTGCAGTTCAGATTTTCCTGCTTACACAATCCTATCCAGGAAAAATGCCGATAGCTCAGTACGACCACCAAGCCCGGCCTTACGATAGAGCAAGTGGGCCTGCTGTTTGACCGATATATAGGTTCCACCTTTTAATTCGGCGATTTCCTTCAAACTCAAGCCCTTCAAAAGGTAAAACGCCATCTCCTTTTCCTTCGCCGAATAATTCCATTCTGTGAGTTGCTTATCGATTACAACTCTGAACTCATCGAGTACGCTCTGTTCATTTCCCTTCCAATTGCTAGTCTCTTCGCTGGCTTTTTCAGGATTTTGTTGTAAATCTTTTTCCAACCGCCGTGCAGTTCGAAACTGACCCAAAGACCAGAAAGCACCTGTTATTGCAGCCAGCATGATGATGAATTCGATCGCAAGATGAGTAGCCGTGGTACCTGCAACCAGATCAATGGCAATATCCCATACAACTAAAACGGTAACCAAAACAAATAGAATGGTGGGAAACAGGCGTTCTGTAAATTTTGGATCAGCTGGTTTTATCTCAATATTTTCAGTCATATAGTACTGTCTCCGTAGTGCAAGGCTCACCACTATTCATCCATTTTTATGAATGACCTCAATGATATTGTCATCATAGTCCTTGTTTCCCGGCAAACGCAAAACAAATATAGCTTGTGGCGCTTCAGGAACACATCACTTCGAAGATCAGGCAAACCATGACACTTGAAACAAACTTCGTGCAAGTTATTTGGGTAAACCCAATTTTATTGGAGGGTCGTAAAAGACTTGACGAAATATATCCTGCTTTACCGGCCACGAACTATTCAATCGTTAGAAGTGCAGCTTTTAAAGAGTCCTTTCCTTCTGTGTAGGCAGTGAGCTTGTATTTACCCGGTGCGAGCAAAAGGGCGACATCTTCCCCTGGCCACAGCATTACTCTGTCAACCGGAATCGCCAGCAAAGGCTCTCCAATCATCCGGGCTTCGATGATGAAGCGGTCGCTGTCTGAACGTAAAGATTCTGGGATATCTACAAGTCGTTGACCTAAATCGACACGCCATTGTGGGCGGTTTCGATTAAACGATAAATCAGGGTGACCTACCACCAAGTCAAATTGTCCGGGTTCGATTCGTTGCTTATTGCCGAAAAACCCGAAACTATCGCTTGAAGACTGGCAAATTGTTTGATCAATCGTAAGCGGATCAATGCCCGTCTTTTGTTTAACACGTGCGGCCATCCACGAAATAGTGCCACCGAAACTTGGAATAGGAACCTCTGAAGCATGAGAGTAACCTGCATGAACAAAAATCTTTGTATCATCTTCAAACCTGGATAATTGCTCAATCAGATTGTTAGCTTGCTCTTCTTCTCGGCGTGCCACCTTCTCAGACTGGGTCATGCTTTCGTCAGACCAATCGAATGTGCTTTCATACGCAACCAACTTATAGCCCAAGCTCCTAGTACGTCTGATCAGTTCACCAAAGACCGGCTCATTCGAATAGTAGCCATCTGTGATTAATCCATATGCATGGTTCTCTGTATTTGAAATTATGCTCGAGAATGTCTCAGCTGCGTACACCGAGAAACCGATTTCACTCAATGTTTCCGCCACTTGGCTAATGAAATATCTGTGGCGCGGTTGGTCGTGAGCTTCATTGATAATGACGATACGAGTAGATTTAGCAAGATCAGCAATCGTTGCCAATATGTCGGATTGCGTGTTGCTTGAGGGCTGACAGGGCCCAGCTACTCTTCGATACCCAGATACTTTTACCTGGAGGTCTTCTCGACCAACTGCCGGCAACATCTGCATATAAACTTGACCCTCCATACTTTGAAAGTCTTTAGGTTCTTCAGCAGGGATTTTTGTAAAGAACTTACTGGGGTGTAAGCCTCTCTTTGTTACAGCATCGTTTTCATGAACGAGGGCCTCGTAATTTGCCGTACTGCAGCCCAGCATTCCGACCAATAGGGCGAAAATATAAATTTTTTTCATGTTAAAAAACAGTAGTTGTTTCATTGAGCCACTCGAAAGCGGTTCAAGGAGAACGAGTAATCAAAAGTGGCCGGCCTTGACGATTAGAGTTACTTGTTCGATAGGCCCACAAACGGCCAGCAATCGGTGCGCTCGAACTGTCCAACAACTGTACAAACAATAGATAATTATGCCGCTTCCGGACATGTGTCCAATCAGCAATGCGGATCCCACGCGAATAGTCCTCCGTTGAAGATGCCGAGTGCAGTTCGAGCCATGATTTACGTGCATCGTCGCGATCTATTAACTCGACACGCACTGTATTAAAGTCTGTGGCTGGGAGATAATTTGTGCGTAGATCAAGAATAAGTTCGGCCGCCACCACTGGTAATGCAAATAACGCCAACACAACAGCGATAAGTAAGCGTTCCATATCAGTTCTCCGTGTTTAAAAAAATAAATGCCATGTTAGCACCAAGATATTACCGTCCAAGCGAGTTTTAATCGTTGATAACGCCGATGTTGCTACAATACTCTCCGAACTAAATTACAAGGTTTCTTATGCTCGCCGCTGTGGTTCTTGCCTTTGGTTGCGGCCTCTGCGGTGCGAGTTACTTCAACCCCATCCCAATTGCTGCATGCTGATAGAGTCATTCCAAATTTTTGTCATGTGCTTTATGCGCTCACCGTCAAAAACCATATGGTAAACATAATCTGCAGCAATCTTATTTTCCGTCGGTGGTACCAGCCCGCCTGGCCCTGTTTGCGTGCCATGAAAGATAGCAAACGCGGCCACAGATCTGTCGTTCTCATCGGCGGCAAAGAACTTCAACTCATAGTGTCCATCTGGAATTGGCGTAAAAAGGTTCTTCATCCACTCACAGTAATCCTCAAGCGTGGAAATCTCAGATAGGGCAGCTGTTTGCGAGGAAAATGTCGCATGGTGACTACAAAATGACTTACAGGCATCCCATCCTTGTCCGGTTTCACATGCCTCAAAAAACTGTTTTGCTGGTCCGAGAATTGTGCTCATAAAAGACTCTCCTATTGGCTGATCTTGTGAATGTCTGCTTTGGATTTAAAATTGGACCGATATCAGAGTACCATTGGACCGATATCAGAGCAGCGTTTCTAATTTGCAACGGATTTTGGGGATTATACTAATTTAGGACGGAAAATCCCTACTACGCCGCTTTGGAGGACAAAAGGTTTGCGATAATAAACAGTTGCGTACTCCACAAAGGGGGCAGTTTCCAGTTGCTGTTGACAAAAGAACTGGCTATGAAACTGGGAGGAATTCAAATGCTCGCTCGGAAATGGATTGGTTGGTCCTTAGTCCTTTGTCTTGTAAGCTTTTCATCGATGGCACAGGTCAGGGTGTGCGATACCACTCGAGAATGCCCAGCTTCGCTTTCTTGTACCTCAGATCATATCTGTGAGAATGACTGTGGTGGCAAGCTTCGTTTGAAGCTCAGGAACAAAGTGGTACGCCTAGGCTCAGTGTGCGGGGATTGCAACGACGGGGAGGTCGCTTGTGCTGGTCCTAACGCTACCAGGTGCGCTGGAGATACTTCTGTCAACGTATGTGGCGGATGCAAAGTGCTCACCAAAAAAATAGGTCAAAGTTGCTTCACCGACTCCCAGAAACCCGGAAGACGCGATTGCGACGGGGTTGTACTCAGGTGCAATGAAATCAACGCTTGTGGTGGTACAGAGCCACTAATTTGGCATGGCTCCCGAAGTTCTTTGCCTGTAAGAATCGGATTCGTCTGTGAAGATCAGGGTGGACTCGGGGTGATAGCGTGTCGCAATGAGACGGAAGCTATATGTATCAATGGTAATCGGAATGCCTGTGGCGGATCCGGAGACCTGACGCTTTATGGTTATGCTATCTCACCTGGCAGTGCTTGTGGCGCCTGTAGTCGAGGGCGTGCGGTCTGCGACGCCAATGCTCTTGGTGGGCTATCTTGTGACATCGAATCGGTGCCTACTAACTCTTGTGGCGGTTGCAATATGTACCTCCAAGGGGCTCCCGGCGCACCGTGCGGATGCAGTGGTACCTGGGAATGCGATGGTGCCGACTTGGTGCGTTGTAATGAAGACCCATGTGGACGCTAACAAATTGAGTGCGTAGCAAAATGTATCCAGCTCCTTAATCTCAGCGATATGGCCTTTATGTTACCTATACTCCGAATTGATCCATGTCATGTAAGTCCTCTGTTTTGGCAGTGGGGCGGGTATGCCGATGGAATTCACACGCGCATTCTGCTTAACTTAGAAGTAGTACTGGTTCTTTCGTAACATCCTTGTTAGAAGAAGGAGCAGTCAGCGATGAGCATCCCGGCTCGTGGTTCGATGATGAAAAATGCCTGGATTTATTTCCTGTTGGCGGCATTTGTGTCTGGAATCGCCACCGCGTTAGAAGATCCGCAACCAACACCCCAATCCGAAATCATTGAAGAACCCCCAGTCGGGCGGGCCGTCCTGGTGGATTTGCAAGGTCCAATCGGGCCCGCCACGATGGACTTCCTGATCGACTCACTGGAGGAGGCCGCAGCCCGCAATGCGGAATTGTTTATTATCCGTATGGACACACCGGGTGGTCTCGACACCTCTACCCGGGGAATCATCAAGGCGATCTTGAATTCACCGGTGCCAGTAGCTACATTTGTCGCACCCGAGGGAGGGCGGGCGGCCAGTGCCGGCACGTATATCCTCTACGCCAGCCACATCGCAGCCATGAGTCCCGCGACCAATGTCGGGGCAGCTACACCAGTTTCCATAATCGGTGGAAAGACGCCTGCACCAGAGAAAGAACCTGGCGGTGATGATATGAATTCCGAGCCAGCAACTGATCCTGGGGATGCAATGAGCCACAAGGTCGTCAACGACGCCGTGGCCTATATACGCGGGCTGGCCGGCAAACATGGTCGTAACGCAGACTGGGCTGAGCTGGCAGTGCGTGAGGCAGCCAGCATTACCGCCGAAAAAGCGCTGGAAATCGGGGTGATCGACCTGATTGCAAAGGATGTGGGTGATCTGCTGAAACAAATACACGGCAGGACCGTAGAAGTACAGGGTCGGGAAAAGGTAATGAATACCACCTCACTGCTGATTGAGCAGTTGGAACCGGACTGGAAAAGCGAGTTCCTCGGTGCAATCACCAGCCCCACGATCGCATATTTATTATTATTGATCGGTATTTACGGGCTGATCCTTGAGGGCTACAACCCCGGCGCGATTTTACCCGGTGTCGTTGGTGCCATTTGTCTGCTCATCGCGCTGTACGCGCTGCAGATGCTGCCCGTCAACTACGCGGGTCTCGCCCTGATTCTGCTTGGGATTATCCTGATGATCGCTGAAGTGATAGCGCCAAGTTTTGGTGCGCTGGGCATCGGTGGTGTCATTTCCATGGTGATTGGCTCGATTATTCTGATTGATACCGATGTGCCGGGTTTCATGGTATCGCGTACCCTTATTGGCGCCATTGCACTGGTCAGTTCCCTGGGATTGATGGCCATTATCGGTGTTGCGGTAAAAGCCAGGAAAAGACCTGTGGTTGCGGGGCGCGAGCAACTCGTGGGTAGCACGGGCACCGCGTTGTCAGATTTTGATCAACACGGAAGCGTATTCGTACACAGCGAACGCTGGAACGCGATCACGCGGTCACCATTGCGCAAAGGGCAGGCCATCATCGTCACCGCTATCGACGGACTGATACTGGAAGTACGCCCGAATGATGACTGAGTCTCCGGTGCGTGTCTGTCCCGGTGTTATACATATATGAAGGAGTAGGGTCATGTTTGAATATTTCATTGGCATTCTGGTATTTGTTTTGCTGGCCGTTATCTTCAATGCCATCAAGATTCTGCGTGAATACGAACGCGGAGTCATTTTTCAGCTCGGCCGGTACTGGAAAGTAAAGGGACCGGGGCTGATCATCGTTATCCCCGTGGTCCAGCAGATGGTCCGGGTGGATCTGCGCGTCATTGTCATGGACGTACCCACGCAGGATGTCATATCGCGTGACAACGTGTCGGTAAAGGTCAACGCGGTTGTCTATTTCCGCGTAATCGAACCAGAGAAAGCGATTATCCAGGTGGAGAAATACCTGGAAGCTGTTAGCCAGTTGGCGCAAACCACGCTGCGTTCAGTGCTCGGCCAGCACGAACTGGACGATATGCTGGCAGAGCGTGATAAGTTGAACAAGGATATCCAGGCCATATTGGATCGCCAGACCGACGCCTGGGGCATCAAGGTAGCTAACGTCGAGATCAAGCACGTGGACCTGGACGAAAGTATGATCCGGGCTATCGCCGCGCAGGCCGAGGCCGAGCGCCAGCGGCGCGCCAAAGTTATCCATGCCACGGGTGAAAGACAGGCCGCGACTGAACTGGTGGAAGCCGCGAAGACACTCAGTGCCGAGCCCAATGCGATCCAGTTACGTTACCTGCAAACCCTGACAGAAATCGCCGGTGATAAGAGCTCGACCATCATCTTCCCGCTGGATATGGTAGAAAAGATCAGGAAAGCGATCAGCTAGCTGTCACACATACACTACACGGACTCTGGCTGGCAGCCCTGGAAAGGAGCATCAACTTATGAATACGACTTGGATACTTGTGGCAAACCAGGTTGAGGCGCGGATTTACTCAAGCAAGCGGCTTCCTGGAAATCTCATTTTGTTAGATACATTAACCCATGAAGAGGGAGCAGTTCACACGCGTGACCTTATTTCTGATGCGCCGGGCAGGGCGTATGACAGCATTGGTTCGGGTCGGCACAGCATGGAACCGGCCACCGGTGTGAAAGAAGAAGGTCGCCGTAGGTTTGTGAAAGAGATGGTTGACCTGCTTGAATCCGCTCATCAAAAGGGTCGTTTTGATCAACTGGTTTTCCTGGCAGCCCCCGCTGTTTTAGGTGTTATTCGTAAAACTTTAACCGGCGCACTGGCACGCATGGTTGTCAAAGAGATTCCCAAAGATGTGGTTGGCCAGGGAATGGACAAAATACAGGAGCAACTGCAGCGTGCCTTTGAACTAAAATAAAAATTACTCGCCCAGGAAATTAGCAGTCATGAGACCCTGGAAACCCAGTTTTTACGATTACCAACGTTTGGACCCTGGTTTGTTGTATCGAATTGGTTTGAAAGCGCCATTAAACGCCGTTTTTTGAACTTTTTTAACTTACTTCGGTAGGGTAGGGCAGGGCCCCGAGACCATCCTTGGTCTCTGCGGCATGGGTACTTCCGGCACCTCAGTCGCCAAAAACAACTTCCTTGTTGACGACGGCAGTAACACTTCCTTGTATCTTCGCCGCTCTTACGAGCCCGTTTGACATGAATATATAAACATGTATTTCATTGGGATACAAGCTATATTTAATCTTAAATATAGAAATATACTGTTACGAATTGATATATATAGTAATAATATATCCTTAGACACGAAAGAAGTAGGTCTGTGGATGATTGACATACCAGAAATAGCCGTGGTCGCCCATCTATTACGTGGTAACACCATTGTTGTTGTTGGCCCATGCCTTCCACAGGGATGTGGAGTGGGTGGGGTGGGGTGGGCCCAGGCGTGGCTTTGTCGGTAAGTTAGTATTTGATTTAAATGGTGCCCGGGGCCGGAATCGAACCGGCACGGTATTTCTACCGAGGGATTTTAAGTCCCTTGCGTCTACCAATTTCGCCACCCGGGCGCAGGGCGGATTATACGTGCATTATCGTAGTTAGAGAATGCTTTTTCCTAATGCACTTGTTATCAGGTGCAAGGTACGTTCGGCGCTTACATTACCCTGATCAATGAAGGGGTTCAATTCCACCACTTCCATCGATGTCAGTTGACCGGAATCGGCACAATACTCCAGTAGTAAATGCGCCTCACGAAAGCGTACGCCGCCCGGTACCAGTGTTCCTGAACCTGGTATCACCGAGGGGTCACAGCCATCAACATCAAAGCTCACGTGAAAGCCGGCGGTGCCATTGGTGACAATTTTCATCGCCTTACGGGCCACTTCCGCCATTCCGTGCTCATCAATATCACGCATTGTGAAAATGTGGATGCCAGATTCGCGAATAATCTGTCGTTCACCCGCGTCAATATCCCGAATACCGATCAACACTACTTTTTCCGGGTTTAATTTTGGACAATAACCCAGGATGTTGACCAGATCGGGATCACCACGACCTAATAGGTGTGCCAGTGGCATCCCGTGAATATTTCCGCTGGGTGATACACCAGGGATATTCATATCGCCGTGAGCATCGAACCAGATCAAGCCCATTTCCTCACCGCGCTCATGAAAATGGGCTGCTGCACCTGATACCGTACCCATTGCGATTGAATGATCGCCACCAATAACCAGCGGGAACTCAGCTGCGTCCATCAGTTCTTTTACACGCTCAGCCAACTCGGTACAAACACTTAGTATTTCGGGTTTGAAACGTGCTTCGTTGTCCTCAAATGGTCGTGTTTCCATCGCCGGGACCACGATATCTTCTTCACGAGCAAGTTTATATCCCATATGGCGTATGGCTGCGCCAAGGCCAGCAATTCGTAGCGCCGAAGGGCCCATGTCGGTACCACGGCGACTGGCGCCCAAGTCCATCGGAACACCAATGATTCTTACGGTTTTTTTTGGTTTGATATTCATAGGATAGCGCCACTCATGCCAGACTTGATGCCTGCGTGGATTTTAAACCATCTAGTCGCATGTTACGTATTTGAATAGAAACAGTTTGCGTTTTCTCTAATTGTTCGAGCCTTTTAAATGCCGGTCGAAGAAGTCTAAGCGTAGCTGATCACGGTGAATCTTCTCGTCCAGGCCGGTTATCCGATGGCTTTTGCCCGGATAGGTCATCAATTCAAATGATTTGCGGGCTTTTTGTAATGCACCGATCAGGGCGACCGAATTGTCAAAAAACACATTGTCGTCGGCCATGCCATGAATCAGTAACAAGGGGTCGGCAAGCTTGTCCACATAAGTCATTGGTGAAGAAATTTTATAGGCATTACCAAAATAATTAGGCATGCCCATATATTGCTCAGTGTAATGTGTGTCATAAAGCCGCCAGTCGGTGACCGGTGCTCCTGCGATACCCGCGGCAAAAAAACCAGGATGCTTCAACATACTCATTAGTGTCATGTAGCCGCCATAGGACCAGCCATAGATACCAACGCGTTCTGGATCGACATAGGCGAGGTTCTTAAGCATCTGAGCGCCCGTAACTTGATCACGAACCTCGTAATCAGCCATATTTCGATAGAGAACGTCTTCAAAAGCTTTACCACGATTGGAACTGCCGCGATTATCCATGGTAAATATCACATAACCATTTTGTGCGAGCACCTGATTGAATGTAACGGCCCAGGTATGACGCACCAATTGTGCCCCTGGACCACCATAAAGGAAAACAATAGCGGGATATTTTTGCTCGGGGTCAAAATGAGCTGGTTTAGTTATCTGATAATGGAGTCTGGTTCCATCCTCAACGACAAATTCTCCGAATTCTGACTTCAAATGATTAGCAAGATAGGGGAAGTAGGGATGCTTTTCATCTAAAGCATTCTCTGTCACATAACTCAGTAGTTGCCCGTCCATCGAGCGAATAGCTGTATATCTGGGGCGTATGGGGCTATCGCCGGAATCAACAAAAAAACTACCATCCGATGAAACCTGTGTTGTGTGCCAGCCGCCGGATTCGGTCAGCCTTTCAACACCCCCACCGTTTAAAGGCACTCTGTACAGGTTGCGCTCAGTTGGTGTTTCAACCGAGGCTTCAAAATAGACAAAACCATGGGTTTCATCCACCGAGCGTAACCCACCACCCCTGCGCGAAGTAGCGGCTACCTGCCAGTCACCGCTGGTTAACTGGCGGCGCAGGCTACCGTTCTTTTTATAAAGATAGAGGTGCCGAAAGCCCGATCGTTCTGAGCTCCAGACAAACTGCTTGCCTTCTTCAATGAAGCGGAGGTCACTATGAATATTGGTGAAATTCTGCTGACGCTCTTTAAGAATGACTTTACCTTTACCCGTTGCAGGGTCAAAAAAGATCAGCTCGATCAGCTTTTGGTCACGACTTTGCCGTTGTACCGCAAGCGTACCATCAGGTGACCAATCTATTCTTGGCAGGTAATGGTCTTTATTTTTCCCGAGGTTCATCCAGGTGAGTTTTGAGGAAGCCAAGTCAATTACCGCCAGATCAACAATGGCATTGGGTGTTCCAGCGAAAGGATAGCGCTGCGCAATGGTAGTGACCCCACCGTTTACACCTATTTCATAGCGGTTTTTAAGTACGACCCCTGACTCGTCGGTCCGCGTAAAAGCGATCTTACGGTCATCTTTGGACCACCAGTAACCACTGATGCGATACATTTCTTCTTGCGCTGCAAAATCGGCCATGGCATATGAAATGGCACCTGCGCCATCCGTAGTAATGGCGCGTTCAATACCGGTACTTAGTGCCAGCACATAAAGGTTTTGCTCCCTGACATAGGAAACAAAATTTCCCTGGGGGGATATTTTTGCGTCGGTTTCTGTTGCTGGTGTATTGGTGAGACGCTTGACATCGCCACCGATTGGCAGGTAGTAGAGGTCACCACCAAGCGGAAATAACAGCGCGGTGCCATCCGTTGAAAACATGTATTCAACAATACCACTGGCATAGATGCGCTGGCGTTCGCGTCGTGCGAGTTCCACTTCGTCCAGCGATTCATCAGAAACCAGCACAAGGGAGTCCACCAACATGCCCGTTTTGCCAGATTCAAGCTTGTATTCCCACAGGTCCTGTTGATTTTTGTCACTGTCTTTACCACGCAGGAAAGTAACACGTGCGCCATCGGGTGAGATTTGCACAGCTCTCGCAAGCGAACCATTGATCGCCGGACTTGCATGCAAGCGCTCGATGGTTAATGGCTCTGCGTTGACAGGCGATACAGTTGTGCCCACTAAGAAAGTTAAGACAAAAATAAAGTTACGTTGCATTATATCTCCTGATATCTTTTTTGTTATTGCATCCAGGATGCCTATCGGACTTAACATGCTAATGTAGTTGTTGGCGGGGCAGGGGGGGCTTATGCAGCTAACGCCGATACTGCCACTCCACACTAAGCCGACGGCCTGCACCTGGAAAATACCGGTAATTTCCAAAGGCAAAGTCAGCACGTTCGGCGTAGCGCTTATTCAGCACATTATTTAGCCTGAGGGAAACGCTGTGATGACTGTCTGGAATCATCACCCAGCCACGTAAATTAAACAAACTGTGACCGGGATAACGATGGGCGTTGGCCGCATCCAGAAAAAAGCCGCCCTGGTATACCCATTCCAGTTCGAGTGCGTGGTTTGCATCATGTTGCCAGTTGATGCGAAAACCACCCAGCCATGCTGGTGCCGTGTCTATTTCATTTCCTTTGAGAATAATCTCACCACGTCCCAGGTCACGGTTGAAGTCGTATTCGTGTTGAGCCCATGAAAGGTTGGCGTTGATGCCGAAACGATCTGTAATCTGCCAGCGGAGCAGGGACTCCAGACCCAAATGACGGGTCTTGCCATCACTGATATTGAAACCGTCGGCGTCACGAAAAATAAAGTTTTTCTTGCGCATGGCATAGGCTGTTAGCTCGTAATTAAACTTTTCCACAAAACCCTTAATACCCATTTCCAGTGAATCCAGGGTTTCCGAATCCAGATCTGCCACGGTCTGGCCTTTTTGTAGGCGGTAAAGCTCCGTCGCCTGTGGTGCGCGGTAACCCCGGGCCGCACGCAGATACAACATTTGCTGATTGCTCAGATCAAAACTCAGACCTAATTCCGGTGAAAGATTGGTAAAACCATCACTGCGGTCTGCTGGCCGTGTATACAGACAACCGCCAAAACCACATTCAGAGCCATCATCACGTGTATTTCCATCCAACATGCGATTGTCGTAATCATAACCAAGGTGCTCAGCCCTAAGGCCAGAGGTCAGTTCAAGACCGGGCCGCAGCTCATATTGCCATTGTATCCAAGCCGCCAGGGTTGATGCTTTTACCTTGTAGTTATAATGAAAGCCTTGCGGACGAGTTTCTTTTAAGAAATCCGAACCTGAATCAAGTGAATTATCCTGAAATTCCAAAAGCGTACCTTCTGCCCATTCCAGATCAATACCACCAGATAAAGCCTTGCCACTTGACCAGCTAAAAAGAATACCGGCTGAATCCTGTCCATTTTGCTCCAGTGGTGTGCCGGGCAAAAAATGCTGCAAAAAGTCCATACGACTGCTGCGGATATAGGGAGTTAATTCAAACTCATTACCCGTATTTGTCAGCCAGCCCCAACGACTGGATGCTCGAGCCGCCCAAGCTTGTCGAAATGCGTCAGGATTCAGATTTTTTGTACGTAATATATTGTTTTTATAAGAATTTCTGCCTAATATAAAGCCGGCTGTATCCTGATCCAGGTCGGCATAAGCAAAAGAGGTTTGACCCGTTAATTTGCCAATCGAGTGCTCAATCTGAAGGTTAACAAGACCATGCTGGAAACGCTCATCGTCTCTAAAGCTTCCAGAGTCAGTGAAATTTGCCTGTAAAGCCGTGTGGGCGCCTGATAGTGCAAAAGCAGCGCGATAATAATCGTTGCTGCCAGCCTCGATAGCAAACTCAGAACCTGACCCAGACGGACCCGCTGTGAGGATATCGATGGCACCGTGCAACGCATTTGAACCGTAAGTCACCGTACCCGGACCCCGCAACACAAGTACCGCAGAGGCCTGGGCAAGATTGACTTCAAATAATTGATTGACGTTGCAAAACCCGGAAGGACGGGTAGGGATGCCATCTTCCAAAACCATAAACGCACCACAGGCACCAGCGCCCGTCAAAACGGGTGAACGTATCGCGGTCAGGTGTTCCTGGCCGGAGCCAGTGGAAACCCACGCGCCCGGAACGCGATCAAATAGTTCATTCGGGTGCTTGGCAGCTTCAATCTGCAGATCAGAATCACTCAACACGCTCAGACTGCTGCTGACTGAGTAGCTGATCTTGTTTCGTTGTGAGCGAACCACAATCGTGGGCAGTGACTCAAATTCTTGCGAAGACAGCGAACTATCTTCTTTTTCTTCAGCTAACGCCGCAGTTTCTAAACCGGTTAAAACACTGGTTTGCAAAAGTACGGGTAAAAGTAGCGACGTAATCATCGGCACATGGTAACTGAGGTATCAGTTTATGCAACATATACGAATTTATTTACTAATTGTGTAGATATAAAGCTTGAGTAATAAATCTAAATATACTATCTAAATTGTTAGATATATGCTGTATCAGCATGAATATTCGATTAATTATATGAGGCGCTTGGTATTGAAAAAAACTATAGTAAAACTTTATAAAGACGTTTAGTTGAAACAACGCAATCCCTGGGAGACAGCCACTGGCGTTTGGTTTTTGTCTTTCGAAGTAAACCGCTTTTGTCGATATGCTTAAAAATATTGGGGATACTGGTTCATATCACTCTAAAATCAAAAAAGATGTCGTTAACTGCATCTTTTCTTCATAATTGTAGTTAAATGCCTTAGAAACTTCCGTGTGAAGCATAATAAAGGTATAATAACTATACCATGTTCGAGTTTGATGATTCAAAGAGTAAGTCCAACCTTCAAAAGCACGGTATAGATTTCATTGCCGCCCAAGCTCTTTGGGATGATTCGAATTTGCTGGAAATTCCTGCGAAAACTTTGGATGAGCCACGGTTTCTCGTAATCGGCATTATTGACCAGAAACACTGGTCGGCTGTAATCACTTACAGATATGGGATAATCCGATTAATCTCTGTTCGGCGGTCACGAGACGAAGAGGTGACATTGTATGAAAGCTAAAACTTTTGAACGAAAATTCGATGAAGGTAAAGACATCACAGGTTCTTTAGATCTGACTAAGGCACGGCGGCCCCTACAAGAACAAAAAAGGGTCAACGTTGATTTTCCTGCCTGGATGGTTGAACGACTGGATAGGGAAGCCAAACGTGTTGGTGTAACCCGACAGTCCATCATAAAGGTCTGGTTGGCTGAAAGGTTGGAGCACACGGCACTTAACAAATCATTAAACGCGGACGCCAGCGATACTGGCACCGGTTAATTCAGGCGTTATGTTGACTAAGGGAACCGTAAATGATTTTTGATCCTAAAATGACAAATTTCAAGATGCTGAAGATGCTGGCTTATGTGGTAACTTTTTTGGGCTTGTTACTAATTATGGGCGTGGTGTTTGTATATGTATTTCTACTCGTTGCAGGAGAGAACGTGGGACTTTCCCATTTCCCCAGTTACCTTATCTATGGAATACCATTGCTTGTTTCAGGTCAGCTTCTTTATTGGTTTGTAGCGATGTGGGAAACAACCGTAGAAACAAACAAAATGTTGAAGGAAATAGCCAGGCAGTCGCAACATAGCAAATCACTAAACACGGACACCGGCGATGCCGGTGTCGGTTAATTCAGACATTATGTGCATGTAGGAAGGGGGATGTTTCGCCTACTAACACTTTTATTGCTATCGAGCTCTATTGAAGCTTTGGAAATCAAGATACCCGAGCAATTCCACGGCCATTGGGACGTCAGAAACTGTGAACGCGTGACCGATTCAATTTTATATCTTGCTGAATCTTCAATGGAAGCATACGAAGGCAAACATGAAATATTGAGTGTAACGATCGTTTCGATGAATAGTATATCCATCGAATACCGTTACTTTGGTACAGATGCCGCCACTTGGACAGACAAAATGGATCTTCATCTTATTGATGGGAATATTGTGACTTACCACCCCCAAACTGGGGAGCCTTGGATTAGGAACAAGTGTGACTAAGCACATATAAAACGTTCAAGTACGTTCTTTCCACTTTAGAACGGATTTAACGTTAGTTTCTGTATTTTGGTATGCTCAATCATACGTTTTTTTATTGATATACTTAAAAGATATTGAGGAAATTTGTTCAGATCATTCTAAAATTAAAAAAAAGTCGTTAACTACATGGTTTTCCAGATAATTGTAGTTAGCAAGGACTGCAAATCATGATCGAAGTTAAACCAGAAAACCTAACATCAGATGACAATGTTGAGATTGCGTTTGATATTGTTTGTCCCTTTTTTGTAAATACCAAAACAATTGTTGGTTCACAATTCATCATCGATGCCGATTGGCCTGTACCGGGACAACCTTGCGGTAGTCCTCCCGTCCCACCATTTCCAGATACCTGGTCTGTTGGGAGGTTACAAACTGGAGAGTATCAAGTCATTGCTAAATCCCCCTTTGGGGTGCAAGAAACACTGGCATTTTCCGTTTCTCAGGGTGAGTTGCCATTCCCTACACCACCTATACCATCACTTGGGTTTGCTGGCGTAATTCTTCTTGCAACCGCTTTGGTATGGATTGCTAACAAGGCGTTTAAGCCGACGCCTAAAGGCTCCACTCAACTAAAAGGTTAGTTTTTTTACCATGACCAATAAGAAACTTCTCTGGATAATAATTCCGCTTTCGATTCTGATAGTCAGTTTCATAGCCATAAAGTTGGTGACTCCAAGCGTTATCGAAATAATCAATGATTATCATGGACATTCAAAAATTCAGAATGCGAAATATACAACAGACAAGTTAAAAGAGCTCCGACATCACCTGGATAACGGTGAAATTGAGAAGGCTCAAACCCTTATTGATCTATTGTTTGAAGTAGAAAGAACTCATCTTGAGTCAACGCTGGATTCGAAAAGTGCTTCTGAATCAGTAAGTCGACATGCCAAAAGAGTCCTTGCTAAAATTGAGTCAGGCTCTGATCAGCCTACCCCAAGGAAAGAGCTCCAAGGTGAGAAATCAAACTAATAAAACGTTCAAGTTCGTTCCGTAGTTCCTACGCTTTAGAACGGATTTAACGTTAGTTGGGAGAAAAAGTGTGTTTTAGGGAGCCAGCTTCCTGGACGAAGATACCAGACCGCTCGGAAATTTAATGAAAACTGCCCAGGCGGCAACGCCCGGGCTTGAAGGTGAAGTTTCTAACATTATAGATGAGGGTGAACGGGCAGGGCCGGTTACAACTCTCGAGCTTCGAGAGGAAGCTTTCTGGGATGAGCAGTTACCGGTAAATCAGGATATGCCCTGGACTTCAAAATTTTATGATGAGGTTTATGAAGCTGCCAGTTTTCCAAAACCGCGTTGTATTATCTTCGAGTCTGATACCGCAAACCCGAAATGCAAATGTCATTCACAACAGGGTACGACTCTGCATTTAAGTTATGAATCCTGCTCGTATATTGCAGTGCATGGTTGGTTCGATCCTTCAATCGATGAAAATAAGTTTGATCGTGATCAAGCCAGATCGCGACCTAATAGGATCGTTGATAGGGTCCGGTTGCAACCTCGGCCAGCAAACATCAGACGGCCAACGTCAACCAAGTCAAATCAACCTCTATTTACCAATTGGAATAAGCAAGATAGCAGGTAGTCGACAGCGGCGAAAAGCGAGACTATCCGCTTCGCCGGTCGACGTGCGTTAATCCTCTTCGTATTTATCTAACTTTCTTGAAATGCAATCACTTTTGATGAGCTGGCTCCGGGATTCTTCCTGGGTCCAGATTTAAATGCAATCAAAATCCTCGCTCGAGTTTTTATCTGGTTTTTGAATTGCAATCAGGACCTTCAACAGACGGCACAACTTGGATGATGATGTACAATCATTTCGGTTAGTTTCAGATAAAAGTGATGGGAATTGTGTTATGAATGTAAGTAACTGTAAATGGGAGGAAAAACATGCTTTCTGAATTAAGAAAATCAATTGGTTCAATATTATATGAAAGGTCTTCAAGTCCTTTTTATGGGACTTTAATGATTTCATGGTTACTATGGAATTGGAAAATCCCTTATGTAACGTTTTTTGTAGATGAGGGTTTACTTGATGTTAATAAGCTTGAATGGGTTGTACTAAATTCAGTATCTTTTTGGCAATTAATTATATTTCCATTAATTTCTACAGCGGTAATAATTACAGTTGTTCCATTTTTGTCCAATGGTGCCTATTGGTTAAATCTAAATTTCAGGCAGTGGAGAATTGATAAACGAAACTCAATTGAAAGAAATGTATTACTAACAATCGACCAGTCTATATCCCTTAGAGAACAATTAGCTGCATCTGGTGAAAAAGTGGAAATTCTTTTAAATGAGAAAAATAGCGAAATTAAAAGATTGTCTCTTCAAGTTACACATTTAGAGGACCTGATTCAAGAGCATAAAGATTCATCACAGAAAAAAGTAGATTTTCCGTATGAGTTGCTTGGGCCTCAAGAAAGCGTGAATGTAAAGTCAATAGCGAGCAAAATAATCGACAATAAAGAATTATCAGATACCTTTACAACAGCCGTTAGGTATATCCAAGCTGGTAGTCATGGGTTAGTTTCAAGTGATGATGTTGATTCAGGTGCACTAGCATATTTAGAGGCCAATGAAGTTTTAGTAAGTGGTGGTGATGGTATGTTCAAATTTACTGAGATTGGCAGAAAAGTGATGCGTGAATATTTTGATATGGTGTTGCCGTAGCTAATAATTAATTGGTCTGTCAGTATTTAATAATAATTATGAATCAGTTTAGTGAGCATGTGGGCAACCTTTACAACCAGGGTGTTGTAGTAGGCTACTGACGTTCGGTTTTTGTCTTGCGAAGTAAACTGCTTTAATGGATTGTCTGGTGTATTTATTGCCGTTTTCATCGATCAGTCTGTGACCGTCAAATGACCAGCCACGCCAGATTTCTTCCTGGTTTTGATGTTTCATGACGAACCCCTTCTTCATGATTTGCAAATTAGAGGTGATCGGCTTGGTTGAGTTTGTATTTCAGGCTGGTTTTTAGCTGAAAGATCGATATTCTTAATAAATACTTTAGGAATGAGTTGTAAACCATTGAATAGTAGTCATATGAATGTCTTTCGATATCGTAGCTCGAGTTTGTCTTTGTAGTTTAATAACACGCTCTATTTTACATAATAAAGATTATACGCAATAGAATTAAAACGACTTGTCCAGAAATACCTACAACTATTTATGAAATTAACCACTACCCCACAACAAATTGCCACTGTCTAATCACTCAACAATAAAAAAGGGGTTAAGAAAATGGAATTTTCAAAGAATTGGAACAGATGGTTTTTTGAAGAATGCTTTTTCTGCTCACCGAACGGTGACAGATTCCAACCCAATGACCTGATTGCCACCTACTGCTACAGACAATATGATGGAATCCGAAAAATGGTTAATCATCCAGAATTCGTCAGATACTTACAAACCCAAGCATTTTTGTCACAAACCAAATAAATCGGTCTCGTAGAGTCCACCACAGCAACATATCTCAACATGATCCGAACCCACCCATTTCCATAATTGACCGCATTTCACTTAACCTCGCCAAAGACAACACCTAACGTTTTAGTTAAGCAACGTTTCTATTTGACCAAGCCAGTCCTCGCAAATAAATTGTACCAGTACTGTAGGCTGTTTATCTTATGCCGAATACCTTTGTTCGCAACAAACACCAAATTGCCAAAGCCCAGATACCCTTTCTCGGTTGACCAATAATTTACCGCTTGAACCTTTGAAAAACCGATGTGGCGCAATTCATCTAGCAATTGCCAACCAAATTCGCAGAAACAAAGTACACCATCACCGCTCATCGGGTCGCCGTGATACTCAGGTGACTTCAGATGTCTAATTTCGCCCGATTCCGTGACTTGTGCACGAACAACAGTTTCTTGGTCATTAAAACGAAATGGTAATGTAAACACTAGGCTTCCATTAGGTGCCAGGCAACGATAGCATTCGGCCAGTGCAGACAGATAATCGGGCACATGCTCCAGTACATCCAAACATAAAATATAGTCAAAATTTTCATTGCCAAATGTCAGTTCAGTTAGGTCTTCGTGGCGTATTAGCCCTGCTGGAGTCTCAGTTACAATTCCTTTGCAATGCTGGACGCTCAGAAATTCGCTGCCGATAATACTCGGAAACTCAATCTGAAGAAATTGAAACATGGGTGTCACTTGTTCAGTCGTATAAATACGACTTGATTTTTGAGCCCCCAATTGACGCAATACCTCTATGGTCGCCCGTGCACGCGAATTCAATCCACAGTTTTTGCAGTTCAAGGATTCACGCCAATTAACACTGCCATCATCCATAACGTGGTAAGAAAATTCTGTTAAATCTTTACAGGCGACGCAATATCCCGAAAAAAGGTGGCTTCTTGATTCTGTTACAACACAGTTCTCATATTCAGTCTGCGTTATAAACTCTTGATCATATTTAAAGGTATGTGCTTTACGGTCATCAAAGCTAGAGAGATGACGCCAAACCTCAGGGGGTGTATCTAACATGAATAGAACCTTCTTCTAGATTTGGGTCCATGACATATAACTACAATTATGTGGAAAAAGGTAATATAACACGCCAAATAAGTTTATATGCCTGACTAGGTTAAACGCCCTCACCTTCTTTATGATTGCATTTCAAAAAACACCCAGGCACGATCCGCAACATCGATCTTGAAAACTGATTGCATTTTACCAACTAGGTCGCGCCGGCATTTCTCCCAAATGACAGCGTTCACTGCTACGAGAAAAACTCTTGGTGTAAATTTCATATCCAGCAAAGAAAAAATATCTCAAGCAGCAATTTCAACAGAAATTCTGAAATGTTGTTGATACCCCCACATAAAAAGATCTATCAGTTACCAGACATGGGTTTATTCATTATCTTTCATGTATAACGTTTTGGTTAGGTGGCCGCGTAAAGCGCGGTCCGGTGGAGGGCCGCATGCCCGGAACGAACTTTAACCTTTTATGTGCCACCATACTTTCCTGAAAAATAGAAACCGACAACTGTACCAATTATGGCACTTGAAAAAGCAAGCAACTCAGAAAAATAGGGGGATTTTGTTACAGCTGCCCAAGAAACAAGAACTAACAAACTTATGACAAGAAAAATAGCAATTAAAGGGGCTGCTCTCTTGTTTAATCGCTCAGTAAGTGGCTCAGCTTTGCCAATACCACCACAGGAACCACACAGCAAACCGACAAAATCTTTTCCTTTCAACTCATTACGCTTTATGCAGGCGGCACAAGAAGCACCATCTTTCCCAGTCCGACAAGTTCCCTCCCCTTTGCAGTGAAAACACTCATATAAGTTTGACTTAATGTTTTGCATGATCTCCCTTGCACATAACGTCTGAGTTAAGCGTCACGGCTGAGCCAGCTTGCTGGCGGAACGTGCTTGAACGATTTGTTATGTCGTCTCATTTTCATTGGCCTTAAAAAAATTCACAAACCGCACCTTTGCCGGTCTTCTTCGACTATTTTCTGTGGTGGGGGAATAGATACGAGCCTTCATATTGCGGTTTGTTGCAGCATCAAATACACCAGGTGGTTCTGATGTCTCGATATCTACCTTTGTAACCCTACCGTTAGAGTCGATCCAGATTGTGCCTGTTGTTTTTCCTCCAACGGCCAGTACTGCCGCGACCTCATCTGCTTTTGCTCGAAAACTGATGATGTCGCGATCAGCGACCCAGTAGGTTGAGAGGTTTGCGATATCAGTTTCAATGAAATTGCCCGAATAAATAGGCTTGTAAGCGCAAGCATAGAGGCCAAATAATGTTGAAAAAAGAACCAGTGTTATTTTATGAGTATTTTTCATATTGATCTTCCTTGTTTATTACTTGGAAAATTTCAAGATTACGGACCTGACACCTAACTAACGTTTTAGTTAAGCGGCGCCGTTAGGCGTCCGGTGGAGGGCCGCAGGCCCGGAACGAACTTGAACGTTTTGTATGAAACCATGCTCATTAGATGAATGGATTTATCATACTGAAATACGCATATATTGCAAAAACACCCATTAGTGCAACCCATAACAATGGCATTGCCCAGTCTGGATTAGCATCTCTGGCATTGTCCTGAATCCACGGCACGCAAACCAATACTACGGTTCCAAGTAGTAGCTCACCAATACCCACAGGGGCACCCTTGCTCAAGTGAATTACGCCCTTACCCACCATCACCACCATGAGCATGTTGATAACAATGTAGAACGCCAAACGTCTAAGTTTGGACTTTCTTTGAATGTGCCTATCTGGATTATTCATATAATTACAATTAGGTGGAAAAGATGCAGTTAACGACATCTTTTTTGATTTTTGAGTGATATGAACAAGCAGCCCCTCTATTTTCGTTATTTCCCATCACCGCCATAGCTGTTGAGAACAAAATGGAGACGAGCCGCTGAAAACGGTTTGTGACTGGTGGTGCGTGCAACGAGCTTGAGAATACAAACGGACGTGATACTGCAACTGGGAGAATTACGGTAGTAGAGGAATAAGAAAGAACCAAATTCGCAGAATCAAAAAGCATCACAAGTCCTCTATTCAAGCCGGTGTCTAAGGCACGCCAGAACATCCACCGTTTACCAACGGTCCATCTTAAAAAACTCATTTCCCTTCTGCTTAACAGAAGTGCGACACCATTTAAACACTGACTATTTTTTTGAGCGTTCTGGAAACGCCTGTAATTTTGGAACTACTATTATCCCAGTTACTTTTATTTGTCAACGACCTAAACTCATGAATATATTAATAAACTACGAATGATAAGCACTATAGTGGCGCACGTAATCATTGAAGTTCTATCTTTTGAAAGGAGTTTTCTTGGAATCTGGTTTAGGTGGAAAGACTATTTACTTGAACCTACACAGTAAAATTGAAATTTGCATAATTAGGATGATTAAACCACCAATCACTATAGTGCTGAACATTGGTGCCGAAAATTTGTGAGTTTATTTTGGCTTTTCATTGGCAGCTACCAGCAATTATGTGAAAAAGATGCAGTTAATAGCTTCATACTAATTTCAATATTCAGGTGATCGCAGAGTGCCCTGCCCCGCTTAAGAGCGCACTTATTTGGCTGCGAAGTTTCATTCTTTAAAGTTTTGCGAGCGCATCCCCAATCACGTTATCCAGATATTCTATTAAGGTTGCTTCTTCTCTCAGTTCTTCGGTATCAAACACCAATGGCTCCAACAAACGGTTTTCTCCACTTGCGTCGAATACAGACACACGCAATTTATAGCCACCATCCTCAAGATGTGCTGTACATTTAAAATCAGGTCCAACATATTTAACAATAATATCAATAACTTCAGAGTTTAATAACATCAAACTATCCTATTTGGTTCTTGAAGCCAAAACAGTCATTAATTGCACTCATATTTCAGCTGTTTTTTATCAATATTTTGATACAGATTATCACTTAACTTGAATATATTTTCGATTCAGACTCATGGCGAAGGTGCTGAGACCAATGAGCAGAAAACCCATGATGATCAGCCCGAATGCATTGGCCAGGCTGTCGCGGAAAAAATAACCGGTAAAGCCCATAAGGGCAATAACGCTGGAGAATAAAAGCGTACGACTGCGAACGACAGTACCGAGGTACATAAACGCCGCAGCGACGCCAAAATAAAGAATTTCCATCACTGAACTTTCCAGCACATCAAACGCGCCGTATAAGAAGAAAACAGAACCGGCGAAATACCAGAACGGTGTAATCGTCTTATGCGCAGATTTGTCTATAACATAGGAAAAGCCCGTCAAACCAATACCAAGAGCCAGTGCTGTGATCTCGAAATCGACATCAAGTATTTCAGCAAGTGTACCGAAGCCGGCGGCGCCAAAAAATAGTGAAGTAAACAGCAACACCGTGCGCTTTTTCGACAGGAATGTGAAAAACTGTTGCACGAACATGAATACACACATAAAAAGTAGCCCGTGTTCCGGTTTACCGCCTTGTGCGTATTCATTGAGCATGACGACGATACCTGTTGGTTGTAACACGGCCGCAAGCAGCAACATCGGCGTGGTGACCCTGGCGAATCGGGGGTCCGTCATGGTGATCAGGCCAAACAGGTAGATGATAAAACCAACACCAAGCGTGACCAGCACACGCAGTACGGAATTGAACTGTTCCCATTGCATACCGATAAATATTGCAATACCGGCCAAGATGAATACACCACCCAGGTAGGCCAATATTTTTGCCAGAATTCCGCTTGAACGCTCTGCCTGATTCGGTGCCGGTGACTTGCTTAACTCACGGATAATTTCGTCGCTTTGGAGCTGGTGGCGGGCGGCGATTTCAGCAATCTTTTGCAGTGCTTCGGCGCGGTTGGTCATGGAGCACTACCTTCTTCGATCACCCAGCCCATAAAATGCAGGTCATGTTGATAGTAATACGGGTTGGCACCTGGTTTGGGCAAGTTAACGTAAGCGCCGTTGTTATTTAGCACATAGTTACTTTGATAGCGGTGACCCATACCAAATATTTCACCCAGCAGTCCTCCGCGCCCGCTGTAGCCGCGATACTCAAAGCTGTA
The DNA here is from genome assembly GCA_021772935.1 of Gammaproteobacteria bacterium. Lineage (GTDB taxonomy): Bacteria > Pseudomonadota > Gammaproteobacteria > Xanthomonadales > SZUA-36 > SZUA-36. The sequence goes on from JAJFLA010000046.1 coordinate 225,487, forward strand.
ACCATCTGGTGATTGCTTGCTTTTATCGAGTTTCAGGTCGTTGGTCTCATCTATCAAAAACGAAATGGACTCCTCAATAGCTTGCAGGCCATCAGGCAATTCATAAGGGATTTCATCAAAGCTGTTGTCTTTGGCCTTGTAACGAAAGATGGCCGCGTATTGCCGATTGTAATTGGCATTACCCTGCCCTTTTGGGATAACGCTGCCATTCAGCTTGCCGTCCCGGACTTCGAATGAAAGGTGGAAATCACGCTGATTTTGGTTGTCGTAACGGTAGGCAACCAGTAAAAAGTCAAGCATTGGCGGCTCGGCCAGAAGTCTGGGTATATGACTCATTACAAAGAAACCACCGACCAGCAACACGGGTAACAAGATACCAATGAGCAATACCAGGTTTTGTTTGATCCATTTACCCATTACAGCGTCCCCAGGTTCGGTAAAACCACCCGTTTCTTCATAAAATTATGCCGCAAGACTGCAAGTATAATCCAGGAGCCTGTCGGATTTAACATGATCTACTGCGGAAAAGCCGAGTTTGGCCAGATTTCCCGCTCTTTTGCGTTGAATAGCGGTGCTATTCGCCTTAAAAGACCGAAAAACCTGACTCAAATCTGCTTTCCCTCGCTACGATCGGTCAAACCCGACAGGCTCCTGGCCTTCTTTAATCAGATAGTGCGTCCCAGTTAATGATCGTATTCCAGACCAGACGGAAATCACCTCGGTTCATGTCGCGATGGATGCCATTGAAATTGTAGCTCACGATATGTCCCTGCCCCGTCGGTGTGTCAATGATGGCGGGATGACCGGTCAACTCATTCTCTCCACGGATACCACCACTGACAACCATGTCTCCCTCACCGCCCCAGCTCAGGACGACGTGACGTTGGTCAAGCGGACCGCTCAGGCAAGAAGTGCAATAGGCCATTGTCAACCAGCGTCGCGGTGTGTCATAGACGGGTAAGTTGGTGCGGAACACGGCTGTTTCTTTACCATAACCATAAGCGATGGGGTGATTGATTTGTTTGAAGGTGGCGCGTAATTCTGCGCCCGGTGTGAAAACTGTTGATGCCTTGGCACGGGGTACGTTTCGAACCAGCCCACCCTCCAACGCAAGCGTAGTGCCCGTACCGAGGGTAATTAGCACACCGCCGCTCTCAACAAATTTCTGGATTTGAGCCAGCCCTTCATAGCCCGGCCCACCCGTGATGTCATCGGACATCACCGGTATGCCGAGGCTGGGGTATTCCGGCGAACTACGAAAAGGAACCGGACCATTGGTCGCCGCAATCCCGTGAATTTGCCCGGCAAGTTCAAGCCGTGAAAACGGTCCGTAAACAATGACGTCCAGCTTGTCTTTCAACGCCCCGGCACGCACATCCTCATCCCGCAAATAGGTGTAGGGGATGTGCTGTTGATCAAAAACATAACGAATCCATCCCATCATATCGGTATCGGCCCATGGCACCCATAAACCGATTCGTGGCACAGACGCTGCATGGTAAGGCACAGCAGGTGACTGACGGATAGATTGAAAATCCAGCGCCAATTCATCACTTACCGCAGTGATCGCATCTCCAAGTTCACGTGAAGACCGCCCCTCGGGGGTCGAAACAATCCATGACCCTGGTGGGTAAGTGACTTTGCCCTGGCTGAAAGCTTGCTCTGCGATATCCACCTTGAAGGCTTTTAGCCTGTAACGCGCAGCCAGCAGGGACTGTTGACCCTGTTCCCGTAGCAGATATAACGGACCTTCGCCCTGCACTTTACCGGTCGGCGCAGCGTCAACGCCAAGTAACTCACTGGATACCGTCTTAACCCGTTCATCTTCTATGCGCACGGCGGTTACGTCAAAACCCACCGGGTAAGCCCATGACACATCATCGTAAGGTAGTTGTTCGTATTCGTCTGGAAAGCTCTGCGGCTCGAGTACATCCAGGGCGTAGTTGCGGTAGGGCTGATCCAGTTTGACGAGATAATCACCCCGCTTGAAATCCCCCTCGGCCAGGGACAGTGCAGCGGATAACACCCCCACTTCGATCTGCTGACTTCGCAGGCGGTTGATCATTTGCGCCACCCGCAGCCGATCTGGTTGCTGGGCCGGAATCACATAGGCATACGGTTTTTCTTCACTGCCTTTACGCCATGAGTTGTAGCTGGTGCGGTAGAAATCCCGCAGCATCTCTTTAGCATGTTTGGCCGACCAATCGAGTATCGCCAAAGCGCCTGTTTGTTGATAATTCACGTTGTCACGCATGGACCAGCTAAAAGTTGGGTCGGGCGGCCACGGCCGGTACCACTCACGGCTTAAACTATCGTCATCCGCATGGCGCAGCACTGTTTCCGCCGTCGCGTTACCAAAAGTCTCATAACCACGCCCGATGGCGTTGTGGTTGATGGCAACAGAGTCGAGATAATGGTGGCCAAAGCCGTCACCAAAGTTCCAGGTCCAGACTCCCGGCATCCCCATGGCACTCATCGTGGTCATCTCATGGAAGCTCATCTCCAGCCAGCGTGAGGTCACAATGGGATCCATGTGGGGATTGTAGGGCCCCGTGCCATTCCAGCTGAGCATCAGGGAAATTGCTTCATGCAAATCGTGCACTACAACGGGGTGGTAATCGAAAAACATCTTATGCACCGCGCGAGTAGCGGCAAAAGCCTTCTGATGTGCATCACGATTGATATCAACAAATACGTAGCGTCCCCAGTAGGGCGGACTTTGACGCGGTAAACTATCAAAGTCAGTTTTGCCCTTCAGGTACTGATAAAACCAATCAGTTACTTTGTCGCGTCCATCGGGTTCTGAAACCGGGTTGATCAACACCAACAGGTTCTCACGTATGGCCTTGATCATTGGCTGCTCAGAAACGGCCAGTCGATACACCAATTCCATACACATCTCACCGCTGCCGGTCTCATCAGCGTGCAGATTACAGTTGAAGTAATAAGCTGGGCGGGCGTTGACTATAATCTCTTCTGCCATCGCAGGACTGGTCTGGCGTGGGTCTGCCAGTGCCGCATTTGCGGCCTTGAGTCGATCCAGATCACGGATGCCGTTCTCGTCAGCAATAACGGCCAGGACGATCTCCCTTCCCTCTTCTGATTCGCCAATAGTTTCAACATGGACACGTGAAGAACTCATCGCAACCTGACGCACGTAATCAACGATCTTCGCCGAGTGTGTCAATTCTCCCTGTGCACCAATAACATGACCCAGAACACTCGTGGGCGAGGCTACCGTGGCAGATTCTGGTACATACGCAACCCATGGGCTGAGAAAACGTGGCTCGGTAGTAAATTCAGCGATGGCCTTCACAGAGCCGGGCTCGGCAACGTCCGGTGACGCATCAACACCTGGCTCCAGGGCGAACGCGGAGTTAAGCATAGGGCTAAGAATTAGGGCCAATAACGCTGTGCGATTCATACACTTTCCTTTTCAGTATCAACTCCATAGCTAATTTGGAAGTCGCCGATGGCTGAACTTACCGGCTCTACATAGGCATGGTGATGCTCGCCATGCCTGTTTGTTACCATCAGAAGAACACTTAGTACGGCCAGTAAGATCAGTGCAGTACCCATTAGCTTCCTGGTCCATCGGTCACTTAGCAACAGACTAAGCGCGGGTGCAGCGAGACTCATGCCTAACATGGAAGGCAGGGTGCCAAAACCAAATGCCAGCATGACTATAGCACCTGTAAACGCTGAACCAGCCGCAGAGGCGGTCAGCAACACACTGTAGACCAAACCGCATGGCAACAAACCCCAACACAAACCCAGCAATAAGCGCCCTGCCCCACCAGGCAAACTGGATGCACGAACCGCCAGCGGTAATACATGCCGCCAAATTTTTGTACCCATTCGTTCGATACCGCCGAGCAACTGCCAGTTAAACAAAAACTGCAAGCCGATAAGAAAGATCATCACGGCGGTTAGAAGACGCAATATCATGCTCCATTGCGGCAGGTTCAATGCCTGACCCACGCTTGCCAGTATCCAGGCCGAAACCAGACCCAAAATGGCGTAACTCAATAACCTACCCAAATTGAACAAGAGTGCTGAGCTGGCACGGTTTTTTTCACTCCCCTGTTGACCGCTGCTTACAGGCAAGCTACCCAACCCCACGGCGATACCACCACACATACCAAAACAATGCCCACTACCCAATAAACCCACAAAAAATGCGGTTAACACAGCGGACAGATCAAAAACCGGGTTCATTTGTCTTCTTCCGCTATATCAGAGTTTTGATCATCATCCAGCGGCGGTGGTTTTTGGTCATCGTCAAGCACGACACTCCAACCCTGTGATTCGAGATCGTCAAACTGACCGGATTTGATCGCCCACAATAATGCCCAGACAGCGACTGCAAGTAATAAAATCGCCAGCGGTATCAATACGTATAACATGCTCATCGCATGACTGCCCTGCGGTGAATGCTGGTGGCTTGGTTTGTTGTTCGTTTTGCCAGACGACCAGAATTTAACACCACCAACAGAGAGCTCAAGGACATACCCAGTGCCGCCATCCACGGCACGATCATACCGGCGGCGGCAAACGGCACCGCCAGCAGGTTGTAAGCCAGCGCCCAAAGCAGGTTCTGCCGAATCACAGCTTGCGTTTTACGACCGGTTTCGAGCACGTTTTTCACATTAAGCAGAGAAAGGCCAGTCAGTATAAAATCAGCCGTGCTGTTAGCCAGCTCGCTTGCGCCACTTACGGTCATGGAAACATCAGCCACAGACAGCACCGGTGCATCATTGATACCGTCACCCACCATCAGAACGGTTTTACCTTGCGCTTGTAAAGATTCCAGGTATTCCATTTTCATTTGCGGGTTTTGTTCCGCATACCATGTTCTGATGCCCGTACGTTGCGCCACCGAAGCAACGGCCTGATGGTGGTCACCAGAGAGAATAATCAACTCCAGTCCGCTCGCTTGCAACGCAGCAATGGTTTCAGCGGCTGCGTCCCTCAAGCCGTCATCCAGGTCAAAACGTGCGATCCATCCTGATTCATCTGTGAGCCATACCCTGCCGAGAGTGGTCACCAAATCAATGACATTAACGTCGGTAAAAGTAGCGTTACCCAGGCGATAGCTGACATTATCCACCCTGCCCTCAACCCCATTTTCATAGTTTCTGACATCATTAATCGCGTCACGTCTGACCTGAACACCTGAAAAGGCCTTCGCAACCGGATGTGAAGAATCAAGTTCCAGCAGGGCTGCTATCCGTGAAACGGTTTCTTCGTTGAAGCCTTCACGTTCCGGGTTAATAACGGTGTTCACAATCGATGGCGACCCTGTCGTCAGGGTGCCTGTTTTATCAAACACTATCGTACCTACACCACTTAAAACCTCCAGTGCCGCACCGCGTGTTAATAACACGCCCTGCTCAAGCAGTGCCCGGCTGGAAGATGCGATAGCTGCAGGTGTGGCCAGCGACAAAGCACATGGACAACTGATGACCAGGACCGCAAGGGTCGCCGGGAATAACATAGAAAGATCAGTCAGCAACCACCACGCTGCGGTAAGGCCGGCAACCGTCAGGACAACAGCCACAAACCAACCGGCGTAACGCTCTGAGAGTCGCGCGTAATGGCTTCGATGTGTCTGTGACTTCAACAACATCCGCCCCATCACTGAGACGGTAGAATCGCCCGGATCTTTGCTTACCTCCACTTCTACAGTCTGGGATTGGTTGATGCTACCCGCTATCACCTTATCACCGACTCGTTTTGCGACGGGTCTTGATTCTCCAGTCAACAGGGCTTCGTTAGCTTCGGTTCCACCCTTGATAATCATGCCGTCGGCCGGAAACGTCTGCCCCGCCCTCACTCTGACTTGGTCTGTTCTACGCAAATCGGTGGCAGGGACTTGCTGCGTTTCTTCGTCCCTGATCAATTCCGCCCATTCGGGCAACAGACGGGCGAGTGCCAGGCCAGTCTGTAAATTGCGATGACGGATAACCAACTCTGCATACCTTCCCAGAGACAGAAAAAAAATAAACATAACGACTGAGTCAAAATAAACATGACCGTTGCCGCTCAAAAAATTGATACAACTCATGATGAATGCAATGGAAATAGCCAGCGCCACCGGCACATCCATACCCACCCTGCGATTGGACAAACTACGCCATGCACTGGTGTAAAAGACCTTGCCTGAATAGAACAAAACTGGCGTTGTTACCATCAAGCTGACCCACTGCAAAAACCGCTCAGAACCTTCGGAAATCCCCATGGAATCACCAGCGTACAAGGCAACTGCATACATCATGACCTGCATCATACCCAGACCGGCGACACCGAGACGTTTAAGTGCGCTACGGCGTTCTTGTTGTCTGCCCATGGCTTCTGCGCCTTCCAGCGGCAGGTGTGGGCGGTAGCCGATGGCCGATAAAATGGCAGCGATTTTACTCAACCGCAGCTTCTCTGGCTGCCAGTTGATACGCACAAAACCCGTGGTTACATCCACCTGTACCTGATCAATACCCTGGCGTGCTTCCAACTGGCTCCTGATTAACCATGCACAGGCCGCACAACGTATGCCTTCCACCTGTAGCAACAACTCGTAGCGAGCATTTTTAAGCTGGCTACCCCAGAGTGAATGGCGTTCATCAAAGCGCTTCCATGATGCCTCAATCCCGGCATCTTCAACGGCGGGCTTGATAGCATTTTCGGTACGGAATTGATAATAGCGCGACTGGCTGGACCGCAATATCAGCGTGGCAACAGCTTCACAACCGCTACAGCAAACTGGCTGCGGTTGCCCTTCTGCTTCAACTGTAAGATTGCAATTGGATGGAACGGGTTCTCCGCAATGAAAACAGAACCGCGTGTTTTCAGTCATACGCACAGGCTCTCTATTCCTGGATAGGCTCCTGGTTTGAATCTGGCTCAGACTTGCCCGTTTTGTCTTGTTCGCTTTTCTGCTCAACTTTCTGGGCTTTTAATTCACTTTTTAAATGCCGGTACTCGTTTTCATTTACCACCAGGTGATCCGGATGGCTGACCGCCAGCCAAAGTGTGATAAAACTAGCTATGACTGCTGATGCCGGTAACGCAATAATGAACCACGGCCAAAATTGTCGGTACCAGGGCACGCCCTGTCCAGGTAGTAGCTCGGTGTTTTGCTGCTTCAACATACTTTATGCCCCTTCAGAGGCTCCCTAGTCAAAAGGCATCAGAAAGCGTGTGCTAACCGAACGTTCAATAATTGGCTCTTCCATCGTTGAAAACCGCACATCAAGCTTGACAGAACCACGACCGGCACTTGCAGGTGCTTGTATACGTAAAATGAAGTTACCAACTTCTTCCGGTTCAAGATCAGGTTCAGGTGAAATGAGCAGGACCATGTCATTATTATTTAAGATTTCAATTCGATATTGATGTGGCTTGAAGTCCATGTTGATCAGCTTAAGAGTGTAGACGTTTTCTATCCGGTTGTCCGGTAACTCGCGGTACAAAGCATTTCGGTCACGTAATAGATCGGCGCGTAACAATACACGATGGTTGATCGACCAAAATACCCCCACAGTCAGTGACAACAATAAAAAGGCATAGACAAAGGTGCGTGGCCGGAATACGTGGCTCTCCTTTGCACCTAGTTTGTGTTCAGTGGTGTAGCTGATCAGCCCCTTCTCGTAGCCCATTTTGTCCATGACCTGGTCACAGACATCAATGCACGCGGCACAGGCAATACATTCGATTTGTAAACCCTCGCGGATATCTATACCGGTGGGGCAAACCTGTACACAAAGTGTACAGCTAATACAGTCTCCCAGCCCTTTGTCTGTCGGAACAACACTTTTACTGCGCCCTCCACGGGGTTCGCCACGATTTTCGTCGTAAGCAATCACCAGAGTGTCCTTATCAAACATTGCACTTTGGAAACGAGCATAGGGACACATATATTTGCACACCTGCTCACGCAGAATGCCAGCATTACCATAAGTGGCAAAGCTATAAAACAGCAGCCAGAAGGCCTCCCAGCTTCCCAATTGAAGGGTAAAAATGGAATGACTCAAGTCCCGAACAGGGGTGAAAAAACCCACAAAAGTAAACCCGGTCCACAAAGCAAAACTGATCCATAAGATCTGCTTGGAGGTTTTGCGCAGAATTTTATTGCTGTTCCAGGCTGAGGCGTCCAACTTGATGCGTTTGCCGCGATCACCCTCAACCAGGCGCTCAATCCATAGAAACACTTCTGTCCAGACCGTTTGCGGACAGGCATAACCACACCAGAGTCGCCCGGCAACTGCGGTTACAAAAAATAGTGAAAGACCAGCGATGATCAACATTAAGGTCAGGTAAATAAAATCCTGTGGCCAAAATGTAGTGCCAAAAATGTAGAATTTTCTGGCTGGCAAATCAAACAGCACCGATTGGTGCCCACTCCAATTAATCCATGGCAATACGTAATACAGACCCAGCAGTGCCACTACCGCGAACTTACGCAAGCTCGCAAAGGTGCCTTTTACATCACGGGGGTAAACCTTTGGGTCTTTTCGATATAGTGAGTCGCCCGCATCCTGCTGCTGACTCATTTCCAGTTCTCGCCGTCCAGATCCGGGTTGGATTGTGATGGGTCTTGTATATCCGGTATCGAATGCCCGCCCTCACCTTTAACATGCCCGCTTGACGGGCCGGTACGGATCATAAACATCGTTAACGAGGACGCCAGCAAGCAAATAAGATAAAGAAATGCAAAAGTTAAACCATAAGCCAGGCGTACACCGATGCTAAATTCATCTGCCCAGACGTTGACCACATCCAAAGGATTGACCAGACCAAAGAGAACAAAAGCGCCCGCTGATGCAGCAAGAAAAGACATCCAGAATACGACAGCCCAATCGCGCTGTCGCATACTCCATCGCCGGTTAACCGGGTGCTCTGTAGTCATCTGTACTGTATCTCTTTTAGACGTCTATTTTGACAAACTCAACACATATGCTGCGATCAAACGGCGCCGGTCTTCACTCAACAGGTCTTTATGCGCTGGCATATTGCCATTGCGACCTTCAGTAATGGTTTTTGTAATCGTCTCAGGTTCACCACCGTATAACCAAATATCGTCATTGAGTCTTGGCGCACCTAAGGCCTGGTTACCGCTACCGTCGGCGCCATGACAGGCAACACATAATATGTCGAAGTTTTTCTTACCTTTGGCTGCCATGTCTGCATTGATTTGTGAACCGGACAAACTCTGGACATAAACAACCAACTCCGCGATGGCGCTGTCATCCAAGCCAGCAACCATCACGGGCATAACACCTGCCCGACCATTGCTGATAGTTTGCATAACAGTGTCAAAACCATCACCGTACAACCAATCACTGTCAGTCAGGTTCGGGAAGCTCCGGGCGCCACGGGCATCAGAGCCGTGACACATTGCGCAACTGTTGGCAAACAGTCTTTGACCGGTCGCGTTGGCATCAGCATCGGTTATCAAGCTTTCGTTATCCATCTGCCTGTAACGTGCAAAAATGGCCTCCTGTGCTTCGCTGGCAGTTTTCATTTCCGTTTCATACTGGCCTTCCTGGGTCCAACCCAGCACACCACCGATATTGCCCAGCCCACCGAACAAGGCAAGATAGATGAAAGCGAATGCAATGGTGATATAAAACAGCTGTAGCCACCACCTTGGCAACGGGTTATTGAGTTCTACCAGGTCCTCGTCCCAAACATGACCAGTTGTGCCTGTTCCTCCACCTTCTTCGTCACGGTTGGAAACACCTTTGGTCCACCGTAACAGCCAGAAGCAGGCGAGGATGGTGGCGACGGTAATGATAATGACATACCAGTGCCAGAAACTAGTTAACATGGTTCACTCCCCGTTCCGTTACTCGGGCCTCGTCGGATTGGCCCTCGTTATCCAAAATTTGACCGTAGTCTTCCTCCAAAGGCAGCATGCTGGCTTCAAAGAAAGCAGGTTTACGTTTGCGACTCCACGCCCATGCCCACAAACCTATAAAAGAGAAGATCAGAACTAAAAGAATAGCGCCACGCAGTACATTGATATCCATTTCAACGTCCACTCCTTGCATGGCCAAGGCTCTGTAAATAAGCAATGACAGCATCCAGTTCATTTTTACCCTCGACCACTGATGCTGCTGCAGCAATATCTTTGTCTGAGTACGGGTCGCCGAGTTTATTCAATGCCCGCATCTTTTTCTGTACGAGCTCACCGTTGACCGGTCTGTCCGCCAACCAGGCATAGGCTGGCATGTTGGATTCGGGTACCACGTCACGTGGGTTCTTCAAATGAATATAGTGCCATTCATCGCTGTAACGCCCACCTACCCTGGCCAGGTCAGGTCCGGTTCGTTTGGAACCCCACTGGAAGGGTCGGTCGTAAACAGACTCTCCGGCCACTGAATACGGCCCATAACGTTCAGTTTCACTACGGAATGGACGGATCATCTGTGAATGGCAGTTGTAACAACCTTCATGCACATATACATCGCGGCCGGCCAATTCCAACGCTGGGTACGGCACCACTCCTTCAGCAGGTTCACGTACCTGATCCAGGAAAACCAACGGCAGGATTTCAACCAAACCACCAAGGCTTACAGCGATGACCATGAATATTGCCATCAGACCGATGTTGGTCTCTAATTTTTTGTGTCCGTTACTCATGCGTGCTCTCCCCAATCTGCTGGTTCGGAGGCAGGAATCGGCGTCATTTCCTTGCTGCCAAGCGTTTTCCAGGTGTTCCAGGCCATGAAGAACATACCGCTGAGGAACAACAAGCCACCCAATAACCTGACTATATAATAAGGATTGGTAGCTACCAGACTTTCGATAAAGCTGTATGTCAAAGTGCCGTCTTCATTGAACGCGCGCCACATCAGACCCTGCATAACACCAGCAACCCACATGGAGGTGATATACATCACTACGCCGATTGTTGATGTCCAGAAGTGGATATCGATGGCCTTGATGCTGTACATCTTTTTCTCACCAATTAACCGTGGAATCAGACAGTACAAGGAGCCGATGGTCATCATTGCGACCCAGCCTAATGCGCCAGAATGTACATGGCCGACGGTCCAGTCTGTGTAGTGGCTCAAGGCATTGACGGTCTTGATCGACATCATCGGGCCTTCGAACGTGGACATGCCGTAAAAACTCAAGGCGACAATCATGAACTTGAGAACCGGATCGGTACGTAATTTATGCCAGGCGCCTGATAAGGTCATGATGCCGTTAATCATGCCGCCCCAGCTAGGTGCCAACAGGATCAGCGAGAACACCATACCAATAGACTGTAGCCAGTTCGGCAAAGCCGTATAGTGAAGATGATGAGGACCAGCCCACATGTAAATGGCAATCAAGGCCCAAAAATGAACGATGGAAAGCCGGTAGGAATATACTGGTCCTTCGGCCTGCTTGGGAACAAAGTAATACATCATTCCAAGAAAGCCAGCTGTCAGGAAGAAGCCTACGGCGTTGTGTCCATACCACCATTGCACCATTGCATCGACTGCGCCTGAATAAATCGGGTAGGACTTATCGATCGCTACCGGTAAAGACAGGTTATTGACGATGTGCAACAGGGCAATGGTCAGGATGAATGCACCATAAAACCAGTTGGCCACATAAATATGGCTGACACGGCGTTTTACGATAGTGCCGAAAAACAACACCGCATATGCTACCCAGACCAGCGTGATCAGAATATCGATCGGCCATTCAAGCTCGGCGTATTCCTTGCCCTGGGTCCAGCCCATAGGAAGCGTAACAGCCGCGGCAACAATGACCGCCTGCCAGCCCCAGAATACTGAGCTTGCGAGCTTGTCCGATATCAGACGTACATGGCAGGTTCTTTGTACTACATACAATGACGTGCCTATCAGGCCACTACCACCAAATGCAAAAATTACCGCGTTGGTATGTAACGGCCGCAAGCGGCCATAAGTCAACCAGGGTATGTCAAAATTCAACTGCGGCAGCCATAATTGTGCAGCAATCAGCACACCTACCAGCATTCCAACAATGCCCCAGATGACCGTCGCTATGACGAATTGCCGAACAACCTTATCGTTGTAAGTCATGATTGAACTCTTCCCTCACTATTTAAAAACAAAGTAACAAACCTTAAAGTGCTGTTACCGGTGAAGTTCCCCTGATGCACCAGGAAAACATCATTCCAAGCCCGACTGGCGGGCTCATGTGTCGTTGCAAAAGCCCTGTCGAAGCCACACATTCAGCCTCCGGTATTCATCCGCATTTTGGTCTTTAGCGATAAAAACCAGATGCTGCCACTTACCTGCCGCAATGTATCGCAAAACGGCGAGACGGTGATTGCACCATTGTCGTGTACACAGAGAACCCTCAATTTCGATCTTCCCGTCGCGTTCCAAGCGCACCTGCCCGTCCGGAAAAATGACAGCTTTCAATTTTACGTTATTTACTTTAGATAAATCCAAGATAGATGCAAAGTACCCTACCCCAAACAAAATAAAGGCTAACAATGAAAGCAAAAGAGGTTGAGGGCTCAACGCCGCTGAGATCATGACCAGAACAAAAAGAAAAAGAAACGGCATGGCAAAATCTCGTTGGTGCGCTACTGTGAGCGTCAAAGACCTGTTATCTGGCATGGCTTATCGTCTTTATCAACAACAGTACATCTGGGTCTGTTGGTAAATTTTTACCTAAAATCCAATCAAATAATACATCATCTTCCTGAGCCAACACGACCTCAAGCGCTGGCCAGGCACCGGCAAGCAGTGACTCGGTCTGTTGTAAAAAGAATGTTTCAAACAGCACATCCAATTCTTTCATTCCACGCCGGGCCTTCCAGCGCATCTTTTTTATCTTGTCCTGACCGCTCAACATAAGCAGCAGACGCCCCTATGCCCCGTTCCTTTCCAACAACATTTTTTTAGTCTCGGCAATGGCTTTAGCCGGATTCAGACCCTTAGGACAGGTTGAAGTACAGTTCATGATCGTGTGGCAGCGATAAAGTCGAAATGGATCATCCAGGGCATCAAGACGTTCACCGGTATCTTCATCACGGCTATCGGCCAGCCAACGATAGGCCTGCAATAAAATAGCCGGACCCAGGTAACGATCACCATTCCACCAATAGCTTGGACATGAGGTGGAACAACATGCACACAATATACATTCGTACAGCCCGTCCAGCTTTTCACGCTCATCCTGGGACTGTAACCTCTCCTGATCCGGTAACGGAACGCTTTGGGTTCGAATCCATGGCTTGATGCTGGCGTATTGCGCATAAAAATGCGTCATATCAGGCACCAGATCCTTGACCACCTGCAAATGTGGCAATGGATTGATTTTGACCTCACCTTTGATTTCTCTGATGGGCTTGGTACAGGCCAAGGTGTTGGTACCATCAATATTCATTGCACAGGAGCCACAAATGCCTTCTCGGCAGGAACGACGGAATGTCAGTGACGGGTCAATTTCATTTTTGATTTTGAGAATGGCGTCCAGCACCATTGGGCCGCAATCATCCAGGTCGATTTCATAGCTATCGATACGTGGATTCTCACCTTTATCCGGGTCCCATCTATAGACATGAAATATCCGGGTGTTGCTTGAACCCTCCGCTGCAGCGTATTTCTGGCCTTTAAGCGGACGGGACTCAGGAGCTAATCTTAATTCGAGCATAAAATTTTCCTTTTATCCTACCGGTTAATAGACACGTGGCTTGGGTGGTACAACATCAACATCATCGGTCAGTGTATACAGATGCACAGGTCGGAAATCAATCGACACACGACCGGACTCATCCATACCAGCCAATGTGTGTTTCATCCAGTTTTCATCGTCCCGATCCGGATAGTCTTCATGGGCGTGTGCACCACGGCTTTCCTTACGGTTTTCAGCACCAAACATGGCGACCATTGCACAACCTAACAGGTTACGTAACTCCAGGGTCTCTACCAGATCGGAATTCCATATCATTGAATGATCACTGACCTTGATATCTTTGAAGCTTGCATGCACGTCTGAGATCAGTTTGCAGCCTTCTTCCAAAACCTCACCCGTACGGAACACAGCAGCATTGTTTTGCATAACCTGTTGCATTTCGTCCCTGATGCCGGCAGCACTGTTGTTGCCATCTGCAAAACGCAATCGATCAAAATCAGCCACCAGCGTATCAACAATCTTGGCGTCCAGATGATCATGCCGCTGATTGGGCTTGACGACTTCTGCGCAACGATGGGCCACGGCACGACCAAAAACGATGATATCAAGTAATGAATTTGAACCCAGTCGATTGGCGCCATGAACGGAAACACAAGCCGTCTCCCCAATCGCGAACAAACCGGATACCACTGCGTCAGGGTCATCACCTTTCAAACGCACCACCTCACCATGGTAATTGGTCGGAATACCACCCATGTTGTAGTGTGCCGTTGGAATAACCGGGATGGGTTCTTTGCTCACGTCCACACCAGCAAAAATCTGCGCACTCTCGGCAATACCGGGCAGACGTTTGTTGATAACATCCGTACCGAGGTGTTGCAGGTTCAGGTGGATATGATCCTTCTTTGGGCCAACCCCACGCCCCTCTCTGATTTCAATCGTCATGGCACGACTGACCACATCGCGTGAGGCCAGATCTTTGGCGTTGGGTGCGTAACGCTCCATAAAGCGTTCACCCTCTGAATTGGTCAGGAAACCGCCCTCACCACGAACACCCTCGGTAATTAAAACACCTGCGCCATAGACACCGGTTGGGTGGAACTGGATAAACTCCATATCTTGCAGAGGTAAACCAGCCCTCAGCACCATGCCATTGCCATCGCCGGTGCAAGTGTGTGCAGAGGTACATGAGAAGTAGGTACGGCCATAACCGCCAGTGGCCAGAATCACCGCATGTGCACGAAACAGGTGCAAGCTGCCTTCTGCAAGATCCCATGCCAGAACACCACGACAGACACCATCGTCATCCATCACCAGATCAAGTGCAAAATACTCAATAAAGAAAGTTGCATCGTGTTTTAGCGATTGCTGGTACAGCGTGTGCAAAATGGCATGGCCGGTACGATCGGCCGCGGCAGCGGTGCGCTGAGCTGTGCCCTCACCGTAATGGGTGGTCATGCCACCAAACGGTCGTTGATATATTTTTCCGTCTTCGGTACGTGAAAATGGCACACCAAAGTGTTCGAGTTCAATCACGGCAGGTACAGCTTCCCGACACATGTATTCGATGGCATCCTGATCGCCGAGCCAATCAGAACCTTTAATGGTGTCGTACATATGCCAACGCCAGTCGTCTTCACCCATATTGCCGAGTGCCGCTGACATGCCACCCTGTGCTGCGACGGTGTGACTGCGGGTTGGGAATACTTTGGAGATACAGGCCGTTTTCAGACCGGTAGCAGCAAGACCCATGGTTGCGCGTAATCCGGCTCCACCGGCACCCACCACAATGACATCATATTTATGTTCGGTTATTGAATAGTCGTTGCTCATGGTTCAGGCTCCCAGTACCATTTTCAGAGCTGCAATGGCACTGATCAGAAATGCTACAAGACAGGCAAAACGCACCAATATTAATAATGCAAATTCCAGCGCAGCGATATGAACATAGTCTTCAATCACCACCTGTAAACCCAGTTGGGCGTGATAGAACATACTAGCGGCCAAAAGTATGCTCATACCTGCATTGAATGGCGATGACATGGCAGTACTGGCGGTGACATAGTCCGCACCGGCGAGTGAAACACCCAGCCACAATAACCAGGCAGACAGCAACAACAGAATCAAGGCTGAATATCGCTGCGAGCGCCAATGTTGCGAACCGCCACCTGAACTACCCGCACCCAGGACCCGGGCCAATGGATTCTGCATACTCATAAGCCCAGCCCCAAAATAATTATCGACAACAACACCGAGCCAACAATGGCCAGCCAACCAGACAGACGAACCTGTGACATCTCCATCATCCAGCCCGCATCCCAGATCAAATGACGTATACCACCAAGCAGGTGAAAACTGAAACTGAATACACTGGCTGCGATAACGAGTTTACCCAAACCACCACCCAGCCATGCGCTCAGGCCGACGAAGGCTTGTTCACCACTCGCCAATACGACCAGCCAGCAAAGTAACAATGGTGCGGACACCACCGCTATAAATACGCCAGTCAGACGATTCAGAATGGAAAGAACCGAGGTGATCTGAAATTTGTAGTACGGTCCCAGCATGTACGGCGACATTGGGCGTTTTGAAGTAGTCATTATTTGGTGGCCTTCATTCGCTATTGATTCGAATTAGATGATTTGATTTAGAAATCGTTACAACGACCTGCTTTTTCCCAATCACCATAACGAGTGGGTTCAGGACCTTTAGGGCCACCCACTTCTAATGGTTTATAAGCTTTTTTATTGATTTCAGCTTGTTTTGTCGAGGTATTTAAAGTGTGATTTGATAATGCAGGTTTTTCTTTTGAATGGTGATTTTTCATTAACAACTATCCTGCTGAGAGATCTGTATAAATCCTGTGTTAGTGTAACGTGAAAAATGTTGTTGCGCGAGTACGTGTTTGGTCTTTTAAAGGCTCCAGACGGTTTATTTGGGTTAATATGGAAACCTGATTCAGCTCCCATCTTCCACAACAGGATATCAATTCAGATGATAGTGCTAAGTTATCTGTCAGCCATACGTTTCAGCGGTGCCGATGCCGCCGAGTTTCTACATAATCAAGTCAGTGCAGATGTACAGGCTCTGGCAAACCATGAATCGACTTTTGCGTGTTACTGCGAGCCCAAAGGTCGGGTACTGGCTTTGATGCTGATTTATCGCGCTGATGAAAACTTTTACGTCATGCTCTCCAAATCGTTGCTGCAGACTATCACCGAGCGTCTAAAAATTTATGTCATGCGCTCAAAAGTGAACATTGAAGCACTGAATGAATGTACGGTAGAAGGTCTGCAGGTAAACGATCTGCCAGAACCAGCGTCAACTTCAATCGCAACGATACCGGTACCCAACAGTGATAGATGGCTTGTGCTAACGACCCACCAGACAACGCCGTGTGCGGACGTTAACTTGCAAAATGCATGGAAGGTTTCAGAGTTGCAAGCAGGCATCAGTTGGCTGTGTGCCGAGACCAGCGGACAGTTTCTGCCACAAATGCTTGGTTTTGACCAATTGGGTGCCGTGAATTTTCGTAAAGGCTGTTACCCGGGTCAGGAAATTGTTGCGCGGACGCATTATCTTGGAAAAGTAAAACGTCACCCGCGTTTATTGTGCACCAGTGCAGTTATTTGTCCCAACCCCTTGGAAAAAATCCAGATACTGAGTGGTGAACAAGCCTATGAGGCCCTGATTACAGATTGTGGACATCGCGCAGATGGCGGTGGCTGCCTGTTTGTAGTCACCCGCATGGACCCGGCTATGTCTGCCGATAAAATTGAGTACCACGGTCAGATAGCACCTTTATTTGATAGTTAAATTGACCAGAGGCTCTCTAGGCTTGCGCGACGATATAACACACCCAACCGGGATCGGCATCGCCAATTTCAGACGGCATGTAGATACCATTGCCTTCATTTTTTTTCTCATCCGTGCCTTCCCAATAAATATCCACTTTTGAGAAGCCTGCTTCATACAATATCTCGCGAATCTCAGGCAAGGTCCACAAGCGCCAGTAATAACTGAAGGCTTCTTGCATGCGCGACTTATCAGGAAACTCGAAATGGATATGACAGGTCATACAGGAATCGATCGGATTGAACTCGGCTTGTTCCCAGATATAAGTAAAGTCATTACCGTCTTCGTCTTTACACTCACGGGGTTCGGTCAATAACATCGGTGCCTCGTAACCACCGTAAGCATCGAGGAACAGGATGCCATCAGAAACCAATCCATCCAGTGCGTTTGCAAAATACTCACGTAAATCATCGCGGGTCAAAAACAAAAAATAACTGAAATTCATGGCCAGGATAATGTCGGCCAACCCTGGACGTGTTTGAAGTACGTCCTCGTTCAGTAATTCAATCCGTTCAATCTGATCAGCTTCAAGTTCTGGTAGTTGGTTTTGGCGACTCCACTCCAGCACATATTGGTCCAGATCAATCCCAATCGCGTGATGTTCCGGGTCGCGAAGCACCCATTCGCAGGCGGTGTTGGCGGTACCGCAAAAATCCTCTCGTAACAACACGGCAGGTCGTTGCCTCAGCTCGGACCAGGTTTGTTCAACAAAATCGATCTCAGCTTGCACATCCTGAACCGCCTGCTGATATAGCAAATGACGATCTGCATGGGCTGATATGGGCTGTTCCGGTTCAGGCACTGAGGCTTGGGTATTTTTCTGAAACATATTTATCAATCAAAGCGAGGAAATCGGCGGTTAAATCATCACCTCTAAGTGTCGCAACCTTGGCACCATCGATAAACACCGGTGCGACCGGTGACTCACCCGTACCTGGAAGGCTGATACCGATATCAGCCTGTCGACTTTCACCGGGGCCATTAACGATACAGCCCATGACCGCAAGACTCAGGTTTTCCACACCGGCATAACGGAGCTTCCATACGGGCATCTGACTGCGCACATGGTTGGTGACATCAAGCGCCAGGGACTGGAAATAAGTGCTGGTAGTTCGGCCGCAACCAGGACAGGCGGTGATCATCGGGGTGAAGGCTCGCAAACCCATCGTTTGAAGCAATTCTTGAGCAACGACGACCTCGTCAGTCCTGGGTTGACCCGGTTGTGGTGTAAGTGAAATTCGGATGGTATCGCCGATACCCTGTTGTAACAACACCGCCAGTGCGGCGCTTGAGGCAACGATACCTTTGCTGCCCATGCCGGCTTCGGTCAGCCCCAGGTGCAAGGGATAATCACAGCGCTTGCCCAACTCCCGGTAGACAAGAATCAAATCCTGGACAGCACTTACTTTACAGGAAAGTATGATTCGGTCATGTGCCAGACCCAGCGCCTCTGCCCGTTCGGCACTTTCAAGTGCAGAACGAACCAGGGCCTCACGCATGACGGCATCCGCCGCTTGCGGCAGGCGACTTTTTCCATTGGAATCCATCAGCTTTGCCAGTAAGCGTTGGTCCAGGCTACCCCAATTTACACCGATACGGACAGGCTTATCATGCTCAATGGCGAGCTCAATAATGGTGGCAAACTGATCATCACGCTTCGAACCAAAACCAACATTACCCGGGTTGATGCGGTACTTGGCCAGCAAGCGTGCGCATTCAGGCTGTTGCTGCAGCAGACGATGACCGTTGTAATGAAAATCACCGATCACGGGAACTTCGCAGGACATCATTTCAAGGCGTTCCATAATGCCGGTCACCGAAGCGGCGGCATTCTCGGTGTTGACAGTAATGCGAACAAGTTCTGAGCCCGCACGTGCCAGTTCGACAATCTGGTTCGCCGTTGAATGAATATCCTCGGTATCAGTATTGGTCATGGATTGCACCACAACCGGATGCGTTGAACCGATCAGAACCCCACCGACATTAACTGTTGGTGTTACGCGCCGTGCGTGCATGTCTGCTTCCATAGGTTTCTAAATTATTCTGAAGATGGCTTGTCGTCGGACGTGTTACTGGATTCACGACTCATGACGGGCCACGCTGCGTGCAGGTACACCCACATGGACCACAAGGTCAACGTGGCTGCCAGGTAGAGCAACATTTCACCAATGAGTGCCACCGGAATTCCTAAAAAATCAGATTCATACAACAGGCAAGAGATCGCAGTCATCTGAAAAATTGTTTTCAATTTACCAAGGGCCCCGACTTTAACAGTACCGCGCTCTCCCATTTCAGCCATCCACTCCCTGAGCCCGGAGATGGCAATTTCACGCCCGATAATGATGGCTGCGGATACGGTAAAGAAAATCATCGGAAACACAATCGGTGGTGGTGTCTGCACCAGTAATACCAGTGCTGTGGCAACCATTAATTTGTCAGCCACAGGGTCCAGAAAGGCCCCAAAAGCAGACATCAGGCCCATTCGCCGTGCCAGGTACCCATCGAGCCAATCCGTTATTGCCGCCAGGATGAAAATTGCTGCTGTAGCCAGACTGGCCCATGCATAGGGTAAATAGAAAAACAGGATTAATACTGGAATCAGAGCAATCCTCAACAGGGTCAAAATCATTGGAAATGTCATTTTCATGGATTGTGCCCGCTCGAATTCATTGCAACATTATCGCAGATATTTAATGCAGTGCTTTAAAAATCCTCGCGGCTAATTGCCGATTAATACCCGGAATTCCCATCAATTCTTCAATACCCGCCTTGCGAACCCCCTGCAGCCCACCAAAATGAGTCAGCAACAGACGTCGTCTGCGTGCCCCCACGCCCGGGATATCCTCCAGTACCGAATGCACGGCGGCCTTTTGACGACGACCACGATGACCGCTAATCGCAAAACGGTGTGCCTCATCCCTGACCTGCTGGATCAAGTGGGAAGCAGAGGATTCAGGACCTGGCTGAAGCCTGTAGGGTGCTACCGGTAGCACCCATTCTTCGTAGCCAGCCCGTCGCGACGGACCCTTAGCGACGCCCATCAATGGGATATCACTGAGACCACATTCGGCCAGTACCTCCATCGCGATACCCAGTTGACCCTTGCCACCGTCAACCAGGATCAGGTCCGGCAAATGCCCCTCTTCTTTTTGTAATCTCCGGTATCTGCGACTCAATACCTCCCGCATCGCAGCGTAATCATCTCCCGGCTCAAAGCCTTTGAGGTTATAACGCCGGTAACGGGATTTGACCGGCCCATCAAAACCAAATACCACACATGAGGCAACTGTCTTGTGACCTGCTGTATGCGAAACATCGAAACACTCGATAATTTGAGGAACATCTTCCAGCTGCAGCAGTTCAGCCAGCGCTTCGAACTGTTTGCTGATCCGGGATGATTCAAAGCCGCGCATATGCAAGGCATTCAATGCATTCCGGCCCGCCAGTTCCAGCCACTGCCTGCGGTGACTACGCGGATGAGACTGAATCTTCACTTTACGACCGCTACGTTCACTAAATACCGATTCAAACAGGTTTTGCTGCTCCAATGAATGTGAAAGTATCAATTCAGGTGGTGGTGTGCGCTCTCTAAAATACTGACCGAGAAAGGCATGCAAAACCTCGGCATCAGTATGACCTTCTGACTGCGAAGGGAAAAAGTCACGCTGACCGAGACTACGCCCACCTCGTACCGAAATGACTTCAATTGCGCAACTGCGTGCCAACCTGGCGAGTGCGATGATATCCAGGTCGCCATTGCCTGCCGAGACAAATTGGCGAGCCTGCATTTGCTTCAGGTGATTGATCTGGTCACGATACTGGGCAGCCTGTTCATAGCGTTGCGAACCCGCCGCGTTTTCCATTCGGCCTATCAGGCGTGTAATCACTTTCTGGCTATGCCCACGCAGGAACAGCAAGGCATCCTCAACCTGCCCTGCGTATTCTGTCGTACTTATCTTATCCACACAGGGCGCAGTACAACGCCGGATCTGGTATTGCAGGCATGGTCGAGTACGATGACTAAAATAGCTGTCTTCACAGTTACGCAGCAAAAACAGTTTTTGGATCAGGTTGATACTTTCACGCACTGAGCTGGCAGATGGATAAGGTCCCAGATACTGTTTGCCTTTGTCCTTTCCACCCCGGTGAAAGGCAATACGTGGGAACTCATGATCCGTACCCAACATCACCCACGGGTAACTTTTATCATCGCGTAAAAGTACGTTGTAACGTGGTCTGAGTGATTTGATCCACTCATTCTCGAGCAGCAAGGCCTCGGCTTCGGAGCGTGTCAGGCTCACCTCTATGGACTGAATACGCGCCACCATGCGCATGATCCGGTCTATCTTGGGTCTGGCATCGAAATAACTGGCAACCCGTTTGTGCAGATTGGCAGCTTTGCCAACATACAAGGCAGTGCCCTCGTTATCACGCATCAGATAAACACCAGGCCCAGCGGATAAGCGCCGGGCAAACGTCTTACCGTCAAAGCTGGCCTTTGTTTCCTTCAGTTCAGGGTTTTCCACGACTAGCCGAAACGCTGCTCTACATCCTTCAACAAACCAGCGGTTGCCAAATCCAATAACTCGCACATATACACAAAGTCTTCGCTGCCACCGTAGTACGGGTCGGGAACCTCCTTTGGGTGACTGTTTGGATGGTAGTTCATCATCATTTCCAGACTTGCAGTTGACCCTGCTGGTTGTATATCTTGTAAATTGGTGAAATTGTTGCGGTCCATCGCAATGATCAGGTCGTAATCATGGAAGTCAGCGGTGCTTACCTTGCGGCCACGCAAATGCGCAATATCAACCCCAAACCTTGATGCGGTATCAACCGCCCGTGGGTCGGGAGCATGACCAACGTGGTAACTGTGCGTAGCAGCAGAGTCAATTGCTATCCGGTCCCTGTAAACTGATTGCTCCAGCGCTTTGGCAAAAAAACCTTCTGCTGAAGGTGACCTGCAGATATTCCCCATACACACAAACAGTATATTAATCATAGTGATATAAATTATTTATCATGTTATACATTAAATTAAACCACGTATACGTTCCAGGTCATCCTGTGTATCAATACCTGTTGGTATGAATTCACAAGCGCGGGCCATGGCAATTCGACCACCCTGCTCCATGATACGAAGTTGCTCGAGGCGTTCTGTCTGCTCCAAAGGTGTTGGCTCACTTGCGGTGTAATGGCGAAGTGCAGCCAAACGGTAAGCGTACAAGCCCAGATGCCGTTTCCATTCGATCCCGGCCAGCATTGCAGCATCAATATCCGGATAATCACGTGCAAATGGGATTACGGCACGACTGAAACACAAGGCACGGTTTTCAGTGTCAGTGATGACTTTCACGACGTTAGGATTCCGTACTTCAGTGGCATCCGTAATCGGCCAGTAGAGGCTTGCCACCTCGCAATCAGCCTGTGCGTGCAAAAGTGCGGCTACCTGGTCAAGACAGGCCGCGGGCATCAGTGGTTCGTCGCCTTGTAGATTGACCACCAACTGATCATCTGGCCAACCCAACTGTAGCGCACACTCTGCAACCCGGTCGCTACCACTTTGATGCTCAGAGTTTGTCAGTACCGCTTGCGCACCAAATGACCTGGCCACGGCTACAATTCGTTCATCATCCGCAGCAATGACGACGGATTCCGCTGATGATTCGGTTGCACGCTGCCAAACGTGTTGCAACATAGGCCGACCGGCCAAATCCAGCAAGACCTTGCCTGGCAAGCGTTGAGACGCAAAACGCGCAGGAATTACAATGTGAAAGGCGATGGGACTATTCCTATTCATTTTCTGTCTTTAATCAACTTCGTCAACTGCGCGGTAAATACCTGTTCCAATACATCAGGTAAATGTGTTTCAACCGGAATATACCAGGCATTCTCAAGCCCTAAGGAGCGGCACTTAACTGCATCTTTCTCGGTCATGATAATGGTTGCGCCTGCTGTTATCGAATCAAAATCTTTGCGCGTAAATGCATGATGATCGGGAAACCCCTGTGATATCACCGTAAAACCCAAAAACTTGAGCATTTTAAAGAATCGATTTGGATGACCTATACCTGCTATCGCATGTATTATATTTCCGGTATATTTATGCCGGAACTCAACTAGCGGATAGACACATGTATCATCAATTGAACGTACCTCGTTCGCCCGCAAGCGCATTACACTCACAGGCACATCATCCGGTTTGTCAGCCCACTCACCGTTGCTAACCACATGGTCAACCTGTCGAAGACGTGCTGCTGGTTCACGCAAAGGCCCTGCCGGTATCAGATGCCCATTGCCGAGACCCCGTTCGCCATCCACTACACAAAACTCAAGGTCACGATCCAGGTCAGCTTGCTGAAGACCATCATCAGAAAAAATCAAATCAAGGTTCATTCTGCCCAACCTTTTCACAGCATCAAGCCGCTTGGCCGCAACCACGACTGGCACACCGGTTCGTAATGACATCAATACCGGCTCATCGCCACAAATACGCGTATCACCGTCAGCCTGAACAACGATAGTCTCCTCGCTCTGACGCCCATAACCGGTGCTGGCAATTCCGGGTTTGAAATTCATATCAAGGGCGAGCTGGCACAAGTGCATCACCAGTGGCGTCTTACCGCTGCCACCTGCCGTGATATTACCTACCACGACTAACGGTAATGCTGATCGGTGTTGACACGCTCCAACTCTTTTTTTGTTTTGGATACGTCGATACGCTGCAGCATATACCGGTTTCAGCACACGCAGATACCAGGGTGGCTGTTGGCTACCATACCAGTGTCGCAGGAGCCAGTTTTCAATACCTGCACGCATCGTATTTGACTAGTGCACCTCTTGCCAAGGACTAAGGTCATTACCTGCGAGGTACGCCTCGCCATGAACACTGACAAACCAACTACATCCGTAATTATCACATTGAAGAAGCACTATTCCTCAGCCTCGAACTGGGTCTGATACAAACGTGCATAGGCCTTGCCCCTTGCCATCAGTTCTGTGTGCCTACCCTGCTCTATTACCTTGCCTCGATGCAATACGATAACCTGATCTGCATTCTCAATCGTTGACAGGCGATGAGCAATAACCAGGGTTGTACGGTCCTTCATAACTTCCTTAAATGCGTGTTGAATAGCGCGTTCCGACTCCGTATCAAGTGCAGAGGTTGCCTCATCAAGTATTAACACCGGTGCATCTTTGAGCAAAGCCCGGGCGATCGCCAGACGCTGGCGTTGACCACCGGATAACATGCTGCCGTTTTCACCTAACCGGGTATCCAGACCTTCAGGAAGTTGTTCGATGAACTCCATGGCATGAGCCGCCCGTGCGGCTCGAATAATGGCTTCACGATCAGTCTCCGCTAGCGCACCATAAGCAATATTACCCGCAATTGTGTCGTTGAATAACACCACATCCTGAGTCACGAGTGCAATCTGTTGCCGCAGATTATCCAGTTTGTAATCTGACAGCTCACGTCCATCAAGCAGAATCTGACCCTGGCTCTGAGTGTAGAAACGTGGCAGTAATCCAGCCAGCGTGGTTTTGCCACTGCCACTGTGACCAACTAAAGCTGTCACGCTACCTGCCGGAAAGTGTAAAGTGATATTTTCGAGCACGGCCTGTGGGCCGTTGTCATATTGGAAGCTGACGTTCTGGAACTCAATTTCACCACGGACTCGTTCGATGCGGTACGCACCGTTGTCGATTTCCTTATCCGTGTCGATGACAACAAAAATACTTTCCGCCGCAGCGATGCCCTTTTGCATTTGCGCCTGAACTGTCGTCAGCCTCTTCAGCGGTGGGATGGTTGCGACCATGGCGAAGAATATCGAGGTGAAAGCACCCGCTGTAATCTGATCCAGCATGGATGGGCGGGTAGCGATCAACATCAGCGTCACCATCGCAATACCGGCAGCCAGTTGGACCATGGAAGAACTGAGCATATGTGTGGCAACCATACGCATATGTAATCGACGGGTTCGTTCGTTGACGCGCTCGAATCGTTTATTTTCAGTCTCCTGGCCAGCAAACACCTTGACCACAAGCTGTCCGACAACCGCTTCTTCTGTCACATGAGCAACATCACCCATAGACTCCTGAATATTTCGGCTGATTTTGCGAAACTTGCGACTGATCGTTGTCACGACCAGTGCAACCACCGGCACCAGCATCAATAAAACAGCCGTCAAACGAGCATTGATGCTAAGCATCACAATGACCAGATAAAACAACAACATGATGTCGCGAAATGCTGAAATTACGGCCTTGGTAGCGGCATGTGCAACCTGTTCACTGTTGTAGGCCAATTTTGAAATCAGTTGACCGGCGGAGTTCTGGTCAAAAAAAGTTGCGGGTAAGTGCAGGTAACTCGCAAACAATTCTCTGCGCAGGTCGGCCACCACGCGCCTACCGGTCCATTCCATACCATATGCACCGGAAAAATGACCAATGATACGCAGCAGCACGACCCCTAATATGCCTACAGCCAACCACATACCATATGTCGCGTCCTTGGCTACAAAAACACGATCTATCAAGGGTTCAACAAATCGAATGAAAACCGCCTGCATTCCCGCATCCAGGCTGACACCGATAATACCGATGACAAACATCAGCCAATATTTACTGGTGTAAGCCCAGAGGCGCCGGTAAACGGCACCTGCTGTATAGCCAATCTTGTCGAGGGACATTATTCGTCCTCTACGATTCTCTCGGTTGCAATAGACAGTCGGGAAAAACCGAGCTGTGCCGTCACATCCATTGCGGTCACTACAAAGTGATGAGGGGTCTGAGCATCCGCTCTCAAGATGACCGGTATATTACGATCCTCACCCGCAGCCTCCATAAATGCGGCCCGTATTGTTGTGGGTTCTCCATTGAGCAGTTGCCGATCATTGAGATAAAACTGGCCATTTTGATCGATCACCAATTCAAAACTATTAGGCTGATCCTCAGGAGAATCGACATTTTTAGCTTCTGGCAGATCGACTTTCAACACAGCCTGGTGTTCGAAAGTGGTGCTCACCATGAAAAATATTAACAACAGGAATACCACATCAATCAAACCAGTCAGGCTGATTTCTGGATCTTCAGTGCGAGATGCTCTTAGTTGCACAATCAAGCTCCGACGGTTGAATAAACGGCCGGTTGTACATTGCCGCGCTCAATGCAGTCGATCAGACTGATCGCTTTTTCTTCCATCGAGATAACGTATTCCGCCACCATTCCACGAAAAAACCGATAGAAGAAATAGCTGGGTATCGCAACTGTCAACCCGGCAGCAGTGGTAATCAAAGCTTCCGAAATACCACCCGCCAGCACATTGGCATCACCAACGCCGCTAATCATAATGGCGGAAAATACTTTGATCATACCAATCACGGTACCCAGCAAACCCAGAAGTGGGGATATGCCAGCGATGGTGCCAAGTGTGTTCAGGAACCGTTCCAGATCATGAACAACATGACGGCCGGTATCTTCAACGGCTTCCTTGATGACCTCTCTGGAGCGAGTTCGGTTACTTAAAGCAGACGCATAAATGCGACCTAAGGGTGATTCGGTACGTAGTTGATTTAAATGACGTTGGTCCAGTTCATGCCTGGCTGCCCAGTCTTCAACTTTGCCGCCCAAGCCTTCCGGTGTCACTTTGCTTCGGCGCAATGTCCAGAAGCGTTCGATGATGATGGCGACCGACAAAGTCGAGCACAGCAAGATGGGTGCCATCAGCCAGCCACCGGCAAGAATAATTTCCAGCACGCAGTTTCACTCCTTTGATTAATCTGTGCAGAATAATACCTTATGTTCAGGATGAACGGTACGCCGCGGGCGCAAGGATGCGCAAGAGCGGTGCATGTTCAGGAGGCGGTGAGACCAGGAACTGGTCGAGAGGCTGGCCTGGGCCATGAACGGTACGCCGCGGGCGCAAGGATGCGCAAGAGCGGTGCATGTTCAGGAGGAGGTGAGACCAGGAACTGGTCGAGAGGCTGGCCTGGGCCATGAACGGTACGCCGCGGGCGCAGGGATGTGCTCGACTGCAAGGAAGCAGGAGGTACTAGCCCATGGATGGGCGAAGGTAGAACAATGCAGGAGCAATTGTCGAGAGCACCAAAAGTAGGCGCTCTAGGCGACGCAGGAGCAGTTGCCGAGGAACGGTGCATGTCAGGCTCGCTCGGCATCACCAGGGTGCCGAACATTATTTAATGCAAGAGGAAATTCACCTATATTTTAGGCAGTTTTCGTCAGCAGGCCACCTCCAGATCGCTCTGCGACCTACACGGGCAGACTTAATCTTGAAGTCACCATTCACAGTTGTTGTAATCCTGATGCCTCCACATTCTGCAGTATTTATTGTAGGGATATGTGCCTGAGAGTAACGCTTGATGACATCTTTGCGCGGGAAACCAAAGCGGTTGTTTGTACCTGCAGAAATTAACACCCACGACGGCATGACAGCATCGATCAATGCCTGTGAAGATGATGTCGAACTACCATGGTGAGGTGCTGTCAGGATATTGTGTTGTTCAAGCCCACGATCGACCAGACGTTGTTCAACAACCCTGCTGATATCACCACTTAACAACAGACTCAAACCCGGGCCGTTGACACTGATCACACAAGAACTGTCGTTCCCAAGATAAGGCAAGCCGGTTGAGGGGTGTAAAACCCTGAACTTTAAGTCTCCTCCCATCCATGTCAATGGTGCCTTACAGAAAGGAGTATTGGCACGTTTTCGAGGTAGGTTGGCAAGATAACGGGCACTGGGATAGCCTGCGTTTAACCGCTCCAGCCCACCGGCATGGTCAAGGTCTGCGTGACTGACAACTATCAGATCCGGCGACTTGCCGGTGGCCTTTATCATTGGTCGAATGGTTCCAGCAACCATATCCCAACCCGCTTTGCTAATCAGACCGTTGCCTGGCCCGGTGTCGTAGACCATCAGGTAGTCCTGATTACTTAGCAACACCGCAAGCCCCTGCCCTACATCCAGAAAATCAATTTGTGTTTCAGTCCTGCCATGGGAGTACCCGTTAGGAAGCAACATGGGCAGTATCAGAAGCCAGGCCGCAGGTCGGCCTGGTGTTCCTCGCGGCAACATGATGATAGCGGCACCTGACATCGCTAGCAGTGTCGCAGCTAGGCCTGGAACACGGGTTGAGCTGAAAACCAGGGGCTGTAGCGATGATAAGTGTTCCAGCATCAGCAACAACCAGTGTGCAGAATAAGCTGCCACTGTAAGCAACCCACCAGCTACAGGCCCCGGCAGCCACAACACCAGCAAGGCCATCAGTATGAGTGGCACTATCAACATGCTAATCACCGGGATAGCAATCAGGTTGGCCAACAACCCGGGTAAACTGGCTTGTTGAAACCAGTACATACCTAATGGCGCCATGACCAGGGATATACCAAGCTGAGCGTATATAATTTTCCGCCAAAACGGCATGGGTCCATGCCGTGGCACGAATACCATCATCAATACAGCTACAGCAATAAACGAGAACCAGAAGCCTGCACGTAAGGGTGCAAAAGGGTCTGCCACCAGCACCAGGGCCATTGCGACCAGCCACGCCAATAGCGGGTGAACGTTGCGTCTGCTTAAGGTTACGATGGTTGCGACCGTTAACATGATCAGTGCACGCTGGGTGGAAACCCCAAAGCCCGATAAGGCAGCGTACGCCATGGCTGCCAACCACGCTGTCAGCCATGGCAACACGATGGCAAAACGTTGTTTGAAACCAACCGTCAGAAACAGCAAACCGAATCTTCCAAAGTAAAAACCCATGGCCGCAGCCAGCCCAATGTGCAAGCCTGAAATCGCCAGTAGATGTCCCGTTCCTGTGGCGTTCAAAATCTTTTTGTCATGGGCAAGCATGCCGCGACGATCAGCAATGGCCAGTGCGGCCACTACCCCGAATGCGGGTGTGTCACCGGCTTTTTCGATGAGTTGATCAAGTAGCGACTCCCGCCAGTGTTGTAGGTTGAAAAACCCCGGGCCCGCGAGACGGGTATTTTTTCCAGCCTGTACATATCCTAATGCACCAACGCCCTGGGTGAAGTACCACCGCTCTGCGTCTACACCCAGAAAATTAATCCGACCCCGAGCAGGGCGTAATTTCAACTGCAGTCGCCAGTGGTCCCCCGCACGTAGTGCTGGCACATTATTGCTTTTTGCCTTTGCAGCACGTCTGTCTGTGTACCAGTACACACGTATTTTTGACGGGATTGGTGTTACAACAACATCAGGTAGAAACACAAAACGCACCACATCACCCGTCGACTCCGGCAGACTACCAATCACACCCTCAATCTCGTAACTCATGTTGCGGTCTGAAAACGACAGACGTTTGCTTAAACGGTCATTGATGGTCAGTGTTGTAATTAAGAAGAATACTGGTAAGACACAAAAGACCCTGAAGCCAGGCCTCAAGGCAAGCAGTGCGGTCAACAACAGAAGTAACAGTGCACGATTTGACGACAACGTTGATACAAACAGGAATGGCAACACCATGCCACTAATGAGCAGAGCCCAAAATCTCAATGATCCCCCCCCCTATCAATTAGTCACTCTAAAAAGGTTTCAGGCTCCCCATGTGTAGTTCAAATCGTTGATCCATCCTGGCGGCCAGACGCATATCGTGTGTTACCAGTATTAAGCTGGTATTGAGTGCAGTATTGAGTTCGAGCAATTGATCAAACACCTGGTTGGCGGTGCGTTCGTCAAGGTTACCAGTAGGTTCATCACCCAGTATACAGCCGGGGTTGCCAACCAGCGCCCGAGCCACTGCAGATCGTTGCCGCTCTCCACCTGATAGCTCACCGGGCTTATGATCCAGACGTTGACCCAGGCCCACTTTTTCCAGCAAATCAGTCGCCCGTTTGGTTGCTACTGTTATCGTTTCACCACGAATCAACAAGGGCATAGCCACGTTTTCCAGAGCCGTAAACTCAGGCAATAAATGGTGAAACTGGTAGACAAAACCCATACGGGAATTGCGTAAATTACTGCGTTCACGGTCGCTCATTTCCCATAACGACTGACCACCTACAAAAACCTCTCCCTCATCCGGCCTGTCCAG
The DNA here is from genome assembly GCA_021772935.1 of Gammaproteobacteria bacterium. Lineage (GTDB taxonomy): Bacteria > Pseudomonadota > Gammaproteobacteria > Xanthomonadales > SZUA-36 > SZUA-36. Next base: position 256,041 of record JAJFLA010000046.1, read on the forward strand.
CCCGCCCAAAATATGCAGTAAGGTACTTTTACCGGCACCCGATGCACCGACAATGGCCATCGACGTTCCCGCTGGCACCTGCAAGTTGACATGCTTCAACACCTGGATCCGTTTGGGACCCTGCCGGAACCCTCGACTGATGTCTGTTGTCCTGATTACCATGCTGCCCTGCTCATTCATAACGCAAGGCCTCAGCCGGATCGGTTTTGGACGCCCGCCACGCCGGGTAAAGCGTTGAAAGCAACGACATAGCCAGTGACATCAAAGTAAACGCGAAAACGTCTGCACGGCGTAAATCGGAAGGTAGCTCTGTAATGTAATAAATATCTGCCGGGAACAGGGCAAAGCCAAAAATTCGTTCCAGGAAGGGTACGACGGTGGCTATGTTTTGAGCCAGCAAAATGCCGCCAACCACACCCAAAGCTGTGCCAATAACACCGATCAGACTACCCTGAACCACAAAAACCCGCATGATGGTACCCGCGTGCGCCCCCATGGTTTTAAGGATGGCGATATCAGACTGTTTGTCTGTTACAACCATCACCAGCATGGAAATGATATTAAATGCCGCGACCGCAATTATTAATGACAAAATGACCCACATCACAGTCTTTTCAGTACGCACAGCCTGAAACAGATTGCCACGTTCCTGGCTCCAGTCCCTGACGCGGTAATTGCCCTCGAGTTGTTGCGAGATTTCACGCGCTACCCACCAGGCAGAGTCCAGATCTACCAGTTTCAGCCGGATACCTCCAATGGACGCTTCTGGCATACGTAACAAGCGAGCAGCATCATTGATGTGCACCATGGCCAGTCCACTGTCATTCTCGTATTCACCAAACTCGAACATACCCACAACGGTAAAACGCCGCATCAGTGGACTGGCACCGAAAGGGCTGGCTTTTAGTCGCGGCGCAATGATCGTCACCTTGTCACCCAACCCAACCTGTAGTTTTATGGCCAGGCCGATACCAAGCACAATCCCATATTCACCACTATGTAAATCAGTCAGCTTTCCACTAACCATACTCGTGTCAACATCTGACACGGCGGTCTCATAAGCTGGTGCAATGCCACGCACCAACGCAGCACTCGAGCCGTTGGCCTGCAACCAGGCACCGACCTCAATGTAAGGTGCTGACGCAACCACGTCATCGCGAACATTGACCCGTGCAATAAGCTCACGCCATTCATCCAGCGGCTTATCAAGCGGCTGGATGGTGGCATGGGAGATCGCACCCAGAATACGTGCACGTAGTTCTTTTTCAAAACCATTCATCACTGAGATCACCGTAATCAGCGTGGTCACACCCAGCGCAATACCCAACATGGATGTCAGGGAAATGAATGAAATAAAATGGTTTTGTCTTTTGGCCCCCAGGTAGCGCAGACCAATAAAGGCAGAAAGTGGTTTATACATGTGTGGATTAGACCATAACGCAAAACCGGCAACCAGTTGAATTTACCCGCTGGCGTGTAAGCATTTGTTGTCAACTCTCGCAATCGTAGGGTGAACTAGTGCTCCTTACGGCAAAACCCCACTGGAGCGCTGAATCCGTAATTATCATGTTGAAGGAGCACTACACCAGTTTCTCAAGCAAATCATGTAATACCTGAGGTAGTTGTGAACTAACCAACTGTTGCTCCCCATCGCTGGTATAAAACCGTAGCTGGTGAGCATGTAAAAACATTCGCTTGGCACCTTCTGCTTTCCAATGTTTCTGACGGGAAGCTGATGCATAACGGCTGTCAGCGACCAGTGGCGTACCCAGGTGAGCAGCGTGTACGCGAATTTGATGGGTACGCCCGGTATGCAATTGGGCTTCTGCAAAGCTGTAATCAGCATAATTTTGCAATAACCGGAAGGTGGTGTGAGCAGGTTTACCCTCCGGGTCCACCCGCATCAAGCGTTGACCTGAGCGTTCGAATTTACCAATCGGCTCGTTCACTTCAAGCAAATCCTGCTTTAGTTTCCCATCCATCAGGCACAGGTAACGCTTTTCAACCTGATTTTCCTTAATTTGTGTATTCAGTTCCCGTAAAGCATCGCCGTTAAGCGCCAATAGCAAACAACCACTGGTTTCACGGTCAAGGCGGTGGACAAGGTCCACGTTCATACCCGGTCGCATTTTGCGCACCACATCAACAACCCCCCAGGAAAGACCACTACCAGCATGAACCGCCATACCAGCAGGTTTATCGATAACCATGATTCCCTGGCTTTCATAGCATATTGACTGGCTAAGTAATTGCAGAACGGCTGGTGGTATAACTCCAGCTTTGTTCTCACGAACAGAAGCCGGTGGGATGCGAACACTGTCTCCCGTTTCAAGACGAGTAGCTGGCTTTGCTCTGCCACCATTCACACGAACCTGACCGGTGCGTATCATTCTGTAAATAGCCGACCGCGGCGGCCCTTTTAGCTGCGCCATGAGGAAATTATCCAGTCGCTGGCCATCGCGATCCTGTGAAACTTCAACATGACTGACGGTTGAAATAACCTTATTCATTGCCAATAGACCCCAACTCATTGATAGAAAATGAAAAGACTGCTATATTGTCGTGGCAAGGAATTCGTCCTGCCTAATTTGTTCTCCGGAACCGCCTGATTATCTCACTTAGTCGTGCTTTAAAAAGGTTGGACCGCATAGACACAGCGACAGTTTACATGTTGTTTCACAGGTAGATAAACTCGAATTTCTCCTGCTGACCGGGAATCTGGTGGCAGGAAAGACATAATTTTTGATGGTAGACCGACAAGCTTCCATCTAAGGACCAGACCAAAAAATAAATTGGTCTGGCTATGAAAACAATTTTTGGTACCCCCGGCAAAGATGCAAGGCATCGCCGGGTCAGCTCAGTGGGAATATGGTTTAGAAAAGCCATATCGTTCCACCGCCGCCCCGTACCGGGGTGCCTGAGGAATTTATAATGAAAAGAATGCTGATTAATGCAACTCAGCCAGAAGAGTTGCGCGTGGCAATTGCCGAGGGTCAACATCTGTTTGACCTTGATATAGAAGTACCCTCCCAAGAACAAAAGAAATCAAACGTTTACAAGGGTAAAATCACCCGGGTTGAGCCATCACTGGAGGCATGTTTTGTTGAGTTTGGCTCTTCACGACATGGCTTCCTGCCACTTAAAGAAATTTGCCCAGGCTGTTATATAAAAGATGCACCCAAAAAAGGTGGCAAAGTAGCCATCCGTGATGCGGTTCGCGAAGGTCAGGAAATCATCGTCCAGGTTGAGAAAGAAGAACGTGGCAATAAAGGTGCCGCCCTCACAACCTATATCTCACTGGCAGGTCGTTACCTGGTTTTGATGCCCACCAACCCCACCGCGGGTGGTGTGTCGCGCCGCATTACCGGCAACGATCGCGACCATCTGCGCGAGCAACTACAAAAAGTCACCACCCCGGACAATGTCGGCATTATCGTGCGCACCGCTGGAGTTGGACGAGAGGCTGACGAATTGCAGTGGGATCTCGATTATCTGCTGCAATTGTGGTCGGCCATCGAACAAGCCGCAGCCAAGCGTCCGGCTCCTTTTCTGGTTTACCAGGAAAGTAATCTGTTTATCCGTGCCTTGCGTGATCACCTCAGAAATGATATCGGTGAAATATTGATCGATAATGAGAGTGTTTATAACGATGCACGTGAATTTATGCAGCAGGTGATGCCGCATAACCTTAACAAGCTTAAGCTCTACAGTGATCAGGTACCGCTTTTTAACCGCTACCAGATTGAAAGCCAGATCGAATCGGCCTTTGCGCGTACCGTACACCTGCCTTCAGGTGGTGCGGTTGTGTTCGATCATACCGAGGCCTTGCTCTCCATCGATATCAACTCAGCCCGTGCAACCAAGGGCTCTGATATCGAAGAAACGGCTTACAACACTAATATGGAGTCCGCCAAAGAAATAGCCAGACAACTGCGTTTGCGTGATCTCGGTGGACTCATCGTAATCGATTTTATCGATATGACCAGTCGCAAACATCAACGTGAAGTTGAAGAATGTTTACGCCACGCTATGCAAATTGATAAGGCCCGTGTACAAATTGGACGTATTTCACGTTTTGGTTTACTGGAAATGTCACGGCAAAGGTTAAGGCCGTCATTGGGTGAGTCCAGCCAGGATACCTGTCCACGCTGTGAAGGTCACGGCACCATCCGAAGCGTCGAATCTCTCGCATTGTCCATTCTCCGGCTCGTCGAAGAAGAGGTCATGAAGGATCACACCGGGCAGATGATCGTACAGGCGCCCACGGAAGTGGTAAATTTTCTGCATAACGAGAAGCGTGCTGCACTGGCAGAAGTGGAACTGCGCCACCATGTTCCGATTGTGTTGCTCGCCAACCAATACCTGGTTACACCACATTTTGAAATCCTCCGTATAAAGAAATCTGACGTTTCCGAAGAAGTAAGTTACACACGGGTAGCTGAACCTCTGACAGAAGTGGTAGCTAGTAAACGTGAGCAGGCCAACGCCGTTGTACTAGCCACTCCTGCCGTCAAACGGATAGTACCTGAGCGTCCGGCACCGACCCGTAGTGAAGAAAAAGCACCAGGTTTATTTACGCGTCTGGCCAACAAACTTTTCTCACACCCGAAAGAGGAAGAAAAGAGCGAACCGGCACAAGGTAAAAAAGCTGCGGAAAGGCCCAACAGACAACGCAGAAGGAACCAAAACAGAACAAGAACCACACAATCTTCCTCTCAACAGCCAAACCGGCGAACCAGCAAGAAACGTGGTGGTAGGAGAGCTCAGACCGGTGAGCAGCAACAACAACAGCAACAACAGACCGGTAAAAAACGTACATCAAAGAAAACACAGGCCAAGACCCAACAAAGTAAAGCAGACCAACAACAAGCCGGGCAAAGCCGCGCTGCAACGAAGAAAGACCCGCGACCACAGGCCAAAAAGGAAACCAGTCCGACACCAAGCGATACAACTTCTCAAACCTCTGTCCAGCCTGACGCAAACAACAGTGTAAATACTGGGAAAGACAATCCCGAGCAAAAGGAAGGGGGTAACCGCAGGGGCAGCCGCAGGAGACGTTCACCGTACAAGACAGGTGGGTCAAAACCGCGTCCCGAACATAATGAATCACTGCTTGAATCAGCAGCAGGTTCCGACGCCAGACAGCCAGCACCTGTCACCGACAAGCAAGCTGTAACAGAGAAAACCAAGCCAACAGCTCAAGACCAGACGCAATCTTCAAAACCAGTAACAGGTGAAGCTTCAACTGCCCAAGTTGCAGCTAAGGAGCCAACACCGACCACGTCAACAATGGCAGACACACAGCCTTCCGAGCCCAAAGCTGCTGAACCCAAGCCTACTGAAGCAAGGTCATCTGAAGCAAAGCCTTCTAAACCAAGGGCGTCTAAACCAAGGGCGTCTAAACCGAAACCTTCTGAACCAAGGGCATCTGAACCGAAACCTTCTGAACCGAAATCCGTTAGCGCAAAGTCTATTGATTCAACAGAAACTGGCCCTGCTAAAACAGATTCAAAATCAACAGACCCTATTCCCACTGAAAGCACTGCAACTGCAGTCGTGGCAAAAAATGATGACACTAAAACGTCAGTGTCATCACAGCTACCATCTGCTGATCAGCTTACAAGCGATGCTAATAAGCCAGCTAAGACTACAAAACGCCAACCAAGGAAGAAAGCCGCAAGTAAAAAAGTTAGTAAAAAAACGACGGCCAGCAGCAAGCTTGCAGAAAAGCCCAAACAGCCCTCGGCAACAGCACCAAAGAAAGATTCAAAAGGAATCTACACGCTAACGCCGCCGCCATCGGAATAGGTATTTTTAGTTAACACTGATAGTAGAATAAAACCTGTGTTGTGTAGCCAGCCACTACTGGCTACACACAGATTTTAGCCTTGCTCTGCTGCCGCGACCTCTGGACTACAATAGTGGCAACTCAAGTGTTTTCCACCAGACCGTAACGCATCGCCATACGCACCAACTCAACCTCGCTGCGGGCACCCAGCTTTCCCAATATTCTATATTTGTAAGTCGATACGGTCTTCGGACTCAAACACATCAACGATGCTATATCCGGTACGCGACGGCCATCCGTTATCTTTAGCAAAACTTCCATTTCACGCGCAGATAGATCTTCAAAAGGCGACTCACTTGCAGACCCGGAAAACATGGATAATGCCAGTTGCTTGGCTGCATCGCTGCCAATGTAGAGTTGACCCCCTGCCACTGTTTTAACTGCTTGAAGCAGTTCTTCAGCATCACAATCAAGGGTCAGATAACCGCTTGCGCCCGCATCCATCAACCGTGCCGGATAAGGTGGCTTGGCATGTGCCGCCAGCACAATAACGCCTGCTTTGGGGTAAATACGCTTGAGTTTCCGGGTGACTTCAAAACCGGTTAAGCCAGCTAAATTAATACTGAGTAAAATAACATCCGGGCATTTCTTTTTGCATTGTCTGAGCGCCGCTTCCCCGGACGAAGCCTCTGTAACCTTCGTCACTTCATGACTTTGATCAAAAATATGCCGCAAACCCGTACGGACCAGTTCCTGGTCGTCTATGATGAGTATTTGAATCATGTTTCCCCCCTCAGGTTAGATTCTATTTTATTTTGATTTCGTTCCTTCGCCCCTGACCCGTTCCCTTGATAAAAAAGCCATGTTCATTTCGTGAGTAAAATGACCCAAGGCTTGTTCATTAACTATAGACACAGAATTTGCGTACGTCGACCGTAGATTGGAACAAATTCAAATTCAAGCTGATTTCCTACGTGGTTTTCATCTATTGTGACGATTTTTCATTCGGTGGTCCTGGTCAGAGACCCAGACAGTGTACGCACAATCACATCACAACCACGATTAAAAAAGTGTTCCACCTGTGAATCAGAACCGCCCCAAATGGGAACTGCCCTACCGATCGTAGCTGCGATATCATAAACAATAAATCGGGCCAGACCACCTGCTTTTTCCGTGCTGCTGTGAATCAACTGCACAGGGTAAGCGGCATTCCCCACCATCGGCAATAAACCAATCAGTAACGCCACCCAGGGTAGTCGCTGACCTATGAGCAAAGACTGTAGCAAGCGACTAGACGTATAAAGTGTGCGCGCAATCGAACCACCCATCATCAGTAAAACAGCGAATGTCACTTCAGATATCACACCACTAACTAACAAAGCAGGTAACAACCCCCATTGTGTGACTTTGACCAAGGGTTTTATAACAATGTGTACACTAAAATCTGTCAGGTAACCACTCGCTTCATCCTGCTTCAGTTCAGACCGTAAACGACACGCCACATCAGGTTCTATAAAACCCCTTTTGAGCCATGTCCTGATCGAACGCGCAACTAACCAACGTGCGACACCCCAGCGATAACGGGACGACACAATATAGCGAAGGGATCTCCTTGCAGTGTAGCGATATGGGAATGTCCTTAGCCAATGGGTCATGCGTGTCACAGCCTTTCCCATAGCAGCAAATACGCGCATAAATGTGACGGGGATGATGTACACATACCACCGTAGCGGGTGGGCCCCATACCACTCGACCTGCTCATTACTCAGACGTTGTTGACTATGCTCGTAGGCAATATTTCGCTGATAACGTCGCAACGAGCGCCAGGCAGTCTGGTGCTTCTCCAATTGCGTGACATCCTGTAGCAAAGCAGCATAAGCCTCGGCATCACTAAGCTCGATGATCTGATCATGATGGTCGAGGATATAAGTTTGTAATTTATTCGTATCAACATCATCAAACAACCAACGTCTATGCTGCAACGACTTTGGAAGATAGTAGGCAATCGTGGTTATCGGGTTCATTGCAAATAATGCTGGCACGCCGGATTCCAGATCGATCCATGCCCAACGCAACCCATCCGGTGATTTGCTCTCCAGCATAAAATTATTGGCAGCAACCGGATTACCTTTACCCGCTTGCCACACAAGGCCATCAAAACCTGCTTCCTTAAGGTGTTGTTGCAAAGGTTTCATGACCTTGTCACGCAACACCTTAAAGTAATCAAACTTTCCAGTGTCTCCCGGGTATCGCAACGGCGCATGGTGTCCGTTGATAAGCTCAGAACGCAATTCAAATGCACGGTAATGCTCGTTCCATCCCCAGCCGTCGTGACGTGGAAGTTTCAAATGCACACCAAACCAGACCCTTGTGAGAGTGGTTAGTATTCTGCGGCGAATGACCGCACAAACCATCGCGTCCTCGCACCACGTATACGGATTTGCAGAGCCTGTCAGCAGGTAAAGAATCAGCTTGCTGGCGGTATCACCGGTAAAAACCTTGCGGGCGATCGGCCTGCCCTGCTGGTCATGACCAAGGTAAACGACCGCTGATCGGCCCTCCCCGACCCAGCTTTCGGAGACTGTACTGACCTCAGACATACTTTGTATTCATCTTCATTTCAGCATCCCCGATCATTCGGAGCCCAAGAGGCTGGCCTGGGCCATTCACTGCACCCTGCGCCTCGCCTCAAGCGCCTACTCGTGGTACTGCGAAATCCCACAGGAGCGCTGAATCCGTAATTATCACATTGAAGGAGCATTAGCTATCCGGGAAGTGAGGTGTAGAAAGGATAATGGTTGTATTCTCCGAAATCCATCGGTATTGAGCGGCCCGTCGCTGGATGCATGATTAAGATGACACATGGACTCTACAACTACAAACATAGCGGTTACCTACATCGGTCATACAAGTGGAATAAATACACATTCTGGCTGATTTCTTATCTGGTTTTCATCTATCTCCTAAGCTGTTGTGTGGTTTTTCACATTATTCCGGTCTGTACATAGATACATGTGATTTTAGGAGATTGCTTGTCCTTTTGGGAGAGCTTAATAAATGAATTAAAAGAGCTCCCTGAGTTCCCGTGGGAGTCCTGGTCTTCAGGATGGATGAAGGAAAATACTTGTTAAACGGTTCACACGGGTCACCTAACTTTAATCATAAATCCATTGCTTTGGTGGAGAATCAGATGAGCTACAGCTCGCGTGGGTTTGGCATACGCGGCTTACTACTCGCAGTGCTGGTCAACAGCCTGCTTATCGAGGCTCAAGCCCAGCAAGAAACTGTATCATTGGCACGCGCCGCAGAAGAAAGTAGAGGTATCACGGCGTTTCAGGATGCGCTTGATACGATTGAGTCCGAGCACGGTGCCTACGCAGATGCACTGGCCGAACCGCTTTATAGTCTTGCTTCGAGATTCCAACAAAATGACCGGCATAAAGAAGCGATCACAGCATTCAAACGGGGTCTCCACCTGACACGTATTAACCAGGGCCTCTTCAGCCTGGCACAAATCCCTTTCATCCAGGGTGAAATCACCAGTCATTTCGCCCTCAGCGAACTTCAGGCGGTTGACCAACGCCAGCGTTACCTGCTGAAGGTACAGCAACACAGTCTGCCCAGTGGTGAACCCCTTATTCAAGCACTGATGCAGCACGCCGACTGGCAGCAAAAAGCCTATGAACTTGGCCTCGATAACTTTGAGGACAGCATTATTCGTTTGCATGGCATGTGGGACCTGTATGGCGCAGCGATTGAAGACATTTTGAAAAATGATGGACCCGTTTCACTCAGGCTGTTGGCACCGCTCAACGGCTTAATGAAAACCCAATACATGATCTCCATCTATAATGCTGAAAAAATCAGAATTAACCCAACAGTCAGCGCCCGTCAGGATGGGCTTGAAAGAGCTTTTTCACCCACTTATGTGCCGGGCAAATCAATTATCTGGTCAATCTATGAAGTGGAATTAAAACACCACGGGCAATACAGTCTGGAAGTCGCACAAACACTGGTGATGTTGGCGGACTGGATGCTATGGAGTAACAAGCCCGACTCAGCGCAGGAGACATATACCAACGCGATAGAGGTACTTGCCAAACTTGATGACGCCGCCATACTGAAAGAACGTATATTCGGTTCGCCCATGTCGTTGCCGGATATTGATGGTTTACACGGCCTGCCCACCGCAGTGGCGACTGCTAAAGGTAAACTCCTTTTAGAATTCGGGGTTAACGCCCGTGGAAAAGTCTTCGGGATGAAACGACTGGATCAAGTCGAGTTTAAAAAAAAGGAAGCGCAGCGATTGATGCGGAAAATCCGTAAAACGAAATTTCGGCCCCGTTATGTAGGTTTGGAAGCGGTCACTACGGAAAAGATTCAAAGGGCATATAGTGTTGAATAAATTCATCAACGATGTGTTGAGCCACAGCCAACTAAGGTATGTTGGATTGATCATAAACTGTTTGCTACTGAACGCCTGTGTCAGCGTAACTAAACCATCGAGTCCTTCCATACCATCGATTCCCAGTGCTTCACCGTCGAGTCCATCAAGTTCTCCAGCCAGCCCGCCTGGTTCACCGTCCAACCCGTCGAGTCCCTCACCATCCAACTCGCCACCTGCGTCTTCTAGCCCACGGCCTTCACCTCCAGCACCCCCCAGCGCTGCTAGCCCCGGGGCAATGGGTGACTTCCCACAAGGTGAAGCAGAACCGAACACACAAGATGATGACGAAGTACCAGACAACCAGGGGGACCCGGGTGCTGAGAATCCGGATGGTAGCGTAGAAGAGTCAAACGGCAGCGAACTTGAGCCGGGTTTTGGAAGTGAGAGTGGCGATAATGACGGTTTGCCGGATCTTAGAGACGAACCTTCACTGGAGGATACACTGGAATCTTTTGAGCATTCTACGGATCAAGCAGCTGGAGATGCTGGTGACTCAGGTGAGTCCAACAGCGGCAGCACAGGTACAACCGGTGTGCAGAATAGGAGCTTAGAGACCAGACCGGGTGGGACCGCCGAAACTGGAAGCCGCGCTGGTGATGGATACGCTACCGGTGCGCGGACTTCGGCAGAGCAAACCAAAATCTTAAGTGATGAGTTGGAACGTCAAACCGGTGAATTTGACGCTATGATCCGTGATCAACAGGCAGCCCAGCGACGTGCAACACGCCAGCAAACAACCATTCCTGACATGGCGACTGCCAGCGCTCAAAGTGATTCAGGGGACAGCACAGAAATAGATATCGATACCCATGAAACCAGCAGTGGTGGTGGTTTGGGTGGTCGTTCTGACACCACCGGCGGTGCAGGAATCCCTCAAAATACCGCCAAGTACCCGCCACCATCTGATATTCCTATGGGCAATGACGATGACGTTGTTGCACGCCAGTTGCGAGAAGCGGCGATGCGCGAACCGGACCCTGAGCTTCGTCAAAAATTATGGCAGGAATATCGCAAGTACAAGGGCGTAAGTCATTGATAACACCCTACCGCATACTAGCGTTGATAATGATCTGTGCCACACTATCAGGCTGTGTCAGCCAGACCGTTAACAGCAATTCTGTAAGCAACATAAAAACCGCAGCCAGCAACATCGAAGAAGACCTGTTGCTTGATGTCGATATAGCCATTTTCGACCCGGGCCTGGAAAACTATGAAGAGGGCCAACAGGTATACCCGGAAGTCCGCAACGCGGAAGCCAATTATCTACCTAAGTTGCTCGCAGAAACTTTGCAAAATAGCGCTGCCTGGGGTGCAGTGCGTGTGGTATCTGTTGCCAACAAGATCGCTGATCTGGTGATTCAAAGTAAAATTCTTTACTCCGACGGTGAAACCATACGGTTACACGTCTCCGCGACTGACTCGCGGGGTCAACTATGGCTGAACAAGGAATATCAGGGCCATGCCAGCCGTTATGCCTATACAGAGACCAGCCGGGTTCACCAGGACCCCTTCCTTTCCGTTTACAACAATATTGCCAATGACCTTTTTGACATCCAGCAACAACTGTCGCCCGAGAATCGGAAAAACATCCGGCTGATCAGTGAGTTGTTATTTGCCCGTAGTTTTTCAGCGGATGCTTTCGATGCCTACCTTGCCCAAAATCGTAAAGGCTTGTACCAGATTAAACGTCTACCAGCAGAGGATGATCCTATGCTCGAAAGAGTCCGTAGTATCCGCGACCGGGATCTGTTGTTCATTGATACCATGCAGGAGTTCTTCATCAGTTTTAACGAAGAAATGCTCGAACCCTACCAGGAATGGCGCAAACTGAGTTATGAAGAGGCCATCGCGCTACGAGAGCTGAAAACCGAGAGCAGACGTCGTTTGATCGGTGGCGGTCTTGCCGTATTGGCAGGAATTGTCGGCGCTAGCGGCAATAGCAATGTCGGTCGTGTGGCGAGCAGCGTTGCCATTGTCGGTGGTGGCATGATGCTCAAAAGTGGCATGGAAAAACGCAACGAAGCTGAAATGCATGCAGAGTCACTGGAGGAATTAGGACAATCTTTAGGCGCGGAGATCACACCACAGGTCATAGAGCTACAAGACCGCACCGTTACTCTAAGTGGTACCGTGGAAGACCAATACACCCAGTGGCGCGAACTATTGGCTGAAATATATCGTTCGGAAATGGGCGATTTGGAACGACCCGACACAGTTGTCGATACAGCCAATCCACGTTAAAGCTAAATACCCTGATTCGCTGATTAATATATGTCTTCCCACAACGAGCAAATAGAACCCACCGGATTTGATACCCCGGATAATTCCATTCCAGGTTCACTATCGGCCAGCTCGGGTAGTCGTACGAATGGAACGCCAGCCTGGGTATTGCCGATGCTGATGGTGCTGCTGGTGGCGGTTATTGGTGTTGTGTTCTGGCTACCGGGTCGTTTCAACCAGCAACCGATAGTTACATCGTCTAGTGCTGAACCTGTGTCTTCAACTTCTGTGGCAACAACTGACAGACGTCAGGTAGCTGAGGTGGAGACCTCGCCGTGGTCAGACGCGCAAATGGCCAAACTACGCAAACAGGCCCAGGATGTCCTGACCGAGTTATTGGAAGCGCAATCCACATTGGAACAGCTTGAGGTAGTGCAATGGGCCGCAGAGGACTTTGCAGATGCAGGGGCACACGCTGCTGCTGGAGATATTGACTATCGTGAACGGCGTTTTGAAGCAGCTCGTGTGAACTATGAAAAAGGCCTTGACGAACTACGAACCTTGCTAGAAATGTTTCCGCAGGTATTGAGAGATAATCTGGCTCGTGCGCATCAGGCGATAGATGCCGGTCAGAAAGAGACGGCTCAAGCCGCCTTGTTGATTGCAACTGCAATCGAAGCAGACAACGCAGAACTAGCCAGCTTGAAACAACGTGCGGCAGTAATGGAACAACTGTTGTCCTTATTGGCGCAGGCTGAGGAAGCAACAGCATCCTCTGAGCTCGCACTGGCTGTGCAATTATTGCAACAAGCCGTTGCACTGGATCCCCAATCCCATGCGGCCCAGTCTGAATTGGAGGTTGTGAGCAAGGCGTATACCAGGCAACGCTTCAATAAGGCGATGAGTGATGGCTACCTGGCGCTTAATATGACTCAATTTGATCGGGCAAGGTCAGCCTTCAAACAGGCGGCACAATTGGTAACTAATTCGGCAGTGGCAGCAAGCGCCCTGGATGATGTAAATACGGCCGAGACAACACAACGCCTTTCAGATCTGCAAGCCAAAGGCCAAGGCCATGTATCACAAGAGCAATGGGCAAAAGCAGTATCTGTTTTCGAACAAGCTTTGCAAATTGATGCCGGTCTGATGTTCGCCCAACAAGGTTTGAAAAGCAGCCAGGTACGTAACCATCTGGGTCAACAACTTCAGAGTGCGATTGAACAGCCCGAACGTCTGTCTGAAAAGGGCGTAGCAGAAGCCATTGCAAAATTGTTACGCTCGGCGGCCGAAATCAGTCCTCGTGGCCCTTTATTACAACAACGAATAACACAGTTGGAACTTGTGCTTAGAAGAGCCAACACACCCATTCATGTGAGCTTGCGTTCAGATATGGAAACCGAGGTAAGCTTACGCAAAGTTACTCACCTGGGTCGATTTCAGGAACATGAGTTGAGTCTGCGACCAGGCACCTACACCGCCGTTGGCAGCCGCGATGGCTACCGTGACGTGCGGGTTACTTTTACTATCCAGCACGACACCGAGACAGCCACCGTAACCATCACCTGTACGGAACAGATATAGACCGGCAATGACGGATCAATCCCCTCTGACGGAACCCATCGAGCCACTGGCCTTCGAGCCACTGGCAGTCGGTAATGACAAGCGACGACGCGGCTTCAATCCATGGCGCTGGCTCCTGTTGGCAACTGTTTTGGCCTTTGTTGCCATCATGAGTTTTCTGTTGAGTGCTCGATCAGTTCAAATAACAGTTCAGGCTGAGAGCGATGTTGACATCACACTTGACGGCGGCTGGTATCTGTCATTTGGTGAGCGCTATCTGTTACATCGCGGCCGTTACCAGGCCTCGGTTACCGCAGCAGGTTATTACCCTATTGATAGCGTCATTAATGTCAGCGCTGAAGAGACACAGCTGGTACAACTGACGTTACGCCCGCTACCTGGCAGGCTGGATGTCGCTTCGCAACCCAGTGACGCAAAAGTGCTCATTGACGGTGATCTGATTGGGAAAACACCAGTAAAAGCCAAGCCGGTACAGGCTGGACAACATCATTTGCGTATCGACAAAGCACGCTACCTGCCGCTGGAAAAGGAAATATCGATCCATGGGCGTGATATACAGCAGCAATTGGTGCTTCCACTTGAGCCCGCGTGGGCGGAGATCAGCATCGATAGTCAGCCACAAGGTGCGATCATACTGGTTGATGGTGAGGTTCAGGGGCGCACACCCGCAGTGGTGGAAATGCTGCAAGGAGAGCGTCAGCTAATATTGCAAAAAGAAACCTATTCCGATTCACAACAAACGCTGATCATCGTTGCCAGTGAGAAGCAGGATCTGGGTAGACTGACACTACAAGCGGCCGCCGGTACGGTTCACTTGGTGAGTGTTCCAGGCCAGGCAAATGTGACCGTAGATGGTGAGTTTCGTGGTCAGACACCACTCAAGCTGACACTTAGCCCAGGACAACAACACACGCTGGCTGTATTTAAACCGGGTTACCAGCACTACACCAGCGAACTTGAACTAAGCGCTGGTACCCACCACAACCGTCGTGTTGAGCTGTTGCCACACCTGGGGGAGGTGCACTTCAATATTGAGCCTCAAACAGCCATATTGATGATCGATGGTCAAGCACAGGGACAGGGCTCACGTCGTCTGGAATTGCCCGCAACTGAGCACAGCGTGGAAGTAGTATTAGAAGGCTATGCCAGCGTACATCGAAAGGTCACACCCCGTACCGGCCTGCAACAGGTGGTAACGGTCACGCTGGTGACTGAGCGTGAGGCACAATTGTCAAAGCTCAAGCCAGAAGTGAACACTTTATTGGGTCAAACCTTGTTATTGTTCACACCGGACGACTTCATCATGGGAGCTTCGCGCCGGGAACCTGGTCGCCGCCCCAATGAAGTGTTGCACCCGGTTTCTCTCAGCCGTATGTTTTACCTGCAGACAACCGAAATCACCAATGCAGAATTTCGTATTTTCCTGGCATCGCACAGTTCCGGTCAAATTGAAGCCAACAGCCTGAACCGTGAGCACCAACCCGTGGTGCAAGTCAGCTGGCAACAGGCAGCACAGTTCTGTAACTGGCTTAGTACGAAAGAAGGGCTGACACCCTTTTACAGACAAGCCAAAGGAATCGTGACCGGTTACAACCGCGATGCTATCGGTTATCGCCTGCCGACCGAAGCTGAATGGGCATGGGCAGCAAGAGTACAAGCAGACCTGCTGTTGAAGTTTCCCTGGGGCGAATCCTTCCCACCGACCGAGGCTGTCGAAAACTATGCCGACAGAGGTTCGGCCCATGTCACTGGTCGTGTTCTGAATAAGTATCAGGACGGGCATGTGGTGAGTGCCACTGTAGGATCTTATCCAGCCAACAAAAAAGGCCTCTACGATATGGGTGGCAATGTGGCCGAATGGGTCCACGATGTATATCTCACAGCCTCGAGTGATGCGATCGGTCCGGCAGACCCAACCGGACCACAATCCGGTGACAATTACGTCATACGTGGTGCTAGTTGGGCACATAGCAGAATTTCTGAATTACGTCTGTCGTTCCGTGATTACGGGCAAGCCGGTCGTGATGACGTAGGCTTTCGTATTGCACGGTATGTGGAGTAAAACATGCACAGCTCATCCAGATTTAAACATCCACTCAGCCTTATCCTGTTGATACTGCTATTGACTGTAGGTGGCTTGTCACTGGCAGCACAAAAGGCTGAAGATCCGGCTGACAGCGAGCAGACGCCTGCCAGTCAACAGCAATACAATGAGAATACGCCAACCATGCCGTCTGTCCCTGATGCCGACAACGACCCCGCTGCGGCTCCCGAAGTCAAAAAAGCAGACAGCGATGTTTTCGATTACCAGCCTTCGGAGAAAATCTCCGAAGACCTGTCAGTATCGTTCCCTGTAGATATTTAGGACATGAACATGAAACACAATCTGTCTTCCGAATTTATTTTTCAGCTATTTGCACTGCTGATTACGATCGTTGTTGTGCACGCTGTTTACGTCGGGATCATCCGACCAAGTGCGAATGCACAGTTGCAGCATCAAATGGAACGACAGCTTGCCGGCGAAGACTTCGTGCCTGAACGCAGCCTGGCCGTAGTGGTTCGTGATTACGAGCAGGAGACCTGTTTTATCTTGTTATTTTGGGCCTTGGCCATTATGGGCTACAAAGGCCGCCTGTCCCTGCAGGAGAAAGCCATTCATCGTCAGGGCCTGCTGGAGATACCCGACGGAACCAGTGTATTACCACAGGATGCGCGCGAGTACAGCCGTTCATTGGAGGCATTGCCGCGTACAGAGCAAAACTTTCTATTGCCGAGAACATTGCTTTCAGGTTTGCAACGTTTTGCCACCACGGCAAGTATCCAGGCGGTGTCCACCACCATCAAGGAACAATGTGAGCTGGAATCGGACCGTCTCGATTCGGAGTTATCGATGGTCCGCTACATCGCGTGGGCAATCCCATCTATCGGTTTCATCGGTACTGTACGTGGTATCGGTGATGCCCTGGGTCAAGCTTATAAGGCTGTCGAGGGGGATATCACCGGTGTGACAATCAGCCTTGGTGTGGCCTTTAATAGCACCTTTGTTGCACTGGTTCTGAGCATCATCATCATGTTTTGTCTGCATCAGTTGCAGTTGTCACAAGAGCGCGTTGTGCTGGATTGCCAGCGTTATGCTGATCAACGTCTTTTAAGTCACCTGGAGGTCCATTGAACATGAGTGTAGCCTTGCTCGACATCAATGACTGCAACCTGCAGTTGTGGCATGGCGAGCAATTGTTGCAAAGCCCTGGGTACGCATTACTGGAGGGCGAACAATACCGTTTTGGCATGCCAGCCTGCAGTGTGGCAAGACTACGCCCCAGGGATATTAATAGCCGTTACTGGTGGCAACTCAATACCAAAGCCCTGAAAAACTCACTGGGCCCGGCCAGACACACAGCAGATCTCGTGCATGCCCACTTGCTGGAAATTCACGAACTAGCCGGACAACCAGAAGAACTGATACTTGTAGCCCCCTCCAGTATGCAACGAGAACAACTGTCCCTGTTGCTCGGTATTATTCAGCAATGTCCGTTCAACGCCGTGGGTCTGATCAACCGGAGCGTTGCCCTGGCGAGCCTATATGGCGGGCCAGGTAAGTTCTATCACCTTGAGATTCAGTTACACCAAGCCGTCATTTCCGAGTTGAGCAACGATAATGGCAGGGTCGAACTGCAAAAGGTGTCGCCCTTGCCTGGTTGCGGATGGTTGCAACTTCAAGAGCATTTGGTGGGCATCATTGCCCGGGTTTTTATCCGCCAAACCCGCTTCGACCCACGCCGCAAAGCAGAAACCGAGCAGTGCTTGTATGACCAGGTACCTGGCCTGCTGGGTGCTCTGGAAAACCAGGGGGAATACCAGCTGGAAATAGCGGGTTACCGCGCATCTGTCAGCCGCAGTGATTTGCTGGCCGCGACCGAGTCCTTGCGACAAAGTATCACCGTTGCCATCGGTACCCCAGATCCAGATGAGCGTATCATTCTGGAGCCACTGGCAGGATCTTTACCCGGCTTTTTTGAACAGTTTTCAGCAGCGGAGCGAATCGCTGACCAAGCCTTGTTGCAGGCGGTAAAACAGCACCAACCCTTGCTCTTACAACGCGAGCAGACACTAAATTTCGTTACTTCGCTACCAAGTTTGACCCCGGTAACGTCACCACCAAGCGTAAGCTTGATCGCAGATAAGCACCCGCACCAGGCAGTGACACCAACCCACATGCTGGAGTGTGGCCGTGCAACACTGTTGACCGTCGATGGCATGAAGGTGGACTTGAAATGTGAATTGTACTGCCACGATGGTCATTGGCAACTGCGTGGTGACAAGCTAGAGACTGTGCGTGTCAATGGCCTTGCCTATGAGTCCGGCCAGGTATTGTATAGCGGCGATAAACTATCCACGGCGACAGGTCGTGACATTTCCCTGATCGAAGTAGTGGGCTGATTATGGCCCGGAAAAAGCGTTCATTCACGAATTTCAGTCTGAGCTTTCTGGACATCATGGCCTGTGGTTTCGGTGCCATTATCCTGGTTTTTTTGTTAATCGATCACTCCATCGAAGTGGTTTCAAATGATATTAACCAACACCTTTTATCCGAGGTAAACCTGCTCAAAGAGGACATTACCCTGGGCCAGAAAAATCTTGTGCGTTTACGCAACACACTTTCAGAAGTTGATTTGCAAATGGTCGATGCGTACGGCCGCGCCACACGTATCAACGAAGAACTGGAGAGTTTTGAGGCCCTGATCAAAGCCTTGCAGCGGGACGGACTAACTGATCAGGCTGACATTGAAGCCCTTAAGGCTGAAATTCAATCCCTGCAAGAGGAACTGACCAAGCTGCAACTAAACGCCGAGCAAGACACAGGTAACAGCGCCCGCAGCTTTATCGGTGAAGGTAATCGCCAATACCTGACTGGTCTCAATCTCGGTGGTCGATACATTGTAATTCTGCTCGATGTATCTGCCAGTATGTTGGATGATAAACTAATTAATATCATTCGTTTACGTAATATGTCTGAGGATATACAACGTCAATCCAGCAAATGGAACCGTACATTGAATAGCGTTAACTGGTTAACCGCTCAGTTGCCGCTTGCCAGCCATTACCAGGTGATCACTTTTAATACTCAGGCTGCTCCCGTGCTACCGGCAACACAGGGAAAGTGGCTCGAAGTTGCCGACAAGAATCAGTTGGAAAAAGTATCAACTAAATTACGCAAGCTGACGCCGAGCGGTGGCACCAGTCTTGAAAATGCCTTTCGTGCCCTGGGCGAATTGTCACCCAGCCCCGACAATATTTTTCTTATTACTGACGGACTACCTACCCAGGGTGCCAGTCAGCCTCGGGGTACGACCATCAGCGGCCGTGAGCGGCAAAAGTTATACCGGCAGGCAATCAAACTGTTACCACGCAATGTACCCGTCAATATCATCCTTGCCCCGATGGAAGGAGACCCCATGGCTGCCTCCGAATTCTGGCAACTCGCCCAGGTGAGCAAGGGTTCTTTCATGAGCCCCTCAAGAGATTGGCCCTGATGTCCAGGCGCACCACACCTGAAGTGTTTGGTCTGTCGTTTCTCGATGTGATCTCTTGTGGTTTCGGTGCGATCATCTTGTTACTGATCATTACCAAGACGGTTCAGCCGCAAATTATTGAGGCTTCGACAGTCCGACTGGACGGTCGGGTCGCAGCTTTGCGGGAGCAGTTGATGGAGATCAGGGGCGAAACCAAAGTCCTCAACCGTGATTTGAATGCAAAACACGAGCAGTTATCCCAGCAGCAACAGCGGATTGCAATTTTAAGAGGCCATCTGGCCAGCGCCAGATCTCAGCATGACACTCTGAACCTCAATACCAATGCTAATGACATTATTACCGGTCAATTGGCGATTGCCAGACAAGCGCTATCGGAAGAGATGAAACGCCTGCTAGGGACCCAGTACATGTCGAAAAATAATCTGATAGGTGGCATACCGGTCGACAGCGAATACATTATTTTTGTAATAGATACCTCCGGTTCCATGTTCTCTTATAGTTGGGAACGTATGTTGCAGGAATTGGAGGCGACATTGAGAATATATCCAAAGGTCAAGGGAATCCAGGTACTCAATGACATGGGTAAGTACATGTTCAGTCGTTACCGCGGTAAATGGATTCCAGATACACCCGGCCGCCGCCAGGTCATTTTACAAACCCTGCGCACCTGGAACGTGTTCAGTAACTCCAGCCCGGTCGAAGGTATCACCCAGGCCATCAGGAGTTTCCACGAACCGGGTAAAAAAATCAGTGTTTATGTTTTTGGTGACGAGTTTACCGGGGATTCCATCGCCGATGTCGTCAACACGGTGGACCGGATTAACCAGGCTGACGCCGAAGGTAACCGGCTGGTACGCATACATGCCGTGGGCTTCCCGGTACAGTTTATCCGGGCTCCGCATATGCAAACTACAGGTATTCGCTTTGCCACACTGATGCGAGAACTCACTTATCGTAATGGAGGAACTTTTGTTGGCCTTAATGATTTTCGCTAAAACTCGAACGCTGGCAGCCACAACAACCTGGCTAAGTATCCTGTTATTGATCAGCGCGTGTGGTACCAGACAAGTACTGGTACAGGGTCAGTTTCCAACACCCGTGATGGATAGAGTGCCAATAACGCTCGGTGTTTGGTATGAGGATGAATTTTCAAACCATGTGTTTTTCGATGAAACAAAAAGCAAATCCGAGGCGGATTGGATTGTGGAAACAGGTCCGGCCCAGGTGGCCATGTGGAATACGCTGCTTGCTGGAATGTTTGAAAACCTGGTCCATATACAAGCTCGCCCCAGTGCTGACAGTCAGAGCCCTTTAGTCGATGCAATACTAATCCCCCATGTTGAGGAGTTACAGTACACTCTTCCCAGTCAGACCAATGTCAACGTATACGAAATCTGGTTGCGTTACCGTTTTGAAGTGGTCAGCACTCGTGGTGAGGCAATTGCTGAGTTATCCATGACCGCCTACGGCAAGACCCCTACCGCCTTTTTAAAAAATAGCGAAAAAGCCATTAATCTCGCGGCAATCATGGCCCTTCGGGATGCTGGCGCCCATTTTGCACTCAATTTTTCCCATGAGCCGGCACTTCAGCAATGGTTACATCAATTTGGGACGACAGAGCTTGATTAATCCACCTCACAGACTGCTGCCAATTACCACTACGATCATGCTACTCAGCGGTTGTGTGACCGCAACTGTCGATGAGATGGTTTTCAACGAACCCACTGCCGGTATTGGAAATTCAACCGTGGTCATCCTGGGCCGGCGTCAAGCCAGTGACCAGGATACTGAACTGAGCTTTGTCGAGTGTGTCGGCAAACACATATCAAGTCGGGATAAATCCATCATCGTATTGGGAGAGTTGGATTTTATTGACGCGCTGTACCCCTGGTTTGAACCACGCACTGCACCCTTGCGCCCTACAGCACTTAAAAAGTTGATGCAACGCCGACCGGTGGCACAAAAAATGGCTGAGCTCAATACCGAATACATGATCTGGATTAATGGCAACACCGAACGGACCCATTCAATGAGTTCTATGTCTTGCACCCTGAGTCCTGCTGGTGGTGGCTGTTTCGGTTTTTCACATTGGAGCGACGAATCTAATTATGAAGCCGTGATCTGGAACTTTACAGATATGGCTGAGGTCGGTCGTGTTAGCACCAACGCCAGCGGTCAGTCTTATATGCCTGCAATTTTCATCCCCATTCCCATTATTGCGCCGGTCAAGGGAACTGCCTGTAATGGTATTGGAGATCAACTGCTGAAGTTCCTGTCCGCTCATTATTGATGGAGGTAAACATGGACAGAATCGGCAACAGGTTTTCTGGGTTTCCAGGCATGCTATGCAAACTTGCTGTGATGGTTGCCTGTGTCAGTCAGCCACTGATAGGTGATGCGGATGCTTTGTTGTTCTCAGCCAAAAAAGAAAAGTCCGTTGGCCGTGAAATGCACAATGAAATGATGGCCGAAGGTGCAGCCTACGACAATCAGGCTTTACAGGATTATGTAAATCGCATCGGTCAGAGCCTGGTAGCCAATAGTGACCGCCCCAAGTTTCCGTTTACCTTTACCGTTCTTGATAATCCAGATATCAACGCGTTCGCAACCCCGGGTGGATATATCTATATCAATCGGGGTCTGATGGCCTATCTGGATAATGAGGCAGAGCTGGCGGGTGTAATTTCTCACGAAATTGGCCATATTACCGCTCGCCACCCATCACGTCAGAAGACAGCCAATGTAAGCAATAAAACTTTGGGCTTCCTGGCCTATGTTTTCACTGGCAGCCGGGATGTCGCGGAGGCAGCCTCCATGGCAGGTACTGCGCTGGTTCGGGGTTACGGTAGAGAACACGAACTGGAAGCCGATGGTCTGGGTGCCCGTTATATGCACGCGACCGGATATGATCCCTACGTGTTGCTGGACGTGATCGGAGTGCTCAAACGCCAGGAACAGTTCCAACGCCTGAAAGCCAGGTCTTCTGGTAAGCAGCTCGGTAGTTATCATGGTCTGTACTCGACCCATCCAAGGAATGATGCCCGTCTGCAACAGGTGATTCGAACCTCGGGAGAATTGGATCAAACCACACAGGACCCTTCACGCCCTGGTGAGTTCAAGCAACAAATGGAAGGTCTGGCCTGGGGCGCGAGTTCCCAGAATCAACGATCAGATGATCGCTATTACCATAACAAGCTGGGTTTCACTTTGATCCAACCGCAAGGCTGGGATGTGAAGGCGGGTTCAAAGGCTATCGTGGCAAGTTCCAGTGCCGCTGATAGCTCTCTGACCATTAGTGTACGTAAGCTTGATAACAGTATTAAACTGCGTAAAGTGTTGGAAAACAATGTAACCGGCAGTTTATCCGCCGGTAAAGAACTCGACCAGACTGGATTGCTTGGATATACCGCCGTTGCCAGCATCAATACTGATTCCCGACGGGTGGCTGCGATAAACTACAAAAACATCACCTATCTGTTTGAAGGCAAAGCCTCTGATTTTGCCAACGCGGACAAAACCCTTTTAAGTATGGTCGAAAGTTTCCGTCCCATACACCCGAATGAACGGCAAACCGGTAAACCCCATTTCATCCACTACATTCAGGTTCCACGTGGTGCCACACTGGCGAGTCTTGCGGTCGGTATCCGCATCCCTGATGCAGAAAGCCGTTTACGTTTATTAAATGGTTTTTATCCACGTGGAGAGCCTCGAACCGGGGACTGGATCAAGGTGATTCGTTAAAAAACATGAATAAAATGGAGGCGATGTCAGGATCATCGCCAGTATCGAAGACCCAGCAGTTATTCAGAAGATACTTCCTCACCTGGGTGGCAAAGCATTTTCTGCAACAACTGGTCTGCTACCGGATTACCGGGCCCCGCCAAACCTACCAATGGGCCTGTTTGTTTGAAGGAATGAACCCAACCACAACACTGATTTGCCGCTCCCAATTTGGTAGCGGTATGACTCATTTCGCCTGGGCTTCGGAATTGGCATGAAATAGAGCGTTAATCGGGCAAGTTTCAGTCCTAGCCAATCAACCAGTGAAATCATTCGCAGCGAGCCATGCAAAAAACTGAAGTAAAGCGAGGTCTAATATACGCAGTTTTTTGGCAATATAGCTTTAATGCTGCCTATACTCATTGATCTATTGCTTTCTAATCGCCATTTGAGTTTAAACAGACAGGCAATACAGCATGAATACTTGCTCTTTTTTCTTGAAGTTTCTTGGCGATATTGAAAGTTAAAGGATCAAAGTTTTTAATTGATTCAATTGGCACATAACCTTCTTCAGGTTTTTCCAAAACACTTGTCCGATCCCGCAAGAAGGTTTCATCCTTTTCATGCAGGTATTCCCAACCACCATTAGCAAAAGAATACCCAATATCAGATATTTTAACTTTTAGATTGTTGTGCCTAGAGAGACTTAAAGCACACTGAATAACCTCAGAATAGTGATCTTCTGAGCAGCTTGAGCCCACGGGATCATCAGAAAGCAATGAGTCAAAAGCATACAGATCGGAGAGCAGAAAACTGATTTTTAATGGCACAATTTGTTCAGCTTTACCTTTCAACGAAACCAAAAGAAAAATCTCTCTAAACAGACTTTCCTTAATCACTGTAAGATCAATTGAGAAATATAGTTTTTTAAAGAATGAATCAAAATCATCCATGATAAACAGATTCGATGAATCTTTAATAATGAGATCAACTTCACTGCAAACACTGAGATATTTTTTAACCTTTTTGTTCTTCAAACCAATTGTTTCTTGTAATCCTTCCAATCTTTTTCGAATTGTTGGCAGTTTGTGAATTATTGCTTTGGTTGTAGCAATCTCTTCATCATTTTCATCAATCAGTGTAATGTCATCTACAGAAATGGAGCCTTTATCTTTGAGGTGAATATTTTGTCTGCCATCAAGTAGATCATCTGAATAATTGTCTAGCTTTCTTAGTTTCGCTTCTGTTTGATTTGAAAATGATTCTGTGACCTCCACCCCCAGTATGAAATCCTTTTCTCCTTCAATAAAAAAATCTGGTGATTCATGAGCAATAGGTTCAACGGAAAACTTCCCCCCATATACCATTTGGAAGAGCTCTTTCTCTTCGTCTTTATTCATCAGATTTTAAATCAACAAACTTTGAGATATTCTCACGGTTAATATGCTTACCAAAATTTTTCATATCAAACCCTCGGAAATTTGCTTCAGCAATGAAATCCCCGAACACTAAAGTCTGTTCACCTAGAACTTCTACTGGTACTTTTATCCCACCTTTAATCATCGCTGGAGCAGTCTCCTCAAAAACTTTGGCACCAAATTTCATAACTTCTTCATCGGTCCATCCTCTCATATACGGATTTTGTTGATACCAGATCGTTCTTGCTTCATGCCGTTTTAAAGGGCTTTTCTGAATTTCCTCTTTCTGTACAAACTCATCCCATGAAAAGTTATCCGGGTGAACATATTCAACTCCGCTACCATTAAACTGACCCCATGCGAGAACTAAGTAGTTCAAGTACTCTTCAACCTTTCTTGGCACTGGACTAGGCCCGTCAATTCTCAAAACTGATGAAGCTCTATTTTTATATTGGTGTGTTTCTGTTATTAGAATTACTAAATTAACCTCATTGAACCTCCTAGAAAAGTCTTCTCTCGTTTGTTTGAGGCGTGCTTGAATCCTATGAGACAGTATTTCAGGGGATAGGACACTGACTGAATCATTGAGGATTACCAATATTCCTATAGAATCAGGGATATTGAAAATCATTTTAGTAGCTGAGATTTGTGAATTTGAGTTCTTAAAATAATACTCAATAAGTTGTGTAGTTTTCGAAATTATTTTCTTCTGTATTTCTTCTTTATTGGGTGCATGGTCAAGAATTTTGTTGATATCCATTCCTCCAAAAAACATCGGATACCAATCTTCTTTCTCATGTTCATCCATGAATCCTTGAATCTTCTGGGCTTGGTCTTGGGTTATACATTTCTGTTCGAAGACTACATTTCTTCCAAGACCAAAATAGTCTGCTTTTTTACTACCAGAAAGACCACCCAGATCAAGATCATCAATTAACTCCACTGAAGGCAGGGTTTTCATGAATTGTTCAAATCTGTTTTCTATTGAAGTCACTGCCATTATTACCTGCTTTTTTTACTATGGGATTACTCAAAGCTCAGTGAAGTTATCCTGTACGATCTTTCGGAGTTACTCCAATCATGACTGTACAAAAATGGTGAAAGAGCAGATAGCCCTTTCACCTTAGCGAAACAAATCTCACATTAGTTGAGACTGCTGTCAATGCTTCCTGTCTTTTGGAGGATGCGGATCGTTACCATAACTATCCTTATCTCTGATGCGACCATCCGGTCTGTGAATGACCACCTCAGCACGTCCCCGGATTGCTTGATCACGAGCCTGCTCAATGGCTTTACCTTGCGTGGAATGTGTTGACCCAACCTTGCTCGCACCTTCTTTTCGAGTTGCCCAACCCTTGGTTGGATGCGGTACTACATGAATATTTTTTTTACCACTCATCATCGTTCTCCAAAATATAAAATACTTGCACAATACGTTTATGTAAACTAATATCACTACGCTTTGTATAGTACTTGGTTCAAAAAAATCCCACAACGTGGGCGTTAAGATAAACACTACGCTTTGTAAGGATGAATGTCAAATGAAAAACGACAGCCTATTCTGTTCACGCATGATTTCCACTCGGAAGAAACTAAAACTGAGCCAAGAACAATTGGCTAAAAACGCTAAAATGGCTCCTGCCGCAATCTCTCATTTTGAAACAGGCGCAAGAAAACCGTCTTTTGATAATCTGAGACGTTTAGCAGATGTTTTGAGTGTTACCGCTGATTATTTACTTGGTCGGACTGCTGACCCTCATGGATTTGTAGAAGCTGATGCAGCTCTTCGCCATGGAATTAATGCTCTTTCACAGGAGCAAAAGGATTTTGCCATGGAAGTAATTCAATCATTAGGGAAGAAAAATCTAGCGAGTTCGTCTTAGTTTGCGACGATGGGTGATTTTCCTTCCCGCCTTGCGGAACAATTGCTGAGAGAACGGTTCTTTGTAAGAGAACTACCAGTTAACCTAAATTCTATCGCTGACTCTCTCAGTATAGATTTGAAACCCATGCCCTCATCTGCTGACGGCGTTTCGGGGATGCTGCTGAGACTAAATAATCAATTTGCGATTTGCTATGCAACTCACATTAAGAGCAGAGGATTCCAGAGATTTTCAATTGCCCATGAATTGGGGCACTATTTCCTTCCGAGTCACCCCGAAAGAGTTTTCATAAATGGTATTCACTTATCAAATGCAGGGTTTGAAAGCAATAAGGTTTTGGAACAAGAAGCTGATCAATTTGCGGCTAGTTTTCTTATGCCTGCTTATTTGTTTGATGCTGCTATTGACAGCTTAGACATCAGTATAGACAACGTAAAGAATTTAGCAGACCTTTGTGAAACTTCTTTGATTGCAACAGCAATTCGGTTAATACAAAGAACAAGTGAGCCTGCGGCTGTAATAGTCAGTTCAGGAGTAAATATTGACTACGCTTTTCTTTCTGATGCTCTGAAAGAG
This sequence comes from Gammaproteobacteria bacterium, assembly GCA_021772935.1. Taxonomy (GTDB): domain Bacteria; phylum Pseudomonadota; class Gammaproteobacteria; order Xanthomonadales; family SZUA-36; genus SZUA-36. Next base: position 283,208 of record JAJFLA010000046.1, read on the forward strand.
TTTCCAAAACTCACATGGCTGAAGAAAGGGCAACCTTTACCGAGAGCAAGCGTGACCCATGACATTCTCAGTCATCGACAATCCAACAAAAATCGTGATGAGGCCACGGGAGACTTTCAGGAATGGTTTGGCGGGTCAATACAAGGTGAAATCTATGAAGAGGTCATCAAATTGGGGACGTATGGCAAAACGCTGACGATTCTGGATTGCTCTGATCTACCAACACTGGATGAGTTGGGTGAGGAACATGATTTAATTGAATCATGGACACCTAGATTTCGGCGGTGATTTGGTCAAATCGAGACTGTAGAAGTTCGGATTTGATCTGACACATTACCAAATAAGTGACCCCGCCTTGTGCAACCGATTCTTCAAACCCGAGTTCAAATAATTCAGATGGCAATCCCCAATACCCTAAGTAGGCACCCCTAAATGCCTCTCCGTGAATGTATAGAAGCCCCACAAATACTGGAATAAGAATCGCCATGTTCTTAAAGAACTGACCGAATTTATCTTTGGTTGTTGTATTCACAATTTCTACTATCCTATAATTTCCAATTTGTCAGCCTTCATTGCTTGTCTAATTGCATGTTCTTTCTGAGCTAACCATTCTTTGGCTTTATCTTTTCCCCCAACAAGCCCTTCTCTTTGCATTGCCATTTTTGCGGCTTTGAAACGCTCTGTTTTGTCATCAACTAGAAAGCAAAAAAGAGAAAAATCATTTCTTTGAAAATCCTGAGCCGATTTAAGTAAATGCTCCGTTTGTCTGGCTACAGACTCAAATTGATTGAGCTGACCTGTTAAGCGGTCAATCTCTTTATTGGAAACATCATCCATAATGCTCTCAACTTCCTGATATGTGGATTCAACCGCATTTAATTCAGAGTGGACATTCCTAAACATCTTGGTGCTGAAGACTGCCACACCATTGATTGAACCAATTGAAGTTTGTGTTCTGGTTATTTCTTGCTGGTCATCACCGTCTTCATCAACATACTTATTGATATACACTAGCCCCACATTGACTACACCAGACCCAGTTCGTGACATATCAATCAGCTTGCGGTTCATCAGGTTTCCAACTCCTTGCAGGAAGGATTTAGTCAGAATGGAAGCGTCTTGGAGTTTGTTTCTATATTCGCTAATGGCGGATAACCGCTCACTTTTTTCAGCCAGCAGTTTCTTGACTGTCTTGATTCGCTGCAAACGCTTTTTTTCATTCAAGTACCTACGGCGATCTACTTTAATTTGATCATTTGCATCAAATTTGTCTCTAGCACAACAGTTTCCAAGGATTGTGACTGTGTCATCTTTTAATTGCGCTACAAAACCGAAGTTATGTTCTGTATTGCACATGTTTCCATTTTCTTTTTTAAGACAACACTTCAATTTTTCCTCAACGTAATAGTCACCAATTAGGTGTTTGTAGTTTGTTTTATCAATGGGATTTTCACTTTTAAATCCATCCAAGGAACTGATCCCTTCAAACGATATAAAAGTTCGAATAACAACTGCTTCTTTCTTATTGCTCATATGGGTCAGTCAACCTGAATGCCATTTCGGTAGTTGAAGGAACTCTTAATATATGAACTCTAAAAGAAAGATTTCTCAAAACATGAGAACTTCGCAAAAAAAGCGTTAGCCTACCAATGGGCCTGTTTGTTTGAAGAAATGAACCCAACCACAACACTGATTTGCCGCTCCCAATTTAGTAGCGGTATGACTCATTTCGCCTGGGCTTCGGAATTGGCATGAAATAGAGCGTTAATCGGGCAAGTTTCAGTCCTAGCCAATCAACCAGTGAGATCATTCGCAGCGAGCCATGCAAAAAACTGAAGTAAAGCGAGGTCTAATATACGCAGTTTTTTGGCAATATAGCTTTAATGCTGCCTATACTCTCTATGGGGCGGCATGAGAAGGGTGATTGGAGGCCAGGGTCGGAATCGAACCGGCGTAGACGGCTTTGCAGGCCGCAGCATGACCACTCTGCCACCTGGCCTCAGGGAAGAGTTCCCAGGCAATTGCCCAGAAGCGCGGTATTCTACTATCCACCGAGTCACAATGCTATGTGTTAGATCATGAAAAACCCGGTTATTTATGCCACACAATAAAAAACCCGGCGGTGGATTTGGGCCACGCCGGGTTCAGAAATTTGGAGCGGGAAACGAGACTCGAACTCGCGACCCCAACCTTGGCAAGGTTGTGCTCTACCAACTGAGCTATTCCCGCTTTGAGGGGGCGTATTTTAAGCATATAGCCGGTTGTGTCAATGTTAATTTGCCTTAACCCCTTTCGCACCAAGCCGGTGGGTGGCACAATACCGCCACCTGACTAAGGCATGGGACTCATGGCAAAAGAAGATGTAATCGAAATGGAAGGCAAGGTGCTGGAAACCTTACCAAATACCTTGTTTAAAGTTGAGCTTGAAAACGGTCACGTCGTTACTGCTCATATCTCCGGACGAATGCGTAAGCACTATATCCGGATTTTGACCGGTGACGGGGTCAAAGTTGAACTCACTCCCTATGATCTTTCCAAAGGGCGTATAACTTACCGTATGAAATAAGCTGTTGTTCCCGGCAGCTCAGCTTTCTGTTGCTGCCGGTAGTGCTTTTTGTGGCTCCTGCTTCGCTCGGGTACGAATATTCAGCAGCTTACCTTTCTTCTTCGACAGCGTAATATCGACGTCGCCACCTTCTGCCAAGGCACCAAATAACAGGTCGTCCGCCAGTGGACGTTTGATTTTATTCTGAATCACACGTTTCATCGGCCGCGCACCCATTTCAGGATCAAAGCCCTGCTCTGCCAACCATTCCCGCGCAGGTGTTGATACCGAGATACTGACATCCTTTAAGGCCAGTTGTGCTTCAAGTTCAAGAATGAACTTGTCTACGATCAGCAACACCACACTGAAATCAAGCGCACCGAACTGGATCGTAGCATCCAGGCGGTTGCGGAATTCTGGTGTGAAGGTTCTGCGGATTGCTTCGCTGGAATCGGGAACATGGTCCTGCTCAGTAAAGCCAATGGAGCGTCGCGAGCTTTGTTGTGCGCCCGCATTGGTGGTCATGACCAGGATAACGTTGCGAAAATCAGCCTCACGACCATTGGTGTCCGTTAGTTGGCCGTGGTCCATGATCTGTAACAGAATGTTGTAGACATCCGGGTGGGCTTTTTCAATCTCATCCAGCAGCAATACAGCGTGTGGATTACGAGTGACGGCTTCTGTCAGCAAGCCACCCTGATCAAAACCAACGTAACCCGGTGGTGCACCAACCAATCGTGATACGGAATGCGCTTCCATGTATTCCGACATATCGAAACGGATCAATTCAATACCCATGACCATGGCTAGCTGACGCGTCACTTCAGTCTTACCGACGCCGGTGGGCCCAGCGAACAGGAAGGAACCGATGGGTTTCTCTTCTTCACCCAGGCCTGAACGGGACATTTTGATGGCTGTAGCCAACGCGTCAATGGCCTCATTCTGACCGAAGACTGTCAGTTTCAAATCACGTTCCAGAGTGCGTAGTGCATCCCGGTCTGAACGCGATACCTGTTTCGCTGGAATACGCGCCATGTGGGCGACAATGGCTTCAATGTCGTGTTCGTCCAGGAGCTTTTTGCGCTCGGCTTCAGGCAACATCCGTTGCCGTGCACCAGCTTCATCAATGACGTCTATGGCCTTGTCCGGCAGATGACGATCATTGATATGACGACCGGCCAGTTCTGCGGCTGCACATATTGCCTCATCGGTATATTCAACCTCGTGATGATCTTCAAAACGCGATTTGAGACCACGCAAGATTTCGATCGTTTCAGGAATGCTGGGTTCTACGATGTCAATTTTCTGGAAGCGCCGTGCCAATGCACGGTCTTTTTCGAATACACCACGAAATTCCTGGTAAGTGGTAGAGCCAATACAACGTAATTCACCTGATGCCAATACCGGTTTAATCAGATTGGACGCATCCATGACCCCGCCGGAAGCAGCACCTGCACCAATAATTGTATGGATTTCATCGATAAACAGTACAGCACCCTCAATCTGGTACAGTTCAGCCAGCACCGCTTTGAGCCTTTTTTCAAAATCACCACGATACTTGGTACCCGCCAGTAATGCGCCGAGATCTAGCGAATACAGGGTAGCATCAGCCAACACTTCCGGTACTTCACCTTCAGTGATTCTCAATGCCAGGCCTTCAGCCATGGCCGTCTTTCCGACCCCAGCCTCACCTACAAAAAGCGGATTGTTTTTACGTCTGCGGCACAACACCTGAATGGTTCTTTCAACTTCACTATCACGTCCAATCAGCGGGTCAATCTTGCCTTCTTTTGCACGCTCATTCAGATTGCTGGTAAAGCTGTCCAGTGCGCTGTTACCGGTATCCGCGCCTTCTTCCAGAGTTTCAGCCGTGGTTTCTTCGTCAGCACCTGTACTATTTTGATGCAAAGGTGAAATCCCATGGGAAATATAATCCACCACTTCGAGCCGGCTAACGTCAAATTTGTTCAGTAGATAAATCGCATAGGAATCTTTTTCACTGAATATTGCCACCAGCACGTTGGAACCAATGACCTCCGGCTTACCGGCCGATTGGACATGATACAAGGCTCTTTGTAATACCCGCTGGAAACCAATGGTGGGTTGGGTGTCACGGTTATCTTCATCAACCAGTACCGGAACGGTATCACGCAGGGCTTTTCGCAACTCTGCTTCCAAACCAGTGAGATTAGCACCACAAGCACTGAGTATTGATAGAGCCGAACCATTATCCAGTAATGCCAACAGTAAATGTTCAACGGTCAGGAATTCGTGACGGGCACTACGTGCCTCCTGATAAGCCTGGCTAATGGTTGCTTCCAGCTCTTTGCTAAACATTTAAATATTCCGTGTTTTTCATACTGCTCTGACCGGCTTCAACCATTCTGGTTCATCGGCGTTGTTCAGGCTTTTTCCAGTGCACACTTGAGTGGGTGCTCGTTCTGGCGTGCATAGTCATTGACCTGGGCCACTTTGGTTTCGGCAATTTCAAAGGTGAAAATGCCACAGATGCCTTTACCCCTGGTGTGTACGTGCAACATGATTTGTGTGGCCTGGTCATGGCCAAGCGCAAAAAAAGTCTGGATTACATCCACCACAAAATCCATCGGTGTGAAATCATCGTTCAGTAATACAACCTTGTACATGGGTGGCGGTTTGACTTCCGGACGGGCCTCCTCCAGCGCAATACCGCGGTCATGTTGTGATTCCAGCTCGTTACTCATACAAACAATTGTATTACATCTGTGTATCGATGTTGAGCCAATTGACGTTCATCGTTTTGACCCCATCTTAATGGCATGAACAGAACCAGTGGCAAAATCATGGTAGCCATGTCCGGCGGTGTAGACTCAGCAGTCTCAGCCTTGCTATTGCAAAGACAAGGCTCGGACATTGCCGGCATGTTCATGAAGAACTGGGAAGAAGATGACCGCTTCGGTGCCTGTTCTGCGGCTGAGGACGTCGCCGATGCTGAGGCCATCGCAACATCCATGGGTATGACCTTGCACACACGCAATTTTGCAAGCGAATACTGGGAGAATGTGTTTGAAGAGTTTCTCAGTGAGTACCAAGCTGGCCGCACCCCCAACCCTGATATCCTGTGTAACCGTGAAATTAAATTCAAGACATTTCTGGAGCACGCAGAAGTACTTGGTGCTGAAAAAATAGCGACCGGCCATTACGTTCGCACAGACTGCAAAGATGGCATGCACCGCTTATTGCGAGGTGTGGACCACAACAAGGATCAAAGTTACTTTTTGTACGCCGTTGGCCATCAGCAACTGGCCAAGACGCTTTTTCCTGTTGGAGAACTGGAAAAACCCAAGGTGCGCGAGCTGGCTCAACAGGCTGGTTTTAATATTTTTGATAAAAAAGACAGCACCGGTATCTGTTTTATCGGAGAACGCAATTTTACAAAGTTTCTGGCCGAATACCTGCCCGCCCAACCCGGTGAGGTTCAAACCACGGACGGCCACGTTATCGGTGAGCACCAGGGCTTGATGTTTCATACCCTTGGTCAGCGCCAGGGACTCGGGATTGGTGGTGTTAAAGGCTACCCAGAAGCACCCTGGTACGTATTGCATAAAGACCTGGACAACAACATACTTTACGTTGGCCAGGGGCATGAACACCCGTGGTTGCTCTCCACCCGACTTGAAGCCGGTCAATTGGCCTGGGTATCAGGGACTGCGCCGACGGCAGCTTGTTCGCTTACAGCCAAGGTCAGGTATCGTCAGCAGGACCAGGCGGTGTGTATCGAGCAGATCAATGAAGATTGTATACAACTTAAATTCCGGCAAGATCAGCGTGCTGTCACGCCAGGTCAGTCGGTGGTCCTTTATGATGGCGATGTTTGCCTGGGTGGTGGCATCATAGAAACCATGAACACACCACCGATGAGCCTGCAACCTAAACTTACAGCAACCAAAATGGTAAACACATGAAAGAACGCATAATGGCATTGGCGGGCGTATTTCAGGCCACAGAACTGGTCAGGCAAGCTGCCAACCACGGCACCTGGTCCGGCTACGCTGCAGATACCTGTATTGAAAGTCTGTTGGCTATCGAGGCAGAGACCGTGGAAGATATATACGGTGGCGCTGAAAGATTACGACTGGGTGCAGAAACACTCATTGCGGTACTTCAAGGTGACCAGCATTACATGGAATGCCTGCGTTATGCAGTCTCCGTCATGCAACTGGAAAACAATTTTCGCAAAAAGTCTGAAATTCAAGCGCAAATAGGTTCAGAACTACTGACTTTCAACCACGTCGATGATGACACTGAACTTGAACTACATGAGATCAAAGATCTGCAGGCAGAAAAAATCGCAAAGCTTTACACCAGCACCATCAGCACACTTTCTCCACGTATTGTCATCAATGGCAGGCCACAATATCTTCAGGTAGATCGTACGGTTAACTGGATACGCACACTTTTATTTGCCGGTTTACGCTCAGCAGTGCTATGGAGACAAATGGGAGGTGGCCGTTTCAACCTGATGTTCGGACGCAAAAAAATGATCGAACAGGCACAAACACTATTACCTGGGTAGAACCGCCCTTCCCGATTAAGCCCCAACTTGCAATACTATTTGGGAAATGGGGTTCCTATAAGCGATAATATCCAACTTCCCGGATACATACTCAACATAACATCGCCCGCCCCTTGCCGGGGCAGGACAAAGGTCAATGGAGGCCAGCATGCAAGATTCATTTTCCGTTCGCAGAACACTCTCCGTTAACGATAAAAACTACAGTTATTTCAGCCTGCCCTCCTTAAGTGACAGCATTGATATTTCACGTTTACCCTTTTCTTTAAAAATTCTTTTAGAAAACCTGCTACGTCACGAAGATGGTGTAGATATTACCCACAGCGATATTAAAGCGCTTGTTAACTGGGATCCGCAAGCTAAACCAGAAACAGAAATCGCGTTTACACCTTCACGAGTTGTATTACAGGATTTTACAGGCGTACCCGGTGTCGTTGACCTCGCAGCGATGCGTGATGCGATGAAACGGCTTGGTGGTGATCCGGAATTGATTAATCCCCTGTCCCCCGCTGAGCTGGTCATTGACCATTCAGTACAGGTGGATCGCTACGGCAGCTCAGATGCCTTGGCAATTAATAACGAAATTGAATTTGGACGCAACCAGGAACGCTACAGCTTTCTGAAATGGGGAAAAAGTGCGTTCAGTAATTTCAATGTGGTACCACCCAACACCGGTATTGTGCACCAGGTTAACCTTGAACATCTTGCACGTGTTATTTTCGGCGCTGAACGTAACGGCGAATTGATGGCCTATCCGGATACGGTGGTGGGTACCGATTCCCACACCACCATGATCAATGGTATTGGCGTGCTGGGCTGGGGTGTCGGTGGCATTGAAGCCGAGGCCGCCATGCTGGGACAGGCCATTACCATGCTAATCCCACAGGTTGTTGGTTTCAAATTAACGGGTGAATTACCGGAAGGTGCAACCGCAACCGATCTGGTACTGACCGTGGTGCAGATGTTGCGTGGATTGGGTGTCGTCGGAAAATTTGTAGAATTCTTTGGTGATGGCCTGCCGAAACTACCACTGGCCGATCGTGCAACTTTGGCTAATATGGCACCTGAGTACGGCGCCACCTGCGGCATATTCCCGATTGATGAAGAAAGCCTGAATTATCTGCGCTTATCGGGTCGTTCAGAAGAACAAGTCAAGCTGGTTGAGGCTTATACCCGTGCACAGGGCATGTTCCACACCGTTGATTCTCCAACAGCACAGTACTCTGATGTGCTGGAACTGGATATGTCTACAGTTCTACCCAGCCTTGCCGGTCCGATTCGCCCCCAGGACAGGATATTGCTGACCGAAGCCAAGCAGACTTACTTAAAAGACAAAGATGTCTTCACCAAAGGACGTGACGGTGTCGGCACTGCTGATGTGAGCTACAACAACGAGCAGTTTGCGCTGGAAGATGGCGCGGTGGTGATTGCAGCGATTACATCCTGCACCAATACATCCAACCCAGCGGTCATGCTGGGTGCTGGTTTACTGGCCCGGAATGCAGCAGCAAAAGGGCTGAGTGCCAAACCATGGGTTAAAACCTCACTCGGCCCCGGTTCACGCGTGGTCACTGATTATCTCAATAAAGCAGGCTTGATGGATGACCTCGAAACCATGGGCTTTTACACCGTTGGTTATGGTTGCACCACCTGTATCGGTAATTCCGGCCCCTTGCCTGAACCGATTGGCAATGCCATTCGCGAGAATGACCTGGTGGCCTGTTCAGTACTTTCCGGCAACCGCAATTTTGAAGGCCGTATCCACGCCAATATCAAGATGAATTACCTGGCCTCGCCACCGCTGGTGGTTGCCTATGCCATCGCTGGTAATCTGAATATCGATATTACCAGCGAATCGCTTGGTGATGACCATGATGGTAACCCGGTTTATCTGCGCGATATTTGGCCCAGCAGTCATGAAGTCCAGCAGTGCATTGCCGATAGCGTCACTGCCGATATGTTCAAACAAAGCTACAGCAGTGTATTTGAAGGTGATGAACGCTGGCAGAGTGTTGAGTCACCCGTGGGCGAAATGTTTGATTGGCAAGATGACTCGACCTATATCCGTAACCCGCCGTATTTTGATGGCATGAGTATGGATGTGCCACCGGTTAATGATATTCGGAACGCACGCTGTCTGGCCCGCCTGGGTGATTCCATCACCACCGACCACATATCCCCGGCTGGTGCAATTGCCGAGAATTCACCCGCAGGTGATTACCTCAAATCTAAAGGTGTTCAAAGGGATCAATTTAACTCTTATGGCTCCCGCCGTGGTAATCATGAGGTCATGATGCGCGGCACCTTTGCCAATGTACGTTTGCGTAACCAACTGGCACCTGGCACTGAAGGCGGATGGACTACATTCCAGCCTGATGGCGAAGAAATGACCATATTTGAAGCCTCCAGCCGTTACCAGCAGGAAAACACACCATTGGTGGTTGTGGCTGGCAAGGAATATGGCACCGGCTCATCCCGTGACTGGGCAGCCAAGGGCACGCAACTGCTGGGTGTTAAAGCGGTCATCACGGCCAGCTTTGAACGTATCCACCGCTCCAACCTGATTGGTATGGGTGTTTTGCCTCTTAACTTTATTGATGGTGAAAGCGCTGACAGCCTCGGTCTGGATGGCACTGAAACCTACGACATTGAAGGTCTGGGTGATGGTTCGGCAAAACAGGTAACCGTGACGGCTACCGCTGCTGATGGAAGCAGCAAACAGTTTCAGGCCAAAAGTCGACTGGATACCCCCAAAGAAGTCGATTATTACCGCCACGGTGGTATTTTGAACTTCGTATTGCGGCAGTTAGCCAGCCAATAAATGCCAGCAGTCATAGACATTCGTCCAGCAAAGGCTGAAGACGCCGCCCTGTTGATCAGGTTTATCACTGAACTTGCCATTTATGAGAAAGCAGAAAACGAAGTCGTCGCCACAGAATTGGATATTAAAAATTCAATCTTCGGCGACGACTCAACGACCTCTGCTCTTATTTGTAGTATCAATAATGAAGCGGTTGGTTTTGCAGTTTATTTTTTCAACTACTCAACCTGGCTGGGTCAACATGGGCTTTATCTTGAAGATTTGTACGTCTCTCCCCAACACAGGGGAAGCGGCGCTGGCAAAGCACTTTTAAAACATTTAGCCAAAATTGCACTATCCAGGAACTGCGGTCGTCTCGAGTGGAGTGTTATCGACTGGAATGAACCAGCGATAAAATTCTACCAGTCACTGGGCGCAAAACCACAAGATGAGTGGGTCGCTTACCGTTTAACCGATAAGGCCCTGGTGGATCTGGCCAGTAGCTGACGATAGCAACGATTAAATCTGTATACTTTTTCCTCATAGCTATAGTTAAGCAGCTTAAACAAAGCTCGCAGGACCCAATGAAAAGGAGCTATATTTTGACTTCAGATTCAAACAATAAAGAGAACCCAAAACCCCAGAAAAATATGATTGGTGTCGGCCTCGCAATAGGCATTGGTGTTGGCGTTGCTATTGGCTCCGCAATGGATAATGTAGGCGCGGGTATAGCCATTGGCGTTGCCTTCGGAATCAGTCTCGGTGCCGGTTTAAAGAATAAGAAAAAACCTGAGGAATAGGACCATCAGTTTTTGTGAAAACACAGTCCCAAAATTTACTTAAGCGGAAACATCCGCTTAATTCAAAAGTTGATAGGAAGCCCCCCTTCTCAATTCGCCTCGCTCAGCAGACTGATGCAAAGGCTGTAAGCGCACTGATCATTGGACTCTCCGACTTTTTTGCGATCAGTTCTTCGACTCAAAACGCGGATAAATTTTGGCAATCGGTTTCGCCCAAGGCAGTAGCGGAACGAATCAGTTCTGACAGTTATGTTTGTTATGTTGCCGAAAACCCTTCTGGTCTGTGTGGCTTCGTCGCATTACGGGGTCGCTCTCACTTGTATCACTTGTTCGTCGCAGAGCATTCACATCGCCAAGGCCTTGCTCGCTTGCTCTGGCGAAAAATTTTAGACCACGCAAACAAACCCAAAATCACTGTAAATTCATCTGTATATGCGGTACCCGTATATGAGCGGTTAGGGTTTATAAAAACTGAGCCCGAAAGATGCGAAGATGGCATCACATTCGTACCAATGGTGTTTAAAACTGAAAACTGGCAAAGCATTCAACCAGATGTGTAAAATGAAGCATGTCAATATTGGCCATGGTTACACCGGTCATGCAATCTTCAATGCCAGCGTTATCTTTCAGGGGGAGGTTTTTTGTGACGACAGAGAAAATGGATTTTTCAGGCTACTCCAAGGAACAATTACTCGACTCTTTTGAAGGAGTGGATGATCAAAAGTATCCTGAGAATGCTTTGGAGATATACACCCTGCTACAGTCAAAATCGGAGTCCGTATCAACATTGATAGAAGATCGATACAGCGAAAGTAGTGGCCTGCTTAAAACTATCGCCGGGTTTATTTTCTTTCCTTTTTTTACAGATACGGCGCTTAAAAGATCAGATATGCAGGAGAAGCGGTTACGTGTTAAAAAGCGAACGGTAGATCAATAAACTTACAAACTGTTAAAGTTCGATCTTCCCGCAAGCTGGCGCCACTGCCAAGGATCGCAAATGACTGAAATACCATTAAAATGTGACTGTGGCAAAGTACTAGGTGTCGCAAGCCATGTGACTGCTCGTTCTGGTACGAGGGTGGTATGCCACTGTGATGACTGTCAGGCTTTCGCTCGTTATCTGGATCAAGAAGACCAGGTGCTGGACCAGTACGGCGGCACTGATATATTTCAAATGCCCATGGCGCATGTCAAAATCGCCGAAGGTTTCGAGCAAATTAGTTGTCTGCGACTGAGTCCAAAAGGTTTGTTTCGTTGGTATACCGATTGTTGTAAAACCCCAATAGGTAATACATTGGCTGCAGGCATGCCATTTGTTGGTGTAATCCACAATTTCATGGATGATGCTGGCTGCCGTGATGAAAACCTCGGACCGGTCAACAGCTACCTGCATACGAAATGTGCCAAAACGCTCCCGGCTGATCCAAATCACGCCGCTGTTCCCGTGAGAGTATTGATACGAATTTTTTCCAAATTAATGATCTGGAAATTAAAAGGACTCAATAAGCCCTCGTCCTTTTTCGATTCAAACGATCAGCCTGTCGCAGAGCCTTTCATTGTTGAACCTGAAATTGAAAATTAATGCAGTCGCAATAACACAATGATTCACTCATGCTATCTTCGGCCTATTTTGAGACTTAGTATGATTCTGATTAAATTGGATTAACTAATGAATAAACAACGTGTTACCTTGGCAATAGATAACAATTTTGCATTTGTTACGCTCAACCGCGGTGAAAAACATAACGCCCTTGATATGGCGATGTTTAAAGCCATCGACAGAATCTCCCGCCAATTAAAGAAAAACCGAAACATTCGGGCCATCATCGTACAAGCAGAGGGTGAAGATTTTTGTACGGGTCTGGATATAAAGTCCGTGATGAGTAACAAGTTTTCAGCACTGTCATTATTGGCTAAATGGTTTCCAGGGCAAGCCAACCTGGCACAACGTGTCTGCTATAACTGGCGCAAGATACCGGTACCGGTGATCATGGTGATCCAGGGGCGTTGCTGGGGCGGTGGTTTACAGATTGTACTCGGTGCTGATTTCAGGTTTGCAACACACGATGCAAGCTTTTCCATCATGGAAGGTAAATGGGGTTTGATCCCGGACATGGGTGGAAATTTAGTTTTACGTGAATTGGTCGCAAAAGATGTCGCTTTAAAACTGACGATGAGTGCTGAAATCATCTCGGCTCAAACCGCTTTGGACTATGGTTTGATCACCCAGGTAAGTGATGAGCCATTGCAACAAGCCATGCAATTGGCCAAGCAAATCACTGAACGCTCACCCGATGCAGTTGCCGCTGTTAAAAAACTTTATCAACAAAACTGGTTTAAGGCAGAGTGGCTTATTCTCGCCAAGGAAAGTTATTACCAGATCAAAATATTGCTGGGCAAAAATCAAAACAGAGCTGTAAAAAAGCAATTAAATCCAAAAGAAGATGTAAGTTATCTGTCACGAAAGAAATGGTAAATATGGACCGATGTATTAATTTCAAAGCAAGGCTTGACCTGACTATAACTTCATAGTTCAGAATTGGTTTTGACAGTTGACATACTGTCTGCATAAATCAATTTAATCAGGAGATACAACATGAGTAGTGATGTGATGAACAAAGAGAAATGGGTCTTATTATTTCGCGAGATTGGGCTTGATGAAGCGACAATGGTTAAATGGCATCAGGTGTTTGAAACCAGGTACCCCAATGAGCACCAGTCGTTTCTGGAATGGCTGGAAATACCAAAAGCTGAAATCAGTTCAATTCGAGCGCTGTAGTAACAGATAGTACCGGGGTGGTTGGTCTTGTTCAGGCCAACCACTCCACCTTATCAATTAAGGAAAACCAGATGTTTACCATTGGCCAAGTGGCAAAGAAATATTCTCTTTCAAGAAGCACGCTTCTTTATTACGACAACATCGGGGTTTTAAAACCCAGTGGCAGAAGTGAATCAAACTACAGACTATATTCCGCAAGTGATTTGGAAAAGATGGATAGAATATTTCTTTTTCGCAGCGCAGGATTATCTTTAAATTCCATACCTTCACTTCTTGATAAAAAAGGCAATGATCTGAATACCGCACTTGAGAACAGATTGTTTTCTATCAATACCGAAATTCAAGCTATGAGAACCCAGCAAAAAGTCATTCTTAAACTATTGGAGAATGAAAGCGCCGTAAAAGACTCCAGAGTTGTCACCAAAGAAATATGGGTGTCCCTGCTCAAAGCTGCCGGCCTTGATGATGCGGGCATGAAAAACTGGCATGTTGAATTTGAAAAAACGTCACCTGAAGCCCATCAGGATTTTCTTGAATCAATAGGTATCGAAAAAGACGAGATAAATTCGATACGTGCGTGGTCAAAAACTACCAGGTGACCTGTTTTCATTAAGTGACAGTCAATTCGGCCTGACATGGACGGTCATTAAACCCCAGAACCAGTCGATCTTGTTTTTGCTCTTACTCTGGACCTTAAAACCTGCATGCATCAGACTTTGCTCCAGTTCATCTAAAGTGAAGCTGCGCTCATGGGCGTGCTGAGTCCAGGGTAATATGCGATTCAGCCATCGCATCCAGAGGTAATCGCGACACCAGTCTGTAATAACCAAATGACCGTTCGCTGTTATTACTCGCCGAAATTCCCGCAAGGCGGCATCAACATCGGGGAAATAATGCAAGGCATTGGTACTGGTTATAAGCTGAAAATATGCATCAGCGAACGGTAACTGGGCCGCTTCACCTTCCAGCAAAGTCGCGCGTTGGCCCAATCTCTGTCTGGCCACATCCAGCATAGCTGGCACGCGATCGATTCCGACCAGTTCCGAAGTGTCCGATCGTTCCGCCAGTACCTGCAATAACTGCCCGGTGCCACAGCCTACATCCAGCACCTGTTCTGCGGCTAACTTGTCCAGATTGTCAAAAGTCATGCGCAAGGAAGCATCAAGATAGGCTGACCAGCGCTGGTCATAGGCAGATGCCAACGCCGTGTACTCCCTGAGAAGTTTATCGATCTTCATATTTCAAGCAGATACGCCGCAGCCAGTTCGACATAACGTTTGGCAGTGTAATGAAAGTACTTCAGTTCTTTGTCGGTAAGAGGTCGCACCTGACGCACTGGGCTACCCATATAAAGGTATCCACTTTCAAGCACCTTGTCAGGTGGCACCAGTGTGCCAGCGGCAACAACAACTTCGTCATTGACGACCGCTCCATCCATGATCACAGCTGCCATTCCAATCAGAATACGGTTACCCAGGGTGCAACCATGCAACATGACCTTGTGTCCAATAGTGACATCATCACCAATGATCAATGGATACCCATCCGGGTTATAAGGACCCGCGTGCGTGACATGCAAAACACTACCATCCTGCACGCTGGTTCTTTCGCCGATACGAATCCGATGAATATCGCCTCTGATCACCGTCATCGGCCAAACTGAACTGCCTGTACCAATCTCAACGTCACCAATGATTACCGAGGCAGGGTCTACATAAACACTATCGGCGATCCTGGGGTGCAGGCCGGCGTGGCTGCGTATACTCATTGAATTACTCCATCTGCAACAAACACAATATAACCAAATCATCATCCATCTGTCCCCCTCCCCACTGGCATTCGCCAGTTTGATGGGTGATAGGTAATCCCCTCGATAATAAACTGACTAAAAAAGGGGGTATTACCGATTGAGCTCACTCATTGAATTTGCGTTTCACACACTCACGTCCGATCCTTAACGTAAAAACAAGAAAAGCCCACACTTGGTGGGCGACCGTCGCCGCGGTTAAAGTTCGGGCTGATTCGTAATTAAGTGGGACAGCAGTGGGCCGAATACGTTTAATTTGGCTTGTTACACCTTCTTGCTTATTGTGAACCCCTAATTAACTGCCAGCGCCGAAACACGATGGCGCCGAGCAGGAGCACGACCGAAATGCCAAGATAGACCTGTGAAACCACACTGCTGATCGCTGTGCTGGCAGCGCCCAGAAAATCCAACTGGGGAAGATGGTTAATCGCACCTACGTACCAGATTATCAGATAGGTCACTTCGAAGAGCTTTTTCGTACCGCTCACAACCCCAAGAAACAGAGCCAGGTTCACAATGAAGAAAGCACCGACGAGTAATGCCGCCAGGTGCTCAAACTCGCCTGCTACGAACGCCCGCATGATCATTCCACTGCCGGTAAGCATTGCGATTGTCAGACCCCCAGCCCACATGGCAGGAAGTTGGCGTTTTTCCGGGTAGGGTGACGAAAAGACGAGCTGTCCGGTATTGAAACGGGTCTCCCGTGTGCCCATCGAAGACCACATTGCCAGTGGCCAAATCCAGGCCATCGGCAATGCGTAGGCTCGTGCGTATTCATACGGCACCGCCAATTCCACCACGAGAAGCCCGATGGCGACCACATACCAAGACCAGTGACTACCCTTGACCAATAGTCTGATCTCAGCCTGCCACATCCTCAGGAAACTGAAGTTGAATGTCACCGGTTCAAGCTCACTCCAGCTAATCAAAGAGATTTTCGGGTCACCGGGAGACTCAGTGAGCGGTGGCTTGTTGTTTGTGCGTTTACCCGCTTTCAGCCGTCTCGTGCGCGCCGGGTCAAATCGGTCGAAAAACACGGTTGCAAGACCGGCTAATCCAACCGCCGCGCCCATCCACAACAGGCGCAACGGCATCATTCCAGGCGACCAGCTTATACCGTCCCAATGAAAGAGATGCATCGTCGCATGGGAGGTGCCAGGCACAAATCCGACAAAACCCATCTCGAAACCAAGTTTTGCATCCGGATACACGGCAAGCGCCGCCTCCTGCATGCTTGGCAAGAACAAGCCCAAACCACTGAAATCCAACCAGGGTATGTTCACCAGAAAACTGCTTACAATGACGACTTCGGCAGCCATGAAGTAAAGGATGTTTCCAAAGGTACCGCGTAGCACCCGGATCGACTCGAACAGAACACCGGCAGCAGCTACAAGTGTCAATACCGGCAGACAAATAAACAGAAAAGGCGCCAGCAACGCCCACAGGTTGAATCCACCTTCAACCGCACTGATCAACTGCATCAGGACTGCGGCGACCGCCATGGCCGCAGCCATCAGCATGAGGACCGCGTAGTTGCTAATAAATTTACTCGCAATGTATAGGCGATTACTAAGAGGTGTGGCGGCTAGAATTTCTCCCACTCGGGTACGGCGATCACGGCTCAAAGAATTCTTGATCAGGAAGAAACCAATCATGCCCAGCATGATGGTGCAGGCGCTACCCATGAGACTCCCCACCCAGGCGGAGTTGTACTCTCCCCGGTATTCACCCAGACGCAAAGCCCACTTGCCGGTGATGACCAGGAAACCAAAGAAAAGTGTTCCCAACAGGGTGATCAGGAAGGAATACCGCCGTGTTCGTTCGCGAAAGTCTCCCAATGTCAGCTGAAAGAGCAGAGCAGCTGTTTGCATCATGCACCCCTGTCGCCAGCACCTGCGAGGAGATACAGGTAAGCGTCTTCTAACGTTGGAGGCAGGGGCCGTGCGCCCTGCCCCGGTTGCTCATCCGCAACCACCCTGACCCGAACTCCCTCGCCGGTCCTGACCGTCCCGCTGAGAATGAACTCCTGCCTGACAGCTGCTAGTTCACCACTCGAAACGATCAGCTCCCAGACCTTTCCATCCACGCCAGCCAGCAGGTTCTCAGGAACACCGTGAAATTGAAGAAACCCCTTCTTAATGATCGCAATCGAAGTGGCCACTGCTTCAATATCCGAAACGATATGGGAAGACAGGATCACGATGCGATCCCCGGCCAACTCTGCAAGCAGGCTCCGGAAACGAACTCTCTCTTCCGGGTCAAGACCCGCCGTCGGTTCATCAACGATCAGGAGTTGCGGGTCGTTTAGCAGGGCTTGCGCGATCCCGACGCGTTGCTTCATACCGCCGGACAAGGAGCCAAGCGGCCGCTTGGCCGCGTCCGTGAGATTGACCAGTTCCAGCAGTTGTTCGATTCGCTTGTTGGCCGATTTACCACTGATTCCGCGTGCGGCTGCCAGGTATGTGAGAAATTCAATGGCGTTCAAATTGGGATAAATACCGAAGTCCTGGGGAAGATATCCCAGGACTTTTCGGACGGTGTTCGGCGCTGTCGCGATGTCGACACCGTTCCACTTTACGGAGCCGGTCGTTGCCTTGGTGACAGTGGACAGTATTCGCATCAAGGTCGACTTGCCCGCCCCATTCGGGCCCAGTAAGCCCAGCACCCCGGTCCCGACATCGAGACTGAGATTGGATATCCCCCAAAGATCAGTCCCGTAACATTTTCCGACTTCACAAATCTCGAGATTCATTTCACCCTCACGCCTGGTTGCAGGATCCTATTATAGATGAGCGAACAAAGTGGCCGGGCACATTTAGTTTGTAAGAGCATAAGACGAATAAAAGCTATTTTTCCAGAAATCAAAGGTTATGCAGAAACCTGACAATCCAGTTTTTCTCCCCATTTCTTTCGGAATAATACAAAACTTAAGTTCCCATGGCTCCGAAATAACAGAACTCAGTGTGTGCCGATTGATTTAGCAAGTTTTTGTGTCGCACCCCTTGGTCGGTGTACAACGAAAAAATCAATCGCAGAATGACTCTCACAAGTTGAGACCCTCCGATAATTGCTATGATGTGACCCTCCTTATTGCAAGGATCAAAGATGACTCTGAAATTGACACATCTCATGAGAATGGCTTCTTGCCTGTTACTGAGCATCATATCTATCAGCTTCGCCCATGGCAGAGATGAACAGGCTTTACCCAGGAACAGATGGCCAGGGCGCTGAAAACGCAAAAAAGCAATATCTTCAGGCTGGAAAACGTGGATTCAAGAGTCTCACCGACGCTTTCGACTATCGAACGCTATGCCCACGCAGCTGGTTACCGGCTAGAAATAAAGTTTTTGCCTGAAACCCATCAGAAATAACCCCTTAAACGCTACGGTGATACAATCAAACACACCGAATGGACCGGGTCATTGAAGAAAAACCAGGTCAATGAGTGACCTGTGCTGATGGCCGCAAAAAAACAAAGAGCATGAAATGAGTGTCAACAAACAGATTGATCAATCGCGCATAATGGGCACTGCCGCATTCAAGAAAGAAATCAATCACCTGCTTTATGCCAATAGCCAAACCGGCAGTGATGGTGAATTTGATGCGGGCTGGAATTGCCGCGACCACGCGCTGGTCATGGCTTTGATGTTAAAGAGTGGAGATAACTACCCAAAGATAGCCAGTGGCAAGTGCATGTTTGTGCAAGGACCCGTTGCCGGCAATGCCGCATTTGTAATCGGCCAGGAAGACCATTACAAAAGTGGACACAACTGGCTCATCCATTCAAAGTTTGGGCTCATTGATGTCAGTCCATCTTTACAATCAAGAGAGCATCGCTTCAGGGCATTGTTTAATGGAATCTTCAACCGTGTCTGGCTGCCCCTGGGTAAAGAGAGGGCTAGTGTAGTTGTGTGTCGTGATCCCCATGATTATGTAGTAGAGATCGAAAAAGCCAATCACGCGATGGCCCACTCAACCGCAGTGTATTTGCATTTGGGTGAACAGGAAGTTACCGAAAAGTTAATCGAGAGTCCCTTCAAGTTTCTGAATTCCCGGTTTTCGACAGAGATAAAGAGCCGTTTTGGTTCAGATTTTTATCCTGCCGTGGCAAAACATCTGCATGACTTCGTTGTTGGCAAAAAGAACTCATTAATGAGTCAGGGAAGAGTAAAAGCCTGGGGTATTGTTGTTGATGAGTTTTCTGGTTGATGCTGACCTTTTGGTCCGTGATGGGTTGTTGTCAATGAAGCTCAAGGCCTACGTGCCTGTAGCGCAGGAAATCAATGACCTGCGCAGCCTGCTAAACCGGCTTGATGTGTTGGAACGCAACCTGTGAATGATGTGATTGCTCTGGTTGCTGCCTGACCGCTTTGCTGTAGATAACACCTGACCCATTTTGTTGGTGGGGAGGCCGCCTATCGTCATTAATAAAATAACCCTTGAAAACTTACTTGTAATCGAAGACGGTATCTATACCCTATCAAATACAAAGCAATATGCTCCACTCTTCATGAATCCCGTACTTCACCTTACTAACCGAAAAGACTGGCGCTTATGGTTAAGTGAGAACCACAGGTCGGAAAAGGAAATCTGGCTGGTCTATTACAAAAAACACACCGGCAAGCCACGGGTTCCGTATGGCGATGCGGTAGAAGAGGCATTATGTTTTGGCTGGATTGATAGCATCGTCAAAACAATTGATAACGAACGATATATGCAAAAGTTCACGCCCCGAAAAGCAAAAAGCAACTGGTCTGATTCAAATATCAGACGTGTTGAAAAATTGATTGGAAATGGGAAAATGACAGAGGCTGGGTTGGAGAAAATCAGAGCCGCTAAAACCAATGGGTCCTGGGATAAAATCATTACATCAACAAAGCCGTTTGAAATGCCTGTTGAGTTGGAAAAAGCCCTGGCTACCAACAAGAGCGCTAGAGACTTCTTTGCCAGCCTATCTCCTTCATGTCGGCGTCAATACATTGGGTGGATCGATAGCGCAAAAAAAGAAGAAACAATACAAAAACGAGTAAAAGAAGCAATAGGTCTGCTCAGAAAAAACCAAAAACTTGGTATGAAATGAATTTTTATCTCGACCCATAGAATAGTCCACGAAATCGTTTCTGATACCCTAAGCTAAGCAACAGTGGATCTTCAGAAAGAACTTGTAGGCACGCCCAAGAGAGGGCCAGACCAGGGTCTTACCACTAACAAGTGCTGCCGGGCTTCACGGCTTGCCTGAAGATTTATCCCTGGAAATTCCTCTAACTCATTAGCCATGACCCTCGCTACCGGCAGGCCGTTTTCAAGCAATATACGGTTACCGATGATTGCCGGGGTTTTTGCACCTGGTGTGATCAATCCACCCAGGTTTAACGGGTCGCAGGCACTGATGATGGTGAATATGGGCTTGTGATCCGTATCTTTGGGCTGCCGAAGCAGGCCTAATGCTTCTGGTAATGCAAACTGCTCACCTGAAAAACCATCAACGAAACGCCCACCACGCACCTCACCACGATCTTCCATTCGTCTCAGATAAGCCAACAACTCCCGCCATGGTGGTAACAGGCTCTCTCTTTGCACGACTGCGCGGAATACCACACCGTATCGACGTAACAGGGATTGACAGATTACCACCAGCTTTTTTTGTTGCTTGTCGTGGCTCGTGGTCGGTATGCTCCATCGACCCACAGGCAAATTGATCGTGTGATGTCCACGCTGCCTGGAGCGACGCAGTTTTTGTGCTTCGGGCCGTAGCAACCAGCGTACGGGTGAAAATGCATCGGACGTGATCGCAGCAGCCGCGATCAGGGTTTTTAAAGCCTGCTCCAGTTGTGGGCGCAGCAAACCGGATTCCTGTTCAAGGTCTGAGGTAAACATTGCACCATTCTTTTCCAGCAGGATCAGTATTTTGCTGGCCAGAGAGTCTGAAATGGCATCTGCGTCCGGCCTTTTGTTTTGCCATTGGGGAATATTGGTGCGAGGCACAATCGCGAGCGGTGTTGCCGAGACTATCGTGCTTGTTTGTTCTGGTACACATTGGGGTCGGAACCAGGCAAGTTGCCCGCTGAGGAAGCGTTGATCCAGTTGTTCGGGTGAATAATCCTTGCAACGCGCAGCCAGCAAAGCGTGTTCCCATATTGCTGCGGGTGCAGACCAGCCTTGTAATAAGGACAGGGCCTGATCCAGATCAGCGCTGGCATCATCCATAGCATGCCAATTAACCAGGAAATTCATAAATGTCGCCGGTGAGACCGGTTTTACCGCACGTCGACGTTGTTCGCGGCTATAGCGGTGTATTCTGGCCAGCAGGCGGCGTTCGCACCACAGGTTTTCGGTCACAGCGTCGTGCATCAGGATGGCAAATCCCTGGTTTTGTAAGCTCAGCAGAGCCCGCTGCAGGGTCTCTTCTTTCAACCCGAAGTCCGTGGCAAGCTGAGAGCGAGTAACGGGCCCCAGCCCAATCATGCGGCTTCTTAGCAAGCCAACCAGGGCTTCTTCCTGCTCGCAGTTCGGAGCATCAGGCAGCATTGCAGACGGATCAGGTAAAAATTCAGAATCAGGGTGTATAGCTAACCACTCTGGCAGTCTTTCAGAGGCTATCCACCAACGGCTCATTCCGCCCTGCCCACCTTTGATGCTGCAAACCCGGAATTCATCAGCCAGCCCTGAAAACCAGTGTCCCCATTTGCCCGCGTTGCCTGGCGCTTCTGAACTTGAGTTGCCGCTGCTAAACTCTGCCTGTGTCAGAAAACCCAGTTGCAACAGGCCGTCATGCAGTTCATCGGCGTTACGGGGTTGAATCCAGGCTTCATCACGGACCTGTGTGCGTGCTTCGATACTGATGATACTCAATGTGGCTGCCGATGAAAGGTCATCAGGATCGTTACTGATTGCACGTGTGCGGCGGTTCTCGGCCTCACCGTCATCCAGAAACGCGTACGGACGAGCGTTGATGATCTCGCGTGATAAAGGTGATGGGCCGACCAGATCGAGACAGTGTATTTCGATCTCACCGGCGGTCATTTTTAACAACAGGTTTTCAAGACCGTCGATATCCATGGTATCGGTCAGGCAATCCGCAATAGTCTGGTTGACTAGCGGGTGATCAGGAATTTCACGTGATCCACGAATATTTTCAAAACAGGCTATCTGGTCAGGGAATACCACCGCGACCAGGTCTTCAGCCTGGTTTCTTTGCCATTGTGGTGGTAATTTTTTGCCATTACGCATACGTTGCACAGCCAAAGCAATGGTCGCATTCCAGCGCCAGCGTAGTTCGAACATGGGTGCATCCAGTAACGCCTGAATTAATACATCACGTACCGTTTCTGATTTTAAATAAGTTGCAACATCAGCAATCTCGAAACTATGTGTTTCGCCCAATGAAAGTATCAGCGAATCTTCCAGTGCGGATGCCTGTAGCTCAAAATTAAACTGCCGACAGAATCGCTTACGTAGTGCCAATCCCCAGGCACGCATCAAACGTGATCCAAGTGGTGCGTGTACAACCAGATGCATATCACCTGAATCGTCGAAAAAACGTTCCATGATAATTTTGCTCTGGGTTGGCAATAAGCCCAGTGCCTGTAAAGACGCATGCAGGTATTCAACCAGTTGTACGGCAGCGCTTCGGCTTATGCCCTCATCACATAACTTTTCAATAACCACCGCCGGATCTTGTTCTTTGAGCTGTTGTTCAATTTCACTACGCAGTCTGGAAACAGCTGCGGACAATTCATCGCTACGACCAGGTTTGTCACCGGTCCAGAAGGGGATATTGGGCGGTTGGCCATGTGCGTCTTCGACCAGCACCCTGCCCTGTTCAATTTTCAGCATGCGGTAGCTGGTATTACCCAGCTGGAAAATATCACCGGGAATGCTTTCAAAAGCAAAATCTTCGTTCAGGGTTCCGATGCGGTGGCCCTGCGGTAACATGATAACTTCATAGTCAAAGTGATCAGGAATGGCGCCACCATTTTGTAAAGCGGTCAAACGGGCTGCCGGGCGAGCACGCAATTGGCCGTTAATGGCATCGTAAAATATCAGTGCTGAACGTCTGCCACGACGGGTGGAATAACCATCTGCAAGCATTCTGACAACCGCCAGAAACTGTTCCTTTTGCAAATCACGATATGGCCAGGCGCTACACACTGTCTGATGCAGATCGTCTACCTGCCAATCGCGTGCCGCCACTTCTGCTACCAACTGCTGTGCCAGCACATCGAGTGGTGCTTCTGGTATGACGATGGCGTCAAGCTCGCCGGACTCAAGCGCCTTTTGTAGTGCTACACATTCCACCAGGTCATCCCGGCTGAGTGGAAACAGGCGCCCTTTGGGTGTTTCACCTACTGCATGACCGGATCTGCCGATACGTTGCAGCAAAGCGGCAATACTTCCGGGAGTACCCATCTGGCAAACCAGATCCACATGACCGATATCAATACCCAATTCCAGCGATGCTGTGGCCACGAGGGCTTTCAATTGACCGGATTTAAGTGCCTGCTCTGCTTCCAGGCGGTGTTTGCGTGACAAGCTGCCATGATGAGCGGTCACTGCAGCTTCACCCAGTCTCTCCGCCAGATGACGGGCAAGACGCTCTGCCAGACGGCGGGTATTGACAAATATCAGCGTGGTGCGATGATCAGCAATGTACGCAACCAACTGCTCATAAAGCTCCTCCCAGACCTCGTTGGATAATATCGGTGCCAACGGCGAATCCGGTAGTTGTAGCTGGATATCCATGTGCCGCTTGTGGCCGGTATCGACAATGGCACATTCCAGACCACCGCAAAGATAATCTGCAATTTTGCGGATGGGTTTTTGCGTCGCTGATAAGCCTATGCGCGCCGGTGGAGACCCACACATAGCATCCAGTCTTGCAAGCGACAGGGACAAGTGGCTGCCACGTTTATTGCCTGCCAGCGCGTGGATTTCATCCACGATCAGCGTAGAGACGCCTGCAAGCATGTTTCTACCCGATACCGAGGTTAGTAGCAGATATAGGGATTCAGGTGTGGTGACGAGTATATGCGGCGGTCGTTTGACCATTTTTACACGCTCACCCGGTGGTGTATCCCCGGTTCTGACCGCTGCGCGGATATTGTGGGGCGATTCACCCTTGCTAGCCAATTCTTCAGTGATGCCTTGCAAAGGTGCCTGCAAGTTTTTTTCTATATCGTTGGAAAGCGCTTTAAGGGGTGAGATATAAAGAACATGGACCTTGTCCTCCAGTACACCACAGCGGCTTTGCAGAACCAGTTCATTGATGGCACACAAAAAAGCAGCCAGGGTTTTTCCGCTTCCTGTTGGTGCGGCAATTAAGACACGATTTTTCGTTGCAATTTCTGGCCAGGCTGTGATTTGTACGGCGGTGGCAGCATCAAACGTCTGCTCAAACCATGCAGCCACAGCCGGGTGAAACCGGGCAGAGAAATTGTCGTTTATGAGTTTTGCTGGCACATATTGATTGTAAACCACGTCTTCTCATTATTTGAGAATTTGACGGTAATGTGTCTCCAAAGCCCTTGTGAAGTTCTTTTCGTCCCGTAATGAAGACTGTTCAAACTGGTTTCTGAGTTCACTACAATAAGAGATTAATCTATTCTGATCATTGCACGAAGCGTTAACGGTTCGGTAGTTGTACTGCTTCCCATTCGGCCTTGTTCAGCATCCAATCACCACCTGTCTGGATCCACTGTGTTTCCACCTCAAATAATTGACCCCTTTCCGGTAAAAGATTGCCTCCACCGGTCACTAATAAACGAAAATGTGCGGTAGCCAGACCAGTGGCTGATTCCTGAACGTGGATGGGGAAGAACTGTGCATGCAAGCGCCGGTTCTGGTTGATTTGGAAAATCATAAAGCGGTGAAAATCACGACGTTCCATCGAGCCATGTTGAGCCCTGAACTCATCCGCGACGTATCCCATAAACTTACGATGCTCGCCGTTTTCAGCAGCGTCTTCCATGTCCCGCAAAGTTGCAATGATCTGTTGCTCTACACTGATGGTTTCCGCACATGCTAGCAACAACAAAACGACAAGCGTTGTGCCCAGAGCAAGCCTCATTCTTGCCTCATGAATCCTCTTCCAGGTATCTCTCAAGCAGATGGGAAGACACCACCAACAGGTCATGCTCGGTGATCAGGCCCGTTAATTTACCATCGTCAACTACCGGCAGGCATGCGGCTTTTGTTTCCCGCATCAAGCGTATCGCTTCTACCGTTGTAGCATCGGAATTCAACGTAACCGGATCTATTGTCATGATCTCTTTTACGGTGACCTTATTTTCACCACCAACCCGACCTTCGGCTACAAGCTTCAACAATGAACGGTGCGAAACCAGGCCAACCAGCTCACCATCATCACCTTCTACGGGAACATGACGCACATGACGCCAATCCATCAAGGTGGCGGCAAAATCGACAATATCATCCGGACGTACAGTAAACAGATCCGTGGCCATGAACTGGGATACTTTCCGGTAGCTTTCCCGCCAATTTTGTTGTTCGCAGAAATCAGCGAGAACCCATTTTGATATCGGCTGACCGTTGGATTGTTGATCAACCATGCTTCTTACAAGACAACGCAAACGCTGATCATCTGTTCCACGACCACCCATCTCATTCAAGGACTCCAGCGCCCAGCGCGCACCATTCCTACGCGTCGACACACGCTCTCGCAAGACCCCGAGATACAATTCTATGTCCTTTTCATCAAGATTGTATTTTCTTAAGCCATGCTCAGCCAATGGCAACAGCTCATCAAGAATCAATTCTCTGGCTGGCATATGCGTGTCGCCAAACCAGTTCATCTGTGCACGGATACCATCCCTTGCAGCAGCCATGAAGTTTGCTTTAACGTCGTCAAATGGTATCAGTTCACGAACATCATCATACTTGTCCGCCATGCCAGCCATCATGCCGACAAAAAAAGCCGTATTGGCAATTTCATCAATGATCGTTGGACCGGCAGGTATAACGCGGTTCTCAATTCTAAGATGCGGAATACCATTATGTACGCCGTAGCACGCCCGATTCCAGCGGTACACGGTACCGTTGTGCAGGCATAATGCTTTTAATTTAGGCGCAATACCCTGAGCCACCATCGCCAGAGGATCATCTTCGGTTTCAGTCGTCAGAATTACCCGGAAGCGTGCGATGTCTTCTTTGAATATCTCGGTAACGGATTCATCAACCCAGTGATCGCCAAAATGAACACGTGGCTTTTGCCCCCGTGTCTGGTGTGTTGTCGAGCGCGCATCGACGGAGTATTCGAAAACAGATATACGGGTCTCATGCCAGAGTCGTTTGCCTAATAAGATGGGTGAATTGACCGCCGCGGCCAACAAAGGACCGGTAATCAATTGCGCGATATTGTACAGACGGGAAAAATCGTTGGGACTGACCTGAAAGTGTACCTGGAAACTGGTATTGCAGGCTTCAAGCATCAGGTTGTCGTGCTGGACAGTCAACTTGTCAATACCGTCGATAGTGAACTGCAAATCATCACCACGCAGCGCCATGATAGCGTCATTCAGGGCGAAATAGCGCGGGGTTGGCACCATCGAATCAAGACCCAGGTTTTCCTTGCTTAGTGTCGGCAATATACCCACCAACGCAATTTCGCTGTCACATTGATGCGCTGCTTTGCGCGCCTTGGCGTAAACTATCTGTGCTTCAGCCTCCATGCGGCTCAGGCAGTTTGTATTAAATTCCTGCACTGAAAGGTTAGCTTCAATATTGAATAAACCAAGCTCATGTGTAAATCTTTCATCATCCAGTTGCTTTAAAACCTCGAGCGCTGTCAGGGCCGGTTTCTGCCCCTGGTCGATCAGGAACATCTCCTGTTCTGCTCCGATACGGCTCACGCCTGATTCCACCATACCCTTGTCCAGCATAGCGTCCAGCGCCCTCACCTCATCAAGAAGTGACTTCATGAAAGCCTGGCGACTTGTTTCGTCGGCGTATTCTTCTATGTTTTGTTCACCCATAACGCAGTGCCTTGAACCATTATCCCTGTGCTGATAATAAACACAGCCATTGAGGTCGGCAAACAAAAACTACAAAACAGCTGCGCCAGGTCATTTAACATGTAAAGATAATAACTCAATATTATTCTGCTAATTAACACGATCGACCACTCTGGAGAGGTTTCATTATGATGGATAAACCCTGGCTCAAAAGTTACCCCCCAGGCGTACCTGCAAACATAGATCTGGGTGCCTATCACTCCATCGTAGATTTACTGGAACAAAGTTGTAATAAGTACAAAGACCGAATGGCCTTTCACAATATGGGCGCTGAACTGAGCTACTCCGAACTCGATTACCTCACCAGGAATTTTGCTGCGGCCTTGCAAGGCATGGGTTTACAACCCGGTGATCGCATCGCACTGATGATGCCAAACATACTGCAATACCCTGTGACTCTGTTCGGTGCATTGAAAGCAGGTCTTATCATTGTTAATACCAATCCGATGTACACGGCGCGCGAATTGCGACATCAACTGGTTGATTCAGGTGCCAAGGCCATTGTTGTTGTTGAAAATTTTGCATCTGTACTCGCCAGCGTACTTGATGAGGTTCCACTGGAGCACGTGATAACAACAGGTGTAGGTGATTTACTCGATTTCCCGAAATCGCTGATGGTTAATTTTGTATTGCGACATATTAAAAAAAGCATCCCAAAGTGGTTTTTACCGGGTTCAGAAAAGTTTCAGGATGTACTGGATAAAGGTGCAAAACTACCATTACGTCCGGTCAATATCACCTTCGAAGACGTGGCGTTTCTACAATATACCGGCGGTACTACCGGAGTTGCCAAAGGGGCCATGCTGACGCATAGAAATATCGTCGCAAACCTGCTGCAATCGAGAACATGGCTTGCCCAGATGGACAACTCGCAGGAAATAATTATCACCGCCTTACCGCTTTATCACATTTTTGCCCTGACCGCGAATTGCCTTACATTTATTTATCTCGGTGGCAGCAATGTTCTGATTACTGATCCTCGTGATATGCCAGGTTTCGTCAAGGAACTGAGCCACCACCCGTTTACGGCCCTCACCGGGGTCAACACCTTATTTAATGCGTTGTTGCATACCGATGGTTTTGCGGAGCTGGATTTTTCAAGCCTAAAAATGACGCTGGGTGGTGGCATGGCTGTGCAAAAGGCGGTTGCTGAGCAATGGAAACAGGTCACCGGTGTCACACTGCTTGAAGCCTATGGCCTGACCGAAACATCCCCCGCCGCGTGTATTAACCCGGTGACACTGGAAGACTACAACGGCTATATCGGCTTACCTATTTCATCCACAGAGGCCGCTATCAAGAGTGATGACGGCCAGTTTCTGGCCGCCGGTGAAACTGGTGAATTATGCATTCGCGGCCCACAGGTTATGAAGGGTTACTGGCAACGCCCAAATGCCACCGATGAGGTACTTGATGCAGATGGCTGGTTGCATACCGGAGACATTGCCATCATGACAGAAGATGGTTACTTCAAAATCGTCGACCGTAAAAAGGATATGATCCTGGTTTCCGGTTTTAACGTATATCCCAATGAAATCGAGGATGTACTTGCCTTGCATCCCAAGGTACTGGAAGTCGCTGCAATCGGTGTACCGGATGAAAGGTCCGGTGAAGCTGTGAGTGTGTTTGTGGTCAAAAAAGATGCAAGCCTAACGAAGGAGGAACTCATTACTTTTTGTACCGAAAACCTCACCGGCTACAAACGCCCACGGTACATAGAATTCATGGATGATCTGCCAAAAAGTAATGTCGGAAAAATTCTGCGTAGGGAGTTAAGGAATTTGTAGCATCGGTGCATGATAGCTCCAGGGAGCCTCTGAAAAGTCTATGGCGCCTCTGGCTCTGGTGAGATATGTGAGTTAGGGGCTTTAATCTTCCCTCGGTATTTTGTTTCGCCTGAGGGCCAGTGCATGAGTGGCTTTGTTGTCACCGTAACGACGCTTGATTTCATCCAGGGTTTTGTCCAGCACTTTTTGTGCTGTTGTATCGTAGTTAATTCCGCGCTCGTCTGGCTCCTCAAGTCCACTCACACCTACACCGAGCAATCTCACCGGTGTATTTAAGTGTTCCTGTAGCCATTTTTGTAGCAACACACGGGCCTGTTTGTACACAACTTCTGTGCTGGCGGTCGGGGCAACAAGGCTGCGACTGCGTGTCGCTGTACGGAATCGCCAGTCGCGAATTTTTACCTGGATAGTACGGGCCACGTACCCCTGTGAGCGCAGACGCCCCGTTACCGATTCCACCTGTCGTTGCAATTCCGCCAGTAACTCCCTTGGTTCACTGATATCCTGATCAAATGTCACTTCGCGACTGAGCGATTTATCCGCCCTGGAAGCCACTACCTCACGCTCGTCATCACCTCTGGCCAGGGCCAGGAAGTGACCAGTACGCTTACCAAACACCTGGCTGAGTACAGCAGGGTCGGCTTTACGAAGTTGTGCAATCGTCAAAATACCCAGCTTTTGTATTTTTGGCAGAGTTTGTTTTCCAATCCCCCAAATTCTGCTGACTGGCATTGGGTCGAGGAATGAGCGCACACCATCACGTGGAACGTGAACAAAACCTCTGGGTTTACCCGCATCCGATGCAAGTTTCGCAAGATATTTATTGTGCGCCATACCTACTGAGGCGTGCAATCCGGTGCGCCTCAGTATTTCAGCACGTACATTAGCGCCAATCGTTTCGATGCTACCCAACAGGGCAAGACTTGCTGACACATCCAGAAAAGCTTCATCCAGCGACAAACCTTCCACGTCTGGTGTCGCCTCTCGAAATATCCTGAAGACCTCAGCAGAAACCTCTCTATAACGAGACATTCTTACCGGCAAAACCACAGCCTCTGGACACAGCTTACGAGCACGGGTCATCGGCATGGCTGAATAGACACCATATTTGCGCACTTCATAGCTGGCCGCAGCCACCACGCCGCGACCACCAGTACCACCCACCATAACCGGTCGATTTTTATATTGTGGATGGTCGTGTTGCTCGACAGACGCATAAAACGCATCCATATCAACATGAATGATCGCGCGTTCACAACCCACGCTGATTTTTGAGTTTGCAATTGATGTCACAGTGCTTACATTATATCGGTATGATCAAGACCACTTCAGCAGATACTGTCACCGCAGCCATTCCCATTGACGAGTTCCCTATCCTGGAACATGGCCTGTACGCCAACCACGCCGCGATTGCACCGTGGCCCCGGGTTACCGCACATGCGGTTGCAGAGTTTGCCCTGGAGAACAGTGAAATTGGCCCCGAAAAATACTCACACTGGTTATTACGCGAAACACACACACGTAAAAAGCTCGCCACGCTCATAAATGCAGTTTCAGCAAATGATATCGCACTGCTAAAAAACACCACAGAATGTATTTGCACCGTGGCCAATGGTATCGATTGGCGCAGTGGGGATAATCTTGTTTTACCTGCAGGTGAATTTCCATCAAACCGCCTGCCCTGGCTGGCTTTACAGCACCTGGGTGTGGAAGTTCGCGAAGTAGATATTCGTTCTACAACTGAGCCTGAAAAGGCCCTGATCGAGCGTATGGATGAACGTACACGCTTGTTATCGGTTAGCGCCGTGCAATGGACCGATGGCTTACGGCTACGGCTTGAAATCCTGGGTCATGCCTGTCAACAAAATAAGGTCTTATTTTTTGTTGATGCAATCCAACAACTTGGCGCTATGCAACTGGATGTTCAGGCCTGTGGGATCGATTTTTTGGCTGCAGATGGCCATAAGTGGCTGTTGGCACCAGAAGGAATTGCCGTTTTCTATTGCCGACAAAACGTTCGCGAACAATTGCAGCTCAAACAGCAAGGTTGGCGTATGGTGGATGAACCGTATCAATTCAATCGTGAACATTGGCAACCAAGCAGTACAGCCACGCGTTTCGAAGCGGGCAGCCCAAATATGCTGGGTCAGGCAGCGTTACATGCTTCTGTTAGTTTGTTACAGCAAGTTGGTATGCGGCAGGTGGAGGCCTTTGTTACGGCAAATTCACAGGCTTTATCTGCAGGACTCTCGGATATTACCGGACTTGAGTTGCTACGACCATTTGACCTGCAAAGAGCGTCCGGAATCGTCAGTTTCAAACCACTAAAGCCAGATCTTGTCAAAGTGCATCAAGGCCTGACTCACAGACAATTAAGCTGTGCTGTCCGGGGGGATGCCATACGCCTATCGCCGCATTTCTACCAGGTGGGTAAGCCATTGCTGGAAATGCTCAATATTATTGAGGATGTGGTAAAAATAGTTTAGATTAGATATATGCCATATCTATTTGATATATCTACATTGTATGTGTTCTTTTATCAGATGAAATTAACTGGGCAAGATGAGACTCAATAATTGTCCTGGCATGTGCACCATCAGAAGTATCGCCAAACTGAACACCGATTCCGGGCCGCCGGTTACCCTGCGCACCTGGAGGTGTCACCCAGATTACTTTACCTGGGATAGGCAGACGTTCTTCAAGCTCCATGATAGTCAGTAGCAGGAAAACTTCGTCACCCAGCGAATAACGTTTGGTACTTTGCACGAACAGTCCACCACCCTGGATAAAAGGCATATAGGCACTGTATAGCGTTTGCCGGTCCTTGATTGATAATGAAAGTATTCCTTGTTGTGCCATGCTCAAACCCTCGTACCCTGTATATTTTTCAAGTCCGTTTGACTCATCTCAAACGATCTGTTCTGCCCATCTTATCAGCCAATCCTGCAGAAGTAAGTCCCCGCGTACCGGCGTGGCGGACATCGCCCGGTTTATATCGGCTTGCCTTTGCAACTGCAGCAGCGTTTTATCACGTAATTCTACATTCGAAGGTAACCAACTCAAAGCTGTACCCGCCATCATGGATTTTATTACCTCTACCGTACACATGGATAGCCAACGCCATAAATCAACTGGGTTCAGCTCGTTAAGTTGACTGCTGATCAGTGAAACAGAAGCGGGATGAAGAAGCAACGTGGACAGACCCTGCTTCACCTGTGGGTATGCGTCCAATTCGGAGGATTCAAGGTAATGCAGCGTCCGTAATGGACTGCCACCGGCCGCCTGTAACGCAGCAACAATCTTGGCCTCGGGTTTACCGGATGTTTTTACCATCCAGTCCAGCACAAGTTGAGACTCAGGTTGGGCGACGGAAATAGTCTGGCAACGGCTGCGGATCGTGATCGGTAGCCTGCTTGGGTTGTTACTCACCAGGATCAGTACTGTGTCGCCGGCAGGTTCTTCAAGACTTTTTAACAAGGCATTGGCAGCGGCGCCGTTCATGCTTTCGGCGGGATGCAGATAGGCAACTTTTCGTGTACTGGCTGACGTTGTAAGTTGCAACTTGGCAATCAAACTCCGCACCTGATCGACCTTGATGACCTCGCTGCCCTCTTCCGGCTGAAGTTCAAAATAGTCCGGATGGGCTCCGCCTGCGCGCAACTTGCAAGAGCGACACTGTCCACATGCCAGGGGCCCATCTTCACAACACAACAACTGGGCCACCATCGCACTGGCAAGGGACATTTTCCCACACCCTGCCGGGCCCTCTATCATCAAAGCATGTGCCAGCCTGCCAGCCTCAAGCCGCTGGATGAAAAACGACCAGTGTTTACCCAGCCACGGGAGAATTTCAACGGGCGTCATCATTTCAGAATGACTCATAAATCCAACCCTGCCCTCAGCACACTTTTGACCTGTTGCCAGACCTGTTCCTGATTCTGGCTTGCATCGATTATCCTGAAGCGTTGAGGCTGTGCCGCAGCCCGTTCCAGATAAGTCCTTCTGACTCGTTCGAAAAACATCAGCGACTCAACTTCGAAACGATCGGCTTCACCACGCCCCGCTACTCTTGTCATACCCTGTTTTACCGACATATCAAATAACAATGTAAGGTCCGGTTGCAGGCCCTTGAGCACCAGTTGTTCCACACTTGCGACCGCCTCAGCACCCAGTTGCCGCCCCCCGCCCTGGTAGGCGTAACTGGCATCCGCAAACCGGTCGCAAACAACAACCTTGCCATCTGTCAGTGCTGGCAGGATCACTTCCTGTACCAACTGGGAGCGAGCCGCAAACAACAGCAATAACTCTGCGGTCGCATTCAGGCCTGCATTGCGGGTGTCCAGCAATACCTGTCGAACTTGCTCCGATACAACTGTGCCACCGGGTTCGCGGGCTTCCACCACGGTTTTCCCGTGGGCGGTAAGCCACTC
Organism: Gammaproteobacteria bacterium; assembly: GCA_021772935.1. Lineage (GTDB taxonomy): Bacteria > Pseudomonadota > Gammaproteobacteria > Xanthomonadales > SZUA-36 > SZUA-36. The sequence goes on from JAJFLA010000046.1 coordinate 316,737, forward strand.
AACAATACGGCCGTGTTGTGTACTTTTTCCTGCGCCCTCACCACCTTCAAGACTGATGAAATAACCTTTCTCTTTCCTCATCACATCTATTTACCTGGCTCGGTGGACTTATCCTTGTTATGTTTGATCAACAGTCTGACAGCCTTGTTGTGTGCTTTTAGTGTACTGGAAAATGTATGACCACCCTCGCCGTTAGCGACAAAAAACATGGCCTCTCCCGCTGCCGGATGTGCGGCCGCCAGTAAGGATGCCATACCGGGCAATGCAATAGGCGTAGGTGGCAAGCCACGACGCGTATAGGTGTTATAAGGTGTATCCTTTTTTAGATCCTGACGACGGATGTTACCCTGATACGACTCACCCATACCATAGATCACCGTCGGGTCTGTCTCAAGACGCCAGTGATTGATCAAACGACGTACAAATACACCTGCGATGTCCGCCCGCTCACTTTCCAGTGAGGTTTCTTTCTCAATGATGGATGCCATAATCAGCATTTCTTCCTCTGTTTCATATGGCAGACCCGTATCACGGCCAGCCCAGGCCATTGCGAGGGCTTGCTGCATGTCGCCATATGCACGTCTGAGTATTTGCAGGTCAGAATCTCCACGCACAAAAACATAGGTTTCAGGGAGAAACCAACCTTCCGGATTAACAACAGGCAAACCTGCCAAACCTTCCAGTTCTGCCATGGTATTGAGTGTATGCTTCACTACAGAGTCTCTGCCCAACGCAGTTAATAATTGTTTTAAAGACCAGCCTTCCACAATCGTAAAACGGTAATTGATAACTTTTCCGGAGGCCAGCAACTGCATCAGATGGGCAGGTAACATACCTGGCTCCAAGGCATACTCACCGGCTCTAATTGTCACCGGCTGAAGCCGACTTAACAGTCGCCAGTGCCAATCGCTGTAAGTGACACCCCGTTGTTCGAGGTCCGTTACCACCGAGCGAATGCTTGTACCCGGCGCCACATTGAGTACGACCTCTGTTGCGCCAATCTGTAGTGGTGTCCGTAAAAACCGCTGATACTGTTGCCACAAACCTGACGTGCTGGCCGCGATCAACAATAGGAGAAGTAAGGTAACCGGCAGCAAGCGTTTCATGGTTTGCTAGTGCTCCTTCAGCATGGTAATTGCGGATTCAGCGCCCCTGTGGGGTTTTGCCGTACCAAGAGTAGGCGCTTGAGGCGAGGCGCAGCGTGCAGTGAATGGCTGGTCCTTTACAAGCGCTGCACCAAGAGTAGGCGCCCTTAGGCGACGCGACGGCTGAATCCCACAGGAGCGCCCTGTGGGTTGACTTGTCAGTGCCCATGGACGTTGTTGCACCTCTTGCCAAGGACTATGGCCATTACCTGCGAGGATAAGTGCGCCTCGCCTCAAGCGCCTACTCTTGGTGCCATGAACACTGACAAGCCAACTGCATCCGTAATTACCATGTTGAAGGAGCACTGGTACCCTCCAGTAACCATGTTTGCAACTCCCGGGTCACTGGCCCAATTTTGTATTCTCGGTCGTCAATTGCGGTCAGCGGCACAATACCTCTGACAGAATTACAAATGAATACCTCATCCGCCTCCAGCAACATATCCACCAGGATCCGGCGTTGTTCGCAACGCTGGCCAAATCCAGCCAATATATGGCCACGCAGAACACCACGCACGCCGCAAAGATCCAATCTCGGTGTTAACAGACGGTTTTCCATGACCAGGAAAATATTTGCTGATATGGCACTAACAACATGATTTTCCCGGTCAAGCAGAATGCCTTCAGCCGCATCTGTCTCACGGATTTCAGCACTGGCCAACACCTGTTCAAGTCGATTCAGATGCTTAATTCCACCCAATGCAGGTTGTATTGCCAGTCGAAGCTCACAGATCCTGGCCCTGACGCCCACTCGTGCTAATTCCGTAACGCCGTCGGGATAGATGTGAGCGCTGACTATCCTCACACAGTTACTATTTTCCACTGGCATATACCCACGAGACTGCCCATCACGGGTGAGTACGATTTTGACAACCGAATCGACCAGACCGGCGCTGACAGTTTGTACTTCACGCAACAATACAACTTGCGGCGGCATCACCAGGCCTATGCGCTCGCAACCGGCGCCAAGCCGATCCATATGGGCTTGCCATCTACGTGGTCGGCCATTGTGAACCAACAAGGTCTCGAATAGACCATCGGCATAATTGAGACCACGATTTGTGGTCGTTACAAACGTTGATATTTCACCGTTTACTAAACATTCGAACATGGTCTTGTCCTGGTACTCCTTCACCCCCCCACAGGAGTGCTGAATCCGTAATTATCATGTTGAAGGAGTGCTAGTGCAATGCCTTCAGCAATCCGCGGGCTTTGTCCTCGGTTTCCGACACTTCGCTGTCTGCTCTGGAATCCGCAACGATACCGGCCCCCGTACGAAAACTGATTTGTTTGTCGTGTAATAACATAGAACGTATCAAAATGTTCAAATCCATACTGCCATCAAGTCCCAGGTAGCCAAAAGAGCCGGTATAGAAACTGCGGCCCTGGGGTTCCAGTTCAGCAATGATTTCCATGCAACGCACTTTAGGGCAGCCAGTAATCGTGCCGCCCGGAAACACGGCCCGTATGACATCAACCGGTGTTGCCTCACTGTGTAAACGCCCACGTACATTCGAAACGATATGATGAACATGTTCGTAAGTCTCGACAACCATCAATTCATCAACCTCCACCGTTCCGATTTCACAAACTCTTCCCAGGTCATTGCGCTCCAGGTCAATCAGCATGATATGTTCAGCGCGTTCTTTCGGGTGCGCCAACAGTTCGCGGCGCAGCGCCTGATCAGAGTCACGGTCAACACCACGTGGGCGAGTTCCTGCAATCGGCCGGGATTGGACTTCATCCTTCCTGATACTCACCAGTCTTTCCGGTGAAGAGCTCATTAATACGTAGTTTTTCCAACGCACCATGCCGGCAAAAGGGGCGGGATTGCTTTTGCGAAGAGACCGATAAAGCGCACCAATATTAGTCGCTTTGCCAAATGCCCCATGCCAGGCTCTCGACAAATTAACCTGGAACACATCACCGTCCAGAATATATTCATGTATTTTTTCAACGGCACGTTTAAACAACCGTGGCGGATCCGCCTGCAATTCGGTCAATTCGGTGCATTGACCATCAGCTACAAGAGACAGGTTTTCGAGTTCGTCTCGCATCTCTTCCAGCAGTGCTTCATTCTCTGCCAACAGGTGTAATAAACCCGGCTGCTTTGGCTTGCTATAGATGACACCCGGACAACGGCTGGCAAAGGCCACCGGAAATCCATCCCCTGCGGCTGGAAAGTCCACGACGGGTTCAATTTCCGCAGCCAGTTCGTAGCCCAAGTATAAGAACCAGCCACCACTGAACGGCCAGCTGCTTTCTTTACTTATTGCTTGTTTTTCCTGTTGATACCAATCATTAAGTCGGGCTAGAAAACCCGTCGCTTTACCGGGTCCAGTTATATTACCGTCACTGTGAGAACACAACTGTTCACCACTGGTTCTCAGTAGCAGGCTGCACTCACCAAGGGGACCCGAAGTGGCGCTATCGAGCAAGTAGGGGTAACGCTCGGGTAGCGCCGTGGCAATTCCGGTTAAGTCGTGCGCACATTCTAGCGAGCAGCTGAGCAAAGTTAATCGGTAAATTTACGGAAGACGAGGCTACCGTTGGTACCGCCAAAGCCAAATGAGTTGGAGATCGCAATGTTCACGTCTGCTTCACGTGCAGTATTGGGTACAAAGTCCAGATCGCAACCGTCGCTTGGATTCTCAAGATTGATGGTTGGCGGCAGTATGCCATCGCGGATGCCGAGCAGACTGAATATGGCTTCAACACCACCCGCCGCACCCAACAAATGCCCGGTCATTGATTTGCTTGAACTGACAGCAACTTTATACGCATGATCAGCAAAAGTAGTTTTTATGGCAATGGTTTCTGCAAGATCACCCAGTGGCGTTGAGGTTCCATGGGCATTGATATAGTTCACATCCTGCGGATTCACCTTGGCGTCTTTCAATGCTATACGCATACAACGGGCTGCGCCCTCACCATCATCAGGTGGTGCCGTCATGTGGAATGCATCTGCACTCATTCCAAAACCTGCAACCTCACCATAAATGGTGGCACCACGATTCTTTGCGTGTTCCATTTCTTCGAGTATGAGCACACCCGCACCATTAGAAAGCACGAAACCGTCACGATCCTCATCCCAGGGCCGACTGGCCTCGGCGGGAGCATCATTACGCGTGGACATCGCACGTGCTGAAATAAAGCCACTCATGGATGTGAGTGTGGTTGCAAATTCAGCGCCGCCGGCAACCATGACATCCGCTTCTCCATACTGAATCATACGAGCCGCCAGACCCATGTTATGGGTGGCAGTGCTACATGCAGTCACGACCGCAAGACTGGGACCTTTCAGGTTGTATTTGATGGATAAGAACCCACCGATCATATTGGTGATTGAACCCGGAATAAAAAACGGACCAACCTTGCGAGGGCCGCCTTGCATATATGCCTGGGTCGCAGTTTCAATGGTATTGAGACCACCGATACCTGAACCCAACGCGCAGCCAATACGTTCAGGATCATACGTAGAGTCTGCATTCAATAAACCAGAGTCTTCCAATGCATCGACAGCTGCCGCATAACCGTAATGGATAAATTCATCCAAACGCTTGGATTCGCGAGGGCTAAGATACTTGGATACATCAAAATCGATGACTTCGCCGGCGATGCGGGTCTTCATATGGTCGGCGTCAAACGAGTTAATCGTATTGATACCACTACGGCCATTACATATAGCATCCCAGGCGGTATCAATGGTGCTGCCCACAGGCGACACAATGCCCATACCGGTCACTACAACGCGACGTTGCGACATTTGGAAAACCTCAATAATTAAATATCTGAAACGAATGACGGCCGGCAAATTGCCGGCCGCACACATTCATTGCATGATTTCAGTTTCAGCTTTTGGTCGAATTTACGTAATCAATAGCTTGCTGAACACTGGTGATCTTTTCCGCATCTTCGTCTGGAATCTCACACTCAAACTCTTCTTCAAGCGCCATAACAAGTTCAACGGTATCCAGGGAATCCGCACCCAGGTCATCTACAAAAGAGGCGTTGGCGGTAACTTCCTCTTCTTTAACACCAAGTTGCTCTACAACAATCTTTTTAACACGTTCTTCAATGCTGCTCATTTTATAATGATTCCTAAATAAGTGTGACACAAGAGACGCAATTTTAAAGAAACTGCGACGATTCTGCCAGTTTATTACTATTCGCCACCGTATGCATTACTGATGACGAGCGATAAAACAGATGCCTGTCATTAATATCCTGAACTTAAACTCTCAAGTAACATACATGCCACCATTCACATGAATAGTCTGACCGGTTATGTACGCGGCAGATGCTGAAGCAAGGAAACCAACGGTGGCAGCAATGTCGTTGGCTTCACCCAATCGTTTCAACGGAATGTCCTTCAACATTGTTTCACGTTGCGTCTGGTTTAGTTCACGGGTCATATCGGTATCAATAAATCCCGGTGCGACCACATTCACGGTGATGCCGCGAGAGCCGACCTCCCGTGCAAGCGCACGGGAAAAACCCATCATACCCGCCTTGGCCGCAGCGTAATTTACCTGACCAGCGTTGCCGATGGAGCCAATCACGGATGCGATACTGATAATTCTCCCGCTACGCGCTTTCATCATACCTCGCAAACAGGCTTTCGAAAGACGGTAAACAGAACGCAGGTTAGTATCAAGCACAGTTTCCCAGTCGTCCTCTGACATTCTCACTAACAATTGATCACGCGTTACGCCCGCATTGTTTACCAGTATCGTCGGTGCTGAGGTCTGTTCGGTGATCTCACCTAATACCGAGCTGATACCATCGATGTCGTTCACATTTAACGTCAGGCCTGACAGACCGTCAACGCCCCTTTCACTAATCGACATAGCACCGGCATCTGAGGTTGCCGTTCCAAAAACCCTGGCACCCGCGGCTGCCAGGCTCGCCGCGATAGCCGCGCCAATACCTCTGCTGGCACCCGTCACCAGAGCCACTTGATCTTGTAAACTAGCGTTCATTGCTTTTCTCCAGCCATCATGGCCTTGTTAGTACTTAATCAGCGCAGAAGCCCAGGTAAACCCACCACCAAAGGCCTCCAGTAGCAGGATATCCCCGCGCTTGATCTTACCGGAACGTGCAGCTTCATCCAGCGCCAAAGGTACTGAGGCGGCCGAGGTGTTGCCGTGTTTGTCGACAGTTACCACAACCTGGTCCATGGTCATTCCCAGTTTTTTGGCGGTCGCGGTTATAATGCGGTAATTGGCCTGATGCGGAATCAACCAATCGAGGTCGGATTTTTCCATCTTATTGTGCGCAAGGGTCTCATCTACAATACGGCCCAGGGTTCTCACGGCAACTTTAAAAACCTCATTGCCTTTCATCTTGATACGCACACCACCACGCTTTTCTGCTTTGAAACCTGTACTTACACCTACATCAACACCAAGCAAGTCACTGTGTCTGCCAGCTGCATGAATGTGAGTAGACAACACACCAGCTTCATCCGAGGCTTCAAGCACCACTGCACCGGCGCCATCACCAAATAATACGGCTGTGCCCCGGTCGTTCCAATCCAGCATAGCGGTCAGCTTATCTACACCAATAACCAGTGCCGTTTTTACATCCCCACAGCGTATGTACTTATCCGCAATTGATAAGGCATACATAAAGCCGGAACAGGCCGCATTGACATCCATTGCGCCGCAGTCAGGCAGACTCAAGCGCGCTTGTAACAGGCAGGCGGTACTTGGAAACACCAGATCCGGCGTAGTTGTACCAACAATGATCAACTCAATCTCTTCCGGGTTGACACCAGCGGCTTTCATCGCCCGTTGAGCAGCAACCTCTGCCATATCACTACTGGTTTCATCTTCGTGTGCAATCCGTCTTTCACAAATACCTGTTCGTTCCTGTATCCATTGATCAGAGGTGTCCAGAATTTTTTCGAGATCAGCATTGGTGACAATTTTTTCTGGTAAATAACTCCCAGTACCAGTAATTTTTGAAAATTTCACAGACCTACCTCAATTGAGTAATCATTAATCATTGCTTCAATTAGTTGTGGAATTTGACGTTCAGCCTCGACTACAGCTTCCACAATTGCATAGCCCAGGGCCTCGCTATTCGCGTTTCCATGGCTTTTAACAACCACACCCCGGAGCCCTAGCAACGGCGCACCATTATGCTTGCATGGTTCAAATCGCGCCAGCGTACGTTTGATTGACTTAGCAGCCAAGAAGGCACCCATTTTCGCAAGTAAACCTGTTTTCATTGCCAAATCAAGATGCTGCAAAAACATCCTTGCAAGCCCTTCACCGGATTTCAGTATCAGGTTCCCGGAAAATCCATCACACACTGCAACATCAGCTTTTCCGGCAAAAATATCATGCCCTTCGATGAATCCGGTATAGTTGATGGGTAATTCCTTGAGCATGGCATGTGCTTCTTTAACCACCGTGTCACCTTTATTGTCTTCATGCCCTACGTTCAATAAGGCCACCTTCGGTTGCCCGGAAACAGCCTCCATCGGACAGGCGACAGAACCCATAATGGCAAATTGCACCAACTGATTAGCACTGACATTCAGGTTTGCACCCAGATCCAACAGGTTGGTTTGGCCAGAAGCTGACGGGATGCGGGACATCAAGGCAGGTCGTTCAATACCCGCAAGCATGCCAAGCAGTTTCACACCCAAAGCCAGTAATGCAGCGGTACTGCCAGCACTGACGCAGGCGCTGGCCCGACCATTAGCAACCTGCTCCAGGGCCAGCCACAGACTACTGCCCTTGCCGCGCCGTAGTGCGGTGACTGGTCGGGCGTCTGAATCCAGTGCATGCGTGGCATCAATGACTGTCAGACGTTCAAAGCAATGTTCATAACCGCTTTCCACGCTGTACTTTTTCAACACAGGTGTAACTTCCTGCCGAATACCACACAGCAGAATTTTAAGTTCTGGCTGCTTCGCCAAAGCATCCAGTGCTGCCGGTATGGTCACCTCGGGGCCAAAATCACCACCATGGGCGTCCAGTGCCAGTACCACTCCGCCAGGAATAATTTTGTCAGACAGATTCATGCGATTTCGGGACGGAAATGAAACCGCCGGCGTTGTGGCCGGCGGTCAGTGCATCTATTTAGTCCCGTGCAGAGGATTTTACTTAATCTTCTTCTTCTTCGATCTCGACGACTGGTGTGTCGATGACTTTGCGGCCCTTGTAATAACCTTCAGGAGTGACGTTATGACGTAAGTGCGTCTCACCTGTAGTCGGGTCAACCGACAGGGTTGGTGCTTTCAGCGAGTCATGTGAACGTCGCATGCCACGTGTTGATGGGGTTCTTCGGCTCTTTTGTACAGCCATGATGATTTACTCCTGATTCAAAAAAATAACATTAATGCTGCTTGTCCCGCTTTAACATACCCTGCAAAGCGGCAAATGGGTTTTTCTTGGTCCCTTGCTGCGGGTCCTTGATCTTCAGCGTCTGCTCACCGGTCGAGTATTCTACTCTTCGCATGTCTGGTTTACGCGGAATTTGCGGTAAACCAAGCAACAGTTCGTCTTCTACCAGACTGGCAATTGCCAACCTTCCGTTTTCTGTCTGTACCGGGTCGTACTCATCCGGCAATTCCGCCTGCTCGCTATCGTGATCTGTAACAGCCAAAGTGCTACGACGTTTCACCTGCTCGTCGTATACTTCCAAACTTGCCTGACAAACCAATGGCAAAGCAGCATCTACTTGTAGCTCTATGATAACCCGCTTATCCAAATCGGCTTTGAAAGCTGCCACAAACGATGCCTCACCTTGCGCATCAACCAGCAGTGCGGCTAATCGTTTCATCCGTGTTAAGGGGATGGTTCCACTGAATGTACGTTTACCTTCAGCGGCACGACCTGGCGAAATCCAGTCTGGATATTCCCGCGACATAGCTTCACAATTCCCAAAGACCAAATTTGTTTCCCATAACACAGCCAATCAAGTGCAAAGGAAACTTAGAACAACATCTCAGTAAATAACTGATAACGAGCCAACTTAACCGGTAATTTTACTACACAAATGAATAGTGAGCCAATACCCAGAAAGCTAATTCTTGCTTCATCAAGTAAATATCGAAGAATGCTGTTGCAGCGATTCGGTATTCCCTTCGACTGCCAGTCACCCGATATAGACGAAACGGTTCGAAACAATGAATCGCCTTTTGAGCTAGTGGCTCGTTTGGCTACAACAAAAGCGGAGACGGTAAACAAGAAACATACGCAGGCTGTTGTCATTGGATCTGATCAAGTGGCGGTATTTGACGGGCAGATTATCGGTCAACCCGGCAACCACCAGGCAGCGGTAGAGCAACTGACATCCTTCAGTGGTCAGGTGGTCGAGTTTTTGACAGCAATTTCCGTGCAATCTGCCGAGTGCGGCTATAAAGAACAGTACACAGATTGTACCCGTGTATGTTTCAGAACCTTGCAAGCTGAAGAAATCGAGCGTTACCTGATAAAGGAAAAACCTTTTGATTGCGCGGGTGCTTTTAAAGCTGAATCATTAGGCATCGTGTTATTTGAAAGCATCAACAGTGACGACCCGACAGCATTGATTGGATTGCCACTGATACGTACAGCCGCGATGTTGCGCCACGCTGGCATACAGTTGCCATAAGCATCACATTGCTTGCCAAGGACCACGGCCATTAACTACGCACTGTGCGTCTTGCAACTGCATGCTCAAAGCCTTGCACAGAGGCTATAGACGCTCCCTGGATACGCGTATAATCACTGAGTAATCATTTATCGCAGTGCTTGCAAGAACACAATATGCCCTTATCTTTTCAATTTAGTGTAGTGTCCTGTATTAAGTAGTGATTAAGCGATACGAGAAAGCATTAGCTGTAAGGCCCGCCTCGCAGGGAATGGCCCAGTCCTTCTCAAGAGGCGCACCAAGAGTAGGCGCCCTCAGGCGACGCATCAGATGATGCTTTCTCGTAGCGCCCTTCGGGAGCCACACAAAAGCTCCAATCCTGCGTTGCTGCCTTTGTTAAGGGAGCGCCATTAACTGCAGGCTGCGCCTTGACCTGAATCTTTTGTGGGGCTCTTAATCGCCACTTAATACAGGACACTACACTCGACATGCTGATTAGAACAACGGAATCCTGATGAACAAAACACCTGTCAAAGACACCCCTTTTAAACACTGGAAACTATCAACTGATATCGACAAGGTGTTGTGGCTGAGTATTGACCGGGCAGGTGAAAGTGCGAACAGCCTGTCATCAGAGGTGCTCAGTGAACTCGAATCAATCATTGATGGGTTGGAAACCGATGCCCCCGTCGGGCTGGTGTTGCAATCAGGCAAACCGGGATCATTTATTGTTGGCGCCGATGTACGTGAGTTTGATGGTTATGACGATGCTGAAATGGCCAGTGATGGCATCAGCAAGGTTCATCGCCTGTTTAGTCGTATCGAAGCACTACCCTTCCCTACAGTTGCCATCATTGATGGCTTCTGCCTCGGTGGCGGACTTGAGCTTGCGCTGACGTTTGACTATCGCATTGCCAGCAATGTTGAGCATACACGTCTTGGTTTCCCAGAAATAAAGCTGGGTATTTATCCAGGCTTTGGCGGCAGTGCGCGCAGCGTGCGACAAGCAGGCGCATCCAATGCTATGCAACTCATGCTCAGTACACGCAACCTGCGGCCAAAAGCCGCACACGCCATGGGCCTGATTGATGAATTGGTCGGCCCCCATGGTTCATTGCGATGGGCTGCACGCCGAGCGATCAAACAAGGCCGAAAAAGTCGACAACCCGGACAGTTGACCCGTTTACAAAACCTCACGCCGGTTCGCCCCCTGCTGGCGCGTATGATGCGCAAACAGGTCGCAGCCCGCGCCAACCCCAAACACTACCCTGCCCCATTTGAACTGATCAAAGCCTGGGAACTTTACGGTGATGACCCACAGCGCATGATGGTGGAAGAATCAGAGCGGGTCGGCAAACTCATCACTGGCAGCACCTCAAAGAGCTTACGCCGTGTCTTTTTCCTGATGGAACGCCTGAAAAACATAGGTAAACAGGTGGACATTAATGTCCGCCGGGTACATGTCATAGGTGCGGGTGTTATGGGTGGCGATATCGCTGCATGGTGTGTGCTGCAAGGTCTGGATGTCACCCTACAGGATCGGGAGTTGAAATACATAGAACCCGCACTCAAACGGGCAAAATCCCTGTTCAAGAAAAAACTCAGGGATCGTAACAAAGTCGCGGCTGCGATTAGTCGCTTGTTGCCCGATGTCGAGGGTAGTGGTGTCGGCAAGGCCGATGTCATTATCGAGGCAATTTTTGAAGACGTGGAAGCTAAGCGTGCATTGTTCGCGAGCATCGAACCACGCATGAAAGCTGACGCAGTGCTTGCCACTAACACCTCCGCCATACCACTGGCAGAAATTGCCTCAGTACTTAAAAATCCTGAACGTCTGATTGGTGTCCATTTCTTTAACCCGGTTGCAAAAATGCCGTTGGTTGAAGTCGTTTATGACACCATAACCGATGCTACTCAGGTTGCTAAAGGTGCAGCATTTTGTGCCGCAATTAACCGTTTCCCATTACCTGTCAAGAGCACCCCGGGCTTCCTCGTCAACCGGGTTCTTTCCGGCTATATGGCCAAAGCAATGTCCATGCACCTGGAACAGAATATCCCGATTGAAGTGCTGGACAAGGCCGCCCAGTCATTTGGCATGCCAATGGGTCCGGTTGAACTGGCGGACACCGTTGGTCTTGATGTGTGTATGAAAGTCGTGACCATGTTGGGTGGCGAATCAACCGCAAAAGAAGCCGCTTTATTGCAGGAAAAAGTGGATGCCGGAGAGTTGGGCCGCAAATCCGGAAAAGGCTTTTATGTTTGGGAAAAAGGCAAACCGAAACGGTCCGAAACGGGCACTGGCCAATTTGCCTTGGAAGAGATTACTGAATCCTTAATGCAACCCTATTTCGAGGCTTGTGAAGCCGCGCTGGCTGATGGCATAGTCGAGGATGCGGACGTACTGGATGCAGGTATGATTTTTGGCACCGGATTCGCACCCTTCCGTGGTGGACCATTGCATTACCTGAAGCAAAAGGAGCAACACAATGACTGAATTACTACGCAGGGTAGCCATTGTTGGCGGTAGCCGTATTCCCTTTTGCCGCTCCAATACGATCTATGCTGGAAAAGGCAATCTGGATATGCTGTCTTCGGTCATCGATGGGGTCGTGCAACGCTTTAAACTTGGCGGGGTGCAATTGGACGAAGTGATGGCAGGCGCCGTCATCACCCATTCAAGAGACTTCAACCTGGCACGCGAAGCGGTATTGTCCAGCAAACTTTCGCCACTGACACCCGGTATTACGCTGCAACAGGCTTGTGGTACCAGTTTGCAGGCAGCCCTAAGCCTGGCCGCAAAGATTGCCAGTGGGCAAATCGAAAGTGGTATCGCAGCGGGCACGGATACAACCTCGGACGCACCGATTGTTTTTGGTAATAAATTTGCCCATCGCATGATCAATCTGAGCCAGGCCAGGACCATGAAGCAGCGAATGAGTGCCCTCAAAGGATTCAGCCCAGGCGAACTTAAGCCAGTCTCACCCACTAACGGTGAAATGCGTACAGGCCTTTCCATGGGTCAACACTGTGAGCGAATGGCTCAGGAGTGGCAGATTCCCCGTGAGCAGCAGGACCAACTGGCATATGACAGTCATCAGAAGGCCACAGCCGCATACGATGCCGGGTTTTTTGATGAATTGGTAACACCCTGGAATGGGGTCAGTAGAGATAATAATCTGCGCGCTGATACCAGCATCGAAAAGCTTGGTAGTCTTCGTACTGTTTTTGAAAAAGGACCACAGGCTACGCTAAGCGCGGGAAACAGCACTCCATTGACCGATGGCGCAGCAGCTGTTTTATTATGTTCTGAACAATGGGCCACCGAGCATGATCTTCCAGTGCAGGCATATTTGACCACAGGGCGCTCTGCTTCGGTTGATTATATCAATGATGAAGGTCTGCTGATGGCACCAACAGTTGCTGTCGCAGAAATGCTGCAACGCGCCAATCTCAAGTTACAGGATTTTGATTTTTATGAAATTCACGAAGCTTTTGCCGCTCAGGTTCTGTGCACACTTAAAGCCTGGGAATCAAAAGAATACTGCAGCAATCGTCTTGGCTTGAAAAAACCACTCGGCAGTATAGATAGAGAAAAACTAAACGTAAACGGCAGTAGTCTCGCGGTTGGCCACCCTTTCGCAGCGACCGGTGCCCGCATCATGGCAACACTGTCTCAATTATTGCAGGAAAAAGGCTCCGGCCGCGGATTGATTTCTGTATGTACGGCTGGTGGCATGGGTGTTTGTGCGATATTGGAGCGACCTTGATCCAGCCACTCGAAACCTAAGCCAACGGCTTCGTCGGTACCTTGATTCTGATTCCGGCAGCTTCGGCTGTATTTTGCATCAGTGTGGCCCGTGTCATCGGCCCAACACCGCCTGGCACAGGTGAAATCCATGCGGCCCTGGCTGCCGCACGTTCAAAATCAATGTCGCCTACCAGTTTACCGGTTTCCAAGCGGTTGATACCGACATCTAAAACAATGCTGCCCTCAGAAACCCAGTCAGCATTTACAATGCTCCGATTGCCAACGGCAATAATCAAAACTTCCGCTTGTCTGACATAAAAATCCAGATTTTTTGTAAACCGATGACAAGTCGTCACGGTCGCGCCTTGGTGAAGTAACTCAAGTCCCATAGGGCGACCAACAATATTTGAGGCGCCAACAACAACACAATGACGACCCTTGGTTGTCAGACCGTAATAATTCAGCAGCGTCATAATCCCACGCGGTGTACATGGACGCAGACCAGGCTGGCGTAAGGCCAGTCGGCCAACATTGAACGCATTAAAACCGTCTACATCCTTGCTGGCCCTGATTGCATTAGTGATGGCTACCTCATCAATGTGTGGTGGTAATGGCAACTGCACCAACACACCCTGAATGTCATCGTCATGATTAAGCTCATCAATCAATGCCAACAGTTCTGCCTGAGTTGTTTCGGCCGATAGATCAAAATCCCGGGCCGTAATCCCCGCCCTTTCACAATCTTTGCGCTTGGCCCGTACATAAATCGCTGAGGCGGGATCTGCGCCCACCAGAACCACCGCAAGCCCTGGCCTCTGGCCACCTGTCTGGACGTGTTCCAGGGTGGCATAATTGACAGCTGTCAGTACTGCAGCGCTGACCTCAAGTCCATCAAGAATGGCCGCTGTTTCGGTTTTCAGATTTTTTTTCAATGTGACATTCCAGAATTAAAATTATTTGTGTATTGTAACGGATAGCAAGAGGAAAACCTGACAAACTCCTGACCCACGCATTTCCCAGGGAGCTTATACATGAATGTATTTGATTTTGTATTTGTCTCTGTTAACCGCACCCACATGCCGCTGTCAAAATACCAGGGGTAGCTGGGTTAGAGATTATTTACGGGATTTGCGTTTGGTGAATTTCTTCAGTCGTTTACGTTTGGCTATTTGACGCTGAGTAAGCCTGTTCTTTTTGTCTTTATAAGGGTTGTCACCACTTCGGAAGTCTATCTGCAATGGTGTACCACGTAACTTGAAATGCCGGATAAAGACATTTTCAAGATAACGTTTATAAGATGCCGGGATCGCATCAGTACGGTTTCCGTGAATAATAATCCGCGGCGGCAGACTACCGCCCGCATGCGCGAAACGTAGACGTGAAGTACGTCCCTGGCTCATCGGTGGTTGGTGGGCTTCCCAGGCTTTTTGCAGAACACGGGTCAGTTCAGGGGTCGGCATGACCATGGTCGCGCTACGCCAGGCCTCTGTTACCGCTTTGATAAGCTCTTTCAGACCGGAACCGTGTAAAGCAGACAGGCGAATTTGTCGTGCCCAAGGCACATACTGCAAGCGTCGATCCATTGTCGACAGCACTTGTTTGCGGTCGTATTCCTCCATGCCATCCCACTTATTCAGTGCAATCACCAGTGCCCGGCCCTGCTGCAGGATATGCCCCAACAAGGTCGTGTCCTGATCGGTGAGACCTTCGCTGGCGTCCAGCATCAAAACCACAACATGCGCACGGCCTATAGCTTGTAGTGCCTTGATTATACTAAATTTTTCTACTACATCCGTAACACGGGAACGTCTACGCACACCTGCTGTATCGATCAGTTCGTAATTGATACCAGCATGCTCCATAAACGTGCTGATACTGTCCCGTGTGGTACCCGGCTGGTCGAATGCCATGACACGTTCTTCACCTAACATACGGTTGACCAGTGTCGATTTACCGACGTTTGGACGACCAACAATTGCAAGCCGCAGGCGATCTTTGTCTTCGTCCGGACCTGTCCCGTCCTCAATCATCGGCGGCAACACATTAGCTGCTTCGTCCATCAGGTCGGTCATACCACGACGATGCGAGGCTGCTACGGGCAGTGCAGGCCCCATTCCCAGCACGGAAAACTCTGCCAGCGCGACATCCGGGTCTGTTCCATCGGTTTTATTGCCAATCAACAATACTGGTCTGTCGTGCTGGCGCAATAGTTGGCTTATGTCCTCGTCTTCATGCGTCAGGCCATCCCTCGCACTGACGACAAACAATACCAACTCGGATTCGTCGATGGCCTGATGTACCTGCTTGGCAGTCAGATAATCGATACCTTCAGCCTGGCCAACGAGGCCACCCGTATCTATCAGGACACACGCTCTCTCACCCACAGCACTGATGCCGTATTGACGATCACGGGTTACACCTGGCATATCAGCTACCAATGCATCGCGAGTGCGAGTCAAGGCATTGAAGAGCGTGGATTTGCCGACATTTGGCCGGCCAACGATGGCGACAACGGGTAACATGAGTTTACGCTTTCTTCAGGGTTTCAAGAATGGCAGCATCATACAGGCATAAACAGGGTCAGAGAACCATTTCCGTTTATTTTGCGCGAGTTAATGCAATGCAACCTTGGTTAATGACACAGTTTTTAAACTTTGCTAGTTAAGTGTAACACCCGCCCGAAATGCAGTTATCTCACCCTTTTGAGTCATCACATACAGCGTATTACCCACCACCAGGGGTGGTCCTGAAAACCCATTGCCACCGACCTTTTCACGTGCAGCGAACTGACCGTCACTTATATTGATCCAGTGCAGATAACCCTCTTTATCACCGACCACAATAAAACGGCCATAAAACACCGGTCGGGTCAGGCCTCTGCGCACCAATTGATCATGTTTCCACGATTCAGCGCCATTGCGCCGATCAAGCAACCACAAATTACCGTCTTTGTCGCTTATCGCCAGATTGATACGATCTACCGTAACACCCGTGGCTGAAGAAATATCCTTGAACCACAGTAAACGGCCAGAATCCGCAGCCAGCGAAGCCAGACGGTTTTTATAGCTCGAAACCAACAAATCAGAGGCAATAAAAACCAGTTGACCATCAATGTCCGACAGGCGCTCCAATTCGGTCCGGCCTTCCACAGTGACCAGTGTTTGTTCCCACATCAAGGTACCATCATCCACACGCAAGGCCACAACCTGACCACCATCGTAACCAATAAAAGCTACGCCGGCCCTTAGCAGTGGCGGTGCATTACCTCTGAGTGTCAATAATGGGACACTATGATCATAAACCCATACGCGCTGACCGGTATCTGCATCCAGACCGAAAACACGTCCATCAATGCAACGTACAACGACGATTCCATCTGACTCTGCGGGTGCTGCGAGTACTTCTGAGGTCACCGTCGCCGACCAGAGCTGAGTGCCAGTCGAAACATCGAACGCAAAAACCTCACCATTTTGTGTCCCCATCAGTAACAGCTTGCCAGACACACCCGGGCCACCGGTGAAAGGTAGTTTGGTCTTGATTTCCCACTGCTTACGCCCGTTATCTGCGTCAATAGCCATCAGCAGACCTTTGTAATCGGCTGCGTATAAGGAACCAGATGAATAGGCGGGTCTGAGTTGTCTTCCAGCTTTATCCAGTCCTTTGCCTATACCGGTGGACCATACTTTTCCAACTTTGAGTGTTGGTTCAAACTCCAGCAACTTCGCTGGGGCATCAATATCGTCGTCATCGCCCCAACTCTTTATCCAGCTGCAACCATCAAGTAACACAAGTGCGGCTAATGCAGGGATAAGCCATTGCCTCACATCTCACCTCCGCCCGTGTCAACCTCAACCCCGGCGGCAGTAGCCGCTGCAGCAGCCTCTAGTGCTTGCAACTTGATACTCAACAACTCGCGATTTCCAACACCCTCTTCAAGCGCGTTCAGCGATGCCTGGTAATTTTGAACAGCCAGCTCCGTTTCACCTCTTGCCAGGTGAATATCACCGCGTATTTCAGCGAACAATGCCTCGAAACCCACCTCAGACGATGCTCCATCAAGTAACTCCAGCGCCGCATCCGTATCACCCTGACTGAGTTTAATGCGAGCAAGCCTTTCCCTTGCTATCACCTTGATCGCGGCTGGTTGGGCTGTGTTCATTGCATGTGTTAATGCAGTTGCCGCAATATCCAATTGTCCAGCTTGCAAGCGGGCTTTGGCCATCATCATGGAAGCCATGGAAGTATAAGCAGATTTGGGATATTCGGCTTTCAGTACTTCGTAGTTGGGTACCGCAGCATCCATGTTATCTGTCTCAATCAAACTGACCATTAGCTGATATTCGGCTGATGCCTGTTGACGCTTACTGACTTCCCAGGCTTGCCACTGCCGAAAGCCAAACATTAAACCGAAAGCGAGAACCAGGCCCATGACGATGGCACTACCATTTTCCCGTAACCAACTTTTTACGCGTTCACCCTGTTCGTGGGTATCATATAAATCTGACATTGATTTTATTAATCCATCATTTGAAATTACACCGGGCATGTGCCCGACAAAAGATTATATGGAGTCGATATATTTACGAATCCAGTCCCCGACCTGATTAAAGTCCAGTTTTAACTGCTCATCACCGCTACGCAAAAATTTGACTGTAAGCTGTCCGTCACGAATTTCATCCTCGCCTAACACCAGGGCCAATAGTGCACCACTGCGATCAGCACGTTTGAACTGGGCTTTGAAGCTGCCTTTATTCAAATTGACGATCAAGCGCAGGGCTGGAATCCCGGCGCGCAAATCATACGCGAGTTTTAATGCAGTTTCAGTGCTGTTTTCACCCACGGCAACCAGGTAAGCATGCATAACCGGAGGCACAACATCATCTTTTTGACGCAGTAGTTCAACCAAGCGCTCTTCACCCATAGCAAATCCGATACCAGACCAGGGTTTCCCACCTTGTAGTTCAATCAGCTTATCGTAACGACCACCCGCGCAAACCGTACCCTGCGCACCCAACTCATCAGTGGTCCATTCGAATACAGTATGGCAATAATAATCCAGTCCACGCACCAATCGCGGGTTTTCATGAAATTCAATCCCCAGCCCGTCCAGATAACGTTTCAATTGTTCATAATGATTGCACGAAGCTTCCCCGAGATGATCCATTAACAAGGGCGCATCTTCGAGTAAGGCAATAACTTTGGGATCCTTGCTGTCCAGTACACGCAATGGATTACGTTCCGCGCGTTCGTTTGTCTGATCGTCAAGTTCGTTTTTGTGTGCGTTGAGGAATGAATACAGCTGATCCCGGTACAAGCTGCGCTCATCCGCGTTGCCGAGCGAATTGAGTTCCAGACGCAAATTGGTTAAGCCAAGACGGTTCCATAAGCCGCTACCAAGCGCTAGAATTTCAGCGTCTGCGTCCGGGCCTGATACACCAAAAAGTTCCGCTCCAATCTGGTGAAATTGTCGGCTGCGGCCTTTTTGCGGACGTTCATAACGAAACATCGCACCGCTATACCAAAGCCGCTTGACCTGTCCATACAACAAACCATTCTGCAGGGCTGCGCGTACAACACCGGCGGTTCCTTCTGGTCGCAAGCTCAAAGACTCGCGATTGCGGTCATCAAAGCTATACATTTCTTTGGAAACAACATCTGTCGCCGAACCGATAGCACGGGTAAAAACATCGGTTTTTTCCAACAAGGGAATTCGAATTTGTTCAAAACCGTAGGCAGCGAATATCTGTTCGGCTGTTGTTTCCAACCTGTGCCAATAATGTATATCTTCCGGAAGGATGTCATTCATCCCGCGGATTGAGCGAATGGGGCTATTCATTTTAGTTGTGGCTCGGCCCTTTATTGTCAGTCGCTTGTTTTGGTGGCCAGGTCAGCTGAGCAACATCATCCCGGCCAAACGCCGTTAAATCCACCGGTTCACCATCCATAGACAAACGTACAGCGGATACGCGTCCAAACAGAATTCGAAATGGCGGCTTGCCGTGATACGCTTTTTCACTGCCACCACGCAATAAGTCCATCTCAAGTTCCTGACCGTTCGCATCAGTAATCTCAACCCAACTGTCGGCAGAGATCGTGATCTTTAGTTGGCTTTCACCATCCACTACAGGCGGGCGAGACACCGCCGCCCAGGCCCGTTCAGCAGTATCCAGACCATCCGTTGCCTGACTGTGAAGAGCCTCCAGTGGTGCAATGGAAGCATTTACCGACTCCTTAAACTTCTGTGCTTGACCCTGACTTGTAATGCTCTCGGATTCCGTTACGCCATCTTGGCCGGTGTGGGACGCTGAACCATTTTGAGACAACCTGACGGCTTCATGAGTGAACTGCCACGCGAGTGTTCCGATTAACAAAGATGCTAGTACATAGCTAGTGGCACGCATCCATCTATCCATGGGATTGCGTTTTGGTGGTTCGAAAAAAACATTTTGTATTGCGGGTTGTTGCTTGTCAGTTGATATCACCAGGGTCTGAATTTTCTCTAGCGGAATTTGCAAGTAATGTGCATAGGTCTGGATATAGCCATTTCTATACACCAAAGCGATATGATCCGCTTGTCCCTGCTCAATATCTCTTAATAATTTCTCGTCCAGATGAACGGCTTGAGCAACAGCTGCCAGCGACAACTCGCGTTCCATCCGCTGTTGCTTCAGGTACTCACCCGTTGTCATGGGGATGGTTTCTTGTTGCGGTTTCATGTTCCAGAAATCCTCCGGACCTCTGCTGTTTGATCTGATTTGGGAAAGTCGGTTTCAAGGCTACGCTTGTACTTATTGGCTCTTTTGTCATCATCTGAGGCTGTTTCCACCCTGTAAGCAAGCAACAGGCTTTCTGGCCCATGGCTGGCGACAGCTTCATAGCGTTGTATAAACGCCCGTGATGTCAGATAATTCTGCTGCTCAAAATTCAGTCTTGCCATGGTCAGCAGCGCATCAGGAAATTCAGGTTCTATTTTAAGTGCACGACGCAGATAATTATTCGCCTCGGTCAACTCACCTTTACCCAGCGCACAGGAACCAGCATTCGTTAGAGCCACCGACGGTGAGCTATAAAACGGATCGTCCAGTGCCTTTAGAAAATGCTCGGTGGCCTGATTACCTTCACCTGTCTGACACAAATAAACGCCATAATTATTATTGACGTCACCTTTACTGGGCGCAGCCTGATAAGCTTTGTGATAGTGCTTGCCTGCCAGCTCCATCTCGCCGATGCGTTCGTAGAGTACTGCTATCACCGTATGTGCTTGTGCATAACCGGGATCTGCTTTGATAGCCTTTTTTAATTTGCCCAGGGCTACTTCGTATTGGCCACGAGTCATGTACTCAAGTCCAAGTGAAGTATTGAATTCAGCAGCTTTATGCCTTTTACCTTGAGTGGACTGATCATCCGACGGATTGGAAGCACAAGCGCTGATAAAAACTGACAGGGTAAACAGTGCAAGCAACTGTATGCTTGCAGCTAACAGGGTCCTGTTAGATTTTGACTTTATCGGCACCAACATACTCATGGGGTGGTCTCAATCATTTTTAGTTTGATACGTTCACTTCGTTTGGTACGGTCTTTTACTTTACCCACCAGTTGTCCGCAGGCTGCATTAATATCTTCGCCACGCGTCTTTCTCACGGTTGCTATAAGCCCACCGCGCATCACGATTTCCTGGAACTCTGCAATACGATCTTGACTGGAACAACGGTATTGAGTACCCGGAAAAGGGTTAAATGGTATCAGATTCAGCTTGCTGGGTACTGTTCTTAATAATTTAACAAGTTTACGCGCATGCTGCGGGTGGTCATTAACACCATCTATCAAGGTGTATTCAAAGGTCACAGAACGTTTGTGCTTCTCTGATACGTAATCCCTGCAGGCCTGCATTAACTCAGCAATGGGATATTTGCGATTGAGAGGAACCAATTCAGTGCGCACGTCATCGACGGGCGAATGCAGTGATACGGCAAGTGCCACGTCAATGGTCTCACGTAAGCGATAAATGCCAGGAACCAGACCAGCCGTACTCAGGGTTACACGCTTCGCAGCGAAACCAAAACCAAGGTCATTACGCATTAATGACATGGCTGGCACAACAGCATCAAAATTGAGCAAGGGCTCACCCATACCCATCATCACGATGTTGGTAATACGGCGCTGGCCATTGCGTTCATGCCCCAGCGCCTTTGCTGCAAGCCAAACCTGGCCGATGATTTCAGCGGTTGTCAGGTTACGTGCAAACCCTTGTGCGCCGGTCGCGCAGAACGAACAGTTCAATGCACAACCGACCTGTGAGGATACACATAAAGTACCCCGCTTAGGTTCGGGAATATAGACCGTTTCAACCGCGTTACCACCCTTGAAGCCTATGAGCCACTTAACGGTGCCGTCAGAAGAGCGGTGCTCCTGGATAATTTCAGGTAGCTTGATCTCAGCGATTAAGCTCAGCTTTTCACGTAAAGCAATTCCCAGGTCGGTCATTGCTGCAACATCGGTTTGCGCATGATGGTAAATCCATTTCAGGACCTGTTGAGCCCGAAATGGTTTTTCATCAATAGATTCAAAAAAAGCCCGTAAACCCACTTCATCAAGATCAAGCAGGTTTACACGGGCACCTGCGGAATTCACCGCAAGCTGACTTTTGCTATTACTATTCGCCAAAAAAGTACGCTATTTCTGTTTTGGCAGTATCCGGCCCGTCAGAGCCATGTACTGCATTGGCTTCAATGCTTTCTGCAAAATCAGCACGAATAGTACCGGCTTCAGCCTCTGCCGGATTGGTAGCGCCCATTAACTGGCGGTTCCTTGTGATGGCATCCTCACCTTCCAGGGCCTGGATCATGACGGGACCTGATGTCATGAAATCAACCAGGTCATTGAAAAACGGGCGTTGCCTGTGCACAGCATAAAAACCTTCTGCTTGTTCACGACTCAGATGCTTCATCCTGGCTGCAACAATCTTCAGCCCGGCCGTTTCAAAACGGCTATAAATTTCCCCGATCACGTTTTTAGCCACCGCATCAGGTTTGATAATTGATAATGTACGTTCAACAGACACTTAAAAACTCTCCGTAACTAATTGATATTAATAAATATGAAATACATATTATGTTTGTGATAATCAGACTGGACCTAACCGCTCATTTTAAGCTGACACAGACATGCTTGCAATCAGGTTTCCACGGCATGAGATGTCATTATCTATACTAGTGTAGTGTAGTGTCCTGTATTAAGTAGTGATTAAGCGATACGAAAAAGCATTAGCTGTAAGGCCCGCCTCGCAGGGAATGGCCCAGTCCTTCTCAAGAGGCGCACCAAGAGTAGGCGCCCTCAGGCGACGCAGCAGATGATGCTTTCTCGTATCGCCCTTCGGGAGCCCCACAAAAGCTCCAATC